>NZ_JACJPI010000001.1 GCF_014695975.1 Leptolyngbya sp. FACHB-321
TAATAGACCGAGGGCTTGACCTCCATCATTGGTGATACTGAAACTAAAACAAGTTGCTATGCAGCCTTCAGGGCTCTGCTTTAAGCTTTTTGGCTTTCCTGGTGCCTATGGCGCTGCACCATAAAAGTAGTTGGTGGGACCCCAACAGCAGCAACCATACAGGATCAGGTCAGCATCCTCAAGCCTCCTTCTAGCGTTGAAAGGAGGCTTTTTACAAGGCTTTTTTACAAGGGTCAGAGGGCGGGCGATCTACGCCGATCACATCGGTTTACCCGCTGTAGAGGAAGTGACAGTTTGTTATTGTGAAAGTCTATCAAAACTTACTGCTCAAGCAGCGTTTGAGCAGTGGCATCATCAAACACGAGCTCAAGCAACAGTGCCTCCAAGTCGCTCCATTCTGGATGAAACTGACCTTAATTTAGCTGTATGCGCAATCGTTTGTGCGCTCATCCTTCCCTTAGCGTGACACGCTAGCTTTAAACAATGTACAACACTGATGACCTCCAGAAGTTGCTGGAGCTTCTGCCTCAAGACTTACAGCAACGCTTAGCACGCCATCCGCAACGCGAGAGCCTGGTCGAGGTTGTGCTGGACTTGGGGCGGTGTCCTGAAGCGCGTTTTCCCAGCCAGGCGGAGTTTTTGTCTGAGCAGGTAGTGACGCACGAGCAGTTGCAAGGCTGCCTTGACCGCGTTGGTCCTTTTGGCGCTGACAACCGGGCCGGTATCGAAAAAACCCTGCACCGCATCAGCGCCATTCGCAACCGTAAAGGGGAAATCATTGGGCTAACTTGTCGAGTCGGTCGCGCCCTTTTTGGCACCATTGCCATGATTCGCGATCTGGTGGAAACGGGTCACTCCATCCTGATGCTGGGTCGTCCGGGTGTGGGTAAAACAACAGCTTTACGGGAAATTGCACGGGTGTTAGCCGATGACTTGCATAAACGGGTTGTCATCATTGATAGTTCAAATGAGATTGCGGGTGATGGTGATATTCCCCACCCTGCGATTGGGCGAGCGCGGCGGATGCAGGTGGCACGCCCCGAACTGCAACATCAGGTGATGATTGAGGCGGTGGAAAACCACATGCCAGAAGTCATCGTGATTGATGAAATTGGCACGGAGTTAGAAGCACTAGTAGCACGGACGATCGCTGAACGTGGCGTACAACTCGTGGGCACGGCTCATGGCAATCAGTTAGAAAACCTAATCAAAAATCCAACCTTAGCAGACTTAGTCGGTGGGATTCAGTCAGTCACCTTAGGTGATGAGGAAGCGCGTCGGCGAGGGTCTCAAAAGAGTGTGCTGGAACGCAAAGCACCCCCTACCTTTGACATCGCCGTTGAGATGCAGGAGCGTCAGAAGTGGACGGTGCATGAGTGCGTTAGTGATACCGTTGATCGCTTACTGTTGGGAAACCGGGCAGCGCTGCAAGTGAGAACGGTTAACGATCAAGGGCAGGTCACAATGACTCGGGAGGTTTCCAGTCCTGCAATCGGTAGCCTTTCAGCAGCGCCGCTCTCCACTCGCTCACCCAATGTACGGGATAAACGGCGTCCCTCAAAACGAGTGCTGCCAGTGCCAAAAGAAAGCGCCAGCGATCGTGTCTCACAAGCATGGCAGGAAGAGCGGTTCAAACTAGAGCTGGAGCGGTATCCTCATCCACGAGTAGAACCTTCGCAGGCTATAACTTCCACCCTTGCGGTTCCGTCCAGCGAAGGTCAACTGCGTCTGTATCCTTATGGAATTGAGCGTCAGCAACTCCAACAGGTGATCGAGGAGTTGAGCGTACCATTTGTCCTGGTTGCAGACTTGGAAGCAGCAGAAGCCGTTTTAGCCCTTAAGTCGCACTTGACCCAACACTCGATCCTGGAGCGCCTGGCGAGCGAGTACCAGATGCCAATACACATGGTCAATGGCAATACTGTGGCTCAAATCACTGAGACCCTGCGGTCAATGTTTGTCATTGAGACAAAAGCCGCAACGGTTGAAGCGGAATCCAGCCAGATTTACAGTGGGAATCCAGATGATGAGTGGGATGCTCTGGAAGAAGCCCGACTGGCTGTGGAGGCGATCGTCATTCCTAAAGGGCAACCTGTGGAACTGCTACCGCGATCCGCTCACGTTCGCCAAATTCAGCAGGAATTTGTGGACCACTATCGTCTCAAATCTAATAGCGTTGGTCCCGGTCCGGATCAACGTCTGCGAATCTACCCAGCTTAATAATTTCCAGTTGGGGCAGGGGGATGATACCGTTTCTGACAATTAAGTATCACATATCGGCTAAAACTTTTTTTCAGCAGTGATTGCAGAATCTGACCGTTCCTGTTTCTGTTTGAGTGGATGAACAGAAGCCACTATGACAGAGTTTAAGAGGAGCGTGATTTATACCCCTTCGAAGCAATGGCTCATTTTTACATGAAGCGGTGCCATACCCCAGCTTGGCTCTAGAGTAACATTGGTTGAGTTCGCTCCGAGCAACCAGTCAGTTGCTAGTGCCACTGCACCCCACGAGCTTCATCACCTTATGCGGTTGACACCGAGCGCAAGGAATTTCGTGCAGGTGTTTAACAGTAGCAATCCCTTTTCGCAAAGAGTTAATGATGCTGAAGGTGCCGTATCCTACGATCGCCCATGCGCTCATAGAAAACAGAAAAGTCATGAGATGAACTCCTGAAATAATTGAGTTAGCAGATGTTTTTAACGTCAGTTCGGGTTAAGCCGGAAGGAGCAAATTGTGGTCAAGGGCAATGGATGGCTTCTTTGGCTGATGGCAATAGGCAATCAATCCGCCCAAGATATTGACAAAGCAATTGACTGGAGAACG
>NZ_JACJPI010000010.1 GCF_014695975.1 Leptolyngbya sp. FACHB-321
TTTGGGGGTGCAGTGACATGGACAAAGCCCCTGATATCAACGCTACTCTGTCATCCTAGTCACTCTTTAGCGAGCAGAGTCTTGTATTAAGCAATGTTTCGCCAGCAGTATCAAAACCTGGGAAGAACCCAGATCTCTTGCTCATTCACACCAAGGTACAGACGATGATGACTCCATCCACTCAATACAGCCATCACTAATGGCAGATACAGATGGCCCACCTGTACTCTTGTTGCACCGCCAAGGCACTTTACAGCTGTTCAAGCGCACCCTTTAGCGTTGGCAAGGCTCGTTAGTCTTGTACCTCTGAACAATGAGAAAGGGCTAGCGAAACTCGGTGGTTTTTACATGAATAATCAAGAACAGAAGAACCAAAAACAGTCAGCATTTTTTGGCAAAGAGCAGGCTTCGTCTTATGAACAGCAATGGGCAAAATCAGCCCCTATTCGTGATGCGCTTCATCTCCTTCTTCGCATCAGGCTTTCAGAACTTCCCAAGGACGCTCTCGTTCTCTGTGTCGACATGGTATACAACCAATGAAGAGGGCGTGCTCAACAACTAGGCTGTTAAACCCAAAGTTTATTCAGCTACCTATCCCTCACCTAAAGATCAGCAACACTACACCATCCAAGCCGTAATCGAAGCTGGTCTCGTTTCCTCAGTTTATTGACTGCCTTCTCTATGGGCGCAAGCGACTAGGAGTAGTCTTCTCTACTCCGGCTGTCTTAAAAACTGTCTGCACTGTATGTTTGCCCTAGCTTTACGGCTGGGGCTTTTGTCGTTTAATTAGGCAATCACAGTGGGCTCATGCATTCAAGCTTTAAGAGAGCCGCACCTTGAAAGTGCGGCATCATATACAGACTCTCATGTAACGATCAATAAAAGCTTTGTTTCAGCCCCTGTAAAGGTTTCAGGCTGCTCACTTTTTGAAACGCATTTGTTGCTAACAGAGGCTTCCCACCCTGCACGTTTTTCCTGTACTAGCTCAAGAGTCATTTTGTTAGAGTAGCTGGCTGGACAAAAAGTCATTCTGTAACAATATTTTTGCCCAGTATTTTGTGTTTGAACGCCTCTTTGCTTTCTGTTACAAAATGTCTAACTCTTGTTTGCTAATTAATGCTCCGTAATAACAGCTAAACCCTCAAAAAGCGCTCTCCTTTTTGGGTGATAGTCCTCGGTACAAAAGTATAAGGAAGACCTTATGGTCTTTGGAAAGCGGCTGTTACAGGCTTTGTTCTGCTCTTTCAGCGCTTCTTCTATATCTTTTGTGTTACTGAGGAAATTCTTCTATGACGACTTCTCTTAGTCCTGCTTCTTCAAGTAGCTGTTTTTGGCTCGATGCCTTTCAGGCTCCTCGTACTCGTTTCTTAATTACGAATGCAGCGTTTCTACTAACAATTAAGTTTGGCATTGAAGGGTTTTTCTTTAATGCGCTTTGTGTGCTGCTTGCCTGGGGTCATGTCTACCCTCACCAACTGCTTAGAATGTCCCGCTCCGCTGAGCGGTTCCTCAACCGGCGTCGTTGGAGCCCGATCGGTTCAATGACTCTGCTGCTTTGTGCCGTTGTGGCAGTTATCGCGCTGGTTGGTCATACCGAACCTGCAAGCGCTCAGTTCTTTAATCAAACCGAGACCTGGATGAAATCAACACTGGGCAAAGGTGCAGCTGGTTCCGGTGGCAACGTTGCCGACATGATTGCTTTAACCTTCAACGTGCTGCGTGGTCTGTTCGTGATTTACCTGGGCATTTCCCTAGTCAAGGTGATCCAAAACGCACGTGACGGTGAAGACTGGCAAACCCTGGCAAAGACACCGTTGATCATTCTCGTGACGGTCACGCTAGGCGATGTCTTGGGTGGGCTGATCACTGGTGGCGGTAGCGGTTCAGCGAAAGCTTAAGCCAGTTTCACTTACGGAGGTAGAGCTTTTATGACCGAACGTCACCGCACTGTAAACCAAGCGTTGGGATTGCAACCACGCTTTGGCCCTATTCCTTCCGATCAACTGTTCCCCTGGCTAGCGATCGCGTTCACCTTCTACTTGGTCTTTAATCAAGCGTTGCGCTTTTCCTGGCTTTGGACAGGACTGCTGATTGTTTGGGCGTGTGGTACCTGGTGGCTGCTGACGGGTTCGCGTTCTTACCGCTTTCTAGGCAAGTTCATTGCCGCTCCGCATTGGACACGAGGGCGGGAACGGTACTGCCCTCTCCAATCAATCATTGCTGAGCAAGAGCGTTTAGTCCTCGAACGACACGCACTCCGTTCTCAAAAGAAGACCCCAGCAAAACAGAAAGCGGGCAGTACCCACAAAAAACGTTCTTAAGTTAATTCCTTCTTATTTGCTGTGAGCGCCCCGTATGAAAACTCAAAAACGTCTTGGTAAGCAAAAGGTGACGGCACCTACCGGTGGGAAAGCGGTCAGCCTGACTGCCATGGAGGATTCGTTAGACCTCCAATTCCCATTGCATTACAACTTACGCGGTCGGTCAACTGGTGCCTTAGTCTTGGGTAAAGGTCAAGCCAAAGATCGTCTCAAGTTCGTTTTTGGGTTTGAGTGCAAGGGGATCCACTCTACTTTGAGGGACAGCCAGATCGAGACTGCCTTTGACAAGCTGGAATCGGGTCTGAAAGACTTGCCACCGGGTGAAACGCTAACGATTCATTTTGGTTCCTTCTCGTCTGACGCTAGCCGTCAACGACGACTCACGGAAATTGCAGCCGGTGCGTCGTCTGACGCTTTAAAGTTCTTGCTTTATAGCGAAAAGCAACGGATTCAAGAACTGACTCAAACGGGCATGCGTAAGCCCAAGTTCTTGAAGCTCTACGTTACTTACACGATTGACCCAAATACCCACGGAGCGACTGACCCAATTGAGCGGCTCACCAAACGTGGGTTGTCGTGGTGGAACAAGTTTACCGGGCAACTGGAAGAAGTTGAACAAGTGCGCTTTGAAGACTTGTTCACGAAAGCCTTTACAGACGGGTTCCAGATCTGGGAGCAGCTACTCGGTAACAAGCTCGGTCTGGATGTGCGTCCTATGGACGAAACCATGTTGTGGAAAAACCTTTGGAGTCGACTCAACCAGACCGACGCACCCCCATTGCCTCAAGTAGTGACCATGAGTGAGCAGGGCTTGTCAGAAGTTGTACGTTCTGACATTCACCCTACAACCCTGCTGCTGGAGTCACAAGAAACAATGCCGGTTGCTGATCGTGCCTGGGCACACGTCAACGGTAAGTTTGTCGGTGCTTTGACCTTCGTTGACAAACCTGCGGGTTGGGCCAGCAAAGACGACCAATTACGTTACTTGTGGGACTTGCTGTCACGCGACAACGTGACTGACACCGAAGTGTTTTGCCAACTACAGCGAGCAAATGAGGCGTTAGTCAAAACCAATATGCAGCGACTGACCAAGCAATCGATCGTGTCGTCGAATTTGGCGACGTCTAAGAATTCGGTTGACGTAGCTGCCCTCTCTAAAGTGCGGAAGGCAGTGGCAGCTCAAGAACAACTCTATGAAGGTTCAGTGCCACTGCACACGGCTGTAGTGATTCTGGTGCACCGTGACTCGCTGGACGACCTTGATGAGGGTTGCCGTTACCTGCAGTCGTGTGTGCGTCGTCCTGCCTGGATTGACCGTGAGCTGGAATATGCCTGGTTGATTTGGCAGCAGACGTTACCTGTCTGTTGGGACTCGATGCTAATCCGTCCCTTCAATCGCCGTTTATGCTACCTCACAGGCGAAGCACCAGGCTTCATGTCATTGGTACTACCCCAAGCAGCGGACGAAGACGGCTTTGAGCTGATCTCAGACGAAGGTGGCGTACCGCTTTACATTGACCTCTTCAACCAGCATCGTCACCTGGCTGTCTTTGGTACCACCCGTTCAGGGAAGTCGGTCATGATTTCAGGCTGGCTGACTCAAGCTCTGAGCCGCAAAATTCCGATTGTGGTCTTAGATTTCCCGACAGACGGAGCTAGTACGTTTAAGGACTACGCAGCCTTCCTGGGTCCTGAGACTGGGGCATATTTCGACATTGGTACAGAGCGAAACAACCTTTTTGAAATTCCCGACTTGCGATCGCTCTCCATGGAGCAAGCGCAGAACCGCATGCAGGACTACATTGCCTTCCTTGAATCAGCGCTCATGACGATGATTTTGGGCGGCGACAGCACGACACCAGAAATGCTGGTGCTGAAGCGGACGATTCGGGCACAAATTAACCTGCTGCTGGGCAAGTTCTTCAACGACCCTGGAATTGACCGTCGTTACCTTGACGCCATGAATGCCGGTGTTGGCACTGCACTGTGGAAGCAAATGCCCACCATGCGTGACTTTCTCGGCATTTGCACTTTAGACAATGTTGGTTCTGGGGTAGCAGACGACCCAGACATTCGACGGGCAATGGGCTTCATTAAGCTACAGCTAGAGTTCTGGTTGAACTCCCGTGTGGGTCGAGCCATTTCGGAACCGTCAACGTTCCGCACTGACGCACCGCTGCTTGTGTTCGCTTTGCGGAACCTGACTGAAGACGACGACGCAGCCATTCTTGCCCTTTCGGCTTACTCTGCTGCTCTACGTCGGGCACTCTCGTCACCAGAGTCCATTTTCTTCATAGACGAGTCACCCATTCTGTTTGAGTTCGACCAAATTTCAGAGTTAGTCGCTAGGTTGTGCGCTAACGGTGCGAAAGCCGGTGTACGGGTGATCTTGTCTGCTCAAGACGTCGACACGATCGCTCAGTCACCGTCTGCCTCCAAAATTCTACAAAACCTTTCAACACGGCTGGTCGGGCGCATTCAGCCGAATGCTGTCGCTAGCTTTGTCAAATACCTGAACTACGACGAGTCGATTATTGCGCGGAATGCGACAGCTTCATTCTTCCCCAAGCGCGAGGGCATTTACTCACAGTGGTTGCTGGACAACAATGTCACCTTCACCTTTTGCCGCTACTACTCGCCGTACTTCCAACTCGGCATTGTAGCAAACAACCCACATGAACAACGGGCTCGCGATGCGTTCGCCGCTGCTTACTCTGATCGCTTTACAGCCGTAGCCAAGTTTGCGACTGAGCTTTGTGCAAGCCTGCGTGACGGTCGTAAAATGCGCCTCCCTAAACCACGTACTGCGATCGCAGCCGCTCCAACCACTCTAAAAGTTGCACCTGAAATTGCAGTTGCTCCGGTCGCTGTAAACGTCCCGCCTGAAGCGGTGGTGGAAGCTCCTGGCAGTCAAGCGGTGGTGGTAACAACGTTGGTGTCTGAGTCTTCCCTGTCTTTAGAGGCAACAGAACCAGAGGTCGAAGTTGAAGCCGCCCAGGAGGAACAGCTAGTTGCACTTGAGCCAACCTGGTCGGTCATCACAGCGCCTCCCTTTAACGGTAATGCGGTCACGTTCATACCGTCTGTTACCCCGTCAGATTCTAATGCTTCCGTGCCTGAGCCAGTTCCAGATTTGACCAGTGTTGGTAGCGCCGTTTAGTGCGCCTGTTTTGTCGGTGTTTGGAGTCCAGTTCTTGTCCTTAGTCTTTTTGGAGGTTGCGGTGGTACGTCAGGTTTCAGTTCCCTTTTCAGTCAAGCAAAACCCGGTTTCCCTGCCGCCATCGGTGCGGTCTCAACGCCGGACAGGTCTTAAAGCAGCGGCAGCCGTTGTATCAGGCGCTTTGTTGTCAGCGTCATTAGGTTTAGCGTCTCCTGGCTTAAGTCAAACATCGTTCAACCCTGGTGCTTCTAGCCCTACTGTTACGTCCACTTCTACTTCTAGTGCCTCGTCTGTGGGCAGCATTGGTGGTATGCAGCAGCAAGTCGAGCAAATTCAGGGGTTCGTAGGCGGCTACCTGAAGCGATTTGAAGCGTTAAAAGGTCAAATTGAAGGCGTTGTTCAAGACTACATTGGCGCTCTTGGAGACGACGTTTCCGAAGCCATTAAGAATGCACTTGGGGACTTGAACTTACCTGATCCTAACAAGCTGCTGAAGGGCCTTTTGGGCGATAAGGATCAAGAGGGCAAACCCGTTGTTCAAGCTGAACTAAACAACGTTAGTGGTGTAATGCCTTCCATTTTGAAAAACAATGCTGCGGCCCCTTTGCTAGCAGACCTTTGGGGACAAGCAAACTTCTCTACGGAAGCCCAGAAGGCAACCAAAGAAGACCTTCAGAACATTGAGAAGCAAGTCAAAGCCTCTCAGCAGGTCGCCTCTGCTTCCGAAAAGCTCACGACTCAGTCTACTCAAGCGTCAAGCACTTCTGGTCAGGCGGCGACAAAAGCGCAACAGCAGGCACAACAGGCACAGAAACGGGTTTCAACACAGGACGCGATTAAAGACCTCAACCTGACAGCTGCTACCTTGTCCAGCCAGTTGGCGGACGAGTCAAAACAGCTTGCGTCTCAGTCTAGTCAACTCGCTAGCTTGTCTCAACTGAACGCTACTCAAGTGGCTCTACTCGGTGATGCGTCTGCCAAGTTGAGCCAAGTCAATTTGGGTGTTGCGGCAGCGGTTACGCAGTTGTCCGACATGAACTCCCAAATGCACGGTGCTGAACAGCAACGCATTATTCAAGAAAACAGCCTGGTTGCTCAAACAGCTGAAGCCAGTGCCAAAGCCTTTCACCTCATTCGTTAGAGCCAAAATTATGCTGCCTTTTGTTTCCTTGTTCAGCCAGGTTAACTCCAATGCGGCTAGTGCCGGCATTCTCGGTGGTGCCGAAGTTATTAGCAAAAACGTGTCTGAAGCCTGGGACCGTACCTGGGACGTTGCCCTAAGTGGCGGTCTTTACGGTGCCATTAACAACATTGGGATTTTTCTTGCTGCTGGAGCATTGGTTTTCTGGTTGTTGGACTTTGTCCGTAAGTGGCTCTCAGACGAAGTAAATGGGCTTTGGGCTTTGCAAGACCTGGTCTGGCCGATCGTCATCATTCTGTTCACTGCCAATAACGGTGCCATGCTCTCTGGCTTCAGTCGTGGATTACGGGACACCTTGAACGACTTCACTCTCCAGGTAGTCCGTGTGGTTGCGGCAGAGCAAAACCTGGAGAAAACGCTCAACGAACTGGGTGATTACTCCATTATTCACGCGAAGTTGGTGACAGCTAGAGGTCAGTGCAACACGATCGTTGAGAATAACAAGTTGACTCAATGCTTAGAAGAGCAAAACAAAGCATTACAAGGCATTCTTTCCGAGTACCAAAACACCTACGGCGCGACTCTGAAGCTGAAGCAGTTGCAGCAAATAGCGTCTGATAACTTCGGTACTCCGGGTAAGGCAATCAGCACTGTGTCTGGTCTTACACCGCCTGCATTGATCCTTAAAGGCGGCAGTGCCCTGGCTTCTAGTGCCACGGTAGGGGTAATTATTCTGTTCATGGCGGCATGCCAGTACTGCTTCCAGCAACTGATTGAAGTCTCCATGCTACTGACAGCGCTTATGGCTCCATTAGCCTTGTCGGCTTCGCTGCTGCCCTTCGGTGCCAAGCCAATTTTTGCATGGTTAACGGCGTTCTGGTCTCTCAGCCTTCTCAAGCTCTCCTACAACATTATTGCGGGTCTGACAGCGCTTTCAATTTACGAAATCTCTGGTACAGAAACGCTCGGTTCTGCCGTGTTCTTTGGTCTGTTTTCCCCTCTGCTAGCAATCGCTATGGCAGCCGGTGGCGGGTTAGCAGTTTTTAACGGCATTCTGGCTGCTTCCGGTGCTGGTAGTGCTTTAGCAGTCAGCAAAATAGCCGCTGTTGGTGGTGGCGGTGGTAGTGCGGCAGCGGCAGCAGCTAGCAAGGTCATTGGAGCTGCTGACTGAGGTTTACCCGCTTTGGTTTACCTGTTTTGGTTGTTCCTTGTTTAGTCCCACAATCCAACACTCATTTCTGGAGTCCTTATGCGTTCGCTTTCCATTAGCAGGTCTGGTACTAAAGACGCCCGTAGCACTCTCGGCTTTTTCGTGCTTGCGTCTCTAGGCATACAAGGTTTTACTCTCCTTGCTCTTTTGCTACTGTTTGGTGCCTACATGGGCTTGTCCCGTAAAGCACCATCGTCTTTAGTGCAACTGGAGTCCGGCAAGACCATTGCAACGGCTCCTATGGACTCTGGTGAACGGACACCTGCGGTCATTCAGAAGTTTGTGCAAGACGAACTCACAATGCTCACCTCTGCAGTGGGTACGTTGCCTCCTTTAGACCCAAAAGTGCCGTTAGCCCCAGACCCAGGGGTTGTTATTAAGCTTCCGTCTGGCACTGCCAAAATTACCACGTTAGCAAGCTATGCCAGTTTCGGGCTTTCCGAAGACTTTCGGACGACCTACTTACAAAGGCTGGCTGAACTGACCCCTCGCAACGTGTTCAACCAGACAG
Source organism: Leptolyngbya sp. FACHB-321 (assembly GCF_014695975.1). GTDB lineage: Bacteria > Cyanobacteriota > Cyanobacteriia > Leptolyngbyales > Leptolyngbyaceae > Stenomitos. The sequence continues at coordinate 8,344 of NZ_JACJPI010000010.1, forward strand.
AACGCCTGGTGTTGGTGGTACAGGACGTCAGCACACCGCAACTACTCAAAGATGGTCAATGGAAAGTGGTTGTGGTTGCCAACCTCGTGCGGTTTACGGCTGACAACCAAATTGGTGCGGGCATTCCCTACAACCGTGAAGTCTTTGTGCGTGCGATCACCCCTCCAACGGTGCTGCCTGTGACTTCCGAAGTTGAGCGCCAAATTGCACAGGTGCGATCGGCTGGTCTAGAAATTTATGCCATGCGTGACTTTGACGCCCCTAACCTCTGACGTGACTAACCGCTAACGACTGTTTGCTGACTACCAACACTACGACTCGACTGACATGACTACTTTATTAGAGCTGAACAATAAACACGCCACAGACACGGACACAGACACAGAACCTGACTTTGAGTACGCACAGCCCGACGGAAACAGTTTCGGTAATGGCTTTGACTCTCAAGCGGAGTTTGACGAGGCTGGCGAAGAAGAATTACCACCGCCAGTTTCACAGGTTGAAGACGACGACGAAGCGTTTGCGCCGTCTTTAAACCTGTCTCAATTAGCAGGCTATGACATAAGCAGCGAGGTACAGACATTACCTGCCTCTGCTCTACTGGACGACGACTCAGACGAGCTGCCTGATGCTGGTAAAGCTGCAGTAATTGCCTCTGGTGAAGAGGACGACGAGGAGGACATTGTTGATCCTCGTGCCGTAAAAACGAAACACGGCATTATTGGCAGTCCGTTCACTAAGTTAGCGGTCGTTGGGTCAGGCACGCTGGTCGTGATTCTGATGCTGGGTGCGTTTCTCTCTAGTGTTATGGGCGGTAAGGACGCTAAAGCACCGCTTGTGGTGACGTCTCCTTCTCTGGTGGCTGAAACGGTGACAGCGGACTCGCAGGCAGACGAAGTTGCTAAATACAAGACTCAATCAGCCCTGACGCGTCAAAAAGAGTTGCTGAATGGTGCGTCTAGCCCGAAACCGCTACCAACGACGCAACCGTCACCAGCGGCACCACAGAGAGTGAGTGAAGCTCCGGCACCTATACCTCTGGCTAGCCCAATGCCCATGCCAGCCGCTCCAGAAGCATTTGTCATGTCGTCACCAGTGCCAGCACCGTCACCAATTGCCACACCTGTTGATCCAATGGAGAAGTGGCGCATGGCCGCGACTATGGGTAGCTACGGTAATGTCCCCCCTGGTAGTGCTACTGGCGGTTCTAGCTTCAACAATGCACCGGTTAGTGCCCCAGCTTCAGCACCTCTAGCGTCTGTGTTGCCTGCTGCAACTCCGTCACCTGCTGCTACTGGTGGCGCTCGACCGTTGAGCCAACTGCGTGCTAGCTCCAGCACTCCTGGTTTGCGTGACCGTCCCTTGAGCGCTGTGCTTGTAGGTACAACAGCACTGGCTCAGACAACCACAGGTGTGGTTATGACGGGTGACAACACAACGCCTGTTAGCCCTGACAGCCCTTCCGCTATTAAGTACTTGGTGCAACTAAAATCGGGTCTGAATGACGCGAACGGAGCGGTAGCAATTCCGGCTGGTTCCACTCTGGTCATGGTACCGCGTTCGTTCAGCCCTCAAAATGGACTGGCTGAATTTGTGGTGAGTTCAGTGCTCGTTGACAACAAGGAGTACACCGTACCGAAGGACACGCTTGTGGTGCGCGGCTCTGACGGTGGGTTAGTCGCCTTTGGCAAGCGCAACTCTGGTGGGGGCAGTTTAATCAAGTCGATTCTGCCATCCTTCTTTGCTGGTGTCAGCCAAGCCGGTCAAATTTTGAACCAACCGTCTTCTTCAGCCACCGTGTCAGGCGGCAATGTTAGCGCTACAACCACGTCCAGTAAGGCCAGTCCGTTGGCAGGTTTTGCTCAAGGGTTTGGTAGCAACCTGGCTCAGTCTCTACAGCAAAAAGCACAAGCAGCAAACCAAGCGGCGGCGAATGCCCCAGCGTCTTGGCAGCTCGGTGCTGGTACGGAAGTCAAGGTCTTTGTCAACGCTTCGTTTGAAATGTAGGTGTCACTATGCTGATCCGCTCTGGGCGTTTGCCCTGGTTGGTTACGTTGTTGGTTGGGCTGTCTGCACTCCCGGTGGTGGTCACTGCGTCACCGTCCTTAGCTGAGACAGCAGCAGTGCTCCGTGTCTCGTCTCAGACTGCTGAAGGTACGACCCAGACAGGTATGCAACGTCTGGTTTTAGGTACACAAGGTTTGAATCTGTCGTTCCTGCGTCTGAACGAGTCTGTGCAGAAAGTGTGGTTAGACAACCCTAGTCGTGTCGTGATCGATTTCGACGGTTGCCTCTCGAGTGGCGGCTTGGGTGGTGGAGACAACAGCCGTATCGCTTCTTGTAGCGGTGCTTCAATTATGCGCTTGCGTCAGTTACCGCAGGCGATCGACTTCCCCAAGGGCATTTTTGCTGACGGTAACAGCACTCAGCTCACCGTGATTACAACAGCCAGCGGCGCTCGTAAGGTGTACCTGTTTCAGTTGGTGTTAGCCGGTGGCACGCCACCCTACAGCATGGTGGAGATCGTTCCTAGCCCGCCTCCAGCGCCGGCACAATTGGTCTCAATTTCTCAAGAGTACCAACAAAAAGTTTTGAGTCAGTTGAGTCAAGGTCTAGCGATCGCTGAGACCAGAAACCAAATTGACAAAACAAGTTTGGCTTACCAGCAGTTGACCGCAACGATTGCACTTATGCAGTCTGGTAAGCCTTTTGCTGAAGCGATGCAACAGACTGGCGTACCTAGTGCGCTAGTTGATCGCTTGCGTGGTTATAGCAATGCACCCTGAGGATGCGGCTTGACTACATCTCCTGACAGTTCGATTCCTTCCTGTTCCTTCTGTTTCGTTTTTGTACTTTTACTCTTTGGACGCCTCTCATGCTTCAGTCTTCTTCCGCTACGGTCTCTAAGCCAAAACCCGCTCGTGGTGGTCAAGGTTTCGCTCCCGACAAACAACGCCAACGTCTCAAAGCAGCCGCGCTTGTTTTAGGAACAACTGTTTCAGTTCTGCTTTCCCCAGGTTGGTTGACTGCTGCTCTGTCCGCACCGAAACTTAGCGATTACCCACTGCCACCAAGTTATGACAACAAGTTCATTAATGACATTGTCGGTGCCCAGCTTACAGGTCCGACCTTTCAAAGTTTGGTGGGAGACCTGACTGGCATTACTTACTTCAACGCTTCGGCTCAGACAGGCGGTATTAATGAGTACAACGGGTTTGAACTCTTGGCAATTTCAACCAACGACCCGTTGTTTTACTCCAACACCACACCCCGGTTTTACAAGTACAAGTTTTGCAACTCTGACCCAACCTCTTACTTCATTGTCGGGAATGTCTTGGTGCAATCGGGCGATCAACGACCCGAAGCGAAGAGTGCTTGGTATGGCAGGGACTCAGTGCAACCAACGCCTGACGTGACATTTGACCTGTGTACGCAGCCGAAAGTGCCGTTTGTTTACCCTGCTGGGTTTGTACCAGCAGCGGTAAACGGGAACTACGTTTTTGTTCGTCACTCCTTCGAGCAGAAACTTTCTGACACCGTACCGCAAAACTCACAGGACCCAACCTTTGCAAGAAACGGACTGGCAGTGGTTGTCACACGGACTAATCCTTCGACTCCTTTTGCCATGTCTTACACTCAGCAAGGAACTGCTGTAGTTGGTACTGACTACTCTACAAGTTCAAACAATGGCGTTGTTTTAACTGCAAACACGCTCACTCTTCCCGCTTCAAACCAAATTGAATACGTGCCAATTGGGACGCAAGTGCCGGTCTTCTTCAACCAAAACAATCACCCTCAATCAACCCTGCAATGGGTGTTTACGCCTCCAGCAGCTTACACTTTTCTGGGTCAGTCAACTTGGAACGCACGCATTCTTGAACTGAATAACTCAACAGTGTCAGTCACTCCCGTTAATAGTCAGTCAACCATTACACCTGGTAGCACGGCTGGCGGCTTTGTCTTAACGCGCCTCAATGGTGATCAGTCTAAACCTCTGACTGTAACTTACGGTGTGGCTGGTACAGCCGTTAATGGGACTGACTACGGCTACCTGTCAGGCACAGCAACCATACCTGCAGGTCAAAGTACGTTGAACGTGCCGATTATTGCTCAAGCTCCTTCTGGCTCGACAGCAGTACCTCAGAAAGACGTCCAAATTTCTCTGTCGCCCCCTACTGACTTCAATTACCTGACTCCCGCTTCAGGCGCCGCTGCTCAGTCTCAATCCTTTGTGATCCCTGCCTATAACCCTTCCACTGTGAGCTTCACTCAAGGTACTGGTGGTGGCACACTGACTCCCGGTCAGACCCAACCGTTCACTGTGACTCGTGCGGGTGGTGACACCACGCAACCGCTCACCGTGAACTACATAACAGGCGGTACCGCTCAACCAGGCGTTGACTACCAACCGTTGTCAGGTTCAGTCACGATTCCAGCGGGTCAAACCTCTGCTACTGTACCGCTCTCAGCAATCCAGAAGACAGGAACGACTGCTGCTCCTGCCACGACGCTTAGCCTCACCCCTGCTGCTGGGACGGGGTATGACGCAACGGGCGCAACACCGATTAGCTACGACATTCCGGCGTACACCCCCTCTACAGTAAGCGTGTCGTCACCGTCTAATGGCGGCGCGATTCCAGCAGGCGGTTCGGTGCCTTTCACTGTGACCCGCACAGGCGATACGTCGCAGCCTTTAACGATTCCTTACACCATTGGTGGTACAGCGACTCCTGGTACGGACTATAGCCAGCTTCCTGGCAGCATTACGATCCCTGCTGGTGCAACGTCTGCGACTCAGACGATTACGACTCCTACGAAGAACGGCTCCACGGCTGAACCGTCTGAGACGATCGTTCTGACTCCACAATCAGGTACGGGCTACAGTGTTGACCTGACTGGTGGAACTATAACCTACCAGACAGCTGCTTACACTCCTTCGTCTGTGAGTGCAACTCCTGGTACTGGCGGCAGCACAATTCCTCAAGGCACAACAGGTGGCTTCACGATTTCCCGTACGGGCGACACGAGTCAGCCATTGCCTGTTTCCTATACATTAGGCGGCACAGCTCAAAACGGGACTGACTACAATTCTCTACCTGGTTCTGTGACCATTCCAGCTGGTCAAGCGAGTGTAACTGTACCTGTGACAGTACCAGCAGCAACCGGTTCAGCTGCAACCCCTGCTAAAGACATTCAAGTTGCGGTCAGCCCTGGTAATGGCTATGCGCCTGACGCCACAACACCGACAACCACACTGACGATTCCTGCCTTTGCACCTTCAATGGTAGACTTTGGTACTGGAAACGGTGGGACATTGACACCTGGTAGCACTTCTGACGGTTTCACCGTGACACGCTCAGGTGACACAACAAAACCGTTGACTGTGGGTTATACCGTGGGTGGTACTGCAACGCCTGGTGTTGACTACGGTCAACTGCCTGGGACTGTGACCATTCCTGCTGGCGCAACCTCTGCCACTGTGCCACTTTCAGCCTTCCCTCAAAGCGGTACTGCTGCCGAAGGTGAGGAAGACGTGCAGATCACCCTACAGCCTGGTAATGGCTATGCTCCTAGCAGCACAGCTCCAGCGGTCTACACCATTCCCGCTTATTCACCTAATGCTAACGGTAATTCTGCGGTGACGGTTTCGGTGCCTGCTGGTCAGGACACAATTCTGACTCCTGGCACCAGCACAGACGGCTTTACCGTGACCCGTACAGGTGACACAAGTGCGCCTCTGCCTATTAACTACACTGTGGGCGGTAGCGGTGTCTCTGGTACTGACTACAATCCACTTTCGGGCACCGTAACGATTCCAGCAGGTGCTACGAGCGCTACAGTGCCGCTTGGTATACCTGCTGGTGCAACTCCAGGTCGTACCGTAGCGATCGCTGTTACGCCTGGGTCTGGTTATGACCAGGGGACTAACTCGACTGTTACCTACACGGTCGAACCCCAAACAGCAGTAGCACCGACAGAAGGTGTCATTGGCATTGGCTTCGACTCGTCGATTCCTGCCTTTGTGCTCACCCGCGACGGTGGTGATTTGACTCGCCCACTGACAGTGCCAGTTGATTTCAGCGGCACAGGTGTCTCGGGTGTGGACTACGCTCAGTTGCCCAACGCAGTGACTTTTGGCTCAGGTCAAAAGTCCGCAACGGTGCCTGTACGCTTACTGCCAACGGCGACGACTGGTAAAACACTGGCGGCAACCGTGCCCCCTGGCAGTGGTTACATGGTCGGTGGTGGTAATGGTACTACCTTCACTGTCCCCGCAGGCTACAACGACAAGGTTGCAGTGGCAACGCCTAAACCCGTTCCAGCTACACCTGCTCCGACGACCTCTGGTAAGAAAGGCGGCAACGGTGGTGCTGTTGGGTTTGTAGCGGCTGCTGGTGCTGTGGGTGGTTCAATCGCCCTTGGGAGTGGTGCTTTCGGTGGTGCTGCTGCTGGCGCTGCTGGTGCTGCTGGTAGTGCTTTAGCAGTCCCTGGTCTCCTGGCAAGTGCTGCTTTCGGCATGATGCCTCAGTCCTGCTCTACAACTGGTGAAACCCCAACTGAGCTGGTGCGTTTGATTCCTCAGCTTAAAGAGAGTCAGCCGAACTGGAGTGCAATCACCTTCCGTAGTTTGCCTGCTCCGTCCCAAGCCGGTTCAATGAAATTCGGTGGCAACCGGCGCGATTGGAAAGCCGGTCAAAATGTTGCCGACATTGTCCGCGTCAGCGACACAATAGGCAGCTTCAACCTGCATTGTTTAGGCTTGTCCAGGCTTGCCTCAATGGGTCAAATGGGCATAGCAACGAAGCCGCTCAGCACACTCAACCTGGTATCTGACACGTCTATTCAAGGCTTGAGCAAGACCTTGTACCTCCGTGCTAAGAAGATCGGTGACGTTAAAGGCATGGCTGAATGGCTTGCCTCAAAGTCTAGCGGTAAGGTCACGGCTGAACAGCTTTCAGGCATGAGTTTTGCTGACGCGATCAAGTCTAATCCGTCTTTGGGTGGGCTGCAAATGGGTTCAATGCCTTTGAGTGAGCTACCTGGCTATAACGACATTCTTTTAGGTGACATTCCTAACTGGAAAACGTCGACTGTCTCTCAGGTGTCGGGTTTGGCAAATGTGCCTTTCAGCCAATTTCCCTCACAACCAAAACCGTTGAACGCCCTCAACAAATAGTGTTGGTAGATCATGACTGGGAGTCTTTCGGCGCTCCCAGTCTTCCTTTTTAGTTAGTAATCCAGTGGTAAAGCCCAGTCAGTTGACTTAACTCTGACTCGCCGCTTTACCGCTGGTGTTGCTTTCGTCCCTCGCTGTCTTCTTCACTCTCTTCATAAGTGATCGCTCATGGACTCATTTACACCGGAGTCATTTGCTCTTGGCATTGAAATTATTGTTTGTTTAGGGTTGCTGTACGGCACGTTCTACGTGGGTCAGTCACAGCACAGCGTCAAGGTATCAGCCCTGGTCATTGTGCTGTGGTTTTTGTTGTCTGGTTCTGAGAACGCGCTCGCGCAGACGACTCAGACAACGTCTACAGTAACCGCCCCTTCAACGTTTCCGTCCATTCTGAAAGACGGTGTGACGCTGCCTGACTGGTCGAAGATCAGCTTCGACTCTATGGCTCCTTTTACAGAGGGTGGCGCTGTCGCCATGCCACCCGAGGCTGCCGGGTCTCTAGGTTTTGACAAAATTGAGTGGAAACCAGGACAGAAAATTGCGGACGCTTTACCTTTAGGTGCCATTCAGGGTTGCCTGGGCTTTGAGTCGTTGACCCAGAAGGGTATTGACGGCATTACAGGTCAGGTTTCCAGTACTGTCGGTCTCGACAAGTTTCTCCCAACTGGACTACAAAGTATTAAGTCGTTAAACGACATTGTGCCGAACTTGTCTCAAAAGCTTGTGGGAGAAGTGAAGCCGATCGCTGACTTGCTGACTGCTGGCTTATCTGGTAAATTACCAGGTTTTGACCTTAACAGCCTACAAGGTTTTGCAGGGCAGCTTACAGGCGGCGGCGCTCAACAAATTCTTGACTCTGCTGGTGGCTTGGTAGGTAGCCTCTCCAAGGGTCAATTTCTCGACACAGCGGGCAACCTGGTTGGTCAGGTCAATGGCTCTGGTCAGGTGCTTGACATGGCTGGCAACGCTCTCGGTTCTTTGAACCAAGCCGGTCAGTTTGTGAACCAGGCAGGGCAGGTTGTTGGTGCGTTGTCAAACCCTACAGGTGCGATCACCCAGGCAGCAACCCAGACTGTGGGCCAACAGTTAGGACAGGTAACAGGACAGCTTCCTGGTGGGGCAGGTCAACTGCTGAACGGGGTTAGCCTTCAGTCCCTCACGGTGGGTCAACTGACTGAGAAGTTCCCACAGTTAGCGGCACTAGGCATGAAAAACCTGGATTTGTCGCAGTACATCATGTCCCAAATTCCGGGACTGGAGAACACTCCGCTTAAACAGTTTGCCAACTGGGAACAAGTGCTCATGAAAGGCATTCCTGGGCTGGACAAAGTTCCTTTTAACCAATTTCCCAGTCCTTTGAAAGAAGCCGCTGACGCCTTTGTGGCGCGAGTTGACGTACCGCTGGACAGCGAAGAACAAAACCGCGATCGCTCACTTTCTGGTAGCTACAAAGAAGGTTTCCGCGTTGCCTGCACCGAGAACTGCGAACACGCTGAGCTGTCGCCTATTCAAGGGTCTCAAATGGACGCGGCAAGCGTCGGCGCCTTTGCTAACGGCAAGTCTTGGATGAGCAAAAAGCAAATGGTACAGGGCGGTGAAGGCATTTTGGGTCGTGTCAATGGTGGCAAAGAACCAACCGGTCGTCACCCTTATTGTTCCATGTTCAAGCAGGTGGTCACGAAAGTTGACCAACCGGCTGGGAAGGTAGGCACGTCCATGTACCTACGCCTTTGTAAGCGCGGTGTGCCTGACCTGGGCTGCACACCCTACTTCATTGGTCCACTTCCCTTCCTGACCTACAACGAGAAGCAGTTTATTTACCTCGGTGCTGGCAACCCGAAAGACGACGGTAGCGGCATTGGGTTTCCTGGCAGCGACGATCCGCTGTCCGCTACAGACGGCTTTGACGACTGCGGTGGAACGAAGTTGAGTGGTGAGTCAGTCACTAAAGCGACTGGTGCGGTAGAAAAAGTAGCGAAAACATTGGGTGCTGGGACTGCAAATAACGACGGTGCCTTTAGTACCAGCAGTGCCAATGGCTCTAAACACATTCCACGCATTCTAGCGGCACTAAAAGAAGAGGGGATTACAGACCCTAACCAGGTGGCGTATGTCCTGGCTACAGTCCACCGTGAGACAAGCTTCGTCAACCTGGAAGAAGGCGCTACTCGCCTTGAGTCCTCGGGTGGTTCTCAGTACTGGGGGCGGGGTTACGTGCAACTAACCCACAAAGCGAACTACCAGGCGGCGACAACTTACCTGAAGTCCAAAGGTATGAATGTCGATTTAGTAGCTAATCCTGAGCTTGCTAAACGCCCTGACATTGCGGCGAAGGTGCTGGCTTACGGCATGAGAACCGGGAAGCTGTATGGCAACGGTACGACTTTGAATAGTTGTGCGGGTGGTGGTCGGGTTAACTGGGTGAAGTGTCGGTGGATCGTCAATGACGGCGCTGAAGCAGAGTCCATTGCTCAAGCAGCCAAAATTTACCGCGACGCGATCGCCACTTCTAATTTGGCTGACGCTAAGTCCGAGGCGGGCAACTGTACCGCTCCTAAAGGCGGTAAACCGTGTCCACCTGGTCAAAAGTGTCTGTTGCAAAACCCCCTCCCCGGCGGTCAGAGAACCAGTCCTTTTGGTCCACGTAATGGCAGACTTCATGCAGGCGTAGACCTTCAGACCGCAAAAGGCTATAACGCACACCCAACGGGTCCTGGGGGACAGGTATTGGCAGCAGCTGACGGTCGAGTGACTGAATACACACCTGTAGGCGGACGTTGCGGTGGGGTGATTAGCATTTCTCACCCGCAACTAAAACTTGAAACCCGCTACTTGCATATGGTCAAGCTGCTGGTGTCAAAAGGAGCAACCGTTGCACGTGGACAACCGATTGGGTTGGAAGGTAACGAAACACCCGGTTCCTGTTCTGGTGGTGTTCACCTTCACTATGAGATTTACGCCGGTGGTGGTGGAGCAGTCGACCCAATGCAGTTTGAACACTCACCCCCTCTCGGTCGTTAAGCAAATTCACTTTCAACTCATTTTGGAGGTTCGCTATGTCTCGTTGGTTATGTTGGGTCTTTTTAGTTTTAGTGGGATTCGTTCTGGCTTCGCTGTTGCATTTTGGCTTAGGTACCGTAGCTCATGCTACTGACGGAGCGGAAAGCCCTGTAGAAGAGTCGGCTCCTGCTGTTGGCAACGACTCAGAGTTTTACCCCATTGCCATGTCCGAAGCTGTGGACTTCCTGAATGGTCAGAGCACTCCGACTTTACAGTCGATCGTGTCTTGCCTACCGCAGCGTCCGGCACATTTACCTGTGCCTAAATTCAGTCTCCTGGCTTCCCGTGAACTGAACGGTGGAACTTACCACTACCTCAATGTCTACGTCGATCACGGCTTCGGGGGTCAAGCAGAACCTTGGCAGACGTTGGTCAAACAAGCAGGTGAAGCCTGTGTGAACTTGATCGGTCTACCTTCACTGCAAAGCCTGACTCAATATGTCGATTTACCAACTGCTGTGTCGTTTGCTGTTGCTCGTTACCAGGAGCTGAAGCGGCAGAACCCGACTGAGTTTCAGTCACTGACGCGAGCCATTACTTCTGGTGGTGGTTTGTTTGTTGGCACCACACGAGCGTCATTCGGTAGCCCTATGGACGATGAACATGGTTGTGAACTCTTTCAAGAGGACAAGTCAGCCTTGGAAAATCTTGGTGTCGCGGTTTCCTCAAAATGCCGCGCCCCTAGTCGTTGAGGTGAATTGCAATGAAACGTCGAGTTTTACTGTCTCTCGGTCCTGTTTTGCTGTCAGCACTGTTGAAACCAAGCCGCTTGGCACCCTGCCCCTCCTGTGGTGAATTTCATTTGAGTACTTGTGTTAACGCTGAAAACGCCGGAGGTAAGCCCCATGTCCAGGCTTAAAGTACTGCTAACCGTCTGTTTGTCACTCGTTCTTATCTGCCTGCTGGCGATCGCCCCTGCGTTTGCTCAGTCCAACCAGGTTGCTTCAGCACCGATTGACTACCAGCGTGTCACTCCTGACTTGCAACAGTTGGGAGTGCCGCTACACTTGCCAACTAAACTCGTCTACCGCAATACGTTGGTCGGTCCAAACACCTTTTTTGCAGTGGGTGGTGTCATGACTGATCCCAACACAGAACAGCAAGGCTACAGAGTACAAATTACGAACAGTCAGAACTGCTTGAATGGTTCGCTGTCTTGCATTATTGCCTACGCCAATGCTGAACCACTGCGTGCTGATCAGGTAGACATTGAGTCAATGTATACCTGGTTTAGAGCGCCTGGTGCTCTCGATCGCTACGTGCGGGTTTCCTCTGACCCCATTGGTTGGGTGCGGCTCTCTAACGGTCAGTCGGTCTACTTTGTGCCGTGGGTAATGGGTGCTGGCATGGGCTTTGCTCAGGCAATGTGGGACGAAGGTGGCTACCGTTACACCATGGGTCTGAAAGGCGGCGCTCGTGCGTGGTTGCTACCAATGGCAGAAACTGCGTTTGGTCGCTAGCCACGCTGCACTCTTCTGACCCGTACTCCCGTACTCACGCTTTCTAGCGGTTCTGTTTGCTGTGTCGTTGGTCTTAATTGTTTTGTTTGCCGTTTTGACTGTTTTGGCTCTGCTGTGGTTTTGTTAGCTCTTTGCGCTCGGAGTGGTTACTGTGTCGAGTCCTGATCTGCCTACCCCTTCAACACCACCTGATCCCTTAGTTGACGACTCGGATCAGGTGGAACCGTCTTTACCCGCTGCCTGCTTTCAGAAGGCGTTGGAAGACCTCAAAGCAATGGCTCAGACCCCTGGTCGTAGAGAGTCGTTGTTGTGTCAAATGCACTCCTATCTTCACGTGGCTTATGGCGGAGTAGAGGCTTCTCTGTAGCCGTCTTCTACTGATTTATAAGCCGATCGTGATCTTTGAAATGAACGCCCTGTAAAGCGGCTGCGACCTGTCTGGAGCGAGATCACTAAAGCAAGCGTTTACCTTCCACACTCTCTGCACTGGGTTAGTTCTTATGTCCCCTCAAGACCTCTCTGCAACGACACATACTTTAATCCTGGCTGCGAATCCAGTACCGGCTCCGCTGGAAGCCCTGCCTGCGTTTCTTATGTCTCGGTCTGGTCTTACACTTCTGGCTTGCGCTGCTGGTCTTGCTGTCATGTCCTTTTTCAGCCAGGACACGAAGTCTGGGAGTACCAAAGCCAACGAGAAAGCACGCGCTAAGTGGGCTTCAAAGCGCGAAATCAGTGCAGCCCGCAAGCTAGCCGTTAAGCAGTTGAACGGACGTTCCCGCAAAGCCGCCTGTGTTTGGATTGTGCGACCAGAAACACTGGTTTACCCAGAGTGCGTCCTGAAGCGACGTACAACCAGAAATGGTAAGCCGACTGCTTTTCCACCGGCTCCTGAACTCGGCTCAATCCCCAAGGAGACGCCAGTGCAGTTGAAGGGCGACGCTAAAACCATTTGGATTCCTGACACTCAGCGATCGGTTATGGTGGTGGGTGCTCCTGGGTCTGGTAAGACATTCTCAGCGATCGACCCTGCGATTCGTTCAGTGGTGGAACAGGGCTACCCGCTAGTGCTTTATGACTTCAAATACCCCACTCAGACCAGCGCTGTCGCCTGGTATGCCGAACAACTAGGGTACAAAATTCATGTGTTTGCCCCAGGCTTCCCTGAGAGTGACGTATTGAACCTCATGGACTTCTTGTGTGGCGACCCCAACCGCGACTCAGCCGACGCGCGGCAGTTGGCAAACACCATGAACAAGAACTTTAAGATTGGCGCTTCTGGTGGTGGTGATCCGTTCTTCGACTCAGCTGGTGACCAATTTACACAAGCGGTCATGATGCTGACCAAGCAAATGAAGTGCGCAGACGTGCTCATGACGTCTGTGATCATGTCTGCCCCTCAGCTGATTGAACGGCTCTACCCCGAAAGCTCTGGCATTGACCCCTGGATTCGGCAGGCGTTCGGTCAAATTTTCAGCGTGAAGGACTCTGAAAAGACCGTCAGTTCGATTATTGGTACAGCGTCCTTGAACTTCGGTAAATTGGTCATGCCCAAAATTCTGGCAGCCTGTATTGGCGAGACGACGCTTCCCCTCGATCTGGACGGTAAAACAATGGTTGTCTTTGGTCTTAACCGGGAACTACGGGACGTCATGGGTCCGATTGTGGCAACAGCGATCCACATGCTGATCAACCGCAACCTGTTCCGTACAGGTGGACGAAAAGACCCGCTCTTTTGTGTGCTGGACGAACTGCCCACGCTCTACTTACCGCAGTTAGTGAACTGGGAAAACGAGTCCCGGTCAGACGGGTTTAACGGAATTATTGGCTTTCAAAACAAGTCGCAGCTGAAGAAAATTTACGGTGACGAAATGAGCCTCGCCATTATGGGCGGCTGTGCCACCAAATTCATTTTCAACCCTGGTGAAGTGGAGTCAGCAGAGTATTTCAGTAAGTTCTTTGGGGACGAAGAAATTGTCCGTAAGAACAAGAGTAAGACGCTTGGTGGTGGTAAGCCGTCCACCAGTCACTCCCTTGAAGTGGGCACCCGTAAACTCGTCTCGCCAGAAGAGTTCATTTGCCTGCCGCCTGGCACTTGTGTCATGACCAACCCAGCGTATGAGAACAAAGAAATGTCTTACTTGCCACGCCGCATCAAAATGGTCATTCCTCCGGCTGAAATCGAGCTAGCAGGGCTGATTGAGCGTAAATGGTCTGCTGTCCAGTCTCGGTTAGTGGGACGCGCTGCTGGCTCCTTCCGCATGCCGACTCAGGAAGACGTGAACGTGCGTGTCGCCGAGTTTAACGAGCGGTTCCCAGTGCCCGTCGAAGGCGAGGCAGCGGAAGCGCCGCCACCGGTAGACGTACTGGCAGGTCTCTTTGGTTAAACCTGAGAGTTTTTGCGAAGGTTTGCAAATCGCTATCTTTGACCCATTTCGCCCCGTTTTGTCCTGTTTTACCCTAGTATTGCCCAGTATTGCCCAAGCTTGACCATAAGTGACCCAGCTAGACCCAGGCTTGCCCTTAAGTGCCCCGTTCTAGCCTGGGCCTGTCTTGTTCTTGTGGTTCTGAAGCTTTTTTGCGAACCTTCATAGTTAGTTTTAATCGGCGTGCGATCGCACAAGGAGTCTGACATGGTTAAAGCTCAGTCTTTGGACAACTACCACCCTGACGCTTATGGTAAGGACGCGGCTACTATCGCTTCTGTAGTGGCTTTAGGGTCCCACGCAGAGTTGTTTGACCGTGACACGTCTGACGAAGAGATCGTTGAGTCCTACTTTTTGAAAGTGCCAAACTCAACGCTGATTGTGAACCGAGTGGACACCCATGATCAGTATGGATTGTCCAAAAGTTTCACAGTGCTGAACGGCGAGGAGCCGTTGTTACAGCTTGATTCTGGACATATTGTCTTCAATCACCTGTCACTGTCACAAGCAGCAGCGTTACAGACAGGGCAACGAGCGGTTGCCAATCCGTTACTGGTGTCTGAGCTTTTCTTTCAAGCGGACGTGGCGCAGGCAATGACCAGGAGCGGGGAAGCTCAAGCACGCGTCATTCTCAGCCAGGGTGACGCTATTACGCCTGCAATAGTAGCTGAGTTGAATGACCTTCTAGCAGCAGAGGAAGCCATTCGGGGCGAAGACCAGTCGTCAAGCGGTCTGACTGGACACGTGTCGTACTCCCGATTTACAGAGTATGAGCTAAATCAGAACCTCTCCATCGACACGATCGCTCGTCAGTTGAGTGCTCAGTCCCCAGTGGTAGAAGTCCAGCTAATCCAGGAACCGCCCATGCAGTCAGTGTCTGACTACCTAGAGGCTACGACACCCGAAGCGTTGGGTTCGACAGTCTACTCTACTTACTACCGTTGGGCTGACCGTAACTATGAGCGGGACAAACCAGAAGCTGACCTTGTAGTGAATGGTTACCGAGTTGACAATCTTGGTGACCGACTGGGCGGTACTGAAGCTATGCAGTTCCAGGTCGTTGACGTAGCGGCTGAACGTGTGGTCATGGACTTCACCTTTCAGAGCGGGGACTGGGTAGAACGTCCGCAGACAGAACCTGGTGAGCAACCCAGGAGTGAATACACAGGCGACACAGTGGTCGTTAGCGCTTTGGACGATCGGTTTAAGACGCAGTTAATAGCGGCGTTTGAGTTCCCTGTTAAGAAAGCCGGTCTTGTTGCTTCGACGTACCTGAATGAGGCAGGTGTAGACGAGTTGTCACTACCGAATGGTCTGGTCTTTCAACGCGAATACCATGACGACAGCTCACTTTGGCGTGACCTGGTGTTCTCTGGTGACGCTGTTTCAAGTGAAGGAAACGCTTACGCGATCGCTCAGGCCTTTCCTGACGGTGACGGTATGGGCATAGGAATGCCTGCCAGCGTTGAGCTTGTGATTCAAAAAGAGTTTGCTCAGTTGGTGGAGCAATACGAACAAGCCCAACAAAAGCAACCGGTAGTTGCTAGGGGCGCTGAGCAGGTACAACCCTCACAACAATCTCAGAAATCGGTCACGCAAAGTGTTTATGACCGTCCAAAGCCTGAACTGGAGCGTATGGAGACGCTTGCTATGACGCTCTTAAAGTCAGGGAAGACCCTTGTTAGCCCAGCGACATTCACTGAAAACGGTAGACCGCTCTTACCACCCATGCAGTTGTCGTTAAGTGACCAGGTTAGCCAGGGTCAACCGTTAATCCAACGGGTCTACGAAGAGACTGAGTATAGTCCTGGTCAACAGTCGTTGCACTTGTCTACTGTCTTGCATGACGGTGTACTACAAGCCATGCAGGACGACACTCTAAAGACCGCTGACGGTCAGCGTGTGTCTTTACCAAGCTTTGATCAAGAGCGTCCTCAGGCTGTGGTGCAAAAGCCGCCTGTGGTGGGTTACGAGTCCAATGCAAACTTACATTTAGAACAAGAGTCCAACGTTATGGTAGTCGTAGAAACACAAGTCGAAACTGAAATTGATTTACGCGATCTCATGAGTCAGAAGACTCTGGGGATTATGGAGACCGGCAAAGTTCCTCAACAGCGTGTGGAGGTAGAGGGTAAGCCCCAACTGGTTGGTCGTACACCTGCAGAAGGTTTCACTATGGTGGCTCGGGCTGCTTATGGCGCACAGAACTTCTGTCAGGAACACAACTTACCGCATACGCCTGCTACTGAGGTGATTGCGACAGCAGCTGATCGGTTGTCACTAGATGGTTTGGCAGTCACAGGCGTTCTGAACTCGATTGATAAAGCTAAGTGTAGACCTAGCATGGAGGTTGCCACTCAATCTCAGTCTGGTGTTTGGGCACGGATTGAAGCGAAGTACCCTGAGTACGCTGGCAAAGTGCCTGAAGCACTTAAAACGGAACGTGCGGCGGCACAGGCAGCTGTGGCACCTGCTCAAGCAGCCTTAGTTGCAGCGACAACTCGTCAGGTCAAGGCTCCTGTCCTTAAACAGAGCGTGCCAGCACAACAACCGTCTCAGTTTGAAATGGCTGTTGTTGTTGCGGCGTATCGTCTCCAGGAAGCTGGAACTGACCGCTGGGGTCACGACAATGAAAAGTCGACTTTAATCTTCAATCGGTCGAAAGAAGGCAACATTTCAGTTATTAACAAGGCTGACAACGTGGTGATTGCAACTCGCAATGCCGTCACAAGTGAGGTGATTCCAGGTGTCCTGCCTCCAGGTCAAGACTACTCCCAAGCTTTCAAGACTGTGGTGGAAAAGCAAACTGAAAAGTACGCGGCTAAGACTGCGGCAGCAACTCCGAAAGCGAAAGTAGTGGCGGGCGATGGTCGTTAGTCTGCACGAACGGTTAAACCAATTGGCTTTGTCATTTTCACGGTGCGGCTTGGTGGTTAGTTCAACCGTTTCGCTGCTTTGTCCTTTGATGACTCTGTTTTTTGTTCTTTTATCTCAAGGTTCTTACTATGCTTTCGACTCCAGTTCAATCGGTTCCGACATCAGGCAATGGTACGGTAACGTCTCCGTCCCACCGTGCCATGTCAATTTGTTTGCACGACCTTCAGTCGTTGCCGTTAGAGATTCGCCCAGATAGCGTCAAGATTTGTTTTGGTCAGACTCCCGCTTACACTATTCATGTCGAAGAAGGCGTGGAAGCACCTAATCCTGAGTTCCGTTCCACGCCTAAAACGTTGGCATCTGATCTGACGGTGTTATTTGAATACATGCTTTACGCTGACTCAGATTCAGAAGACGCAAAACGGCTTTCTCAAGTCGTTTTTCAACGTGATTCCGGTGGCCGTGTAGTCACCGACAAGCTACTCGATCTTTTTTCGCAGGTTCCGGTGATGGGCATCTGAAGATCAGTTGGTCTGAGTGATTAGCTGGTTGCTCAGACCAATTCTCTGTTGTTTTACACCATGTTTTTTAGGAGTTAGTTCAATGCCATTTGTTAATGCTGGAGAAGCTTCAGAGGCGGGTCGTCATGCTCAGTCCCACATGCAAACGCTCATGGAAATGCTGTTTAAATTAGCTGAAGCAGCAGCTTTGCGGAACAAAGACGAGCCAGAGCCAAAAGCTGCTGACAAGACATTACAGGACGCTGAACCTTCACTCTCAGACTCGCTAGAGTCGCATGTAGAGCGAGACGCTCTGCATGACTCGGTGTCTCGTTTGTCCGATGGCAAGGGCGAGGGACTGGTCTACCGGGCAGAAGGTTTCTCTGTCTTTCGTCACACCGAGACAATGGGCACCACTTACCAGGTGACCACTCCAGACGGTGAGCCGCTATTGACGTTTGAGCAAGTTGGTAATGACTTGTATTTAATTGAAGACCGTTTGTCACTGGAGCTGAAGCAGGACTTATTGGCAGCTGGTGAACGGTTGCAGACGAGTGACTTAGCGTCTGTGCTGCACCACCCAAACCCAAAAGTCGTGATGACCACTATGGGTGAAGCTGCCCCCGCAGGCACTCGTGCTGCCTGGGTGACTCAGCAAATGTTGCAGGGTCGTAATTCGTTCACCCCCGACCACAGCAATTTCCAGTTTGACCGCGACACTTGTGGAAACCTCTCGGTCACAGATCGCACGAATCAGCAGGTCTTGTTGTATATGACTCCTAGCGGTCAGGTGACTTGCACGATGAACGTTGAACAACTGGAACAGTTTAAGCCTGCATTTAATAGGCTGCAGTCATACGAAACGCAACAAGCAGCAGCGAAAGGAGTGGGTCAGGCGGCCCAGTCATCGAAAGGATCGAAGACAGTTCAATTGGCTCTTGAACGTTAATCACTCATGCTTTGCCCATTCAGCCACCTATCGCCTCTGTGGTACCGTCTTTGAAAGCTGATCAATTGGGGCTTCGCTGGGTCTGTGACGTAAGCTGAGTGCTTCTTTCAGATCCCGACCTATGGTCGTAGCAGTTTCAAAAACCGCTGCAAACGATCGTGGTTAGAGATTGGTTGCTGCTTCTACACCCCGACGATTGCTCGTTAGTCATTGCTTGCTTTTTACCCTTGTTTAGTGCATTTGATTCCACAACTCAAGCAGCGCGATTGAGAGAGCCAAGATTGCTCAAGCTTCGGTTTGCATCAGCTAACCCTAACAAAGCTGGAAAGCGGCTCGATCTAGCACTAGAAACAGGACAAATTCTTATGTACAGACACCTTTTCTTATGTACAAAGCATTTTTTTGACTGAGGTGATACCAGAAAGGTTGCGGCAACCCAGTGATGGCTGTTGCTCTAACTCGTTTTAGCTGTTCGAAGTTCGCGAAACACCGTTTGGGGATGTGCTCAAGCTAAGGCTTTCTTGTCCTGGTTGTCCAAAGACGCAGGCTGAGATTTGTTAGGTTCAAGCGACCGACCTTAAGGGTACGCTGCTCGCTAAGCGCTCTGTACATAAGAATTTAAGTTTTGTACATAAGATGAAAACTCTGCTTAACGCTAGCTCAATCAGGAGCAGAAGCAACATTGAGGTACTTTATTCACCACTACATATATCCTTACTTGGGGTTGGGTCGATATACGCTCAATTTAGTGCAGGAAAGGGCTAGAAGCCTGATTCTGGCGTAGATTTTTGACGCTTTTTCCCTTGCTTAGGGCTTGATCCAGAAGCTCAACGTAGCAAGCCTTTCCACCCCATGTTGCACCTTCTTAGTCTCATGTCGGCTCAATCTCTTGAGTCTTTCCCCTATACCCCACACCCTTTATCCCTCCCCTTCTACAATCTCCCACAGTGCATCAATTCCGGCTCCTACACATTCCTTATCCTGATGCTGCCCAATCCACTGAACTAATGTAGGGGTAACCCAACCAACTTTTCTCCCTATGTTGCCTATTGCATCAGCCGCGCTGGAACGCACAAAAAGTGTTTCGTCTTTAAGCAAAGGTAATAGCGCTTGCACTGTTGGTTCTGAAGCAATACCTAAATTACCTAAAACTTTAGTTGCACTGTAACGTACACGAGAATGCTCACTTTTGAGTAATGCCAGAAGCTTTTGTGTTAGTGCTTCTGAAGCGATGCTTAACTTTCCCAGAGCTTCAATTGCGCAATAACGCACTCGATAGTGTTCACTGTTAAGCGATTCTAAAAGGCTTTGCACGATGACATCCGAGGTGGTACCCATCTTGCCTAAAGAACAAACTGCCCAAAACCGTACATCAGAATTCTCATCGTTGAGCAATAGAAGCAGTGCTTCTATTACAGTAGGCGGCGCATTAGATAAACTTCCCAGCGAGTTAGCAGCCCTGAGACGTATAAAAGAATCTTCATCATTAAGTAAAGTCAGCAGTACTTGCACTACATTGTCCGAAACATGACCTAAACTGACTAATGTATTTGCTGCTCCAAGACGTATATAGGAATTTTCATCATGAATTAGAATTAGAGTCGCTTGTACTAACGAATCTGACGCAATACCCATCTTGCTTAAAGCATTGGCAGCTCTAAGAAAGACAAAAGAATCTTCATCCTTGAGCAATGCAAGCAATGCATTAATTACAGGGTTTGTTACATAATCTAAATTCCTTAAAGCATTGGCAGCACTGAGGCATACGAAAGAATTTTCGTCATTAAGAAGTGCTAAAAGTGACTGCACTATCGACTCTGATGCATTACCTAAGCTACCTAAATCTTTTGCTGCGCTAGCGCGCACAAGGTAATCTTCACTGTTGAGAGATGCCATTAAATTACTAACAACAACTTCTACCTCTCCTAAATCAGCTTGATATTTCTGTAATCTTTTGTGATCAATTCGATCTACTCTATCCTTCAAACGCTGAAGCACTTCAGTTTCAAAGACGCTTTCCTTTAAGCTGCAAAGAATCTGCAATACCTCTCCTCGAATTTTGTCTCCGATTTGCTTTGATTCAGCCAGCTCTAATGCAATCAACCCATTCAAAACTTTGCTGACGAGCACAGTATCGGTTGCTTGCAATCCCTTTGGATCTTCTGCCAAGCAACGACCTGCAAATAATAGATCGCGGTGGAGCCATTGTTCATAGAGACTGTTGGCAGTGAGGACTTTACGGATGGCTCTCGCGGCTTTTTTGGGGCTTTGTTGGGCGATGAGGAGGAGCAGCACCTCGCGCCAGTGGGGGGCGTGGAGGTGTTGCTCAATGTGGGTAAGGACAATCTCGAAGTCGTCTTCGTTGTCTGCCTGGTAATTGATGTCTTGCGCGGCGAGGTATTCCTGAAAGGTTTTGTGGACGAAGGCGTAGCAGTCCTGTCCCTGTTCGTTGAGGAGTCCGGTTCTGTCGCGAATGAATTTCACGAATCGTTCCGCTTCTGCTTTTGCTTCGTAGTGCTGGAGTTGTTTGAGCGTTTTAATTTCCTGGGTCAGTTTTTGGATCAGTTCATCTTTGTCAATGAGCGTGCCGCCTTCGGTGTCGCCCGTCGTTCCCTGAGTATGAATCCAGTACGCTAGACTTTCCATTAATCGGCGCAGGTCATCCAGTTGTAGGTATTTGAGAACGGTCTGATTGCTCAGTTCTTTGTTGTCATCCCAAGCAGTGAGCAGCGTTTCCACCGCTTTGTCATAGAGTTTGTAGCGTTCGCGGGGCAGTCGTGCCTGATAGCGATGAATCAGGGCAATGATGGTCAGCAGTAAGGGGTTTCGCGCCAACAGCTTGATGCGATCCTGCTGATTCAGCGCTTTTTGCAGGCTTTCTTTGCGGCGTTGCGCCTCTGCTTTGTCTGGTACGCGGCTAGTGTACCAGCGATCGCAAAACTCCTCAATCTTCCCATCATCAAAGGACTGCAACTCGTAGTGCGGAAACTCCTCCGTGCGGAAAAAGTCGCGCTTGTACCCGGCAGGACGCGACGTGATGATGGCGCGATTCTGCGGATACTGTCCCAGAAAGTTTTCGATGCACTGCACGAGATGGTAACGCTTCGATTCTTCTGCGACTTCGTCTAATCCATCCAGGAGGATGAGCGCCCGTCCATTGTTGAGCCAGTGTTCAAAGAAGCCCTTCGGCAACCGCTTGCAAGACATGGTGGTTTCTGCAAACTGTCGAGCATACTCAGGAATGGTGACAGCGGGAGTTCGCGCCCAATCGCGAATGCGAATCAAGATCGGCAGCGGCAATGCGTCTGCATCGGTCTGCAACTCTTGTGTATCGCGATCAATGCCTTCTGCATTCGGATACATTTGTGTTCGATCTCGTTGCCTTTGAGATCGAACACAATCGGTTCCTTGCGTAAGTCGAACAATTTGAGCTTCATCGTAATCGGTTCCTTCTGCATGGCGATCAATTCCTTGTGTCGAGGCATCACTTGCTGGTGCGATCGCTCCTTGCCTCTCTGCCCCCCGTTGCTCTGCCAGCGTCACTGCAAAGAAACTCATGAGCGTTGTTTTTCCTGATCCGGGTGCACCCAACAGCACGACCCTTTTCTGATGCTGGTTGAGGAGTTGCCGTGCCGAAAATTTTCGACCAGAGCGTTCTAGCTGTGCTCTCAAGCGTTGCTCCTGCAAAAGCTCCCTCTGCCGCCCCTGTTCCCCTGGCTCCCCTGGCGCTTCAAAGAACGATCGCTTAAACGCCCCCCGCGAGCGCCGCCCCACGTCCTCCTCCACATCGGGCATCACAAAGATCTGCGCCAAACGCTCAGCGCATTCTACATCCTGTCCCGGCACCGCGACGCCTGCGAACTTGACATCATCAAACCAGTTGGCTAATTGCTCTAGGTAATCGGACTTTGCCACCTGAAACCGAATCGCGGTAATAGCATTAAAGTAAGCATTGGCAAAGGTCTTCAGCCAGGGTTCTAGAGTGTCGTATGGAATGTCAAGAGTGCGATCGACGGCAATGTGTTTAGCAACCTGCACCACCATGGCGACATCAGGCGCACCATCTTGCTCCAACGGTTTCTGCAATTCGCGCTGTACTTCTGGATGTTCGAGCAGTGCGGCTAGAAACGTATCGGCATCTTTATCAGTACAGCGATAGAACACCGCATTGTTGACCTTTTGCCTACGCTCAAAGGCACCCGATTTCTGCAAGCCAACGTTCAGCGCTTTTTCAAGCTCAGTAGGATTTAATTTGTGTTTTACGGCAGTGGCGATCGCGCTTGCCACTTTTGGCAATGCTGCTTTGACCAATCCACCTGTGATCGACTCAAATACCATAGGGCGAGACCTGTTTGCTCTGACCGTATTATGGCTTAGTAGTCTGTCTTAGTAGTTTGAGAGGTACCTTCAACTTAACCATGTCTGTTCAAAATTAAGCACAGTAATCCTTGAACATGCAAGTGTTGCTCAATGTTACACAGCAGCTTTCACACAAGCAATATATTGCCACTCCTCAAAGCCTTGGCATAGCTGTGCTCCTTCGCCTTGCTCTCACTCTGGGTTGATGCGAGTTTGCCGCCCGATGATTCAATCCCTCGTGCTGCCGATGTTCTATGCTCGGTCTCACTCGTTTCTTTGCGGCTTTGTCACGCTTCAATTTGTTGGTGACCATTACCCGTGGCATGCACCCTTGTCTCTTCAACCGTATCCTGATGTCGTTGTAGCAATACCTTCAGTACGTTGCCCTCAGAAGCCACCGCCCGTCATAGATAATATGGGCTGCCCTTTGAGCTGCACCACCGCTGCATCGAGATGCCACTTAGCCGCAATGTACAGACGTTGACATCGCCTTTGGCTGGCAGACTGCTGCCGGCACATCTAACACCCTTCCCGCATCGTTTCGTCAGTCACTACAAGCCCTCGCTACAGTGGCATCTTCGCAAGATCCCGGTCGCTCAGCGGCAAGGTGTAATCAAGCCAACAAACACAGTAGTCGTTAATCATTTCCGGGGGAACCGATAACGAGAGTGCAGGGACAAGCAGTCGCGCACGCAGTGGCATCAGTACGATGATTCTAATTTCTGATTAAGCTGACAACACCCTAATATGCCATCTTCCATGTGAATGATCCGATCAGCAACATCTAAAATTCGATTGTCATGAGTTACCAACAAAATTGTGCAGCCTTGCTCTTTGGCAAGAGCTTGCATCAGGTTGACCACATCCCGACCCGATTTGCGATCTAAAGCGGCAGTGGGTTCATCTGCCAGCACCAGTTTGGGACGGTTGACCAGCGCTCGGGCGATCGCCACTCTTTGCTTCTGTCCACCCGATAACGCATCAGGATAGTAATTAATGTGCTCTCCTAAGCCGACCTGTTCTAGCATTGCGATTGAGCGCGCTTTCATCTCTGCAGGGGCTAACTCTCGATGCAATTCCAAACCCATTTTGACGTTTTGCAGTGCGGTCAAACTGCCATGCAGGTTGTGTGCCTGAAAGATGTAGCCGTGATGTTTGCGGGCTTGCGTTAGTTGTTGAGGGGTTGCTCCACGAAATTCTTGCCCCAGGACTTGTAGACTGCCAGATTGGACAGACCGCAACCCCCCGACCAGCGTCAGCAAGGTTGTTTTTCCAGAGCCGGAAGGCCCTGTCATGATCACAATCTCACCTGTGTTGATGGCGAGCTTAAGCTCGAATAAGACTTGCCTACGCAGTTGACCTTGACCAAAGTAGTGATCAAGCTTTTGAACCGAAATAGCGATCACCATTGTTTGTTCCTAAAACATATCTGCTGGATCAGCGGACTGTAGTTTGCGAGTAGCGATCACTCCTGAAAGCGCACACATCACAACCGTGAGCACGAAGACAAACACCGCCCTTGAGGCCGTCATATAAATCGGTAAAGCGGTTGCGTTCGCAGCTAAGGCATACAGTCCTAACGGCAAAATGGCACCGGGAATAAAGCCGAGAAAGGCCAGGATAACTGCTTCTTCAAACACGATGCTCAGTAAATAGACATTGCTATAGCCCATCGCTTTGAAGGTGGCATACTCCTTCAGGTGTGCATTCACGTCGGTCGATAACACTTGATAGACAATCACAACGCCGACCACAAACGCCATGGTGGTGCCGAACCCAAAGACAAAGCCAATGGGGCTGGTAGTTTTCCAATAGTTTTCCTCAAATTGCACATACTCCTGAGCCGTTAGCACACGCACATCTTCGGGTAAATGAGCTTTCAAGGCAGCGGCGACTTGTAGTGGATTAGAACCCGGTCTGATCCGAATTAGCCCCAGGCTAATACTGGCGGCATCGCGTCGCGGAAACAGACGGAGAAAGGTTTGATCGCTCACCATCAAGTTAGCATCGGCACCAAACGAAGCTCCTAAGCGAAACAATCCGGCAATCGTGAGGGTGCGGCGATCAACTTCGGCAGTGACTGGTTTTCCTTGATTTACTTGGGCGATCACCTCGGCATACTGACCTTTGGCACCACGATCGAACAGCGCTGTGTCCGGTAACTTTAGTTTGTTAAGTTGTTGATGGACTTCCGGTAGGTTAAAGGTTGGCTGCTCGGGCGCAAAGCCGAACACTCGCACATTGGCGTTGAGGCGCGTTTGAGGATTTTTCCAAGCGATGCTGTTGACGTACAATGCAGTTGATGTTTGGACACCCGGAACATCCTTTGCCTGGAGCAACCGTCGCCGTGCAAAGGTCGATGGATTTTGTAAATTCAGGGCTTTGGGACTGAGCAAGACAATGTCAGCTAACATAGCGCGAATAACACGAGTATTGCTGTCATACAGCGCATTCTGAAAGCCAAGCTGCATAAACATCAGTACATCGGCAAAGGCAATCCCTGCTAGTGCCACCAGCAAGCGACCTTTTTCATGACGCAGTTGCAGCCACCCGAGGGGAGTACGGCGCTGGAGTTGTTGCAGCAATCCCATCATTGTGCAATCACCACCTGCACTTGCAGATTTGTGAATTTAGCAGCTTTTTGACTGGAGGTATTGTCTAAGTTGATCTGCACCTCAACGACCCTGGCATCAATATTAGCGCTGGGATCGGTATTGACGATCGCTTGTCGGCGTACTTGAGACCCTACTCGCTCAACCGTTCCGGTTAATTCACCCGGAATTGAATCACTTGTGACCCGCACTCGTTGCCCAACCCGAACTTGACTGACATCGCTTTGATAGACTTCTGCGATCGCTTGCATTTGCTGCGTTTGCCCAAGCTCGGCAATGCCATCCGTCGAGACAACTTCGCCCGCTCGCGTGTGAACATCCAGCACTTCACCATTGGCAGGAGCACGCACTAAGGCTTGCTCAAAACTTGCCTTTGCCTGTTTGCGGGCTGCGATTACACGCTTCAATTCTGCTTGAGCCGAACGCACATCGACAGGGCGCACTGCAGCAATTTGATCCAGCGTTGCTCTAGCTTTGTTCAATTCCTGCGGAGCGGTAGAACGAATCTGATCGAGAGTGAATTGCGCTTCTTGGACAGACTTTTGAGCCGTGTCTAATGCTAAACGCCTGCTGTCACGTTCAGACGCTGAAATTGCGCCTGCCTGATACAGCAATTGATAACGATTGAACTCAGTTTGGGCATTTTGCCACTCTGCTTGCAGCCGAGCGACAGTTGCTACTTGTGCGGCAATACTGCCCTGGTGTTCTGCACTCAAGCGCTCAATTTCTGCTTGCTGGGTCTTGATTTCACCTTGTTTCGCACCGGCTTGAACCACGTCCAGTTTGGCGTGCGCCACGTTCACTTGTCCCTCAGCTTCTTCGAGGGCAGCTTGGCGCTGATCATACGAGTCCAGAATCGCAATCACTTGACCGGCTTTAACGCGATCGCCTTCTTGCACTAGCAAGCGATCGACTCGATTGCCTTGACTTGACATTGGAGCGGAGAGCTTCACGACTTCACCCTCTGGCTCTAACCGTCCCAATGCCGTCACAGTCTGAATAACAGGGGTGACCACAGGTGTAACAGCCGCCTGTTGCACTGATGCCATTCTCAAGCCATACACCGTGGCACCGACGCCTAGCAAGAATACCCCAGCGAACGCAACGCCCCGCTGTGGTATCACCTTGATGAACTGCTTCCTGTCCTGAGTCGTACCTTGCATAAATGAGGGACTCCTGAAAATGTAGAAATTAACCCAGTTCAACAACCTCATGGCAGTAAGCTTTGGGATCGTTTAGGGAACAACTGGGAGAGGGCAAGGCCATGTCGTTAGCGGATCAGCAAGCCCTTGAGCAATTTGTGGTTTGAACCGTGTCCTTTTGCATTGTTTGGAGCCCTACCAAGCTAGGCTAATCGGCTTAGCTCAGTAGGGCTCCAAATGTAATGATGAAGGAGTAGAGTTTTTTACTTTTCTAATCCCGTGCCAGCCTGCCCCCTTTGTAAGTCTTCCCAAATGGTCAAGCATGGTCACTCCATACTGGAAAACTGTAAGTCTTCCCAAATGGTCAAGCATGGTCACTCCATACTGGAAAACAACGGTTCAAAGGCCAAAATTGCGGACACTAATGCGTTGAGCGACCAACGAAAAAAGTAATCCACCCAGCGACACTTGCTCTTATCGATCAGTTGTTGCTGAAACGTCTTTCACTGGTTGGCATCGCTCGTGCTGCTCAGGTTTCTGAGCCATGGCTGCAAACCTATGTGAATGAGAAGGTGCGCCGCCAAGTGCAGGTAACACTAAAAAAAGGGTCGGCTAACGCTTCAAGGTGATGAATAATTGTCGTTTGTCGGCAATAAAGGCAACAAGCAGTGGGTTTGGTTAGCACTTGCTATAGACACACGTGAGACTGTGGGTGTCTACATGGGTGCACGCGATGAAGCGGCGACTCACAAACTATGGGCAGTGGTAGAAAGACTCCGAAACGGGAACGTAAACTGATGTTCGACCCAGCTATCTTTCAGGAACGCTTTCGCACCATTGAGCGAGTGTTTGCTTGGGAAGATAAATTCAAGCGCTTACTGCTGCGCTTTGAGCGGATCAGCAAGCTGCACTATGCCCTAAAAACCCTAGCTTACACGATGATCAATTTTCGGCATTTCTGCTAGGGCTAATCCTTTTGTTTGTCCTTCATCCTCTTGGAGGTCTCTGCGACAGAGACCCAGATTTGTCATGCTTTGAAAACCGGACTCGGGGCAAAAGCCGTAGCAAACGATTCAACTCGATCGTTCTGGTGCTTTAAAGGCTCAATTTGACCTTGCTGTTCATTACTTCAACTCAACTTTGGAGCAAAACCCGCTACCAGTTGAGAGCCGCCGCCGCTTGGTTACGATCACTCTCGGTTTAAATCTCGACAATCAGTCCATGATGTACCAACCAGACATGGTGCTGATACTGACCATCGTCATGTATCTGATTTCTGGCGCGAGCGCAACTTGCAACCTGTAATCTGCCAACCCTGCTGATATGTTTTGGTCAGAATTTTGGTTAGAAGATAAACACGTATGGTGTTAGTAAGAGTATTTTGGGCAAACTAAACACAAGAAAGTGCATTACCACCCTAAATCTATGGCATCAGTACTGCTTTGCGATAAGCACCTCCATTGGGCGACAAAGCAATCCCAATGCACATTCAGGTGGTTAGGTTCCTTAGAGACAGTTTCTTGGGACATTGCGGGAATTCAAACAAAGCTGAATACGATCAAGAAGCCTTGCTATATTGTTCGACAGAATGGGGACATTGGAGTAACCCATGAAGGCACAATTCAAGAAACTGATTCACATCAAGCCATCGAAATTCTAACTGCTGTATCACCTATCCATACACATCAACTGGGTGATTCACGGTTCTGTTCCGCTCATGGTACTAAATACGCCTACATGGCTGGTGCCATGGCGAACGGTATTGCCTCAGAAGAACTTGTGATTGCTCTAGGTAAGACTGGAATCCTCAGCTCTTTTGGCGCTGGAGGCTTGGTGCCCGATCGCATCGAAGCAGCCATCCATCGAATTCAACAGGCATTACCGTCAGGACCTTATGCCTTCAACCTAATTCATAGCCCGAGTGAAGCCGCGATCGAACGCCGTACTGTTGAACTCTATATCAAGCATGGCATCAAAACAATTGAAGCATCTGCATTTCTGGGTCTGACTCCCAGCGTTGTACATTATCGGGTCAGCGGTTTGCAGTTAAGTTCCGCTGGGCACATTGAGATCAACCACAAAATCATTGCGAAAGTGTCGCGGGCAGAGGTTGCGACCAAGTTTATGAGTCCGGCTCCTACGAAAATTTTGCAGCAATTATTAGAACAGGGGCTCATTTCAGAACAACAGGCAAAACTGGCTGAAACCGTGCCCATGGCAGACGATATTACTGTGGAAGGGGATTCCGGTGGGCATACTGATAATCGTCCGATAGTTGCCTTATTGCCAACCATTTTGCAACTAAGACACGAGATTCAGGAGAAATACCGATATGAAACGCCTATTCGCGTGGGCGCTGCGGGTGGGATTGGCACGCCTCACTCAGTTCTAGCCGCGTTTATGATGGGAGCAGCATACGTCGTCACGGGCTCGGTGAACCAAGCTTGCGTGGAGGCAGGAACCTCCGCACAGGTGAAGCAGCTACTTGCCCAAGCCAGTATTACGGATATGGCGATGGCACCTGCCGCCGACATGTTTGAGATGGGTGTGAGACTTCAAGTCTTGAAACGGGGCAGTTTCTTTCCCATACGGGCGCAAAAGCTGTTTGCTTATTACCAGAAATATGAAGCCATTGAAGAGATTCCTTTAAACGAACGGCAACAACTGGAACAACAGATTTTCAGGAAAGACTTGGATACTGTTTGGCAGGAAACTGTTGCTTATTTCCAACAGCGCGATCCCGATCAAATTGCCCGATCGATCGATCATCCCAAACGTAAAATGGCGCTAATTTTTCGATCGTATCTAGGGCAGGCTTCCCGTTGGGCGATCACGGGAGATGAATCCCGGGAAGCAGACTATCAAATCTGGTGTGGTCCGACGATGGGGACCTTTAATACTTGGGTAAAAGGCACTTATCTGGAACAGCCAGAGAATCGTCGAGTTGTCGATGTGGCAACTCATTTGATGCAGGGAGCCGCAATTCTATACCGCTTGCAAATGCTGAAATTGCAAGGGTTAGAACTGGCACCTCACTACTTCCAGTATTTACCAGAACCCTTCTAGAGGGATGCCCTATGAATCGAGGTGTCGAGTGTTCCTTTCCCTCGCCGGTTCTACAACGACTACTGCAACTGCACCAAGACATTAATCAATTACAAACACAGATCGAACAAGGTATTGGACATCAGTCTATGCAACCGGAACAATCATCAGAAATGGAAGTTTTGAGTACGAAAATGAACCAAACACCGATCGCGATTGTTGGTATGGCAAGTCTTTTCCCGCAATCGAAGGACTTGCAAGCATACTGGACTAATATTGTTCAAAAAGCTGATTGCATTACAGACGTTCCTGCTTCTCGCTGGAATATTGATGATTACTATGATCCAGACCCAACTGCACCTGACAAAACCTATTGCAAACGGGGTGGCTTTCTTCCTGACATTGACTTTAACCCAATGGAATTTGGCTTGCCGCCGAATATTTTAGAAGTCACCGATATTGCCCAAATTCTTTCTCTGGTGGTTGCTAAGCAAGCCCTGAAAGATGCAGGCTGTGACCAGGCAACGGAAGCGGTGCGCGATCGCATCGGTGTGATTTTGGGAGTTGGCGGTGGGCAGAAGCTAATCACTCCCTTAACGGCACGGTTGCAGTCTCCCATTCTGGAAAAAGTTTTGATCAGCAGTGGCTTATCGCAAGAAGAAACTCAAACCATTGTAGAAAAAGTCAAGCTGGCCTACATTGGCTGGGAAGAAAATTCCTTTCCTGGCATGTTAGGAAATGTGATTGCTGGACGAATTGCTAATCGTTTAGATCTTGGTGGCATTAATTGCGTGGTTGATGCGGCCTGTGCAGGGTCACTCAGCGCCTTGCAGATGGCACTCGATCAACTCTCCAGTGGACGGAGCGACATGATGATTACGGGCGGGGTTGATGCTGACAACTCTCCCTTCATGTATCTCTGCTTTAGTAAAACCCCCGCCTTTACTAAACAGGATCAAATGCGCCCGTTTGATGCAGCATCCGATGGCATGCTCGTCGGTGAAGGGATTGGCATGATGGTGCTGAAGCGGTTGGCAGATGCAGAGCGGGATGGCGATCGCATCTATGCCGTCATTAAAGGCATGGGCGCGTCGAGCGATGGCAAATATAAAAGTATTTATGCACCACGTCCCTCCGGACAGGCAAAAGCCTTGCGTTGTGCCTATGAGAATGCGGACTGTGACCCCAGTAGTGTGCGGTTAATCGAAGCGCACGGTACGGGGACTGCAGCCGGAGATCCCGTTGAGTTTGCGGCTCTACAAGAGGTATTGAGTGAGGCGAACGCAGAGGTACAGGCGATCGCTTTAGGGAGTGTCAAGTCACAAATTGGTCATACCAAAGCTGCTTCTGGAGCTGCCGGCCTAATTAAAGCTGCATTGTCTCTGCACCACAAAATCTTACCGCCCACGCTGAATGTCACTCAGCCCAATCCCAAACTCAATATCGAACAATCGCCCTTCTACTTGAACACTGAGCCACGCCCCTGGATGCGAAGTGAAGCGGACCCACCCAGACGAGCCGGGGTTAGTTCCTTTGGGTTTGGTGGCACCAATTTTCACGTAGTGCTGGAAGAATACACAGGCAAACAACCGCAAGCTTATCGGTTACATCAAGTGCCTGCAATTCTCCTATTTGCAGCCAATGATCCTGCTCAATTACTGACCCAATGTGAAACAGTCTGGACAAAATGGCAAACTGATGCAGCGGAGAAACACTACCAGGAATGGGTCCTCGCCAGTCGGGTAATCGCGATTCCCGCCACATCTGCCCGTCTAGGCTTTGTTGCAGCTAGCTTGAGTGAAGCCAGACAACTGTTACAAACCGCGATTCAGACTCTGAAACATCAGATGGCGGTTGATTTTTGGCAGCATCCTCAAGGGATTTGTTATCGCAAGGCGGGCATGGATACGGCAGATAAAGTGGTGGCGCTATTTCCTGGTCAAGGATCGCAATATCTCAATATGGGACGAGAGTTAGCGCTCAATTTCCCCGCTGTCCAACAGAGTTTTGCCACTATGGATTTGTTGTTCCAACGGGATCAGCTATCTCCCATTTCTCAGGTTGTCTATCCGCGCCCTGTCTTTACCACTGCTCAACAGCAACAGCAGACCGAGTCCTTGCAGAAAACAGAACATGCCCAACCTGCGATTGGGGCATTAAGCATGGGACTGTACAAAATCTTGCAACAAGCTGGCTTTCAGGCGGATTTTGTCGCTGGACATAGTTTTGGCGAAGTCACAGCCCTATGGGCAGCAGGTGCCTTAAGTGATGCGGATTACTGCTTCCTAGTGAAAGCTCGCGGTCAAGCATTGGCAGCACCCGCACATCCCAATTTTGATGCCGGTGCCATGTTATCCATCACGGGCGATTTAGAAACTATTCAAAATGTGGCCAAAAACTTTCCCAATGTACTGATTGCGAATTGGAATTCCAATCAACAAATTGTCTTAGCTGGAGCCACGCCAGAAATTGCCAACATTGAGCAACGGTTTACCGAGTTTGGCTGTTCCGTCACCCGCCTACCTGTTTCTGCGGCATTCCATACGCCGTTGGTGAGTCACGCCTATCAACGGTTTGCTCAAGCACTGCGAATTGTCAACTTTAACCGTCCGAGTGTACCTGTTTACTCCAATGTGACTGCCGAGCCTTATCCAAATAATGCAACCGAGATCGGACAAACGCTGGCTTCTCAATTACTCAATCCCGTACACTTCAAGCAGGAGATCGAAAAGATTTATGCCGCTGGTGGTCGCATTTTTGTGGAGATTGGTCCTAGAAGCGTTTTGACTCACCTGACGCAAAATATTCTGGAGGGTCAACCCCATCTGGCGATCGCATTGAATCCCAGCCGCACCGGAGATAGTGATCGTCAGTTCCGCACCGCAGTAATGCAGCTGCAAGTTGCTGGATTGCCCCTGAAAGATTTCGACCCCTACGGATTGGAACCAGAACCCGCTGTACCCACCACCAAGAATGGGATGACCGTTCGCGTAAATGGAGGCAACTATGTCAGCGAAAAGACCAGAACCGCGTTTGAGCAAACCTTGCAGGATGGCTATCAAATCTCAAGACAGCCCCAACTTCTGACGCAACCTGTTACCCCATCAGTAGTGCGTCCTACTGTTGCAGTCCCGATCATGGTACAGCAAGTGGTAGAGCTACAAATTGAGCCGCAGCTCGTTCCATCTGTGCGATCGCCAAGGGAGGAACCTAAGAGAGCTTTATCTCAGCCACAGATCGATGTTACTCAGTTCATCGCACCAATGCTGCAAATTGTGAGCGAGAAAACGGGCTATCCTGCTGAGATGTTGAGCCTGAGTATGGATATGGAGGCTGATCTTGGCATTGATTCGATTAAGCGAGTCGAAATTCTGGGTGCGATGCAGGATCAATACCCTGAGTTGCCACCTATGCAGCCAGAAATTCTCTCAGAATTGCGGACGTTAGAGCAAATTGTGGACTATCTAGGTCAGCAAAAAGTTAATTGTGAAAACTCAGAGTCACCCACAATCGTTCCAGTCAACAAAGCAGTTCCATCAATTTCAACGCCTTCGGTAGGAAACTCTCCAAGCACTGTAAGTGTAAAGCCACAAAAAATATCGTTTGACTTGTCTCTGATGCAGACCTTACTCGCGATCGTCAGTGAGAAAACAGGATATCCAGTTCAACTGCTGACGCTTGAGATGGATATGGAGGCGGACTTAGGGATTGATTCCATTAAGCGGGTGGAAATTCTGGGCGCAATGCAAGATCAGTTTGCTTCCCTATCGTCTGTAGAACCAGAAGCACTGGCTGAGTTGCGCACCTTAAGTCAAATTGTGCAACATCTGGGACAACAACCAGAAAGCACCACAATGATGAGGGCAACTGAAGCACAGTCTGTTGCCGTTGAGACCAGTGTTCCCTCGCTATCAGCGCAGCCTCTGGTCGCCCAGTCAGCTCTCTTAGGACCCGCGCTTGCTAGTGTCACAACCGCTCCTGAATTAATCGCCACTCCTGCTTCAGCGTTGGAACCTAGTCAATTGGTCTCACCGTTATTAACCATTGTTAGTGAGAAGACAGGGTATCCATCTGAGATGCTGTCTCTTGAGATGGATATGGAAGCCGACTTGGGAATTGATTCGATTAAGCGAGTCGAAATTCTAGGCGCGATGCAAGATCAATTCCCAGATCTACCGGCTGCAAATCCTGAAACCTTGGCGGAGATGCGTACGCTAGCACAGATTGTCGAATACATGGGGCAGTCCCAAGTTGCCGGATCACATCCAGTTAGCAGTTTGGCTCCTGTTGCGTTCGCAGCACCGACGATGCCAGTCACAATTCCAGCGATCGCTCCAGAGCCGTTTGAAGTGGCTGCATCGACGATCGTCCTCAAGCAACTTATTGCAGACCTGTTAAACATCGTTAGTGAGAAAACGGGTTATCCGGCTGCCATGCTGAATCTGGCGATGGATATGGAAGCCGACCTAGGAATTGATTCGATTAAGCGAGTCGAAATTTTGGGCGCAGTTCAGGATGCGTTCCCAGATTTGCCCGCTGTTGATCCGGAAGCATTAGCTGAGATGCGAACGCTAGAGCAGATTGTGCAATACATGGGGCAACAAGCTGCTACAACTGAAAAAAAAAAGGCCATAGTCTCTGAAGCACCTCCTGTATTCAAGTTGCCAGAAGAGACTTTGATCCAGCGGGGAAAAGCGACCTTAACCCCGCTACCTCCACCCGATTGGTTAGACTTTTCCCTGCCAATTCAATCTGTGTGTTTAGTTACGGATGATGGTAGCCCGTTAACAGGGCAATTGGTGCAGAAATTAACGACCCAGGGCTGGCAGGTTGTTGTATTGAGTTTCCCAGAAACGTTGGTAGCACAGCTACAACCTTCCACTTTGCCCATTCCGCGCATTGTGCTGAAGGATTTGAGTGAAGCCCATTTGAAACAGCAACTTGATGCCGTTACTCAACAGTATGGTTCTATTGCCGTATTTATTCATCTGCAGCCACGATTCGAGACTAGTTCTATAGCTGCCATACCAAAGCGATCGCAAATAATGCTGCATCATCCAGCAGCAACGGCGACTTTAAAGCACCTGTTTTTCATTGCAAAATACCTGAAGCGATCGCTGACGGAAGCGGCTAAAGATCATCGCAGTTGTTTCCTAACGGTGACACGCTTGGATGGCGAATTTGGATTAAAGTCTGCATCGTTAAACAGTGCAGATATGCTCAGTGGTGGACTCTTTGGTCTGACCAAAACTTTGAATTTAGAATGGTCTCAGGTCTTTTGTCGGGCGATTGATATTGCACCAGATTATTCAGTCACCACTGCAGCACAACAGATTGTGCAGGAATTGCATGACCCCAATCAATTAATTGCGGAAGTGGGCTATGGTGCTGCGGGTCGAGTCACGTTAACCTGTGGGCAAGCGATCGAATTGGCATCCACCAGACCTATGACGATTGATCGCCACCCCGTGTTTTTAGTCAGTGGCGGTGGTAAGGGCATTACGGCTCAATGTATTACCCACCTTGCCTGTTATACCCACTGCAAGTTCATCCTAGTGGGACGCTCTGAACTCATTGCAGAACCCAACTGGGCAGAGGGGGTCGAGCCAGCCTCAGAACTCAAGCAGCGCGCGATCGCTGCACTGATGGCAGAAAACCCTAAAACAACCCCTGCTCAAATCCAAAAAGCGGTAAATGCGGTATTGTCACATCGGGAAATTACAGCCACGTTGCAGGCGATTCAGCAGGCGGGTGGTGAAGCTGAGTATCTAAGTGCCGATCTGACTCAAGTGACGGATTTACGCCCTCGCCTTGATACAATCATCCAACGATTTGGATCCATTACAGGAATCATCCACGGTGCAGGCACTCTTGCGGATAAGCTGATTGAAAATAAGTCAGAACGGGATTTTGATCGGGTTTACACGACCAAAATTGTGGGTTTAAACACGCTTTTGGCTAGTGTGGATAATAACCAACTCAAACATCTGGTTTTGTTCTCCTCAGCAGCAGGATTCTACGGCAATATTGGTCAGTCTGACTACGCGATCGCCAATGAAATCTTGAATAAGTTTGCCCATCAGTTCAAACGCCAGCACCCGGACTGCCATGTGGTTTCCTTCAACTGGGGACCCTGGGACAGTGGCATGGTTACACAAGAAGTGAAGCAGATCTTTGCTCAGCGCAAGATTGAGGTGATTCCGACAGAAATCGGCACTCAGGTGTTTGCGTATCAACTCCTACAAGGCAATCCCGAAACCGTACAGGTTCTGGTGGGTAGCCCTTTAGCCGTCCTGGCTGCCAGTATGGGTGGAGACCTCAAAACCTACTGCATTCGCCGTCGCCTGTGTCTATCAGATAATTCATTTCTGGCTGATCACACTATTGGTCAACAGGTTGTGTTGCCAGTCGTTTGTAGTGCTGCCTGGGTCGCCAATACCTGCGAACAACTGTATCCCGGCTATCGCTTTTTTCGCTGTGGGCAGCACAAAGTCTTCAAGGGAATTGTGTTTGATCAATCCTTGGCATCTGAATACATCCTCAGTGTCGAAGAAGTGAACACGGACCAACCGGGCGAGATTCAATTGAAGACCATGATTTGGAGTCAATTACCCAGTGGTCAACCCCGCTATCATTACAGCACAGACATTACTCTGGTGCGGACGCTGCCCCCGGCTCCACGCTATAAATCCTTTGATTTCACCCCCGATCCGGCGATCGCCAAACTCGCAGCATATCAGGATGGCACGTTGTTTCATGGTCCCAGCTTTCAGGGCATTCAGCGCGTTCTCAACCTAACCCCGCAACGACTGACCCTGGAATGTGTGTTGCCTACAGTCAGTTTTGACCAGCGGCAGCAGTTTAGTGATCAGGCGCTGGATGCGATCGTCCAGGATATGTCCTATCAGGGCCTCCTCATCTGGGTACGCCAGTTTCATCAAGCGGGCAGCTTACCACTCAGTTGTCAAAAGAGTGAGCAGTTTGAGGCTGTACCGGTCGGGCAACCATTCTACGTCTCCATAGAGATTGTATCCAGTACATCTACGAAGCTGGTAGCAAATGCTGTGACCCATGATGCCGAAGGGAAAGTCTATTCCCAAATATTCGGTGCAGCAGTAACGATTAGCCAACAGTTGAATCGGTTATTTGGCGTGCCGGATACAACTTCTGCTGGTTTCCCCCCTGCACTCCATCCCAGCTTATTCAGCTAGCGTTCTACCCAGAGAAAAATTATGAGACCCTTGTTTTCCAAACGCACGCTATCCGACAGCGATGATCTCACACTCGTCGTCGAGAGACTTCGCCTCAGAGCCTATGCCAGCTTCTTGGTCGTTGTGCTTGTCGGCATTCTACTGACGAATTTATTCGCCAATATTGACTTGAATGACAGCCTACTCATGCAAGTGTTTGGGTTCAACAATATCTGTGTGTATTTCGACTACCCACCGTCTACTTACGTCCTTCCCTTTTTATGGGCGATTACGCTCGTCTTGATGCTCCAGTACATGGTGGCGCACTGGCTACAAATGAATGCACAAGTTGAGCAAGGCACCTTAAATCGGAAGCTATATAGAATCTTGACCCGCATGAAATTATTCGAGGCATTCACAGTGGTGAGCTTCTCGACGATCTTTGCGGTTAGTCCTGAGGGGTGGAACCACACGTTATTCATCCATACAGCGCCATTCTTTCTCTTGCAGGTCGGTCTTGTTTCGCAGGCTATATCCAACACGCTTCACGGCACAAAATCAGGTTACTGGCGTCGGCTAGGGCTTCCTGCTTGGTTCAACAGGGCCGCGATCATGTATTGCATCCTTTTCAGCATCATTGTTTTTTTCAAGATTCTCTCAGCAACGAACGCAATGGCAGGCAGCCCATGGTGGCATCAAACTGACATGTTGAAGAGGGTTGCCCAAGGCTTTGATCGCATGTTCTTTTTCCTCGCGGTCGTTGTGCCAATGGTCAAGATGGCGTACTTAGCGTACTACAGAAGCGAAAAGCTGGAAGTCGTACACCTAACGGTAAATTCAATCAAACAAGCATTGTTGCGTAAATCAATTCAGTAAGATCAAGGGTTTCAGCGATTTAAAACCGATAAAAATCAAAATTGTGGCTTCTTAAACGTCTGAAATCTTTATCTAGTAGCGAGCATTCATGCAACAACGTTGATCAAACGTGAGATCAATCATGTGCTTGGTGTGAAGATGGGGTTACTCAACACGAACTAAATCGAATTCTTAACAATAAGTTGATGAACAATGTTCAGTTTTCAATTGAAGAAGTAGATTCTTTTAGTGTTAATGAGAAATCGGGAAAGTTTCAGCTTGTCGTCGTTTAAAAATCTTTTTGCAACTGCCAAATAGCTATGATGGAACCGATCGCGATCGTTGGCTTATCCTGTCTATTTCCCGGTGCCGAAACACCGGAACAATATTGGCAAAACCTGGTTGCTCAGAAAGATCTCACGTCTCTGGCAACGACAGAACAGATTGGGGTCGATCCCGATTGGTTCTATCATCGCCAAAAGGGCAAAGCGGATACGTTTTACTGTCAGCGGGGCGGCTATATCCGCGATTTTCAGTTTGATCCGACAGGCTATCGTTTAGATGCTGAATTGCTCCAGAGTCTCGATTCGATGCATCAATGGTCACTCTATGTGGCAAAGCAGGCATTACAAGATAGTGGCTATTTAGGAAGCGCAGAAACCCTGGCACAGTGTGGCGTGATTCTGGGCAACCTGTCCTTCCCGACCCGCCGTTCTCATCCCCTATTTGCCCAGATGTATCACCGGGCGTTGCAGCCCTCCCTGCAAGCGTTACTAAACTGTGATCATTTCAGATTCAATGAGAATACGAATCTACCCAATCCATTAAATGGCTTATTAGCTGGCTATCCTTCGGCATTGATTGCCCAGGCACTATCGCTATCGGGCCTGAACTTCTCTTTAGATGCGGCATGTGCGTCATCGCTATATGCTATCAAACTCGCCTGCCATTATCTTCAGACCGGTAAAGCGAACCTAATGCTGGCGGGTGCTGTGAGTGCTGCCGATCCCTTGTTTATCCACATCGGCTTTTCGATTTTTCAAGCCTATCCAGAAAACGATCGCACCTCTCCGCTTGATCGCTCCTCGCAAGGGCTGGTCGCCGGGGAAGGAGCCAGCATGGTGGTACTCAAGCGCTATGCCGATGCCGTGAAAGATGGCGATCGCATCTATGCAGCCATTCAGGGCGTTGGTCTTTCCAACGATGGCAGCGGGAAATTTGTGCTCAGTCCCAATCCTAAAGGCCAGATTTTAGCCTTCGAACGGGCATACAGCGAGGCTCAGATCAACCCCAGCCAGATTGAGTATGTGGAATGCCATGCTACGGGCACACCACTGGGAGATCGCACTGAACTCAACTCCATGGAGGCATTTTTTGGACGCACGAATACTACACCTTTGATTGGTTCAGTCAAATCGAATTTGGGGCATTTATTGACCGCAGCAGGGATGGCAAGTCTGCTGAAAGTGATTCTGGGTATGAACCATCACTCCATTCCGGCGACCCTGAATCTCACACAGCCTTTAAATTCAGAGCGAGGGAGGTTTACAGGGGAGCAAATGGTGCGATCGCTTATACCCTGGACAACCCCGATTAAACAGGCGGCGATCAGTGCCTTTGGGTTTGGCGGCACCAATGCCCATTTAATTCTGACCTCTGAGTTACTTGCGGTCGCACCTCAATCCACATCTGGTTCATCCTCTATCTCACCAAAACATTCACCTAAGAATTCACCCACTTTCAATCCAACGACCATTTTGCCGCTGGCGATCGTGGGAATGGATGCCCATTTTGGTGAATATGGCAGTCTGGATACCTTTGATCGTGCCATCTACAGCGGTATCCAATGTTTCAAACCTGTTCCCCCTCAGCGCTGGAAAGGAGTGGAATCCGATCCGGACTTGCTCAAAGTCTATGGCTTTACCAATGGTGAAGCGCCCCAGGGTGCTTATATTCAAGACTTTGAACTCGATTTTCTCCGGTTTAAGCTGCCTCCCCGTCAACAGGATCAGTTGATTCCACAACAACTCCTCGCCCTCAAGGTAGCTGATCGGGCAATTCAAGATGCCGGGTTACAACCCAGCCGTCCGGTCGCGGTGATTGTGGCCATGGGGACAGAGCTATCGCTACATCAGTATCGTGGACGTTGCGATTTGGTCTGGCAACTACAACAAAGTCTGGAACAAGCCGGACTAACGTTGACGGAAGCCCAACAAATTGAACTGGAAAAAATCACCAAAGACAGCCTCCATTCGGCAGCTGAGGTAAATCAATACACCAGTTTTATTGGGAATCTGATTGCTACCCGAATTGCCGCCCTGTGGGATTTCTCTGGGCCTGCGTTTACTCTATCGGCAGAAGAGAACTCAACCTTTCGTGCTCTGGAAGTGGCGCAATTGCTGTTAGCGGCTGGCGAAGTCGAAGCGGTGGTGATTAGTGCAATCGACCTGGCTGGAAGCTTTGAACATGTGCTCCTGAGGCAGTCCCAAAATCCGATTAATTGCGGCAGTCACACCCTCAGCTTTGATGGAAACGCGAACGGTTGGATGCTTGGTGAAGGCGCAGGCGCGGTTGTGGTCAAATCCCTGCCCACGGCACAACAGCAGGATGATCGCATCTATGCCATAGTTGACGCGATCGCCCTTGCTACCCAATCCACCCCAACGCAAGGGCAGGATGCCCCCATTGCACCGACTGCCGCAACCGTGACCCAGGCTTGCCAGCTTGCGCTGGACAATGCCGCGATCGAACCTGAACAGATTGGCTATCTGGAAGTCTGTGGGAGCGGTGTTGCGTCCACTGATACAGCGGAAATGGTTGGTCTTCTCGCTGCTTATGGTGCTGTGTCTGGAAGTACACAACCAACCTTAAGCTGTGCCTTGGGCAGTGTTAAAGCCAATATCGGACACACTTTCGTGGCAGCAGGCATGGCGAGTTTGATCAAAACCGCAT
Source organism: Leptolyngbya sp. FACHB-321 (assembly GCF_014695975.1). Classification (GTDB taxonomy): domain Bacteria; phylum Cyanobacteriota; class Cyanobacteriia; order Leptolyngbyales; family Leptolyngbyaceae; genus Stenomitos. Next base: position 48,945 of record NZ_JACJPI010000010.1, read on the forward strand.
TGTGTCTCCACCATCGCTATATCCCGGCGGTTCCAGCCTGGACAGCGCCCAAAGAGGGTGATCGCTGGCAGGGCAGCCCGTTCTATGTTGCCACCGACTCGCAATGCTGGTTCCTGACCCCTGAAACACCCAGACGAATCGCTGCTATCAACGGTATGGGGAACGATGGCACGGTTGCCCATTTGATTTTGTCGGAAGTCGCAAACTCAGCGCCACGTCCCAATTCTCATCTGACCCATACACCGGGCTACTTGTTACCCATCGCTGCACAAAATCAGTCTGATCTGCGATCGCGTCTGCAATCCTTACAGCAGGTGATCGTGCAAACCGCTTGCTTGAAAGCAGTGGTTCACCAAACCCTGTACCAATTCCAAACTCAGGTTCAATCCTCTCCAGCAGAGGCGCTTTACCGATTGGCGATCGTCGGTACCAGTCAGGAGACGATACTTCAGGAAATTCATCTAGCATTTGCAGGCATCACAGCAGCGTTTGAGCAGGACACCGATTGGAAGACCCCATCCGGTAGCTACTTCACAGCAAAGCCGCTGGCAAACCAAGGGCAGATTGCCTTCGTTTATCCTGGCATGGCGAGTTCTGATCTAGGCTTAGGGCGAGATCTGTTTCGGCTATTTCCTTCTCTCTACGATCGCTTCTCTGGTCTAACCAATGAAGTGACTCAGGCGATGCAGACGGATTTGATCTATCCTCGTAGCTTAGAAAAGCCAACGAATCAGGTGCTGTCTCAACAGCACGCAACATTTTTCGGGAATGGAGCCGCCATGTGTTTAAGCGGCATCAGCCTAGCGGTACTGCACAGCCTGGTTCTGCGCGAATATTTTCAGATCCAGCCCCAGGCAGCATTTGGCTACAGTCTAGGTGCTGCCAGTAGTATGCTCTTTGCGTTAGGCGTTTGGCGCGATGACCACAATCTGAGTCAAACCCTGCATGCCTCTCCGCTGTTCACCACTGACCTCTGCGGTCCCTGCGAAACCGGACGACAGGCATGGCGGGTGCCGAATTATCAGACACAATTTTGGCAATCCTATGTATTAAAGGCATCCGTCACAGAGGTTGAAGCGCTTCTCCAAGATGATCAGCGAGTCTTTATTACCTTTATCAATACTCCTAAAGAACTGGTGATTGCGGGCGATCCGGTGAAGTGCCAGCAAGTGATTCAGACCCTTCAATGTCTTGCCTTTCCAGTAAGCTTTGAGAGCGTATTGCATAGCTCGATCGTACAGTCCCAATATAACGATCTGGTGCAGCTACACCAAATTCCGGTTCATCCGGTGACCGATATTCGGTTTTATTCAGGGGTCAGTCACGCGCCAATGCCTTTGGAGCAGAATGCGATCGCACATAATTCTGCCCAGATCTGCTGTCAGGTTGTTGATTTTCCAGCACTGGTGCAGCGTGTATATGCAGATGGCGCGCGCATATTCATTGAATTGGGCACGGGAAATTCCTGCTCACGCTGGACTTCGGAAATTTTACAGGCGCAGCCTCATGTAGCACTGTCGGTCAGTCTCAAGAAAAACGATGATCAGACAGGGCTGTTGCGCCTGTTGGCGCAGTTGATCAGTCATGGTGTAGCCCTCGATCTAGCACCGCTTTATGCAACTTCAAGCACAGAAAGCGATTTGACGCGATCGCTAATCAAAACCGTGACACTCGGCGGCGAGCGCCTCAGTGATACTCTTTTGAGCACAGACCATCGCCAATTCTTTCAATCTACCCAAACACCTTTGGAACCCCCAAAATTCACCATTATGCAACCACAAGATCCGCACCTAAAAAACTTTAGAATTCTGCAATTGCAACTGGTGAATGCCCAACAATTCACATCAAATCAATCAGCAACTACTGGCTTATTATCACAGAGTCAAGACCCTCAGATTGATCTGAGTCAAACCAATGCAGACGGAAACCAAGCAGCGGTGGTGAACGCACTGGAAACCCTGACCCAGAAACCTGAAAAAGCCAAAGATGCCATTTGGGATGAAGCAGATCTTCTGGAATTTGCTGAGGGGAACATTGCGAATGTGTTTGGCGCAGATTATGCCATTATCGATACTTACTCCCGACGGGTTCGATTGCCCATGCCACCGTATTTGCTGGTTAGTCGCGTGACTCAACTGAAGGCACAGCGCGGAGAGTTTAACCCCTCCTCCATGACTACCGAATACGATATTCCCCTGAATGCACAGTATTCTGTTGATGGTCAGATTTCCTGGGCAGTGGCGGTGGAATCTGGGCAGTGTGATTTGTTGTTGATTAGCTATCTAGGAATTGATTTTGAGAACAAAGGCAATTTAGTGTACCGCTTGTTAGATTGCACTATCACCTTCCTGGATGATTTGCCCAAAGACGGAGAAACGCTCCGTTACGATATTCAAATTAATTCTTTTGCTCGTAACGGTAAGAACCTGTTGTTCTTCTTCAGCTACAACTGTTTTGTCGGTGACAAGATGGTGATCAAAATGGATGGTGGCTGTGCTGGCTTCTTCTCTAATGAACAATTGCAGCAGGGGAAAGGAGTCATCTACTCGGCAAAAGAATTACACCAGCGCCAGCAAATCCAAAAGCAGTATTTCAATCCATTATTGATTTGCCAGAAGACGACGTTCAATTACAGCGATTTACTCAATCTATCAAGCGGTAACATTGCCGCTTGCTTTGGCAAACACTACTGGCAAGATCAACGCAATCCATCCCTCCGGTTGCCTGGAGGGAGTTTTCTTATGCTCGATCGGATTGCTTCGGTGGAGCCAACGAGCGGTGCCTGGGGCTTAGGGATAGTTGTTGGAGAGAAGGATTTGCATCCTGAGGATTGGTATTTTCCCTGCCATTTTAAGGACGATCAGGTGATGGCTGGCTCTCTGATGGCGGAGGGTTGTGGGCAACTTTTGCAGTTTTACATGCTGTATTTAGGCTTGCAACTCTGCACACTCGACGCTCGCTTTCAACCGCTGCCAGGAGTGGGTCAGGTGGTGCGCTGTCGTGGACAGGTCACCCCCACAACAGGAGTGCTCACCTACCGGATGGAAGTGACCGAGATTGGCTTTAACCCCAAACCGTTTATCCGTTGCGATGTTGAAATTATTCTTAACAGCAAGGTGATCGTTCACTTCAAAGATCTGGGTTTGCAACTGTCTGAGAAAAATTCTGCCCAGGCGATCGCTCCAGAGCAATTCTTGAGTTTAGCGCCCTATCCAGCCCAAGCACCCCGCAAACCGGCATTGCTCACTGAAGACCAAATTGCGGAATTCTGTACTGGGGAATTAGCCAAGTGCTTCGGGTCAGAATATGCCATTTACGACCAAGGAACTGTTAAAGCATCACGGATGCCGAACACACACTTGAATGTCGTCAGCCGCATTCTTGCAGTGGAAGGTGCACGGCATCAGATTACGAAAGGTTCGGCGATCGTGACGGAATATGATGTTCCGCTCAACCCCTGGTACTATCGCCAAAACGCTGCCCCAACATTGCCCTATTCAATTTTGATGGAAATGGCATTGCAACCCTGTGGGTTTCTCTCGGCATATCTGGGCACGACGTTGATGTTCCCAGATAAGAGTCTTTATTTTCGCAATCTGGATGGTAAAGGGCATGTGCTGAAGGACATTGATCTGAGAGGAAAAACGATTACCAACCGATCGATATTGCTCTCCTCCAGCAATGTTCAGGGCATGATTATTCAAAACTTTGAGTTTCAAATGCACTGTGAAGGGGAGTTGTTTTATACAGGCACTGCCGCTTTTGGACACTTCAGCCCTGAAGCATTGGCAAATCAGGTGGGACTTGATCGCGGTCAAACAGTGTCTCCCTGGCATGAAGTAACGGATCATCATCTGCCTGTGATTATGCGATCGCTTGAAACTCCTGAAAGTCGAGCTAAGTTTTATCGCGTTGATCTCGAACGCCCGCACTATCGTCTCGCAGCGCACCAACTGGATCTCTTGCACCAAGTGACGCTGATCCCCAATGGTGGTTTGCACAATAAGGGGTATATTTTTGCCCAGAAGCAAGTACACCCCAGTGATTGGTTTTTCAAGTGCCACTTCAAAGATGATCCAGTTATGCCAGGTTCTCTGGGGATTGAAGCCATGCTACAAGCCATGCAGGTCTATGCCTTAGAGATGGATCTCGGGAAACATCTGAAATCACCCACCTTTAAACCATTAATCGATCATGCAACCATCTGGCGATATCGCGGGCAAATTCTCCACGGGCAAATAGACATGAGCCTGGAAGTTCATCTAACACAAGTTGAGACAGCCTCTGATCACGTCATCATAGTGGGTGATGCGAGTTTATGGAGATCAAAACTGAGAATCTATGAGGTGAAAAATCTTGCTATCATGCTGTGTTAACGTGATTCTCCAACGAAAGCGCACTAACGGCAAAGGCGCAAGAAACGAGAGACAGAGGGCAATCGGTTGTAGTGTAAGTAGCAAGGCAATGCTCTTACAGCCAAAACCGCTAGAACAATGGTGCGCGTTCGCCCGTTGTGAGTTTGGTTCTAGAAGCTTGAGTGAAAGGCACTGGTGAAAAGGGGCAGTTCCTTTATTCCGTTTTGGAGAATCCAACATTCGCTGCTTCCGGGTGAGGCATTTGTGAATGAGCAAAAGCTCTAGTGCCACTGGCAAATGAGTGGCGTCAGCTTGCAAGGCTAGAACGCTGGTCTAGAGGGATACTGACCCATGGCACTACTCGTTTGCTAATAGCGCTACATCTTCGGCTCATGCACAGGTATTGAGTGCTTTAGTTCAACTTGGCTCTGCTGCCTTTACCCAGTTGTTGGAGGCAGCATGGTTGATGAAGTGCTATCGTGCAACAATGAGCACTGTATGGCGGAGCGTCGACCGATGGGCTCAAGGCAGCGAGTTCGCAAGCAAATAGACGAAGTCTCCAGTCGTTACCGCCATGAGATGAATCGGCAGTTGAAACTTGAACTACACAGCCTTGAGGAAAGGCCAGACTTGAACCAGGGTAGCAAGTAGGCACCCTAACGGAGAAGTACCAAGCAGCAAGAGTGAAGCTGAAGCCTGAAGCCTTTGAAGCGTGACACTGACACTATGAATCGTTCTTTTCCACCAGAGCTTCAACGAGCAATTCTGCAAAGCTTGCAGGCAAGCGCTGCTCAAATGGGGCAGCCGCTGCCCGATGTTATAGCAGAACAGCTGTATCAAGACGCCAAGGCCCTGCTGGCTCATCTCTCCCATGAGCCTCTCACCTTAGCGCGGGTAGCAGGCACACTGCTCGTGTACCGCGTGCAGGACACCGAACTGGAAGAATTAGAGTGGTTCAAAGCTCAAGTGCAGCAATGCTCCAGTGATGAAGCGATTGAGGAACTCATCGAGTCCATGCATCGGGTTGACGCGCTGTAGCCCAAGGTTCTTTGCCTTACAAGTGAATGTCCTGGCAAGCCTCATCCTGCCATAGTACCGTCAACTTAACGGAGCAGCATCGGCATGAAGCACGATCGTCTTTAAAGCTTCAGCGTGGCTCAAGACCATGAAGCAGGTTTCGTGCCAGCGCTTGCTCGCCCATCGACGAGTTGTTGGCGTTGCTGTGCTCGGTATAGCCTTGCAAGATGACGCCAGATTTTTGCTCATTCACAACAGTACGGTACTCTGGTAGAGCAAAGTTGCCAGTACTAACTAGCGCACGGACATAACAGGGGAGGAAACAAGAGCCGCTTCATTGGCACATAAACCGGGCGTGGCCAACGGAGCAAGCGGTAACGACCACAGAAGCAGCAAGCCAGTGGTTCTCAGTGTGACGAGCCAACTGAGGCAGAAGCACTTTTGTTCCATTGTGTTGTTTCCGCAATCGGTGTGGTGACCAAACCAAAGGCTTTAACGGTAATTGCATTGTAAGGCGCTAGCAGTAGCCGTTATGGTGAAACTTGAGTAGCAACAAGCGAGCACTCTGATCGTTACTCAGCAGTACCTAAAAGTGAACCAAACAGCGTTGGTCGTAAGAGTCATGCTGTCCTTTCTACTATGAACACAGTGACGGGTTTCACCATTGACGGTGCCAGCTCTACAGACCTAGACGACGCGGTTTGGGTCGAGGCAGACGGCAACAACACGCGCGTGCAAGTACACATTGCTGACGTCGCGAGCAAAGTGCCACAGGATAGCTTTCTCGACCGTCAGGCACTCAAGCGTGGCGAAACAGCGTACCTGCCAACGACCCGTAAACCACTGTTCCCACACAGCCTGGAAGCGTCGCTGAGTCTGTTGCCGTTGGTGGAACGAGCCGTACTTACGGTAGACATACTCGTTGACCCACAGGGCGAACTGCTGGACATGCAGCTCAGTGAAAGCGTGTTGGTGAGTCAGGAGCAGTTCAGCTACGAAGCCGTTGAGGGCGTACTGAGAGGCGCACCACATCACTTGCAACCCCAATTGCAACTGTTAGAACGTGTGACGGGACTACTAGCCTTGCAACGGCAGCAGCAGGGGGCTGTGTTTGGTCGCACCGTCGGGACCAACTACGTTGACGAAGACGGTCGCGTGGTCACGCAAAGTCTGCGGTCACAGCAAATCATTGCCGAACTCATGATCTTGACCAACCGGGTCGTTTCAGAATTTATGCGTGATCACAAGTACGAGTGGCTCTACCGCACACACGACTACCGTGACTTGAGCGAGCTACCGGCTGAGCGACAGCAGTTTGTGCAGGAGTTGAAGGCAATCGCTGACGACGAGCAACTGAGACGAGCACTCGCAAGCCACTACGACCGTGCGCGGTACAGTCCTGAAGCAAAGCCACACGTGGGACTAGGTTTAGCGGTTTATGCACATACGACCTCGCCCATTCGACGGTACGCTGACCTGGTGAACCAACGGTTGTTGAAGGCAGCGTTACACGGTCAACCAGTGCCGTACACGCCTGCGGTGCTGACTGACATAGCCACGCAACTGACAGCGCTGCAACACGACAAGCGTGACCAGAAAAACGCGTGGTACAGAGAGCAACGACGCACTGAAGTCGCGCAACAAGTGCAGCAGACTGACCTGTCAAAGTTGTCGCCAGAGTTGTTTAGTAAGGCCTTGAAGCAGGGTGTGCTTGACGGTCAGTGGCAGGCGTTAGAACAGACGCTACTGCAACGGCTAGCAGACGGCACGCTCACTACGGTGGACTTCTACCAGGTGTTGGTAGTCATACCCAACACGCCTGAGAGCGTGAGCTTCAAGCTGCAAGTTTGGGCAGCGATCGCTGACAACTCCATGAGCCTGCAAGTCCTGAACCTGGTCCGTACTCACTGGAAGCCAACGACTACAGTTGAGTTCCAAGAGCAAAGTACACCAGACGGTTGGGCAGCGCTCTGTGTGGTGACCCAGGAAGGCAAAGAGCAGTGTGCGACTGTCTGGTCAGTGGCTCAACGTAAAGCGTTGGCACAGCAGGAGTCTGCGTACCGCTGGCTAGAGGCGTGGGTCTGGGGCGAGCTGGTGACACCAGCACAGGCAGCGTTACCAGAGGCAAAACCAGTCTTGCCGGTTGAGACCGGACGTCCCGCACCAGAACTGTTACTATCCACGCACCAGACACCGGACTACGTCAGTGCGCTTAACCAATACGCCCAGCGCTTGGGTGTGCCGTTGCCGTCGTACAGCTTTGCACCAGCCTGCGCGCCCAACGGTTTGTTCCAATGCGTCTGTGAGTGCCTTGACCTTGTGGGCAAGGGCGAGGGCACAAGCAAAAAGCAAGCCAAACACAAAGCGGCTCAGAGTGTGTGGGTGCAGGTGGAGAGCAGTGCTGCGACAGAACGATAGCCCAGCCGTTGCAAAGCTTTGAGCCACACCAACACGCTGAGTTGTCTGCTGCCCGTGCAGGCTTCAGCTTGAGCAAAGGCTACTGCAGTAGCCCTTGGCGTATACAGTGCGTCCCATTCTATTGATGTCAGTGAAGACTTGAAAGTGGGATAAGCTGTGTGTTCTAGTGCGTGTCTTAAAATTCCAGCAAAAGCTCTGGAGGCAAATCGAGAATGCCAATAACCCTCTCATCTCTATGAGAAGGAAGCCGCTCAGGTACGCTCTGCATCATGAGTCGGTGCATTCACACACAACCATAGATTTTTAAGTACAATCACTCAAGTTCGATTTCAGCTTTTCAGGATTGATTTGAAATTGAATGCTCGGTGTTTTTCTTTTCCCAGATAGCTCTTGCGCACCAAGAACATACCCCTCTTGCTGCAATTCCTCAACAGTGCGCCAGAAAATTTGATTATTTCGTGAGGAATTACTTCCTAGCAAATCAAGATTTTTGAACAAGTATTGTTTAGAAATCGCTAGATACTGACCCTCTCGCGGGGAATCCCACTTGAGTCGGCTTGCAAGATAAATCAATAGTTTGGTTCTATAGTCATTTTTAGTATTACTACCAAGTTTTTGAGTCACTTCGACATCGCCAGCAAACAAGACGTAATCACCAGTACGGCTCGGTCCTTCAAAGAACTCTAAAGAGACTGTGTAAGAATCAGCTAATTCATAAGTGTAGTCAGCAGCTTTTACGAGATCAAAGTCGCGTGAGAGGTTTTCGATCTTGTAGCTTCGGATACGCAAGATACTCTTGATAATTACCTCTGCTCCAATTTTATTGCCTTCCCTAAGAGACTTCGCTAAAACTAATTCGACTCGATGCAGCGCCACAAGGTCACGGTTTAATTGCGAGCGCACTTTGGCATGAAAACTACCACCCTTGGCACGTGAATAACCGAGGCTTTCCAGTAAGTCATTTGAGCGGAAAGTCACTACTGGGCCATTGTTTTGCTCAGCTGCGAGCTTGTAGAGATACAGTACAATCCCAACCTGCCGAGGGTTGAGAAAAGTCAAAAGTGCCATGAAGAGGCGCTGAATCCGACGATCCTGTATTTTTTCAAGCCCTTTACCAATGCCTTGAGCGACCAGAGCCGGAAGGTCAAGGCTATCATACTGCTGCTTTAGTTCTTCCCACTCGTCAATCGTCAGATCCTCAAGTGGAACCCGCCGCGTCACTGCAACTTCACCAGCATCATTCGCATCTGCCTCAACCCGCATCTCTAGATAGTACCCATCCCCATCGGAACGTAGAATGGGCAATCGGACATCTGGATTATTGACTGATGCTGCAGCTCTAGGCAGGACCATGAGCAACTGTCCATCGACTGGGAAAGTCAGATCTTTTTCACTCAAAGTCATAAGGATAGAGGAGTAAGCATGGAGGAATTCTACTAGAGATACCGAGTTTCGATCCGATACACCTTAGATCTGTTTTACAGGTTCTATCACTCCGGCGTATGTTTTTGCTCTCATGTTCTATCACTCCCACGTATAGATTGGTCTATCACGCCGACGTATTGTTTAAGCAAGATCTATCACTCCGGCGTACAAAAGGGTCTATCACTCTCGCGTATAAATCTGGGCGGGGCTACCTATGCAAACCTACTTTCTGTAGTTACTAAGAGAACTGTTCTATCACTCTCGCGTATCAATTGGTCTATCACACCGAAGGAGACAGCAGCTCTGTCCTATCACTCCCGCGTATAGATAGCTCTATCACTCCTGCGTATTGCTGTTCTATCACTCCCGCGTAAAGTGCTGGTATGAATAAATTCAGCACGTTTTGTGAAGAGAGTTTCGGTGTTTAATGAATGGCATCTACCTCCAATGCGTCTGTTTCTAGAGGTAGCAAAGAAGGTTAAGTTCAGTTGCGTGGAGGTTTACATGCCATGATCCATGGCTGCACCTAAATCATATAGAAGTGAATTTGGTTTAATCCGCCAAGGAATATCGTTTTAAAGTCACGAAGAAACCGGGACAGAGCCTCGCCAAAGTCTCAATTATCCCGGCTTCCTGCGCTTTAGTTGAAGAAACAGCCATTTCTTCAGCTAAGTTTGTGTATCTGCATCATAGCAGTTCTGATGATTTACCAAGCAATAGTGTTTGCCAGAGATATTAAGAATACCTCTGGCAGGATTTTGTTGGCTTACTAAGCAATCATTTTGTTGCAGTAAATTTTCAGGTAAGCAGGAAACCGTGGTGAAGCGGGTCTAAAGAGAGTTATCTGAACCGGTTCCATTGAAATGGAGCCGTTATGACCATTGCTCAATCAACTACCTGTTTTCGCTACATCCAGGATTGGAGTGATCACTTCCTGCGACTCTTTCCGCATCGTTTCGATTTCATTTGGGCAGAACATTCAAGTCCGAGTGCTGAAGTTGAGTGGAAAACTGAAAGTCGTCATCCCTTAAGTGATCGTCTCATCCAACAAGGTGCTTATCTCTTTGGTGTTCGCTTTGGTGCAGAGACAAGCTACTGCTTGCTTGACGTTGACACTGGCAGCGCCTATCACCCTAACAATGATCCATTTGCCCTTTCCCGTATTGTTGCGGCACTAGAACCATTGGGACTAGTAAGTCCTGTAGCTTGCACGTCTAGTTACAGCGGTGGTTTACATCTCTACTTTCCCTTTCAGTACCCTCAGAGTTCTTGGCAATTGGCGATCGCGCTTGCCTGTCTACTCGAAAATGCTGGCTTCAAACTCCAACCGGGACAACTCGAAGTCTTTCCCAATCCCAAACCCTACTCAACTGATAACGTTCCTAGTCTCTTCAACGCCCATAGACTTCCACTTCAAGCAGGCTCCTACTTACTCAATGAAGCATTTGAGCCAATCTGGAGTGATACCTGCACATTCACTAGCCAATGGCAGCTGGCACAACAGCGGAATGATCTTGCTAGCAGAACACTCAAACAAATCCTGAAGCAAGCTAAACGCAAGCATTTTGGCGTTTCAGGCAAAGCAGAGAAGTTTGTCAATGACTTGAACGCTGAGATTGAACTTGGTTGGACTGGCAGTGGTCAAACCAATCGGCTCTTAGGGCGCATTACGATGCGAGCCTACATTTTTCACCATGTGCTTTCGGGTGGAGCACCCTTAGTAGGCACGGCACTGGTGAGTGAGATTGTCGAAACGGCACAAGCACTCCCAGGTTATAGCGAGTGGTGCCGTCATCAACATGAAATTACACACCGTGCTGAGGAATGGGCACACTGCATTGAGGGGAGCCACTACTTCCACTTTGGCGATCAACTGAAAAAACCAAAGCCAGATTTTCAAGATCCAGTACTCACAGCCGCGATCGAGCAAGCTCCGTCTTGGAATCAACGCCGAGCGGCAGCAACCAGAGACCTCATCCGCCGAGCCATAGCAACTTTACTAGAGCAAAATGCTCTGCCAGTGAGACCTACCGCCCGCTTTCAAGCACTATTGAAATTTGGCATCGGTGGAGCATCCCTGTATCGACACCGTGACCTATGGCATCCCAGTCATTTTGGACTTGACTCAAACCAAACGGTAGCAGATGTCTTTACCGTGCCTGTGGAAAACCCCCCAGACCCCCCAAGCAGCAAAACGGACAGCCAGTTAGATTGCTTTGATGAAGCATCTAACTGGCTCAGTCCTCCAAGCTTATTATCTGACAATGATGGTAATAAGCCTTCTGGCAAGGCTTTGAGCGATCTTTGCACCATGCTTACTTCTGTAGTGGACAGTAATCACTCGGTAGAACCTGACGTCTATCAGGTCATTGCAGAGGCACAGCAAGTTGTACGAGATGCTCAGCCACTTTCACTGAACGACAGCGGACAACAAGAACCCTTTCAAGCAGTGGCTCGAAGTGCTCGAGCACAGCAGCTTAAAGCTGAGGCAGCTAACCAAAGGCAAAGAACCCGGATGCAGGCATTCTTAAACTCGGGCGATCCTATTTTGGTGGCAGAGGCACTGGCATGGATACAAGTGAATCCAGGTGTCTTGGAGGTTAGTCAGCTACAGCTTGATCTGTTAACCAAACACCAGTCAGAAGCGACATTCATCGAGCGCTCCGTCTTGCTGGCTGCGGTCGAATCACAAAGGCAGCGCTTGACTTGGTCAGAGCAACAAGTAGTGCATGATCTCCAGCAGCGTTTCGGCAAGAGCAGTTTAGCTACGCTGAGTGATCTGGAGTTACAGCACTGGTTAAAGCTGTTGAAGCAGACACCAATTGATCAACGAAGGCGAACGGTTGATTAAAGGCAACGGTCTAATGCCTTTTCCTGCGGGCTGGGGGGAGGCATCCAGCTGTTGACAGAAGCACCGCACTTTTGTCCTGGCAAAACGACTTTTTACCGAAGAAACTATGCCTAAGCGTCTCAACTTCGACAAACTCCGTGAGTCACTCCAGCAACTTAGCTTGGAACAGGCAAGGCAACTCCACACAGATCTAAGCGCCATCGTGCAAGCTCTAGAGCAGAAAGCTGCAAGCTCAGCAACGGTTACGGCAAACAGGCAGGAGGTTCTGGAAACCAGAAATATAGGCGATCGCCTTTATCAGTTAGAGCGCATACGCTGTGGCAAAGTCGGCTGTAAGTGTGCTGGCGAGCATGGCGAGTTGCATGGTCCCTACTGGTATGCCTATTGGCGAGATAATGAGAAGCTGAGAAGTCGTTATGTGGGTAAGCGATTGCGGCAAGTGGAATGAAGTCAGCACCCCGCACTGAAGTGACGGGGCTTCGTGCCTCTAACGACAGTTAGCTGACCAGCCTCAGTCTTTACTGACTACGTTTTCAGGGTCATGACACCGATAGATGCTTTCCAGTCTGTTGCTCTGTCGTCAGCCGTCAAACAGCTTTACGAGGGGTAAGGCAGTGCGGCTGACCGAACAAGCGACTGCCCTTAGTCGAGTAATTAGTTCTTATGTACAAACCGTTGTTTCTTATGTAAGTACCGTTGCAGAAGTGGAACAGTAGGAGTACATCACTTTGTACATAAGATTTTGTTGTTTGTACATAAGAAACGTGTAAGCAGCTTTGGCGACAGCACTTGACGTGGAAACCCTCAAAACAATGATGAATGCTGCTAATTTCTTATGTACAAAGGGTCTTTTTCTTATGTACAGAGGGTCTTTTCTTGCAGTCAACTTGTACATAAGATTTTGTTTTTTGTACATAAGAAAATTTGTCACTCACGCAGCGCCAAGCCACCGCCAAGCTCACAAATTAGTTTTGGCAACCATTCCCTGCTCCCGGAGACTGCTGGCAAAACTCTACAGTGGCTCAACCTAATTACATTTTTCCGTCCTGTGCTCTCCGTGTTTGAGCCCGCCGCGCTTCTCGCTGCCGTTTCTCCAATGCCTGTTGTATTTGCACCACGTTTTGCGTCAACGTCGTCTTCACGGTATGCCACGGGTATGTTCGCAACGCCCGCTGCACCCTGGGCGACTGCTGCAAAAGCCCCACGATCGCCTCCGTCTTATACCCCTGCTGACATGCTAACGCTGTCACCGCAGACTCAATTTGCTGTACGTCCGTCAGCCCTCGCTGTTGGGTCTGTGCTGACAACACTTCCCACCGTTCCTGGTCACTCGCATTCTGTAAGCCCACCCAAACCGCTCGTTGCTCCAGCGCTTCAATGTGGTTTTGTGTCCACTGGAGCATAGCCTTAAGGCTCTCTGCTTGCACTTGCTCATTCGTGCCTACTGACCAACCATCTCTTAAGCCGTCTTCTTGCTCTGCGTCAGCGATCGCCACTGGTGGCAGGTTTAAGGTACCCTCACTTAGTACGACTGCGGCGGCTTCTGGGGCTAAGGCTGATTCTGTTACAGCATGAGCGTTACTTGGCTCTATGCCCTGCTGCGGTTTAGGCTCAATGAATGCTGTAACAGAAACCGTTTCTACTGCAATTGATTCTGTTACAGCATGTTTGACTAAGCAATCTCGTTCCGGTGGCACGACCGCAAAAGCTCTTCCTGTGTCGGTTTCAGTCGCTTCTGATTCTGTTACAGAATGATCTGAGCCTGCGTTTAACTCAGTTTGTGTTGGCTCAGTTGCTACGTCTATAGGTAGCGCTGCTAATCGTGCAGCATCTACCTGAGCCTCTACCGTTACCTCGTCTGCCCCAAAGCTGATCCCAAAGGTGGACTCTAAGCCCCGTTTCGTGTAACGCTTGCCCAACTTAGTGGCTGAAAAGGTGCGCACTTTATTGTTTTCTATTGCTAGCTGGTAGAGCAGTGCCCAACTCCCATCGTCTCTAGGTGTGGCTATGAGCGTCACTCCTGCCTGCTGCAGCTTATTTTGTAAGTCCTCCAGCGTCTCTGTCCCTACGACACAACGTTCAATGCTCTCCTGTATGACCCGTCGGGGTATGGGTTTTCCCGTCTCACGAGACTGCCTAACTTCCGCCACACTGGGCGCTTTGACGTCCACCTCCCAACTGTTCTTGAGCCTCGGTAGGTCAAACTCTTCCTCCAGCGTGCGCATAGCAACTTCGGTGCGGCGTTTCTGGAAGCTGTCGTTGACCACTTGCCCGTCCAGCCGGATACGATTTTCAATTAAATGAAGATGGCAGTCATCAGTGTCGTTGTGTTTGGCTAACACAAACTGGTTCATGACTGGATCAAAACCCATGAGATCCATGAACCGGTGCGCGATCGCTCGTAGTTGAGGCGGTTCTAACTCAGAGGAAAAGGCAATGGAGAAGTGCGCCACATAGTTTTCAGTGTGCCGTTTTGCCCCATTGCGGTGATGGGGTTGAAAGGCGACCTCAAACTCGCGTGCCATCACGGCTGGTGTGTCTGCTGCGCAATTGGTGTCCAGCAGTTCTGCTTTGTCTTTCGTCAGCACATAGTTGAGACAGCCGTAGGCACTTTTGCCCACCGTCACTTTAGCAATTGGCATGGGAGGAGGAAGCGGAAGGAGGGAGCGTGTCCCTTCTAGTGTTCCCTCCAATGGTGGGGTGATTGTAAGGTCAACACGTTTAAGACTGGCATCTTGAAGGTCAACACCGCTGAAGTTGGCTTGGCTAGAGTCCAACAGTCCCTGAGCAGGACTTATGTTTCGTTACCCGATTGCTTTTAAAGTCCTTTTCACCTCAGGAGACAAACTCTGTTTTATATACGGCTGTCTAGTGCCTGGCAGCTTTGTTTGATTCCGTATAAAAAGCGCCAGTAGGGTCATAGTTGGCTAGATAGCTTGTGGTAATTTTTATGCGGTTGCATTTAAAACAGCCAGCATGAAGGTGGCAGTACTCACCTTATTCAGACTCACTCTAATCCTGTAACCACTTTTCTGTCTCGCAGTCCTAGCAAAGTAAGCGCTCTTCTCTGCGGTTCATCAAAGCTAGCTCTTACCGAGCACTTTTTCCGTTTCCAACTCAAACACTCACTGCTTCAGTCCTCAGTAGCTCTTCACTGGCTGTCTCCTGCGGCTCCATACCAAGAAGCGCCAGTCGCATCGTTTTCACTTCTTGTAGGGCGTTGCTTAACAAACTTCTCACTGCTTCTGAGGACTCTCCTTGCACTGCTTGAGTAAGCGTTCCCTGCAATTTACTCAACTCGGCATAAACTAAAACGTTGCTGTCTGGTATCACCGTTACGGCTGGTTCTAAACAGCAACGACGAATGTACTCTGCCTGCGACAAACCGCTCATTTGCACAAATCCGTCAAAGCGTTCCTGGTCCGCTTTGTGTTCTAACTGCGCCTTAATCACGCGTGGTTTCGATTTCGTGTTCTTGTCTTTAGACGTCCTGCTAATGCTGGTCATAGAATCTCGTGACACCTGTTTCAAAATAGGGTTGCTGACCCGTTGTGACTAACCCTGTCCCTTAGCTAGCTCAGCCTTTGAAGCTGTGCCTAATGGCAAAATTGCTTACGGCAGCAGTGGCAGTTGTGGTACCAGGATGCACTGCTTGCTCCTGTTGAACTAGGGGAACACTCAGCCTCCAGCCGGTTCACGGTTCCTGTTAGTTTGGCACGCTTCTCCCCATTCCTCACGCGGTAATTACCCGTAACTTTAGTCATGCATGGGCTAGGTTAGCCTCCGCAAGACTGCGCCTAATTCGTATTAGTGCCATAACTCACTCAGCTCTCTTACTCTCCTAGGTGCTCTCAGCGTCCTCTCCTCAGGTAGGTTTACCAGGCAAACAGACTCTCACAGTCGGGTACCGTCTCTCTTTGACGGTCAAGCTGTTAAAGCAGATGGCTTTCTTCCGTAGGGTTGCTGTTGCGACTGCTTACCTTCATAGTGTCTTCCTATGGCAGCTTTATTCTAGGGCTAGGTTGCTTCCTTTCACGGGTTAATATGATAGCAAGTTTGCTCTAACGGCTCAGTTCGTATGTGATGACTGTCGCAACAACTGCTTGGGTTCGTATGTGATGGCTGCGGCTACTACTGCCTGCCTAGTGTTTTGGCTCCTTCGCTACTACTGCTTTCATTCTGTTTTCGTCAATCCCTACTTTGCACTCAGTTGGTGTCTTCCTACAGTGGCTTTCCAGGTATGGCGAAGGACTTGGGTGGCTGAGCTGGGAGCGGTGCAAGCGGGTGTGAAGGAACGGCAAGGGCAGGGCTTGAGAGCAAGGAAAAGGGAGAGCAAGGAGACAGGGCTTGTCCTGAACAAAAGGTGCTGTGCGTCATTCCCATTGGTGGTCAAACACTCTCCGTCGCTCTACTGCTTACAAGCACTCAGGTTTATCGCTTAAACACCCCAACTGTTGGTGGTGCAACAGACTACCGCTCGCTGTCAGCTATGGTTTTACCCTTCCTGCATGATCCACACCAGAAATCCCAACAGTTGGTCAACCGGCGGGAGCGGGTAGTCCACCAGATCCAGAGTGACGGTACGGTCTTGCAAGTTCAGAAAGCGCCACTGGGTGCCGTTACTGACCACGCCATAGACTACGGGTATGGCTTTGCCGTTTAGTTGGTTGAACAGTTGAGCTGCCACCATTTCAGCCACACACTGACCGAGACCAGTCGCAAGGTCTGCTTTCTTGACCTCGACAATCACGGTAGCGGGAGCCTCAATCGTGCTAACCAAGGGGGAGCGACTAAGCAAGAAGTCCACCAGTCCACTCAAGCCTCGTGCTTCGTCCACCGTGAAGTCTTCCCCTGAGAATACGGCCACCTGGCGCTTGAGGCAGCGTCTGACCTCCACTAGCACTGGGTAAATTAACCCCTCGGAGCGGACTTTCTCACTTCCAGTCGCTGCCAAGAGCAAAGCCTCCTCCAGATAGCTCTGGAGCATAGCCGAAGGTGACAGGGGTGGCACGTCAGGCAAGAAACGGTGCTCTTGCAGCGTCAGGTCAAAAGCTTTTAACGTTTGGTCCAGATTTGTGAATTGACTGTAGAGCATGACTAAAGCTCTGTGGTTACGTCGATCGTACACTCCACTGCCGCAGTCAACGTGTGATAACAGGAGCGGAGAGGGGGAAGCAAGGGAGAGTAAGGAAGGGGCTTGTGCTGAACAGCGGGGGCGGGGTTTCACGAGCGGTGTTCTGAGAGAGGATGAGGGTCTCCACTCAAGCTGTCGTGACTACCGGCTGTGGCTAATGATCGGTGCCTGACCAACATGTTGCATCTGTAGCGTTATTCGTTTCACTGCTTTCATTGACAGCTTTAATCGTCAGTCATAGCATCAGGGTGTCAATGCTGGCGTGCGTCAGGCTTGACGGGTGCCGTCATGACCATAAGTATACCTAACAGTCGCTCAATGGGTGCTAGGTCATACTCCGTCACGTCAATGGTCAATTGTTGTCCTTGCAACTGGACAAACTTCCACTTACTGCCGGCTGTGACGCTGCCATAGACGACCGGGATCTGCAGGTTATGCTTTAAGTTGAACTGCTGTGCGGCAATGAGACCGGCTATGCACTGACCTAAACCGTACTCCAGAATGCCCCGTTTGGCTTCTGCCACAATGGCTACGGGTGCCTTGCTGCCCATATTCACAGTCCCTTTGGTGGGTAGGGGATGAACAGGATGCCTACAATCTCGCCTGGAGACTGGCACTGGTGAGCACAGGTCAGTTTCCTGCACATCTATTGGCTACCTATGAAAAGGAACGCTTGTTGATCGCCCAAGGAGTACTGGTTCAAACAGACACGAACACGAAAGTTTTGGTTTCCAATCATACCATCATGCAATGCTTGCGCGAACAAGTTTTCCAAATTAGAGGAAATATCATGAACGAGATTGTGTTTAAGTCTGTTGTTGATATGGTTCAAATGATTCGCGATCGCCAAATTTCTGCGGTCGAACTTCTAGACGCTCATCTGGAACAAATTGCTCAACATAACTCGAAACTAAATGCCATCTGCACCCTTGATGCAGAAAAGGCCCGAACTAGAGCCAAGCAGGCAGATGAGGCTCTTACAAAAGGTGAAGATTGGGGCGCATTACATGGAGTTCCGGTCACGATCAAAGACATTTTTGAAACGGCTGGACTCCGCACAACCGCAGGCTATATTCCCCTGAGGGATTACATTCCCCAGCAGGATGCCACAGTCGTTGCCAGACTGAGAGCAGCAGGAGCAATTATCCTGGGAAAAACCAACGCAGCCGAACTCGCAGCCGATTACCAAAGTATCAATTCTCTGTTTTCACGAGTCAATAATCCCTGGAATTTGGCCTACACGCCTGGAGGAAGTTCAGGGGGCAGTGCTGCCGCGATCACAGCGGGTCTTTCACCCCTCGATCTGGGCAATGATTTTGGCGGGTCTGTGCGTCAACCGGCTCACTTTTGTGGTGTTTATGGACTCAAATCCACTGATCGTCGCATTTCGACCGCAGGCATGATTCCTGAAGTTCCGGGTCTACCCTTGTGTGTTCGACAAATGATGACCGTTGGATGTTTTGCGCGCTCCTTGGAAGACATTCGGCTTTGCTTTTCGCTGCTTACAGGAGCCGATGTGCGCCGTCCAGATGTTCCTCCGGTTCCTCTAGATACGCCTTCAGGCAAAGCATTGTCTGATCTCAAGATTGCCTGGATTGACGAGTGGAGTGAAGTTCCAGTTGCCTCTGCTATCCGAACCGCCATGCAGAAAACGGCTCAAACGCTGGCAAATACAGGGGCGAAGGTAGAACGTTGGCTGCCCCAAGGCTTTGACACCTCAAAGATGTTGAACCTGTATATGCGAGTTGCAGCCTATAACAACACCTATGCTCAACCGAGAGATCGCTACAACATCCGACGCAGTTTAGAATTGATCGCTCGGACAGCTACCCAAGGTGATAAAAAACTCAGACAATTAGGAGACTTCAGCCGCTTTCTTCCAGAGCTACTCAATCCCAGTTTGAAGGGATATTTTGCAACGCTGACAGAGCGCGATCGCTTCATTGCTCAACTGGATATGGCATTAGAGTCATGGGATGTTTGGTTAGTACCTGTGGCTGCAACGGCTGCCTTTACCCATCGTCCTGCCTGGAGTGCGGTTGAGGTTGATGGCAGAGCCTACCCCTACGGAGTTGCCAATGGAGCGTACACCATGCCATTTAATTTAAGCGGACATCCCGTCATCGTCATTCCCATGGGGCAAACGCAAAATGGACTACCGATTGGCATACAAATTGTGGGCAAGCGGTGGAAAGAGATGGAATTAATGGCGATCGCTCAACAGCTTGATCAGGTCATTGGCACATTTCAACATCCTCCAGGTTACTGAACGTATGAACAGCAAATTCGATCAACCTTTAATGCAGGGTAGTTGGCTTCGGTAGGGGTTATAGCTTCTAGCGATCGTTCCTTTATTCATTGACGTTTGGGCTTTCTCTGCTCCCTATCATTTCTATGAAATTTTCCCCTTCCCTGGCTGACATTGGGTCTCAACCTTAAGTCCGTATAACGAACATCTGGTTCGAGACTATAGTGCAAACAACCTTGGCTTTGAGGTACTGCTGGCAGCAACAGCAGTTTTGCTCGAACGGCAAATCGTCCAAGTTGCCCTGGTGAGTTGGCTTGCCTTTTCAGTTCCTCACTTCATCTATCACTTGACACAAACTCATCCTTTCTTGCTATTCGATAATGTGACACAGCTCAACTCTTTAGGATTTGTGGCGTTGCTCCCGATCGTCCTACTCCTCTATAGGGTCAAACAGAAGAATAGACTTTGAGTGACTCAGTTAATTTGCTGGATGAGAATCGCGGTCTAACTGAGTGAGAGCGATCGCCATGATGAGCAGTCCAATTGCAACCATTCTGGAAGCGGTGACTGGACGGGTTATCATGCCAAACCAACCTAACTGATCAATCACTAGGGAGAAAATCATCTGACTGCAAACGACTGCCAGGGTTGTGATTGTGAGTCCTAATTTGGGCACAACGAGCGTATTAACCGTGACGAAAACGGCTCCCAAAAAACCTCCTAGGAACGCCCACCAAGGAACCGTCGGCAGGCAATCGAAGGACGGGGTTGGAAAAACTTGCAAAATTATCATTAGGGCTAGCGTGACAAAGCCGGCAACAAAATTAATGGCAGCGGCGGCAATAGGAGAGTGGAGTGTTTGTCTTAGACGAGCATTTGCAGCCGCGCCAATCGTCAACAAAACTCCTCCAGATCCAGCACCAAGCAATGCGAATAATAGGCTCATACTCAAGGAGAAATAAGACTTACTAGGTTAGAAAAAAGACGGCAATCAGCAATAGCCCGATGGCAAAGCGGCGATGGCGAGTCAGGCGATGTTGTGGAACTCCGAGCCAGCCAAAGTGGTCGGTGATGATACCTGCGATCGCCTGTCCACACACCACAAATCCCAAGGTTAATGTTGGTCCAAGTAAAGCAGTGAAGTAGGTGCTGGAAGTGATGTAGCCAGCGCCTAACACTCCACCCAGAAAGCTCCACTGAGGTGCTTTAGATAGGGCAGACCAGTCAGGATTACCAAACCATCGAGTAACCAGTAGTGCAATTAAAGCCAGAGCACCAACAAAGTAGGAAATACCTGCCGCTAAAGGAACTGAGTTGAGAGAATGTGCCAGTTGAGCATTTAGGCTGGCTTGAATGGGTAATACAGTTCCACTCAGCAATGCCAATAGCAAGTACAGGCAGATTTGATAACGAGACGCGATCGTAGAAACAATGCGAAGAATAATCGCAGATAAGCGACTGAAACGACTAGTGATCATCACAGTAGAATGAAGGGAATAGCTTAACCTGGGGTATTGACCAGGGTTGGAGAAGCTGATTGCAGTGTGAGACCAATCTCCTGTCCATAGGAGAGTTCGAGGGTGTGGCCATCAGGATCTCGTAGAAACGCCCAGTATCCAACAGGATAACCAGAATCCTTTGGTTCCTGAATTAAAATTCCTGCTTGACGAGCCCTTTGGCAAAGGAAATCCATCACTTCGCGACTTTCACAGCCAATGCCAAGATGAGCCAATGGAGCCAGAATAGGATGTACCAACTCAGTTTGAAGCAGGACGATGGCAAAAGGACGAGTATGATCAGTTAACCATACGACCGCAACTCCTGTTTCGGCATCAATACGACGATGAGCAACTTTCATTCCAGCATAGGTTGTGTAGAATTCAACACTCTGGTCAATGTTCGAGACAGGTAATGCAATATGCGTTAGCCCAACGTCAATCATATTCAACTCCTACAAAAAAGATATAGAGATGCTGATTCAAGTCAAACCCATTAACTGTTGACCTAAATTCAAAATTCTTTAAGCCACATTTTCTAACTCATAAGAACAGTCCGTTCAATTTTTGAAGGTATCCCACGTCCTTACCGTGATGGGAAACTTCATTCCTGTTCCTTGGAAGGAGAACGAGTCAAAAGTATCTTTATATCAAGATAATAGATATAAAGATAAACGTCAAGAATCTTGATGTCGAGATATAATGGCTCTATGAAACGGGACTACATCGACCAAATTCTGGAGCAATGGCGGCAGGAGTCGCCTCAATTTGAGATCTCGGCGTTAGGTGTGACAGGGCGTGTGTTGCGAATTGCTCGCTTACTAGAAAAGCATCGAGAGGCTATCCTGGCAGAATACGGGTTAAGCATCTGGTCGTTTGATGTGTTGGCAACTCTGAAGCGTCAGGGAAAACCCTATCAGCTAAAGCCAACAGACCTCTACGATTTGTTGATGTTATCCTCAGGGGCGATGACAAACCGCATTGATCGCTTGGAGCAGGATGGCATTGTAACGCGCCTGCGTGACTCTAGCGATCGTCGCAGTGTGATTGTGCAGCTCACACCCAAAGGGATTCAATTAGCAGATACCGTGGTGCCTATCTTATTTGAACGGGAACAGAAACTTTTGACTCAATTTAAAACGACCGAATTCCAGTCTTTCACAACACTTCTGCGCAAGTTCTTAGTATCTCTTGAAGATAATGAAAAGTAATAATTCAGTTCCCTCTCTAAAACTCCCGCTATCAGTGTAAAGTTCATTTCAATATTTCAAAGGTAAAGATGCAGTGGTATAACGAACCGCCTCAGTGGCAAACTTTAACGAATGGTCTTCGTCTGACAACAGGTGCCCAAACGGATTTCTGGCGTAAAACTCACTATGGATTTATTCGAGATGATGGGCATTTCTACTATCAAACAGTGACAGGCGACTTCACAGTGGAGGTTAAAATTACTGGACAGTATCGAGTGCTCTATGACCAAGCGGGGGTGATGGTGCGTGAAAATGAAACAACCTGGCTCAAATGTGGCATTGAATTTGTGGAGGACATCCAGCATGTGAGTGTCGTAGTGACGCGCGATTTCTCAGACTGGTCAGTGGTTCCACTCTTACAGCCACCACCATCTCTCTGGCTACGGGTGCAGCGCCGGGCAGAGGCAATCGAAATTCAATATTCCCTAAATGGCGAAGACTATCAAATGCTACGATTAGCGTACCTGACACGAACCAAAACTGTGCAAGTTGGGTTGATGGCAGCCTCCCCTCAGGGAGAAGGATGCGAGATTCTATTTGAAGACTTCAAGATGGTTCTGCCAGACCAAAGTTACTGAGGTGATGGGTCAGAAAGGCTTGCCACTCTTGGCGATAGGCGTGCTTCTCCAGTTCAGGTAAAAAGCTTGCTTCTAGAGTGTTCAAGTTTAGCTGTCAGAATTCATTCCAGGAGAATCCTTGTGCAGCTAGAGTAAGATACTCATGCACCAGATTTGTTTTGAACATTGGAGGATCATCCGAGTTCAACGTGCAATACAACCCTGCATCCACCAGTTGCCGGATTGGATGGGGTTGAGCGCGATCAACAATGCCTAAACAGTAATTGCTTTGAGGCGATACCTCCAGAGGAATTTGTAGAGCACGCAGTTTTTGTACCAACGCATCGTCTTCTAAACAGCGAACGCCATGTCTAAGCCGCTCAGCCTTTAAGTGTTCCAGCGCACTCCAAATACTCTCGGCTCCAACCGCTTCCCCAGCATGGGCAACCACTCTTAACCCCTGTCGCCTTGCCTCTGCAAACGTTTCGGCAAACGCTTCAGGTGCGTAACCTTTCTCCTGCCCAGCTAAGCCTAAACCAACAACAAGTCCCATGTCCTGTCTCTGCAAAGCGCAGTCCAGGGTTTGTTTCTGCAAATTTGGCATGTGACGGACGATCGCCGCAATAAGTTTCACTCGACTACCATATTTTGCTTCACCGTTGATTGCCCCAAGGCTCAAGGCTTCGAGCAACTCGGTATCTGTCAAACCATCAGAAGCCAAAGCAGTGCCAAAATGAACTTCACTGTAACGAATATTCTGTCTAGCTTGGTGTTTCAGAAATTGCTCCACTAGTGGCGTTTGCATACATTGACGAGCAATGAGATAAATCTCTATAGAACCCATCTGACATCTAATCTTGGAGCCAGAAGCCTCACAGCTAGTGGATTGCTTTATGCTCTAGCGGAAAGCGTCTTTCTTGAACTGCTTCTGTCATAGAGCACTGAATGACGGCTTGCTTCAAAGCCAAGTATCACGAGAAAAGATCTCAAATGGGTTCTATACGTATTCCAGAAGTAGTGCGTATGTGCATATCCTGACCCATAGCTATATTTTTATGAGTTGACCTAGTGCAATTAATCGCATTAGGGCTGGAATAAGGTGAACTTTGTTTAAAGCGTTTATACCTAGCGGTTAACAGGCCTGCGATCAAACCGTTCCTTTCCTACAGAAGGAAAATCAATGAACTGCTCCATATAAGAGCGAAGGGCACGACGGCTCAACATCTTTCCTAACTGTAACCAGGCAAAATATCCGCTCAGAAGCGTGGAGAGCAGAGAAAGAAGAATGGCAGGTAGAATAGGTAAGCCAAGCACTTCTAGTGCAGCGAGCAGAACAAGAAAAACACCACCAACAGTCCCTAAAAAGGGAAGTATGAGTTGTAGCCTGCCTTCACTTGATAAGGTGTCAGGAGAAAGGTTTTCATACCAATACTGCATGCGTTCCCTGATCATAATTGTGAGTGGAAGCATACAGGTCAAGGTGATGAGCAAGCCAGCCACTAACAAGATGTAGGGCGGCTCCGGTCTAGATGCTAGCAAGTCTTCAAATTGTTTTAGCAGGATAACCCAGTCCATAGTGAAGTAGAAATTCTGTAATGTTCAACTGCAAAAAAAATTAGTCTCAACTTTAGTCTTGGCTTTAGGTTAGAAAGGGCTGGAAGCTCTGGCGTCAAACTTGAGGCATAAATGACTGTAACAATTCATCATTTTGAAAATGCTTGTATAGAATACTTCAACTATGTGATTGCACCTAAGTATGATGCAAGAACTTTCATTTGTGAAAGGCATTGGCAGTAAACACGAAAGTTGGCAACATTACATCCTTAATGATGGGCGCTGATGATGCGTCATGAGCACTAAAGGCACGATCGCATTCAATAGCATTGGCACCTGTTTGAGCCTGGATAAGCCACGACAAAAGTTGATTGCGCTCGGTGCTCCCCCTCATATGATGGAACTCTGGCTTGCCTAAACCTGGCGAGAGGCGTTTGCACTGTCTCCTGCAGGACATTACCAGCCATTAAAGGAGATTTTGTAAGCGGCATTGCCATGATCGCTAGCTGCTTTCGGTATTGAAGCTGGAGCGGAAGCGCGAGTGCAAAGGATGAACGCTTGTAGTCATGGCTACTCTCAGCTTAAGTTGGATTGCTTGCGTCTAGGAGTGACGCAGTGCGCTTTAAACGGGGCCACTGCCGTCTCATCGTGCTAGTCATCTCAACGAGCGCTCCAAGTGAGCAGCTAAACTGAAGTCATAAACTGCAAGCAAACCGTTGGACGATACGAAAGCGGTGCCGCGTAAAATCATCCATATCGATATGGATGCCTTCTTTGCTGCTGTAGAGCAGCGTGACCACCCACAGTACCGTGGTCAGCCTCTGGTGGTAGGTAGTAATCCCGCACAAAGAGGCGTGGTTGCTGCTGCTAGCTATGAAGCACGTCAATACGGCATTTACTCCGCGCTACCCTCACGCCTTGCCCAACAGCGGTGCCCTCATCTCATTTTTGTTAAACCCCGGTTTGAAGTCTATCGTTCTGTCTCACAGCAGATTCGGGACATCTTCGATCGCTACACTAATCTAGTGGAACCGCTCGCTTTGGACGAAGCTTATCTGGATGTGACCACGAACAAGCCAGAGATTGCCTCAGCGATGGCGATTGCCCGTGCGATCAAACAAGTGATTCGGGCAGGAACGCAACTGACGGCTTCCACTGGGGTTTCGTACAACAAGTTTCTGGCTAAGCTTGCCTCTGGTTTAGACAAGCCGGATGGTCTTTACCTCATTGCACCGGAGCAGGGACAGGCAGTGGTGGAGGCGTTGCCAATCGCAAAATTCTATGGCGTGGGAGCAGCGACGACTCAAAAGATGCAGGCACTTGGCATTCACACTGGCTTCGACCTGAAGCAGTGGTCCGAAGCAGACCTGCGCCAACACTTTGGTAAAACAGGCAGCTATTACTACCGCGTTGCCAGGGCTGAGGATGAGCGACCGGTCAATCCGAACCGCAGCCGCAAGTCTATCGGTGCCGAGCAGTCCTTTGCCGAAGATTTAGAGGTGTTAGAGGACATGGATGGGGCGCTGGCAACACTGGCTGGAGAAGTGGCGACCCGGATGGACAAACATCAACGCTATGGTTATACCCTGACACTGAAGGTGAAGTATGCCGACTACCAGCAAATGACCCGCGCTCAGACCGTTGAGTGTTTGCTGCGGGATACCGAGACGCTGTACAGCATGGCAAAAGACTTGCTGCGGGCACACCTTGATCCAATCAGGAAAGTGAGACTGCTAGGGCTAACAGTGTCGAATCTGGGCGAACCAACGGCACTGCCACGCTACACTCAATTGAGTCTGTCCTTGCCACCGTTTTGCCAGTAGCCCACCTGGGCAAGAAGTCTGTCATAAGGCTCTGTAGTCGTTGTGAGAAAAACATAAAGCTCCCCTGACAGGAGTCCGTCTGCGTGCCAAGCCATCAGCGCTTTTAGTCGAACCCGCTAAAGCGCTTAGGTTCACGTTCAATTAAGTGAAGGACAGGCCGCACCACACGATGCTGGAGCGGTTGTTGCAACGCTGACACTGCAGACTGCGGCTCTACCATGCTTTCTTTTGGTCTCAAGGCTCCGTTAAGCAAAGAGGGAGATGCTGTCGAGCAATCATCGTCTGCAAAGCCTTTGACTAAAGCACGTGTCCACAGCTTAGAACCGAGCCAGGTTCCGTGAGGCTGCCACTTGCTCAATCAACTTGATCACGGCACTGGCTACAGCTCCAGGAAAGTTCCCGCCCCTTACTCCGCTTAGGGTCGAGAACCGAATGTTTACATCTTCTTGCAGCGCCTGAGCGAGCGTTGTCGAGAGTCCGTAGCACCGATAATCTTGCTCTAGCCGTGGTCTAGCCTGTTGGAGGTGCTCTAGGCTGGGCAAGCGATCGCGTTTGATATGACGGTTAAAAGTCGGGTCAGCCGGTATCAGATTCCATAGTTCATTGATAGGGTAGACCGAGACTGGTAGGAGATGATCCAGATCGTAGAGGCTGCCGCTCACAATCCGTTTGGCTGTCCAAGGGCAGATGAATGTATGCCCTTCAAGCAGCAGCAGGTCAATGTTGTTCGATTCCCACGTCAGTGGTCGTCGGTTATCCGGTCGGGCGGTCAAGAGCGTATAGACATCACCCCGACTGATCGCTGCTTGCGGTTGCTGCGTGCGTTCTGTGAAGAGGCACCACTCATGGATACACAAAGCCTCAACCCACAAAGACATTGCTCGAAACGTTTGCCATAAGGTCGCAGTAATTACTAGGCACTTATCCTGGGGTTGCGTACCAGGGACAATGACCGTGCCCGCTTGCCTTTGAGCAGCCGTTATTGGTCGAGTAAACACGGTCCAGTCACCGGGACCAGCGTAACGGATCGGCAGCTCCAGAGCGTGAGCAACAGCGGTGATTGCCTTCTGGTAAGCAGCTAACAGGCTGGTTGGATAGGTAAGGCGCTTGCGGGGAAGGCGTAACTCACTGATTACAAAGAAGCCGTCAGCAGGGCGCGCAAGACTGCCTGTGTAGTCTTCCCACTGTTGCCGAAACTCAGTGAGAGCAGGGCGAAAGGCCATATCGTTAGAAATTTTGCCTTGGCGGGTGTACCGCTGCCCCTGGAGGATTGGTTTGCCTGGCTCTACAAAGCCCCAATAGTAAGCAACCCAAAACTCAGCCAGCAGCCGTAAGGGCACAGCCACATCCTGGTGGTACGTCTCCATGTCTGGGAAAGACAGTACAACATCACTGATTGACCGCATCAACGCAATTTTGTAGCTGTTTTGCTTACGATCGTGCTTCAGGATCGTGCTGATGATCGGGTGGGAGAGGGCTTCGCTCATGGCGGTGCTGGTAACGCAAACCCCTGAGCCGCATACGTCTGTCCACTCAACGGATCAACCACAATGCCATAGCCAAAACGAGTGTAGTCCGGCTTCAGCAGGTTTTGTCGATGCCCCTTGCTATACATCCAGCTTTTCTGAAAACGTTCCAGCAGTCCGTAGTTGAGGCTCACGCCCATACTACCTGTTTGCTGCATGATATTCTCTCCTACTCCTCCCTTACCACCGAGTTGAGCCAAGCGATCGGTCGGTGTTTTGCCTTCTGGAGTGATATGGGCATAGTAGCGCCGGGTTAGCATATCCTGGCTATGTTGCTGTGCTGCCTGAGAGAGCAACGGATCTTCAACCAAGGGTGGCAACCCGTTGAGCTGGCGATCGCAGTTGACTAAGGAAAGGGCAAACTGCCGTAATTGTGGCAATGACCGCGTGTTGTTGGCATTGAAAAGAGAGGCTTTGGGCTGCCCGATCCGCCAGCCCTGCCCACCTTTCCCGTTGTCAAAGTAGTAAGCATCTCTGGCATAGTAGGCTACCGTAGCCACTGCAAGCAGCACTGGCAAGACATAACGCTGAGTGGTAGCAACGATTTGCTTGGCAGTTGCTTTCGGGCGAGCGCGATAGCGCATACGGTCATCCAATGGTTTTGCTTTCAACTTGTGGTTTTGCTTTCAACTTGCCGACAGGTGGTGCTCGCTGACACTGCTTTCCTTTCTACAATCACTACAGGTCTAGTGGGTTCTCTTCCCAATATGGCTCTACTGCCAGGTCAGGAGCAACATCGTCGATCGCACTCTGCATCGCTGCTTTACTGATGGCTCCTTGAACATAACGTTGCAACTGCTCGTAAAGGGTCAGAATTTAGTTGCCCTCGATCACGTCTGTAGCAGCGACTCAATGCGTTGAGTGCGTTTGCGGGTAGTCATGATTTTTGGCTCCTCAACGCGACTTCTAACCGCTGCCCAAACTCAGAAGGACGATCGCACGTCATCACCAACTGGTCTACGGCTCTGGTCATGGCGACATACAGTAGCCGTGCTTCTGCTTCGGGCGTACTATGCTGATTGGGCAGATAGCCAATGCCAGGGATGAAGACGACCGGGAACTCTAAACCCTTGCTACTGTGCATCGTGACAAGCTTGACGCTGGGCGCTGCTGAGTCATAAAACTGGCTGTCTTTGTCTTTATTGATCCACTCCACTGGAATTTGGGCTTGCTGGCAGCGATCGTAAACCTGCTCTGCCATCCATTTCGCCCGATAGACAATCGCCATTTCGTTCCAGGGCATCCCACGCTCATGAAGCTGTTCAAGCCGTGCAGCTAGGTACTCGGTTTCATGACGGAAGCTGGGAAGCCTAATAAATTCGGGCTTTGCGCCATGCCGCCCTGCACTTTGAGGCTGTACCAGCAGTGGCATATCCTCTTCATTGTCCTCAGTTGGAGTCATCACTTCTTTAGCAAAGGCAAAGGCGAGCGCTAAAATTTCTTCGGTGTTGCGGTAGTTGAGCTTGAGGACGGTGGTGCGTCCCTGTGCCTGGATACCCAAGTGCTTAAAGCTGAAGCGCTGGCGTTTCGTTTCCCCATAGAGCGTTTGGGCATCGTCATAGAGCAGGAGTAAAGCTTTTGTGACTGGATCGACCATCTGCGCAGCTAACTTTAACCACTCTGGTCGAAAGTCATGCCCTTCATCAATCAGCACGGCTCCATAGCTGCCAGCGGGGATGATGTCCGCGTCTACCCCTTGGATCACCCGTTGCACTACTGCCTCCACGTAGGCTGTACCCTGGAACTCGTTAGCGCTTGGCTTTGGTAAACGATGCCGCCGGAGTAGCTCCCCACACCAGCCGTGAAAGTGTCGCACCTGCACGCGATCGCTCCCTATGCCTTTTGCATGAAGCATTTGCCGGAGTCTGGCAGCTAGAGACACGTTAAAGCAAAGTACCAGGATGGGTTTGGTTGTCTCCTGTGCCATATGCAGGCAGCGGTAGACCAGAATCAGCGTCTTACCAGAACCCGCTACCCCATGTATGACCCGATGCCCCTCGCCCAGGCTACGGGCAAGCTGTTCCTGCTGAATGTCCATCACTTGCAACAGGTTAGGCAGCGCGATCATCGCAGTCGCTTCTTCTGGCACATCCGGTAGCAGTGAAAGCTGTTTGCTGACGATTCGCACGTCTGGGAATAGGTGCCAGCGGATGCGATCGAGCTGCGTTGGAGTCAGTGGTTCGCCAAAGCTACAGGTGCAGAGATCCCAAAGCCGTCGTTGAAAGGTATAGTCGTCCACGCTCTCATACATTTCATCCTGGCAGATGATGAGATTTGGGGTTAAAACTGCCTGTAACCCGCCCTCAGCCTCAAACTGCTGGCGAGTGATGTTTGTCAGGACAACCCCATAGCTGTAGGGAAACGCCAGCCTGCCTTGATAACGACCCTCAGACTGTACCAGCAACCGATCCTGCTCAAGCTGTTGGTTGATCGCTAGCGTGTACCGTCTAGCTTGCTCCAAGGGGTTGTCTACTGACTTCATGCCAGCGTCCGTGAGCAGTGTTACTGTCTCTCGGTTGATCTGCTGGATCGTCGTCAGTTTCCAGTCTTTCACCTCCAGCACGATTAACCCCCGTAGTGGATGCAGGAGGATAAAATCAGGGTGGAGTCGCTTCGCACCGATCGGGACATCGTACCAGAGCAGATAATCAGCCTCTAGCTTGTCCTCCAGCCGTTGAGCTAAGCGCCGTTCACCAGAAGTCATGCGCTGAGCACACGTGCTGAATGCAGGAATGAGGGTTGCCATTGGAGTATATAGGCGACTGCAGTTACGTTCAGTATGCCCAATGTGTGCAGAATGCAGTAAATAAAATGAGATATTAAGGAAACAGCTACTGAAAAAATATTGTCGCCTTAACTTATTGCTCCCTTGATAATAGAATCTGGATTTAATCTGTTCCCAAGTTTTGGGAGAAAGCCTTACTGAAGCTTTCTTGCAACAGATTAAAAGGTAAGTAATATACAAATAATTTTCAATTTCCTCAATTTCCTGCTGAGATATTTCTAGCAGCGTTTCCTTCAGCTCAAATACACTAAGTAACGCTTCCCAAATTTGTTGTAAAAACTCTTGTCGAACTGTCGAAGATCGGGTAGGTCTGAGCGGTTTGGCTTGAAGCTGTTTAAGCTGAACCGCTACTCCTGAATCGCGTGTAAGTTTAAAAGCAAGCTCAAGAGAGCGATTACGAGAATGCTCAAGTTCTAGCGCTCTATCTCTTTCACTAGGACTGATAGCATAATCAAGTTTATCGAAAATCTGATTAAGCTCAACTGCTTTTGTATACACCTTACCAATAGCGAGAGCAAGGCCTATATCACGATTAGTATTACTAGCAAGACTAAAGGAAACGTCAAAGCGGCTCCTGCCGTTTTAGTCTGGGTACTCGAACGGTTTGGACGCATTGGCAAAGTGCTGCGGACCAAGGGTATCGAGTCGATTTTGGGAACTTGATTGAGCACTTCTTTGCTACCTCAGCGCGCTCAGTTGAAGTCGCATTAAGCCAACGTTCAACCGAAACCAAAGGGTTTCAAGTCGAACCGAAGCGTTGGCTTGTGGAACGGACTTGGACATGGTTAGAGAATGCACGTGCACTCACACGAGACTATGAAACTCTACCTGAAAACCATGAAGGTAGGATTCATGTAGTCATGATTCGGTTGATGCTGAGGCGGTTAACAAACAACCGCCGAATGAGGCACTTGAAACCTGCTTAACCAGTGTTTACAAACACTTTCTTAGTTCTGGTCTACAAGTAGTAGTAGACTGGCATCAGCTAGGTAGGCAATCAACCGGGCAGCACATGAAGCGTATAGTCGATCAGTGCTTCCAGTGCTTCTATCCGTTTCAATTACGCAGGTGTGAATGAGCGCAGGCAGGACGCAGGGGACAAGAAGCGTGGCTTAGAGATGTTGCAGCAACGGCAATAACATTGACACTGGCAAGGGCGCGTAGGCTTTGATGGTATTGAAATAGCAAGCGGTTGTTAGACCACCGACAAAGCCACCGCAATGCATCTCCCAAGAGACACCTGCCCTTTGCGGAAAAAGACCCAAGAGTAGCGGGCTATAGAACGCAAGGGTGAACATCGAAAGTAAGGATGAGACTACCTGCTGCTCGTAGAAACCGCGCAGGAGTAAGAAACCGAGATAACCGTACAGGATACCACTCGCTCCAATGTGGTTTGTACCATACTGCCCCCATAGCCAGGTAAATAAGCCACTTGTAAGTGCGACTACCGCAGTAATGATGAGAAAGTCAGTCACGCCTCTCGGCATCACAAGAAAGCCGCCAAAGCTTATAAAGGCTACTGTATTACCCACCAGATGGTCAGCTTCATCGGCTCTGGTATGGTCATGCAACAGAGGCGCAAAGAGCAGACCCCATAACCCTACAAGTTGCTGTGGTCGAATCCCTAGCTGATTCAAAGCACCACCGAGAAAGAGGGTATTAAACAGCCACAAAAACCATGTAAGGGCGATAGGTATAGCCAAGACGGGCAGTAGCAGCCAAAAATCAGGCTTGAGGATGAAACAGACCAAAAAAAAGGTCAATACTAGTGCAGAAGTAAGCAGCCGACTTTGGATAAAGAATTCGCTAATCATCTGGGAAGATCTGGTGAAGGCTTATTCGTACTCTCGTATCTAGTGCCTTTCATTTTGCTCGAAATTTTCTTTTCAGTACGTAAAATTAGGCGCCTTAGTTTTCAAGCGCACCACAAGCATGGCTTGGCTGAAGCCTTATGCACTGAGTCAACCGTTGCTACCCTTGCCTGCTCTACTCTTAAATTCCAGCATGACCTTAGCCTTGCCACTGCCAAGACAACCAAACCCTTAGTCCTAGTGCAAGAGACTAATACATAGAAACGTAGAGCCTGTATGAAGAATGACATCAATGCAGTCGGCACCGGCAGGTTATAACGGCTTTAGCTCAGTTGTAGAACACCCACGACTCCTTAATGAAATGAAAGGAGTAACGCAGTCATAACCCAGATGATTCGGACACTCTAGCGAAGCCTAAGGGCAGTAATTGGTGCATCGCTATCCAGCTAGCAAAACGTTAGGGATAGAGCGTATGGAATCCTAAAACCGGATGCCTGTTATGCCGTGGGAGTAACGCAAACAGTGCTGGGGGCAGGAAAACACTGGAATAATGTTGAGCTGGCTAAATCATTACGAAGAACCGCTATGAAACTAATACATCTATCCGTTGCTAGTCTGTTACTTCTCATTGGCTTGACGCAAGCTGCCCTGGCACAAGGACAACGTTATCCAACCGAGCGGGAGATGCAAAGTCTAAGCCAGCAGTTTAAGCGCAAGTTGCCTAGTTTGAAAAATGGTCCGACTCGCACCTATAGCGATCGACGCACCCCTGCTGAACGGCAGCAACGTGAAACCTTTGTCCAGTCCTGGGCCCGTTTTGATCCGGCAGTAGCGACCTTTCTAGGTGGCTGGACTGCGATCGAGGAATCAATGCTAATCTATCCCTCCCGCACGAAAGGGCAGGTCTGCATCATTGAAACGTTCATTCCAGGGGCTAACGATTCAGGGTTTGCCTTGACATTGGGTAAGGTTGTCAGGGGACGGGTACAAACAGGCAATCGCAAAATTCTGATTAGACAAGATGCTTTCCTGGGGTCTGCTGGTGTTTTTAACGGCAAGGCTGGACTTTACGAATATGCCAATCCTCGCCCCTTACAAGACCCAGCCACTGTTGACTATTTTCAGCGAGTACCCAGCATTGTGAATCAATTTAAGCAGGCTGGTTGTACGGCTCGCTTACCCCGGTAAGAACATCAAGCGAAGACTGAAACTCCCGGCTTCTATGCAGGCGAAACCATTCCTCAACCGTCTCACCATCTCAGCCGTGTGGAACAGATGGCACTGCTCATGTGGCATCCACTGTTTACGGGCAAATGTCCTCATTACGGGCAAGTGATCGCTCAGGCTAATGTCTCTCTTCAACAGTGGCATTGTGGGAGTTGTGGAACGGATAGCTTTAAACCTTCAGGGGCGTTGCCTGTAGCTATGAATAATTTTGAAACCTTCTAAATAAGGTTGTTTCTGCGTTAACAATACTAAACCTATTTTTTATTCCTTTCATTACCTACAGCATTTGTGGCTTCTCTAGGGAAGCTTCCTTCCATCTCTTCCATTTCCGTAACTACGTTTTCAGCATGCTCAACAGCCGAAATAAGTTCTGTTTGCGATAACTCACCGTATTCATAACGAAGAATTGCAATATTGAGAATCCTTGCGGCTTTGACACACTTCTTATACCTGGAGTTCGGATCAATAAAACCCATTGCACCGAAGCAGACTCCTGCTCCCAATGCCCATGCCCGTGACGCTTCGTTACCTCCGAAACCGGAAGTCGCCATGAGTGAAAATGTCAGACCTGAAACTCCACTAACATAATGTAGTGTGCGAGCGACCCGGAAGTATGAGACGTAAAGTTTGTGTAGTTTGTCAATCTCTGGCGGGACGGTACGTGCCTTCTTGGTTGGCTCGGAAGCTGGTTCAAAACTCAAATTTTTCTCCGCAATTCAGTATTGATTTAGAGCCAACATAACCTCGAAACTTAAAAAATCTCTAGAAAATTTAATTCGCTTAATAAGGGTAGCCATGTTATGCCAAACGGTTGACTGGCTTGGAGTGCCACCGCTATACCTTCAGCGCTACCGACTCGACCTGCCCCTCCCTGACCACGACCCGTTTCCGCTCCACATATAGTCGAAGCTGTAGCGCTTGAGAACCAAACCTGCAATTAACCCTCAACTGCTTGGTCAGGAGTCTTTTATGGGTGACCGCTTCCAACTTTTGACTTTAGTATCACCGCCTTCGTGAACGCTTCATAACAACCTTGGGGTTTTTCTCTCTACACCGGGAACGCTTGAAACAGCACCTACCCGGTCAAACCATGAACCTTCTTCGTTGGGCTGTTGCCTCAGTCGTTGCTACGGCACTCTCTGCCAACTTCGGGGGCTTCTAGCCGACCGACTGAACCGGATTACCCCTGCTATGTCCAAACGCAGTCAGGGCGCGTGATCAACCTGACGACTTTATGTACTGGCAAACCGACAGCTATCAATGTTACTAGTGAGCCGATCATTCGACAAACTGCCCTGAAGCCTCAGAAGCAAGCGGCTAAGGGTGGGCAGGTGGCTGAGACAGCACGCGAGATCAAAGGCAGCGCTTCTGGTTGGACGCTTTCTGGCAAGGTGCAAAACCAGACAAAGCAGTCGATTAGTGGTCTAGCAATAACCCTGTCCATTAACGTGGGATCGCAAAAACTGGTGGAATCGATGCGGACTAAACCATTATCGGTGCCACCGGGAGGCTACGCCGATTTCAAGGTAGCCATACCAGGCGATCTAGATCATCGTCCTGATTTTCGTGTTGCTTTGACGCAGTGGCACAACGAAGATGGCACGGCTGGTCAATACCCTTAAACGCATTATCAACGTAGCCCTTCAGACCCACTGCCCTTGAGCGCTGGGTCGGGGGTTTCTTTATGGGCGATCGCCAGTTCCACTAAAACCGCAATACCCGCAGCACTAAAGGGGACGAGACTCTTGAAGCGCGTCTCAGATCAACTTGCCAGTGGTCTCAACCCAGCTACAATAGAATCTCCAGCCAAGGGCAAGATCATGGTTCAAGCTTTAGAACGATCGCTAACCTTTGACGAGTTTTTGGCGTCTTACCCTGACGACGAAAACCTGTACGAATTAATGAATGGAGCCGTTGTTCCAGTGAAGCCAACTGGTCCGCACGGGCGTGTCTCAGCTTTTGTTCTGCGTAAACTCATAGTAGAAGTGGAGAAAGAAGACCTGCCTTTCTTCATCCCTCAAACTTGCTATGTCAAGCCACAGTCTGACAAAGCGGGGTACTTGCCAGATTTGGTGGTGCTAGACGAGCGCACGATCGACGAGGACCCTCGTTGGCAGAAGGAATCAACCATCTCCAAGGGAACCTCCGCCCAACTCGTCATCGAGATCACCAGCAGCAATTGGCGTGACGACTATGAGCGTAAGCTGCCAGATTACGAAGAAATGGGCATCGCTGAATACTGGATTATCGATTATCTTGCGCTTGGGGCTAGTCGCCATATCGGTTCTCCGAAGCAGCCGTTAATCACGGTGTACCAGTTGCTTGATGGCGAGTATCAGTTCATGCAGTTTCGTGGTACTGAGCCAGTACGATCGCAGGTGTTTCCAAACTTGAGCTTGTCAGTTGACGACATTCTTGCAGCCTTGCAGCCGCGCCCAAAGTAACAAAGTGCTGTTTTGCTGACTCCTTTGAGTGCCTGACCAAGTTTCAATCGCTTGGTGATTAAGTACCAGGAGCATTACTTCATTAGGGGGTGGGTTAAGCTCAGCAGAGCGGCCACCCACTCCACTGGTCTGCAAAACTGTGTTTGAAGCTTGTCACCTCATACGGCTCCTCAACCACTAGGTGCTTGTCATGCATACTGACATGAGCTTGATCGTAGCAGTGCTGATGCATCAACATCAGCTTTGCCCACTTGTACAGCAGCGTTCAGTTTGAATTAGCCGTTGGACCTTCTTTAGCTTAATGAAGCTCGAGAAACGGTGCGGCTAAGGTTCCCAGTATTGAAGAGAGTTGAGTAATGTAATACTCGGAGAGATCGACTGACAGCAACTCTTCTTCCAGGCACATAAACTTCCAGATCTCGCCTGTGGTGACAGCACCATAAATGGTCTGAGTTTGTCCTTGCGATCGATTAAAGTACTGCGCCCCTACCATTTGGGCTGCACACTGTCCTAAGCCGAGCTTAATGTCGCTTTTCTTTGCTTCCACTACAGTCAGCACAGGAGCACTGATTTCGAGTTGGTTCACTGAGTTACTGAGCACGAAGTCGCACTCGCCTGTCAATCCCTTTTCGACGTTGACGTTAAGCGTGCTACCGGAAAAGTAGCTAATCCGATTCTTCAAGTGACGTCGTACGTCTAACAAAATCGGTGCCACAATAAGCTCCGAGCGTGCTTTTTCGGTGCCAATGTTGATAGCTAGTTCCAGGTAATCAGCCAGAAGTGACTTGAGTTTCTCTGAAGGTTCAATTGGTTGGATGTTGCTGAAAAGCCCAGAACGGTTTTCCAGATTGAGACTTAAGTCTTTGACTGCCTGTCCCAAGTTTTTGAAATCGCTGTAAGCCATGTTTGCTTTTCACTTATTACTAGGCAGTGGCATGCTCATTGTGTGGGCACTGACTTTAATTTCTAGCTTACTCCTCTAAGCGCTTTCCTCCCAGTCGTGTTCACGATCAAGGTCTTGCAGAGACTCGTAGGTTAAGTTACCGTCGCTATAACTGCCGTCTGGTTTGCGTTCCAGGGTAAACCCGTCTGTGGTACGCACCCGTTGCGGCTCGACTACGATTTCCAGGTCTTGTAGCCACTCTGCTAGATGAAGCTCACACCAACTGCTCACGCGAGGTGGTGGTGTCGGTGCTAACCTGAAGATTGCGAGTCCACAGATCACACAAACAAGCCCAGCTTCTAGGCGAGTGGCGGGAACTTTTGCCCGACCACTCCTCACTGTCCTTGCGGCAAGTGAGCTTAAGAAGGCCTCTGGCAGCAATATTCTGGGAACCGTTCAGATCGCAGTTATAGCGCTTGCCAGAGGCAAATTTTGCTAGAGCGTAATTCTTAGAATCACGCTTGACTACTCCAGAGCCGTCATACGCCAGCTTGGAGGTATAGGCAGCAACGACATCAATTGTCTTACCGCCCACCTCTTGCCACTTCAGTTCGGTGTAATCGTGAATCATTGCCTTGAGCCAGCCGTGGAAGCGTTGACGCAAGTTGGAGCCTTTTCGCCCACCTTTTGCCTTCCAGCCCTTGAGATGCTCAAAGACAATAGCCCCAGCATTAAACTGCTTGGCAATATTCACAATTCGCTTAGAAACAATGTGAGCAATTTGCTGGTTAATATTCCGGCATTTGCGATAGGTGTTAGAGCAGAAGCCTTTCTGAAGCCTTCCACCCTTACCCATCGTTTTACTTGCTCTGACTGACACCGATTTCAGTCGCTTGTCCCTACGGTCTATGTCTCTTCCGGGGTGAATGAATTCACGCCAGATTACAGTACCGTCAAAGGTAACAACTGAAACCGTTGCCGTCGTGTTAATCCCCAAATCAACGGCAACCACATTGTAATCGGGTTGTCGCTTCTCTGGGTGGCACTCAAAGGGTACAGAGAGATGGCAGGCTTGCTCGTTGAAAATGAGCGAAGGAGACAACTGTTTGTTACTGTCTACCGTGTGTCGTTCTCTCAATCCTGAGATGTGAACATTTGTCCAAACCCAGTCTGTGCCAGTGAAAACCTTGATCTCGATTTGGTCGTGCCCGTGCAGTTTGTAGCACTGCCCCCGATACAGCGCTGGGTAGCACCCAGCATTGGCAGTAAGAATGGGCGGTTTAGCATCTCGCCTGCCGCGAACGCCTGATTGCCACTCCTGGTAGCGAGTGACAAAGCTGCTAACTTGACCGACAGCGAAGGCAATTGCAGCCCGACGATAGTAACTAGGAAACTTGCGAAATACTCGGTCAATAGATGCGTATTTCACATTTGGATTTTGGACGGTTTGATGCACTAACCGCTCTACCGCAGGGATAACATTCTTGCTAGATAACCCGCCCAATTCTTTCCAGTGAGTGAAAACTACGCTCACCAAATGCCTGCACAAACGACGATAAACCTTCACCGTTTTGTCGAACAGCAATCGCTGTACCGCCGTTGGGTTAAGGCTCCATTTGTCAGTGCGAATGATGGGTTTTCGGGTTGGCATAGAACAATTGTATCAGCATAGTGATTGCTTTGACAATGAAGCTTAAGCCTTACGGTCACGGCTTTGGGGCACTCAACATTCACATAGTGTTTGTTACGAAATACCGTCATCCCGTCATCACGGCAGAGATTGAATCAAGGCTGAAATCAATAATGGCGAAGCTTTGTGAAACTCAAAAATGCACGTTATTGGAGTGCAAAGCAGATGTAGGCAGTAACGACCAGATTCACTTGCTGGTTGAGATGGCTCCTGACATTGCTCTGTCTAAGCTCGTCAACATCCTCAAAACAATCATCAGTAGGGAAATTCGGAAAGAATTTCGAGACTTTCTGAAACACTATTACTGGAAACCTGTCTTTTGGAAAAGGGGCTATGGGTTTGTTTCGGTTGGCGGTGTGCCCCTGAAAACCCTGAAGGAGTACATCGAGCACCAGGGCTACAATGATTAATCGATTGGCAACGCCGCTGCGCTCCATTGCCACGCCTTAACCCCTACCTGCTACGCGAGGATGGGGGAATGCAGGCTAATCCTGTTCAAACAGCCGGTCTAGGTGCTTGTTTCGTTCCGCTTCTGCTGCTGGCTTTGTTTTGCCCTTCCAGTCAGCTTGACCGTTAATCAACCTGTGTGGCGTTGCCATGCCGTTCCATCCTTTGTGGCGCGTCTGAGAGCACGCTGACGGAGCATTAGAGAGACGGTAGGGAGAGAGGGAGGGGTATGTTACGGTTCTGTCGTCAGTCCCGCTGCCACGATCGCTTGACTGAGTGCTTCTGTAAGTCCCAGTGCGTCTGACCACTGGAACAGGTAATCGAAGTCTAAGGTTTCTCCCTGTACTTTGAGGACTCCCAGTACGTCCCGCCACTGTTTCTCTGACTGTGAACGCTGTCGCCACAGCAGTTTTGCTAACACCAGGTCTTCAGGAGAGGCAACCCAGAACTGCTGGTTGTCCGTCTCACCAAAGGACTCCAGACGCCGCCGCTCCATTTTTGAGCGGTCGAAAGGCGTGTCCGAGTTCAAGACAAGGTCAGCATTGAGCACCATTGTCATGTGCGTCACGCTGAAGGTTTGCCCCTGTCCGGCTTGCAACTCTTCGATTGCGCCAGGTGGACAATAGAAACCGGACGTTTCTAAAGCGACGACTAACAACGTCAGCTGCTCACGCTGCAAGTTAATGACTACGTCCAGATCACGCGTTGTTCGTGGTTCACCGTAAAGAATCGCCGCTACGCCGCCTGTAATATAATACGGTATGTTGAATTGCTCAAAAATAGGGTGGAGTAATTGTGCGATCGCGCTCGGGTCTTGCACCCACATGGTT
The DNA here is from genome assembly GCF_014695975.1 of Leptolyngbya sp. FACHB-321. GTDB lineage: Bacteria > Cyanobacteriota > Cyanobacteriia > Leptolyngbyales > Leptolyngbyaceae > Stenomitos. The sequence continues at coordinate 88,716 of NZ_JACJPI010000010.1, forward strand.
GTGTCTCCGTCCGTTGGTGTAAGCTCTGGTGCCCACTTGTCACCTAGTACCGCTTGGGCAAAGTAACGGTTAATTTCTACTGGTCGTGACTTCTGAATGCTTCGTAAAGACAACTTTTTTGCCCACTGGATCAGACGCGCAGCCATGTTCCAACGATCTCGGTTTGACTTCTGCCGCAGCAACGCAAACTCATACACGTCAGTCTCAAGACTGGTGTCACTGGCTTGAGGTTGGTACCCTGGTTTGACTGTTACCACGTCTTGTCTGTAAAGAGTTGAGGAGACGGCTGCTGCACTTTGTGGTTAGTCTAACCTAGCTTGAGACCGGAAAAACTCTACTCCCCGTGAGGAGAGTAAGGAGAAGTCCGTATCCTTGAGGACTGTATTGTGGGCAGTTTCGGCACAGTGCCGCTGTTGTCAGCCTGTGCCGCTCGAAGCTTTTGACTTAAGCGCTTGAGTTGTTTTCGTTTGTGACGGGCGCGGGCAGAGGCATTGGACTGCCCTTTCTGCTGTTTCTGTCCAGACGTTTTCCAGTTGCTGTGCTGTGCCATGTGTGAGCCTCTAATGCCGCCCCTCTGGCACGTCAGTGCAACCGACAGCCTGGAGTGCTATATTTTGGCTTGCCCATGCCCTACCATCTCGAGTTATCCCTCTTTTGTTACTTTAAGGAGAGCAAATTAAGCTAGAAGTAGCTGTGTCGAAGTTGAAATCATGACGCTCAGACACCCCGTTGCGACAGTGGGCTTCGTTGACGAGTATTGCTTGTTATACCGTTCGGTTTTTGACGATGTGCGTTCCTACGAATGCTTCAAGTGGCTCCATGTGGGAATGATCAGCGCTCTAGCACGCAAAACACTACCGGAGATTGCCAAACGCATTGGACTGAAAGACGGACAAAGTTTGCATCACTTTTTGCGCGATGCGGTGTGGGACGTGGCTCAAGTTAGAGCCATTCGATTACAGCTGATTCGCCAACAAATTGGCACGAGCCCCATTACTCTGTGCATTGATGAAACGGGTGATGTGAAGAAAGGGGAAGCCACCGACTATGTGGCCAAGCAATACATTGGCAACTTGGGCAAGACTGCAAAGGGGATGGTCAGCGTCAATGCGTATGCGGTAGTCGAGGGCATCACGTAGCCGCTGCTATGCAAAATCTACAAACCAAAAGCTCGACTCAAAGTCTCAGACGAGTACCAGAGCAAACCCCAGATCGCGATTGGGCTGATGCAGCAGATCAAAGCTTTAGGGTTTGCCATTAAGCGTGTGTTAGCGGACAGCTTGTATGGCGAAAGTGAAGCGGTGATCCGGTGTCTAGAGACGTTGCAATTGCCGTACATTGTGGCGATTCGCTCGAATCATGGGGTGCTGATGGCGAAGGGGCAACGGGTGCGCTACAACTTTTGGCACGCCTATGACCAACCGCTGTCCGAGCATCCCACCGCACGACGACATCTGCGCGAAATCATTTTTGGACATCGCCGCAAAGTGCGGTACTACCAAATCACCAAGGGCAGCACATCAGCTCCCGACCAAGCCGCTAGCTGGTTCATCATGACAAATCTCGAGGGAGGTATCCTGTTAAGTGTTGCGACTCAATACAGTTTAAGAACCTGGATTGAATATGGGTTCAGACAGGTGAAGCAGGCATTGGGATGGCATGATTATCGCTTAACTGATGACAACAGTATTGAGCGTTGGTGGGAGTTAGTGTTCAGCGCTTACTTGCTGGTGAGCCTACACGCTGAACAGTGCAAGCAGTACCAGCCACACTTAACCGCAACAGAAGCTGTCCCACCTCAGGTGCTGCCCTTTACTCACCATCCTGATTGGGCGTTAGGCATTACCTGGAAGAGTGCATTGAACAATTTACGATTATTGCTGCAACCGTATTGGTATTGGGGGATGCTGGCAGTGTGGTTACAAGTTTTCCCCACACCTGGACTCAAACGAGGCTTACATCAGCTGATGGATTGGATGGATACCTTTCGCATCCTGCCCGTTCCCCAGCAACTGCTAGCTTGACGGGACTTGAACGACTTCTCTCTCCTTAAAGTAACAAAAGAGGGATAAAACCTTCGTTATTAGACGCTGCCGTTGATTGAGAAATGGCAGCGTTCCGGGTCATAAACCGGCTTGAAGAAAGCAATTTTGACTGTGCCCTCTCCTAAGTCCACTGTCCATGTGTCGCGACTCGTTTCGTTCCAGGTCATATCTGCTTGCCTCTGTTTTGCTTGCTCAGTCCGCTCTAGCTTTCTGGTAGCGTTTTACCGCAGTCGAGCCAGTACAGAAACCGCTTTGTTGCCTGTACTGCTAGCTTTGCCTCTGCAACAATTTCGTTGTCTACCTCTGTCTGAGCGCTGGTCTCCATGACGTGGCTGTCCAAGCGCCTCATGACTGCGAACTCGTACACCAGCAGCACACGCAGCACCCCAGGCGGCAGGTCGTTGCGACTGCTGGGCGGCAGGTTATAGGCCTCATAGAACAGCCGTGCTGACTGGTAGCCAAACCCGAGTCTATAAATGCTAGCAGTGACTTGAATGTACGCTTGCTGAGAGCCACCTTTGCGCCGAATGGAGACGGTCAGAGCGTCCCTCATGTCTAATCGTTCAGTGGTCAGTGAAGCGAAGTTAGCAAGTACCGTTTCAACGGTCGGTAGCGGTCCAGGTGTTTTGGCTTTGCGCTTACTTTTCCCCTTAGGCGGCACTGGGGACGAGGAGGGGAGTCCCGGTAGCTGTAAGTTCAGCTGTTCGTCCGGCTCGGACGGCGGCGGTGTGGAACTCATGCGCGAAAGTGCTCAAATCGAAGACAGAAGTACTATAACTCGCTGTGCCGTACTGTGCGATCGCTTGCAGCCCTTGCATGAGACAATTAAACCCGTACGGAAACATAAGAAACTGCTCTAGCAGTAGCGGTCTCAGGTAGCTGTGCCCTTCTGCCTGCGGGTAGGCCAGGAAGTGCAGCAGGATCAGCGTCCGATTATCGTCATTGTGATCGTAGAGCAGTTTGGCAAGCAGCGCCGTAAACGCACGTTCCCAGGTGGCTTTATAGCGCAAGTCACCATAGCCTCTTACTTCCTGCTTAAACACCTGATCGTGTTGAGGTGTGCTTACTTGAGCGAACGCTTCTGTCACTGTATGCAGTGTTTGCCAGGTCTCATAGGTCTTTGCTTTTAGCGCTGTGAGCTTCATGTCTACGCTACATCTGTTGTCACTCGAGACAGTTTTCTTTATTCTACCAGCTCACCTGCTCTTGGGTTAGATTTGTTAACCAAGTCTGTCCGTCTCGGTCGTATACGAAAGCGGCTTTTGCTCTACTCTGATGTACTACATAACTATTCGTCTGTTGCGGTTGCGTTGACTGTCATGGTTAATACGCCTCCGCTTAAGTGCGTTATTCACCGGCGTCCAGGTAATCCACATGCTCGTCTGCTGGTCTAAAGCCAGCAGTTTCCCAATGTTCATCGCAGTAGCGTCCGGCATACTCACCACAGGAGTACCGGACTGAGCCTTGTGCATAGCACTGCGAACACTTTTGGAGTTTGTAGGACTGTACCGCTGTCTCTAAGCTGCGCCAGCACTGCTCGCGGTACTCTGGAGCAAGTACTTTGCTAGCGAGTTCCTGAAGTTGTTTGCCCCATGTGTCGTCGCCAAGTGCCCGCATGACGTTGACTTGCCAGTCTGACTCAGGGTGCTTAATGGCTTGTTCACAGGCTGACAGTAGCGACGGTGGTGGCTCTTTCCACTCTGCGTGGTTGTTCACACAGTTGAGGGTCTGAGCCACGACGGTTAACGCCTCACCAAAACGTTGAGCAAGAGCACCGCTTGCTCCTGCGTCACCCCAACTACTGAGTTGGTCTACCAAGGCTATAGCCAGGGTATCCGCCGCTTTAATGTCTTGCATGTGCTCAAGCTCAAGCATGTCCACTGAGCGCTGCACGATCGCTTTAATCGTTAGCTCATTTTGAACGTTCAGGTCAACGTGTCCTAAGTGAATTGCTACTTGCCCCAGCAGCGCTGTTATGTCGTAGCACAGGTTGTTAATTGGCTGTCGATCGGTGCCTTCACTAAGCACAAACTGTATGAAGACAGCACGAAAGGGAGACACCGTTTGAGCCGTATTCTCGTTGAGCACTGCTTGTAAGTGCCGCTGAAGCAGTTTTTGAGCGGTTTTTTTGTTCATAGTGGTGACGAGCAAAATTTGCCCTGCACTGAAAGCAGCGGTAGGGGAGACAGTGGAGGGAAGAGAGTCTCGATTTAGAAGGTATATTGGTTGCTGTGTTGTTCTACATCATGGTTCAATATGCAGATCCAGACGATTGCTCAAGTTATCGTAAATGCAGGGATTGAAGCCGTTTTTGATGCGTCAACAGATTGCCAGAATCTGCCAAAGTTCTTCACTGGCTATAAAGGTATTCCTGCCATTGTGAGTGCAAAAACTATCGATGGACTGCCCCTTCATGAAGGAAGCATACGGATTGTTACCAACAGTGATGGATCGTCTATTGAAGAAGTGATTGTCTCGCTAGCACGACCTGATACGCAGCGATATGAGTTGGTCAAAGGCTTTAAGCCACCCTTTTCTTGGTTGATCCGGGCTGCCTCTGGAAAGTGGTCATATGAAACTCTAGATGCCAAAACAAGGGTTGTATGGAATTTTTATTTTGAGCTTTCTAATCTTTTTGCTTACCTAGTTTTTCGCTTGGTAGTGCAACGCCCATTCCAACAAGCCCAGGAACTTTGTCTTAGAAATTTAAAGCAGTATGTTGAAGATCGAGGCGATAGCACACAGGCTAACAACCCAAATGGAGCGGATTTGTGAGATTAGTTATGAATGATGAAGGATGCTTCATAGCCGCTCGTTTGGAACGTTATGTGCCAAGATGAGACGGCAAACACTGAAGAGCGAGGAGAGCGGTATGGATGGTAAGTGTCTTTGCGGTGCAATCACTGTCCGAACGCCAGACAAAAAGAATATAGATGCTTGTCATTGCGGGATGTGTCGGCGATGGGGTGGCGGACCAGCCTTAGGTGTAGCTTGTGGCTCAGATGTGCAAATAGACGGCGTTGACAAACTGAAAGTGTACCAGTCCTCAGCATGGGCTGAGAGAGCGTTCTGTGGTGAATGCGGTACGCATATTTTTTATAGATTGTTGGCTACCAGTGAGTATTTTGTCCCAGCAGGTCTTTTTCAAAATGAAATTGAGTTTGAGTTTAAGGAGCAAATCTTTATAGACGTGAAACCTGGTTACTATGAATTTGCCAATCAAACCTTAAACATGACAGAAGCAGAAGTATTTGCTAAGTTCGCGTCAAGTGAGAATATTGAAGGCACATAATAACTGCGCTGCACCGGAACGCCCGTATTTAGTTGACTAAGTAGCAAAGATTATCTGCATCCGGTGAGCGCGAACGTTAGGCATGATAAATTGTATGCTTAGAAATTGTATGGCAATCAGAAAATCATAGCCCTACAAAGTATTTTCAGTTCTAGACTCGATACGCTGAGTCATCTCTTAAAGGTTTCAGAGGTCCTTTTCGCAGACGACTTAGAGGTTCTATTGCATCGCCGCATCGCTCCCAGTATTTTCCTTTCAGCACACAGAGAGCATTTGTTTGCAATCAGCCCCGCAACTTCGCCTTGTGCTGAGGACAATCAGCCAATAAGCCTCTTCGACCGGAACTTAGTATACTGTCGCTGTCCCTACAGGTCTGGTGACTTAAACATTGGTAAATTCTGAAGCGATCGCAAGTTGAGCATGAAAGTTCAGTTGAGCCATGAAAGTCCGATCTGCCACTCCTGATGATGTATCTCTGATTGTCTCATTCATCCAGAAGAAATCAGAATTTGACCGCAACATCGGTGCCTTCTCTAGTGTGCTGCAGTATCCGAAGACAAAATACGCAGGACACTTTTCGGAGCAAGGCCCTTTTCTTACATTTTGTTTGCAGAGTTTTCAGGGCATGAGGTCGGCTTTGCTTTATATGGCTTCAGGTACTCATCCTTTGCCGGTCAGCCGAGCCTTTGGCTTGATGATCTGTACGTGGATGACAAGATAAGAAGTCAGGGTGCAGGAGCAGCCTTAATGGCTCAATTAGCTCAAATTGCCAAGGAAAATGACTGTACTCATCTTGCTTGGAACGCTGATGCTCGAAATACCCGTGGGCTTCACTTTTACAAGCAGTTAGGTGCAGAAGTTACGGAGCAGCATGGTAATCGATGTTTTTTGAGATGGGTTCCGTGGGCAGATGTACAGCAAGTCGATAAAGTGGACGGTTGAGAGGTCTTGGTGGCGTTGCCAAAGTACCTACGCCACTTAATTGGGGTCGTTACGCCGCTGAATCAGCTTGGGTCGCGCTCCAACCCAAGCTAAGCTGATTGTTTTTCTACCCTCTGGATCAATAAGAGTGGCAGCGGACTGTTGACCAGGTGAAAGCGCTCGGCTGTAGCAAAAGAATGAAGGATAAACCGAAGCCCTGGCTCAAAGGAAGTTTCAAGGTTTATGTCTGTCCTCGCGTTCTCTTCGACTGCTATATGAACCTGTAAACTCTCGCAATCCACGATTGGGACAAAGATGGAGTCACCTTTGCAGACCTGGATGGCTACCGAGTCGTTTTACAGCAGGCTGAGTAGAGCTTGTAACCGCGTGATCGCAAAGCTAGAACTGATTAGCAGTGCTTTAGAAAGCTGGCATCGCCTCACTCTGCGCCTGTTTCTACCGAGTTTCTCCAAAAAGATGGCTGGCTCCCTTGACCGAAAAACCGTCCAGGCAGTATAGTAAAACAGTTGGTGTACCGTCTAGACGGTTTTAGAAAATTACTGCTGGTGTTCCTGTGGTTCCGATCAAAAAGTCACAAGCGCGGTCGCTTACCCATAGCACCTTGCTGCGTGCTGCTGCTCAAGTCATTCTCGACAAAGGTGTGGAGGCACTGACGCTCGATGCAGTGGCGCATCAAGCTGGAGTCAGTAAAGGCGGCTTGCTCTACCACTTCCCCAATAAGAATGCCTTGGTAGTGGGGTTGGGCGAGCAGCTAATTCAAGATTTTGAAGCAGCGCTACAAGCGGAGTTTGACCAGGATGATGCACCGGGAACGCCAGGACAGTGGGTCAGGGCGTACATTCGCTCGACGTTGCGGATGAGCAAACAATCATTGGCATTGATTGCCCGTTTGACATCGCTGATTGTAGAGATGCCGCCGGAGCTACTGCAGTTTGCTGAGGCGTATGAACAGCGCTGTCGGCAACGGCTCGAAACTGATGGACTTGACCCAACCCAAGCAACCATTATTCAGTTGGCGATCGATGGCTTGTGGTTTTCGGAAGTGTTCCAACTGGGCGCACCCGATGAACCTCGTCGCGC
>NZ_JACJPI010000011.1 GCF_014695975.1 Leptolyngbya sp. FACHB-321
AAGTTGAAGGAGTTCCTTAGAGAGGCTGAAGCTCGTACCGCTGCAACCTTACATCAAGCCATTGCACAAGGCTTAGGGCAGATTACCTTAGACGATGTACGCAGTTGGTTTACCCATGCCTGCTACTGTACTTGATTAACCTGCTCACCGATATATGTCCAAACCTCTCAATTCCACTGAGCAAGAGTGCAACCCCGCTTCACCTGATCGCGCCCTTGAACTGCTCATCTCACCTCCAAGACCTTATCCAGCAGGCTATCAGTCAGCCGTGTCTGACTTTGCTATGAGCGACTTACCCGCTAACTTTCCTGATGTCGAAGTGCCCCGCTTTCTCTACGGCGATCGCCTCCGCTGGCTTTCCAATGGGGAACTCACTGACTGGGGCATCGCGGTCGGCAGATTTTACAGCTTTGCTCCTCACCGCTGTTGTTGGCACTGGTGCTACCTCATTTGGCTCGATCCCGACTCCCCCAGTGCTGCCTGGGTGCAGGCTGACATCGCTTGGGAAGACGACCTTGAACCCTTGGAAGCGGAGGAGTCCTTATGAATCCCCGTTCTCTAAGTGACCGAGAACAGAACCTGATTGACCGCTACAGCTATTGCCAGCTTGGTATGACACCCCAGACCTTCTACGCCAAGTGGCACGTCAGCCAGGAAGCGATCGCGGCGATCTGTTCTCGCTCTACTTCTACCGTGCGCTGTTGGTTTCGTCGCGGTCGCAGCTATCGTCGCCCCACCCCAAGCGACCTCCGCCACCTTGCTCTTATGGACTTCCTGCTAGAACACTTTGAGCAAATCCCTGAAGACCTCCGTTCTACCCTCTGTGTCACTCCATCAGGAGACAAAAGCACCTGACTTCTAGCGTGTCAATAGCACCCTGACCTGTTTTGAGCTGCCACCTTCTTTGTAGGGTGGCTTCAGTTTTTGACGGCATCCAATCACTGAGAGGCATTCAGGGTGAACGAGGGTCAACAAGTGATCGTAGAAATCAAACTGATCTGGTCTGCTTTAGTAGAGCAGGGCGATCGCATCCAGAAACTACCCCGAAAGGCAGTGTGGGTGATTCATCACAACAACGGCAAAGCCTACTACCTGGCTTACCAACCTGCTCCTATTGCTGCTTGGTCACTACATCCCCCTGATAGTAGTGCTTCTCACCTTCTAGGAGTCATCGATCGTGCACTCAACAGCCTTGCTGCCACTAGCGACAGGAGAGGAGCATGACGTATCACCAACAGCTCCACCCCTGGTGCATCGTTCGCTTACTGTCCAATATGCAGCAACGTGTAGTGGTTCGTTTTCGTCGCCGGAATGATGCCGAGGCTCATTTACGCATCCTGCGTCAACAGACTCCAAACTTGCACTACGACATCATGTTTGATACTGCTCCTGATTCAGCCCAACAGCCGCATGAAGGGTGAGCAGCTTCTGATCTCAACACTCACTTTGCTGATGCAGAGTACCAACTATACTCTGCACTAAAAGGTCTAACAAAACAAATAAGTGCTATATGTACACTTCTTCAATCACTTTTTAGCTAGCGATTTAAACGCTTTCTTGGCAACCGTTTCTGCTCGCTGTGATGTTACCTTTTGGTAGCGCAAAGTCGTCTGAATGTTCTGGTGTCCCATCAAAGCTCTAAGTTCCTCAATGCCCATCAACCCTACTCGTTCGGTAGCAAAGGTGTGGCGCAGGTCGTGAATCCGCACGCCTTTCAGCATGGGTTCTTGGGCAATGAGGTTAGTCCAATCTTGATGTCCCATGCGGTAGCTCAAACGGCTGACTTCCAGCGTAAAAGGTTGCTGTGCTGTAAACAATGCCACACTGTTGGCGTGCCTTTGATAGCGACAGTAGCGTTCTAAAGCCTGTGCTGCATCCTCGCTATAGAAACACCAGCGTTGCTTGTTCCCTTTGCCAATCACCTGAAACTTTCGTTGCTCCAGATTCAGGTCTTGCAGGTCAAGCGCCAGGATTTCCGCAATTCTTGCACCTGTGTGATGCAGGAGATGCACCAGGGCATTCAGCCGCAAATCAGAGGCGACGACCTGATATAAAACCACAAGTTGTTCAGGAGCCAGGTAACGAATGACGGTATCGCTGCGATGTTCGCCTTTTGCCTGGTCCGGTTTACAGCGCTTCAGTTGGGCGATCGGATTCGCTTTCAGATACCCCTGCTCCACGGCAAAGTTAAACAACGCCTGGATAATGGCTTGATGACGATGATGGGTGGTGTAGGAAATCTTGGTCAGATTGTTGAGATAGTCCTGTAACGCTTGACGAGTCAAGATTTCAATGGGCGATCGCCCATACTCTTGCAGTAGGGGCATCAGCGTGGATTCATAGGAACGCAAGGTCGTACGAGCTAAACCGGGACGCTGCAAAAAGGCGGTTGTGACTGTAGCCAGTGAAGTAGTCATTTACTTTGATGAGGGTACTCAAAATGACAGCGAAATTGAAGAAATAATATAGTCTTAAGGGAAATAGATTTACGTATACTTTAATGCCGCTTTTACAGCCAGAACTGGCTCCAAACCCTGAAGAAACTCTGGCAAATTATGTCAGGCGGGTACGGATTAGCCTGGGGCTGAGTCAGAAGGAACTGGCAGAGCGAGCAGGGCTTCACTTACAGAGTGTAGGCAAAATCGAGCGGGGGCAGACCACCCGGTTGAAGCAAACGCCCAAAAGTAGCTTGGCTCATGCCCTGAGTGTCCCTGTGGAGTATCTGGATGCTGTTTGCAAGGGAGTGGCGGTAGAGGCGATCGCCTCCCTCAAGTTCTGTCCCAACTGTTGGGTGCCGGGGACGCCCCCAGATCCGATGTGGACAAGCGCTCGCTCCAAATATTGCTTTGCCTGTGGATGTCAGTTGCGCGATCGTTGTGGAAGTTGCAAGGAACCGATCGCTTCTCTGAAATTTCGGTTCTGTCCTTACTGTGGCAGAGCTTATAAGAGCAACGACTCCTGATTTTTAGAAACGCTGTTGGGCTGAGGATTTGATTGGTAATCGTCTGGGTCGTAGCCGATATCACCAACAAAGCAAAAAGAGAGCATTAGATCAAATGTAGGGCGATCGATGGATAGTTCGGTTATTTGGTCATCGGTTGGCTGGGGATCAATGAGCATCCGTTTGATATCGCCTTCAAATCTGCGCCATTCTCGCTGAGCATGGAAGTCATCTGTTGCAGATTGAGGGTGGATTGCTTTAAGAAGCTCATCAAAGTTCAGCTTGTAAGCCCCATCTGATGCGTTCTCTTCAAGTTGGAAGTCAATTTCTTCAAACAGGTTACGCATGAGGCTGGGATGCCGACCTGAGAGTGCCAGAAAGGACATAACCACTCGCTTATCTTGATCAGTGGGCGGGGGCTGTGGAGGTGTTTTTTGACTCCGAGTTGACCAGATAATTTGCAGAATTTTATAAATGTTAATTAACCGTTTGGCGGTGCGGGGAGTAATATCCACATGCCTGCAACAGTCCACTAAAAGCTTGAATTCTGTCTCGTCAAATTCGGTGATCTCGGCGATCGTTTCCAGATAGGTTGCTGAATTTGTAGCGGAGGGATGTGGGGGTAGCGGTACTGCTGTGGTTTGAGTAGTGGGGACTTGTGAGGAGTTTGTTAGGTCTGGCGATCGCTCAACAGGTATGATTTCATCTGAGATTCGTTCAAATTGTTGAACTTCTGAGTTTTCAGACTGAGACTCTAGAGGAATTGACTCCACAATCTGTTGAATTGTTTGGTTAGGGGCGAGAGAGGGGTCAGATGAGGCAGGTGATTCTAAGGAATCGGTTTGGGCTATTGCAGGAGCCGTCCTTTCCTGGCTTTTGCCGTGTCCATCAGAATCTGCATCAACAAGTAATGGTTGAAGTGAGCCGTTAAGCGTTGCAGAGGATTGTTGTGGCTGTTGGGCATGAGCGGTTGGAGCGGAACGGCCAAGTTTCAGTTGGGAACGGAGATAGCCATCAACCGTTGCAGGAGAGAGAGGACGCATTCGGTAGGGAATCTGGATGATTTTTTCGAGATAGTCTATCCCCGACGGTTTACCGCCGCGTTTGAGTACACCCTGATAGACTTGCTCTAGGGCACGGGCAATGTAGCGATCGTCAATGCCCAGCACAACGATGAACAACTTGGTGTTGAGCAGAAGCTGAACAGCTTCTAAGACTTCTACCACTCGCTTGGGGGGGCAGCGGTCTAAATCATCAATGTAGAGAATGACGCGGGCGGGACCACGCGGAAAGCACTTTTCCAATTCCCTGTGGTTGTGGGAGCTATCGGTGAGGCGATCAGACAGAGCAGCCAGGTCTTGCCTGACTTGCTGCATTAGCCCCAGATGTTTACCGTAGTCGTCGCCACCGAGACGAGCGTTAACAAAATCAATCAGCGAGGCATAGTTGGCGGTTAGCCCTGCCCGCTGTCGCTGTTCTGCCACCTGGAGCTTGAGCTGGGCGACTTCTTTAACGAGTCCCTCAGCTTTGCCCTACTCTTGTTTTAGCAAGGTGTCGCGTTCGCTCTGGATGCGTGCCTGTTCTTTCTGAACTGATTTGATGTACTCACCCAGAGCTTTGCAGACGGGAATCAGGGCGGTAACAGTAGCGGCGATGGCAGTAAGAACCTTAACGCCTGCTGGAATTTTGGTTTGTAGGTTTTTGACGGATTGGGGCAGATGTTTTAGCTCAGTCAGGAGGGTATCGCGTAGCGAGGTGAAGGTGTTTTTAACCCTGATTGGCAGATGGTGTTGAAACTGGGTTGCCAGCCCTGACTTGTCTAGGAGGGTTTGAACTGACGTGATTAGAGCCACTCGGCTTTCAGCATCTAGCGACAGCACAATCAACAAGGTCATGAAGAACAGCGCGAGTAAGCCTTGCCAACTGGTAATGGTTTGGCGCAGCATTTTGCCCGTTTCACCTGCTGCTACAAATTCTTCGATTTTGTCACTAGGGAACCGCAGCCGAGCCACCGCATTAATTAGAGGAGTCCATAGGGCTGTGAAGGTGCGCTGAGAGACCTGCTGGTCGACGCCTGCCTCGGCGCTTTTGAGTCGGCGCTGAAGCTCTTTCTCTTTGTCTTGCAGCGTTTTTTCGTTTTGCTTAAACAGTTCCTGCTCTTCTTGCTTAATTTTGTCGAGGGCTTTCCAGAGGGAGTTAGAAATTTCGGCACTGGAGGTTAGAGTTTTCCAATGCTTAAACTGATCGGGTTTCAGGTTGGCTTTGAGGAAAGCAGTGCGTTCTTCCTCGTTCATTAAATAAAGCACCTGCCAAAAGTCTCCTCCCTCCCGTAAAGCTTGACTAAAGGCTCTGGAGTCTGAGTTTAGCTCAGAGCGAGCCGCTGAGTCTTGAGGCGTCGCTGGCTCAGAGGCAGATTGTTTGCTGATTTGCTGCCAATATTGCCGTCTATCACTCAAGCGTTTGGGAAAGCCAACAAAGAGAAAAAACAGAATGTATTCCAGGACTAATTCAACGTTTTCGGGCAAGAATCCATTGGATGGTCTTAAGTCGCTTGGGAAATAATAGTTTGTAGTTTGTTGCACAAGCCACTCACTGATCTCTATAAATACGCTTACTAAAAACTTAATTACAGTTTGCTTAGTAAACCAATCACGAGTTACGTCGAAGGCTTTGGATAACTTTGAAAAGAAAGTAGGTTTTTTACTTATGAGGTTATCAAATAGCTTGGCTAGTAGCTCTAGAATCTTGCTGAGTAACGCTACAAGCCAAACAATGATAATAAAGACAACAACGGTAAAGAGGAGGATGATATGTAAAATTATTTGAACAGTCCAGAGATTGAGAATGCTTTGGATCAGTGTGATAAGTTGCTCACGGATGTGTTTGATGAATTTGAAAAGATAGTCTTTTGTTTCGGTAAGGGGCGTATAAATAAATTGATCGACCAATCTCTTTGGTGGAGTGTTTGGTAAGTCAGGGGTCGGCGCTGCTTGGGTAGACGATGATCGAGACTCACTTAGGATATGCCCAAGCTGCCGCTCTAAGCTAATTTGACGGTTCAACTCATAGAAGATCTCCTGCATCAGGCTTGCCCAAAGATCGGACTTGGCATAAGTCCAGGCATTGAACTCAATTTGATAAATATGTCCGACATACGGAGAGGTAATTTCTGTACGGGTTGGGGTCTCTGGAGTGCCCCATGCTTCAGAAAGGGTGAGCTTTTGACGGCGAATTTCGTTAACTCGCTGCCGGATCAGGTACATGCCAAACGATTTACCGCTGCCCCAACTGCCCAAAATCCCAATTGCAACAGGCGGGCGCAGGCTACGCAGCATTAGCACCGTAGCCAGTGCCTCAATCTCGTCTTTAACATTCAGCTGATCTTTGCCCTGAGCTAAATCATTGGCAACGCTCTGAGGAATCGAGATTTGTCTACTGCGGTCAGCAAGGTTACGAATTGGTTTACCAAAAATGGCATGAGGTGATGCCCACAAGCGAATCGTCTTGTCCGCACTACCGGAAACAATGGTTTGACCATCTGGGGCGAACGCCACCGACATGCTGTATTCATGTCCCCGCAACGGTTGACCGATGGGGGTACCCTTGAGGCTCCACAAGCGAATCGTCCCGTCTATACTGCCGGAGACAATGGTTTGACCATCTGGGGCGAACGCCACCGACATGACGCTGTATTCATGCCCCCGTAACGGTTGACCGATGGGGGTACCCTTGAGGCTCCACAAGCGAATCGTCCCGTCTATACTGCCGGAGACAATGGTTTGACCATCCGGGGCGAACGCCACCGACCAGATGCTGTTTTCATGCCCCCGCCAGGGTTGACCGATGGGGGTACCATTGAGGCTCCACAAGCGAATCGTCTTGTCCGCACTACCGGAGACAATGGCTTGACCATCCGGGGCGAACGCCACCGACATGACGCTGTTTTCATGCCCCCGCCAGGGTTGACCGATGGGGGTACCATTGAGGCTCCACAAGCGAATCGTCTTGTCCGCACTACCGGAGACAATGGTTTGACCATCTGGGGCGAACGCCACCGACATGACGCTTTTCTCATGCCCCCGCCAGGGTTGACCGATGGGGGTACCATTGAGGCTCCACAAGCGAATCGTCTTGTCCGCACTACCGGAGACAATGGTTTGACCATCCGGGGCGAACGCCACCGACCTGACGCTGTTTTCATGCCCCTGCAACGGTTGACCAATGGAGCTACCGCTGATTAAATCAAACAGTTTAAGGCTGCCATTGTTCAATCCAGCGACGACTCGTCTTCCATCAGGTGAGATGGCAGTTGCGTATACCTCACTCTTAACCTGGGCAAAGATAATCGGAGCATCAGGTTTTGAAGCAACTGAAATCAGTTCCCCACTATCTGTTTCCCTAGGGTTTGGGGCTTCCCGCTCGGTGCTATTTTCTTGAGGCGATGATTGCTCCAAATCCGATTGGCTCCTAGGGACAGTTCTTCATGGCAGTTTTACCCATCTTGGTTGACTTTATTCTGTTACTGCGATCTCTTGATCAAAACTTAAGCCTTTGTTATTGACGATCCGGCTTTACCTCCTTTCTCCCTCAGGCTCCCCTTGTAACCAAAGGAAATAAACATCTGTAAGCAGATGAAGCTGATGACAATCCCTACCTCCCCTTCTGATACTTCCTCATTTCCGTAAACATCATCTGGCAGTTATAACAGTATCCTTTCATCTAAAGGACAGGAGTCTTGAATCGCTCACCACAATTAGTCCATTCCGAGAGGAGACGGAGTTGATGGCGATCGCACTGAAATCGCAAGGGTAAATCACTGCGCTGAGAATTTACTTTTTGCTGCCCCCTTGTTGCTTCACCATCTCGGCAAACGGCGTAGAACAGTGAGAGCAGGCTCCATCTTCCCAGAGAGCAGGAATTGCTAAGGGCTTTCTGCACTGAGGGCACTTCTCAAGGAGACGGAGCTGATGACGATCGCAAGCAGTAACCGACTTCAATTGCCACTCAATTCTGTGCGATGCCTCCTCGACATAACACGCGGCACAAAGACGAATGGGGCGAGGTCGCATGGTCGCATCCCTGGAAGGTAGGAGCGATCGCAAGTCTTCTACGCTCAAGTCCACAACCTTTGCCAAAGCCTCTAACTCTTCCTGGCTTGGAAAAGGGTTCAGGTACAGCTTTTTCCAACGGGCAGTAACGCCTCCTATGCCAGTCACTCGTCCAATTTGGTAGCTCGTCCACTGGTTCGATCGTTCAAAGCGCCCTAAAAAATGACTCATGCTTTCGCCTGAGTACGGTACGACAACATTGATCCAGGGTTCAAAATCATAGAGTTCCATGTTAAGAAGCTACCAACGAATAATCCCCTTCAATACTGTCCAGGAGCGCTTTGTCAATCTTCTTCACACCTGACTCCAGTGCTTTGATGGCAGCATTCCTCAGAATTTGATCCAGTAACCTTAACTGCCCGCTCGTCTTTTCCTGCAATAAGGTGATGATGTCGTCATTCGTCGCCATGTTGGAAGGTTCTGGCAGCCTCAGAATCTCCTGTTCCCAAATCTTGACGGTCTTTCTGAAGTTATTGCCTGCGAGTTCTTCAAAATTGAAGTAGCAAGCAAAGCGGCTGGCTACCTGCTCATCCTTACTCAGCAATGTGTCCAAACGACTACTCGTGCCAATCAAAATGGGTAGAATACCCAATTCCTTATGTAAGTCTGTGACATCAGGAAGAGACTTGAACTGAAGACGATGGGACTCATCAATAATGAGCACTTCCACTTTGCACTGCCTCAACTTGTCCCAAGCTCGTTTTCTGAGTTGATTTTCATTCCCGCCGGTTGCCTTGTGCTTCAGAGTTTTAAGAATGAGTTCAAAGAGAAGGATGGGGCTACAGGAACCGCCTCGGATTTCAAGATAGAGCACGGGCACTGTCGGGCTTTGATGCGGCTGATTGCTAGCTCGATTGCGAAAGGTGTAAAAAATGGCAGCGGATGTTTTTCCAAGTCCAGTATTACCGACGGCTCGACCGGGTTGACCAAGTTTCCGGCGATCGTCCAACCAGGTGCTGAACCGCTTAACCTGCTCTAACTGGAGGATATCCGGATTTCTGAGACGCTCAATTTCTTGTTGTACTGCTTCAGTGGTCATATCTACAGCCCCAACTCCTCTCGTAACGATCGCAAATCTACTCTTTCAATCACTTCTGTCTCAAGCTCAAGCTGGGTCGAAAGCCGTTCCACTCGTTCTACCTTCTCTTCTTCAAACCGTTGCGGCTTAGGCTCAACCCGCTCTTGCTCTGCTTTCCGTCGCTCTGCCTTACTCTTTTTAGTTTTCTGCTTCAAGAAATTGCGGCGGCGAATGACCTCTTCCACGATCGAAATGTTATTAATGCCCTTGCCACTTTTTTCAGCCTTCTTACGAGCATGTTTGACCTCTTCTAAGGACAGTCGTTCGGCTTCTAAACCTACGGCATAGGCACGAGCCAAGAATTTTTCCAAGTTATTTTGCCGGCTGTAAACCAACACCAGTGTGATATCTCTGGGGTCATAGCGCAGCAGTATGCGTTGTCCGGCAAATGCGCCCAGATTTTCGCCCTTGTAGCGTAAGCCCGCAAAGTTCAGATAGCCGTTGTCATAGACAACCCGTTCGGTTGCCTTCATAAGACAGATATCTAATTCTCTTTCTTGCAGCAGGGTTGGCGTTGTTCGCAGTCCTTTTTCCCAGCGCTGCATCCGACTCTGCGTCGGTGTCAAGGGATTCGCTTGGCTACGAGCATCTGGCTTCTGATTATAGTGATCGACAATGTAGCCAACAATGAGTCTCTCTAGCTCTAGAAGTGATACACAAGCTTTAGCTTCTGCTCCCTCCGGACGGTCTTGCACATTCGATCCGGTATACCCTGGTATCTGTGATAGAAGACCACTCAGGGTTCTAAAAGGACGCTCGACAATGCCACCGTCTGAAGGCTTCTGCCGTAAAATGGGTTCAAAGTCCAGTTGCTCAGCAATCCATTCCACCAAATGCTTGGAGCGAAAGTCCTTGCCCTGGTCTGTGAAAAGATATTTGGGTACTCCGTAGCAATGCCACTTGCAGCGCAGTTCGTATTCAGGACCATACCGCTTGGGCAAAATTGCATTACGTAGCGCCAAAGCAACAACCTGAGAGCTAGGTGCCGCCAGTCCTAAACGAATGCCCACAATGCAGCGAGAGTAACAATCGATCACGGTGGTGAGATAAGGACGGCCAATTTCCTCGCCCTCTTCATCAACGAGAAGAATGTCAGCTTTTGTATGGTCCGTCTGCCAAACCTGATTACTCTCCTTCACCGCAATCTGCTGTCCGTCTCGTGTATTCAGGACAGATTCAGAGCTATGCCAACCCGGACTACGGCTGCTTTTTGCTTGATACCTTTTCTCCTCAACTGGCTTTAGCCAACGTTCTACAGTCCTTGTGCTGGGCGGTCTACCATACTTCTTCCAGTACCAAAAGCCTTCTCCTTTCTCTCTGGCAGCAATCAGCTTGCCAACGGACTGATCTAGCGCTTCACCTTCTAAGCCCTGTGACTCTAGTGCAGTAATTTCAGGCTTTAATTCTTTCTTAGCTAACTCATAAGCCTGTACTTTTACGGCTTCAGCCGCTTGGGTACGGGTCATGCGATCGCTACCCCGATTACCAGCTTTATAAGTTTTGACGCTGAAGTCATACCAGTATTCACTCTTACGTGGCTGGCCCTTGTCAGCTCTGACATGAGGTTCTAATACGGCTAGACCAGCATTCTCCCAGTCCTTGATTAACCGTCTGACTGTTCGTTCAGACTTGCCCAGCTTCTTGGCGGCTTCTCGTAACTTCTTGCCGTAGGACAGGCGATCACAAGGTTCTCGTAAGCTGCGAATGATTTCTAGCTTGAGCCGCTGTTCCCCAGAGAGCCTGAGTTCTTCATCCTCTACGAATCTTTGATCAAGGAATTCAACAGGTTTATCTTCTACAGAGAATCTTGAGTCCTGCCCACCTGAAAGCTCATCAAATAGTTCCTCTGTCAGATCCTCATAAGCTTCTTGCGCTATGAACAAGTCGTCATCCAATGGGATTTCAAATTCTGTTAAACGGGCGGACATGAACGAATGCAAATAGTACACAAATACTATATCAGTGCACTAAAAAATTGACAAAGATTATGTCGCAAAACTTAAGAAAGGACATCGAATGTGTCGCTCCCTGCTGCTTATGCTTTTGAGGCTGACCTGAGGGTGAGAATACTGATATAAGGGGATTCCAGCCAGTTTCTGTTTTTGACAAATAATCTGTCGAAGTGGACAAACAATTTGTCGCTCTACATGTGTGTCTAAAATCGACGAGATTTAAGCATTCCAGGCCCTATCTGGAATACAGTCCATGTTTAGAACGGCTTCAAACCGATGCAGTAGATAGCATTGCTTTTATTAGCCATTTATATTGTGGCAACGATCGTCTTTTCCCCATTTGCCCATTCAATTTGTTGAATTAGACCTTTGGCATTACGGGCGTTTCGTCAAAAGACTAGGCGCTGGGTTCGATCGATATGAGTCCCGGTACAATCATGTACGTTACATCGGCTCCTTAGCAGACGTTCTCGCTAGAATCGGCACCGAAAATCAACCCACAATCCCCCGGTTCAATGGGCAATTAGTATCATCAGCTTCATTGCAACCGTAGCTGTTACAATTTACATCGCTTGAATCGTGCGTAAGGCATAGGTAGAGAAAGTTAGCAGTTAATATGAGTTCTGGGTTGAGCCAAAAAGAGGGTTATTACGCTAACAGTCACTAAGTCGTTCAGTGCCCCTCTACTCTGCTTAGAAGCGCTCTTATGCAACGTTGACCATGCAATATCTTTGAATCCCTTTACCAATAAATTTAAGGCTTTTTTGTTATTTCCTCATGAATCTAAGGATAGAACAAAGGATTTGGAAACACATAGTATCAGCAGTTTGAAATTGGCTAAAACCTCACTTAAAGATCTAACCATTTCTATCATTATTCCAACTCTAAATGAAGCTGAGAACTTAGCTCAAACTCTGAAAACGGTTCAAGACAACAATAGTATGGAAGTAATTGTCGTCGATGGTGGAAGTTGGGATGACACAGTTAGACTAGCCAAGTCTTTGAACGTTAGGGTTATTTCTTCCACAGCAAGACGCTCTGATCAAATGAATCTAGGTGCCGCTCTTGCCAAAGGTGATATTTTACTATTTCTGCACGCAGATACTCATCTTCCATCACGCTTTGAACATTGGATTCTACAAACTTTGGCAAAGCCGAATATTATTGCAGGAGCGTTTGAACTAAAAATCAACAGTACAGTTCCAGCACTGCGATGGGTGGAATGGGGAGTAAAGCTAAGGTCGCATCTGCTCCAAATGCCCTATGGTGATCAAGCTATTTTTCTAAGAGCATCCATCTTTCAAGAGCTAGGTGGATTTCCAGATTTGCCGATCATGGAAGATTTTGAGCTGATGCGGCGATTAAAGCAGAGAGGACGAATTAAGATTGCACCTGCTGCTGTAATAACTTCAAACCGCCGCTGGAAAAAATTGGGCGTTTGTCGCACAACGCTGATCAACCAACTGATAATTGTTGGCTACCTGTTAGGAATTTCTCCAGAACGCTTGCTGAAATGGTACCGAAATTTGGGAAAACAAAGATAGCTGTTTAGTCACAACTAAGTAGCTGGGCGTGGTTATTGAACTGCATTTCGACTTCGCTCAATACTCTTAATCTTGTGTATAGCCGAGCTGAGCGCAGTCGAAACTTTGTCTCTCAGTAGTGCTTAATTTAGCCCTCCTACTTATTAAAGTTTAACAAGAACAAAAACTAGAATGAAGCAAATCAAGCAACATTATGAACCGATAGATAAAGATCATAGTTTTAGTGGTTAAGTAGCTTGTTAACCTTAGAGCTTGGTTAATCTATACCTAGGGTGGTAGTAGGTCATTGCTTAAGATTTGTGGCGTTACTACGACAATTACTTCCCGTCTCCCACTAATTAGCTTCACGAAGGAATAAATGTCACTACATAGGGGGCGGCGGAATAATCTCAATGCCGTACTTCGGTGAAGTGGTAAGGATCTTCTCTAAGTCTTCAGGGCTCAGGGGTGGGGCAGATGTAATTTGACCACTCACCACCTTTCCTACTTCAGCAATAAATTTCTCAAAGCCAGCAGGTGTCACCCAAACCAACATTTTGGCAGGGACAGAGGTCGTGTTGGTAAATCGATGAACCTGTCCTTTGGGTGAGTGAAGGAAGGTTCCAGCCGTTGCAACTAGGGTGCGATCGTCAAGCTGAAATTCAATTTCTCCATCTTGCACATAGAACGATTCATTTTCTCGGCTGTGTCGATGCGGTGGTGTACCGCCTTGAGGTGCAACGATAACCTCACAAAGAGCATAGGCTTCCCCTGTCTCTTCACCAATTGCTTTAAAGGTATAGAGGTCTTGACCAAAGTAGTAAGAACGACCTTGATCTGGTTGAACAAGAAGTCCGTTTTGGTTAATTGTCATCGTCGTCTCCAAGTAGACAAGTTGCTTGAGTGTATTGTAGTCTTGCAAGTTTTAACTTGAGAACTGTCTATAAAAATAAGCGCAACGATGTCGCAGAACTTGAGGAACGTTTTTTGCTTTCCATTGGGCTCCTGCCAATTTAATGCGTGCCCCAACGTGTTGCACGATCGATTTAATTGTGCTTAAGCCAATTGAAATGTCTTCTGCTTGAAAGTAATTGTAGTTAACAATACGATGACGATGCTTGTTGAGCTAAGCGATGAAATTATCTATTCGTTCATACTTCTAATCCTTAAGTGGTTCGATCGCTCCGTCCACATTTCCTTCCAGAGTAAAGCTTCCACAGTTGCCAACCGTTGCTGTGGACTGCCCACTTTATTAAGATTTTCCGCCAGGTGAAACCAGTTCAGCACTTTTGGCGTTAGTTAGACGTAGCCATATTGTTAAACAGACATCCTCAGCTAAAGAATTGATTATCTTTAGCATAATGAGTCTTCCTAATCAGCTTTCTATGGCAGTCGAAGAGAACGCTAGGACAGACATAAACCTTGAAACTTCCTTTAAGTAAGGGCTTCTCTTCATCCCTCATCCTTGATCCTTTTTCTATAAGTACTTTTGCTTACTGTATAACTGGATGCACCTGGTCTGCGTCTTCAAAGCTTCACAAACTCATTGCACTAGATACCCGGATTGATTAATACCAACGGAGTATTGGTTAATGATTCATTGCCACAGCTCTTTTCATCATTGACGCAATCATCTGTCACCTATGGCTACTACTTCCGTTCCACAAAATTTTGCTGCGCCTTACTCTGCCAAACCACTTTGCCGACTTGTAGGTATCGCCTGCCTTATAGGTTTTATTGTCGATATTTTAATTCTGGCATTGCCACCCGCTTTAAACAGTGCCGAGTGGCGAGTAGGGTTTCTGCAACAGATGAGCGATCGCAGTATCATCTTGCTTTTTGGTACAGCCTTGCTGCTTTATAGCAGTCTTGACTATCGTGCGTGGCGCAAACAGTTGGCGATGCTGTGTCTCATCCTAGGTGTCGTTTTTCAACTCTCATGCATTCTGGTTATACGAGATAGCTTTTCACTAAATGATATAGCGATCAAAAATATTAATGTCCAAGCATCTCAAGTGCAATCGCAAATTGAAAGTGCTAAGACAAACCCGAAGGCAACACCCGCAATTACCCCTGAGCAGCTAGATAAAGCCTTGCAACTGGTCAATACCAGAGCTGGCTCACTTAAGGAGAATGCTAAAACTGGCATTTTGAAAACAGGTATCGCGATCGTTGGCAATCTGGTTGTGGTTGGCTTTGCCCTAATTGGTTTGGGGCGCTATGGTCTACGTCCACGTAAGAGCTAAAAATGGTTATGAAATGGCAGAAGATTAGGCAGGTCGCAGAGCGTGTATTGCGAGAAGGACTTAGAACTACTCATAACCGTATTGTGCTGCTTGGGCTAATCGTAGTACTAAGTTACCTTCTTTTTTGGTTTGGTATTTTAGTTTTCCGCATCTTTAAGGGTTCGTCATCAGGGATGTTGCAAATGGCAGCAATTTCTCTGGGAGCACAGCAGCTTTGGAAGCAACGCCAGCAGCTTACAAAGCAAACTGCGCTTGAAGAAGACCAGTTGCTGGGGCATATGCTAACAATTAGCGGCGTACTGCTCTTTCCAGTATGCCTGTTGATGACCTGGGCTGAACCAATGGTTTCTGCCTTAGTTTCCGCAGCAGTATGTTCAATTATTTTGGCTGGTATTGCCTGTAGCCAATGGGGGGCTAGCTTTTTCAGTTCCTATCCTCTTTCCATTTTTCTGATTTGTCTGGGGCTATTGCCTAAACCAGCGGAGATTTCCAGAGCGCTTTGGCGATCGTTTACAGCACCAGAAATGCTTGAACGCTTTATGGCGTGGGCGGGTGGTGCTGCTTTGAGGACAGTTGGTCAGCCCGCAGCAGTCGATGGCATTTTCATTTCTTTACCTAGCGGTTCTGTTGAGGTGGGATGGGGCTGCAATGGCTTTGATATGGCGATGACAATGGTGGTTGCCAGCTTGGTTTTAGGGCTATTTCTCAAGCAGAGTGGACCAAAAGTTATGGCGCTCATGGTTATTGGCGCAATGCTCGCACTGGTCTCTAATATCCCCCGCATCATGTTAGTAACCTACGCGGCTGTATATTGGGGAAAATATTGGTTTGATTTTTGGCATGACTCCTGGGGTAGCCAAATCTTTGTAAGTGTCATCTTTACCATTTACTACTATGTGATCATGGCTGTGCTCAAGAGAGGTGGGGGTAAACCAATTGCAGAATAAATTCTAGTACGGTCTTGATTAAGCAAATGCCCGATGCTTTATTAGCTACAGCAAGCTCAAAAAACAGAACCGAAGACAGAGATCGCTAGCATGAATACATTACCGCCTCCTTCCATTTCCTTAAGGTATGAGAATGGTAGGGGGTTCAGTTCGATCATCTCCGAAACCCCATCTTTGTAGATGCGCTACCAATACGGTGTTGTTGAATGAAGGCATGCATTGCCTCCATCCCCAGTCCTTATTATCCAGGTGGAAGGAAGCGAGAAGATGGGAGAGAGTAACACTTCCAGCGACGAAAGTCGTGGTTATACAAACAATATCCGTCTATACAGACCATAAATGCACTGGCTTACTGGTCTACGGAGGCAAGTTTAGGTTGTATAGCTGTCGCCAGTTCGACTAGGACATAGACTAAGGGTAGTCGTCTCTTGGTGCGCTGCTATGGCAAAAGCTTACAGTTATGACTTCCGCCAGAGAGTGGTGCAAGCGCTTGCACTGGATGGGT
>NZ_JACJPI010000012.1 GCF_014695975.1 Leptolyngbya sp. FACHB-321
CGGTATGACCCTCAAGGGTGCGCAGGAGGGTGCCGTCCAGGCTCCACACCCGGACCGTGTTGTCCCCACTACCGCTGATGATGGTCTGACCATCGCCGCTGAGCCCCACCGAGTAGACAGCGCCGGTATGACCCTCAAGGATGCGCAGGAGGGTGCCGTCCAGGCTCCACACCCGCACCGTCTCGTCCCCACTACCGCTGACGATGGTCTGACCATCGCCGCTGAGCCCCACCGATAAGACAGCGTCGGTATGACCCTCAAGGGTGTGCAGGAGGGTACCGTCCAGGCTCCACACCCGCACCGTTTTGTCCCCACTACCGCTGATGATGGTCTGACCATCGCCGCTGAGCCCCACCGCGTGGACAGCGCCGGTATGACCCTCAAGGGTGCGCAGGAGGGTGCCGTCCACGCTCCACACCCGCACCGTGTTGTCCACACTGCCGCTGACGATGGTCTGACCATCGCCGCTGAGCCCCACCGAGTAGACAGCGTCGGTATGACCCTCAAGGGTGCGCAGGAGGGTGCCGTCCAGGCTCCACACCCGGACCGTGTTGTCCCCACTACCGCTGATGATGGTCTGACCATCGCCGCTGAGCCCCACCGAGGAGACAGCGCCGGTATGACCCTCAAGGGTGCGCAGGAGGGTGCCATCCAGGCTCCACGCCCGCACCGTGTCGTCATGACTGCCGCTGATGATGGTCTGACCATCGCCGCTGAGCGCCACCGATAAGACAGCGTCGGTATGGCCTCCCAACAAGCGTATTTCGGGATCAGGATAATCATGAGCTACACATTTCCCCAACGCTTGCTGCACAGGTCCCAGTAGTTTCTGGGGTAAGCGCTCGCGGTTCTGACCCATGGCTCCGATCGCAAGTGTTAGGGCTTCTGTTTTGCGGCCTAATGACAGCTTTGTCTCGATATCGTTTACCTTAAGCCGTAGCTGAGCTTCGGTTAGCGCCTGCTGAAGTTCAACTGCTCGCTGCTTTTCAGCAGCATCTTGCTCATCAGCGTAGGCTTTGCTCCGGGTGTAAAACTCTACATCTTTAGTACTGCGGATATAGGGACATAAAACTTCCCAGCCAGCAGTCTCGACCTGAGCTAGCAACCCGCGCGTCAGATAATGGCGCTCATCCTTGCTTTCTGCTTCCCAAAGTTTACGCTGGTCTTCTATCCGTGCCCTCAGCCGCAACAGGTTTTGCGCCTCTTTGCGCCAAGCTCGAAAGAGCCCCCAACCCTCAATCAACGTCTCATGGGCCAAGTCTACAACCTGATTGTCTTCAACCCATTGCTGACGCTGGCCTTCACTTCGAGTCTCGAGTTGCTCTGCCGTTGGGCTTCGTTCGGGTGTCCCTGTTACTAAGAGTCGAGCATTGACCAGATCTCTAATTAGCTTGTCCAACTGCTTGCGTTCGGTAGCATGGGTCTCAGCCTTACCGGCAATCTCGAGCAAGCTGGCTTTGGGCTGCCGTTGCCGGGTGTCACTGATGCCTTCTCCGGGGCGAATCAGCCGCAAAAAGATCTGCTTGATCCATAGCCGTTCTTCATGAGAGCGCTCGTCAGTTTTAGCTGACCAATCTGAAAAGCGATACACCGCGTTAGCGTGACTATTGAGCGCGCGTTGCAAACCGCTCGTAGCTTTCGCTGACGTGCCAGTTTGAGTATCAGTAGTGGAGCCATCCGGCTCAGCCTCATCAAGGGTGTTGTAAGCTTCCAACGTCAACAGCTTGTTGTCGTCATCGTCCTCCTGCCGCTTTCCCCACAGTTGGGTGAGGGCAAACTCCAGTAGCGGCAACGCTCCAGGTTCGTTGCTGACCTCTAGCTCTAGCTGGTCAATCAGAGCTGGCTCAACGTCAAAGCCCTGCCGTACGGCTGGTTTTAGAATGGCAGCACGCAGCGCTTGCCCTCGTAAGGGCGGCATGTAGTAGGCATAGTCCTGGATTAGGTCTCGTAAGACCGGCTCGTTGAGGCAAGGCTCCAGGAAGTCAGCGCGTAGGGTGACGACTACATGCAGCAGGCTTCTTGCTGTAGTAATAATGTCAAGGAACGTTCTCTGGTTTTCCAGAGCCTTCTTCTGTAGAAGCGGGTTCTCAATTTGGCTGGTTAGGGTAAAGGTTTCTTCAAATTGGTCAATTAAGAGTAGGAACTTTTTAGCTTGAGGCAACTGTTCAAGCAACTGAGCGAAGTTTTCCTGGGTAGGGTCAAGCTCAAATAGTTGCAGCGACTCTTTTACCTGAGTCGCTTTTAAGTAAAGCTCAAGCTCTTTGGCAAGCAGGCTTTTAAGCGTACTCAGCGGATCGGCTCCTGGCTTCATACTCATCAGTATCCAATGGCTGTCTTGAGCTAATAGCCTTGGGAAAAGCCCTGCTTTGACTACTGAAGATTTGCCACTGCCAGAGGCACCAATGACGGAAACAAAAGCTGATTGCTTAAACAGAGCAATGACGTCGCTAACTACTGCTTCGCGACCAAAAAAGAACTCATGCGTGCTTTCGTCAAAGGCGTCTAACCCTTGATAGGGATCTTTTAATTTTGTTTTAAATGAATCAGTGTAAATTGGTTTCTGAACGTTTTTCTTCCCATCAGTAGAGGGATAATCCATCAGTACAATAGGCTGATAACGCTCTGAAATAATAATAGGATGCTGTGCATAACGGCTTTGATTCAACTTCTTTGAGATATGGTTGAATAGGTCATCAGCAGTTATTGTTCCAGAGTTACGATCGCTAAGTTTTTCGATTAGTGCGGCAGTAAATACTCCTTGTCCAACCCTGCCATCTACCTTCGATTCCTGATTTTGAAGCGAAGATGCAATGATGTAGTAGTTAAAGCCAGATTTCAACTGAAAGCTTGTCTTTAGGATTGCTTCGCTAACCGCATAGCCACTATGACAAGTATCCAACAGAAGTACTAGGCTACTGAGGTGGTTAGCATTAGCAATTAGATTGCCAAGCTCAGTAAAAGAAAGGCCATCCTCTTGACCAACTAGCTTTTCTTTCCTACTAAAAACCAGTTCGGAATTTGAAGTTGCAATGTAGCCTTTCTTATTTTCTTCCTCTGTTACTTGGTAGCCATGTCCAGAGAAGTAAAGGAGAACATCTTTATATTGCTCAGTAGATAGAAATCTTTTTAGCTGGGATTTAAGCGTATCTTTTGTGACGCTTCCAGTTAGCTGATCTTGGTCATCTACTTTATATTGGCTGTCTTCAAAGTCGGCAAAAAGGCTTTTAAGAGCCGCGACATCGTTACTTGATGCTGAATGATCAAAATTTGGCAGCATCTTATCGTCATAGTGATCGATGCCTACCAAAAAAGCTGCCCCTTTACCGCGTTCCACCATAACAGTTGCCTTAGCTTGAATACTATATGATTGCGATCGCTTGCTGTACCAACAGGTTGGGGGCTTTCAACCAGGCAAGCTGAATTCTTACTTAGATACCCATTGCTGCAACCCACACAGCATGAGCTACTTCTGGCTCATCAAATTCTCCATGCGCTCCTCCTAGTCCGGCTTCCTTCGGCTTCTTCCAGATATAGCGGCTACTTTCCAAGTTGTAGATTTGACCTGCCTCAAAGCTGTACTCCTGGTCACAGGGCAACATCTTCATTGGGTTTAGCGGAATGCCATCTCCCTGAATACCGAAGGCCCCAATGGCTCCATACTTGGGGAAGCCGTCAAAAGCTGCGGTTTTCATGGCTAGTCCGCTAGCCAAGGGGTATAACTTGCCTACAGCTGTGTCGTGCTCTGATAACGTGACCACAATAGGACCTGCCACTTTACCGTCTCGGATCACTGGATAGAAATAACCCGCATGTCCCCGCTCTTTCGGAATATCGGCACAATAGGTCCACATCGATACCGCTCCCTGAATCAGACAAAGGGAATTGACCGGTCGTGGCAGTACGCCCTGAGCTTTTGGACCCGCCAGAGTCGCTGACATCACAATACAGCCGAAGCTATGCCCCACCAGATGAAACCGCACCTGTTCAGAAGTAGCCTGCTGGAGCCGGGTCAGAAATTCAAAACCGGTACTCTCTCCAAACTTCCGAGCTAGGGCCTTCATCTTCCAGTACGACAAGGCCCGCAGCGGGGAAAACACTCGGCTGAGGATGAAACCACCGCCATTCAAAAGTCCGAAATCTGCACTATCGCCAATGATTTCAGTTTCAAGCTCGCTTTCCTCATAAATGCTCTCTGGGTTAAAGGGCTCCCGGTCATCTCCGGGAGCCGCGACAAGGCCTTCGCTGCCCAGATCGGTTTCTTGATCCAAGACTTTATAGGCTTCTACGGTTGCCTCTGAGAGTTCGTCAGGCTCCATATCATCCAGCGCCTCTGAAAAGATTGTCTTCAGCGCCTCTTGTGCTGGTTGGCTATCAGCAACATGCTCTGCATAGTGCGACACCATCAATTCGATAGCCGCTTCCTCAGTGGTTGCTTCAATCGATTCATCGCCCCAAGGTAAGCTCGGCCAGTGCAGACCGATGAGTAAGGGCTTAAACCCTGGTCGCAATTGCTTTATTCTCTCGATGTCAGCCGTATTGGCTGCCATGGCTTTAATCCAGCGATTGTACTGGTTGCGGGCCGCCGGAATATCGCCTTGCCAGCCGTGACTGAAGATGAAGACATCAGTTATAGGTTCCTGAGCTAGCACTTCCAGCACAGTCTGACTGAGTTTAGTGCCATCAGGCTCGTTACGTTCTTGACCTAAGGCATCAAAGTTGATCAGGTAGTAACGGAGCGAGGTATCAGGAACTAATTCAAACGGCATAGGTAAGACTCTAACAATTGGGGCACTGTGTCAAGCACACTGAGGTGAGCTAAAGGCGTGCTGGTTAATGATGCTCACAACTTCTGGCTCTTCCAATAAGTTTGGTGAAAGGAAGTGTGAGTGCTCACAGATATAGCTTCCCAAATAGGACACCATTGAGGAGGTTATAGGTATTCTCTCTGTTCTACGCTACTCAGAGGGAAAAATCTGGAATTTTTTTTGCGGAGTTGCAAACCTGGCGGCTTTTTGGGGGTCTGTAGAATCAGGTGCTTTGGGCTTTTGTGGTCATACATCATCACGATTCTGCATTACACCCTTAGTCCTTAAGCGATTCGTCAAACAAGCTTGCTGAGCCAACCACTCGCACAACCCAAAGGTTCCGTTAGAGAGGCGAACTAAACTAAGAACGCTTATTGCCAGGGCAGCCGCAAGGTAGGAGGTGGTGCGATCGACGTGCAAAACAGAATCATCTCTGGCCGCCCTAGTGAGTAAAGCGGCTGCCTTGGCCTTGGTCAAACAATTAGAGGCTAAGACTCAAGCATCAGAGATGTTGTCCCAATCAAAGGCTGAACTACAGGCGGTATTGGCGATCGTCCATGAGGAAGCGGTTTCAGAGTGGATCCAAACCATTAACGGCTGGCTTCAGGAGCACACGACACAGCAAGAGACTTCTTTTTGAGCTGACTCATTACCTGAAGCTGCCGTGGAGCCATTTATGTCTGGGAGTGCTGCTGGGAGGGTTTGAGGTGGAGCAACGTGGAGACTTTTATAGCCAGGATATTTGGGTAAAGTTTTCACTAGAGCCGTTCCCAAAGCTGGTGGACTAACCGGGTGGTTAATTGTGTTTTCTGCCGCCGTGAAGACGCTCCGTCCTTCTGTGGGCTAGCACGTGAAGATTGACCACTCAAACGCAAATTGATTGACACATTAGCTGTCACTTTTCCTGTCGTTGTGGTAAATTACTACAAACAAAACAGTACGTCAGTACTTCTATGCTGCATTACTCTACCCAAAGTGATCCGTTAGCAGAGATTACCGCTGCCCCTTCTCAACAAACAGTTGAATCAGCAACATCAAACACCATTGTCAGCGAACTGAATGCTGAGGCTCAACTGAAGTTAGTGGTGATCCAAAGTCTTATTGCACCGTGCGATCGCGCCACCTATGGACAAAAGCTGAGGGATGCGGCTGAAAAATTGGGCGTTTCCATGCGATCAGTTCAACGGCTAGTGAAACGGTGGGAGCAGGAAGGGCTGGCAGGCATCGCCCAAGATTCCAGAGCGGACAAAGGTAACTACCGCATTGGAGACTTCTGGGAGGGCTTTATCATCAAGACCTACAAGGAAGGCAACAAGGGCAGCAAGCGCACGACACCTAAGCAAGTAGCTGTGAGGGTACAGGCGAAAGCGCGTGAGATTGGCGATGAGAAGCCGCCTCACTACCGCACAGTACTGCGGGTACTTAAACCGATCATGGAGAGACAGGAGCGAGCCAACAGCCTTCGTAGCCCAGGCTGGAAAGGCTCCACCCTCTCGGTAAAGACCCGTGAAGGCAAGGATATTGCGATTGAGTACAGCAATCACGTTTGGCAATGCGACCATACACGGGCAGATGTCTTGCTGGTAGACCAGTATGGCGCACTGCTAGGTCGCCCCTGGCTAACTACAGTCATTGATTCTTACTCTCGCTGCATTATGGGAATCAACCTGGGTTTTGATGCCCCTAGTTCCCAGATTGTGGCTTTAGCGCTGCGCCACGCGATTCAGCCTAAAAAATATGGGGCAGAGTACAAGCTGCACTGTGAATGGGGCACCTACGGCAAACCGCAACACTTTTATACTGATGGCGGGAAAGATTTTCGTTCCAACCATGTGCAGCAAATTGGGACTGATTTAGGTTTTGCCTGCCATTTGCGCGACCGCCCCTCTGAGGGCGGCATTGTTGAGCGTCCCTTCCGCACTTTGAATGACCAACTATTTTCGACGTTACCTGGCTACGTTGGCTCGAATGTACAGGAACGGCCAAAGGAGGCTGAAAAAGATGCCAGCTTGATGCTGCGCCAGCTAGAGCAGTTGATTGTGCGGTTTCTTTGCGATCAGTACAACCAGAGTATTGATGCTCGGATGGGTGACCAAACCCGCTTTCAACGTTGGGAAGCTGGTCTAGTGGATGTTCCTGATGTCATTGATGAGCGGCATCTGGACACTTGCCTGATGAAGGCATCAAGACGCACCATCCAGCGAGGTGGCTACTTACAGTTTGAGAACCTAATGTATCGCGGCGAATACTTGGCTGGCTATGGTGGGGAAAATGTATCACTACGCTTCGATCCGACAGACATTACAACCGTTTTGGTCTATCGGCAGGAAAACCAGCGAGAAGTTTTCCTGGCGCGTGCCCATGCTCAGGGGTTAGAAGCTGAGCACCTCTCCCTAGAAGAGGCAAAAGCGAGTAGTCGTCGCTTGCGCGAAGCAGGGAAGACGCTGAGCAATGAAGCGATTTTTTACAATGCTTTGGAGGAGGATGCCTCTGTCAAAAAGAAAAGCCGTAAAGAGCGCCAGCAGGAAGAACAGAAGCAAGCGCGCTCGCAACCCGGAAAATCTGTTGAACAGACGACACTTCAACCACCAGAGCCTCAACCGGAGATCGCGATCGATTTAGGTTTGGCAGACTTTACGCCCATTGATTTCGATGACCTCAAAGGAGAGTGGTAAACATGGTGCAGGCAAAGGAGTGGGCAGAAGTCTTGGGTGAGTTTCAGCCCACCGAAGCTCAATTAAAAGTTGAAACTGATCGTCTCCGCAAAAAGACCATCATGCCCTTGGAACAGGTCAGTCGATTGCACAACTGGTTGGATGGCAAGCGCAAGTCGAGGCAGTCCTGCCGGGTCGTAGGCGAGTCCAGAACAGGTAAATCAGTGGCCTGTGAAGCCTACTTCTATCGCCATAGACCGCAGCAAGAACCGGGCAAAAAACCGCTTGTTCCAGTTGTTTATATCCAGCCCCCTCAAAAATGTGGGGCGAAGGATTTGTTTAAGGAAATTATTGAGTTCTTAAAGCACCGGGCAACGAAAGGAACCATATCAGACTTTCGGGGCAGAGCAATGGAAATATTGCAAGCTTGTGAGGTAGAAATCCTGATTATTGATGAAGCTGATCGCCTCAAACCCGAAACCTTTGCTGACGTAAGAGACATTTACGACAAACTTGCAATTTCAGTGGTTTTGGTCGGCACTGATCGTCTGGATGCGGTCATCAAGTGTGATGAGCAAGTCTATAACCGTTTTCGTGCTTGTCACCGTTTTGGCAAGCTATCCGGTGAGGAATTCGCCAAAACGGTTGCTATCTGGGAACAGCAAATCCTGAAGCTGCCAGTTGCCTCCAACTTAACCAGTAAGGAGATGCTACGCATTGTAACCACAGGGACGGAAGGCTATATCGGGCGCATGGATGAAATTCTGCGAGAGGCTGCTATTCGATCGCTTTCAGCAGGTTTCAAGAAGGTGGAGAAGAAAATCCTTGAGGAGGTCGCCAAAGAGTACAAGTAATGGTGGAAGCTGACATGCAACCTTGGCTCTTCCAGATTGAACCCTACGAAGGGGAAAGTTTGAGCCACTTCTTAGGCCGCTTCCGCCGACCCAATCACCTGACTCCTAGTGGATTAGGACAGTTGGCAGGGATTGGGGCAGTTGTTGCTCGATGGGAACGATTCCATTTAAACCCGCCTCCAAGCCAGAAGGAATTAGAGGCGTTAGCGAAAGTTGTTGGGGTTAGTGCAGATCGATTAGCAGAAATGCTGCCACCAAAGGGAATTGGGATGCAGTGGGCACCCCTTCGGCTCTGTGGGGCTTGCTATGGCGAAGCGCCCTGCCATCAGATGGAGTGGCAGTATAAATCAGTTTGGAAGTGCGATCGCCACCATTTAAAACTTCTCTGCAAATGTTCTAAGTGTGAGGCTCCCTTCAAAATGCCTGCACTGTGGGAGGATGGCAACTGCCATCGTTGCCTAACACCCTTTTCTGCAATGGCCTTACACCAAAAAGCTGTGTGAGCGGTGCTTGCCTCTATCTACTCGCTGTGAATTGTAGGGTGAGAGAGGTTTGAGACGCCTACCGGAGCAAAAGGTTTAGAGGCATTAGCGCAGGAATTAGGGTTCCGTTCCAAGAGTGAACTGGTTGATCACATTGGTCGCCGTCTCCTTGCAGTTTCTCCTGTCGGGTTGACCTAGGAGGATAGGCATGAGATATCCAAAAGTCCTCAATCAGCAAATAGCCTTTGCCGGAGATGAACTCGCAGGACAGAAAGTTTATGAGGGGAGACAGAGAGCGATCGTCGCCTTGAGCTAGAGCAACAGCTTGAGATTTGGCAGTCTTTAAGAGCAAGGAGAGAGCTGTTTCCCAGTCAGCCAACGAGTAAGCATCAGGTCTTGCCCGGACAGTTCATCAGTTCTTTGATAGGACATTGATAGCAGCCTACGATTTTCCAGCAGCGGTGCCTATCTTCTCCTCGCCCAAATCGTCTGCCATAGCAAAATAAAGCGTAATCAACACGAGCAGGATCATCTGGAAATAGCCAGCGAGCGATCGCAGTTACGCTTTCGACATTACTAGCAGTCGAAGCTAGGGCATCTCCTTCCTTCTCGAACTCGATTCCTTTCGCCTTAATCCTTGCCAGCAAGGGCGTTTTTTTATACAAATCTAAAAATGCCTTGCCCGTATTCACGTCCAAAGGAACTCGCAAATCTGCTGTATTTAAGGGAGGATTCCAGATGCCAATGTCGGGATAGGGGCGCACCATCCAGCGCATAAACATCCATGCTTTTTTACGGGCACCTGTAGGCTTGTTTCCCATCCAAGCGATGTTTGTTGCCAACTTCTCAACAGCAGCAACAGTATCTGTTTGCTGGCGGCCCCGATGGACTAAGCCACCATGTCGTTGGGTTACCTGAATTAGTTGAGTGACTGAGTTCAAAATTTGAGGCAATTCCGAACTGATTTTCCAATTGCTTGGTTTCGGAAGTGCTAGAGCCTGTGCCTTCCTATCATGAGGTAAGTCGCAAAAGCGCAGCAAATCGTCGCCCAGTATCTCGTGAAGACTGCGAACAAAATCGCGTACACCCTCTGCTGCTGTTCCCTGATTGACACTGGCAACAATCAGAAGGTAGGCAATGCCTTCGTCACTATCAAGTGGGTATGGCACAGTATCAGGGTGCTCAAACTGCACATCGCGAATCTGGTTGAAATGACCGACAAATTCTCGCAGGTGATCAAGAGTCGTATCGATATTCACAGTAAGTGGCCTGTCAGGGGAGTTTATCTGTCGAATGGGATTTGAACCAAGCGAGCTGTTGACCAATTCCCAAACGGGCTAGCGGAGTGTTGAAGCTATAGCCAGCTGCTCGCAATCCTGGAAGTAAGTATTCGCGGTACTTTTGTCCTGCATAAATCTGGAAAACTGTGGTTTGATCGCAACCAAGTTCTGAGATTTGCCTTAGTACTCGTGAAGCCCATTCACGACGATCGCTGACAGGCATTTTGTTGAGTGTTTTTTCGTACGGTTGAATGAGCGCAGTGGGAGACAGTAAGCCATAGTTGGCTGAAAGAATGTACCAGTCCACCCCCTGTTGCTCAATGTATGACCTTGCCTTTCGGAACCAATCAGATGTATAAAGTTCTTTCGCAGAACTGAGCTGATTGCGCTTCTGTTTAACGCAGGATACGAGGGCAATACAGGATAAAGCTTTTTCCATTACTTGCGATTTACCCCTTCTTCATTCAGTAGAGAATCTGGGAATAGTTGGCTAGCGATCGCGATCAATTGGTATTCCAGAGAAGTGAGACGGGTTGCTCCCAAATCCTTCCAGATTCCAATGCAATCTGTTTTCCAAGCATGAATCCAAAAATAAGTCGATTGCTTGAGGAGCGGTTGAGTGGATGGAACAGTCTCAAACAAGCGTTTAGCCCATCTTTTGTATTTAGGACTCGCTTTTTCGGGTGGATGATCTGGGCAAACAGCAGCACTGAGATCGCCAATGTGATATGCATAAGCATCCCCCCACCGACAAAACTTGCCTTTATTGGAGGCAATTTGAGCGATGTTGGCAGACAGATTGTTACCTTGCTTGCCATATTTTTCCGATTTACCGATATAGAGGGGAATAGCTTGATGGTCATCGCGCCAAAACATCATGTAAATCAGCCCTTCGTACTCAGTGCTACCAACCTGAAAGTCTAGAAGAACTTTGTTCACTTCTTGAATAACCAGAGAGTCCATTTCGCTAGAGCGACAGAGTAGAAGGCGCTGGTTTTGGCCAAAAGCTGCTGTTTTAACGATCTGCCCCGATGTCTCAAACAGAGGAACACTGGATTCAAGAATTTGGTGTTCGGCACAGAATTCGTCCCATAGCTTCCTCATACATCTTCTTCTTAAAAGGTTTCAACTTTAGAGTGCCCAGATTCAATTTGTCTCTGCTTACCTGTTAGCAACTTAAGCTGCAAAGCCTTTGACGATTGCTCCTAACCCTGTGATGGTATTTTTCGCTTCCATGAGCAAATTTTGAGGGTGAACTTAGGTGGCTCATCGCTACAGCAAAAGGCGGCTTATGAGTCGCAGATGGAGCAGATTCGGGTTTCAGTGGCTCGAACGAAGGTGGCTTTGGTGGAGCCGCTTGGGTAACGGCTGGAAGAGCGACTACAATGACCTGCTAGCAACCATCAGAAACCTACGATCGCCATGTCTTCTCTTGACCGTCAGCAATCCGATCGCCTTTTGCAGCACATCACTGGGGTTGAACAACTGTTAACTGAAGTGAACGAGGAGGGAGCGGAGGAGGTTCTGGATGAACTTTATATGCTGATTACCAAGCTCTTTGAGCAGTTTCCACAGCTCGATAAGGATGAGTAAGGGCAGGTTTACCGATCGAATATGTGCTTTGTTAAAGACGCTGATGAACCTGCCCCTACAACCCTCCCGATTCTTTGACAGGAAAGGGGGTGGGATAAATTCTGTCGATTTTAAACTCTAAACTGGTGACTTTTTGCTCCCAGGTCAGTTTAGTAATGACGACATCGGCGTAAGCAACCCATGCTTCATCGACTAAAGCAATAGGCACGTCTATTGGAAAAATCCTGTAACGTTCTTTTTGAGCCTGATAGGTTTTGCCCTGCTCTAATTGAACGGGATAGCCTTGAGAGGGCGTGAGCTTCAGAATACTATTGACTATACAGGGCATTCCCATCGTTTCAGGCTCTTTTGATAGTTAAACAGCTAAAACCTGTCGTGCGGCGACTTCCATCATGGTGGCGGTGCTGTAGCGGATGGCTTTAAGTTTGGCTTCCAGGGCATCGGAGAGGAAGAGGAGGGAATCGACTTTAGCGACAATCCGCGTCTATTGGGGATGCACTCAGAAACTAGAACAACAGCTTGAGATTTGGGAGACTTTACAAGCAAGGGTGGAGCAGTTTTCTAATTTGGTAGCTGAGTAGTGGTTGTGCCTCATGATTAAGGGACTTGTGTAGCTGCAATTTTATCAATCCACTCTTGAGTCACTGCCTGAATAGTAGTTAGTGGTTCCTTGTAAGGATATGTTGTAATGTGCTCTAACCTGTCTCCGCTGTTGGAGTTCTGTTTGAGAGGAATTTGAAGGTTGTTGAAGAGCGTGCGTGCGCTTTCAAGATCCCCCTTTCTGTCATATCCCGCAATTTTCCAACCTTCTACTGTTAGGACGCAGTCTATAGCGACTACAAAGCTATTTGGTAGATAAATGTCATGAACTAAAACATCTAAAAGTGCTCGTTCTTTACGGTAGTACCATTGCTTAATCTCTACAGGTTTGTTCTGATAGTCGATCAGGCTTCCCAATTCAGATACTTTTTTACGTAGCTCTGCCTTAAATTTGTTAACCTCTTCCAACAGAGCAACAATTTCGCTACCTCTCTCGTTGAACAGGTTGAACATGCTTTCGTCCATTACTGACCCCCTCATTAGGTTTTCGATCGTCTCTATAAAGTCGGTAAGTGAAATCAGGAATTTGGTATTGGCTCCGACGAGATAATCGCCCATCAGTGGACGAAGTTTGGAGAAGAAATCGGCATACCGGATGGGAATGAAGCCATGCAGATTTTGGTCTTCTACGGGATAGAGGCTGAGGAGAAACATGGTCAACTTGCGATGAGAGCGCTGCTGTTGCAGGAAGGCTGCGTAGTCGTGAAATGGATTCACGGCTGAGTGGTAGATCTTATTCTCGATCGCAATCAGGTGCGTGTCTGATTGAATCAGGATGTCGATACGGTTTCCGGCTTTGGTTACAACTTCCCGCTCAACGGTAACGTTCGACTGTGGCTCGTAATCAGACGCTAGAGACATTAGTGCCTTCAGGCATAGGTCAGATAAGCCGTGAGGGGCATCAGGTTGAAAATAAAATGCCAGGATGTTGCTACAGACGTTTTCATAATGGGGATAGCCTGCAATCTCCATAAAGGTTGGGTCTTTGATCGGAGATGACAGGCTTTTGAAGGCATCTAGTAGTTGGTGGAACTGGTCAGTTTTCACAGTCGCTATCCTAAACATTACTGGGAACGCGCCAAAGCCCTATCAATCTCGAACATCACGATCGCTGTTTGAAAGACCACACGTCGTCCATCTTCCCAAACGAGGGGTTTACCCTCCTTCTGTGCACCGTGTTCCTGACGTTGAATGAGGTCGCTGACTGTCCCCCAGTAGGGTAGCAGTGCGTCTAGGAAGGGTTTTTCTGTTTGACCAAGGCTTTCCTTCTTCAAATTCAACACGCGCCTAATTCGAATGACAGTTTTGGCTTTATCAACACTGCTTTCGCTAAGCTGATATTGGCGAATAATAGAATCAGCAAATTCTTGCATTGCTTCTCGGCACAGGTGTCCAATTACCGTAAGCTGTTGCTCTGAGTCACTTTTCCATAGCATCTCTTCAGCATCAAGCCATTTTTTGTATGCTTTTGGGTGTTTCTCCTGAAATTGGCTAGTACTAAAGTAGCTTCTGACTTCAGTTTCAACTCTGTGAAGGGGTTGAGTAATACGTTGCTTCAAATACTCGTAATACTTGAAGCCTTTAGGCGTTATTTCAAACTCGAACTTTCCTTTCCCTGTTCGGGGCTGCGACAAAGTAAGCAACTCTTCCGTCAAAAGAAATGGAACGTTGCTTTTGTAAGTTTTGATAGGTGGTCTAGCAAATCCAGGATGAGAGATAACTGTATCATTCCCGGACTCCATAGCCCAGAAGCTCTCCCGCTTGTTTTGTGGAACATTCCGGCCAGCCTCAACTAGTAATACAAGCAGTTCTTCTTGTTCAGGTTCTAACAAGATGTTCTCAAACAATGGTGTAGCTCCACTTCAACAAGTTTGAATCGTTCAATAGGTTGCTACACTGCCAAAACTTGCCGTGCTGCAACTTCGATCAGGGTAGCGCTGCTGTCTCGTGCAGCTTTAAGTTTGGCTTCCAAGGCATCGCAGAGGGAGAGGAGGGACTCGACTTTGGCGACAATTCGTTTTTGTTCAGCAAGGGGCGGAAGTGGTAGCAGAAGGTTTGAAATCTCAGTACTATTAATATTTTTCACCCCAGAAGTTGTACGAATAGGAAACTCTATTTGTTCCCGTATAAATGAGGTACTTAGAGCGAGATGTAAATATTTGGCTAATATGTATTCAGGGAATAATCTAACCCTTACCAGGTATCCTGCATAGGCATATCCACTTACGCTTCTATCAATCAAAGCCGTCCTGCCTATCAAAGTCTTACTTCCATTCGACCTAATCATTAAAAGATCATTTTCTATAAGACTTAGCTCTCGAATTTCTGCATCAGTTAGCGTGGTAAATTTCAAGTCATCGATTGTAATCTCTCCAGCATTTACATCGATGTTAGGAATTCTCAAAACTGGGATTCCAGGCACATCATAATCACACTTTTTAGATGTACCGTATTTGATGCTGTGAAGAATACTTCCCAACCTTACATGGAGCCAGCTTGAGGGTAAAGTGTGTGTTTCACCTTCTAAATCAACAGCATTAACTTCTATTTTTCTGATTTTTTTTGCCTTTATTAACTCCTTGATGGCAGCTTGTACTTTTTTAAGCAGTACTGAAGCTGGTTCGTCATTTGGATTTTGAAGGACGAGTTTTCCTTGAACGGC
The DNA here is from genome assembly GCF_014695975.1 of Leptolyngbya sp. FACHB-321. Taxonomy (GTDB): domain Bacteria; phylum Cyanobacteriota; class Cyanobacteriia; order Leptolyngbyales; family Leptolyngbyaceae; genus Stenomitos. The sequence goes on from NZ_JACJPI010000012.1 coordinate 14,931, forward strand.
TAATTGTAGGATTGCCTGACGGAGTTTTGGGATGGTTTCGGGGATGCTGTAGAGCAGGTCGAAGTTGTTGCAGATGCGTTGCCAGCGGTGCTGGAAGTCATTGGGGTTTTGGGCGGTGAGGAGTTGGGAAATTGCGCCCTCGTTCATTTTGAGTAGGCTTTCTTGTCGCTGTTGCTGCCGCTTTTCAATTTCGTCACAGAGGATGAGGAGGCGATCGCACTTCTCCACAATCCGCTCCTGTTCTGCCAATGGTGGAAGGGGCAAGAAAACTTTAACTAGATGTGACGAACCAAAGTTTGGCTGCATACCCTGAAGCTGAGTTAACATCTGGTTTGTAAAGATGTTGCAATCCAAGAAATAGCGTAAGTAGTTGTTATTGCATTCTTTTAGCCAAAATCTCATTCTAATAGTACTGGTATTGACTATTACCCTGTAACCTGGATTTTTGAAGAATGCTGTCTTCCCCCAGCTATTTCCAGAACTAGCAAAAAGCAAGTCTCCATCCTCAATTAAGAAATGGCTATATTTTTGACTGAACTCTTCTTCAGAAATATGTTTGTCCGAATTTTCTAAAACTAATTTTCCTTTCACTATATTTTTGACATTAAGCAGTTTCACTCCAGTATCCCTAAACTGCCAATTCCTAATTCCTGGTCCTTCTTGAGAAAAGACAACATCATTGAATCTAGACCACTCCCAAGCTTGAGGTAGTTGATATGGAATTTCGTCCTCCTTAATTGGAGGCATGAGGTTATTCTTTCTAATCTTTGAGTTTGAAATAAAATTGTCTCGCTCAATTCTAGATTTCTCTACTAATACTGAAGCAGGCTCATCAGTAGAATTTTGAGTTGTAAGTTTTCCCCGTACAGCCAATTGCAAAACAATTTCCCGTAATTTAGCAACGGCATTCGGGGAATCAGTCAGCAGAGCAAAGTTGTCAAAGAAAGTGTTGGGGATCATGCTGGAAATCAAGGCAATGGGGTAGAAACAAACGATGACAATTCGTGTGAGCGTCCTCGAAGTCGTGTTTCAGTTTAGCGAACTTCTCGATCGCGTCAAGCAGGGCGAAGAAGTCATTCCAATCGGTTTGAGAGCCTACCTATTCAGAACAACCATGTTCTACGCGTTGCTCAATTGTCTGACCTTCACCGTGATTACTTCGATCGTATTTTGGTCGCTCAAAGCGGGGTTGAGCAAATGCCGATTCTAACCACCCATACTTTAATTCGTCAGTATTCAGTCACGACAATTTGGCAAGGCTACTCCTGACGCTCCAACGATGCCTTCAACTCAAACTTCAGCTTACTCCGCACCTCATCCAACTCTGCGAGAAGTGCCTGGTGCGCCTCTAGCATCTCATCCAGATCTGCGTGCGCCACATCCACCCGATGCGGATTCTTAATGTCCAGGTTGTAGTTGTTCGCCTTGATCGTTTCTACCGACACCTTCCAGGCAAACTCAGTCTCCTCCCGGTTTTCCCACCAGGCTTGCTCTGGCTCAAATTCCTCAAACCGGATTGGTTTCGTCTTGTTATAGGACTTGTACCCGGTTGGATAGGGATGCTCGTAGTACCAGACCTCTATTGTCGGCTCTCCCTTCGTGAAAAACAGCAGGTTCGTCTTGATGCCCGTGTAGGGGTTAAATACGCCATTGGGTAACCGAACGATCGTGTGCAGGTTGCACTCTTGCAGCAGCTTTTCCTTAATCCGCGTCTTCACACCCTCGCCAAACAGGGTGCCGTCAGGTAGGACGATCGCCCCTCTGCCACCATCCTCTAGCAGATGCATAATCAGCACCAGGAACAAGTCTGCCGTTTCCCGTGTCCGGAAAGAGTCAAAGTTGCTCTCAATCCCGTCTTCCTCCATGCCACCAAAAGGTGGGTTAGTCAGAATCACCTGCACTTTGTCTTGACGGGAATAGTTCTTCAGAGGCTTCGCAAGGGTGTTGTCATGCTTGACGGGAGGCACATCCACCCCATGCAGTAGCAGGTTGGTGATACAGAGCAGATGCGGTAGCGGTTTCTTTTCAAAGCCTTTTAGCGATCGTTGCAGCGTCTCCTCATCCTCTGCCGTCTTCACGTAGTTCTTGCGAATATGCTCTAGTGCACAGGTGAGGAAGCCCCCCGTTCCGCAGGCAGGGTCAAACACCGTCTCGCCCAATTTGGGATCGGTCATCGTCACCATGAACTGTGTCACCGCACGGGGCGTATAGTACTCACCCGCATTGCCTGCATTCTGCAAGTCCTTGAGAATCTTCTCGTAAATCTCGCCAAACAAGTGACGGTCTTTCGCCGAGTTAAAGTCCACCTCATTCAGCTTGTTAATCACCTGCCGCAAGAGGGTGCCATTCTTCATGTAGTTGTAGGCATCCTCAAACACATCCCGTACAACCTTCGCGCGTGGATCGGTTCCAGGTCCGATTGGTAGTTCCTTCAGCGTCTTAAACAGGACATTATCCACAAAGTCCAACAGGGTTTCCCCGGTCATCCCTTCCGCATCCGTCGCCCAGTTCCGCCAGCGCAACCCTTCCGGGATGGGTGAGTGATACGCATCCCGCATCAACTCATATTCTTCCTCCTGGGCATCAAACACCTTTAGGAATAGCATCCACACCAGTTGGCTAATGCGCTGAGCATCACCATCCACCCCGGCATCCTTACGCATGATGTCCTGAATGGTCTTGATAGTGGTGCCGATGGACATAATACTTCGGTTTTGAAATGGTTCACGGTTGCTGTTGAATTGTATCCTAAAGCTGAGGGAATAACTGGCAAAATTCGGTGGACAAAGAGTAAAAATATGGTAAGCCGTGATTGTGCAGTGACTAATCTCAGCAGTAAAGAAAAAACATCAAAGGTAGCCTACTACTTAAGCTTAATGTCCGTGGGAAGTGGCTTCTTATCATAAAAAAGAATAGACAATAAATATAGAACTTGATGTCCTAATCTGCAGTCAATTGCTTATATATTTCAACTTATTAACCATGATCAACTTATAAAAAACTGTTTGCTCACACAGCTTTTAATCGTGCTGTTAAATACTCATTCAATTCTTTAGGACATGCTAAACGGGGAGCGAGTATCTCAACAGCGTTTCCAAAATTAATATATGACCGGATTTTTATTCGCTTAAGGCTTCCATCATCCTTAATTTCCTGCTCAAGCTGACTCAAAAAAAATAATAAGCACCAGAGTTCTTGTTTGCCCCTCAGCCAAACCTTTGTTGGTAAAGTTTCTAGTTCGTTCTTTGCCAAGGTGATAGCTGCAGCAGGTGGTGGATTGTCAACTTTACATTCCCGCGCTAGGTGAGTCGAGATATCAGGGTTCCAATTCAGTACAAGTTCGTAATTGAAAGCTATAGAAAGTATTGAAGGTCCAATATTTTCATTTTGTGGTTTTTCACCCAATCGACGAGTGGCAACAATCCATGCCATCCATGGAAGGAAAACATCACGATATGTTTGTTGGAACTTGCTAAAATTTCGGCAAGCAACTTCGGTAGCCCCGCTAGATGAATCCAATCCCCAAATATCAGTTAAAATTACCGCTACAGCTTCTTCTGAGACGAGGAAGTTTTCTATAGAATAGTATGAGGTCACAAACAAACTCTGCTGTGTTTTGGTTCCCTCAGTTTTGCCTACTAAATCATCATGGTCTTTGTCAACGAAAAACATTAATTTTGGATTGTTTGGAAATCGTTCTTCTAAATACTTCCACGCATCTAATACATCCTTCTTTCGTCCTAATACTGTTGTCGTGACAGCCAAATTTGCTTCATCAGCCATTCTGCTAACGTGCACTCTGATAAAAGAAGGATCATCTCGCCCCTCAAGAAAAATATAAATCTTTCTGGCATTTGGATTGAAGCTAGTGAGAAATAGATTGATTTTTGCTCGTGATGACTGTGGCGCAGACTTCAGAGCATCTAAGAATGATGGCATCTTCAGTTCTCCCGAACAAACTCACTGATGGAATGTGCGTATTCAGCTAATGAATTATCAAATACAAAGGGAGAGTGTGTAACAGCAATAAGCCCTGAACACTTTCCTGTCTCTTTTAAGTCTTGAAGAAAACGACGCTGCCATGGTACTGAGATAGATAATTCTGGCTCATCAATAACAACAAAGTACTTTTGATAGCTACCCAGAAATACATGAGAGAATAATGAGACAATTTGCTTTTCTCCTGAGGAAAGACCGTAGAGAGGCACTTTGCGGCTATTCTTTATATCATTTCGATTAATGATTAATTCAAATGCTGTGGGATTGAATTCAAGTTTTTTATTACTTAGGTATTGATTTATTAATTCGACTAGCTTGCGTACGGGGATCTCACGTTCCTGCTGATTTTTATGAAGCACAACTAGGTTAGTAAGAAAATGAGCGGAAATACGTTGCTCAACATTTAAAGTTTGATTTGATTTTGCGTTTTCAAGAAGGTTTCTAAGTTCTCGTCGATCATCTTCCGAGAGTATTTCTTCTCCAATCCGGGATAGCATTAAATCAACAGTTTCAGCAACTTCATTTGTGGCTAGTGAAGAAGCATCAACATCTTTATAAAGACCTTGGAGAATATTGTGTAGATAGGATCCTGTAAATCGATTGAGTTCACTTCTAAATTCTTGATCTAAAGTGGTGAGGCTTGATTTGAATGCTTCAGCCACATCAGTCATGCCAAACTCAACTAATTCAATATAAGAAGCCTGCTTCCTGATTTTACGATTTCTCAAGTAGGAAGATGATGTTTCTTCAAGATTTAGATCGGGGAAAACATCACTAAGTTCCTTCTCAATTCTACGATAGGTTGGTAAGAATAGAACTTGTTCGTCTTCATTTGAACCTATTAACTCAGCAAGTTCTTTTGGCCCCAAATATTGTTCACCATCTACATGCTCACCATCTACGCGATTTCTACGATTAAACATTGAACCTGTCTGCGCCACTTCAGCTATGGCAGAAAAAGCTACTCGATGAATTGAACCCAAAATAGGTTTTGTTAGGTTTCTTAGTTCTTCACGTCCCTGTGAAGTAGACCAATATTCTGGAGTGTTTTCAGAAAGTATATTTAATAGAGAATCCAATACGCTCTTAGATAAATTTCGCTTCAAATAACCTAGAGCACTACTTCTTTTTTGAGTACTAGGCAATTGTTCCTTATCAAGGCGATATTTTTTATCGTCAATTGTGATTGTACATACTTGAAATGGAAGTTCGCTGAGGCGATCCCATTGGGCAGTGAGTGCATAATAAATTAAATTAATTAATGTACTTTTTCCAGAGCCATTTTCGCCAACAAGAATTAATGTGTTGTCTTTAATAGGAACATTTAATTTGTAGGTATTAAAGAGCCCTTGTACTTGAACCCGTTTTAGGTTGATAGACATCTTTATTCCCTCAATTGATTGGTAAACTAACAACCAGGCCCCAACTTAACAAAGTTCATTTCTATCGCCTTACTCTAAGCTACCCTATAGAGCTCTGTCGTCATTTCCTGTACTGCCTGAAAGTACGCTTGCCTGCTGCCAAACAGCTTAATGATCTCCATTGGCGTACCGTAGCGGTTCATTGGCTGAACCTTCAGAACGTTAATATTCTCAATGTTTTCAATGCCTTCGTCGGCATATTTATTTAGAAGGGCATCCAAAACGTCTCTGACTTGCTCTCCATATTTCGTAAAGTAATCGCGCTTACGAACCTCTTCTGCCCGCTCTCTGCGGCTCAAGGGCGGCTGATCAAACGCTACATGACAAATCAGGTCAAACGAATCAAAGTCTTTGCCGACTTCCTCTGCTAATGCCTCTAGCAGAATACCTTGTCTCTCTAATGCCCTCAAAATCTCTTGCTTCTGCGCTGCCTCACTCCAGCGCTTCAGAAAGGCATCCAGCGATGCAAACTCCTGTCGCATGGTCTTACGAGTAAAGTCCTTAATCGATTCAGTGATCAACCTGCCATCAGGACTGTAGTACTGCACTCGTTCCCTTACAATCTCTGCCCCTTCCGTCGCCACCACATACTTTATGCGTCTATTGCTGCCAGTTGTGGGACCAATGATCACCACGTCTTCTCCACCCTCTTCAACGGGTGGAACGATCGGCTCTCCCGTTTTCGGTTCATAAATCTGCACCGGATCACCATCAAACTCAGGGTCGTAGAACCGTTCTGTTGCCTGCTTGAAGTCCATGATGGTGAAGTACAGCTTGTGATACTCCTCGTTGATGCGAGTGCCCCGCCCAATAATTTGCTTAAACTCGGTTGGTGATTCGATACGGCGATCGAGCACAATCAACTTGCAGGTTTGAGCATCGATTCCTGTAGTCATCAGCCTGGAAGTTGTGACAATAACTGGATGGGTTTCGTAAGGCGCGATGAAGTTATCCAGCTCTGCCTTGCCCTCATTCTCATCGCCCGTAATTCGCATGATGTACTTACGATTCTGGGCAACCAGCGCCGCATTCTCGTTCACCAGCGCCTTCCGCATCCGTTCCGCATGGTCGACATCCTCACAAAAGACGATCGTCTTCATGTAAGGATCACCGCTCTCCTGCAAAAACTGGGTAATGCGCTGGGCGACTAGTTCATCTCGCGGTTCAAAAACAATGGTGCGATTGATGTCCTTCTGGTTGTAGATCCGGTCTTCGATTTCCCGCCCATATTTGTCCTTTTCCCCTGGCTGTGGTCGCCATCCTTCCAGATCTTTGTCAATGTCTATCCTTACCACTTTGTAGGGAGCAAGGAACCCGTCTTCAATACCCTGCTTCAGGGAGTAGGTGTAGAGCGATTCCCCAAAGTATTCGATGTTGGAAATCTCTTTTGTCTCTCTGGGTGTTGCCGTCAAACCAATCTGAGTCGCTGACTCAAAATACTCCAGGATCTCTCGCCATGCCGAATCCTCTGCCGCGCTGCCCCGGTGACACTCATCAATAATCACCAGGTCAAAGAAGTTGCGGGAAAACTGTTTGTAAATGTCTTGCGCTTCTGTTGTTCCAGAAACAGCTTGATACAGTGATAGATAAATCTCAAACGACTTATCTGCTTGCCGTTTGGTAATTTTGGTCATTGCCGAGCCGAACGGCTTGAAATCATTCGTCTTCGTCTGGTCAATCAGAATATTGCGGTCAGCGAGAAAGAGAATGCGTTTTTTCGCCCCTGAGCGCCACAACCGCCAGATGATTTGAAATGCTGTGAAGGTTTTGCCCGTTCCGGTTGCCATAACCAGCAGGATACGGTTCTGCCCTTTAGCGATCGCCTCGATCGTCCTGTTAATAGCGTTGAGCTGGTAATACCGAGGTTCCTTCCCACTCCCATCAAAGTAATATTCCTGGGCAACGATTGGCTCAATCCCTGGCTCAATCCCTTTCCAGGCACAGTAGCGCTGCCATAGTTGCTCCGGTGAGGGAAACTCATTCAGGGCGAGTTCTCGCTCGGTTTGGGCAGCATTGCCTGTGCGATCGTGCTCCAGAAAAGCATCCCCATTAGAACTGTAAACAAAAGGAATGCCCATAATCTCAGCATAGGTGAGCGCCTGCTGCATCCCGTCGCCGATGCCGTGGTTGTTGTCCTTCGCCTCCACAACCGCCAAAGGAATATTGGGCTTGTAGTAGAGAATGTAGTCTGCTCGCTTGGACTCTCCGCGGCTGATTAACTTGCCTTTTGGGTTAACCCGCCCCTTCGTAAACGTCACCTCTTCCCGCATCTGGGTCTGAACATTCCATCCAGCCCCTACGATGCCTGGAGTAAGGTACTTCGTGCAAATGTCTCGTTCACTCAAGGAGCGTCTATCAATTTCTTCTGACATAAATTAAGTCCTACCGATGATAGACAAGCTGCTTCGGTTGGCGTTTGTTACATGCTGCGCCACAACCAAAAAAAACACCCTCTTGGCAATCAAGAACATATCCGACGTACTTAATTTCGAGGCGGTCTACTCTCAGAGTTCCCGTTTCTCAACCCTGATTAGCGACTAAACAATCTAACTGGGGGTGCCAACCAATTGAAGCCTTTTTTCCAACCGTTTGCCCAGTGCCTCGATCTGAATGGGGACGATCGCTCGTCCATCCTGAATCGCTGCGATCGCTTTCTGTTCATCAAATTCTGTGCAGCGTAGCGCTTCCTCTGCAGCACTTTGCCAGAGCATAAATCGTCTTTCACCCTTGTTATGCAGCGGATGCTCGAAGAGCTTTGGGTCCACGGCTCTCAGAAAGTTTAGAGCTGACTGGCAAACTTCAAAGCTCAAACCGAGCGAAAGCAAATATTCCATCAGCGTTAGTGCTAATAAGTCCGTTAAAGAATAATAGACGTTGCGCCCTTTACCCGTCGTGTTCACAGCCGGCACAACGATCTCCTGCTCACGCCAATACTGCAATTGCCGCCGAGAGCAGCGTGTGATCTCAGCCGCTTCCGTGCTTGTAAAAAATTGTCCTTCCATACGATCCATCGTACAAAAAGAAACAAAAAACACTTTATCCTCTTGAAAACATAATGTTTTTATAGTACTTTAGTTCTACTCAATGGAATAAACCTTATGAGTCAGATCACGATTCAATGTCGTCTGGTTGCTGATGCAGCGACTCGGCAAGCACTCTGGAGTTTGATGGCAGAGAGCAATACCCCCTTAATCAATGAAATCTTGGAGCAGATGAGCCAGCATTCAGATTTTGAGATCTGGCGGCAAAGGGGGAAGCATCCAACAGCAGTTGTAAGCCAACTTTGCCAACCACTAAAAACCGATGCCCGTTTCACAGGGCAACCTGCACGACTCTACACTTCTGCTATTCACATGGCAGATTACATTTATAAGTCTTGGCTCAAAATTCAGCAGCACCTTCAGCGAAGGGTCGATGGCAAACTGCGCTGGCTGGAGATGCTCAAAAGCGATGAAGCCTTGGCTCAAGAGAGTGGTGTCGAACTCGCCAACCTTCGCGATCGTGCTGCTGCGCTTCTAACTCAGCTCCAGCCAGCCGCATCCTCAGACAAGCCAGCCCAGAATCAAGGCGAGAAGAGCAAAAAGAAGGCAAATTTATCAGACCGCAGTGTAGCCAGTCAGCTTTTTGACCGTTACAAAGATGCAAAATCGGTGTTCGAGCGCTGTGCGATCGCCTTCTTGCTCAAAAACGGTTGCAAAGTGCCACAGCAGGAAGAAGACTCACAGAAGTTTGTTCAGCGTCGCCGTAAGGTTGAGATTCAAGTCCAGCGGCTGCAAGAGCAAATTGACGGTCGTATACCGCATGGACGTGACCTGACTGGACAGAATTGGCTTGATACGCTTGAAACAGCTACTCAAACCGTTCCAAGAGACAATGCTGAGGCTAAACGCTGGCAAGACCGATTGTTGACTAAACCGAGCGTGCTGCCGTTCCCGCTCATCTTCGAGACCAATGAAGACTTAGTTTGGGAAAAAAACGTTAAGGGTCGGCTCTGCGTCCACTTCAACGGTTTTAGTGACCATACCTTTGTAATCTACTGCGATCAACGCCAGCTTTCCTGGTTCCAACGGTTCTTAGAAGACCAGGAAACAAAAAGAGCCAGCAAAAATCAGCATTCTAGCGGTCTTTTTACCCTCCGCTCTGCTCGTCTAGGATGGCAGGAAGGCGAAGGGAAAGGAGACCCTTGGGATGTATATCGGCTGACCCTCTACTGCACTATAGACACGCGGCTCTGGACAGCTGAAGGTACAGAGCAAGTCCGTCAAGAAAAGGCAGCAGACGTTACTAAGAAAATCACTCAAATGGAGAGTAAGGGCGACCTTCTGGCAACCCAGCAAGCGTATGTCAAGCGCCTGAACTCTACCCTGACTCGGATCAACACACCGTTCGATCGCCCCAGCAAACCGCTCTACAAGGGGCTGTCTCACGTTGTCGTCGGGCTGAGTCTGGGTCTAGAAAAGCCTGCCACGATCGTTGTTTGGGATGCCCAAGCCAATCAGGTGCTTGCCCAGTATGGGATTCGGCAACTGCTCGGTGAAAACTACAGACTCCTCAACCGGAGACGTTCGGAACAGCAGAAAACAGCTCATCAACGCCACAAGGCTCAAAAGCGATCAGCCCCTAATCAATTTGGAGAATCGGAGTTGGGGCAGTACGTTGATCGACTACTAGCGCAAGCAATCGTGGCGATCGCTAAAACTTACCGTGCTGGCAGTCTCGCCCTACCCAAGTTGGGAGACGTTCGAGCCATCGTCGAAGCCGAGATTAAAGCCAGGGCTGAGCAAAAAAGTCCGGGCTATTTAGAAGGACAACAGAAATATGCTAAGCAGTATCGTGCTAGCGTTCACCGTTGGAGCTACGGCAGACTCCTTGAGAGCATTCGTAGCCAAGCTAACAAACTCGGCATTGCTGTTGAAGAAGTAAAACAGCCTCTGGTCGGCAGGCTAGAAGAGAAGGCTAGAGCTATAGCGATCGCGGCTTACCAAGCCCGTGCTTAAAAGGGGCTGTAGCTAAAACTTGCACCTTGAAAACTGAATGATTCCAACAGCGCCGCGACGTAGGCTGCTTGCAGTCTACGTTCGTGCAAATGAGGGTTAGTTTGGCTGTCGTTAGACAGTCTTGCTTTCTGACCCTGGTAGCTGCTCACCCTGATGCCGTCGGATGAGAGACTTCGGTTTCTTAAACGAGATTAAGTCATAGTTGAGGCGTTAGTCTGCTTCAATTATGGCGTCGGTGCGCTCCCGGCAACAAGGGCGCGGATGTACTGCTGTAGTAGCTACCAAACCACCCCCAACCAAGGGGGAACCCGCTTCTATTCTTCCTTTCAGCGATCTGCAAAGACATAATTCTTTGCTGTGATCCGCGCAAAGGCTCAAATCCCTTTGCTGAGTCGGTTTCATGATTCTGGACTAGCTCTAAATTGTGAAAGCTCAGGTTTGGAGAAGGGTAGGTAATGCGAGCCGCGCAAGACCTTCTGAAACTTCTGCCTAGAGTGGGTTTTGGTTGGCTGCCGTCGCAATCACCTGTCCTTTCTGAGGCAGGTTGAAAGGCAACTCCCTGGATTGTAGTTTTGCACCCCACCTATCATCGTCGCAATCACCTGTCCTTTCTGAGGCAGGTTGAAAGCGCTTTTTTGACTTCTTCAGTGACACTTTTTTCCAGGTCGCAATCACCTGTCCTTTCTGAGGCAGGTTGAAAGTTCGTATCAGTTGAACTAGACAATAGACGGATGAGTCGCAATCACCTGTCCTTTCTGAGGCAGGTTGAAAGGCGGGCAAATGAAGGTTATACAGGCGATCGCACCTGTCGTCGCAATCACCTGTCCTTTCTGAGGCAGGTTGAAAGGTGATAGAGGACTTCAAAAGTCAAGCCTTCAATGGTCGCAATCACCTGTCCTTTCTGAGGCAGGTTGAAAGATGAACGCTAAGTGCATTGTTGTGCCTCAATTTGAATCGCAATCACCTGTCCTTTCTGAGGCAGGTTGAAAGAGGCGAATTATACTTCTTGCTCTCTAAGAACTAAGATCGCAATCACCTGTCCTTTCTGAGGCAGGTTGAAAGACAGCCAACGTTGCAGCAGTCAGCGCCACCCCAAAGGTCGCAATCACCTGTCCTTTCTGAGGCAGGTGAAAAGAGACAAAGTATCCTGACGCAGAGCGCCGCTAAGAAGTCACCTGTCCCTTCGAGACAGGTTGAAAGGACCAAAAATTGAAACTGGTATTGATGAAGTGGGTTGAAAGGTAAAACTTTAGCCTTCATAAGTTATGGAGGTGCTTTTATATACGGTTAGACGACATCAATTTGTCACTACCACTTAAAAGACACTAATTTGTCTCGACGACAAGAGTTAGTCACTAACGACACTAGTCTGTCACCGATGACATTTAATTAGTCACTGTACAAGTTTCAAAGCGGGCGGCGGGAATCGAACCCGCATTATTAGCTTGGAAGGCTAAAGTTTTACCACTAAACTACGCCCGCAAAAGCAATATGCTCGAAGCATTTACAACGGTAACATATTTTCAAGGGAAACACCCAATTGAAGTAGTCATTTGAAGAGCCATTTAAGCGATCGCTCAATTTAAGCTGATGGTTGTGTCTAAGGTAGAGCTAGCTCTGCGTCCACAATCAAGTTTGACTGTGGAGGTATCAACGGCTTGCCGTTTAAGTTGTCTTGAGCTGGCTTAAACTGCCATTGCTTAAAGATCTGTTCGGCAAGGTCATTCAGGGTTTCGGGGTCGATCGCACTACTTGAAGAGCGTAGCGCCGTTTTGCTTACGTCCAACATCAACCCGTTGTTATCAATGACAAGAGCCGCTTCTAGACGAATCGTTTGCCCAGCAAGTGCTGACGGGTAGTTGATCAAGATATTTTTTTGAAGGTCGATCGGCTGTGCTAGTTGCTCTGGAACATCCACCAACGGTGGACGGGGATTAGAGACTGTAACTGCAACGCTTGCTCCTTGTGGCAACTGGGCTATTCGTTGACCCTCCACAGGCTGCTCTGATGCTGCTGGCGGTAGCGTGTTGTTAGACGGATTGGGGTCAGAACCTGGCACTGCCCCTTGAGGTGTATTGGTCGTTGGTGGGGGTGTCTCTTGCGAAGGGAGGGTTTGATTTGGTGGGTTTGACTGAGGTGGAGTAGGGGTCGTTGGAGCGTTACGTGGCTGCGGCACTGGAGGTGCAATCGGCTCAGGCTGTGGTTGCTGAATGGGCGCGGGCACCCGATTCCGTCTTGTTATCTGGGGTACGAATGGCTGCTCTACTGGTGGAGGAACGAAATCTGATGACTGCGGCAGTGCAGGCGGTTGTGCTTGTGTAGTGGCGGGGGTGCTAGCCGAAGGCGTGACAGGACGAGCCGCGATCGTCGAGTTGGGTGCCTCCACTCGTTCGACCACCGTATTCGGATCAACAAACTCAACTGCAATTGGTTTTAGATCTAACTGCACTTTTGCAGTCTGAGTAGCTGCAAGACTAGCAAGGATAAACAGCACCAGATGGATGAGCACCGATCCTAGCGCTAGCGACAGCCATAGAGTTGGAGGGTCTGCGGAGCGCCGCACTTCGGTGAGTGAGTGTTGGTCAGCAGGATTGGTCATCACGCCATGCTAAAAAGCCAATTGATCGCTGCTCAAGCTGGAGACTGCAAGATACAACAGGATCACTCATGATCCTAGCTCACTGCTGACCGTGCGAAAGCAGCAGACTGCAATTGTGCCGACCTTCGCTAGGGAGGGAGCCTTGCCATCATGTTGATTCATAAAGCTGTAGTGAAAAAACTGGCGATCGCAGGCATCTATTAGGAATAATTAGCCTAAAGATTAAAAACGTCGCGAGACTGTTTAAGGCGCTGCATGCGTCGGACGATCGCAGCGTCATGACATTGCTGTGTCAAGTTTAGCCAGTACTACAAGGAGGGGTTCAGTGATGACGCAAATTGCTATCTGGAGAATCCAGGCGTTTATGCGTCTGGCATCGTTAATGAGCAAGCTGCAAGGAAGTGCTAGCAAGACTGATGAGCTAGCAGATAGCTTAGTGCGCGCTTTGAGTGGTTTGCCGTCCCGCCCTGCCGATAAGCCTCCGTATCTCAGTTTATTTTCAGTTGCAGATATCAAAGCGGGTCGCAAAGCAGCAGCGAATCGGTTGCAAGAGCTGTCTAGCAAGCTGCAAGGAGACGTGAATGAGCAAGATGAACTGGTGGATGATCTGCTGCGATCGCTGAGCAATTTGCCCGACCGCCCGTCTGACAAACAGCCTTATGCATCGCTGTTTCCTCCCAGTACAATGCGGCTGCTTACGGCACAGCAGTTTTTAGCAATCGCCCCCGAAGCCAGCACCAGCAGGATAAATGCTCTTGCGCCCCACTTAAACCGCACAATGGTCGAGTTTGATGTATCTACACCACTGCGGCAGGCACACTTTCTAGCGCAAATTGCTCACGAGTCCGATCGTTTTAATGCGCTCGAAGAGTATGCCTCTGGTGAAGATTATGAGTGGCGTGACGATCTAGGTAATATCTATAGTGGTGATGGTGTGCGCTTCAAAGGCAGAGGGCTAATTCAGGTAACAGGTCGCACAAACTATGGGTTATGTGGGAAGGCGTTGGGTATCGATTTAATCAACAATCCTACAAAATTAGCATCCCCTGATCTGGCAAGCCGTAGCGCTGGCTGGTTTTGGGCAAGCAATCAGCTGAATGGTGATGCGGACCATGACGACGTGAGAACTGTTACCAGAGTCATCAATGGCGGCTATAACGGGCTGGACGATCGCATACAGCTTCTCAAAGCCGCAAAACGCGTTCTTAAAGTGTGAGCGTCTCAAAAATTTGAGCGGTTCAAACGTGCGTTCCAAACGTTAGACGAATCTGGTAAGGCAGTTTCAAGCGTGCGTTTCTAGCAGAGTCGCGCACCTGCTAGAAACGCTGGGCTTAAAAACACTGGGCTTAGAACGCGATCGTTGGCACTACAAAGTTTCCAGGCTTGCTGGTAGCAGGCTTCGGCAAGTTTGATGCAGACGAGGGCTGAGTAACAGACGGCTGCTTAACCGGAGGCTGAACTACAGGCGCAACAGGCACAGGTGGCTGTACTGCTTGACTAGGGGCAGTTTGAATCGGCTGAGCAGCCGCAGCAGGTAACGGTACACGAATCGGTCTACCTGTGAGGGGCGATCGAGTCGGTAGAGCAGGTGGTCTAACGGTAGGCTCTGGTGCTCTGTTCCCAGACACTGGAATCGTTATTGGAATCGTGACTGGAATCGTTGCCGATGGGGTTGTTACTGGCAGCGGACGAACGGGAGTCGGGCGACTTGAACCTGTTGCAATAGTTGGTTCTGGCAGCGGCACAGCAATGGGCACCGACGGGCTAGCAGGTTGGGATACGGAGGGAGCTACACCTGGTGCAAACACAATCTCAGGGCGAACAGGATTGGGGCGAGACGCGATTGGCGCGATTGGCTGTGTTGCTGGCAAGGGGCGTGTTGCTGGAAGCGGCGTTGGAGCAGCGGCGATCGCGCTATTCAACGGTTGGTCATTGGTCAGGTAAAAGTGACCCAACTGCTTGTTGTTGTAGACTCGGCGCGTGATTCGCCAGCCAGGATTAAGTTGAAGTTTCGCAAAACCATTGGTCACGCCGCCTGCTCGACCGATAGGGATTTCAGTGGCATTGCGAGCGACCGATGGCACACCAACTAACAGCAAATCACCATCGCGTCGCACCACACGTAGACTGTATTGCAGTCCCAAATCCTGGTCGCCCATCCGAATTGAATAGCCATTGGCATCGGTACTGCGTCCGCAAATGCCTGTAAAGTCAAAGCTAGTCAACAACGGGTCGATCGTGGTTGGGCTGCTGCCACTCTCACTCCAACAGGCACGACGGTTCGATACTTGCTCAACGATCACCAATTGATGGGCATTGTTACCATAGGGTGAAGCGACCAAAAGCAGTTTGTTGGGATCTAAATCTACCTTACTAAAAAGAGCAGCAGCAGCAGGTTTGATAGCAGTCAGGGAACTTAAAGCCAGGGTTGCCAAAGCAACCATTTTGAGTCGAGTCATCATGTCTGTTTGCCCAGGGATGAAGGTAGTTACTGCTTCCCTGTCCGCAGGAAGAGGTAACTGTTCCGGATAAACCAAAATGGCACTGTGTCAATTTTTCGACTGGCGTAAAAAAGATGACAAATCCTTACAGAGCAATGGTTTTCGGGAACTCTTGCATACTTTTGTGGTCAATCAAGCATTTCGACAAAGCGATGTTTGTGCCCGACCAATACCCCTTGGAGTGAGCCAGCGTTTACCCCTTCAATAGACGCTTTAATAGACGTTGATCGATCACCTGCTTTTGAACATTGGATGACTTGTTGTTAAACGTTTTATCCTTAAGCCTGAAGCTCTCATCCTTTAGCCCTCATCCTTTCATTCCGCCTCTGTTATGTCGTCTGATCCAGTGTCTGTTGTCGTTGTCGGTGGTGGTGCGGCTGGCTTTTTTGGAGCGATCGCCTGTGCTAGCCAGCATCCCCATAGCCGAGTCACGCTACTGGAGGCGGCACGTCAACCCCTAGCCAAGGTGAGTATTTCCGGCGGCGGACGCTGCAATGTAACTCATGCGTGCTTTGATCCAGCACTTTTGGTACAACACTATCCCAGAGGCGGCAAAGCGCTGCGGAGTCCCTTCAGCCGCTTTCAGGCGCGGGATACGGTGGAATGGTTTGAGTCACATGGTGTCACGCTGAAAACTGAGGCAGATGGACGTATGTTTCCTATCACTGACGACTCAGCAACGATCGTCACCTGCCTGATGCAGACGGCAAAAGCAATGGGTGTAAAACTTTGGCAGGGAGCCGCTGTAAAAGATGTTTCTCGGCAGGAGCATGGCTTTGCTGTGACGGTGAAAGCGGGTGAAACGCTCACGTGCGATCGTCTCCTGCTTGCTACTGGCAGCAGCCCCCAGGGTTTTGCGATCGCTCGTGCGTTTGGTCATGCGATCGAACCACCCGTGCCGTCTCTGTTTACCTTCAATATTGCTGATCCACGCTTACATGATCTGGCAGGCGTATCAGTGCCAATGGCGCACTTACGGCTGCAAACAGGCGAAAAAAGCTCTTTGGAGCAAACGGGACCGTTGCTGATCACCCACTGGGGTTTAAGTGGTCCGGCGGTACTGAAACTGTCTGCCTGGGGTGCCAGGGTGCTGCATGATAGCCGCTATCAAGCGACCTTACTGGTAAACTGGTTGCCGCAGTCTAACCCAGAGGCATTGCGTCAACAGCTTTTAGCCGTGAAGTCGCAGCTACCGAAGCGGGCGATCATCACCAGTTGCCCCGTACTGATACCGCGCCGCTTGTGGGAGCGGTTGACTAGCTATGTTGGTATCGCTGCCGAAACACGTTGGGCAGACCTATCAAACAAAACGCTGAACTCGTTGATTCAGGAGCTGACCCGTGGAGAATATACGATCAGCGGCAAAGGAACATTTAAAGAAGAATTTGTCACCTGTGGTGGCGTTCGCTTGAAGGAAGTCGATTTCAAAACGATGGAGAGCCGTTGCTGCCCCGGACTCCACTTTGCAGGCGAGATTCTAGATATCGACGGTGTAACGGGCGGCTTCAACTTTCAGAGCGCCTGGACGACTGGCTGGATTGCGGGTCAGGCAATGGGAGCGCTAAATCCTTAAATTAAACACCTGCACTAAGCCCGTCAGGATGAGATAGATTGCCACAATCAAATTGAGCAGGCGGGGAATTGCCAGAATCAGAATGCCTGCTAAAAGGGCAACAATGCCACTGAGCCGAAAGTTGACTTGAATGTCAGCCGCTTGCTGGGCAAGGAAGAGGTAGTCCAACACAGCATTTGCCTCTCAGTAAAGGGTTTAAGTACAAAGATGCTTCCACAGTACTCTAAGCATCTCGTATCAGGATGTATCTCAGGAGGCAAAGGGCGATCGTCCTTAAAGCACCAACAGCACTGCTTGAACGCCATTGCCATTCGCCCCTGTATAAGTGTCATTCATCAGCTTTTATCGAGAAGTGTAAAGTCTCTTGTGTGATAGGCAAGAAAATCTAAAGTTATTTGAACCAAATCCTGATCAAGCTGGTCTAACTGTGTGGGTTCCAACGCTAAAGGCCTCTAAGCAGCTTGCGGCGTGAGAATTACAAACAGACATCTGCACAAGATCACTCAATTTGCAGACTGCCTTGCTCCCAAAAATCTTTACAATTCGACATAATGTCGCTACATAGCTCACTTCTGTTCATCCGCTGCACATAGTACAAAAGGCTCATGATTTCAGTAACTTCGTCCTCTGTCCCCTTCGCACCTAAAGCAGTGTTGTTACACAAGGCAAAGCCAACCTCGATCGCTCGGTGGGCAGTGGCAGTGGGAGCGGCACTTGCTGTTTCGGGCTGTGGTCTGCTGCCAAAGGGCGACAATGCTGATGCTCAAACACGCCCGTCCGGTAATGCTCAAGGTCAAAGGACAGCGGCAGTTGATGTAGCGATCGCGGCAACGGCTCCTCTAGAAGCAGCAAGAGAGTATACAGGCACTACTCAACCCTTGCAGGAAGTAGCGATTCGCGCTCAGGCAGAAGGTCAACTCCAGGCATTGAATGTCGATGTGGGCGATCGCGTCCAGCGAGGGCAAACCCTGGCACGGATTGATGACTCCATTCTGACGGCTGCAACCGCCGAAGCAGAAGCCGAACTGGCATCCCGGCGAACAGAAATTAGCCAGCTTCAAACCCAAGTCAGCGATGCCCAGACGCAGGTGGAGCAGGCGCGGCTGCAACTTCAGCAAGCAGAGTCAGATGCGGCTCGTTACCAACGTCTCGCCAGAGATGGTGCTGTCACACAACAGCAGGCAGAACAATCGCGCACGCAGGCGAGAACAGCAGCGCAGGTCTTGCGATCGAGCCAGGAACGGGTGCGAAACCAGCAACAGGCGATCGCAGCAGCACAGGGTCGGGTTGTGGCGCAGCAGGCAGTCGTTGCCCAGCAGCAAGAGCGGCGATCGTATGCCGTGCTGACTGCGCCCATTAGTGGGGCAGTGCTAATGCGATCAACTGAGGCAGGCAATGTCGTACAAGTTGGCAATGAACTGCTGCGGCTAGGTGACTTTAGCCAAGCAAAGGTGACAGTGCAGGTTTCGGAACTCGATCTGACTGATGTTCGGTTAAGTGGTGCGGCGAACGTGCGGTTAGATGCTTTTCCCAACGAACGGTTTGCCGGTAGGGTGACGCGAGTATCGCCAGCCGCTAACCCCACCTCTCGTCTAGTGCCTGTTGAAGTAACCATTCCCAACCCAGCAGGTAAAGTAGGCAGCGGGCTGCTAGCACGGGTGAGCTTTATGCAAACAACGACCGATCGCATTGTTGTACCACTTGCTGCTGTGCAGGACGATCGAGCTAGAGGTCAACAATCCAGCCAGAAACCTGAGTCGACTGATCGACAAGCGAATCAGCAGCCTAGACAGCGAGGGTCAAACGCAGGAGTCGCTACCTCTAGGCAGCCAGAAAATGGTGACGCAAAGCCTAAGCAAACAAAAGGCACCCTGTTTGTTGTGGCAGGCGAGGGCGAACAGGCGAAAGTTGCTGCACGATCAGTCACCTTAGGCGAACAGCTAGACGGTAAAGTCCAAATTCTTGCGGGACTAAAACCGGGCGATCGCTTTGTTGCACGCACCAGTAAGCCCCTCAAAGATGGTGACTCAGTGCGCTTGAGCATCCTGTCAGCAAAGTAACGTCTAACGAGACCCGTCTGAATGCAGCGACGTAAAGAGACCCAACTTCTTTGTTCGGTCTTGCTTACTAGCTGCACTTTAAGACAGAAGGCGGGCATCTGACAGAATCCCGACCTCTGCATCCCTTTGCCTCCTCTAACTGCCTACACCTGCTCCTTCACCATCCCTAGCCCTCATGCAAGCTCCTTCCTCGTCTGGCTTTAGCCTCAGTACGCTCTCGATTCGGCAGCATATTGGCACCTTAATGCTGACGCTAACCGTTATTGTCGTTGGCATCTTTTTCATTACTCAACTGCCGGTTGATCTACTGCCTTCCATTACCTATCCCCGTATTGGGGTGCGTCTGGTGGCACCAGGCATCTCACCAGAGGTGGCGATCGACGAGATCACCCGACCGCTTGAAGAGGCGCTGTCAACTACTGATGGAGTAGTGCAAATCTATTCGCAAACGCGAGAAGGGCAGGTCAACCTGGATCTGTACTTCAAACCTGGTAGCAATGTGGATCAAGCGCTCAATGATACAACGGCAGCGTTTAACCGCAGTCGGGGTCAGCTACCCGACACGATCGAAGATCCGCGTCTCTTCAAAGCTGATCCCTCTCAGTTGCCAGTTTACGAAATGGCGCTTACGTCGCCATCATTGCGCGATGTCGATTTGCGCGTGTTTGCTGATGAAGAACTGTCGCGTGAATTGGGTGTTGTCGCGGGCGTCGCTTCGGCAGATGTTTCGGGCGGTGTCGTGGAAGAAGTGCAGGTCAACATTGACCTAAATCGCCTGCAAGCGCTAGGCATTGGCTTGACCGATGTATTAGATGAACTGGAGCAGCGCAACCAGGATATCTCCGGTGGACGCATCTTGGGCGAAAACGCGGAACCTTTAACGCGAGCAGTCGGACGTTTTCAGAATGCGGCTGAGATTCGAGATTTGTCGTTTGCAGCAGGTGGGCAGCAGTCAGGTGGTAGCAGCCAGCAGACAGGTAGCAGTCAGCAATCAGGAGGTAGCGGTCAGCAGTCAGCGGTCAGCAGTCAGCCATCAAATTCAACTCAAAACTCAACGACTTCAACCCAAAACTCTTCTTCCCCTGCTCAACGTGTGTATTTGAGAGATTTTGCAGAAGTAATTGACGGCACTGAAGAGGAGCGGGTGCTGGTCAATCTCAATCGGCAAAAAGCGATCAAAATTAGCGTGCAAAAACAGCCAGATGCTAATACGGTGTCGGTAGTGGATGCGGTGAAGCAACGGCTGGAAGAGTTACGACAGTCGGGGTTAATTCCAGCCGACATGATTATCACACCCACATTGGATGAATCAAAGTTCATTCGCAACTCTCTGGCAGATGTGATTAATTCAGGGCTTTCTGGTGCATTGTTGGCGGCGATCGCCGTTTTCATCTTTCTAGGGTCGCTCCGGCAGACGTTCATTATTGCGCTAACGATTCCGCTCTGTACACTAGCGGCAGCGATCGTCATGAAGCTTTGCGGCTTCTCGCTCAACATTTTTAGCCTGGGTGGGTTGGCAATTAGTGTCGGGCAAGCAATTGACACCTCCGTTGTAATTCTTGAAAACATCAGTAAACGGGTGGAACCACTCAAACTGGATGGACTCGATCGCCACAACGGCAACGGACATCACAATGGCAATGGGCA
Source organism: Leptolyngbya sp. FACHB-321 (assembly GCF_014695975.1). Lineage (GTDB taxonomy): Bacteria > Cyanobacteriota > Cyanobacteriia > Leptolyngbyales > Leptolyngbyaceae > Stenomitos. The sequence continues at coordinate 35,728 of NZ_JACJPI010000012.1, forward strand.
TCACAACGGGAACGGGAATGGACACGGAAATGGAAGTGGACGGCGCGATCGTGCCCGTGCTCTGATCACAGCTGTTGAAGAAAGCAGCCGCGAAGTCGAATCGTCGCTCGTGGCTTCGACGGCCGCAAACCTGGTGTCGGTCTTGCCCTTTATCCTTGTGGGTGGCTTCATCTCGCTGCTGTTCAACGAACTTATTCTCACAATTTGCTTTGCTGTTGCCGCTTCACTCGTAGTGGCAATTACCGTTGTGCCAATGCTCTCGGCGCGTCTCTTTGCCATTGAGTGGTCGAGTGGATTGAATCGGCTGTGGCTGCTAAGGGCGTTTAACCAACGGTTGGATGGTCTCACCCGTTCCTACGGCAATACATTGGCGAAGGTTATTCGTCGTCGGGCGATCGTCATTATTACAGCATTCATTGTTTTGGGAGGCAGCGGTGTTGTGATGGCGGGTCAGATTCCGCAAGAGATTCTGCCCCGCATTAGCACCGGACAGGCAAATGTCAACGTTCAATTTCCACCCGGCACCTCGCTAGAAACCAATCGGCGCGTGATGGCAGCAGTAGACGATGTGCTGCTAAAACAACCAGAAACAGAGTATGTCTTCACCACCGCAGGGGGGTCGCTGTTTGGCAACTCCGTCTCGGCAAATCCATCACGTAGTACAGGCAACGTAACGCTCAAAGAGGGGAGTGACGTGGAGGAGTTTACCGAACGGGTAACGCGAGAAATGAATCAGCTTAATCTGGCAGGTGTGCGGGTACGGGTTTCGGCAGGTTCTGTCCGCGGTTTGACGTTGAACAACTCACCTTTACGGGGCGCTGAAGTGGATGTCGTGCTGCAAGGAGAAGACGCGAATGTGCTGCGGCAGGCAGGTCGGCAAGTGCTGTCAGCGTTGGATGAACAAGTGAAGCTATCAGCGTTTCGTCCCGATGCGGACGATCGCCAACCCGAAGTGCAAATTCGTCCCGACTGGGAACGCGCTAATGCCCTTGGTTTAACAACTCAGGAGATCGGCAACACGATCCAAACGGCGATCGAAGGTTCTGTGCCCACCCAACTTCAGCGGAGTGAGCGCCTGGTCGATGTGCGAGTGCAGTTGAATCAGGACTTGCTCACACGACCCTCCCAGTTAGCGCAACTTCCGTTGTTTGTTGATAACAATGCTCTAGTGAGGCTGAGCGACGTTGCCAAGATTGAAGAAGGGCAGGCTCCGGGTGAGATCCAACGCATCAACCAGCGTAGTGTTTTTCTGATTGCAGGCAACCTAAACAAAGGAGCCAGTTTAGGCGCGGCGCTAGAGGAAGTGCAGCAGATTGTCTCGAAACTGGACTTACCCGATGGCGTGACGGTGCTACCGAGCTATGCCGGACAAACCAATAAAGAACTCCAGAGTGCGCTGGTAGTGCTAGGCGGACTCGCTGCCTTTCTGGTCTTCGTCGTTATGGCGGTGCAGTACAACTCTGTAATCGATCCGCTCGTCATTATTTTGACGGTGCCGTTGGCGCTGGCGGGCGGCATTTTGGGTCTGTTTGTGACGCAAACCGCGATCGGTATTACCGTTGTGGTTGGTGCCGTACTGCTCGTCGGGATTGTAGTCAACAACGCCATCATCATGGTGGAAACGGCAAACCAGATTCGTGAGGAAGAGGGACTTAATCGTGCCACTGCCATCCTGAAAGCTGCTCCCCAACGCCTGCGTCCGATCCTTATGACTACGATCACGACCGTTTTAGGACTGTTTCCCTTAGCGTTGGGTATCGGCGAAGGATCAGAGTTCTTGCAGCCGCTGGGTGTGGTTGTCTTCTCTGGTCTAACGCTGGCAACCATGCTGACGCTGTTTATCATCCCCTGCTTCTATGTCCTGCTGCACGACATCTTTAAGCGGGATATGGGACTTGGACAGTTGGTGACGCGGACGCGATCACTGGTGCTGTCTGGACGAAAGTAATCGTTGCGGCAATGCAATAACGACAACCTGCGTCTAAGCGAGCCGTCAGCCACGGCTCAATTAACCCCTTAGGGGTAAGGCTCGATCGTGAAACTGCTCAACCCCAAGTAATAGCTGTGCCTGTTAAGAGGAAGTTAACCTCGCCTTACGACAGAGGGCACTTTAAAGCACAATCGTTAACATAAGTTCATAAGCATAAAAACTTGCAGTCAACCAGCCTTGAAGTCACCTTCAAAAGAGGCAGTGTTGTCACAAAGTCGGCAGCTTAATCTTCCGTTGCCGCTTTGTCTTTCAATCTAATTCCCAGCGATCGATTCCCTAAAACCACTCTTTTAGGAAACGGTTCCTATGGAAGTTATTGTGCAAAAAGTTGAATGCTACCAGCTAAACAGAAGCTTAATATCATGGTTAATAGTAGCAGCTTTGATCTAGTAGACAATCATCCGTTTACAGAGATTTACCATCTATTTGACCGCTTTAGAAACGGCGTTTGGTTGGTTGGTATTCCATCCTGGCTTTTTGGAGCGTTCGATCGGGTTACGGCTGCGTTTGCGGATGGATATGTTTCTGCCATTGAGTTTATCCATTTTGTCACTGCCATCTTATTCCTCATGGGTTGGTTGTACTTAAGACCCAAACCAGATGCTGGTTCTGAAGCAACTCTGCTTCAACAATATCCTTTAACTGGGTTAGAAAAGACCTATTTAGAAACAGCGCAGTCGCGGATGGCTGAACTGCAAGATCAGCACATGATTCATCAGGAATATGTGTTGCCCTTCTCCTATGTTTGCCAGATTTATCATTTGCTCAACCTGAAACATTTAGAAAGCGTTCACAGTTTCAGCCTTAACAATCTACGTGTCATCCAAGTCAACCAGATGCAGCCTACTGACATTGGTGGCAGCATCAAATTTCAAACTACGTTAGATTCTCCCTTTAATGCTTTGAGGATCTGGCGGCAACCTGTGGTTGAAGTTGATTTGACGCTTCATACTCCTTTTACTGTTGAGTTAAGTATTCCTGTGTATAGCGGGAAGCGTATGACTGTGATGTTCAATGCCATTCCACTAAACCAAACGCAGCACAAGCTGTTTATTGACATCTACAGCGATCTGAAGTGGTATAAACCACTGCTGCAACTGTTGCTTCATGCTGCCTCTTGTTTAACCCTTTTTGAAGATCTTCCTTATTTGCAAAAATTGGCAAACCGAAAGATTCATCGTCTGGTACAGCTAGACCGCATTCCAAACAGTGAAACCATGTGGCTTTTTAAGCGGTTTGCTGCTCTTTATGGTTCGACGATCGCCCCGACTCAAGTGATCGAACCAGCCGAGCAGCATTGATTAGCGTGCAAGGCTGCTAACGCGAAACCGTTGTGCTGCTTTTACTTTTTGAGCGTAGAAGGAAGCCGCCTGTTCACCCCGACTGCACTCCTGAGCAAAGGTAATCAGGTGATGCGCCACCAGCCCAATGTGGATCAGATTTTCAATTTTGCCTGTTTTAAACTTGGGTCCCGCCATATTCCAGAATGTTTTGCGGTAGTTGCTAAGTACGCCAATCCGCAGAATGAGATTTGCCATAATCCACAACCCTGTGCGGATATTCTTTTTGGATAAGCGGGCTGGACTTAAAGGAGGCTTAATGCGGTTAGCAAAGGTGTGTTCTACGTTGTATGCAAACCGCTGGTAGAGAAAGTCGGGGTCGTAAGCGGTTGTGATGCAGTGTCGCCACATCTCTACTACCTCGTTATAGGGCATAAGAAACTCTACGTTTGACTCCCGCTGTTCATCAAAGTTAAGCCGTCCTTCCTCCTCTAACCTGCGCCATAAGGGAGTACGTGGTAACGCATGCAGCAGATTGATGGTCAGCATAGGGATATTGGACAGGCGAATGAATTCTAGAATGCGATCGCCCGTATCTGGCGTATCTGTATCCAGCCCAATGATGATGCCTGATACAACTTCCATCCCATAGCTGTTGAGAGTTTTGATTGCTTCCAGAATGGACATCCCGCCCATTAGGTTTTGCTGCTTCGAGATGGACTTCAGCGCATCCGTCTCGGGCGTTTCAATGCCGCAGAAGACTGTGCAGAAGTAGGCTTCGCGCATCATTGCCAGCAGTTCTTTGTTCTGCGCCAGGTTCAGCGTTGCTTCGCAGGCAAACTGAATGGGGTAGCCGTTGCGCTTTTGCCAGTCGATCAAATGTGGCAGTAGCTTGAGAGCGGCACGGCGGTCGCCCACAAAGTTATCATCCACAAAATACACAGCTCTCAGCCCACCTGAAGCCAGCATCGCGTCCAGTTCTGCCACAATCTGTTCTGGCTCTTTGAGCCGAGGATTGCGCCCATACAGCTCAGGAATGTCGCAAAACTCGCAGCGGTAGGGGCACCCGCTAGAATACTGCACGTTGCCGATGAAATATTTATCCAGGTTGACCAGGTGATAGGCAGGAATGGGAAACTCGTTGAGCGGCAGTCGCTCGGTGGTTTCAAAGCGGATTTGCTGAGATGGGCGATCGCGATGCAAGTCCATATACTCAATCATGCGATTGGTCGCATCGCCCAATTCTCCAATGTGCAGCAGGTCAAAATCAGGATAGTAGTCTGGGCAGCCCGAAACCGAAGGACCACCGATCGCGGTTAGCTTGCCATAGCGGTGTGCCATCTCGTTAATCTGATTGATCTGCGATCGTTGAATGTGCATCCCACTCACAATCACGGCATCTGCCCAGCGATAATCAGCCGGTTTCGCAGACCGGATATTTTCGTCAACAAACCGAACGTCCCAGTCTTGGGGCAAGTAGGCTGCTACCACCAAAATGCCCTGTGGCGGCATAAACGCTTTCACACGACCCAGTAACGGATAGGCATTGTTGAACGTCCCAAAAGAAGGGCTGTACTTGGGAAACACGCAAAGAATGCGGCGCTGATTCTGGGGAACATAGCGTGGCTTTCCAGGCACACTTTCAGGAACGGGTTGCTCGAAATCCTTGAGTACAGCAGTCATCAGGCATCCTCACCAGTTTTCACCTTGATGATCACTGTAAAGATGATGATAGAAAATTTCAAGGGTTGAGGGGCGAGAAAGTCGTCTATTTGGAGGTTTGTGCCCTACCAAGCAATGTCCGCGATCACTCCATGTGGTTTGAAACGTGAAGGGAAACAGAACAACGAAAGCTAGTTTCGTGAAGACAGTGCCATGTCTTTACGAAACTATGCCAGAAGCAATCGCCTTTACAGCTTGTGAAGTTTGCAGGCAATGCCATGCATGAACGAGCGCGTGATCATGCTTCTACGTTCGTCGTACGTTCATGCAGCACCAGTCCTGACGTTTCCAGAGAGCCGCGACTACCCAGCCATTCTCTTCGAGGGTATCAGCAACGGGTTTTGCTTGATCGAGCAGAATGCCGCTAAAGATGCCCCAGGTATGAGGATGGACGATCGCAGTCATCTGCGGAATCAGGTCGATAATCACTTCGGCAAGAATATTGCAGACAATGCCGTCTACAGGTGCGTTAATAAGCTCGGCAACGCGATCGACACTGCCTGCTTCGATCAATAAATGTTCTGCTGCAATCCCGTTGAGATCGCGGCTTTCTCGGGCGGCTTTCACCGCAAGTGGATCAGTGTCCACGGCATAACCTTGCTTCGCACCCAGCAGCATGGCACCGATCGATAAAATGCCAGAGCCACAGCCAATATCGGCAATGACTAAATCTTTGACATCACCGCCCAGACGCATTTCGAGCGATTCCAAACAAAGCTGCGTGGTAGCATGATCCCCCGTGCCAAAGGCAACCCCTGGCTCAAGTTTCAGAACGATACGATCGGACTGCTCTGGCGCGGGTAGCCAGGCAGGATTAATGAGGAAGCGATCGCCAATTTCTTGCGGTTGCCAGTGTTCTTTCCAGGTGCTTGACCAATCCTCTTCGTCAATGAGATCCCACTGTACTGCTGGAATAGGCAACCCAACGCACAGTGCGTCTTGCCGCAACGCTAGGGCTAAGGCTGCCAGATCAAGAAGCTGCGCCTGCTCTTGTGGCAAATAAGCACCAATCAGGCAAGAATGCCCCTTCACTTCGCTGGACGAGCCGCGACAGCCGAACAGCTCTAGCCGCCAAAAGATCGTTTCTTCCAGGTCGGTGTCGCAAAGAATTTGAATGTTCCACCAGCTATTTGCCATAAGAGCGGTCAGCGATTAGCTTTATTGCCGTATTTTTCTCGTTGCCCATACCGTATACATGACTGAATGACGGCTGATTGCTGACGGCTAGTGGCTATAACGTTACTGTATAAGCATCCCGAATCCCTGGCACCTTCAAAATCTCAGCCAGAATATCGTCAGGCAGTGGGTCATCGATGCTTAATACCATCACCGCATCACCGCGTACGATCTTGCGCCCCACTTGCATACTGGCAATGTTGACATTAAAGCTGCCTAAAAGGGAGCCGATTTTGCCAATGATGCCTGGCATATCGCGGTGTAGGGTAAACAGCATATAGCGGTTCGGCGGCACGTTAACTGGAAACTCATCCACACTGGTAATGCGAATCTCTGAATCGCCCAGCAATGCACCTGTGACGGAATGCTCGCCCAGTGAACCTTTAGCAGAAAGATGGAGCGATCCCGTATAGTCCTTAATTGACGCATCGCGAGTTTCGATGACACGAATGCCACGCTCTTTAGCCTCCAGGCTGGCATTGACGTAGTTGACCCGTTCTTGCAGAGCATGAGACAGCAACCCTTTGAGCGCCGCTACTACAATCGGCTGACTTTGATTGGTTGCCAGTTCCCCTTGCAGGCGCACCGTGAGCGCTTCGACTCGTCCACCTGCCAGTTGCGCGACCAAATTGCCTAATGTTTCTGCTAGTTGCAAGTAAGGGCGTAGTTGCTCCAGCAGATCGGGGCGTAGTCCGGGAATGTTGACCGCCGATCGCGCAGGCAAGCCCAGTAGCACATCGCGGATTTGCTCGGCTACGTCGATCGCCACATTCACCTGTGCTTCTTCCGTCGAAGCGCCTAAATGTGGCGTCATCACCATTTCTTTACCTAGGGAGCGCAACGGTGATTCACCAAGTGGCTCCTGCTCGTACACATCCAACGCTGCTCCAGCGATTTTGCCCTCTTGCAACGCCTGTGCCAGCGCCGCTTCGTCAATGATGCCACCACGGGCGCAGTTGATAATGCGTGCGGTCGGCTTCATTCGAGCGATTGCCGCTGCATTGATCAAATGGGTAGTTTCTGCTGTTTTGGGAATATGTAGCGTAATGTAGTCTGCCTGTTGCAGCAGCACATCCATTTCAACAATCCGGCAACCTAACTGTTCTGCCCGTTCATGGGAAATGAAGGGGTCGTATGCCAGCAACTTCATGCCCATCGCCCGTGCGACGGTGGCAACGTGAGCACCAATCTTGCCCAGCCCCACGATCCCCAACGTTTTTTTGTAGACTTCAACGCCTGTGAAATGCTTGCGATCCCACTTGTCGGCTTTTACAGACTGGTTTGCAGCGGGAATATAGCGCGACATTGCCATCATCATGGCTAGCGTATGCTCGGCAGCGGCGATCGTGTTTCCTTCCGGCGAATTCACGACCACAATGCCTTTGCGTGTGGCTGCTAGCACATCTACATTGTCAACGCCAACGCCAGCTCGTCCAATAATTTTAAGTTGATTGCCTGCCTCAATGACTGCTTGAGTCACGCGAGTACCAGAGCGAATCATCAACGCATCGTAGTCAGGGATGATGCGGATCAGGTCATCAGGCGACAAATCCGTTTTTACGTCAACCTGGGCAACTTGGGATAGGATGTCGATCCCCACCTGATCGATTGGGTCAGAAACAAGAACTTTAGGCATAGCAAACAGCCAGGATTAGACGCAGAGCGCTCTAGAACAACAGGTACTTTTGGTCTTAGCCACCACCGCAAAAGACTCGGTAAGAAGGAAGAAGAAGATATTCACCTTACTCCCTTAAGATGAAGATGGCTAACGAAGCAGACCATCTAGAGTACGCCATTTTGAGGCTTGCTTTGCCGAAACCGCTTGATTTTTTTAATTCGATCGTGGAAGCCGTTAGCGGTCAGCCATGATGATGTTCAACTCACTTGTGTCCGTTTACTTACTCTCATGAATTATCTCGTTGCCGTTTTGAGCGATCGCATTAAGGCAGAAGAAGCTTACTCAGCCCTAGAAAGCCAGGGTTTACCGATGACCAAGATCGCCATTTTGGGTAAGGGCTATAAAAGTGCTGATGAATATGGGTTGCTTGACCCTAATGAGCAGGCAAGCAAGCAAGTGAAGCTACTGGCAATTTGGCTTGTGCCCTTTGGCTTTGCTGCTGGCTATGTTTTTAACCTCATTACCAAAATTGATACCTTTCCATGGGCGGGGGAATTTGGTAGCCATGTCATTGGTGGCTTGCTTGGTGCGGCATCAGGTGGGTTGGGAAGCATTTTTGTGGGTGGTGGTGTTGGGTTAATCTCAGGTAGCGGCGATGCCCTACCCTACCGCAATCGCCTCAATGCTGGAAAGTATCTGCTTGTAGTCAAAGGCTCAGAAGCCCTTACCCGTCAGGCAACCACTATTTTGCGGCAGTATGATCCTGAAAGCATACAAGGCTATGTCGATACATCAGACTCATGAACGATCGCGTAGCGACTGCTTCATGACCATCCTATGACTAAGGTGATGTGCGGCTGATTTGCCCTTATCCTTTGCTTCAATAACGTTGGGCTAGGCTCTCCTTCCCCAAGCAAAGAGCAGTGATTGAAAAGACAATAGCTGCCGTTTTGACCCGTGCATTCAGTCAAAACAGCAGCTATGGAAGGAGATTATTGATTAACGATGATTAATTAGTCAAACTAACCAAGAAACGAAAGCATTCGATCGGCTTACAGTAGACCCCAGAAATGTAGAACACCTTGACCAGAGTAGAGTTCAATTAGTAGAGCAGCAGAGAAGCCGATCATTGCAAGACGACCATTCCACAATTCAGCTTGAGGAGTGAAGCCAAACTTCCAAGCGTTGCGATCGGTTTCTACAACAACAGGCGTAGTCACTTTTGTGGCGTTAGTCATGGTTATTGCTCCAATTACTTTAGATTGACAAAGGTTACGGATCAACGAACTAGCGCTATCAGGGGAAGTGGAAAAACCACCAGTGAAGCTTCGTTAAACTCTGTGAACTAATATAACGAAAGATTTCAAAAACGGCTAGTAATTGCCCGCAGATCTTTCCAAAGAGGCAGGAATATGTATGGAAAGTAAGGTAAAGCTTTCAGGCTTTATCCTCCCTCTCGTTTCCATGCTCCCTTACTTCCAACTCAAGAGCAGCCAGATGCCAACGAGGGCTATAAGTACGCCGACAATCGCCCGTGGGCTAACTTTTTCGCCAAGGGCGATCGCTAGAGGAATGACGAACAGAGGGCTGGTGGTGCTGAGTGCTTGGGCTATGCCAGCCGCCGTGTATTTCAGCGAAATTTGTTGGAGCCAGATCGCTAGATAGGTGCTAGCAAACGCTGTGCCCGTGAGAATGAACAGAAAGCGGGGCGATCGTAGAAGCTTCAAATCCTGATTCAATGTCTGAGCAGAGCGTTGCTGCACCAGTAGCCAGAGCAGCAGCACCAAGCCACCTGCTACTAAACGAATGAACGCACTCCACAGGGGGTCGATCGTGGTGCCTGCCAGTGCCGCTCTCGATAGCACTGCACCACTCGCTTGACCTAGGGCTGCCAGCAAGCCAAACCCAGTCCCTCGCCACAGTTGGGGTTGAGTTGCAGCTTCAGTTGTGCGCTCGACCACAACCCACGCCACACCAGCGATCGTCAGCGCAATGCCAAGCCATGCCCCCACCGTAAGACGTTCTTGCAAGAAAACCAGCGCCATAACAGCCGCTAGCGGTGGCGCGATCGATTCCAGTGCCAGCGTCCGTCGTGCGCCGAGGCAGTTAAGTGCCTCGAAGTAAGCGGTATCGCCAAAGCCAATGCCAACGACTCCGCTGAGGCAGAGCAATCCCAATGCCGTAGGGCTAACGTGCGGTAACAGTTTGCCTTGCAGCAAGAGGGTCAGGAGCAAGAAGCCGATCGCAATCAGTCCCTTAATCAGATTCAGTCGGAGGGGCGACAACTGTTGTCCAAGGCTAATGTAAACAACTGAGGCGATCGCCCAAATGAGTGCGGCACTTAAGGCTGCTAGTTCACCACGAAAGGTCGTTAAAAGGGAAGACATGGCAAAAGCGGTTCACGTTGTGTCATGGTAGCGCCGCGATCGCTATCTTCATTGCGCTCTTTGCTGCTGATAAAGTGCTTTGAATCGCTTTTGCTGCTCGTTGTGATCAACGATCGGAGCCGGATAACCGCAGCGATCGCGATCCAGAGGCAGAATGTTACCTGTCACTAAATCTTCCGTCTCAATGCTGCGGAGTTCTGGTAGCCATTGGCGGATATATTCAGCTTCCGAGTCAAACTTCTTTGTTTGGCTAGCAGGGTTAAAGATGCGGAGCGGCTTCGGGTCCATGCCGCTGGAGGCGCTCCATTGCCAACCGCCATTATTGGCGGACAGGTCGCCATCATACAGCCGTTGCATAAAGTACTTCTCGCCCAGCTTGACATCGATCATCAGATCCTTCGTCAAAAAGCTGGCAACGATCATCCGGCAACGGTTGTGCATCCAGCCAAGCTCGTTCATCTGACGCATGGCAGCATCAACGATCGGGTAGCCTGTTTTGCCTTCGCACCATGCCTTGAAATGTTCTGGGTTATTGTCCCACGGAAAGTTTTGGAATGGTTTGCGATACGCGCCATCTGCCAACTGTGGGAAAAAGTACATGACAGTCTGGTAAAACTCTCGCCATGCGAGTTCCTGCCGCCAAACGCGAATGCCGTCCTTTGCCTCATCGCTACGAGACTGCTCCATCGCTTCCGTTGTTTTTGCCCACACCGTACGAACACCGATCGCGCCAAACTTGAGCGCTGCGCTGAGATGAGAGGTGCCTTCGGGATTGAACGGAAAATTGCGCTGTTCCTGATAGTCTACGATGGAGTGATCGCAAAACGTTTCTAAACGTTCCTGTGCAGCGGCTTCTCCTGGTTCCAGCAGCAGCGGGTTATCCCACACGAAACCCAGGTCTTTAGCTGTTGGTAGCGCGATCGCACCTGCGTTCTGTGCGACTGTTTGCTCCTGCTCTGTCAGCCCGATCGTTGCCTCTAGCTCCTTCGCTGGTTCGGCTTTCGGTTTGCTGCTCCAGTTGCGCCAAAAAGGTGAGTAGACCGTGTAAGGATCGCCATTGCCTGTGCGAATTTCGTCTGGTGCGTGGAGAAGCTGATCCCAGAAATTTCGGAACGAGATACCAGCCTGCTGGAGGGCTTCTTGAACCGCACGATCGCGCTTCTGCGAGTATGGCTCTACGTCTAAATTCCAGAATACTGCCTTCGCCTTCAGCGCCGTTGCTAGCCCAGGAATGGCACTCTGCGGGTCAGCCTTTAAGATCAGCAACTGACTGCCCGCTTGAGCATAGCGCTGCTGCAATGACTGCAAACAGCCCATCATGTAGTTGATTTTGGCAGGCGCAACTTCATCCCGCTGCAACAGGTTGGGGTCAAGGCAAAACACACCTACAACGTTCTGGCTTTTCTCACGAGCCGCTGCCAGTCCAATATTGTCCGAAAGGCGTAGATCGCGACGGTGCCAAAAGAGAATGAGATCAGACATAAATAGCTAATAGTTTTTGGTTTTTAGTTTTTAGCTGTTGATTACTAGCGTGGTCACTTACTAACAACTCATCACCAACCGCTATAGAAACGGTCGCGCTAAGACAAAGCTGCAAATTGTTTTTGCGTCGGTGATGTCGCCAGTCTGGATAGCTTTTTCGACTTGGGCGATCGTCATCATCACGGTTTCAATATCTTCGTCGGCATCCTGGCTCGGTGGATTTTCGAGCCGTGTCAAATCCTGCGCTAGATAGGCATGGATGCTCTCATCTGAGTAGCCTGGAGCTACGAAAAATTCGCCTAGTTTTTGCCAGCGATCAGCGTGATAGCCCGTCTCTTCTTCAATTTCACGCTGGATCGTTGCCTCGGGCGTTTCACCTGGCTCCACCGTACCCGCCGGAAATTCTAGCAGCCGTCCCTGTATGGCAAAGCGATACTGCTTTACCAGAATCAACGTGCCCTCTGCTGTCACAGGTACAGCCAGCGCACCGCCCGGATGCCGAATGCACTCCCATTCTCCTTGCGTTTGATTAGGCAAGCGATAACGGCTCGACTCAAAGGAAAATTTGCGCCCTTGATAGAGCAAGCGTTGTTTGAGCAGTTGGGGTGGTTCGCGACCGAGGGGCATAAGGGGAAAGGGAGTGGGGAGTAGGGAGTGGGGAGTGGGGGAAAGAAGAGGAAGCGGGGGGCAGAGGGAGCACGGGGGAGTTCTGAGTTAAGAGTTTTGAGGTTATTCTGCCTCCTGCCTCCTGCCCTCTGCCCTTTGCCTTCTGCCTCCTGCCTTCCCTAAGCAAGTCTGACTTCTGAACAGTCTACCGTTTGTACTAGTTGTGCGATCGATTTTCCTGAAATTGGCTCAATCCAATGAGGCGCAATCTCTGCTAGCGGCACCAGCACAAATGCCCGCTCGGTCATATGCGGATGGGGAATTTGTAGGGTGGGCGTGTTGAGTATGACTGCATCAAACAGCAACAAATCCAGGTCGAGCGTTCTGGCACTCCAGCGTTCTCGGCGGATACGACCAAAATTAGCCTCGATTCGCAGCAAGGCTTCTAGCAATGGCTGGGGTGACAAGGTGACGGTGAGCAGCGCACAGCCGTTGAGATAGTCAGGTTGCGGTGGTCCAACGGCTTTGGTCTGATACCACTGCGATCGTGCCTCTAGCGCAACCCCCGGAGTCTGTGCCAAAGCTTTCAGCGCTGCTTCTAGTATCGTCAGCGAATCACCCAGGTTGCTACCCAGCGCGATCGCACAACGAGCCGACGCTACCGTCTCCGTGCTCTCCGACATCGCCAAACCCTTTCCAAAACCCACTCCTTCTTCCCTACTCTCTATGCTTTAACGCACGATCGTTAAAATTGCGGTCAAAAGACTCAGCAAAATGAGTACCCACAGCACCGAACCGGGGATGAAGGTTAGTAGTCCAATGCCACGCAGAATCCAGACCAGTACTGTCATCGACAGCACTGCCAGAAACGCCACCATGCTTGGCTTCATCGATCGTCCCATGACTCTAGCGCCTCTGACTGTTGCGAAGTCCGCCCAGAATACCGATGCCAGCAGCCAGCAGCAGCATTGCCCAAATGGCGTAGTTAGGTAGCGTCGTCAATATGCCAAGACCCTTTAGCACAATGAGTACCGCTGTCAGCACCAGCATGACGCCAACAATATAGAGAATGATGGAAACACCAACATTATTCGGGCTGCCACTCACAGACTCATCTCCTCAAACCGCTACGGCACCTAACCATTGTGGCACGTAGAGGGAAGGGGAAGTTTTGAGTTCTAAGTTTTGAGCTATGAGTTGACTTTGCCGCTGACTGTCTGGCAATCGATCATTACCCTCACCCTCAGCTTGCACCGTTTTCTAGCATCAAAACCTTCTGTAGGGCGGTCGCAATATGCCTCAACGCAATATGCCTTAACACTATTCAACTTGACATTGACCTAAACTACACTTAATCTATCGAGATGTAGTAATTAGAGTCCTATGTCCATCTCCTTGCTCTATCCCACACAGCTTTCCGACGTGACACAGACGTTCTCGCCACGATCGCTGTTGCCGCTACGACAGCAAAGCATCTGGAAGATTGAGGCAGGAGTGGTGCGGACAATTACCTGGCTAGAAGATGGCACGATCGCTGCAACGGGCTTGTGGGGACCAGGTGATCTCGTAGGCAAAGCGCTCTCCAAAATGGAGTCATACCAGATCGAATGCCTGACAACAGTTGAAGTTTCTCTGCTCCCTGTCAGCCGCCTATACGAAGAAACGGAGGCGTTGATCAGCAATCTTCAGCAAAGTGAAGCCTTTTCGCTTATTCGCAGCTACCGCAAAATTGATGCGATGGTGCTCAAGCTGCTCAGTTGGCTTGCCAAAAAGTTCGGGCGTGAGGTCGAAGCCGGACATCTCATCGATCTCCGTTTGACGCACCAGGATCTTGCTGAAATGCTAGGCACCACACGAGTGACGATTACTCGCACTCTCAGCCAGTTTGAACAACAAGGTTTGATCGATCGCTTGCCCCTGCGTCGCATTGTGCTAAAAGAAAGCGACTTCTGGCATTACGAGATTTAAGCGATCGCTCACTTCCTACGTTGAATCCATAATCAAAAGCCCAACATCGATCATGATGTTGGGCTTCTTGCTTTCAAGGCAATCAGTAAGAGTCAGACTGCCAAGAGCCAATTATGGATTGGCGTAGAAATCGTTGCTGACCACTAGGCGGAGATCGGCGGAGGGATCAATCACAATCAGGTTCGGTGTGGTTGGCGTTTGGGGTGCGGGTTGCCCACCTGTGACACTTGACAGAATGTTACCCAGATCAAGCTTTTGTCCCAGGATAGTTGCGAGGACAGCACTGGTTGCCGCAGAGGTTGCCGCATCCTTAAGCGTGCCAGGGTTGGTATTTTGGGTCACGGGTTGCCCGGTGACGACCTGTGATCGCGCACTGAAGGGATACGATTTATTGTCGATCGACACCCGTTGAGCGATAAACTGCGTGCCCAAGATTTGACCATTGCTGCTGACCGGAATCAGTTGACCCACAATCTCACTATCTTTAGGAACAACGACTTGACCCTGAGCATTTTTAAGATCATCAACTACTCGTAGAGCCAGGTTATTGATCGTCTCACCAGGAGTCACCACAATCTTTTGTGAACCGAGATAACGGATGTTGACGGGTGTCCCCTGGGGCACTAGATAACGAGGATTTAAGGCAGTTGAGGTCGGTGTTGGGGTAGGAGTGCTGCCTGTAGTCGGTGTGGTCGGTGTAGTGCCAGTCGTTGGTGCGGTGCCGTTCAAACGGGCAATGTAGTTGTTTGCACCTTCGCTTGTGGCAATCGGTGGAAGTTTGCCTTGATTTACCAACGTTTGGTAGATATAAGCTGCAACATCCGCACGAGTCGCGGTTTCGTTAGGGTTAAGAAAGCTGACGTTAGGATAATTGACCACCACATTCCGCTCTGCCGCTGCTGCAACGCCACCTTTTGCATAGGCGGGAATTTCACCGCTATCTCTGAATGACGTTAGCGTTGTATCGGCAGCACGGGTCGGCGTGAAGTTCAAACCGCTGGAGAGAGCAACTAAAACCTGTACTTTCGGAATTTGCTGTTCGGGTTTGAAAGCACCATCGGGATAGCCGCTCATAAAGCCCGTTTCATACGCTTTGCCGATCGCGGGTGCTGCCCAGTAAGAACTGGGGACATCAGCAAAGCCGCGTGAGACGCGCACTGTATTGTTGCTAAACGCGTTTTTGACGATCGCTGCAAACTGAGCACGGGTTACAGGAGCATCGGGCTTGAACGTACGATCGGGAAAGCCTGCGATAATCTGCCGCTCAGCCAGGGTTTCGATGAAGGGTCGCGCCCAGTGAGAGCTAGTATCTGTAAAATTGGCGGCGGCGGCTGGAGCCGAAACGATAAATGGTGCAATGGCACTTGAGGTCACACCCAATGCCAACAGTACTGCACCTGTTGAAGACCAAGGACGAACACTAGACATAAAAAAACTCCGTAAACGCTTGAGCGATACTGACGAATTACACGTATTGAGCGATAGCAAAAAATCGTTTTCCTTGTGAGCAATGTCTACACGCTCAACAAAGGTTGGTGATGCAACCGTGGTTTGCGTGTAACCTGATGACCCGGTTTCGATAGCAAAGCCATTGATCACTTAGCTCTTTTGACCATAAAGATCGAGGTTTTGTTCCCAGGAATTCTATATTAGGGCGGCTGGCTGGTTCTGAAATGCCCCTAAAGTAAGGAGAAGTCAACCCGACTCTTTACTCAAGGCTGACTCAGGCAGATCGTTCTGCTGCACTTTGCAGTTGGGTGATCTAGACTGCCTGAACGGTAGGGTCAACGTTGCTATGGTCAAAACGGTTTTATTTTTGTGTGGGCTGGCGATCATCATCGGGTTGATTTTGGCAGCACCACTCTTCACCAGGCTGCGACGAAAGCGGTTGCGCGATCGTCCCTTTCCTCCCAGTTGGCAACACATTCTCGATCGTCACCTCCCCTTTTACGAGCAGCTACCAGCACCACTGCCCAAACGGTTACGTGGTTATATCCAGGTCTTTCTGGCAGAGAAGCGCTTCATCGGCTGCAGTGGCTTGAACTTGACGGATGAAATGAGAGTGACGATCGCCGCACAGGCGTGTCTGCTAGTGCTGCATCAAGAACGGTTTTACCCCACGCTGAAGGCGATTTATGTCTATCCAGCAGCCTTCCTGGTCAACACAAAACAATCCCTTGGCACTTACGTCTTAGAAGAAAAAGTCGCGCGGCGGGGCGAATCATGGGAGCAAGGCATCGTAGTGCTGTCGTGGGCAGATATTCAACATGATGTCGCGCATTGGCACGATGGCAACAATGTCGTCCTGCACGAATTTGCCCATCAGTTAGATCAAGAAGATGGACGTACAGATGGAGTGCCGCTGCTAGAGCATCAAGCCGATCGCGTCACCTGGGCACAGGTTTTTAGTCAGGCATATTTAGCCTTACAGCAGGATGTAAAACGCGGCACCAAAACCGTGATGGACGAGTACGGCGCAACGAATCCAGCAGAGTTCTTTGCTGTTGCCACCGAGACGTTTTTTGAAAAAGCCGCATTGATGCAGCGCCATCACCCAGAACTCTATACAATGCTCCAACGCTTTTACCGCTTAGATCCCGTGAGTTGGAGACAGCCACACTAGCAATGCGATTGCCCTACGGCACAATCAACACCGGGCAGGGCGACAAGTTGATCACACGATTGGTAACGCTATCTGATACGCCTTCGTCGGTCAGCCCCAAGCCACGGCAGCCCATCACGATTAAGTCGGCAGCAATTTCGTCCGCCACGTCGCAGATGGTAAAGGCAGGTTTGCCTTCACGCTCGATCGCCTCCGCTTCTATGCCCTGCTGCGAAAAGAGCGATCGAGCGGTCGTTAGCAGTTGGGCGATCGCCTCAGGGGACGACATCGCATCGGTGGTGCCATCTTCGGCAGGTGGCTCGACAACAGAGAGCAAAATCAAGCGGCTGTTGTGCGTTTTTACCACTCCAGCTACTGTCTCAGCGGCTTGCTGAGATTCTCGACTACGGTCAATGGGAAAGAGTACAGTCTTAAACATGGTATGCCTTACCGAAGGTACGTACTTCGGTACAATAGGTAAAAAGACTCATTTAGGAGGTTCTTCAGTGTCCAAAAAGACCTTAGCCAGTTTATCATCCTCTGATTTGTCCAGTAAGCGCGTCTTCGTGCGGGTAGATTTTAATGTGCCGTTAGATGAGCAAGGCAACATTACAGACGATACGCGCATTCGTGCAGCGCTGCCTACCATCCAATCTTTGACCGAAAAAGGCGCGAAGGTTATTCTGGCAAGCCACTTTGGTCGTCCCAAAGGCGACGATTATGCCGCTCGTGTCACTGACAAGTTTCGTCTGACACCCGTTGCTGCACGTTTGTCTGACCTGTTGGGCAAGCCAGTGGTCAAAACGGATGACTGTATTGGTGATGATGTTGCCGCTAAAGTTGCAGGATTGAACGATGGCGACGTGTTGCTGCTGGAAAACGTCCGCTTCCACCCCGGTGAAGAGAAGAACGATCCTGAGTTTGCCAAGCAACTGGCTTCTGTGGCTGACCTGTACGTGAATGATGCGTTTGGTACTGCCCACCGTGCCCATGCTTCAACCGAAGGCGTAACGCATTACTTGAAGCCGTCTGTGGCGGGTTTGCTGATTGAAAAAGAACTGAAATTTCTGCAAGAAGCGATCGAGCATCCCCAGCGTCCGTTAGCGGCGATCGTGGGTGGCTCCAAAGTGTCGAGCAAAATCACCGTCATTGAAACCCTGCTAGATAAGGTTGATAAGCTGCTGATCGGCGGCGGCATGATCTTCACCTTCTACAAAGCACGCGGTCTTAGCGTTGGCAAATCGCTGGTCGAAGAAGACAAGCTGGAACTGGCAAAAGCGCTGGAAGCCAAAGCAAAAGAGAAAGGCGTTGATCTACTCTTGCCCACTGATGTAGTTGTGGCTGACAACTTTTCTGCCGATGCCAATGCTCAAACCGTCAGCGTCGAAAATATTCCCGATGGCTGGATGGGATTGGATATTGGACCCGATGCTGTGAAGGTGTTTCAGGACGCACTGTCAACGTGCAAATCTGTAATCTGGAACGGTCCCATGGGCGTGTTTGAGTTTGACAAGTTTGCTGTCGGTACAGAGGCGATCGCCCATACCCTTGCAGGTCTGACCAAAACAGGAACTACGACCATTATTGGTGGTGGCGACTCGGTGGCAGCTGTCGAAAAAGTCGGTGTTGCCGAGCAAATGAGCCACATTTCTACAGGTGGTGGTGCCAGTCTGGAACTGCTTGAAGGCAAAGAACTGCCCGGTATTGCAGCGCTGGACGATGCGTAGGACGATCGGCTAGAGGCGTAGGGACGCTATTGGTATCGGTAACGTCCCTATTGCCACAGACTTTAAACAAAGGAGCCACAGTTTCTTGTGGGTAAGTGAAAAGGTGAAGGGATGAAAGGGTACGGCTTAGGCAGTCGGGAATGGCTGTAACTTTCATCGCTTTCAGTCGTCTCAGTCATCAATGCCTGCGGACTCTGATCCGGCTTAGGTAAGACTGTATTAAGTATTAAGATTATTAGGCGATCGCTAGCTCTGCGACTGGTTCACTAGGCGCAGTAAACAGCTTGGCAAGGTTTTCAGGCTGCATAAACTCAACATATTTAGTAGCCATCTTAGGCGGCAGCAATTCTATTAGCAGCTTGTTTTCCACCCAAAATTCCAGCACATCAAAGAAGCCATCACGATCGCAACGCACTATCCGCCAGCCTTCACGAGCAGCAATGCGCTCAATCTCCTCCTGGCTCGCTGGTACTGAAAGCGCCACATGGGTAGCAGTAAACGGTGAGGCAAAGGCATTGCTAGAAAAGGTGACTGCTTCCGCACCAAACCCTGGCATTAGCTCTGTCTCTGCGGGATAGACCTCAATCATGGTGCCGTGGTCATCCAGAGCGATCGCCATGAAGCTGCCAGGATGAGGTGGAAAAGGGGCAACTGTGCCATGCAAAACTTCTGCCAAAACGCGAGCTACACGGCTAGGGTTTTCAGCAGTCATAGAGAAATGGTGCAGCATAAGTGTCTCCTTACAGAATGAATTGTTAAATGGGCTACTTTTTATGACTCTGCTTGAGCCGCTCGTTTTACGGAAAGGAGAGCCAGATAGCTGCCAAAGTCACCCGATCGTAGGAGGTTGCCTCCCCCAACTGGATGAACCAGCACAAAAAACGCTTCTCTACGCTAGTGGTTGGTTTGGGAGACGGGTCTGAACAATCCATGCTTAACTTCACGACGGTTTGAGGGTAAAACTCGCTCCTATAGACGCCTGCTATGCTCGTAATTCGGTATCACATTTCACGAGCGCTAATTGAACCAGCATTTTGTCAAGTACCTTAAGAAAGGTTTAAGATTGCTCCAACATCATCCCAAGTGATCTTTGTCTCTGTTGCCCTCAAGTGACAGACTACTGGCAAGGTAAAATACAGTAGAACATTTGCTTGATGTATCAACCTGCTACTTTGAGAAATTCCTCTGCCCAAGCTACCCTTCCTGAACTGTCTCAATACAATCGCGCTACTTCTGTTGCGACAGCACGATCGGTAGCAACGATGCGCTCATTGGCTGCGACGCGAGCGATCGCAACACTGCAAGTGATGCCAGTGCGACCAGTGCGCCAACCAGCGCGATCACGAGACTCAAGAAGGCTGATCCTACTGATTCAGGCTGGGTGGGTAGGAGTAGCACTCCTCATCGTCGCTTGCTTGCCCGCCTGGAAAGCTGATTTTGACCAGCGAGTGCAGCAAAAGACAGGCACAACCGCAACGGCACCCAAGCAGGAGCCAGTCCCAGCTATCAGTCCTTGGTCTAGCGATCCATCTGGCATACAACAGTGGCTCTTTGTGGGCGGTTTCGATTCGCTGGTAGCACGTACCGTTGGTCATGCCGAAGGCACCCGCACTCCAGATGGCAGAAAGACACGTGCCTACTATGGGCATACCGATCCAGGTAACAGCGTCTGGAACCTGGGTAGCTTTTCCTTTCAGCATTGTCGTGAGGCTCGCTATAACTGCTCAACCCCCGAACAGGCAGACGAGCACCAGTTACAGCGCTTGCAGTCGCAGTATGCCGCTTTGCAGCGACAAGCCACCGCTGCCAAACTCTCGCTGACCCTGCCAGAAACACTCAACGGCATTGATCTAGCAAACCAAGCGCCACTAGCAGCGTTGGGCGATCAGGGCTATATCGATCGCCTAGTGCAAGCAAAGCAGAAAGGCTTAGGCGGACAGGAAGCCATCTTGGAGGCTCGCGTGTGGAGCTACTGGCATCCTAAAAAAAATCGCTGGGATGCCTCTGGGCTGGGTAACACCGAAAGCAATATTCGCCACGATCAAAAGCGGCGCTTGCTGGCGATCGCTCGTGCTATGACGATCGCGCAACAGCAGCAAGCAGGTTTAACTGATAGCCAGCGTAGCCTCAACGTCCTGAAGTTGCAGCCAGAAACTGTGAATCCTTACGCTTTTGACAGTCAGCGATCGGACTATCTCTGGTGGGATGCAGGCTACTGGGATGCCAAACTTCACCAACAGCCGCAACTTCCTCCTGGTAATGAACCTGCCTACGATCAGGGTTTTGCCAATGGCTCCCATCCATAAGCGCTAAAACAATCATCTGTGCTAAAAGAGGTCAAAGTCCTTGAGCTACTTCAGCCTCTTTGCTTTAAGGTTCTGAAGCAGTACAAAAGTGGGCATCGTTTGTCTGAGCTAAGATTCTGACGATCACACGTTGTAGCTTCAAAAGAGAAGCTTTTGTAGCTTTCGAGTGACTCATGCGGGCGCATCCAATTCATACCCAACTTTTAAGAATTGCGTTTAAAAAGCTGGTGAAAGGTAATTGGTCACTTTATCTAGGCAGGCGGCATTTACTTCTGCAAAACAGTTATACCAACACTTTTGTGGTGGCAGAGAAGCAAGTATCCCCTGTAACTGCCGCTGGCTCTAATGCAGCGATACCATAGTGCGCACAACGCAACAGCTAGGAATTAAATTGTGTGCATTTGCAGCAAAAACTGGTATTACTAGACGTATGCCACAGACCGCTAGTTTGTCGATCGCATCGGAAAGAGTGTCAAGCATTTTTTTGCTAAGAAATTGCTGGCGCTTTAGGCAAAAGCATCACTAAAAGGTTTGTACAGGCTACAATCAATCTCGGAAGTTGTCGCAATCTTAGGTCAAGACGTGTGAGTGGCACTACAGCATTTTTAGGTGGAACTGTATTTGCCGGGCTTTTAGCATTTTTACTGTTGAAAGGCGAAACTCCAGGTTCCGCTGTTTTTTCGGGCAGTAAGACGCTGCCAACGCCAACCGAGCTACCATCGGTCACTGTTTCACAACTTCCCCAACCATCAACGGCTGACCCGCTTGCAGTCTATAATGCCGAGCAGCAAAAGAAAGAAGCCGAGCAGTTGAAGGCGCAGCTAGAGAAACAAGTTTCAGAGACTGATCAGTTAAAAGCCAAAGTAGAAAGCCAAAGTAAGAATTCTGATCAGTATAAAGCCCTGCTAGAGGCTCAGACGAACGATGCTAATCAGTTCAAGGCGCAGCTAGAGAAGCAAGCAGTTGAATTTCAGCAATCCAAAACACAGCTTGAGAAGCAGCAAATCGAAACGGAGCAGCTTAAGTCTCAGCTTCGGAATCAACAACTAATTGTAGAGAGCCTCACCACTCAACTTAAGGCAGTCACCGAAGACTCTCAAAGACGAAGCGCACAGTCCCTTTTTGGCGATCGCTCGTCCGGTGCTTTAGGAGGGGTCGCCTGGCTTTTGATGGGCGTTTTCGCGACGATCGGGGGCAGTTTGGTCCTCTTCCGTATGATGGTTATGAGCAACCAGAGGCAGCCACGTTTGATTAACGCCAGGCGTGCTCAGCGCGATCGTCTACAGCCAAAGCGCTACGGCAAGTTCTTACTCCCGTCTCAACAAGCGCCAGAAATGCACTATGAAGAGCGTCGGGTGCGTTAATCAACTACGATCGCTCTTTCCTACCAAGGCTTTTGGTTCCTCTTTTATGCCCGTGATCGCATCCAAACAAAAGCAGAGGAGTAGTGTGTATGGAAACGAAGCTGATTTTGACCGAGAAAGACATTAAGCGGGCGATCGAAGAATACTTGATCGGCACTAAGCAGGGCAAAGCTAAATCAATTCGACTGGAGCAAGGCAGCAACACCGTTTCCGCTGATCCGCAAGAATATTCTGCTTTCTACGCAGAAGTTGAACTGGAAGTCGACGGAGACAGCCTTAAGTAATCTGCTTTAAGCGCTTTACTCAACAGTGCATTACTGCTCCTAGGAAAAGTTTGAATTAACGGCGATGCGTGATCAATGCAGTCGATCATCGGACTGCTGCATTGTTAGTTGAAGTGTGGATCGAGTAGCTCAACCTGCTATCAAGCCTTAACTCTTGATCCGTTAATTGACGATTAGACGCAAGGATGAGTTGGATCGCATCTCGCACTCGCGGGCTTCTTCTAGCGTCCGTTCCTAGACATTTGCGCTGGGCAGTTCTTGTGCGTAACCAATGTATTAACCCTGTACTTGCTTAAATACCCCAGTCAGCGTGCTTTCCATGCTTAGTCTCGGAGTTATACATCACTCATTCTCAGACTATCCTAGAAAAGCTGATGTAACGAACCGCGATGCTGAACATTTCTCAACTGCTGGCAGACGAGCTTGACCTCAAACCGTTTCAGGTGAGCAATGCGCTCGAACTCTTTGCCGAAGGGTCAACTGTGCCGTTTATCGCTCGTTATCGTAAAGAGCGTACAGGTGAGATGGATGAAACCCAGTTGCGAGACTTGTCCGATCGCTACACGTATCTGACCGAACTAGAAGACCGAAAAAAGGCGATTTTGGATGCGATCGCCCAGCAAAACAAACTGACTCCCGCACTGGAAGCTCAAATCACTGGCTGTCTGCAAAAGAACGAACTCGAAGATCTCTATCTGCCGTACCGTCCCAAACGTCGCACCCGTGCCGCGATCGCCCGTGAGAAAGGACTGGAGCCGTTAGCAGCATTCCTCAAAGCACTGAATACACCCACTGCTGTATCGGCAGACCTGGCAACTGAAGCGGCAAAGTACGTTTCTGAAGCACAAGGAGTCGCGACGGCTGAAGATGCCTTGAAAGGCGCGTCTGATATTCTGGCGGAGGAAGTCGCAGAGAAAGCAAACCTCCGGGCATATCTGCGCGAATACCTCATGACGGCGGGCATTTTGATCTCCAAAGTGAAAGGTGACCATCCCGAAGGCTCCACGAAATTTGAGATGTATCGGCAGTATCAGGCAAAGGTAGCGGCGATCGCGCCTCACAACCTGCTAGCACTGTATCGGGGCGAGGACGAAGATGTTTTGACAGTAGAGCTGACGTTTGATGAAGACGCTGTGCTGTCCTATCTGGAGTCACAAGAACTGCGGGCAAAACAGCGCGAAGTCCGAGCGTTCTACCGCGAAATGCTGAAGGATGCCTTTCATCGCTTAATGAAAAATTCGCTAATCACGGAAGTGAGAGCGGCGAAAAAAGTCGAAGCCGATGTCGAGTCTATCAGCACCTTTGAGGCAAATTTGCGAGAACTGTTGCTGTCTGCTCCTGCGGGGATGAAACCGACGCTGGCGATCGACCCTGGGTTTCGTACCGGTTGCAAAGTGGCGGTACTCGACCAGACGGGCAAGTTTCTGGAATACCAAACCATTTTTCCTCACCAGGCAGCAGGACAGCGTGTGCAGGCAGGACGAACACTTGCCACACTCATTGAGCGCTATCACGTCGAACTGATTGCGATCGGCAACGGGACGGCTGGACGCGAAACCGATGAGTTTGTTACAGAAGTCTTGCAAGACTTGCAACGCAAGCCCGTCAAAGTGATGGTTAACGAATCGGGTGCATCGATTTATTCTGCCAGTCCCGTAGCGATCGCCGAATTTCCCGACCAGGACATTACCGTGCGTGGTGCTATCAGCATCGGTCGTCGCCTGCAAGATCCACTGGCAGAACTAGTGAAAATTGATCCAAAGTCGATCGGTGTAGGACAGTACCAGCACGACGTTGACCAGAAATTGCTGAAAAAGAAGCTGGATGAAACGATCGAAAGCTGCGTTAACTACGTAGGCGTTGACCTCAACATGGCATCAAAAGAACTGCTGACCTTTGTCTCTGGCATTACGCCGACGATCGCCAACAATATTGTTGCCTATCGCGATGAAAACGGTGCGTTTAGCAATCGTCGTCAGTTGCTCAAAGTTCCCAAACTAGGACCCAAAGCCTTCGAGCAAGCAGCAGGCTTTCTACGAATTCGCAACGGCAAAAATCCGCTGGACAATACTGCCGTACACCCCGAAAGCTACAAGGTGGTGGAGACGATCGCTACCGACCTCAGTGTGCCCCTGACCGAAATTACACAGGTTGCCGATCGGCTGAAAAAGACTGACCTGAAGAAATATGCAACTGATGCGATCGGTGAACCCACTCTTCGCGACATCCTTGCAGAACTAGAAAAACCGGGACGTGACCCGCGTGCCGAATTCAAATACGCCACCTTCAAAGAGGGTGTCAAAGAAATCTCTGATCTCACCATTGGCATGGCACTGGAAGGCATTGTCACTAATGTTGCCAACTTCGGAGCGTTTGTGGATATTGGCGTACATCAAGATGGTTTGGTACACGTTTCGCAACTTGCTGATCGCTTTGTCAGCGACCCCAAGCAGATTGTCAAAGTCGGTCAGGTCGTCAATGTGCGCGTACTGGAAGTGAATGAAAAACTGAAGCGCATTAGCCTTTCGATGCGTGCCGACACTGCTGAAGGGGAAGGGCGCAGTCAGTCGAGCAACCCAGCGCCCCTCAAAGTTAATTCCGCTCAACCGAAAGTCAATGCATCACAACCCAAAGTTAATCCCGCTCAACCGAAAGTCAATGCATCACAACCCAAAGTTAATCCCGCTCAACCCAAAGCTGCCTCAGAAAAACCTGCAACATTAGATGATCTGAAAGCGAAGTTTGGCAAAAAACGGTAGGAAGCAGCAAGCGCCTATCTGTAAAAGGGTTGTTACCATTAGTGGGTAAGGTCATCCAAGGCATCACCTCATGGAAACCAAGAATGTCAGCTCTGAAGCCAATTCTGAGCTAGCCGAAACAGCACTTGATCCCAGCACTGTACAAGCACCGCTACCAGCGGATGTTGAGGTGGATGTTGATGCTGCATCAACACCTATTGCAGCAGCGACTGAGCCGAAACCGAGCTATGTGAAGCTTGCAATGCGAAACATGGTACGCAAACGCGGCTTATCACTCCAACACTTCTTCTTGACAACGGTTGGGCTTTTGGCTGTGTTTATTGGTCTTGCTTATTTAACCCGTTGATCGAACTTTAAATTCGTTGAGGCTACAAGCGGTGCAGGTTGAGGTGTGCGTTCAAGATGGCAGTGAAGAGTCTACGGAGGCGGGAAGCTCTGGAGATGAGTTTGCTGTTTCTGTAGCGATCGATCCAGTAATCACTACAGAAACCTGGGAGCGCTGGTTTCAAGACTGGCTGGAAGCGTTGCAGCCAACGTTTTCGCCGATCGATGCCTACGAGTTGAGCTTACGACTGACGGACGATCGCGAGATCCAACAACTCAACCAGCAGTATCGTCAGCAGGACAAACCAACCGATGTGCTGGCATTTGCAGCATTAGAATCGCTCTATCCAGAGCCAGATGAGCTTCAAGCAACGCTGCCATTGTATCTGGGAGATATCGTGATTTCGATCGACACTGCCCAGCGACAGGCTGAGGGACAGCAGCATCCGCTCAACGTTGAATTAGCGTGGCTGGCATCACATGGCTTATTACATCTGCTGGGGTGGGATCATCCGGACGAAGACAGCCTGACCCGAATGTTAAAGCAACAACAGGATCTGCTTGAGATCGTTGGTCTTCACAGCAAGACCAGATAGAATGCTGGGTAGTCTATAGCTTTGGCTATGGTCTGCTGTTGAGCGATGCGTCAGAATAATTATAGTGCTGGCATACAAGCATCCTGGAAGCTTCTCTAGCCTTGGTAGCAGCGTCTAGCCCCTCCGATTTCACTGGTTCTCTCTCCCTGTGGTGTATGCCTCCTGACCTCCAAGCCCAAACTCCCGATCGCACAAACGGCAAAGTTGTGCCGATTGCCACGCTTAACCGCGACCTTTCATGGCAGGTGGCACCAAGCCTGTGGATTAGCTTCAAATATGCGTGGGCAGGGGTTCGGTATGCGTTTCTCACCCAACGCAACTTTCGCATTCATGTCTTTGTCGGCACGTTTGCGTTTTGTCTCGGTATTTTTTTGCACCTTAGCGCTGTAGAGATGTCAGTTGTGGGGCTGACCACAGGGGCTGTTCTGGCAATGGAGCTTTTGAATACGGCGCTTGAATCTGTGGTTGACCTGACCGTGAAGCAGACCTATCACGAGCTAGCAAAGATTGCCAAGGATTGTGCAGCCGCCGCGGTGCTGATCTCGTCACTTGCTGCTGTATCGGTCGCTGGTTCACTCCTGCTACCAAAACTCTGGTTACTGATTGCGGCTCATTTGCTCTAGTGTGAAAATGCTCTAGTGTAAGAAATAAAGAAAGACATGGCGCAGCTAAGGCAATGTGCAACGTTCTGCTTTCTGTTCCCTCAGTCTCGGGCTTCTCATGATTCTTGTCATTGATAACTACGACAGCTTTACCTACAATCTGGTGCAGTATCTAGGCGAACTAGGTGCTGAGTTTCCGGTAGCAGAAGCAATTCAGGTCTATCGCAACGATCAGATTTCGCTTGAGCAAATCGGTCAGCTCCAGCCGGATGCGATCGTGATTTCTCCGGGTCCGGGTCGTCCTGAAGATGCGGGAGTTTCGCAGTCCATCATTGAGTCCTTCGGTGCTACTCTGCCGATTTTGGGCGTTTGCTTGGGGCATCAGAGCATTGGGCAAGTGTTTGGCGGCAAGATTGTATCTGCCCCTGTGCTCATGCATGGCAAAACGTCTTCAGTGCATCACACAGGTATAGGGGTTTTTGAAGGATTAGAAAATCCACTGACCGCAACCCGGTATCATAGTCTGGTGATTGATCGGCAAGCGTGTCCAGACGTGCTAGAAATTACTGCCTGGGTGGATGACGGTACGATTATGGGTGTGCGCCATCGGCAGTATCCCCATGTTCAAGGCGTTCAGTTTCATCCTGAAAGTGTTCTCACTGCGTCGGGCAAGCAGCTACTAAGGAACTTTTTAGCGTCGATCGCAAGTCACAAGTGAATACAGTTGAGAGTTACAGGTGTTGCGTTTTGAGCTGATTTTTGGGCGTTAAGTTTGGGTTCATACCCCCTTATTGTCCGTTAACTTAACACTTAAGGCTCAAAACGTTTCTTGTGTTGGTTTTGGTGAGAGGAGCTTATGAGACGGCGGCGATTGCTACGCTATGCAGGGGCAGGCTTACTGTCTACGTTAGGGTTGGGAGTGGCTTCTGGTTGGCAGCGTTCCAATGCTCAAACCGGAGGAGCGCTTGGAGTGCAGTGGTTAGGGCATTCTTGTTTTCTCTTCACGGGTGACGGGCGACGGATCTTGGTAAACCCGTTTCGATCTCTCGGCTGTACGGCTGGTTATCGTCCGCCCAAAGTCTCGGCTGAATTGGTCTTAATTAGCAGTCAGCTACTGGATGAAGGTGCGGTAGAGATCGTTCCAGGGAACCCACGTTTGCTGTATGAATCGGGTACGTATCAATTTAATAAAAAGCGGATTCAGGGCATTCGGACTGATCACGATCGCATTGGCGGCAAGCGCTTTGGTAGCAATGTAGCGTGGCAGTGGCAACAAGGCGGAGTAAATATTCTTCATCTCGGTGGTATTGCTAGCGCGATTTCGCTAGAGCAGAAAATTTTGATGGGTCGCCCAGACGTGCTGTTTGTGCCGATCGGCGGCGGTGCCAATGTTTACACCCCTGAAGAGGCAAAGCAAGCCATTCAAGTGCTGAACCCAAAGCTAATTATTCCAACGCACTACCGCACGAAGGCAGCATCAAAAGCCTGTGAGAGCGTTGGTGTCGATCAATTTCTCTCGTTAATGAGCGGTACGCCTGTGCGTCGCAGTGGTGCTACTATCAGCCTGCGATCAGCTGATTTGCCCAAAGAGGGTATGGCAATTCAGGTGTTGAGCTATCCCTTCTAAGTAGGAAGGCTACATTAAGCACTACTTGGAGACCGGGTTTCGACTGCGCTCAACTCACCTACATATAGGAGAGAGTATTGATAAATAGAGGAGAGAGCATTGAGCAAAGTCGAAATGCGTCTCATTAATCATTGCGTCTAGCTACTTAACAAGCGCTGAGAGTGACACTCTCTCGCAAAGCAGACAGACTTTTCTCCCGCTCATCATAAGATAAATGTTATGAGGATGACTGGAGGCGTACGGAACGGGTAGCGATGCAAACGAAGACTCTTTCTGCCTCAGAGACGGCGGCTCGGTTTCATCAACTTCAAATGCAACTGCGCGATCGCTGGCACTCCATGGAACTATTCGATGGTAGTGATGCCGATATCGTTGTGATACCGTCACTTAGCCTTGACCAACGGGAACTGCTCAAAATTGAAGGGGTGCACCACTACGAAGAACGACTGCTGTTTTCACTGATTCGGCTGCGAAATCCTCGCACACGGCTGGTTTATCTCACATCGCAACCGCTGCACCCTAGCGTGATTGACTATTACCTGCAACTGCTGCCAGGTATTCCGTTTTCTCATGCCCGCGATCGCCTATTGCTGTTATCAACCTACGATTCATCACTGAGTCCCCTTAGTCAAAAAATTCTCGATCGCCCTCGGCTTCTAGAGCGCATTCGTCATGCCGTGCAGCGCGATCGTGCTTACATGATTTGCTATAACTCCACCGAGGCAGAGCGCGACTTATCCGTTCAGCTTGATATTCCCCTCTATGCGCTCGATCCAGCCCTACTACAATGGGGCACCAAGAGCGGTAGCCGCCAGATTTTTGCTGAAGCCGGAGTTCCCCATCCTGATGGCAGCAATAGCCTCTGGAACGCTGAAGAACTAGCGAACGCTGCCAATGCACTGTGGGAGCGGCAGCCAACCCTTAAGCGCATGGTCGTGAAGCTCAATGAGGGGTTTTCGGGGGAGGGTAATGCCATCCTAGATTTGCGTCCCATACAAGGGGTAGAACCAGGGGCAGCCTCTTCCGAGGTGCGCATCAAAGCGTTGCAAGAGCAATTTAGTCACCTCAAATTTGAAGCAAAAGCCGAAACTTGGGAGAATTTCAGCCGCCGTATTGTCGAGCTTGGGGCGATCGTCGAAGCATTTTTGGAAGGCGAAGAGAAGCGATCGCCCAGCGTCCAGGGCAGAATTACACCAACCGGAGAAGTTGAAATTCTCTCTACCCACGACCAGATTCTAGGCGGACCCAGTGGGCAGATTTACCTGGGATGTAGTTTTCCAGCAGACGAAGCCTATCGCCTGCGCCTACAGGAGTTAGGGCTACGCATTGGCAAAAATTTGGCAGAAAAAGGCGCTATGGAGCGCTTTGGTATCGATTTTGTGGCGGTGCATCAACCCAATCAACCCGACAAGCCAGCCTGGGATATACAGGCGATTGAAATCAACCTGCGGAAAGGTGGCACAACTCATCCCTTCATGACGCTTAAGTTTCTCACCAATGGGCGGTATGAACTTTCTAGCGGTCTGTTTTATAGCCAGCAGGGACGACCCAAGTATTACGTTGCTACCGATAACCTTCAGAAAGATCGCTATCAGGGTTTGCTACCGAATGATTTGATGGACATCATTGCCCAGCATCAGCTTCACTTTGATACAAGCACCGAAACGGGCACCGTGTTTCACCTCATCGGCTGTTTGTCAGAATTTGGCAAGCTGGGCTTAACCAGCATCGGCAACTCGCCTCAGCAGGCGGAGGAAATGCACCACCGCCTCATTCGTGCGTTGGATGAAGAAACCCGATCGGGGCGCGAGGAGGAGCGATCTCAGCTTACAAGCCTACCGATGGGATGGTGAGCAGAAGGCAAAAGTTAGAAAAGGGTCGCGGGAAGTTGAAGTAACTCAAAACTTTTCATCCCTCAGCCTTTATCTTTTATCTCTTCGCACCCTGGCTTCAGCGAAATCAAATCCTCAATATTGCGGAGCATCGTGGCACAAATGGCATCCAGGGGCAAATCGTTGGCGTCGTGCCCGAAAGGGTTTTCGATTTCGATACCGATTTCTTCAATGCCGAAGAGGGTAAAGCTGATCAGAATGACAACGGGACCCGTCAACCAGCCAACGCTACCCACCACCTGAAAGGGCAGAGAGAGGCAGTAGAGCAGCAGCAATTGCTTGAGGTGAATAGCATACGCCATTGGCATCGGCGTTTTGAGAATGCGCTCGCAGGCTCCTAGCATATCGACCAGTGTATCTAGCAACTTATGCATGGCGCTGAGTTGATAAGCATTCAGGTGGTTGCGCTCTTGCTGCTGCAAATAGTCCCCAATCCAAAATGCGATCTCCAGCGGCGGATGGTGCATCGTTTTGAGGATCTCGTACTTGGCAGGCGGCAAGAGTTTGCTTAGTTCATCGTTGAGGCTTTCCTGCCGCAGATGCAGCTTGGTAGCAACGCAAAAGGCAACGAGCATCCGTAACACCACAATTTTTTGAGCGCGCGCCTCTGGGGTAGAGACAATGATCGCCAGCCAAATCTGCCGTGCCAAGTTACGCACCGTATTAATTAGCGTGCCCCAGCATTTGCGCCCTTCCCAAAAACGCTCATACGCGGTATTGGTGCGAAAGACAAGCAGTAGCCCCAGCACAATATTAGGAATCAGACTGGCTAAGGTAGGCATGGCTACCGGCAGTTTCCAGTAAGACAGCACTGAAATAACTACTCCAAAGAGACC
The DNA here is from genome assembly GCF_014695975.1 of Leptolyngbya sp. FACHB-321. Taxonomy (GTDB): domain Bacteria; phylum Cyanobacteriota; class Cyanobacteriia; order Leptolyngbyales; family Leptolyngbyaceae; genus Stenomitos. The sequence goes on from NZ_JACJPI010000012.1 coordinate 66,876, forward strand.
ACAAAGCACGGTGCGACCCAGAATGGAGGGAATAACCGATCCTTTGATCTGAAAGACAGTTTGAAACCACTGCTTACGTTCTGTAACCATTAGCTCTAAATCAGTTACAACTATTTCAAGCAGCTTAAACGATCGCAGGCATCGCTGATTCTAAGGATGCAACAGGAGCAGGATGCCTGAAAATGCGTCCAAACAGCCTGCTTTATCGCACGTCCGATCGTCAGCAGGCTTCATCCCAGCAATTACCGGGGTCTGCTGCATCCACACGATAGAATAAACTCAACATAACGTATCAGTAAAAGTACGTCGCGCAAGCAGCTTACGGGAGATCAGACACGCATGGGCAAGGTAGTCGGCATTGACCTGGGAACAACCAACTCAGTCGTCGCTGTGATGGAAGGCGGCAAGCCAGTCGTAATTGCCAATGCCGAGGGGATGCGAACCACTCCATCCGTCGTTGGCTTTAGCAAGGATGGTGAGCGTCTGGTGGGCCAACTAGCGCGGCGGCAGGCGATTTCTGATCCGCAAAATACGTTCTATGCAGTGAAGCGCTACATCGGCCGCAAGTACGCGGAACTTAGCCCAGAGTCTAAGCGAGTGCCCTACACCGTTCGCAAAGATGACATCGGCAATATCAAGCTCAAGTGTCCCCGGCTCCAAAAAGAGTTCTCCCCAGAAGAAATTGCCTCGATGGTGCTGCTCAAGCTGGTGGATGAAGCCAGCCGCTACCTGGGTACACCTGTGACTGACGCTGTGATTACGGTGCCCGCGTATTTCAACGACTCTCAGCGGCAGGCGACGCGGGATGCCGGACGCATTGCAGGGCTGGAAGTCAAGCGGATCTTGAATGAACCCACGGCTGCCTCTCTGGCATATGGGATGGATCGTCGGGATAATCAAACGATTCTCGTGTTTGACCTGGGAGGTGGCACGTTTGATGTCTCCATTCTGGATGTGGGCGATGGTGTCTTTGAAGTCAAAGCAACCAGCGGCGATACGCAGCTTGGCGGCAATGACTTTGATAAAAAGATTGTGGACTGGCTGGCAGAACAGTTTCTAGAGACAGAAGGCGTGGACTTGCGGCGCGATCGCCAAGCACTGCAACGCCTCAGCGAAGCCGCCGAAAAAGCCAAAATTGAGCTGTCGGGTGTCACCGTTACCGATATCAACTTACCGTTTATCACGGCGACCGAAGAGGGACCCAAGCACCTAGAAACACGCCTCACGCGATCGCAGTTTGAAGGCTTGTGCAGCGACCTGATTAGCCGTGTGCGAAACCCCGTTAAGCAAGCGATTCGGGATGCAAATTTGAGTCCCAGTCAAATTGATGAAGTGGTGCTGGTGGGTGGCTCTACGCGTATTCCTGTCATTCAGCAGCTTGTGCGCAGTTTGATCGATCGCGAACCGAACCAGAACGTGAATCCTGATGAAGTCGTTGCAGTGGGTGCCGCAATTCAAGCTGGTATTCTGGCTGGCGAGGTTAAGGATGTGCTGCTGCTGGATGTCACGCCGCTCTCGCTGGGGCTAGAAACCGTTGGCGGTGTCATGAAAAAGCTAATTCCCCGCAACACAACCATTCCAGTACGCCGTTCAGATATTTTCTCTACGGGCGAAGATAATCAGACGCTGGTGGAAGTTCATGTCCTGCAAGGCGAACGAGACATTGCAGCAGGTAACAAATCGATCGGGCGGTTCAAGCTCGTTGGCATTCCCCCAGCGCCACGCGGTCTACCGCAGATTCAGGTCTCGTTCGACATTGATGCAAACGGCATTTTGCAGGTGGCGGCAATGGAACGTACCACTGGGCGCGAGCAAAGTATTACTGTTCAGGGTGCTTCGACTTTGAGCGATGAAGAAGTCAAGCGGATGATGCGTGAGGCGCAGGAGTATGCGGACGTAGACCGACAAAAGAAAGAAAAAGTCGAAAAGCGTAACCAGGCAGAATCTCAAATCTTTCAGGCAGAGCGCCAACTGCGAGAAGCCACACTGGATTTTGGGATGCAGTTTGTCAGCAGTTATCGCTCTAAAATCGAGCGTGCCATTCAATCCTTGCGCGAAGCCCTTACTCAAAACGACGATCGCGGCATTGATCGAGCTAAAGCCGACCTGGATGATGCGCTGTACGATCTGCGTCGAGAAGTCTATCAACGCAACAAAGAAGACGAAGAGAGCGACAGTCTGTTTGGAGCCATCAAAAGCTTCTTTACCGATGATGACGACTACTACGAAGATGATCGCCGGGACTACGATCGCTACGGCAGCGGTGGCTATGGTGGCAGTAGTTATGGCGGCAGTGGCTATGGCGGCAGTAGTTATGGGAGCGGGCGCAGTCCCTATGGCATGGGCAGTGGGGCACGGGACGATAACCGCCAAGACGACAGCCGCTATGGCGGGCGCAATGATTATGGCGCTGGTTCAGGTTCCTGGAGCGACAGTCGTTATAGCGGACAAGATGCTGGTAGTAGAGCGCCTCGCAGTGACCGTTATAACGATCGCTCGTCTGAGCGCCTGAATGATCGCCCTAGCGATCGTCCGTCTGAACGCCCGTCTGAACGTGCCAATGAACGTCCTCGCTATGACGATGAGCGCGGTTATGATAGTGAGCGCAACCGTGATACTAGCAGACCCCCTCGTGGTGACACCCGCCCACCCGCCGAACCTCGTACGACCGATCGCGGCGATCGTCGCCCCTCTCGCCCGCCCAAAAATGCCCGCCCAAACCTTTACCAAGACAACTGGGATGAAGAAGATGAGTGGCTTTAAGGCAAGGCTAAGGGATAAAGGCTAAGGGACAAGATTTCGAGTTTTGCATTCTGCTTGCGTCCCTACGCCCCTATTGCCTCCACTGCCCATCCCATCACCTCTGGCTCCTGACTCCTGACATTACTTAGATGCAAGACTTTCGGAACTATTACGACATTTTAGGCGTGGCTAGAGATGCCACCGTTGACGAAATCAAAAAGGAATTTCGGCGGTTGGCGCGACAATTTCACCCTGATCTAAACCCTGGCAACAAGCAGGCAGAAGAGAAGTTCAAAGACATTAACGAAGCGTATGAAGTTCTCTCTGACCCCACAAAACGCGGTCAGTATGACCAATTCGGAAAGTTCTGGCAACAGCGAGGCTTCAAAGGTGGGCAGACAGCGAAACCGTCACGCGGTTGGGATGGACGGAGCGATCGCGCGGCTGATGACGTTGACTTTGGTGAATTTGACAATTTCAATAGCTTCGTCGATCAACTTCTGAATCGCCGTACCGCTAAAGAAGCCAACGCTGCCCGCACAGGCACACGTGACTACTACCAACCTGGCACCACCAAAACAGCCTACACAGTGCCACGAGCGACACGACGAGATGCTGAAGCACGACTGGCAGTGCCTTTAGAGAAGGCTTACACTGGCGGACAAGAACGGATTCGGCTGGAAGATGGACGATCGCTCGAAGTGAATATGCCGCCTGGTATGGTGACTGGACAACGCATCCGGCTGAAGGGACAAGGTGTTGCAGGCGGCGATTTATATCTCAAAATTGACGTTGCGCCCCATCCCTTTTTCCGGCTCGAAGGCTCCGACATTCAATGCCTGCTGCCCGTTACGCCTAGCGAAGCTGTTTTAGGTGGACAGCTTGAGGTACCGACACTAGACGGTTTAGTTAAAATGTCGATTCCTGCTGGTGTGCGGACAGGTCAACGCCTACGCCTTGCTGCTAAAGGCTACCCTACAGCAAGCGGCAGACGCGGTGATCAGATTGTCGAAATTCAAATTATGGTGCCACGCGACCCCAGTCCCCAAGAACGCGAGCTTTACGAAAAACTGCGCCAGCTCGAAACCTTTAATCCTCGTGCTGATCTGCCTGTATAAGGGCGTAAATGGTTGCGTGTCATTCTCCCTTGTGGTTGCGGGGAGCAGCAATAGTTTTTAATCGTTCCATGAGAGGCATGGATGGCATCGTGTTAAGTTACTGCTCAGTCCATTTTTTTGTATGAAAACACTCTGCTTGTGACAGTTTTAAGGGGTCTGTAGCGAAGTGGGCGAACGCCTGAATTCTGGGAGGTCGACCATATAACCATCGACGCTCCTCAGTTAACTCCTTATTTACGGAATACTTCAGCATAGTGTGTAGTTGTCCCTAGGCAGCCAGTCATCTTCATTTGTTATGAGTCCCCTAAGGGAGCCTTCATCCTCGGTGCGCAAAACCTTGCCTCTCATTTGGCGGGTTGTCTCTGTTGTGGGTCTAACAGCACTCAGTATTTGGCTCGTTCGCTTTATCATCCTATTTGCAATGCTGGGAGCCTCGATTCCTGCTCCAGTCAGAACTTTACTGGGGATTGCTCCGCCAGAGCTGTGTGACGAAATAAAAGCTCGAAATGCTGATGCAGTCAAAAACTATCTCAATCAAGGCGGCAACCCTAACGCCATTGACGCCAGTTCCACTGATTCATATGGACCGACCTCTGTCTCCCTCCTCGGTTGTGCTGCTTGGTATGGGAACCGCGAAGTTGCAGTGATGTTGCTTGACCGAGGTGCAAAGATTAATGGCACCCACTGGGATCGAGGTCAAAAGTCACCGCCGCTGACACTAGCCTTGGTGGCAATCGACAGAGACAAAACTCAGGTAGCGAGTTGGCAGATTTGGGAAGTTGCAGAACTTTTGCTAGCTAGAGGTGCCGATGCGAATGTGAAGAATGGCACTAGGGTCACCCCTTTGCATGCAATTGCAAAGTCGTATTATCGAGAGAATGCAGCAGACCGACAAGCGATCGCAGAGTTGCTGCTTGCCAAGGGTGCGGCGGTCAATAGCAAAAGCAGCGGGAATCTCCTCCATCGGTTCTTCTGCAATCGCACAGCGCTAGACGAGTGGGGAGCATCTCCCCTGCACTTAGCCGCCTACTATGGTCAAACTTCAGTTGCAGAAGTATTAATTGCCAACGGTGCAGACGTTGCCGCCAAAAATGATTGTGGTCGCACTCCCTTAAACATTGCCGCTAGACAGGGTAACAGCCCTGCACTGGTAGAAAGGTTGCTAGCCCAAGGGTCAGACAGCAATGCTAAAGATGTTTTAGGGCAGACACCGCTTTTTTATGCGACTCAATCACTGGGGTTTCTTCAGCGCCCTGACTCTAACACCGAGGGCAAAGAAGAGCGTGCAGCCAAGCTTCGTATCATCATTGAGTTGCTCAAGCGTCATAGAGCGATGAATCACGTCTAGCCCTTTGCTTGCTTGAGGATCGTCTGTGCAACTTCTTCTGGCACAGGCATCACCGAGAGCCGATTGCCTTGTCGGACGACCGACAGCTCATCGGGGTTGAAGGTTTCGCGGAGCGCATCTAGAGAAAGGAATTGCGGGAAGATTTCGACAAAGGCAACAACGACCGTTTGCCAACGTGGTGACTCCTTTGTTGCTTTTGGATCGTAGTATTTGCTTTTAGCATCAAACTGAGTGGGGTCATCAATGTTTGCCTCTGCGACTTTCATCAGCCCGACGATGCCAGGTGGCGTAGTGTTGGAGTGATAGAAAAAGACCAAATCACCGGGAGCCATTGAGCGCAAAAAGTTCCGAGCCTGATAGTTCCGCACGCCATCCCAAACAGTCGTACGATCGCGCTTCAAGTCTTCAATGCCGTACGCATCCGGCTCCGATTTCATCAACCAGTAGTTCATGTCTTAAAGCGATTCCAATTGCTTCTGCACCATCTCAAGCTGCTGCTGCGTCATCACAGTTTTTGCTGATGGTTGTAAATGAGGGAATTTTAGCGTTAATGGTGCCACGCTAGTAGCGAATGCGGGGATCGACATAGGCGTTAAGAATGTCGATGAGAATGCTGACAACAGCGACGATCGCCGCGAAAAAGACGACAATACCCTGCACCATTGGGTAGTCGCGTTGCGAAATAGCACGATAAAGGCGATTTGCCAGTCCGGGCCAGGAGAAGGTTACTTCCGTCAGAATAGCGCCACCCAGCATTGCAGCAAACGTCAGTCCCAGGATCGTAATCACTGGAATCATCGCGTTCTTCAGCGCGTGGGAGACGAGAATGCGCCGTTCGGGAATGCCTCTGGCTCTGGCAGCTTCCACATAGTCTGACTTCAGGGTTTGCTTAAGGTTTACCCGCACAATCCGTTCAAAGATGCCGCTAATGAGAATGCCCAGCGTCAAGCAGGGTAGCGCTAAGTAGTACAGCGCGTTGAAAAACTGCGTCAGGTTGCCTGCGAGAAGACTATCGATCGTGTAAAGCCCTGTAATGCCTTCGGGTGCTGGTATCGTTACTGGAAAACGGGTGCCCAACGGAAACCAACCCAACTGCACCGAGAAAATAAGCTGTAACAGCATCCCCAGCCAGAACAGCGGAATCGAATAGGTGAGAATGCCAAAGAGCCGACCGCCTAGATCAAAGGACGAATTGGGACGGGAGGCAGACAGCACGCCCACACCAATGCCAACGATTAAGGCAATCGCCATGCTAAACACCGCCAACTCTACAGTCGCTGGAAAAAACTTGAGAATAATCTCCCAAACGGATTGCCCCTGGCTCACCAGTGATGTACCTAAATCCAGGTGCAGCAGCTTCCACAGATAATCGAAGTACTGCACAATCAGCGGCTTGCCTAACCCCAATTGATTTCGCAACGCCTCTTTGGCAGCTTGCGGCGCACGGGGGCCCAGCAGCGCATCAATGGGATCGCCAGGGGTCGATCGCAGCAACAAAAAGACCGCTGTTGTAATGACCCACAGCATGAGCGGTGCCAGCAATAAGCGAGTCAGAATATAGTAACGAAGAGAACTAGAGCGAGACATTTAGGCAGTGATGGGTGAGGAGTAAGGAGTGAGGGGTAAGTTGCTAGAGTGGTAGGGGCTGTGAGCGATCGCGTCTCTTAGTGCTGCTCCATCTCAATCAACCCCAGAAGTGAGAGGCGTTTCACCCTTCAAGCTAGACTGCATCCAACTGGGAGTTGTGCTTAGAATTGTCGCAGTGGTAGCGCTAGTGCTAACCGTATGAATCATTATTCTCCATTTCAAACACTACCCACTAAATTAGTCGCATCATTACGCTATGAATACTACAATGCAACTGCCAGACTCACTGCCGAGCTCCCTCAAAACACCTGCCTGGCTGCAGCAGTTGCAGTGGATTGGCGACCCGGTTAGTTACATGGAAACGGCAGCACGACAACATCCCGAGATCTTTGCGGCAAGTGTGGTTGGGTTTGGTGGCGGTCTAGTGTTTGTTAACCAACCGCAAGCAATTCAAGCAATGCTCACGAACGATCGCAAGACTTTTCTTGCCCCTGGCTGCACGAATCGCATTTTGACACCACTGTTGGGAGAGTCGGCTGTCATTATGCTGGATGGCGATCGTCACAAACGGCGGCGGCAGCTTTTGATGCCACCCTTTCATGGCGAACGGATGCGTGCCTACGGGCAGTTGATCGGTGAACTGACGACTGCTGCCTTTGATCAACTGCCGCTCGATCAACTTTTTTCTGCCCGCTCCGTAACGCAAGAGATATCGTTGAATATCATCATGCAGGCAGTCTTCGGGTTATCGGAGGGCGATCGATTTCAGCAGCTCAAGCAGCTACTTGCTTCGATGGCAGATTTATTTCGCTCACCGCTTTCCTCCAGCTTTCTATTTTTTAATAGCTTGCAAAAAGACCTCGGCGCTTGGAGCCCGTGGGGCAAGTTTGTCCGCGATCGCGAGCACATCGACTCACTCATTTATGCCGAAATTGCCGAACGACGCTTGCAGCCAGAGGGCGATCGCATCGACATTCTCTCTTTGCTAATGTCTGCACGGGACGAGTCTGGGCAGCCGTTGACCGATCAAGAACTGCGTGATGAACTGATGACGCTGCTCTTTGCTGGTCACGAAACCACTGCAACAGCAATGTCCTGGGCACTCTACTGGGTGCATCACCAACCGGCTATCCGCGAGAGACTGCTGCAAGAACTAGCCACACTTGGCGATACGCCCGAACCCACCGATATTTTTCGCCTGCCCTACCTCACTGCTGTGTGCAACGAAACGCTGCGGATTTATCCCGTTGCGATGCTGACCTTCCCCAGAGTTGTCCAAGAGCCGATCGCGATGCTCGGTCGTCGTCTGGAACCAGGCGACATGGTTGTGGGCTGTATCTATTTGGTGCATCAGCGCGAAGACCTCTACCCAAACCCAAAGCAGTTTCGTCCCGAGCGTTTTCTAGAGCGACAGTTCACACCCTATGAATTTATGCCGTTTGGTGGCGGTGTCCGGCGTTGCATTGGGGAAGCGCTGGCAATGTTTGAGATGAAGCTGGCGCTGGCAACTATTCTCTCTCGTTATGAGCTGGCGCTTGCTGACACGCAGCCAGAGTTTCCTCGTCGTCGTGGTGTGACACTGGCTCCTGCTAGAGGGGTAAAGATGGTGCTGACAGGGCTACGATCGCGCCAGGAATCTGCGCTAGCTGTGGAAATGGCTTGAGCGAATGATCAGATCAAGAGCACAATACTGTTTGCATTGTCTATGTTGCTCGGCATTGATTTAGGCACCGGGTCGGTAAAAGCGCTGCTGCTGGCGATCGATGGCACAGTCATTGCCGAAGCTTCTCACGCTTACACTGTACAAGCGCCGCAGCCAGGGTGGGCAGAGACTGATCCAGCCGAGTGGTGGCAAGCAGTGGCGATCGCCGTCAGGACGGTCATGCAGAATCAGGACGACTGTCTGCCGAACGATCGTGTGCTGGCAATTGGGCTGTCGGGACAGATGCACGGTGTGGTGCTGACGGATGAACAGGGAGAGCCGTTGCGTCCTGCGATTCTCTGGGCAGATACGCGCTCGAGTGCGGTAGTCGAGCGCTACCGTACGCTGCCTCTCAACTTGCACAAACAGCTTGCGAATCCTATCACCACAGGGATGGCAGGTGCCACGTTGCTCTGGTTAGAGGCACAGGAGCCAGCTATTTACAAAACTGCACGCTGGACGCTCCAACCCAAGGATTGGTTGCGGTTTCGCCTCACTGGAGCCGTTGCGACTGAACCATCCGATGCGTCTGGAACGCTGCTGTACGATGTCATGGCAGATACCTGGGCGATCGATGTTTTAGAGGCACTCCATCTCCGTGCTAATTGGTTGCCTGCGATCGTACCATCTGCTAGCATTGCAGGCTCTTTAACCGTGGAAGCGGCTGCCCATCTTGGTTTGCAATCAGGCTTGCCCGTAGTTGCAGGTGCGGCTGATACGGCGGCAGCGATGCTGGGTACGGGTGTACTCGCACCCGGCATTGTGCAATTAACGGTGGGGTCTGGGGCACAAATTGTCACACTACGATCACAGCCGATCCCCGATCCACAGGTTCGCACCCATCTGTATCGCGCGGCACTCCCTCACCAGTGGTATACGCTCGCCGCCATGCAGAACGCGGGCTTGGCGCTGGAATGGGTACGCCAACTGTTGGGGCTAAGCTGGCAGCAGGTCTATGCCGAAGCATTCACGGTTGCTCCTGGCTGCGAAGGGCTAACCTTCTTACCCTATTTCACAGGCGAACGTACGCCCCATCTCGACCCTAACGCCCGTGGTGCCTGGGTGGGTTTGGGGCTTCACCACACGCGATCGCACCTTATGCGGTCAGCCCTGGAAGGGGTTGCATTTTCTTTGAAACAAGGACTGGAGGCGATCGTAGCGACGGGCATTGATGCAAACGAGTTACGCCTGGCAGGCGGTGGCACGTTGGAACCGGAGTGGAAACAACTGTTGGCTGACGTGCTACAACTGCCTCTGCACAGCATCACGGTTTCCACGGCATCTGCCCGAGGCGCTGCAATTCTCGCTGGCATGGGTAGTGGAGCTTATGCTGATCTGTCTGCCGTGCCTCCCGTGTCGAGCACAGCTTACCCAACCATGCCTCGATCACCTGATGTGGGACTTACCGATGCGTGGTCACGCTATCAGTCCCTCTACCCTCAACTGCGTTACTGGCGCAAACACTTACCCTAGTGATACTGAAATCCGTGCACCCCTCTCTGACAATGCTTTTATCAGTGCAGACGATCGCCACGATCGTGTAACCCATGCTCAACTTCTACCAACAGCTTGCTACAGCGCTTCAGCAGGGATCGGTTGTGTTAGCAACAGTGGTGAAGGTACAAGGGTCAGTGCCCAGGGAAGTCGGTGCCATGATGCTATTTCGCTCTGATGGCAGCAGTATTGGCACGATCGGCGGCGGTGCAGGTGAAGCCAGCATTATTGAACACGCTAGACACGTCTTGGCGACAGGCGAAAAGCAAGGGGTTGATATTGACCTATCCGGCAATCTAGAGCACACAAAGCAGGGCATTTGTGGCGGCAGAATGCACGTTTGGCTAGAACGATGGCAGGGCGAAAGTGCCCTAGCCCTTGCAAATGAGATCGTCGTCTCGTTGCAGGCTGGACAAGACCGCGTTTTGATAATGCCCTTCGCATCGGCGCGATCGCCCTATCTATCTACTCCCAGTTCCCTGCTTGCGACTCCCGACGACCCTGCTTTCATTACCCCACTCCTCCACCCTCCCACCCTACTCATTGTTGGTGCGGGTCATGTTGCCGTCCCGTTAGCGCACATGGCGCACCTGATTGATTTTCGTGTCGTCGTGCAGGACGATCGCCCCGAGTTTGCCAACCACCAGCGCTTTTCTGATGCGACTGTTTTAGCTCAGCCGATCGCCCCCGCCGTTGCGACACTGAACACTGGAGCGTTGCTTTACGTTGCCCTGGTGACACGCGGCTATCAGCATGATCTAGCCGCATTGAGAGTACTGCTGCCACGATCGCCCCACTACATCGGCATGATTGGCAGCCAAAAGCGAGTCAAAACCGTTCTACAAGCGCTGCAACAAGAGGGTATCCCAGATATGGCACCGTCTTTACTCACGGCTCAACTGGAACGCATCTATGCACCGATCGGGTTGAATCTGGGTGCCCTTACGCCTGCCGAGATTGCCGTTAGCATCTGCGCCGAATTGATTGCCGTCTATCGGGGTGGCAACGGTCGATCGCTATCTGGATCATTAGCTGCTACACCTCTGAGTATGGAATGAAGCCGTGATCGCTAAACGCTACGAGCAGCTAACACAACAGCTATAGAAAAAGGATGAGGGATAAATAGAAACCCTTATAGAAAAAGGATGAGGGATAAATAGAAACCCTTGCTTAAAGGAAGTTCCAAGATTGATGTCTGTTCTAACGCTCTTTCCGACGACTGTAGGGAGTGCGCCCCGAAAAAGATTGCACTAGGGAGAGATGCCTTCACAATGTTTGCCTTTTTCATGGCATTGATACCCGCTATAGTGAATGAGCTTGTTTAAGCGTCCGTCTTTTCAATCTGTGAAATGCCGTCTGACCCAGGCTTTAGCATGAGCCGTGTGCTTCCGTACAAGCTCTTCGAGCAGCTTGGCAACGTCTTGCAGCAAACTGCCCAGACACACGATCCAACGGTTTGGGTGTTTACAGAAGCGACTCTGTTTGGCGATCGCGCAACCCTTGAACGGGCAACACGTTTTATCGCTGTTGTTTCGCAGCCGTTCAGCGGTTTATTACTGGCAGATTCATCACTCCATGCCGAACCGTCGCATTATCAGGTTGAGCTAACGTTTGACCCCGCAGCGATCGCCGCTTTTCTTGCAACACTGATCAGCCAACTTGAGGATGATCCTGTTTCAGTGTGCCGTTTACAGAAAGCAAGTCAGCACCTACAGGTGAACGATCCAGTGGTGCAGAGTGAGTTTACGCTGCGACTGGCAGACGTTTTGGTTGCCCCTCAGACTCAACTTCAGGCTCAGCAGCAGCAACAACACTTGCTCGAACAACACATCACACAGCGCACCCAGGAACTAAAAGAGGCACTGCTGTCTGCTCAAACAGCCAATCGCATCAAAACCGAATTTTTGGCTACGATGAGCCACGAACTGCGAACGCCCCTGACCTGCGTCATCGGCATGGCAGAAACGTTGTTGCGCGTCATGGTGATGAAGCCAGAAAACGCCTTTCCGCTCCAAAAGCAACAGGAATACCTCCAGCTAATTAAGCGTAGCGGCGAACATCTGCTAGCAATGGTGAATGACATTCTAGATATGTCTCAAGTAGAGGCAGGCAAAGTAACGCTGGATGTCAAACTTTTTTCGCTGGCTCAGGTCGCTCATCAAAGTGTACAAATGCTCCAAGAACAGGCGCAGTCTAAAGGCGTTGAGCTATATCTGAAGGCACTTCCGACTGCGACTGGCGATCGAACTGCGGCTACAAACGACTTCTTTATGGCAGATCCACAGCGCGTCAGCCAAATCTTGCTGAATTTACTAAGTAACGCCATCAAATTTACGCCCCAGGGTGGGCAAATCACCTTGCGCTTTGGCATCCAGCATGATACGGCTCTCTTTCAGGTAGAGGATACTGGTATTGGCATTCCAGAGAACCAGCGCCACCTGCTTTTTCAAAAGTTTCAACAACTGGATAATGCCTTGACGCGCACTCATGACGGTGTGGGCTTAGGGTTAGCGCTGACCAAGCAGCTAGTTGAACTGCATCACGGCATCATTGAAGTAGACTCTCACGTTGGCGTAGGGACAACTTTTAGCGTCTGGTTGCCTGCCCAAGCGATCGCCCAACCTACCGAGAAAGGCGAGCACCCACCCAGCTTGCCCGCACCCTTACTGCCCGAAGTAATTACGCCTCTGCCTGCTGGTAAACGTGTTGTACTGATTGAAGACCACGACGAAACCGCAATGCTCATCTGCGATTTGCTTACCGCCGCAAGCTTTCAGGTCGTATGGATGGTTGATGGTGCTACAGCAATGAGGCAAATTAAGCTGCTTAAGCCGCACCTGATTATCGCCAATGTAGAGCTACCTGGTTTGGAGGACGGAGCGATCGCTCAGTTTTTGCACCAATATTCTACCCTCCAAGCTGTCAAAGTCCTGCTGCTGAGCGAAGACACCTCGGAGCGTAGACAAGACACAGCCGCAGATGGTGCTACTCACTACCTGACAAAGCCAGTGCAGCCGTATCAGCTTTTGGAGAAGGTTGCGACCTTGCTGGCGTAGAAGAGTGGAGGCGTGGAAGGGTGATGGAGAGGAAGGGTGAAAGGGTGATGGAGAAAAAGGGAATTGGAGGGGTAGAAGGGGAAGCGCTAACTAAAGGCGTTTATAGTGTGCAGCGACGCTGAATATGCTGCTGCTGACGATCGTATAAGTGGGTTAATTCTCTCTCTGAGTGTGTTGTAGACAATGACGATCGTGCCGCTGCACGGTAATAAGAAGGACGAGCGTAATTCTTACATTTAGAATGCAATCGCTTTGTTTGCCCGTTATACCAGTAGGAGATCGCGATCGCCCTTCCAAGAAAGCTGACCTTTCAACCAATAAACGTTGAGCGTTACGGTCAAGAAAGCGATCGCCCAAGCACTTAAGCAGCGGTATTTGCATAAACAAAAACAGGAACGCGCTTATAGGCAGGTGTGCCCGATCGCGTCTCGATTCTTGCCTTAAAAATCACATTCACTTCCGGGTAGAACATCACTGCCGCACCGGGACGCACAGCCCCATAAATCACTTCCACATTTTCGAGCTTGCCTGCATCACCCTGCACAGTGACTCGCTGATGTGCATCCAGACCTACAGACTCCGCATCAAGGCGATTCATCAAAATACAGTTGCGGTGAGGAATCCCGCGATAGTGGTCACCAATTTTGTAAACCACTGTGTTGTGCTGTGAGTAGCTGCGCCCTGTCATCAGTGCCAGAGTGATACCTGGTGTTGATGCTGGTACGCCAAAGTCTTGTGGCTTTGGTAACGTCAGCGTGGGCAGTGGTGTGACAAACATAGACGCTCTGCCCGACGGGGTGGCAAACTTCGGTTCCGTGAAAAGGCGTCCGTCGATCGTAAACTCTTCGTTTGTGTCATCGATCGCGCCAATTTTCTCGTACCCAGGAATGGTTTGAGCAATCAGTTGCCGCACATACTTGGTGTCCTGAAGTTTGCGCCAATCAACCGGCTCGTTGCCCAGAATACGATGAGCGATCGTGGTGAGAAACTCCACTTCCGAGATCAGATCTGCGTCCTTGAGATGGGTTTTGCCTTCGTCATTCAAGCGCACAAAATTGTTGCCCGATTCCACGGTCGTTTTATGGGGATTCTCAAAGCGATTCAATACGGGAATAACGATCGTGTTCTGTTTTGCCAACCCGTTAAAATGCCCCACATTCGGCTTAGTCGCCACATAGATGACCGTTTCGATATTGCCGATCGCCCGTTTTGCCTCGGTCAAATCAGGGTTTGCGCCGTACAGGTTACCGCCCAGACAGAGTAACGTATCGACTTTGCCAGCATCGGCAGCCTCAATCAGATCGCGAGTGTGATAACCCTGAACCTTACTGAGGGGGCGTCCCAGCAGCGTTTCGAGCGCTTCCTGAATCTCCTTTTTGAGCTTAACAGTGACACCCATCGAGCCAAAGCCCTGCACGTTGGAATGTCCCCGCACGGGCATAGTGCCTGCCCCTTCTTTGCCCGCATTGCCTGTCATAAGAGCCGTGTTAGCGATGCTGACGACATTATCCACGCCGTTTTCGTGCTGGGTGATGCCCATTGCCCAACCGAAAACGACCCGTTCTGAGGTGCCAATGATGGTCGCAGCTGCTGTGATTTCTGGTTGAGAGACACCGCAGATCTCGGTGATGGTATTCCATGTGGTCGATCGCGCCTGCTCTACTACTGCTTCCCATCCGTCGGCATGCGCTTTCAAATAGTCTTCTTTGACTAAGCCTTGCTCAAGCAGAGCTTTTTGAATGCCTGTAAAGAGCGCGACATCGCTACCAGGAATCGGTTGCAGGTAAAGGGACGAAATTTCAGCACCTTGCAACAAACGATCGGGAAAGGCAGGCGAGCCAAATTTCACCAACCCTGTTTCCATCATGGGGTTGATGACGACGATCTTGGCACCACGATCGCGCAGTCGAATCAACTCATTCATCAAGCGAGGATGGTTGTACGCCGCGTTAGAGCCTGCCAAAACCACGCAGTCTGCCTTTTTCAGACTTTCCAGGCTCACCATTGATGTGCTGGTGCCAAAAACCTGCTTTAGCCCAACGGTAGAAGGCGCATGGCAAAGATCAGAACAGTCTGCAAGGTTATTTGAACCCATCGCCCGGATCATTAGTTGCAGCAGATATGCTGCCTCATTGGACGATCGCCCGGAGCTATAAGATGCCACTCGTTCCGGTGGCTTGCGAAAGGCGACTTCGACGATCCCATAAACCTCATCCCAGGAAAGCCGCTCATAGTGCGATTTGCCCGCACGCAAAATGACTGGAAAGCTCCATCGTCCCAGGCGATCGGCTTCCATTGATGTCAGCTGTTGCAGTTCACCAAGGCTGTGCGTCTCAAAAAATTGAGGGGCGATCGCAGGCTTCAGTTCCGACGAAATCGCCTCGACGCTTTTCATGCAGCGCTGGAGCTTTTCACCATCCTCATTGGTAAAACCTCCTTTCTGTCCTCCTGTCCCCCAGGCGCAGGACAAGCAGGCGCTGTTATGCAGCAACGTTTGCCACAGCTTCGGTCCTTCTGGCGATAGGGTATGTTTTGCCCAGTACTGAATGATCGAAGGACCACCGCCGATCGCGGGCGTTTCGTCATTTGTCTCATGAAACGGGGGAAGGGGCGGGATATTCTGTTGCGTCTCTGCATCCATCGGGCTAACCTCTGCGTTGGGAACGATGGCTTCAAGCGGAGCAAATGTTCACTACAGCAGCACCGCGACAAAGCCCTTGCAATAGCAAGTTCCTCGATCGTTACATACATTCCCCTTTAGAGCTGTTTCTCTAGCGACCCTAACGCAACAAAGGCTTGTCAAATGAACCATTAGAGAGAGCTACAAGCGGCTAATGGCTGCTAGTTTCCGCGTCAGTTGCCCTTTGTGTCGTTGCTGGTTGCTCATCAACCGTCGGTAACTGCACGGTAAATGTAGTGTGCCCAGAACCACTATTGACTGAAATTTTGCCACCTAAACAGTCTACCAATTTACTCACTAACGCTAGCCCCAAGCCTGTACCGCCACGTTTCCACGGATCGGCTTGCGGCACTCGATAGAACTTTTCAAAGATGCGGGGCAATTCTGCGGCTGGAATTTCGGCACCCGAGTTATCAACGCTTAACTCAAAATATTGAGCGGTTAAATTGACGGATACTTTGATTGCACCATCAGGTGGCGTGTACTTACAGGCGTTGTTGACTAGCTCTACTACAATGCGTTCTAGGCTGGGCTGATCGGAAATTAGCGCAGGCAACTGGGGTGGTAAGTCCATTTGCAGGCTCTGCTGCTGGGTTTCGGCACGCTGGGAGAATGATTGAAGAATGGGCGGCAGCCAATCGCTGAGATCAATGGCTTCAGGGGTATAGGTTTGAGCACCCGCTTCTAAACGCTGGAGGTCGAGTAGATCGTTAATCAGGTCTGTTTCACGGGCACATTCATTTTGCAAAATTTGCAGGTAGCGATCAGTTGCCTCTTTAGAACGAGAGATTTTGAGCATTTCGATCGCCATTTTGATGTTAGTCATGGGCGATCGCAGTTCGTGCGAGACAGTGCTGAGAAAATCGTCTTTAAGCTGTCCTACTCGTTGGAGTTCTGCTACCTGTTGGTATAACGTGGCTTCTACCTGCTTGCGAGGCGTAATATCTTCTATAACGACGAGAAAACCGTCGGCTCTATCAGGACTGGGACTTTGTAGTTGATAAACCAGCGGCTCTAGCTGTAGTTCAAACCAGCGATCGTCCTGCTGGCATTCTCTCACCTCCCTCACTTTGGTGGCTGTTTGCTGCTTTAGTCGTTGTAAATCAGCTTGCCACTGGTCTTCGCTGATCCAGTTTGGCACCAGATATTCACTTAACTGACTGCCGACCTCAGCCTGCAACCAATCTGCCGCTGCTGGATTGCAGAACCAGATAACACCATCAAAATCAGCCGCTAACAAGCCGATCGATAGGTTACGAGCAATTGCTGCCTGTGTTGATTGAGAGCGGGCAAACAGCTCTGCTAACGCCGTCATGCGGGTGACACTCTGCAACAAACCCGCTTTCTGATAGGGGTGGGCATCTTTGCCTTCAATGGCATCTGGCAAGTGCGTGACAAGATCGGCTCGATGTCTTTGCCAGAGCTGCTGTACCTGTAGTTGCAGGCGAGTCGCTAAGCGCAGGCGATCGTTGAAGCTGATGGCAAGCGTGGTGAGGCTACATAACCCTAGCGGTAGGACAACAGGCACCCAGTAGCCCAGATGGAACAGCCATAAACTAGCGACTCCCCAGCTAAATGACAGTCCTAACGAGATGAGAATTTGGCTCGACTCGCGACGATCGCTCAACAGCAGGCTTAAGCCAGGACCCGCCAAACAGAGAATCAGCAAGGACCAGGTGAATGAAACGGGTTGCAGCGCATTTTGTTGCAGTAAGTTATTGACCACTGCCGCATTGAGGTACACACCAGTGACAGGTGGGTTGCGATCGAAGGGTGTACTCAGTGGGTCAAAACCAACAGCAGTTAAGCCTACCAGGACAATCTTGCGTTGAAACGCCTGTGCCGGTACTCGTCCTTGAATCACATCGTTAAACGAATACTGCTGTAACGATTGGGCACGTCCTGCCCAGTTAATCCATAGTGGTTGCGGGGTAGTTGGCAATGGCACTGAGGCTTGTACCAGTGTGTATGCCTGCGTTGCTGCTAATCCCAACGTCGGTATGTTGTTGTCAAAAAGATTGATTACACGAGTCAGCCCATCAGCATCCGTCCGGCTAAGAATATGTCCAGTGGCGATCGCAGCATTCTGCAAAGCGGGTACTGGTAGCAGAGGTAGCCCAGTGCTGTCCCGTGCTTGAGCCAGCACTACACGGCTCGATCGACTGATTGCTTGAGCAAGTTTGGCATCATCAGGGCTGGATTCAGACCAGATCAAGTCAATCACTACAACGCTTGGTGCAGTCGCTTCTTTTGCCGATAGAGTATTCAGCAGTTTCACATATTGCTGACGTGACCACGGAAACCGACCAAGCTGTTTAATACTGGCATCATCAATGGCTATGAGCACCAGGCGATCGTCCCACGCGCGTCCGCCTCTAAGCTGGAACAAAATGCTATAAGCTAGCTGCTCCAACGGTTGCAAGGCACCAAGAGACAGCAAAGCAGCGAAAACAAAGGCTGTCAAACTACCTGGAAGCAGCCGCCATGCAGCTCTACTGAAGCGCCAGTGCATACGTCTTTGTTCTTCCTAGGGGCGTTGTAACAATTACCTGCATTCTCAGGTAAGACGGCATTGGGCGCAAGTCCGTTTGAAACACGCCTCGGCGATCGATTACTTGGGACACCCCGTCCACTGTAACACTATTGACTGGGTCAACCTGACCACGCAACCGCGCTAGCCGTACCCCTCGCTCGACAATCGTTTTAAAGTTGTAGCGCAAGCTCGTATCATTCGTCAGTTTTACAGGTGTTGAGGGCACTTCTCTCGGCATCGTAAATTTTGCAAGCCCTGTGCCACACCAACGGCTTGATCCTGCGCTGCTGTAACAACACTACCCTCTAGCACTGCTAGCCCTGTCTTGCCATTTGGCTGCACAGCAATGCCAAACTCAGTATCCCGTACTCCACTTAAGCTAACGGGAGTTTGAATCTCCAATTGCGAACCTTTGTTCGTGAAGGGACGCACTTGTAAACGCACATTACCCGTTGGCACTTCTAGACGAGTAATCCGTCCGTTGTCAGTAGCAATATCTAGCTGTCGCACACGCAGAGTTGTTTTCTCCGACATTTCAACAGTGCCAACACCCGTATCCATAAAGAGGGTAGGAGTAGAGTGATTGCCAGAATTAAGACGATCGCCCACCGCTTGCAATCGATCGCCCACTGCTGCTCGTTGCATCCCTCCATGCTCAAAAGTCACATTATTCGTTATCCGTTGCACTTGCAGTCAGCGATCGACCCGCACCTGTAGCAATTGCTGCGCCCCACTTTGCGCTGTAAGACATACCAGCACGGTTGCTCCAAAACCGATGCCCACCAGCATAGCCTGACACTTCATGAATGCCTCTCTAACATATTTCTATAGTGGATTAGTCAGGATGATGTTGCACTGGGATATGAGGTAAGGGCGAGGCACATACTTATGGTTGGCACACTACACGTGCTAAGTGCTCCACACCAGAGAGCAGGACAGCACCATCGTTATTGAGTACATCTCAACCTAAATGTATGCCCGACGATCTAGGGGGCATTGAAAAAGTTTAAGTTAAAGCGCGATCGTACTAACTGGCGCGATCGTCTATGCCAACAAAAACCCCGACTTCTCCAAGAAACCGGGGCTTCGATGTCCTAATTTTCATGCTGGCAATCCGTATCAAAGTCCAGCAGCTTAATAACGTGCTCCTCGTTTGTGCAGCGAAGCAAGCAGTTGGGGGCGAACCTGCCTTGCCCAAAGGTCAAAATCAAACTCATTCGGATTACTGTTGTTGGACTCAACAGCTTTGCTTTGTTGGTTCTCTGCTTTGTTTTTCATACTGTTCCTGATCGCCGCTATCAATACTTTGAACTAAAACTGGATGTCTTGATCTATACCTCAGGGTAGGATATGCCCTGGTCTATGCAGTAAATGCAAGAGGAAAATGCGATTTAAGCATGATTCGTTCAAGCATGACGATTGTGCCTACTGCTATGCTCTGGTGCAGGCAATACTTTCTGTTTGCAAGTAACCTCCCTTTGCTTGACAATACGTTGACAAAGCTTGCCATCAGTCTGCTTACACAGCATTTTGTACCGTTGAGTACAGTCTGTACGATTGAATACAGCATGATTCTAAACGTCTGCAACAGCGACTGTAGTTAAGTTTGTATGAATCTTCGATAAATTTAGGATGCCCAGGCCGCCAACCGCATCAACGTCTGACCAATAAATTTTGTTGCTGAAAGTTTGTTGCCAAAAGTGGCTAGCGCTCCAAGCTTAAGCAGCCAACATTGCAGTTTAGAGCAAGGCAGCGTCAACTCTCAGTTGTAGACATCAACGCTATACGAAATCTAGACGGATGGCTTAAGCGCTTGTTTGATCTGCTCGATCGCCCGTGTTGCCACTTCTTCTGGGGTTTCGGCAACGTCATAGCGAATGTGTACATCGGCTTGAGCGTAGAGCGGTTGCCGTTGCTCCAAGAGTGCTTGAAGCTTGGTGGCTGGGTCAGCATCTTGTAACAACGGGCGGGTGGTATCTGCCTGTAGCCTTGTCTGGAGTTGCTCAACCGGAACATCTAGCCAAACGACAATGCCATGACGGAGATAACCCCAATTCTCGCGCTTCAGTACAATGCCGCCACCAGTGGCGATCGTCAGCCGCGTATAGGCGCATAGTTCGGCTAAAACCTGACTTTCCATCTGGCGAAACGCTTCTTCGCCTGATTGAGCAAAAAGCTCAGCAATCGGCAGCCCCGTCACCTGCTCGACGACTGCGTCAGTATCCATAAAACGGTAGCCTAATTGCGCGGCTAGAAGCTTCCCAACTGTTGTTTTACCTGCCCCCATCATGCCAATGAGGTAAACATTGCTGCCCTTAAGAAAATCGTTCACACGTCAATGCCTATACCATCCTGCTTTTGTCAGAATAGCGCGATGCGATCGTTTCTTGCTCCTCTTTTGTCTGGAATGGAGAGAGTGAGGGGATGGAAGGGTCGAAGGGTGAAGAAGTGGAAGAGTGAAGGGGTGAAAGAGCCAAGAAGTAGAAGGGGGAGCCGCTAGCTATTAAGTGTCAGTTTTTGCCTTTTGCCTTTTGCCCTTTGCCTTCTATCTTCTGCCCCAACAACCAACAACACTCTGTAACCTAGACCCTAGTACCCTACGTTCTTCGCCCCTATGGGACAACTTACTCCTGAACAACGCCGTGTTTTGTATGTGCAAGAGGCTACCCGATCAGGTGTACACAAAGCTATCCTTGCAGCACTCTATCAGGTACAAGCCAAACCTGCCCTTACGGATGGCGAAACTGGCTTGGGCATTGCGCCCGTACATCAAGTTGTGTTGGCGCAAGTTGATACCTTTGCTGCACAGGTGCAGTACGCTGCCAATACAATCCGCAGCCTCATCAATAACCTCACGCTTAACGGCTGGAACAGCGAGGCTTTGTGGAATGTCGAACAGGGGCGCTATACAGATAAATTTGTGCAAGCGATCGCGGCGGGTTACATTGCGCCTGCGAATGAGCCTGAGACAGCACTGCTAGAAGCAAGCGATCCAGGAGACCTTCTGGCGGCATACCTGAATGAACTGTCTCTAGAGGCTCAGGCAATTCGACTGCCATCTACGTTTACGTATCTCGATACGGCGTTGCTTGCCTTTGTAAAGCCTGTGCCCCACTGCTATTTCAGCCTGCCGCATCAACGTCATGCATTGCTGGAGGCAGTGCGCCTCTGGTGCCAGTTAGACACTCGTGCAGCCGCGATCGCCTCACTCAACATGGAGCTAGCAAGCACAGTTGAGACCGCAAGTCTAACGATCGCCGATGTCGCTAAACAGACTGATGCCAGGTTTGATGAAGTTAAGTTGGATGCAGCGTTGTTGCACTTTGTGCCACTCATGCTTGCCCATTATGCAGGGTATCCTCAACAGCGAGAGGCATTGCTGCGCCTAACCCAGCTCTGGCAGCAATTAGAATCACGAGAAGCCGCGATCGCAGCACTAGCACAAACCCTTACCTCTGCGCTCAACCCCAGCAGTATTGATGCGGCATTACTAGCGTTCGTCCAGCGTCTGCCCCAAACCTACGATCGCACAGGCGAGCAGCGGCATGCCTTTGTCGAAGCCTTTCGTCTCTGGCAACAACTTGATAGCCGTAGCGCTGCCCTGATGGCTTTGGGCGTAAACCCCGCTATTTTCACCGCTACTTCACCAAAGCAGACCGATATCACGAACGCTGCTGTTCAGCTTGATCAGGCTCTGCTCAATTTTATCCATTGTCTGCCAGCTAACTATGAAGGTACGGCTGTTCAGCGTGACGCTTTACTGCATTTGACCCAGCTTTGGCGATCGCTCACCACGCCAGAACTAGCCCTTCAGTCCCTCTTCCATGACTTGAAGCAGATGGCAGTTGCACGACGCGACACCCCCGAAGCGCCGCCCGTCCCTTTGCCCCTCATACCATCAGCGGCTTCTCATCGCTGGACGCACGAGACCCTTCAGCTCTATGCAGCCATTATTCCCAACGGCAGTTTTACTTGGGCAGAGGCAACTAGTGGTGGTATGCAAATGCCAACGAATCAAGCAGCCGTAGATGCGATCGTTCGCCTTGCCCAACTCATACAGCAGGTACACGATCGTCTTAATCGCCCTTTACACATAACGACTTGGTATATAGCGAATGCTAACACCAGCAGCGCTAATCTTCCGTTCAGGCAGCACCAGCTTGGTGACGCATTAACCTTTTACTGCGAAGGGCTAACAGGAAATCAACTCTACTGGTTTCTCGATCCCTGGTGGACTGGAGGCTTAGGACGTTATGCTGCTTTTCCTTACCTCTGCTCAGTCGATGCCCAGAGCGATCGCACCCGTTGGCAGCGATAAGATTAATCGTTAAGGTCGATCGTCAAGTAATGCTGTCCAGAATCCGTAATAAACGCTGGCTAGTAGTAGTAATGATTACAAACCGTTATCCCTGTTTACAGCACATCCTTTCCTCTACATTTCTCTGAAATTAGAACAGGCTAGTGATGTGGAATGCGTTATTCAGGGAAAACTATAGTAGAATCCAAGCTTTCAATCCCTCACCGCCATGTCAACCCCCATGCTCTTTGTAGAACCCTGGTTGGCTCAGACACCTAGCAAACCTGTAAAGCTAAAACCTACTATTCCCGCAGAATCTGCTAATGCTCCAGATGCTAGCTCCAATCAGGTATGGATGGCGGCATCTGGTGGGCTGCTATTGCTGCTAATCGTTTTAGGCGTCATGTCTAAACTCGCAACAGATAAGCTCGCCAAGCAAGTCAAGTTTGAAACGTTTAAGAATCGAGAACTTCAGAAAAAGCTGAAGTTTGCGGTCGAAATGATCGGCAAGATGGAGAAGAACCCCGATCTTATCCACTCGCGAGAATTTAACCTCGACTATCTCAGAATGCGGATGGACGAAGAAGTCTTCCATTTCGCTATCCTTAATCAAATTAAGCTTAAAGTTAAGGACAAAATCTCGCTGGCCCTCCGCCCCAGCCAAGCTAATCAGGGCGAAGTCGGTATTGCAAGCACAGGACGGCAAATTGACGAAATCTTTGACGTTGAATACGAGCCAGGCGACCTGCCTAAAGGCACCAAGCGCGTGCTATTCCGCGTTGAGATCAAAATTCTCAAACTGCCGACCCAGCCTACATCAGTGACGATCGGTCAAATCATCGACTGCATGGAAACCTTCCTTAACCCTGCAAGTGAACACGACACCTGGCAGCCCACGATTCAAGGGCGCATTGCCAATATGCGCTGGGATCAAAAAGCCAAACCAACGCCTTTGCTTGTACTTGAACAAACCCAGGAAGGCTCCAACGTTACCTTCAAAACGACCCGTATGGCTCAAAGCTAAAAGAATGAACTAGAGGGTTATCATGCAGTTCCTTTATCGTGACTAATCTGTAGAGCGTTGGACGCTACAAAGCAGTAAGGCACGTACGCACCGCAAACTGATCAGGAGTGCATCACTAACCCTACGAGGCTTCTACCTAATTCACTGCCAACGCTTTTTACGTGGCAATTGTAAACACAGAGCAGCTTCTCTTTAAGTAATCGTTGCGATGCAAGCAAAAGGCAACTGTAGCCAACGGCATCTAGGCTTTGCAGGTTAAGACGAGATGATTGAGCCTACGTTATCCGATACAAGCGCCTTAAAGCTTTCTTTGCCTTAATGGTTGGAGGCTGGCGCTTACTTAAGTGCTTCGAGCACCTTTACCAACGCGCCTCACATTACAAAGAGCTTTATAGGACTAGTAAGCATCAAAGTTTGAGTACTCCCGTAGGTGGCTTGTAGCTTACCCTCGCAGGTTACGATAAGACTTTTTTTAAGTCTGCGATAGCAACTTTACTGATGTAGGGGCAGTTTCAACCACTAACAGCAAGAGTGTTGCCAGTCATCCAACCGTTCTCTGGCTCCTAACTTCTGGTTCCTGGCTCCTGGCTCCTAACTTTTTAGCGTTAGGAGATTGCATTTGATCATTTGCCGTAACTTACCACATACCCCGCTTTCCGCTAGGGCGTACAGTCATCCAGTTGGTACGTGCCATAGCAAGCTGCTCTTCTGTCAGCTTTGCCCCCGTTAAATTGGCACCACAGAGGTTCGCGCCGCGCAGGTTGGCATTTAACAAATACGCTTGGGAAAGATCAGCACCACGCAAATCGGCGCTTTCCAAGTCAGCGTTGTTCATATACGCCTTGATCAGATTAGCGTCTCGCAAGTTTGCTCGGTTCAAATTTGCCCGACCAAAATCGGCGTTGAATAGATTAGCGCCTTGTAGGTTAATCTTGCTCAAGTTGGCTTGATGAAAGGTTGCGCCAGCTAAATTAGCCTTTGGCATTTGAAGGGCGTTTAGATCGCAGGAAGCAAAGTCACGCCGACCTTTGGAGTAGTAGCTTTGTAGACCATCAGCATCTAAACGTGTAGGTGGTTTGGTTTTTTCGCCATTGCCATCTCTGTGCCCAGTCGAACCTTTACTTTTGAGGGAGGTGCTAGCAGACGCTCTGGAGTCAAATACACGGCTACGGGCTGGACCAGACTGGAGGCTTGTTGCGTCCGATTTGAATTGCCGTGCTCGAATAGCTGCGGCTGCACGTGCATGAGGAGAGGTTGTCGTGCCATTAGAGTCGGGTCCCGAGCGATAGTCTCCAGGTTTGCGTGAACTGCCGCCGGGCTGAGCCGTCATGCTATTGGCGAGACTATCCAGGTAGGGTTCTAGATCAAGTGCCCTAAAAATGTCATCAGCGGATTGGTAGCGATGACGCACAGACACTTCAAGCATCTTTCTTAAGACGCTAATGAAGTGGTCATTAATATGGACGTGTTTTTGCCAGAGCAACTCGCCCGTGGATGGATCGTAATCAAGATCTTTCGGCGATTTTGCGGTTAGTAGATAGATACAAGTAACGCCCAGAGCATAGATGTCGCTAGCAGGAACAGGGCGCATTGCCATCTGTTCGGGTGGCGCAAAGCCAGGGGTGCCGATCGCGTAGGAGGTAAAGGCAGTCTGCTCAGAATTAATGGAGTTTGGCTGATGCTGATATTTGACAGCACCGAAGTCAATCAGCACAAGCTTGCCATCCTGAGCGCGACGGATCATGTTGGCGGGCTTGATGTCTCGATGAATGACTCGATTTTTGTGAATATACTCTAGAACAGGCAAAACTTCGCTTAGGAAGCGTTTGACCTCTTGTTCAATCATCGGTCCATCGCGTTTTACGATTTGCTGTAGGGTATAACCACTGACATACTCTTGGACTAGATAAAATTCTTGATTTGCCTCAAAGTAGTCTAGTAAACGCGGTACCTGGGGATGGTTGCCTATTTGACCGAGCGTACGGGCTTCGCGCTCAAACAGCTCACGCGCCATCTGCAAAACGTGGGGAGCGGTCGCGCTTGGACGAAGCTGCTTAATGACACAGTTTGGTTGACCGGGCAAAGATTCGTCGATCGCAAGAAAGGTCGCGCCAAAGCCACCCTGTCCAAGAGCCTGAATTACCCGATAACGGTTGTTGAGCAAGATACTGGAGCCACACGCTGGGCAAATCTCAGCAGGGGTGGGATCTTCAGGACTAGGACAGCTTGGATTTAAGCAGTAGCTCATTTAACATCACTCGCTTTGGCGTTGCCTACTGGGATATTGCTACCCTAGTTTCATTATCTGTGCAGGAACAGCAAACAAGAATGTCGTTCATGCGGGAGAACCCTTGAAGAGTTGCTAAAGTTCCTCCATCTACGCGTAAAGCTATTGATTCTATCCTTATATTCACGGATTCTGCCATCTCGTCAAGATACACCTTTCCTCCAGGATGCCCAAAAGCAGGGAGGGGCGCAACAGAGTGATAGCCAATCCTCTTAAGTTATTACCGATGCTAGGACAAAATTCCGAACGTTTCGCGATCAAGTTCTTCTCTCTTGATTCTCTATTGCTAGAAGGATTTTGAAAAGGTGTTGACATAATTTGCCATTGGCGAAAAGGGAGAAAGGGTAAAGAAGTGAAGACGTGGAAAGGTGAAGGGGAAAAGGAGTGAACGGTGGAGGACGGGTAGGACGGTAGAATGGTTTTGCATAAAGAAGGTTGGCAAGCAGGTCATGCGTATTTCTTTGAACTGGTTGAGCGAACTGGTCGATATCACAATGACTCCAGAGGCGTTGGCAGAGATGCTGACCATGGCAGGGTTTGAAGTGGAGGAGATTGAGGATCGCCGGACGTGGGCAGATGGTGTGGTGGTCGGAAAGGTGATCGATCGCCAACAGCATCCCAACGCCGATCGCCTGAGTGTCTGTCAGGTTGATATTGGAGCAGCAACGCCCTCGACGATCGTCTGTGGTGCGCCCAACGTCAAAGCAGGCTTGTTGGTGCCAGTAGCAACACTGGGTACATTTCTGCCCCGAGTGTCAGACGGTTTGAAAATTAAGCCTGCCAAGCTACGGGGCGTTGCGTCAGAAGGCATGATTTGCTCCCTTGCAGAACTGGGCTTAACGAAAGAGTCAGAGGGCATTCACAGTTTTGACGATGACGGGTTGCAGGTTGGTAGTGATGTGCGTCCGCTGTTAGGTCTGGATGATGTCATTTTGGATGTGACCTCAACGGCAAATCGCGCTGATGCTCTAAGTATGGTCGGCATTGCCCGTGAAGTCGTGGCGCTGACAGGTGCAACTCTGAAACTTCCCAAGGCAGAATTGCTCGACAGTTCAGCCTCTGCAGAAACTCTGACCTTAAAAATCTCGGAACCGCAGGCGTGCCCTACCTACATCGGCACTGTTATTGAGCAAGTGACAATTGCACCGTCTCCTCGTTGGCTCCAGCAGCGTCTACAATCAGCCGGAACGCGCCCAATTAACAATGTGGTGGATATCACCAACTATATTCTGCTGGAATGGGGGCAGCCGCTTCATGCCTTTGATCGCGATCGCTTAGTAGCAGTCAGCGGTCAGCGAACAGCGGTCAGCCAGGCAGTAGCGGATAGTCGTCCTCAGCCCTCGCTCCAAATTGGTGTGCGGTTTGCAAACACAGGCGAAACGCTCAAAACGTTGGATGGGCAGACGCGATCGCTGCAAGAACAGACCTTGCTGATTACGGCTGGCGATCAGCCTGTGGCACTGGCAGGGGTGATGGGTGGAGAGGCAACAGAAGTCCATGCGGGCACTCAAAGCTTGGTGCTAGAAGCCGCGCTCTTTGATACGGCAGCAATTCGTCGCTCGGCTCGCTCTCTAGGTATGCGAACGGAAGCCTCGGCACGCTACGAACGAGGAGTAAACCAGGCAGAACTAGAGGTTGCCTGTCGTCGAGCGATCGGGCTGCTGGCTGAGTTTGCCGGTGGGGTCGTTACTACTCAGGTAATGGCGGATGCACGTAGCAGTCAGTCGGCTGCACGATCAATTGAGTTGCGGCTCGATCGAGTCAATCAAGTGTTGGGTCCTGTGACGGTTGGCGAAGAGTTGAGTGAACTGCAACCCCAGGATGTAGAGCGCACACTGACGGCTTTGGGCTGCGAGCTGTCGCCTATGACTACTGATCGCAGTTGGACTGTCACCGTACCGCCCTACCGTTATCGTGACTTGGAGCGTGAAATTGATCTCGTTGAGGAAATTGCACGACTCTATGGCTACAACAACTTTTGCGATACGCTGCCCGACAAAACCGAGCCAGGGTTTCTCTCGATCGAACAGGCACTTAGTCGCAATCTGCGGGAAGCACTGCGGGCGATCGGTCTTACAGAAGTGACACACTACACCCTCGGCAAACCGGGCGGTACCCGACAAATAGTCCTCTCTAATCCTTTATTTGCAGAATACTCTGCTTTAAGAACAAACCTGATCGATGGCTTGATTGATGCGTTTCAGTACAATCTGGAGCAAGGTAACGGGGCGCTGAATGCTTTTGAACTCGGACGCATCTTTTGGTCTGAGGAGGATGGTCTGAGCGAGGCAGATTCGCTCGCAGGCATTTTGGGTGGCGATGCAACCCGCGGAAAGTGGGTACGCTCTGGACGTGAGCAAGCACTAACCTGGTTTGAAGCAAAGGGCTTGCTGGAAAGCGTCTTTCAACGTCTGGGGTTAGCTGTTGAGTATCAGCCTGATCGCCGGGACGATCGACTTCATCCGGGTCGTACAGCTTCTCTCTGGGTCGGTGGTAGCCGTTTAGGCACCTTTGGGCAACTGCATCCGCAACTGCGCCAGGAACGGGGCTTGCTAGATGAGGTCTACGTGTTTGAGCTGGATTTAGATGTGCTGCTGGATCAACTCGATCGCGACGAGCTGCGCGTGCCAATTTTCCAGCCATTCTCAACCTATCCACCCTCCGATCGCGACATTGCTTTCTTCGTTTCCACTCAAGTATCGGTGGCTGAAATTGAACGCACCATTACCAAAGCGGGCGGCACGCTCCTAGAGTCGATCGACCTGTTTGATGAGTATCGCGGCGAAAATGTGCCCGCCGGACAGCGCAGTCTCGCGTTTCGGTTGCTGTATCGGGCGAGCGATCGTACCCTCCAAGATAACGACATTGACCCCGTACACCAACAAGTTCGAGAAGCCTTGGTCGATAAATTCCGCGTTGACCTGAGAAGCTAGCAGGAAAGAGTGAGGAGTTTTGGAGTGCTTAGTTTTAAGTTCAGTTCAAAGCTCTTCACTCGCAAGGCAAAACTCATTACTCAAAACTATACTGATTCAACCGATGACAAAGTACGTTCTCTGGGGCAGCTATGCAGATGATGTGTTGGAAAAACGCGCCCCTTATCGTCAGGCACATCTAGACGGTCTTGCAAAGCAGAAAGAAGCCGGTGTCTTAGTCACGATCGGTCCCACAAAAGACCTGACCAAAGTATTTGGCATTTATGAAGCAGAGAGTGAAGCGATCGTGCGCGAACTGATCGAAGCCGATCCCTACTGGCAGAATGGAGTCTGGACTGAATACGATGTCAAAGAATGGATTCAAGCACTTTGAGCGAAGAACGAAATTTTGCCCCTAAGAGGCAACGGCACGGGCACTGATTGCCCCAACCGCAATTTTCCACACGCTTGATGCCATGTTTAGGCACTAATAAGGAAGATGCTCCCACCCCTAGCTTGAATGGATGATACCAACCATGCAGACTCTTAAACTGCCCTCCGGACAAGCCATGCCTGTTCTTGGCATGGGCACCTGGCAGATGGGAGAAAGTACCAGGAATCGCCAGCGTGAGATTGCTGCCCTCCGTCACGGACTCGAGTTGGGGCTATCGCTGATTGACACTGCCGAGATGTATGGGGAAGGTGGTGCAGAGACAGTCATTGCTGAAGCGATTGGTAAGCGTCGCTCTGAGGTCTTTCTAGTCAGCAAGGTCTACCCCCACAATGCTTCCAAGCAAGGGACGATCGCTGCCTGTGAGCGGAGCCTCAAACGCTTAAACACGGATTATCTCGATCTCTACCTGTTGCACTGGCGCGGCTCAGTGCCCTTGATGGAGACCCTGACTGCTTTTCAGATGTTGCAACAAGCAGGCAAAATTCGTGCTTACGGTGTCAGCAACTTTGATGTCAAAGACATGGAGGAAGTTAGCCAACTCAAGGGAGGGAGCAGCATTGCCACTAATCAAGTGCTCTATAACCTGACGCGGCGCGGCATTGAATGGAACCTACTGCCCTGGTGCCGACAGCACGATCTGCCTATCATGGCATATTCTCCGATCGAGCAAGGGCGTTTATTAAACGACGAGACGCTTACGGCAATGGCTCAAGCGCGTGGAGTGACAACGGCTCAAATCGCGATCGCCTGGTTATTGCATCAAGAGGGTGTCATCGTGATTCCTAAAGCCAGTCGCATCGAGCATGTAGAGCAAAATTACGCTGCTCTGGAGCTGAAATTGAGTCCGGAAGAACTAGCAACTCTGGAGGCAGCCTTTCCCCCACCTACCAAACCCGTGCCCCTGGAAATGCTTTAAGGGTCAACTGTGGCTTCAGCCGTAAAGGAAAACTCGCTGGCTAATGTCCACGGTCCACCCTGATAATACCAAAGCAGCAACCCTTCTCCATAGCCTTGCAAGGGCTGCCATTGCTCTAGCAATTGCCCGTACACTTGTCGAGCTTCTGCTGCTGCCACTTTATTTTGAATGGTGATGTGTGGGCGGTAGCCTTGCCGATCCTGTGCGCTTAGCCAGTCGCTCCAACCTCCTGCTAGGGTCTGCCGTAACTGCACAAGCTCAGGAGAGACAAGCTCGATCGCCACACCATTGCCCAAAAAACGGAGTGTTGGCAATGAGAGGTCAATGCTTGATGTTTGAGTACACAGCTTTTGCAGATGCTGCGAGATGGCACTTTCTTGATCTCCAGGTAGCGCATGAAAAAGCGTGACATGAGCAGGAAGAAAGTTTCTCTCAGGCGGAAAGTACTGCTGTCGTAAGGTATTTACCTGCTCGAAGGTTGTTTGATTCAGTTTGAGCGTCAAAATGAGCGGCGGATCATTGCTATTAGTTGCCATGCTTGCTCGCTATAAATGCCTTAAAACAGTGAAGCAGAGACAATAAAAAGAAACTAAAAACAGAATAACTGATTGGGAAAAGGCTGGAGGCTTTTGACTAAGCGCTTAATGCAGTGATGCAACGCCCAGTTGATCAACAGGAAGTTTACTGGATGCTTTTTGCAGACGACCTATTGAACGCCGTCGAAAAGCGATCGCACATGCTAAAGGAGTCGATCGCCGCTTTTCATGCCAGTAAATTGTAGCCACAGCCTGTAGAGGCAATATTGAAGCATTGCAGCAACCACTTAAGGCACTGAACGAGAAATAAGAGCACTCGTCCTGCCTCCAAAATTTAAGCGAGCCTTTCGCAAAGTTGTGCAACACGATGGGAAACTTTTAAACGCATTGAAGAGACGCTATTGCAGAGGCGAATAGAGGTATTCGCGTTTAACCTAGGAACACAAATTAGAAGGTTCAGCTATGGAATTGTTAGTTTGCTTCCGTGGCTACGCTGTAGATTGGTGTTCTTGATCGAGCAAACAAAACAACTGGGAGCAATGCTTTTGTCTAGCTTGATCCAGGAACAAACAATGAAGTTTAACAAACTTTTGTTTCACTAATTTACAAGGCTAGCCTTAGCTAATTATTGCTTCAAAGCTAAATAACGCTCCAGTTTCTAACGAGCAAGCTTTTCTACCGTTTGGCAGGGGCTTCCACTTGAAAAAATTTTTACGCTTCTTGTATAGCAACCCTCACTTCCATCTCTTTAAATCTCACCTTAAATAATATGAGCCTCCTTTCGATCGAAGAACTGAAAGAACTTGTAGAGCAGCCGCAGGGATTGTGTGTATCGATTTATATGCCAACTGCACAGCTTGGTTCAGAAACGCAGCAAAATTCTGTCCGCTTCAAGAATCTCATTCGGCAGGCGGAAGCAGAGTTAGAAAAATATGAATCACGTCCGACTAATTTAGGTCATTTTCTTGAGCCTGCTATCCAGTTAGATGAAGATGACTTTTGGCAGCATCAAAGTGCAGGTTTAGCATTGTTCATCTCAGAAGGATTCTTCCGCTTCTATCGTGTGCCGATCGATATGATTGAACTGGTAGTTGTAAGCGATCGCTTTCATCTCAAGCCATTACTTCCATTACTAAGCGGAGATGATCGCTACTATATTCTCACGCTTGGTCAGCGCGATGTGCGTCTTTTAGAAGGCAATCGCTACGGCATCACTCGTGAAGTGGAAATCGAGGGCTTGCCGCAGAACATGGATGATGCCTTGCAGTATGACGAAACGGCGAAGGATGAACAGCGGCGACAGGGTGGTGGTGCAGGTCGTGCTGCCCTACAGGCTGGCTCGTATCATGGACAGGGCGGCGAGCGCGAAAATGTCAAAGAGGATTTGCTGCAATATTTCCAATTAGTAGATAAAGCACTGCACGACTTTTTCCGTAATCGCCATGCACCACTTGTTCTAGCTGGCGTTAATTATTTGCTGCCGATTTATCACGAGGCAAATACCTACAATTTCATTGTGGAAGAAGGCATTCAACACAACACAAAGGAGCAAACAGCGCAAGAACTTCATGCCGAAGCGTGGGCGATCGTGGAGCCACTATTTGAGGCAAACCAGCAAAAAGCGATCGATTACTATCATGAGTCGATCGCTGCTGGTAAAGGCTCAAATGACTTGAACGAAGTCATTCAAGGCGCTTTTTATGGTCGTGTTGAACAGCTTTTTGTTCCCGTCGGTGTGCAAAAATGGGGTCATTTTGATCCAGATTCAATGGAGCTTGAAATGCATAATGAGGCTCAACTGGGTGATGAAGATTTGCTGAATGCAGCAGCGATTCAAACGATCTTTCATGGAGGAACAGTGTATGCCGTAGAACCAGAAAAAGTGCCAGACAATACGCCTGTTGCCGCAGTCTTTCGCTACTAACTGCGCATTGTCTAGGTAAGACTAAATGTCTGAACAATCCAGGAGCTTTCAATTGCTTCATTGAGCCTCGAACTCAACTGGAAACAAATAGCTTTAGTCGCAATCGCCGGGATGAGAATTTTCTTATCCCGGTACGTTATTTTTTGGAGGCGATGAAGCCGTAGTTTAAAGAATGTTTGGAAATACGAAAATTTTCATCTCCTGTACCAGCCTCAATTCAAGGTGTGGTAAAAAATCTAAATTGATAGGTACGAAGAAAGATAGCAGCCTAACTGTACTTAATAGAAGGAAATAGACTGGTAAAATCATGAGTAATCTGCTACAGATGAGCCAGGAAGGTAGCTAGAATCTAACGTGGCTGAGATGGTGTAAGGGCATGATCGCGGGAAGGTTTCAGAAGGGAGATCGGCTTTGGCGATCGCTTGTTCAACCGTATCTGCATAGCATTCTTCAAAGATTTCTTCCAGATGACAACCAGATTGCTTTTCAGACTTCGGCTTCACTTCGTCCCATCGTTTCGATTTCATTGATCAGATTTTCCCAGTCAATGTTGGCATAATCCTGCGCCTTCAACTGTGCGACTGTCGTTTCAATCCACTGCAAAAAGTCTGTCTCTTAGGGGTCCTTACGACTCGCTTTGATTTCTGTTGTCATGCGGTTTCCTCTCAACATCTTAGTTGCGTGACAGAATGCTTGCTTACACTTTAAAACTCCACATCTAGCGGCGCGCGCGGGAAGGGAATTACGTCACGGATATTGCCCATGCCTGTCATAAACTGAACCAGACGCTCGAAGCCTAGACCAAAACCTGCATGAGGCACTGTGCCATAGCGACGGAGATCCAGATACCACCAGTATTCTGCTAGATCAAGCCTCTGTGCCTGAATGCGGCGTTCCAAGACATCCAGGCGTTCTTCACGCTGGGAGCCGCCGATAATTTCACCGATTTTGGGTGCAAGGATATCCATTGCCCGGACGGTATTCTCGTCGTCATTGAGCCGCATATAGAAGGCTTTGATTTTGGCGGGATAGTCAGTGACGATCGTCGGTTTTTTGAAATGCTCTTCTGCGAGATAGCGTTCGTGTTCCGATTGCAAATCTAGACCCCATTCAACGGGATACTCAAACGTTTTGCTGGACTTTTCGAGCAGCGCGATCGCCTCTGTATAAGTCACTCGCGCAAATTCATTGTTAATAATATTGTCGGCAGTTTCCAGCACCGATTGATCAATGCGCTGGTTGAAGAATTCCATGTCTTCCGGGCAGCTTTCTAGCACAAATTTGAAGATGTACTTCAGAAAAGCTTCTGCTAGATCCATATCGCCTTCGAGGTCACAAAACGCCATCTCCGGCTCAACCATCCAGAATTCTGCCAAGTGGCGTGAGGTGTTGGAGTTCTCGGCGCGAAACGTGGGACCAAAGGTGTAAACGTTGCTAAACGCCATTGCCATAATTTCGGCTTCTAGCTGACCGCTGACAGTGAGGTAAGTATGTTTGCCGAAAAAGTCTTTGCTAAAGTCGGCTTTCTGGTCGGCTGTGACAGGCACTTTGTTGAGGTCGAAGCCCGTCACAGTAAACATTTCGCCCGCCCCTTCGCAGTCGCTGGCGCTAATGATCGGCGTATGCACCCACAAAAATCCACGCTCTTGAAAGAACTGGTGAATAGCAGTTGAAGCCGCATTACGGACGCGAAACACGGCGCTGAGGGTGTTGGTACGCGATCGCAAATGCCCAATCTCCCGCAAAAATTCAAACGAATGCCGCTTTTTCTGCAAGGGATAGGTTTCTGGATCAGCTTCCCCATAAACGACGATGGACTCTGCCTTCAATTCAATCCGCTGCCCCTTTGCAGGTGATTCGACTAACGTGCCAGCAATTTCGATCGATGCACCCGTACTAACTCGCTTGATTGTCTCGGCATAGCCTGGAACATCCTGATTGACTACAACCTGAAGCCCTGCCATGGAGGAACCGTCGTTGACTTCCACAAAGCTGAATTCTTTTTGCTCACGCTTCGTCCGCACCCATCCCTTGATTGTGACGGTTTCGGCAGGTTGCCCGTGGCGGAGGAGGTCTACAATGCGTCGAGTCATGGTCATAAAAAAGGGAGTAGGGAGTGGGAGGCAATAGCGCTGCATTTGAGTGTAGCAAAGTGCTTCACAAAGGTTAGATCCTTTTAAACCAGACGTATCGCTGTCTGATCGCCTTTTGCAGAAAGTTTGTATCGGTCGAAAGCCAACTATGCCTACATTGATTCATCGTCGCGTCGAGGCGGCACGAGCAGGAACCAACCCAGCGGTCATCTGTTGCGTGCCGTCAGGTTGGTTAGTTTTAGGAGATGTACAATTTCTGCGCGGTTACTCATTGCTGCTACCTGATCCAGTTGTCCCAGATTTGAATGCACTGGATGAGTCGGGGCGATCGCAATTCCTGCACGATATGGCAGTTTTGGGCGATGCACTACTGGAGGTCACTAATGCCTATCGTATCAACTACCAAATTTTGGGCAATTTGGAGCCAGCCCTCCATGCTCATGTGTTTCCCAGGTATTTGATGGAGCCTGAGCAGTACCGCACCTCGCTGCCCCAGTCGTATGAGCCAGAGTATCGACAGTCCATCCCGTTCGATGAGGAGCGCGATCGTCCATTGATGAAGGCCATTAGGAAAGCAGTTCAGCGTCGTTTGTGATACGAGCAGCAGCACCTAGCCTGCAAGCTACAGTGTGATACTCTACATGTGAAAATTTCAGCAACCGCACGATGCGTCGGATCATTCTTTTCATTGCTGCAAGCCTAGATGGCTATATCGCCCGCCCCTCTGGCGAAGTCGATTGGCTATTCACAGACCAAGACTACGGCTACACAGAGTTTCTGGCTAGCGTTGACACCGTCCTTATGGGGCGAAAAACTTACGAGCAAGTGTTAACGTTTGGCGAGTTTCCTTATCAAGAGAAGCAGAGCTATGTTTTCTCGCACAATCCTGGCTTTGATGCGTCGCCTTACGCTGAAACAGTCCGTACAGACATCAAAGCCTTTGTGGAGACACTCTGCCAAAGCAATGGCAAAGACATCTGGCTACTTGGTGGAGCCGCACTAATCTACCCGTTCCTAAAGCATGAGCTATTAGACGAACTCATTCTTTCTGTCCATCCCATCTTGCTCGGTAGCGGTATACCGTTATTTAGCGAAACAGACCTGACAACGCCTCTTCAATGCCTTGCCAGCCACTGCTACGATTCAGGGCTAGTGCAAATGAAGTATCAATTGCTTAAGCGAGGAGGCTAAAAGAACACTCGCGCCTTACTGGAGAAGCGCAACAGTATGACGTCTGAACCTCAAAGTTGAATTTCAAAATGGCTGTGATCGTTCAGGCTCTAACGATAATCCAGTTCCGTCTGGGTCTTTTCAAAGTTAGACGGGTCATACAGATAACGGACAATCTCCTCTTCCAGACGGTGAATCAAATATGGCTCCAGGCTGCTGGAATGTCTGAGCGAAGCCAAGTAGCCATCCACGTAAAGGCGTAGGTCGTCAAAGCGATAACCCCGATTCCAGAGATCGACTAAGGCATCGCTAAGTTTCTGGTAGTAGCGGATGGTGGGGGTGTCCTGCAACATAATTCGCGTTAAGGTGACTAAGTTAACAGCTCGGACTCAAGAGGGCAGTGATCCACCAGGAGGTTAAAAATGGGTGCTAACGCAAAACCATGGACCCCGAACCACTCGCCTTAAATAAAACTGCTATCTATACTCATTTTAACTTTAATGAATAAAGTTCTTGCTCCTTCCTGAGACTGTAACGTATAAAACTTTTTTGGTTGTCTGTAATTTGCCCGACACGCCGGGCAGCAATTTCGTAGAGCCTCCCCATATTCTCTAGAACGTTGAATGGATAGGGGTAGCGCCGATTACAAACCTGGAGTGAAGGCTCTGATAGGTTTATACTCACAACCTTTGAGGAATGTAGCCTCCGTGGGAGCTTTTTGTATTCAAATTGTCGAGGCAAATCCGCATCTGCGCTCGCTACTGGGGTGGCATTTGCAGCAGGCTGGTTATTGGGTACATCAATCGGCTGACCTCCACCAGGCAAGAGATACATTTCAGCATCGTCAACCCACACTGGTTATTTTGGACTCAGAGCTGCCTGACGGCAGTGGCATTGAGTTTTGCCGCTGGCTTCAGCAACAGCACCAGTCACTCATTCTGATGCTGTCTGCTCGGAGTACAGAAACTGACATTGTTGAGGGTTTACGAGCCGGAGCTGACGATTATCTAACCAAGCCCTTTGGGATGCAGGAATTTCTTGCCAGAGTCGATGCCTTGACCCGACGCAGCAAAGCACCTGCTCCGCCAGCCTCGCTGGACTACGGTGACCTCAAGATTGACCTGGTACATCGCCGCGTGCGGTTTAAGGGTGATCTGGTCGAACTGACGCCGCAGGAGTTTAGCTTGCTCTATGTGCTAGCTCAAGTCGGTGGCATGCCTCTTACTCGACTAGAATTACTGCGACGAGCTTGGCCCGATGCGATCGATAATCCCCGCACCGTTGATACCCATATCCTGTCGCTCCGCAAAAAAATCGAAACGGATCCCCGTCAGCCCAACTTGATTCAAACTGTTCGCAATGTGGGGTATCGGTTTAATCTAGAGTCTCTGATAGCAGCGACCCCTCAGCCCGTTGATTATCCACCTCATCGAAAAGCCGTGGCGCGAGCGTCGGTTCGCACAATGGTAAGCGAACGCGGGAGGAGTTAGGGAAAAGGATGAAGGATGAGTTTTGAGTTTACTCGAGTGCTGATCGCACTTTTAGCCTTTCAGCCATTAACTTAGAACTAGATTGTCTCGATGGACAACAGTTTCGGCACCGGGGTAGCCAAGGATGGTAGCGATCGCGTCCGATTGCTGCCCTTTGATTTGCTGGAGTTCCGTGCTGTGGTAGTTAACGATACCTCTGGCAATTTCTAGCCCGGAGCGATCGCGCAGTAACACGGCTTCCTGGCTTTGGAACTCGCCTTCTACTCGCACGATCCCGGTAGCAAGGAGCGATCGTCCGGCGTTACGAATCGCCTTGACAGCACCATCGTCCAGGTAGAGCGTGCCTGTAGGAATTAACCCATGAGCGATCCAACGTTTGCGAGCGCTGGCAGGACGAGGTTGAGGTTCAAACTGGGTGCCGATCGCCTCACCTTGCAAGATCTTTTCTAGGTTTCTGGGGTGTCGACCGTCAGTAATTACTGTACGCACCCCGGCACCAACTGCGATTTGGGCAGCGGCAATTTTTGTCGTCATGCCGCCAGTGCCCCACCGAGAGCCTCGATCTCCTACTTTGACCTGTAGCTCCTTCAGTTGTTCGATCCGGCTAATACGGCTGATCGGCTGTGCGTTAGGATCGCTGCGTGGGTCGGCTGAGTAAAGGCGATCGACATCCGTGAGTAAAAAGAGCCAGTCTGCCCGTACTAGATTAGCAACCAGTGCCGAAAGTGTATCGTTGTCGCCAAACTTCAGTTCATCCACAGCAACCGTATCGTTTTCATTAACAATGGGGATCACGCCAAGCTGAAGCAACTGCTGAAAGGTTCGCTCGACGTTGAGATAGCTATTGCGTTGCACAAGATCGCTGCGAGTCAGTAGCACCTGCGCGATCGGCTGCTGTAAAGAGGTAAAAAAATCGTCGTAGATGCGGATGAGCCGCCCCTGACCAACGGCTGCTACTGCTTGCTTGAGAGCGATTGTACGTGGACGTTCAGTCATCCCCAGCCTCGCGCAGCCCACTCCTACGGCACCAGAGGACACTAGAACGATCCGGTAGCCTCGCTGTCTAAGACTACTTAACACTTCCACAAGAGTAGCGATCGTTGCCAGTGCCAAAAGCCCGTTGGCTGGCTGAGTCAGGCTCGACGTACCAATTTTAACAACCAGGGTTTGGGGCATTGCTTCGAGTTGCGATCGCGTTAGAGTTTTTAGTCTAAGCAATCATCGCTTTAAAATGGCAAAGCGCCAGAATCCTTATGAGGTGGATCTAGCGCCTGCCAAATATTCACAGTCATTCATCGTTAGAGTCTTTATCTAAGCCGACTCCAGTACTATACTCATCAATTTAGCAGCCGTTTCTGTTGATCCCTGATTGCTTTAAGTTTTTCTTAAACATTGGCTTTACTACAACTGACTCAGTGTTTTGTGTCTTTTCAGTGCCTCTGTAGCTACAGTTTTAACTGCTAAGCAGAACAGTGTATCAGACGGTTAGCCGTTCCCCTCTAGCAGTTACTTATCTGGCATATCTGGCAAGAAGGAGGCACCTAGCGCTTGCGAAAGCCGAACTTCGAGCGCATGAAGGGGCGATCGTTTGGCTGCTTCGTTAGGATTGACCATCGCCTCGACCAAAATGGTGAACAAACCAAGACGGTTGCCTGCCAAGACATCAGTAAAGAGACGATCGCCTACCATTGCCACTTGCTCTATCGGTAGCCCCATTGCCTCTACAGCACGTCTCAGCTTACGACGAGACGGCTTGGCAGCACCAGTGATATAAGGTAAATCTAAGGTTTTAGCAATCCGTTGAATGCGGTTCTCGCTAATGTTATTGCTTACAAGCCACAAGGTTGCTACCTGGCGGATTTCGTTTACCCAGGGTAGCAACTCTGCCGAAACCTCAGACATCCGAATGGGCACTAGAGTTTCGTCTACGTCAAGGACTAACCCCTTAAGCTGATGCTGTTGCAGCATTGCGGGTGTCAGTTTCAGGATCGGTCCGTGCAGGATGAGATCAGGTTGAAGAAGTTTGCCCCAGGACATAAGTAAAAGTAGGAATGATGGGTTCTAAAAGCGTGAACCAACACATTGCTAACAGTAAAAGCCTGTATCGTGTTGGTAGGCGGACAACCGTGTCCGGGTAGACTGCACTGCGAAAGGCGTCGATGGGTCCGCTTATTGAGCGTTGTTGGACTTGGTAGACTTGCGCTTGTCTTGAATAGTCGCTTGCGCTGCTTGATGCTCTGCCAGGGTGCGACTAAAAACATGGGTACCATCGTACCGCGCAACAAAGTAGAGAAAATCGGTGTCCTCTGGCTTCAAAGTCGCTTTAAGGCTGGCAAGACCAGGGCTAGCGATCGGCGTTGGCGGCAACCCTGTATTCAGGTAAGTATTATAGGCAGAAGGCGTACGTACCTGATCCAAAGTGAGCGGCTGGTCTGGTGTTTGCTGAATGCCTAGCCCGTACTCAACCGTTGGGTCAGCACCGAGAGGAATATTCTTCTTTAGACGGTTGACAAAGACACCGGCAATGCGGGGCCGTTCGTTAGCGATCACTGCTTCTTTCTCAACAATGCTAGCAAGCGTCACCCACTGGCTAAAGCTAAGGTCAGTTTGTTTTTGTCCTTGCTTGTAAAGGGGTAAGGCAACCTGCTCAAAGCGATCAAGCATCTGCTTTAAAATGGCTTCGGGTTCTACTGGTAGCCCCGACACATCATACGTGTCAGGATACAAAAAACCTTCTAAAAGCGGTAATCCAGGTTCGCTCTTGCTAGGCAACCAGGTGTACTGAGCAGTGGGAAAGCGCTCTACAGCTGTAAGAAACGCTTGCGCTGAGAAAAAGCCTTCCTCCTCAAAATAAGCCGCCATTTGCCGGAGCGACCAACCTTCTGGAATGGTGTAGCCCAGACGAACCACCTCACCGTCCCAAATTTTGGTTGCGACTGACTCTAATGGTTCCGTCGGCGATAGCTGGTACACACCAGCTTTGAAGCCGCCGTCTGGTTCTTTAAACATGCGCCAGCGTGACCAAAGATCCCATGCGGTCGCTGAACGAATCACGCCAAGGGCCTGTAAATCTCTGCCAATTTCCTGGGCTGAGGTGCCTGGCGGAATGCGTAGTTTCACGGGTTTTGCTGTTGTTCCAGCAGCGACCGGGGGTGTATTGGCAGTTGTCCACCATAGCCAACCACGCCAGCCAACTGCACCAATCGCTGCTATTAACAGCAGAGCGATCGCACCCTTGATCATGCCTTGAATTGCTTTCATGCTGTGTCGCTGGTTCAATCGATCGAGAATAAAGAGTTGCTAGTTGTTAGTAAGTAGCTTTCAGTAGCAGGGAGATTGCCAAGTATAGCTTTACCCTGTGGTAAGGGCAGGTTTTGCTAAAGTCTTGACATCCAGCCGTTAACTTTGGTGCCAAAACTGCCCCTACAGGTATTTGTTTGTTAGAAAGCTCCTCGCGATTTCAGTAGCAAGATACTCTAGGAACTAACAGCCAACAACTACAACATAATAAGCACCTTCAAACAAGCTAATCAAACTGATCAATCAACTGGTCTTCAATCATTGGCAGCAGTGGCTCAATCTTCTCTAACTCTTCTGGTGTCAGTAGCTGAGGCTGATTATTCTCATCAACGCGCGCCAGAATGAAAAAGGGATCAAGCGGTGCGTAAATGCCAAATTCTTGCTCTTCGTAGTAGAAGCTTGCCAGAAATTGCAGTTCTTCTTCTTCACCATCAGCGTCAGATTCTAAGCCTGCGAGGTCATCTTCCTCAGTCAGGTCGGGGAGCTCACCTTCTACCGTTAGGGTAACGGCAGTACGCTTAAGCACCAGGTTTTGCTCCTCTAGAACCACTTTGGCAACCGGAAAGAGAAGATTGATGTCTTCGTCATCTTCAACGGGAACCGCTTCTTCCTCGTCGCCATCTTCCTGCCAAGCAATGATTTCGACGGGTGAATCGACTGGTAAGAGCAGCACATACTCCTGCCCTTCTACTTCTAGCGAATGTTCAATGGTGCAGGTAATCGTCCGTGCGGCATCATCCGTCAGGGTTACGGTTTCTACTTCCATCTCGAGATCGTCTTCATCCATGCCGGACTCTCCACTAAAATCGATCATTTTACAGGCGGTTTACACGTTTCTACCCATGACTAGAAGGTGGTTGAATCCAGCGCTTCAGAGTCAGCCGCGTCGGGTTTTGGAGACGTTTGAGTGTAAGTTGCCTTGAGGCGGCGCTCATCCAACCATTGTTGCAGAATGAGGGACGCAGCTTTGCGATCGATTAGCCCTTTATTGCGAGAAGGGGAGATTTTCTGTGCGTGAAGCAACTGTTCCGCCTGAAAAGAGGTCAGCCGCTCGTCTACATATTCCAGCGGCAACTGTAGCGCGGTTGCCATTGCCTGGGCAAATTTTTGAATGTGGCGCGCTTGTGCGCCAATCGAGCCGCTCATAGTGTACGGCAAGCCTACCACTAAGACCTGCACGTTACGTTCTGTAACAAGCTGTTGAAGCTGGCTTTGCACTTGCTGGAAGGATTGGCGATCGATCGTCATGAGTCCAGCCGCGATCAACCCAGTGCGATCGCAGCCTGCCACACCAATCCGCTTTCGACCAACGTCTAACCCCAGTGCAGAGATTTGCATCACGTTCCACTGATTAGCAGCAAGGTCCTTCCTGCGGCGGGTCAGAAAAATCGGTGGACGTAGGCAGGTTTAATAGTGATTGATTGCCTCGCGCCACCTCGCTTTGAGCGCTGTCGGTATCGGGAGCAGCGTTGCCTGCTTTAGGATCAGTGGTGGATTGATTCCACAGACGCAGCAAAGAAATGCGCCCAGGTACTGGCTTACGTGCCGGTTTAAACCCTTGCAGCACTTCGGAAAGCTGAAGCGAATCGAGTGCCATCGGCAGCTTTGACTCCCGCAGCTTATGCCAGACCGATCGTGACATCATCAACGTATGAGCAACCCGAGTTGCACCAATGCGCTCCAGGTATTCTTCTCGTTCTGGCTGGTAGTCAGACGATGCTAACTCTAAAGTTTGGGCTGGCACTTCTTGCGTAATACGTGCCATTTGCGACATCAGCTCAGGGTAGAGCCAGGTGTAAGCAGGGTGCACCGTTAACTGTGCCTGATGCGGTTGCGAACCATCTCGGCAAAGACGGATCTGAAAATAACCGATCGCCGCTTTCCGCTGTGGCTCAAAGACATAGCCGCTGACCATTTCGGTATGGCTCAACCAATGCTTGACACCACTCATTAAAGAACCGAATAGGCTCGTTTTGAAGTCGAGCATATGACGATCAAACACCTGCCGCACCAGCGGTGGCATGGCTGCCGTGTCTAACTGATACAACAGTTGAGCATCAGCATTGCTAATGGGCAGAAGATTGGGCAAATCTGGTTCCCGCTCGGCAATTTCCTGAAGTTGGTCAGCAGCCAGCAACCAATAAGTCATTTGCGCTAACGGCTGAAAGCCATTTTGCCGATAAAGCGCCAGCAATGCCGTGTCGTTCACGTCTACTTCCAAAAGCCAGGTACGTGCTTCCCAGATCTTTTCAAAGCAGTGCCGTAGAAGCTGTGAACCAACGGTCGCTAGGCTCAATTTTGCCGATAACTTCGGCTGGTCTAATGGAATATCAGTTGAGGTATCAGTAGGGGCGGCTGAAGAGTCCGTCGGTGGTTCAACAGTATGCACAACGGCAACGCGATCGACTCGCCAAGTGCTACGTGTGCGGTTGAACGGCGAAATCCGAATCATGCCGCGCAGTTGATTATCTTGATCTGTCAGGTAGGCTCCAAAGGTTTGTTGAGCCGGTGACCATACCAGACCTAACGCTTTTTTAAGACCACGCCACGGACGAAACAAAAACGCTGAGGAGGTTTCGGCGATCGTTTCACGAGAAGTGTCTTGCTCAGAATCCGCCGCACAGAGACGCTCGACTATTTCCAAGTCACGATACTGGATAGGTCGGATGACAACTTGGGTGGTTTGAGGAAGAACTTGAGTCATCGTGGTATGGCTGTAAGCAGCCGCGCGCAACGTCCAGGGTTTGACTGTTTAGTCTCTATTCTAAAGCTTATCGGCTAAACCGACTTTCAATCAGGTTACCGACTTTGTTGACTTAACCGGTCGAATTAAAACAACGGGTGTTTGTTCACTCGCATTGCCCGCCGGATTTTTAATCAGCGCCTGCTGAAGAAACGATGTTGTCAGCTCAGGAGAGGCTGCCAGGACTTTCACCGCTCTTAAATCGTTGACATCCACAATGGCAGCAGCTAAACCTGTTTCACGCTTGATTTGATCGACTACTTGCTGTGGGTTTTGCGGTCCCAAGACAATGAACTGATCGTAGGGCGGGATAGTGCCTGTTACGTCATCAATTAAACGAGCTTGCTCACCTGCCAATTGGTAAAAGACACCCGGTTTGCCAAAAACTTTGGCGATCGCTCCCACCCC
The DNA here is from genome assembly GCF_014695975.1 of Leptolyngbya sp. FACHB-321. Taxonomy (GTDB): domain Bacteria; phylum Cyanobacteriota; class Cyanobacteriia; order Leptolyngbyales; family Leptolyngbyaceae; genus Stenomitos. The sequence continues at coordinate 110,690 of NZ_JACJPI010000012.1, forward strand.
AAAAGCAAATAGCACCCGCACAGGACCGACCAAATCGATCAAGGTTTGCAGCCCACAGGCAGTAGCCAGACTAGATGTAGGCAAAAAGAGGTAGCATAACCGCCGTGCGACCCAGCCTGGTTTTAGATCACTAGGATGCCGAAACCGCCCCTGCATGACTGCTAGCGGCGTTTCGCCAATGGTGACAATATCGCCGGGCTGAGCATTGGGCAAGACGTAGCGCTGCACTACTTCCACAGGGTTGTCGAGGTGCGTCAACAGATGAGTGCGAATCGGCAACACATCCGCATTTGTTGCGGGTCGCCAGTTTTTAGAATCTGCCGGACTAGGAAAGACCAGCGGCACAATGACATGGCGCACACGCGGTATGCGTCCCTGCGGACCATAGGTGAAAAAATGTACCCGTATCCAGGCAACCCTCAAGGCACTTAGGTCTGCACCCTGAATTTCTACCTGGATTTCGATCGGCGACACCTCACGCTTAACAATGTGTCCTTCCCAATAGCCATCGGCTCTAGGTTCAGCATCTTTGTAACGAGGAATAACCTGTGCGTCAGTGGTAATCCCTTTCAGGCTATCTGTGGATAGCAGCTTTACCTCTACCCAGATTTCAGGCACCATCACTTCCAGGCGCTGGGTCAGGTTACGGAACTCCAGTTCGCCTACCAATAGGTAGCGCTGCGGCTCATAAACTTCTAGTTGCCAGTTGCCTGCTGTTAGCTCTAGCTTGTTTCCCGGACGGCGACGGTACTGCACCTCTAATGCCAACAGCAAAAGGATGACGACACTAACAACCGCGATCGCAATGCTCGCAATAATCCCCACAAGCCTTATTTCGCCTAATCACTCTGTTAAAAAGTCTAGTAGGAGTTGGGAGTTTTGCAGCAACTAGACGGGAAGTGGGGGAAGCAAAAGAGGTAGGGGAGTAGAAGGGGCGGAGGAAGCAGAGGAGGTAGGGGAAGCAGAAGAGGCGGAGGAAGCAGGAGAAGCGGAGAGGGCATAAAAGAGTAACTCAAAATCTGCCCCCTCCCTCTGCTCCCCTTCTTCCCCAATATCCTCAGCCCTCTGCTCTCCTAGCGTCCTCACCTTGCTGCCAAGATTTCCTCATCAATAGACAGGTCAATCGCGGCTGTATCGCGTCCAGAAGCTAAATAGTCATTTTGGAAGGAGTCTTGAAGACCGGAGATGAGATCGTAGGTGGGTTGCCAGTTGAGTTCAGTCTGGGCTTTTTGGATGGAGGTAAAGAAGTGCTGAGTACGAAGGGGAAAGGCTTTGCGTTTGCCAAAGTCAAATTGTTTAGGGTCATAGTGGACAATCGCTAGAGCCTCAGGAGACTTTCCCGCAGCAGCGGCACAGGCGCGAGCAAGACCGTCAAATGTCACTATGCGATCGGCCGACACATTATAAATTTGCCCGATCGCGCTGGCATTGCCTAAGACCTGAGTCATCGCTTGCGCTAGATCCTGCACATGCCCAAACTGAGTACAGTGTTGACCGTGACTGGGAATGGGGATCGGACGATCGCGCACGATGCGATCGAAAAACCAGGCTTCCAGGTCGTTGTAGTTTTGCGGACCGTAGATGTAAGTGGGTCGAATAGACGTAAACGGCACGTTCTGCTCGCTCAGATAGGCTTCTGTTTCGTGCTTGCCCTTATGCCGGCTCTTGGGATCAACTGAATCCCCTTCCACGTGGGGCATCTGATCAGCTTTGAGATACACGCCAGCAGAACTCATGTAGATAAAGTGCTGCACCTTGTCGTTAAAAATTTCTACCAGCGGTTGGGTATCGGTGAGTTCGCGTCCGTTGTTATCAAAGATGGCATCGAAGGTTTCGCCAGAGAGCTTTGCTTTCAGCTCAGTAGGGTTCGTGCGATCGCCGTGAATTTGCTGGATGCCTTCTACAGGAGCAGTCCTTTTGCCTCGATTAAAAAGCACCACATCGTGCCCCTGCTTTACTAAAAGGCGCGTCAGGTAAACGCCAACGAACCGAGTACCACCCATCACTAAAATTCGCATCGCCTTGATCGTTCCCCGACTGCAACAACTCTCCATCTTAGGCTGAAGCGGTTGATGGTTATCGATCGACACTGCACACGTAACTGAGTAGCAGAGACTTGAGCAAGACTTAAAAGCAGGAGAAACAGGCTTTGAGTCTCTCGTATTGCCATTTATGAAAAGGCATTTACTGATGTTAAGGGTTACAAGCTATCAGCATGGTTTACGTAATCATATGGAAACCTTTGATGATTACTCGCCGCTGACAGCAACAGGTTATGGAAGTCTATCGGGGGGCTGTTTTGAACCGGGTAGCTGAAGATTAATAATGCCTTCCTTACTTGACTTTCTAAATAACTCTGATGGGCATTTTAAGCCTATATAAAGCATGAGCTTCAGGTAGAGAGCCAGATGGGACTTAAGAGAGAGGGATACATCTATTCTGGCTTGTAGCTTTATAGATGATGACACTACAGCACTGTCAACTGAAACACTGTTAACGGTGAAGGCTTATAGGCAACTATATTTCTGTTTCACATTTCTTCATTACAGCGTTTCTATCTGCTCATTACTTAGAGGAAAGTTAACAATGAATCTTTCTCATCGCGTTCGACAAAGCTTAACGGCACTTGTTTTAGTGCTCGTTTTAGCCTTTACGACTGCGTGCAGTGGCACAGCAACTAAATCGCCTCAAGCAAATTATCCCTCTAGCGTTGATCGCAGTATTGATTACGGTCAGATTGCACGCGGAGATTCTGCTTCTGCTCAAGAATTTGGTAATTGGGTTGTTGAAACCAGCAAAGGCTTAATCAAAGATGCGTTTGTGCGGGACAACAATAAGCTGGGAGCCGTGATCTCTTCTCAGGTTCGCCCCAATGAAGTCAAAGCACTAGCTCAATCATTGGCTCAAGGTTTCCGCAAAAACTTCCCCAATCAAGACCTGACCGTTTTGATGTATGCGCCGAATAAAGAACTGATTCTTACCGCTCGCTATGATGCTCAATCCAAACAAATTGAGTACCAAGCCGCTAGCTAAGAGTAGATGCTTGTTAATGGAATATAAGCAAGCAATTTAGTCTTTCACCAACTTTTCAACACTAATTTCAAAAGGACGTTAAGGCTATGCCTAGTAGTGATGATTACAAACGCCAGGTCATGCGTGATTTGGCAGATGGCGATAAAGAAATGATGCCTGACGATACAGCATCAAGCTACCAAAATTTTGACGATTTTGCTCAACGGTCTTCCCGAGATGAGCGTCATAACTTGTTCAGCCGATCTTTCCATCCCGATCGCGTTCCTGCAAGCCAGATGGAACCTGAACTACAGAAGGCAATTGCCCAAATCAAGCCGAATGAGCGTAAAGATGTTGCTCAAGAGTTTTTCAGTCACCTGAAAAAGCGGGGCTTGCATGATCGTGATCTAGAAAAGCAGTTGGGTTTGTCTACCCATCATCCCAGCCATATGTCAGCCGATGATGTCAGCAAGCTTGCTGGCTTTGTCTATCACAATCACCCCGATGTCTTTCATGAAGTTCTAGCAGACCAACCTGCTCTGGTGAAGTTCCTCAGCAACCCTGTTGTTGGTGCTGTATTTGGAGCGATCGCTGCTAAGTGGATGGGTGGTCGTCATTAGACCGTAAGAGTGAGTTGTAAAGAAGTCAGAAAGTTGCAATCAGTCAATAATTTCTGACTTCTCTCTCGCTAAAAAACAAGGCTACTGTTCGCTAATCAACTGTCTACTCATTGTTGATCAATACGGAGAAAAATCATGTCAACTGAAGTTGTGACTACAAACGAATACGGTGAAGTGGAGGAAGTCATGTCGGTTGATGGTTCTTCAACCACTGATCCAATGCTGATGGAAGCTCCAGCAACACCAGATACGGTTATCCAGGAGACAGCTACAGCTACAACTGATGCGGCTGATGCAGCAGGAGAAGCTTGGGCATCTTTTCAGGTGAAGGCAAACGCTTTCTTAGCCAAAGCAATTCAGTCTACTGGAACATTTCTTGAACAGAACAAGCAACTCCTAAGTGTATTAGGCTGGACTCTCCTTACATTACTAGGGATTAGGGTTGTCTTTGCAGCACTTGATGCTATTGATGATATTCCCCTCGTTACACCAGTGCTCAAGTTAATTGGTCTAGCAACCGTGGCTTGGTTTATCTGGCGTTACCTTCTGCGGGCAAATAATCGTCATGAGCTTTCTCAGATGTTTAACAATGCTAAAGCAGAACTTTTTGGTGATCAGAGCTAAGTCTGTTTAGTAGAAACGTCTTTATGTGGAAGGAACGTTATTTATAGCGATTCTCCTTGTCAGTGGTGCATCTGAATTGAAGGATTAGGAGCCGAGAGATTAGAAGCTAGTACAACAGATCGCTGCGGTTAAGTTCTGCAATGCGGCTTCTTACTATTGGCTCCTAAATACTTTTTAAATTGCCTAAATTTTGTTCGATTAGGCATTGCTTAAGTAGCTGGACGTAGTTATTGATAGGGTGCATCTCGACTTCGCTGTTGATAAGCTGCATTAAGCGAAGTCGAAATGCGCTCAGCCCTATGTATGGCTAGGTTGAGCGCAGTCGAAACCCGATCACTAAGTAGTGCTTACTTCAGCCCTCCTACTTGTATAGCTGTCATAAATCAGTTGTGAGATTGAAAGACTTTGTGAGAAAGAATTCTACTGGAATCCTTTCTCACAACCCATACAGAGTCACTATATCTCCTTGCTTTAAAAGTTTGAATCTTTAGCAACGAGTAGTTTTTTTCAAAGAGTAGCAGGTTAATGCAGATCGCAATAATGCGAAGCATAGTCAAATAATTTCATGTTGTTCAAAAGTTGCAATAGGAGAAAAAATGGTTGTAGATCGTTCTAAATCAGTGGTTAACCGTGGTCATCGTCGGGCAATTGGTACGTTCCCAACCCGCCGTGCTGCTGAACAAGCGCTACACGAATTAAGAGATTCTGGCTTCCCAATGGATCGAGTATCCGTCGTTGCCCAAGATGGTGATCGTAAAGGCTCGATCGCTGGGGCTAGTAAGAGTGAGCATGGTGACAACAAAGCGGATGATGGCGCGAAAGCGGGAGCGCTGTCTGGTGGCGCTCTAGGTGGTCTGACAGGACTGCTGGTTGGTCTTGGAGCACTGGCAATACCTGGTCTTGGTCCCATCATGCTGGCAGGAGCCGCAGCAACAGCACTGGCGACAACAGCAGCCGGGACGGCGATCGGAGCGGCAGCAGGTACCCTGCTGGGTGGATTGATCGGTATGGGTATCCCTGAAGATCGAGCAAAAGTTTATAACGATCGTGTTTCAGCCGGTGAATATCTGGTCATGGTTGATGGTACAGATGCAGAAATTGCTCACGCTCAAGGAATTCTAAACCATCGCGGAGTCCAGGAATGGGGCGTGTACGACATCCCTGCAACGGCTGGTGTAACCACTGCTGGAATGGTTGAAAATCAGCCAGTACATCAACCCACTGTGCGTACTGATGCAGAGGCAGTTAGAAAGTTTGAGGAACGCCGAATTAAAGCTCGGGAAGATGAGGCAAATCATATGGCGACACCTGTTATACCTACTCCAGTAGCGTCTTCCGCAGCGTCGCAGCAAGTAGCAGCACAACCCATTAGTACCGCAGGTCAAACCGTTGGCACCCTGGGTGCAGAGAATATCGAGCTTCATGAAGAACGTTTAATTGTAGATAAGAAGCGTGCAAAGACGGGTGAAGTTGCGATCGGTAAGCACATTGAAACGGAAGTTGCCCGCACTTCAATACCGATTGAAAAAGAGCGCGTTGTTATTGAACGCTCCCCAGGCAGCATTGAAACAGGTGTAACACTAGATGCAAATGCTTTTCAGGGCGAAACTGCTCGTATAGAGGTGTATGAAGAAACGCCTGTCATTCACAAGGAAGCGTTCGTACGGGAAGAAGTGAGCATCCGCAAAGAAGTTGACCACAACACAGTTAACGTTGAAGAATCACTGCGTCGTGAAGAAATCAATGTTGATGTTCAAGGACATCCGGCTGTAGATGCACGACCTAGCGACTTGCCGAAAGACCGTCGCTAAAGTGGTCGAGAGTGGCAAAGTAACTGTTTTTAACTTTGCCACTCGACCTCATTTTTTTCAAATCAGCAACATAACAAACACGAATTTAGTTAAACCATGCAGAAATCCATAGCCCTTTTATTTAGTAGCATCTTAGCCGTGAGCGTAGTTGCTTGTGATAATGCTGCTAAGACTAGCAGTGAAGCGCCGGATTCTGCTGCTACCAGCCCTACCAACGTTGATGTTGATAAGCCAGCGGCTCAAACAAATCAAAACGATGCCACAGGTGAAATAAGACGCAAACAACTTAACGCTGATATTCGTGCACGCGAACAGCGAAATAGTGCTATTGGTGATGAGTCAGTGCGAGCAGATGGTGATCTCAAGAGCGAAGTGCGCTCAAAGTTGGAGGCAAACTTACCAGCTAGCACCCTTGCTGTCGATGCCAAAGAGGGAGCCGTCACTATTACAGGTAAAGTGGTTGATGAAAAGCAACTACAAAAAATTGAACCGTTAGCCAAGCAGATCAAAGGCGTAAAGAGCGTTGATGTTACAGCAACTGTGAATACAGCAATCAAACCGGAACCTGCCAAGCCTGGAACCAGCAACCCCATCAAGACACAGACAAACGCACAGTAGCTTAGGGGCGAGGTCAGGGCACTTTTAGGAGTTCTTGTGATTCTCTAGCTTAGTAATCAGACACCTAGCGATCGAAAAACTATCAGGGAACGAACAACCCCTTTAAACAACAAAAGCACTTTCTAATGGCATATGGTCTGTTGATTGGAACAAACCATTGCTTTCTTAGGGGGTGCTTTGTGTTTCTTCTAAAAAAATTTATTTCATGGCTGTAGACTCTATCCTTTACAGCGGTTTAATTTCGTCTGCAATGCCCTTAAAATTTTAATAATCCTTTAGCTACAACTCGCGTTGTGTCTGCATTGCTACTACCAAGAGATAGGTAGTCTTCAATTTGGAGTTGTAATTTAACTAACACAGAGATTTTATAAAATACCTTAAGTAGGAGGGCTAGATTAAGCCCCATTGAGCGATCGAATTTCGACTGCGCTCGGTCCGCGTACGTACAGGACTGAGAGTATTTCGACTTTGCCCAAGGCACTTATAAAAAGTTGCGCCCAGCTGCTTATTTAACGGTAGGAAACGTTTAGTCATTGCCTGTCAAAAGTTAGAGGCTAGCAAAATAACGCCTATATACAATAAAAGCCTCAGGACAGCTTATAGAGGCTAGTAGAACTTGCCTGTAAACAACGAGAAGCTTGTAGCTGAACATGTTTGAGACGTCGTATTACCACCTTGTTCAACTGTCCATACCCTTTTTGTAAAAGCGATTGAAAGCGTTGATGATTCACTAGTTTTAAATTTTCTAATGGAGACAACCATGACAAAGGCAAAAGTAAAAACAACGGATGTTATCTCTTTAATTGAAGCGGATCACCGTAAGGTTGAACAACTGTTTGAACAGGCAGAAAAGGCAAGCAGCAAGAAGCTTTATGAGTGCTTTAAGCAGCTTTATACAGAGCTAAATCTGCATGCACGGGCTGAAGAATTGTCTTTTTACCCAGCGATGCGGGAATATCTAGAAACTGAAGGCTTTCTTGAAGAAGCGGAAACAGAACATGAGGAAGCTGAAACCCTTCTAGAGCAGCTAAGGCAAATGCAACCAGATGATCCTGAATTTAAAGCTGCGTTGGGGAAATTGCAGGCAGCCGTTCAGCATCATGTTGAAGAAGAGGAAAATGAAATTTTTGAGGCAGTTCGTCAGTGTATGGATGAACAGCAACTAATGGAGCTTGGTGAAGAATTTCAGGGTGTCAAAGCTCGATCGCAGGAAGATGTGCAGGCAGGACTTGCTCACTAACACGGTACTTTCAGCGTTATTTGTAAGGGCAGGACACTATCCTGCCCCGCTTTCCTTTCTACCTTTCCATAAGCACTGTAGCTTACCTATTGGGAACCTGCTGTAATTGGTGTTTTTTACAGTAGTGCCAATGCTTTTAAGCAACGGCGCGTGACTTGCATCCGTTTTGGTGCATCAGCCTCGGTGCGGAAATCAATGTTGGTAGCAAAAAAGTAAACATTTTTACCCTTCTCTAAGTAGCCTACAACCCATCCTGCTTGACGCATTGTTTTATTACCAAACCCAGTCCAGCCAGTTTTTGCTCTGATTGTGTAATCTGGCGTTTTTTCAATTATCAACATGTCTTTGACGATCGCCAGCGATCGCTCAGAGAACGGTAAATCATTTTTATAAAGGCGTTGGAGAAATTGAACTTGCTGTTGGGGTGTAATGCGGAGTTCGCCCTCCAACCAAAAATTATCAATTGCTGCTTTACTACCAATGGTTTGGTTGCCGTAACCCACTTGAGTAATCCATTTTTGCATCTGCTCGTGCCCCACTCGGCGGGCAAGCACCTGATAAAACCAAATGGCTGAAAGCTTCATTGCCTCTCTCATGTTTAAGTCGCGGTTCCACTCGGGTATTTGCCTTGGAATACCGTCCCATGTTAGAACAGCAACGTCATCAGCAATCACTTTTGTCTCAAGCGAAATCAGAGCATTGAGAATCTTGAATGTTGATGCAGGCAAAAAAGGGGTTGCATTACGCTGAGGATTGTGTTGATACGTGCGATCGCTCGTTGCGTCATAAATCAGAGTTGAGCCTTCTACTCCCAAGTCTCGAAAGTGCTGGCTAAAATCGCTAGTTTGGGCAGCCGCGATCGCTCCTGAAGTCTTAGACTGTGCTTTTGGCATAGCTGAGCCAGCTTGCACAGTTTGAACGAGAACAGCAGTGATGCAACTTAATGCAATTAACTCTGTAGTACCCCTACGCCTTAATCGGTTCATAATATGTAAGAAACTTAAGTCTGAGCAGCCTTGAACTACAACCCAGCCTATTTTCATTCCGCTATATCAGGTGCTTAACTGTTCTTTTAATCAAAAAGAGAGCCAGGGCAATATAACTAGACAGTTTCACTTAATCACACTTTCAATCGTTAGTGCGATGACTCCATTCCAACCTAAACGACGACAGTTAGTTTACACCGTTGGAGGGGCACTAGCTCTAACACTTTTGGGCTGTAATCAACGGGAGCAAGCAATGATAACACTCTATACTTTTGGCGACTCGATTCTTGATTGCGGACACTACAACGAGTTTGGTGTGCATCCAGGGCAACTTCTGGTTCAGAATGACGATCGACTGTTTCCCGACTTTAAAGGTCAAGACCTCGCCTCACGTAGTTCTGCCCGCTTAGAACATCGTGCCTATGATGGCGCAACAGTTACACGTCTACCGGCTCAGACACAAGGGTTACGGGTTGAGGGAACGGCGCTCGCCCTGATCACCGTGGGCGGTAATGATCTCTTGCAGGGACTGATTCAAGATACAGGCGCAGGGATAACAACCTTTGCTACTGCCCTCGACACGTTTGTGCAGCAGCTACCCATCCGTCCTGTGCTATTGGGCAATGTCTACGATCCTACATTAGGAGATGACAGCCGCAATTTTTCAGGGGTTGATCCAGCGATCGCCCGTAAGAACCTCCAACGTATGAATACTGCCATTCAACAAATTGCTACTCGTTACGGGCAATTGGTTGATCTTCATGCTCATTTTCTCCAGGGTGATCCATCCTGGTTTACAGCGACGATTGAGCCAAGCCTGCGAGGTGCCTCGGAAATACGGCGGGCTTTTCTTCCCTTTGTCCTAAGCTAAAGCCGAATCACATCAGTATTTAAGCGATGCCATGACTTCATTGTAGGGAACGACCCCTGCAACTGCATGGCTGACCTGTTGAGCGACACGGGGATTCTGTTTCATTAACCAAATGAGCAGATAATTCATAAACGAAAATTTTCTGAATGCTTTGATGTTTAAACCAGCACGCAAATCGGCTTCAAAGTGAGATTCATACAGATATTGCCAGTTTTCTGCTGTCACAGCAGGAGTACGGCTCATGTTCACTGCTTGCGCGACATGAAAACCACTAAGGACAGCATTAGCAATCCCCTCACCTGTTAGTGGATCGGTCAAATTGGCTGCATCACCAATCCGGAGCACCTTCCCATCAGCCACTTTGTTTCCTTTTTTAGCAGTTGCTAGGGGGAATACTTTAGGTGGTTGCTGACTCACTACTTTGCTAAGTAGCTGTTGGGCAGCTTCATTTTTTTGAATGAATTGTTTAAATAGTTGAATCACATTTATGTTTAGCGTCTGGTATTCATCGAGCCAAACGCCAACACCAACATTCAATTTCACCAAATCGTGTTGTGTTGAGACAGGAAAGATCCAACCATAGCCATTTACACCTAAGCTGCGATCGAAATGAATTTGAGCTTCAGCCAACGCTGTTTCAGATAAATCTTGGCGCTTCACCATCCAATAGGCTCGAATGGCGATCGCAGTCACTTCACCCGCAGAAACACCCCGCGCATCAATAATCGTATCAAAGGCATCAAGTAAGCCCTGACGCTGCCAATCATTTTTGTGCACCGATTGGGTAAGAAAACAACAGCCTGCATCAATCGCTCTTTCATACAGGAGTTGATCAAACACAAGCCTGGGAATGCAATAAGCCTCCAGGTTTGTCGGTTCGCTATGAGAAATTTGATTGGAGACACCTAGGAAGAAATGGTGGATCGGGGCATACTCTGATGCTAATTTTCTAATGTCATGTGGGTAAATGCCCATCGTCGAAATAGATTGGATCGATTCAATACTGATGCCATCGCCACAGATTTTGTCTCTTGGAAACCCTTGTTTGTCAATCAAGGTAACATCATGCCCGCTTTTTGCCAGGTGATAGCCGGCTGAACAGCCAGCGGGTCCTGCACCAACGATCGCAATCTTAGACATGATTCAACCTCAATGAGCGATTAGCAAACGGCTCCGAAAGAAAAAGGCTGCTGGCTCACCTGACCAGTGAATTAACTGCTTCGCCATCGTCTGTACCTCCTGTTGCCGTCTAACTTTCTTATCTGAAAGGTAAACTCCTAGTAATGCCTGATTAATTAATTGATGAAAGCGCGTATGCGGCAATTGAGAAACGCTTTTAGTTGCCTTCTGCATAAAGTGTTTAAAGCGTTCCAACATATCATCATAATTTTTGTAGTAGAAACAGAAGTTCAGATCTCCATTCACCCGATCTTCTTCCTGGTCAATCAGATAGTCCAACAAAATATGCAATCCTTGCACCCAGGGGAAGTAACTATTTTTGACTTGCTCGATCAGACCATCTGATAATTTATGCTCAAAAGCATAAGCCACCAAGCAGAAAATGCCTAGAGTAGAGCCAGCACAAGCAGAAAATTCATACCACCGCATCTCAGGCAGTTGCGTCTGATGCAAGGCAAACCATGTTTTCAGGCGTGGTACTCGCTCTTCAACTCTGACGTGCTTGTGAACTTGTAAATCACAGTAGTAATGGGCTAGCTCATGTAAAGCTGGAGCGATCGTTGCATAATGCGGTAACTGACAAAGCACGTCCTGACAGGTTCGGACTAAGGCGTGTAAGTAGCCGCCATCCGCTTGATCACCGCGCATCCGGTAATAGTTTGTGTGCGGTGCTCCAGGTGTGAGTGCATCCACCAGGGATTCATGTAAGGCAGAAAAATCTTTGGGATCGAGCGAATCACTGCGATCGCATAAGTTGTCTAAATAATCACTAATTGTTTGATACGCCACAATAAATTTGATGGCTTCCTGGCAATGCTGTTTAGCAAGCAAGCCATAAATGGAGCCACCTTCACAGTGAAATTGTTTTACCTCAAGACTGTCTAACGCTTGTTTGCGAAGCTCAGGATTTGGTATTTTCTGTGCTTGAAATTCCCAGCTTTTTAAGTAACTCCGTACGGTTGGAATGACTTTAAGGCGAGTTTCTAACATCAACGTCCAGGGAGAAACCGGAATACTCATAAAAAATTAGCTTTCGGCGATCGCCCAACGTAACTGAACCTAGTGCTGTTACTTTAGAGAGGCTTCCACAGTTCACCCTCTTCATAGAGGCAGAGTTAAACACTTCTAATAATTCCTTTTGAAATGACATAAATGATTTAGAACTTGAGAAGCGAAGAGAAGCATTCGTGAGTTGGGTAGTTGCCTCCTTTATAAGGTTTTCTGTAAACAGAGATGGTTCTACAGATAGAGGTGCCTTAAACAAGAGAACTAGAAGCTTATGAGTAGACGTTAGAGGGCGCTACTTATGGGCAGGCGGCTTGTACTTTGGTTTATTTGGCTCAGCTTTGTGGCTTATACCGTCTGGCTTGCACCCCTCGATCACTCCTCTACCTGGTATCTAGGGCGTAAGTTAATTACCTTGCAGTGGGGCGACCTCAATGCATATATTCCGGCAATTTTTAGCTTGATGGGAGTGTTGCCGCTGGTCTATGCCTGCCTAATGTTTGCCGATGGTCGTATGCAAAAGTTTCGCGCTTGGCCCTATTTTGCTGGCTCAAATTTTACTGGAGTGATTTGCTTATTGCCCTATCTCCTGTTTCGTCGTCGCAATCAAGAGTTTTATGGCAAGAAAGACAAATGGCTTGAACTTTTCGATCGTCGCTCAACAGGAATTGTCTTGTTAATTAGTGCGATCGCCCTAATTATCTATGCCGTTGTTGCTGGTGATTGGCAAGACTACGTGCAACAGTTCCGCACTCAGCCTTTTGTCCATTTGATTTCATTAGATTTCTGCTTGATCTGTTTAATCTTTCCCATTACATCGCTGTTCGACGATGATATGGCACGACGCAACATTTACAGTGCGCGGCTTTTCTGGTCGGTTGCCCTCGTTCCGTTATTTGGACCGCTGGTTTATCTTTGTTTGCGTCCATCGCTTGGGGAAACTCAACCGAGCGATCGCACACGCCTAAGTAATGGACTAGAGGCGACTTAGACGTTAATAAGATGAAGCAGTGAAGAGACGAAGCGGTGTCACTTTTTCAGCCTCTTCCATTTCCATCATCTAGGGAAGTAGGCAATGCAAAGAACTGAGCAGTCAGCAAACATGGCAGCACTGCTTTGGTTCTGCATACTTGCTGCTGGCTCTGTTTTCGTTGCCACTGCTGGGCTGAGCTAGAAGGAAAGATGTCTAGCAGTTCTGATCGCGATCGCTAGATTCAGCGATCGCCGCAATACTTGACTAGCTTTTCGTTTGAGAGGAGTACAGCAATCTTTCAAGCATAATAACGGCTGTAAGCCAAACGAATCATGATGCATACCTTCGGGAATTTTTTAGCGGCTAGTTCTCCCTCGCTGCGATCGCTCTTCGCACCCTTTCTGCCCTCTGAGCCAGTGAGCGATCCACTGACAATTTTCCTGGTCATCATGACAATCATGCTGGTGGCTCCACTGCTGTTTGAGCGGATTCGGCTACCGGGCATTGTCGGCTTGATTCTAGCAGGCGTAATTGTGGGACCACACGGCTTCGGCTTTTTGGAACGAGACACCACGATCGTCCTTTTGGGTACGGTAGGGCTACTCTTTCTCATGTTTATGGCAGGGTTAGAAACTAGCCTGGACGACCTGAAATTTAACGCTAAGAAAGCAATAATTTTCGGCTTAGCAACCTTTGCAGTGCCAATGGCAATGGGGATTGTAGCCATGCGGCTGTTGGGATATCCCATGCTGGCATCTGTGCTAGTGGCATCATGCTTTGCCTCTCATACGCTACTGGCGCTGCCGATCGCTAGCAAACTGGGCATTATGCGATCGCAATCGGTCACCGTTACGCTAGGTGGCACCCTGATTACCAATGTTTTGGCATTACTGGTGCTGGCAGTTGTCGTCAAAGCCCAGCAGGGGAATCTCACGCTAAGTTTCTGGCTTTTCTTGCTTCCTTCCCTTGGTCTCTACACCTTCGCCACCTTATGGGGTGTCCCCAGACTAGGACGCTGGTTTTTCCGCCGCTTTGGGCATGACGAAGGAGCCGAATTTACCTTTGTGGTTGCCACCCTCTTTGTCGTCTCATACTTCGCCAAACTGATCGAGATTGAACCGATCATTGGTGCCTTTTTAGCAGGAATCGCGATTACTCAATTGATTCCGCAACTGAGCCCCCTAATGAATCGCATTCAGTTTATTGGCAATACGCTCTTTGTACCGTTTTTCTTGATTTCAGTTGGGATGCTGGTCAATCCGCTGATTTTGTTTCAAGAGCCACGATCGCTGCTGGTGTCTGCGGTCATGGTAGGGGTGGCGATCGTAGCAAAGTTTGTGCCTGCTTGGGGTGCCAGCAAACTATTCAAATTTGATTTCTCCAACATGATGGTGATTTTTGGGCTATCGGTTGCGCAGGCAGCATCAACGCTGGCAGCCATTACAGTTGCCTTCAACATTAAGCTGGTCGATCAACTGACGGTCAACGGTACGATCGCCATGATTTTAGTGACCTGCGTTGCTTCTCCCTGGATCACAGCACGCTGGGGAGAGGGCATGAAAGATAGCAGCCCAAAGGCACAACAAGCACAAGCAAGCGCTTTGTCCCAAGCAACGCCTCAATATCGTATTTTGGTGCCAGTGGCAAACCCCAGCACCGAAGACAATCTGCTGCAACTAGCGTTGATTTTGGCAAAAAGTACAGGCGGCACCTTGTTACCGCTCCATGTGTTATCAGATGCACATGCACCCGTCACTACTGAAGCAAAACTGCAACAAGAGCGCTTGTTAGCTGCTGCCGAGACGATCGCCCACGCCGCAGTGACAGATGTAGAGCCGATCGGCCGTGTGGATGATGCGATTGACAAGGGCATTTTACGAACGGCTCAAGAGCGCAACGCTACTCTGCTAATCTGTGGCTGGAAAGGCTATTCAACCTATCGGGATAATTTCTTTGGCAGCGTGATTGACAATGTTGCTCGTCGCACGTTGGTCCCTATGCTTATTACCCGCTTTCCACAGCCAATTCAGTCCACCCAGCGAATCTTTCTGGCGATCGCGGATGCAGAAGCAACAACGGTTAGTTTTCAACAAACGTTGGTTCTCACACGCACACTTGCAACCGAATTGAAAGCGTCCTTAAAGGTTTTGCAGCTTTTTTCTAATCCCCGTTCAGCAAATGCCGCTTATGCAATTCCTGGTCTCAGTGAAGACGTGCCAGTGCAAAAGATACGTGGCAACTTCGCGAATCAGGTTGCCCAGCTTCTAGAGAGAGATGATTTGCTGGTCATCATGCACAATGCCCGTCCCAAACGTTTAAATGAACCGACGCTTGGAGTAGAACCAGAGGCAATCGCCCGCCAGCATCCCGAGCTTTCCATCATCATTGCCCACTTTCCTCGTCTAGTGTAAAGTTCTCATCCCCTCATGGCTTAGTCTGTCATGCGATTGCTAATTGATTTACGCACAGTTTCAAAGGCAGTTTTAGTTTCTGAGCGAGCGCTGCCTCTACCTGACTAACTTGAATCACTGAAAGCTCGTATGCTTCTTGGGAAGGGAGGGGACAAAAGCCATTTAGCCCTTTGGCATCGAGTATGATAACAACCGATAGCGATCGCTGAGGGCTAAGCACTAATTTTGTGTTTTTTACCGTCACTGGCGGCAATCTTAAAGCAGCCTAGTACAGCAATGCTGCGCCTCTAGAGAATGTGTGGCGTTCTTAATTCAAATTGATATAAAAGCCTCATTCCCCGCTCATTCTGCTACTTTTGAGCAAGCGATTTCTGCACGCATTGCCACCGGAGATTTTTTACGATGATTCAGGTCACTCAGGCACCACAAAGCCCCGTTCTAGTCCAGCAGCAGTTCACCATTTCTGGTATTGCTTCACCCACTTATGCGGGTCGAACCCTGGCGTTGACCGTAGATAATCAATACAACGCGAAGGGTCCAGCGATCGATACAGATGGTAATTGGACGATCGGTTTTCTCTTTCAGCAGGCTGGTAGTCGCCGTTTGAAGATTGCGATCGACAGTGAAAGTGCTGAAGTTGTCGTGCAGGTTGTCACAACACCTCCGCCGCCAGCCAATCGGTTGCGTTTTATTACTGTACCCCAGCCCATTACGGTCGGTCAGACGTTTGTCTTTACTGGTGAAGCAGACGGCTATGCCAATGACGCTCAACTGTTGCTACGTGCTGACCAAAAATATGAGCTAGCCCGTCCTACGGTACAAGTTGGGAAATGGCAGGCAGTTGTCGGTTTTAACCAGGCAGGTAGCCGCTTGCTCGAAATTATTGGGGCAGGGCAGGATCGGGCACAAGTTACTATCACCGTTACAGGTACGACCCCACCCCGATCGCCTCGAGTTAGCTTTACTAACCTGCCGCAGGGCGTTAGAACTGAACAAGTAATCGTCTTACAGGGTAATGCTGCGGGCTACAGCGATGGCGCAGAGTTAGTGCTGAGGGCGGATCAGCGAACGGAGCTAGCGCGTCCGAAGGTGCAGGCAGGACAATGGCAGACAACAGTTCTCTTCCATCAGTCAGGCAAGCGCTTGATTGAAATTATTGGCTCTGAACAAGACCGTGCCCAAATTACGCTAGATGTACAGGCTGCGCCATCCTCACTGCAACTCTTTCCACGTACTGCCTGGACAACGCAGGCAACACCAACCTCGCTGCCAGATCTTCAGCCACAACGCATCACACTGCACCATACGACCTTTACAGCCCTTGCTGTAAATGCGTCGCAAGCGCAAGAAGTTGCCCGTATGCAGTCTCTTTGGAGTAGCAACGTTAACGGCAACGGCTGGAGTGATCTCGGCTACCACTACATCATCATGCCCAGTGGTCGAATCTATGTCGGGCGATCAGAGCGGAAGCGTGGTGCCCACGATGTGATTAACGATGGTCTGGGAATAGCTTTTGATGGTTTATATACAACCGCAACAATCACAAATCAGCAATTTCAGTCTGCGATCGCCCTTTGCACCCAACTTTGTCAACGCTATGGCTTCAAAGATCCCGTGACTCCCGTACCCACACCAACGGCTGACTTTGGCACTCGTAACATCCCCCTAATCTGCGGTCATCGTGATCGGGTTGCAACTGCCTGCCCTGGGTCAGAAGGTGGGAGGACAGTTCGACTGGCAGAAATCCGTCAAACAGTCAAAACAAAACTGTAGGCACATAGTCATGTACCTACAGTGCAAATAATTTAATGTCAATATACTAGGTTTGCCCTTGCTCTCATCCAAGTTCAAGACTTAAGCAATGTGTACCACAGTCGAAGAAGAAGCTCTGATCCCTATCTTCTTTCAAAAAAGCTAAGGATGAAATAGTCAGTTGTTGCTATCAGCATGGCTCTAAAGCTTGAGTTCAGAGCCATGCTAATCAACAAAGGCTAAACAATACCAGGACCTTTACGTGATGGTTCTTCGGTGGTTTCTTCTTCTTTTCTCGCGTCACCCGGAGTTTCGTAATACATTTCGGGTTCAACAGCATAGTTGTTCAGCAAACCTTCTTTATCAACCGTGTAGCCGCCTTCTGTATGCACGCTCTCAGAGTTGTCTTCGGTCGGATGCGTCTTGAAGTTCTCGCCTTCTCTTTCCTTACGAGCCGCCGTTTCCGCCGGAATAATACCTCTATCGTAAGAATCTTCTTCTACTCGAGCAGACGTATCTTTAGCGTTACCCATAACGGTCTCCTTTTATATTAAACAATTGCCCCACTAACATACCGTGCTATAAACGTATACCCTACTACCGTTGGTATTGGATGTGGGCTGCAGAAAGGTGTTTCTTGCGAGAGATGTTTGGATTAATAGAGGTTTATATCCCTAAACCTGATACCTACGCCTCATGCTTTACCCTGACTGAGTCTGCTGAACTTTATGAAGGCATGGTTGTAATTTACGTTTGTGCCGTACGGCTACCGCGATCGTGAAAGATTTCCGCTATGAAAGTTGCCCTTATTCATGACTATTTGCGAGAGTATGGTGAGGCGGAGCGCGTCTTGCAAGTGCTGCATCAGATGTATCCCAATGCACCTGTGTACACAGCCTTTGTTGACCGCAAGCGTTTAGGCGATGCGATCGCCCTCTTTGATGGTTGGGATCTTCGTACTGCACCCTCGCAGCAGCTACCAGGCATTACACGCTATCACCAGCTATGGAAGGCGTTGCTACCCTACTACTGGGAGTCATTGGACTTATCAGCCTACGACCTGGTGATTTCTTCATCAGGGCAGTATCTCAGCAAATCTGTGTTGACCCGCGCTGAAACACTGCACGTTAGCTACTGCCATACGCCACCACGTGATCTTTGGGACGCACCTCAAACGACTGGCGATCGCCACTGGCATCAGCAATGGATGCAGATGCATCTGCGGCAATACGACTTTTATGCCTCTCAGAGAGTCGATCGTTTTATCACAAACTCTGAAGTGGTGGCGCGGCGCATTCGCAAGTTCTACCGTCGCCCCGCTGCGGTCATTCCCCCACCTGTCAGCATTCATGGTCGCGGTGAAGCGGGCAATGACTATTACCTCTATGTTGGAGCTTTAACCCCGCAGCAGCACGTTGATCTAGCGATAGCTGCCTGCACTCAGAGCGATCGTCCCCTTTGGGTCATTGGCGCTGGCAGTGAGAGGGCAAGGCTTGAGCAGTTGGCTGGGCAACACGTCCGTTTTCTAGGCGATGTACCGGATGAGGCAATGGCAGATATTTATGCTCACGCCAAAGCGCTACTCATTCCCTGTCCAACGGCTGACTTTGATTTTGCTGCTGTCAAAGCAATGGGGCATGGCGTTCCCGTGATTGCTTCCGCGTTAAGTGGCATCCGCGAGATCATTTTGAATGATCGCACGGGATTGCTGTTCTCTGAATCGACTGTAGAGAGCCTTTGTCGCGCGATCGCCCAATTTGAGGGGCGACGGTTTTCGTCTCAAGCGTGTATCGAACGCGCACGCGAATTTGCCGAACCTGTCTTTATTTCTAAGCTGGAGTGGTTTATTGCTCAGGCGATCGACGAGCACAAAGCGCCGCTAGTCCAAGAATCGTTTTCTACATCAGCCATCTAGCGTTTAAGCAACAGAACGGGTGCCAATTTAACTTTTAGGCTTGCTGACCTAAGTTGTTTCAGTCCAAATTCTGTAGGTGCTACGTCCGCCTGCTTTCGCCTGATAAAGTGCCTGGTCGGCTGCTTGGATCAGGCTTTGAGGGGTTGTATCCTGGTTAGGAACTAGGCTGGCAATACCCAAACTGAGAGTAACGTGAGCGGCAACACCAGAAGCCTCATGCGGCAGATGAATTTGTTGCAACTGGTGCAGCAGTCGTTGAGCAATAGTTGCTGCACCAGTCTGAGGCGTGTTGGGTAAAAGGATGGCAAATTCCTCGCCGCCATAGCGGGCTGCTAGATCAGTAGAACGCCGTATAGACTCTTGCAGCACCTGAGCGACTTGAGCCAAGCAGCGATCGCCTGCGAGATGACCGTACGTATCGTTGTAGCGCTTAAAGAAATCGATATCACACAAAATGAGGGATAGCGGCTGTTGTGACCGTGTCAAGCGTTGCCACTCACTTTGAAGAGACGCATCAAAGTGGTGGCGGTTAGCGATCTGGGTCAAACTATCTGTGGTTGCCAATCGTGTCAGCGCTTCATTCGCTGTCTGCAATTGTTGGTAAAGTTCAGCCTGCTGAATGGCGATCGCCAACTGATCGGCAATGGTTTGAAGCAACACCACTTCCCATTCTTGCCAGGAAGAGCTAACTGCATCCCTGACCAGCCCCAAGCTCCCCCAAACATCGGCACTCACTCGCAACGGCACCAGCAGCGCTGACGCTGGAAACATCTGTGTCAGGCTGGGACACTGCCTTTCACCATAGCGTGTGTCTAGAAGGCAACCATCCTCCCAGTGTTCTAAGGGGGTAGCGCAGGCAGCACCAGCACTCAAACTTGGCTTCATCGCTTGAGTTAACGTGACGGTTTGACAGTAGCTGGCAACCGTGACCCAACACTGCCGTTCGGGGCGATACTGCACCACTTTGACCAGCGGCACTTGCAGAAGTACGGCAATTTCCTTCGCTGCCACAGCAAAAATCGTCTCTAAGTCAAGCGAGTGGCGCATCGACTGCACAATCTGATTGCGGGCGTGTTCTCGTTGCGCCTGCTGCTTCACCTGCTGATACAGTCGGTTTTGACGAATGGCATAACGCAGGGTGCGCTCCAGACTGGCGGTGCTAATGTCATCTTTAGACAGGAACTCCGTTGCGCCTAGCTGCATGGCTTTTAGATCGAGCTGACGATCGGCAGCGGAGCCAGTCAGAAAAATAATGGGAGCCTGACAGCCATTGCTCAGTGCCTGCTGCAAAATTTCTAAGCCTGTGTGAGCGCCCAAGTGATAGTCAAGTAAGTAAACATCGTGAGACTGACACGCCATCGCTGTGAGAGCCGAATCATAGTCTGACACCCACTCCAGCTCAAAGTGAGGGGTTTGGACATCTGCTAAAAAATCACGAGTGACGCAGTAGTCATCCTCGTTATCTTCTACCAAAAGTACTCGATAGCTGTTGTCCATAGTGTCCCTCTGAATGCCATGCCACCGATTTGAGAATTGCGAGTTCTAATGCAAGTCCTAAGATGGCAGGCGCATTGTTATAAACCAATAGTGATAAAGGGTCTGTGTCATTTGTAGCAGGTCTTCAAACGATTCGGGCTTGGTGGTACAGGCATTGGCTCCTAAGTCGTAGCTGCGCTCAATATCTGATCGTGCCGTTGAAGTAGTGAATACCACAACCGGAATTCTGCGGAGGATGGGATCAGTCTTAATCTCCTGAAGGACTTCATAGCCATTCTTACGCGGCATCCTAAGATCAAGCAAGATCAAATGTGGTTGGGGCGTCATTTCTACGTCCACATATTTTCCTTGATGGCGAAGAAATTGGATTAAGGCTTCGCCATCTTCAACTAGAAATAGATCGACCACTGCTGTTTCTTCCCAAGCCGCTTGAAGTAAGAGGCGATCGTCAGGGTTATCGTCAGCGGCAACAAGAACAAACCGTTTTGAGGGGGTCATATAAAAGACAGTGTGCTTAAACCATTGGCAGCGTGACGATGAAGGTTGATCCGTGCCCTACAACACTTTGAGCAACAATACTGCCACCGTGACGTTCGACAATCTTGCGGCAAAGGGCAAGCCCCATCCCAGTGCCTTCAAACTCATTGCGCCCATGCAAGCGTTCAAACGCACCAAAAATGCGATCGCGGTATTGCTCCTCAAACCCAATCCCATTGTCTTCTATTAGAAGTTGGTAGGTGCGATCGCGTTCTGTTTGCACTGAATTCAGGCTGTAAATTTTTACCACTGGAGCAGCTTCACCATGAAACTTGAGCGCATTGCTAATCAAATTTTGCAACAGTTGCGTTAGCTGCGTTGAGTCTCCCTGCACAGTCGGTAGCTCACCCACCTCAATACGTCCCCCTGTACGCTGAAATTGCATACCCAGATTGGACATCACCTCAGTCACAACTTGAGCCAAAACAACGGGTGCAAAGGGTTTGGCATCAGTTGTGACTCGTGAGAGCGTCAACAAATCATCAATCAGTGTTTGCATTCGTTGGGTCGCTTTCTGAATCCGGTCTACATAGTCCTGCCCGCGCTCGTCCAACAGCCCTTTGCACTTTGTTTGCAATAAAGAGCAAAAATTGCGAGTGGTACGGAGAGGTTCTTTTAAATCATGGGAGGCAATGTAGGCAAAGCTCTGTAATTCCTGGTTGCTCCGCTCTAGTTCGAGCATTAACTGCTTTAGCTCGGTGTCTGCCTGCCTCGCCTCTGTAACATCACGGGTAGTTACCAGGACTGTTTCGATCGCGCCAGTTCGTCCAAACTCAGGTACAACACGGGCTTGGTAGTGCCTGAGTTCGTGAGGAGTGGGAAGGCTGAATTCAAATCGATTGACCGTGCCTGTGGCAAATACCTGCTGCGCACAGGCATCCCATAGCTGGAGATACTCCACCGGAAAGCCTAACGCTTGATGAGTTTTGCCCAAGAAAACATAGGGCGATAAGCCCGTTGCCGATTCCACTGCTGGGCTGACATACACACACCGAAGGTCACGATCGAACCGAGAAATGATATCCGGCGAGTTTTCTGCCAGGGTACGGAACTCTTGCTCTCGACGGAACAAGGCTTCTTCAGCCTGACGACGCTCGGTAATATCGATCGCAATCCCTCCGACCAGGCGTTGCCCGGAGCGATCAATCAGGGGAAACTTGTACACCAAAAACTCTCCAATTGTGCCATCCGACCGGGGCGCTGACTCAACCACTTCAACTGACTGTTGCGTGGTAGCAACGTCTTGAATAGTCTGAATAAATTGTTGGGCGATCGCCGCATCAAAAAGCTCAAAAATGCTTCTACCAACAATATCGGTAGTTGGCAACGCAAACATCTGACTATAGGTTTGACTAAGAAAAACAAAGCATCCGTCTGTGTCTGTAATCCAAGAAGCGGCTGGACTATTGTTCATGAACGCCTGAAAACGGGCTTCACTCTCTCGGAGGGCTAGTTCTGCTTGTTTCAAGTTAGTAACATCAGTAAAGGACGCGACTACCGCATAGGGTTGAGCTTCACTAAGATGGAACATCGGTTGCGCGTTAACGGATATCCAGGTGAGCGAACCATTTAGTTTGTACACGCCCATAATGACGTTGGACTGAGGTTGTCCCGTACGGAGTGCCATCATCGTCGGATGCGTTTCTCCTGGAAAGGGCGACCCATCTTCATGTATGACGCGCCAATGAGAATCAATGGAAGTTAGCCCCATCATCTGCTCTCTGGACAACCCCAGGATCAATTCTGCACTCGCATTGCAGGTCGTAATTTTGCCGTCTGCCTGTTGCAGTACAATGCCTTCTGCAACAGAAGCAATCACTGAGCGATAGCGTTTTTCACTCTCCCGCAGAGCTAGTTCTGCCTGTTCGCGTTCTGCTTCAATGCGCTTGCGATCGCTGATATCGCTGCCAATGCCAAGAAACCCGGTTAATTGCCCATCTGAGTCATGCAAGGCAGTGACAGAGAGCAGAATGGGAAAGCGGGAACCATCTTTGCGAAGGTAAGACCACTCACGCACGTCAACGATGCCACGACGGGCTTTTGCCACAAAGACAGAAAACCCTGGTGCCACTGGGCTGCCAAACTCCTGAGAGAGCACTTGAGCATACTGCGCCACCTCAGTTGGCTCATGGATGAGCGTTAATGGTTCGATGCCAACCACTTCGCTGGCGGCATAGCCGAGCGATCGCTCAGCCGCCGCATTGAAAGCAATAATTGTGCCATCGACAGTAGTCGCAATGATCATGTGATTCGCGCCATCCAGAATTGCCTGCTGTAAGGCAGCAAGTTCTTGCAGTCTTTCCTCAGCAAGGGTGCGGGCAAAGAGTTCACACTGCAAGCGATCGTTTGCTTGGGCTAATTCATGTGTCCGCTCGGCAACCTGACGTTCTAACGAGACGTTTGCAAACGCTAATCGCTGCTCAGCTGCCTCGAGCTGTTGTTTGATCCGCTGTTGCTGACGTTCTTGCTGATTTAGCAAGTAAGCATTGCGCCAGATGACACTGAAAAATGCAGTTGCAATCATGACAATGCGTCCGGCGTACCCAAAGGCAGACTCATACCACCCGAATTGTTCGCCTTGAAAGGTGAGCCAGTTAATGCCCAGTGGAATGGCGATCGCCCACGGGAGGAGCGATCGCGCCATCACTCCGCCTGCTAGCGGACTAGTGACTATGCCCATTAAGCCCTGGTCTGGACGAGACAGTAGCAATCCCATACAAAGACCCATGAACGCCACAGCCGTTGGCGCTGCCATAGCGATGACCTGTGTGATGAGCCTGTAGGTGGGACTAATACCAAACAAGTGCCCCATGAGCGGCAACAAAGCAATTAAGTAAATGAGATAGCTCAAACTCTGTGCCAGCCAAGCACTCGATCGTGTGTTCTGCCTGAGCAAGCAAAGGGTAGTACCAACCAACACAAAATTGAACGCTACGTTTTCCCCCATTCGTCCTGGGTAAGGCGTTGGTGTTAATGGAGCTGTGTCTCGAAACAGTAGCTCATCAATGCCCAGGTGCCACCCAAAGCAAGATTGACTAAGGGTCAGTAGCCCAACCAGAATCACACTCAAGGCTAAACTCGTGCTCATCCAGCCCAGTCGCTTTTTTAACCGCGCCGCTCTCACCCTCGGCTCAAGCTGTAACAGCCCTAGCGACAAGCCTGCCAACAGAAAGCAGAGCGCTGTATTCGCTTTCATGGTTGAAGGGCTATTAGGATAGCCACTCTTAAGCAGTGGAATATCGTACTGCCAGCCCAGCAAAACGAGTATTGCCGACAAGAGAACAAAAACAAGACTGCCTCTGCTAAGCCACTCTGAAGAGACAACACTGGCAGTCAAAGAGGCTCGTCTTTCTAAACCTGGATTAAAACGCATAAAGATCTTCAGGCAATTCAGGGGGAAACAGTACTACTGCCGTCAGGGGCAAGCTTAAGATGCCCAAAAACAGCGGTTTACTCTTTGCCAAGATCATGCGTCAACCCGTGTCGCTGTCTTAAGTGATTGATGCCAAATCTAGTTCACTCAAATTTAGTGGCGCTGTCTCGCACGTATACAGCTCAATCCCTTACTTACAATGCAAGATTGGCACTACCAGGCGCTAACGAATTTTAACACTCCGCTAACAGGTGCATAAAGTACGCTAGTAATCCTCTGTTCTTGGGGATATGAGTATTAATACAACAGTTCTGCAAAACAAGCTCGGTCAAAATCCATTTCGATTAGACTTAAGGTATTTTAAGCAACGTTTAGCTAAAGGACAGGTAGATGGGTTTAGCGAGGACTTTGCAAGCGAGATTACTGCCGAATCGATCGCTCTGGGGACTGCTCCTGCTACTTGTTGCCGGGTTTTTAGGTAATTATTTTCGATGGACTTTATTTTTTGATATTGATTTTCTGTTTGGTTCGATCGCTGTTTGGCTAGTGGTGTGCTTGTACGGAGTGCGCTGGGGCACCGTTGCGGCTTTCCTTGCTGGGCTTTGTACGTATATCATTTGGCACCATCCCTACACAACACTGACGTTTACTCTCGAAGCCCTGTTTGTAGGCTGGCTGTTTCACCGTCGGCAACAGAATAATATCGTCTTGCTGGATGCTGTCTTCTGGCTGCTTATCGGCATGCCGCTTGTGTGGTTTTTTTACGCCATCATTCTGCATGTTGATTCAACGCAAGCATTCATTATTCTCTTAAAGCAACCCGTTAATGGTGTTTTCAACGCCCTCATTGCCAGTCTGTTGCTGACGCATCTGCCGCTACATCGCTGGGTCGCTCGCCCACCCGCCATTAGCACCCTGACGCTGCAACAAACCCTTTTTAATTTGCTGGTCGCCTTTGTCATGGTGCCCACCTTACTCTTGATTGTGCTAGCAAGTCATCAAGTGGTGGATGACATTAGAATGACCGCTCAGTCAGACCTGAACGATGCCTCCCGCTACCTTACGGTTGAGGTGCGTACCTGGTATGAGCAACGGTTAGGAGCAGTGCATGAGCTTGCGAAGGTAGCACTAGACACTGCCATTCAAAGCGGTACTTTACGTCAGGATGCAGAATTTGCTCAACGGATTTTTCCAGACTTTCAACATCTTCACGTTTTAGACGAAACTGGACAACGCCTTTTAGATGTTGGTTATGACGCTGCCTTAGATAGCTTCGATGACAATGTTTATTTTGAGCAGTTGCAGCGATCGCCCCAGCCGTTTCTTTCCTCAGCCCGCCGACGAAACCAGTCTGCCAAGCCAACCGTACTAATCGGTGTGCCCATACGAAAAGACGGCAGGTTGATCGGTGCAGTCTTAGGTGAGCTTGACCTAAAGTTTGTCACGACCCTCTTCCGAGCCAATGTAGGGGAGCAGGCGCTCAACATTACGCTGCTCGATCAACAACAGACGGTCGTTGCCAGCACTCAGGCTGAGTGGATTGGCGCTAAATCGTTTGATTGGCGCAAGCAGGGAACGGTGCGATCGATCGGTGACCAAACTTATCACTGGTTGCCCACAATGGGCAGTCCGTTGGTGATGGTGCAGTGGAGTCGATCGCTCTTTGTCAAAGAAGCGACCATTAGCAGTGAATTTCCCTGGGTGCTGCTGGTGCAAATGGCTGCCACCCCCCATGTAAGGCATATTGAGCAAGTGCACATCCAGAATATGGCAATCCTGCTGTTAGTGTCTGGTTTTGCTCCTATTGCCGCCTTTTTAGTCAGCCGCCAACTGGTCAAGCCAGTCTCTCAGTTGGCTCATATCACCACTAACTTACCGGATAAATTACTCGAACAAGCACCCATTCCCTGGGCGCAGAGCCAAGTGACTGAGTTTGCCCTCCTGGCACAAAACTTTCGCTTGATGGCAGCCAGCTTGCAGCAAAAATTTGGTGAAATTCACCAGGCAAATGCAACGCTAGAGCACCGTGTACAAGAGCGAACCCAGGCGCTTCAGCAGACCAATGTTGCCTTGCAAGAAAGCGAAGAACGCTTCCGACAAATGGCAGAAAACATTCGAGAAGTGTTTTGGATGGGGTCAGTTGATAAAGATGCCCTTTTGTATATCAGCCCCGCTTATGAGGAAATCTGGGGACGTACTTGCCAAAGCCTTTTTGAGACACCGCAGTCATTTGTTGATGCCATTCATCCAGACGATCGCCCACGGGTAATAGCTGCTTTCGCCCAACAAATTCAAGGCACTTACAGCGAGGAGTACCGCATTATCCAGCCTAATGGTTCCATCCGCTGGATTTGGGATCGAGCGTTTCCCATCTGTAATGCAGCAGGCAGAGTTTATCGGCTGGTCGGCGTCGCACAAGATATTACCGAGCGGAAACAAGCAGAGACCGTGGTGCGGCAGCAAGCAGAGCGAGAACGGTTGCTGGGTACGATCGCACTCCACATCCGGCGATCGTTAAACCTGGACGACATCCTCAACACGACTGTGGCTGAGATACGCGAGTTCTTGCAAACCGATCGCGTCATCGTCTACCAGTTTCAGGCCGATTGGAGCGGCATTGTCATTGTCGAGTCGGTGGCAGAAGGCTGGCAGTCAATTTGGGCTAGACAGATTAAGGATGCCTGCTTTGCTGAAATAAACGTAGAAGACTATAAACATGGGCGCACTCAAGCCATTTCTGACATCTATGCAGAGGGCTTGGCAGCTTGCTATGTTGAGCTGCTAGCCCAACTACAAGTGCGGGCAAATCTGGTTGTACCCATTCTCCAGGGCGATTTGCTTTGGGGTTTGCTAGTGGCACAGCAATGCCGCGCTCCACGCTCCTGGCAACATTCAGAGATCGACTTTCTTAAGCAGTTAGCGATTCAGGTGGCGATCGCCATTCATCAATCAGAACTCTATCAGCATGAACAGCGGCTCAATACCATACTTGAGCAACAGGTAGAAGAACGCACGGCTCAATTGCAGCAGGCATTGCGATACGAAGCACTGGTTAAACGGATGACCGATAAAGTCCGGGATAGCCTGGATGAAGCGCAAATTCTGCAAACGGCAGTGGAAGAATTGGTGCACGGTTTGGAGCTTTACGGCTGTGATACTGCCCTATTTAACTTTGAACAGGGCACGATGACGATTGCTCATTCATATACAAATGGGGCGTTTGCATCACAGCCAGAAGTCACGCTCGCGACCCACTTTTCTGATATTTATCCACAGTTACTCAATGGGCAGAGCCTTCAGTTTTGTGAGCTAGCCCCGAAATTTATGGATTCAGCCTGGCAGCCTAGCGCTATCTTTGCCTGCCCAATGATTGACGACCAAGGCGTTTTAGGTAAGCTACGGCTGTTTCGCTCTCGCAACGCAGTCTTTAGCGAACCTGAGATTCGGTTAGTCTTACAAATTGCCAATCAGTGCGCGATCGCACTCCGTCAAGCGAGGCTTTACGAGACGGCACAAATACAGGTCAAAGTGCTGGAGGAGCTTAACCAACTAAAAGATGATTTCCTGAGCACCGTCTCACATGAGCTACGCACACCCATCTCTAACATGAAGATGGCAATTCATATGCTTAAAACGCAGCCAACAGAAGAGCGCCGCGATCGCTACATGGAAATTTTGCAAAGGGAGTGTGCGAGAGAAGCCGAACTCATTAACGATTTGCTTGACCTCCAGCGATTAGCATCGGGTACGAGAGTGCTAGAACTTGAAGCGATCGTGCTGCAAGAATGGCTGGAGGAGTTGATCGAACCCTTCCAAGAACGGACTCAAAGCCGACAACAAACGCTTCGGGTCAACATCGCTCCTGGTCTATCGGTTTGGACATCTGATCGCGCTAGCCTCAGCCGTATCCTGGCGGAGCTATTGAATAACGCCTGCAAATATACACCGCCTGGAGAAACGATCGACCTCTTCGTACAGCCAGTTAGTGCAACAACAAGCGATAACACTACAGCTCAAGGAAATTTGCTGGCGTTGCCTGCTACTCGCCTCAGGCTGAGTGTCTGTAATTCAGGCGTTGAAATTCCGGCTCAAGCACTCTCTCATATTTTTGAAAAGTTTTATCGGATTCCAGGCGGCGATCTCTGGAAGCAAGGAGGCACGGGCTTAGGGCTGGCACTGGTGCAGAAGTTAACAGAACATATTGGCGCAACTATTCAAGTAGAGAGCTATTCTAACCGTACTTGTTTTGTCGTCGAGCTTTGAGCGCAAGTAGCTTATTCTTCTTTAGCAGGCAATCGCCCCTGTCCCTGCGGAAATTTAGCACAATAGATTATGCTGAAAAACTAAGCTGGTAGGTTTATCGCTGCCAGTGGTGGTATCACAATTGGTTGGTAGTACAGTCTACGTTAAGTTTTGAGTCGAAATCCCAATGAAAAGCGCCTTTCTAGAACGACTGCATCACCCCGATCGCCCCGTGATTGTTTTTGATGGCGCAATGGGTACCTCGCTGCAAACACAAAACCTGACGGCAGACGACTTTGGGGGCGCAGAGTACGAAGGCTGCAACGAATATTTAGTGTTTACCAAACCTGAAGCAGTGGCTCAGGTGCATCGCGAGTTTTTGGCGGCGGGTGCGGATGTCATCGAAACCGATACCTTTGGAGCAATGTCGATCGTCCTGGCAGAGTACGATCTGGCAGATCAGGCATATGCGTTGAACAAAGCCGCGGCAGAATTGGCAAAACAGGTTGCCGCTGAATTTTCGACTCCCGAAAAACCGCGTTTTGTGGCTGGGTCGATCGGCCCCACTACTAAGCTCCCTACACTGGGGCATATCGACTACGACACCATGAAGGCAACCGTTGCAGAGCAAGCCGACGGTCTGTACGACGGTGGTGTCGATCTATTTATTGTTGAGACCTGTCAGGATGTGTTGCAGATCAAAGCGGCACTCAATGGCATCGAGGAAGTCTTTGCCAAAAAGGGCGATCGTAGACCACTCATGGTTTCCGTCACGATGGAGCTTCAGGGCACCATGCTGGTTGGCTCCGATATCACAGCGATGTTGAGCATTCTAGAACCCTTCCCCATTGATATTTTGGGGCTGAACTGCGCGACGGGACCCGATCGCATGGCAGACCACATCCGTTATCTCTCTGCCAACTCAC
Organism: Leptolyngbya sp. FACHB-321; assembly: GCF_014695975.1. GTDB lineage: Bacteria > Cyanobacteriota > Cyanobacteriia > Leptolyngbyales > Leptolyngbyaceae > Stenomitos. The sequence continues at coordinate 140,282 of NZ_JACJPI010000012.1, forward strand.
CCTTCGTCATCTCCTGCATCCCCAACGCAGGCATCCCCGAAAACGTTGGTGGTCATGCTCACTACAAGCTGACTCCAATGGAACTCCGTATGGCACTCATGCACTTTGTCGAAGATCTGGGCGTACAAGTCATTGGTGGCTGCTGCGGCACCCGTCCCGATCACATCCAGCAGTTGGCAGAGCTGTCAACGACGTTAACGCCAAAAGCACGACCAGTTCGAGGTGAGAGGACGACCGTCTCACCCTCTCACCCTCCTACCCCCTCAACGTTTCCCTCTCCCCGTCCGCTCCTTAGCTATACGCCCTCTGCCGCCTCCATCTACAGCGCTCAACCCTACGATCAGGACAACTCTTTCCTCATCATTGGTGAACGGCTTAATGCCAGCGGCTCCAAGAAGTGCCGCGATTTGCTGAATGCCGAAGACTGGGATGGGCTGGTTTCGCTGGCAAAAGAGCAGGTGCGAGAAGGCGCGCACATTCTAGACGTGAACGTGGATTACGTTGGGCGCGATGGTGTGCGAGATATGCACGCACTCGTGTCTCGTCTCGTCACAAACGTTACGCTGCCGCTGATGCTGGACTCCACCGAATGGGAAAAAATGGAGGCAGGGCTGAAGGTAGCAGGTGGCAAATGCCTACTCAACTCTACGAACTACGAAGATGGTGAAGCACGCTTTCTGAAGGTGCTGGAGTTGGCGAAACAATACGGTGCTGGGGTCGTTGTGGGCACGATCGACGAAGATGGCATGGCACGCACCGCTGAGAAGAAATTTGCGATCGCCCAACGCGCCTATCGCCATGCACTGGAATTTGGCATCCCTGCTTACGAAATTTTCTTCGATCCACTGGCACTACCCATCTCTACGGGCATTGAAGAAGACCGGGCAAATGGACGCGCCACGATCGAAGCCATCCAGCAAATGCGTGCCCAACTTCCCGGTTGCCACATTTTGCTAGGCGTTTCTAATATCTCGTTTGGCTTGAGTCCTGCAACGCGGATTGTGCTGAACTCGATGTTTCTGCATGAGGCGACCGAGGCAGGGATGGATGGGGCGATCGTCAGCGCCAGCAAGATCCTGCCCCTGGCAAAAATCGATCCCGCTCATCAAGCCGTCTGCCTAGACCTGATCTACGATCGACGACGCTTTGATGGCGATGTCTGCGTTTACGACCCGCTCACAGAATTGACGAAACTGTTTGAAGGCGTGTCTGCTAAAGATGCAAGGGCTTCTCGCGCTGCCACTGCCGCCGACCTACCGCTCGAAGAACGGCTGAAGCAGCATATCATTGACGGCGAACGCATGGGCATGGACGATCTGCTGAAGCAGGCAATGGAAACCTATCCACCGCTCCACATCATCAATACCTTTTTGCTCGATGGCATGAAAGTGGTGGGCGAACTCTTTGGCTCCGGTCAAATGCAGTTGCCCTTCGTGCTGCAATCTGCCGAAACCATGAAAGCGGCGGTCGCCTTCCTAGAGCCGTTCATGGAAAAAGAAGACTCTGGACAGGCAAAAGGCACCTTTATCATCGCCACTGTTAAAGGCGACGTACACGATATTGGCAAAAACTTGGTGGACATTATTCTGTCCAACAACGGCTACCGCGTGATTAACCTGGGCATCAAACAGCCTGTCGATACCATCATTGAGGCATACGAGCAGCACAAACCTGACTGTATTGCCATGAGCGGTTTGCTCGTCAAATCCACTGCGTTCATGAAGGAAAACCTGCACGTCTTTAATGATCGCGGTATCACCGTCCCCGTTATCCTCGGCGGCGCAGCCCTCACGCCCAAATTTGTTCATGAAGACTGTCAGAATGCCTATAACGGTCAGGTTATTTACGGTAAAGATGCTTTCTCCGATCTCCATTTTATGGATAAGCTCATGCCTGCGAAAGCGGCAGGAGAATGGGATGATGTGAAGGGATTTTTGGGAGAGGAGACAGAAGGCAGAGGGCAGGAGGTAGAGGGAGCAGGGGAAGCAGTGGCGACAGAGGGAGTAGAGGAAGCAATTCAAAACGCTACCCCTACTCCCCACTCCCTACTCCCCACTCCCTCCATCGAAGACACTCAGCGTTCCGAGGCGATCGCTGCCGATATTCCCCGACCTACACCACCGTTCTGGGGCACCAAAATCATCCAGCCTGCCGATATTCCCTGGGATGAACTTTTCTGGTATCTGGATCTACAGGCGTTGATCGCTGGACAATGGCAGTTCCGCAAGCCGCGTGAACAGTCACGGGAAGAGTACGACGAGTTTCTTCAGAAAACGGTCTACCCAATTCTGGATCAGTGGAAACATCGCATTGTCGATGAGAACCTGCTCCATCCTCAAGCTATCTACGGCTACTTCCCCGCCCAGGCAGATGGTAATAGCCTTCACCTCTATACTCCCCACTCCCCACTCCCTACTCCCCACTCCCAAGACCCAATCGCTACCTTCACCTTCCCTCGCCAAAAATCCTTACGTCGCTACTGCATCGCCGATTACTACGCGCCCAAAGACTCTGGGCTCATCGATGTTTTCCCCATGCAGGCGGTGACAATGGGTGAGGTCGCTACGGAGTATGCTAAGAAGCTGTTTGACGGCAATAGCTACACCGACTATCTCTACTTCCATGGCATCGCAGTACAGATGGCAGAAGCATTAGCAGAGTGGGTACACGCCCGTATTCGTCGCGAGTTGGGCTTTGGCAGCGAAGAGCCTGACAACATTCGTGATGTGTTGGCGCAACGCTATCGAGGGTCGCGCTATAGCTTTGGCTATCCTGCCTGCCCCAATATGCAGGATCAGTACACGCTGCTAGATTTGCTGGATGCCAAACGCATTAACCTGCATATGGATGAAGGCGAACAACTCCATCCAGAACAATCGACTACGGCGATCGTGACGTATCACCCTGCTGCTGCTTACTTTAGTGCGTAGAGCACAAAGCTCAGAGCTGTGCCGCTTAACCCTAAGTTGGAGCGGACATTTGAAAGCCCTCAATTCTGAGTTAGATAGCCTTTGCCGCTTAACTTCAACGTTAGACATCTTCTTGATGTCTATGGATCGAGCTAGATAGATTGCAACTTGTTACATTCAATCTTTTCGATTATTGAAAATTTCAGTTTTTCTCGTTTGTGTCATGTCACATTGAACTCAACACAATTAAGGAGTAGTTTTCAATGAGTACCCTGTATGACAAGCTCGGTGGTGCAGCGGCGGTTGATATAGCTGTAGAAAAGTTTTATGAAAAGGTTTTGGCAGATGAGCGCGTTCAGCATTTCTTTGCTCATACCGATATGCAACAACAGAAACAGCATCAAAAAGCCTTTATGACCTATGCTTTTGGTGGTGCTAAACACTGGAATGGTAGCCCTATGAGAGAGGCACATAAAGAACTAGTAGCCGAGATGGGCTTAACCGATCGTCACTTCGATGCGATCGCTGAGGATTTAGTTGCCACCTTAGTTGAGTTGGAAGTGCCGCAAGCCTTAATTGATGAAGTTGTGCAAATTGTAGGTTCTGTTACTCATCGAAATGATGTTTTGAATCGCTAAATTAGAAAGGTAGAAATAGTAAACCTGCTAAGGTCATCATTCAATACTGGCAGAAAGATAATAAGGTCTAATAATATCGCCGTAGCAGACAGCGCCTTGAGCAGCATGGGTAACGTTTGTACTCCAAGTGCGATCGCCCACCTCATCAGTTAGGTTAAAGTATGAAACCCAGCATCTAAGCCTAGAGCGAATGGACGTTGAGTTTCGCCCTACTGATGGGTGATTAGCTACAGGCTCAAGTCGGCTCAACCTAACCTACGGCGAGAGGGGCTAAGTACAATCGCCTGCTAGCTACTTTAGTACGTAGGGAGTGTGGGTCGATCGCGCTCATTCCATCAAAGCGCTAGAATTATTTTCTCAATTCTGAAAGATTCCATACATTTAACCTTTCTGTTTAGGGAGAGAGTTAGACTGACAAGAAAGTTGGGAAGCTTAAATTATGAAGATTTGTCTGTAGCCTGGAAAACCGTATGATCTTGCAAAGCATTAGACAACAGTTATCCAGCCTCAGAGTGGGGCAAAAGATTGGTCTAGGGTACGCTCTTGCTCTAGGCATTGCTGTGTCGGGCACAATTGCTGGCTTTGCCTTTGAGAATCATTGGCAGCAAATGACTGAACAACGAGAGACACACGCCCGCAACGAAGTGGAGCTTCTACAGCGTCTCCAATCGCGTGTGCTTCAAGCCCGAACCCATCAACAGCAGCTTATCCCTTTGGCGCAATACCCAGAAAAATTTCAGGATGAGTATGCTCACTTAGTGAAGCATAAAGCTGAAATTCAAGAGATTTGGGCTGAGCTTAAAGCATTTGTGGCGAAGTCTATGTCCTTACACGGTGAGGACCATCAAAAAGCGATGCCAGCTTTCTTGCAAACCTATGACCAGGTACCGCAGCTCTATGCGCAGGAAGTAGAACGTCAAGTTGAACGAATTCGTAAGCTGAACCTTGCATCACCTACTGATGTTAAGCAAGCCCAAGCGCTCCTGTTGGCGTTTACAAATAGCAATTTGGCGCTGGAATTCGATGGCATCTCGGACGACCTTGTGGGTTTACTTGACGAGTCATACCAGGAGCTTCAGGAAGCAGCGCAGTCACGACGGCAAGCGGGCGAAGTTGCCCAGATCATTATGGTGGCAAGTATTGTCTTGTCCATTGCGATCGCTATCCTTTTGGCAATTTTGACTAGCCGAGCGATCTCTCAACCGATTGAAGCTTTGACTGATATTGCCCGACGCTCTACCGAGGAATCTAATTTCGACTTACAAGCAACGGTTAAGCAAGACGATGAGATTGGAACACTTGCCAAGTCGTTTAACCAACTGATTCAATCGGTTAAGCAACTCCTACAGGAGCAACAGACAGCTAACGAACAGCTAGAAACCTATAGCCAAACGCTTGAATCTAGAGTTGAGGAAAGAACCCAAGAACTGAACGCTAAAACTACACAGTTGCAACAACTTTTAGAAGAACTACAGCGCACTCAGGTTCAGATGGTGCAAAGCGAAAAGATGTCTGCTTTGGGTCAAATGGTGGCAGGGGTTGCACATGAAATCAACAATCCGGTCAACTTCATTCACGGCAACCTTACCTATGTACAGGAATACGCCCACAATTTATTAGGTTTTGTGCAACTTTACCAGGAGTGCTACCCTGACCCAGTACCCGCAATCCAAGCAGAGGCAGAGGCGTTTGATCTTGAGTTTGTCCAAGCCGATCTACCTAAGATGCTGGATTCGATGAAAATGGGCACCGATCGCATCCGTCAGATTGTCTTGTCACTCCGTAACTTCTCACGCATGGATGAAGCTGACTTCAAAGCAGTTGATTTGCATGAAGGCATTGATAGTACGTTGTTGATTTTGCAGCATCGCTTGAAAGATAGAGCAGAGCGTCCAGCGATTCAGGTAGTGCGTGAGTATGGCAATTTACCGCTAGTGGAATGCTATCCGGGGCAAATTAATCAGGCGCTGATGAATATTCTGGCAAATGCTATTGATGCGCTGGAGGAAGCCAACGTCAAACGAACCTATCAAGAGATCAAGCAAAAGCCTAACCAGATTACCATTCAAACTTCCATCATCAATTCAGAGTGGATAAAGATCTCCATTGCTGATAATGGCATGGGAATGCCTGAAGCTGTGTACAAACGTATTTTTGATCCATTCTTCACCACGAAAGCCGTCGGTAAGGGAACGGGAATGGGAATGCCAATTAGTTATCAAATTGTCACTGAGAAACATGGCGGCAAGTTAGATTGTTTCTCAATACTTGGTGAGGGAACAGAGTTTATCATTCAAATTCCTGTTAGACAGCAAATCCGTGCTGCTGCATAATAAACTCAGGCACTTAAATGTCTTTTCTTGAAGGGCAGCACCCTTTTTCAAACGTTATTTGTGAAGAACAGAAATAACGCCTACAGATCGGTGAGATGCAGTTAAGCAGTCTTAGCCAACTTATACCGATTTTCTTCACACACCATAAAGCAAGCGTCTCCTGTCTGCGGCTTCGCCCTTATAAAGAGGCTTGAGGGGAAGCAAGCACGGGAATCTCTAACCAGCACCTTTTGAATTGATATGACTATCAGCCATAGGTACATGGAGCGTTACCAGGAAGCAAGTGCAACGTTACCCGTGACCTTATAGCCTCTTAATACAGTAGCAATTAAGATGTAGGCAATGATACAAACGCTTATGCCCACTTACGGGAAGCACGATCGCCTATGAAAATCCTGCTGATTGAGGATGATCAGCCTACCAGTTCGGCATTAGTTGAACTGCTTACCGCCCAACACTATGCGGTAAACCTAGCAATGGATGGGCAAACGGGGTTGGAGTTAGCCAGAGACTCTGCCTATGACTTGATTTTGCTGGGTGTGATGCTCCCCAACCTAGACGGCATTCGTGTCTGTCAGCAACTTCGAGCAGACGGTTATCAGTGTCCCATCTTGCTGCTGTCAGCAAACGCTAGCAGTGGCGATCGCATTATTGGGTTAGAGGCAGGAGCCGATGACTATGTTGTCAAGCCCTTTGATCCGCCAGAGCTAATAGCGCGCATACGTGCCTTGTTGCGGCGAGAACGTGCCTCTGCCGACTCGGTCTTGACCTGGGAAACAGTGCAGTTTGATACGGTCACTAGCGAAGTCACCTGTAACGGTCAACCGTTACGGCTCACCCACAAAGAATATGGTCTGTTAGAGCTTTTTTTGCTCAACCCCAAACGCATCTTTAGCCGCAGTGCCATTCTCGATCGCCTGTGGGATTTTGCTGAACCGCCCGGAGAGGAAACCGTCAGCACGCACATTAAATGCCTGCGCCAAAAACTGAAAGCGGCAGGTGCCTCCGATTTAATTGAGACGGTTTACGGGTTAGGGTATCGGCTCCGAACGCCTGCTCAGGCGGCAGAAACCCCCGTTTTAGCTCTTGGCAAGCAAAAGCGGGAAGCAGCGGCGAGTCAGAGGGCAGCAACAACGACTGCCAGAGTTTGGGAAAAGTATCGAGACAATATTCTGGCGCAGGTAACGGTTTTAGAAACGGCAGCACGTGCCTTGACGGCAGGGCAATTGACCCCATCACAGCAACAGCACGCCCAGCAAGAGGCGCATAAATTAGCCGGATCGCTGGGCATTTTTGGCTTTATGGCAGGGTCGCATCTGGCACGGGAGTTAGAGGCGTTGCTGCAACTGGAGACAAGGTTGGAAGCAGCACAGGTGCAGCACGTCTCGCAGCTGGTGGCATCGTTGCAGCAAGTGCTGGCTCAGGCACAGGCAACGGCTACCATGCCAGAGACTAATGCCTACGCTCCTTCTCTGCTGATTATTGATGATGATCTACTGTTGGCAGAACGGGTCAGGATTGAGGCGATCGCCTGGGGGCTTCGGGTTGAACTGGCGACTGATTTGGCAGTTGCCCGCAAAGCGATCGCCCAGGTGCCTCCAGATGCAATTTTGCTGGATTTGAACTTTCCGGGTGCCGACAATGGGTTTACGTTGCTGCGGGAGTTGATGCAGCGATCGCCACCCATTCCAGTGTTAGCGTTTACTGGGCAGGGCGATTTGGCTAGTCGTCTGGCAGTAGTGCGGCTAGGAGGCTGCGTCTTTTTGCAAAAACCGTTACCGACCTATGAAATTCTCAAAGCTGTGACCAACGTATTACGGCAAACCCAAGTGCAGCACCACAATCGCGTGCTGGTAGTGGATGATGATGGCGCGATCGCTGCTAACCTGGCGCATTTGTTGCAGCCCTTTGGTGTAGAAGTGACTGGACTGAGTGACCCCCACCAGTTTTGGGAAATATTAACGGCAACTATGCCAAACCTGCTGTTGTTAGACTTAGAAATGCCTGGTTTTAATGGCGTGGATTTGTGTCAGGCAGTGCGGAGTGACCCTAAGTGGCAGCAGTTAACGATTTTATTTCTGTCTACTCATACAGAAGCGGCAATCGTCGATCGTGCCTTTACCGCTGGCGCTGATGACTACCTCTTTAAAGCGATGGCAGCAACGGAACTGGCGACCCGCATTATTCATCGGCTTAAACGAAGTGGGTTCCAGCCTACTGCCAGTCCTTCAAGCCAACTAGCAGACAAGGGTCAGGCGACGTAGAGGCAAAAAGTGTCAAGCTTAAGCGGTGATCTTCAAGGAGTTTTTGTGAGCAGCACAGTCGATCGTCGAGTGATCACGTATGGAGTGGCAGTAGGCGCGACCGCGATCGCCCTCTTGCTCACCCTCTGGCTAAAACCCTTTTTGAGCCAAACGATTGCTGCCTTTTTTTACCTGGCTGTGCTGGTTTCATGCTGGTTTGGTGGGGTTCGACCAGGCATCGTCACAACGATTCTGGCGGCTCTGTCCCTTAGCTGTTTTTTGCTGCCACCGCTAGATCAACTATCAGTAAGGGGCTCTAGCGCTTTCGTTAGCTTAGGCGTTTTTATCACCGTTGCCTCGTTAATTAATTTGCTGACTAACCTTCAACGGACGAACCAACGCAAGCTCGACCAACTGAATCACCAGTTGCAGGAAGCAAACGTGCAAGCACTGCGAACAGCATTAGCGGCTGCCTGCGTCGGAACGTGGCATTGGAATTTGGTAACGGGGGACATTACTTGGTCGCCAGAGCATGAACAGTTGTTTGGTCTCGAACCTGGCACCTTTGATGGGCGGTATGAAACCTTTAATGAGCGAGTGCATCCCGACGATCGTGTTAGCGTTACTGATGCTGTGCAACAAGCGCTAGAGCAGCACACTGCTTATCACCTTGAGTATCGGGTCGTCTGGGCAGATGGTAGCGTGCGTTGGGTTGAAGGTAGAGGAGAGGCAGTTTATGACGCAGCCAATCAACCCGTGCAGATGAGTGGCACGATCGTAGACATTACCGCTCGTAAACAAGACCAAGCAGCTCGAGAAAGAAGCGAGCAACATCTGCGTGCCATCTTTGAGGCAGAACCAGAGTGCGTCAAGGTGATTACGGCAGACGGCATCTTGCAAGCTATGAATCCGGCGGGACTGGCGATGCTTGAAGTCGATCACCTGGATCAGGTGATCGGGCAAAATGTCTGTCCCTTAATCGAACCGTCGTTTCGACAGGCGTTTCTAGCCTTTACTCAGCAGGTTACGCAGGGGCAGCCAGGAGTCTTAGAGTTTGAAATCATCGGGCTGAAGGGCACCCATCGCTGGTTAGAATCCCATGCTGTGCCGCTGAACTTTCAAGATGAGGCGGGCACTCAGGTGCTTGCTATCACACGGGATGTTACCGATCGCAAACGGATTGCAACCGCGTTGCAACAAGCAAACCAAACGTTAGAGCAGCAGGTACAGGAACGCACTGCTGAACTCAAGCACCGGGCAGACGAAGTTCAAGATCTCTACGATAAAGCCCCCTGTGGCTATCATTCCCTTGATGCCGAGGGGCGCTTTGTCCGCATCAACGACATTGAGTTGCAATGGCTGGGCTATGAGCGCCACGAAATTTTAGGCAAACTGTTTTCTGAGCTACTGACTTCCCCTAGCGTACAGACGTTTCAGGAACATTTTTCTAAGTTTAAGGAAGTGGGTTGGGTTCGCAACCTGGAGTTTGAACTGATCTGTAAAGATGGATCACTCCTATCGGTCAACTTGAACTCCACAGCAATTTACGACGAGTCCGGCAATTACGTGATGAGCCGCTCGACCCTGTTTGATACTCGCGATCGCAAGCGCACTGAGGCAGCCTTAACCGCCTCTCAGGCAAGATTTGCTGGCATTGTAGAGATTGCGAATGATGCCATTATCTCAATTGATGCACAGCAACAAATCACCTTATTTAACAAAGGAGCCGAGAAGATTTTTGGCTACGCAGCGGCAGAAGTCTTGGGTCAACCGTTGAGCCTTCTTTTACCAGAACGCTTTGCCCAAAGCCATCCGCGTCATATCAGCGGTTTTACGCAAGCACCTGAAATTGCTCGACAAATGGGAGAGCGCAGCGAGCTTTCCGGTCTCCGTAAAGACGGCAGTGAGTTTCCTGCTGAAGCCTCAATTTCTCGCTTGACGCTGGGCAACGAACGAATTTTTACAGCTATTCTGCGAGACATTAGCGATCGCAAGCAAGCCGAAGCCGCTCAAGCCCGTCTGGCTGCCATTGTTGCCTCCTCGCAGGATGCCATTATCAGCAAAACGCTGGATGGTGTGATCGTAAGCTGGAACGCCAGCGCCGAGAAACTGTTTGGCTACTCAGCCACAGAGGCGATCGGTCAGTACATTGGGCTGATCATTCCCTCAGACCGACTGGGTGAAGAAGTGCGGCTCTTAACTCAGATCCGCCGGGGCGATTTGATTCAGCAATACGAAACTGTTCGACAGCGCAAAGACGGCACGCTGATTGATATTGCGCTCACTCTTTCGCCCGTAAGAGATGCTAAAGGCACCATTGTCGGTGCTTCCAAAATTGCTCGCGACATCACTGAGCAACGTGCCTTAGACCGCATGAAAACCGAATTTATCTCCATTGTCAGTCACGAACTCCGCACGCCTCTCACTGCTATTCGCGGCTCTCTAGGCTTGATTTTGCGGGGAGTTTACGACAAAAAACCTGACAAAAAACACCGCATGATTGAAATTGCTGCTCAACAGAGCGATCGCCTCGTGCGCTTAGTCAACGACATTCTCGATTTGCAACGGCTAGAATCCGGCAAAATGAAGCTCTCTCTGCAAGCTTGCGATGCTGCTGCCTTGATGCAGCAAGCCGCTGACACAATGCGCGCCTATGCCGAAGAACACCACATCCAACTTAACGTCACGCCCCTGTCTGCCTCCGTGTGGGCAGCCCCCGATACCATTATCCAGATCCTCACTAACTTGTTAAGCAACGCCATCAAATTCTCACCGGCAGGCGGGCAAATTTGGTTAAGCGCAGAGCCACAGCTTCAAGTTGAGGGCACAGGAAAGAAAGAAGCACCCGCTTGCCCCTCCGTTCGCTTCGCTGTCAAAGATCTAGGTCGCGGTATTCCTTCAGACAAGCTAGAGACCGTTTTTGAACGCTTTCAGCAAGTCGATGCGTCCGACTCTCGTGACAAAGGCGGCACTGGACTCGGCTTGGCGATCTGTCGCAAAATGATCGAGCAGCATGGTGGATGCATCTGGGTCGAGAGCCGTTTAGGGGAAGGAAGTACGTTTTACTTCACATTGCCGATGGTGGATGAGGACGCAAGAGTAAAGGGAACAGAATGTCAGCCAAACGTATACTTGTAATCGACGATGAAGCAGTTATTCTAGAAGTCATTCAAGGCTGCCTGGAAGAATTGGGAGACATGGAAGTCTTGATGGCAGCATCAGGTATTGAGGGCTTGCAGATCGCTCAGACTGCCTTGCCAGACGGAATTTTGTTAGATGTTTCGATGCCGGGTATGGATGGGTTCACGGTGCTGCGGCAGTTGCAAGAAAATACCGTGACGCAAAAGATTCCTGTGGTGCTGCTGACTGCCAGAGTGCAACCAGAAGACCGCGCAGCGTTTGCTCAAACAGGCGTGGCGGGGGTCATTTTGAAACCGTTTGACCCGATCGCCCTCGTCGATCAGGTAACAGACGTTTTTGGGTGGACGGTATAAATTAAGAAACTTCAAACTTTCCTCAAACTCTTCCTCTAGGGTGAAGACAACTCAGCCCCGGAGAAGACGTGTGTCCACCAAACAAATCCTAGTCATTGACGATGAAGCCGCCATACAGGAAGTGGTTCAAAGCTGCTTTGAGGATCTGGCAGGGTGGACAGTGATCACGGCTAGTTCTGGTCGGGCAGGTTTTGCCGAAGCCCTCACAGCAAAACCAGATGCGATCGTACTAGACGTGCTGATGGCAGATGTAGATGGTCTTACACTTCTCCGACAGCTTAAAGCGAATCCTGCAACTGAGGCAATTCCGGTTGTTCTGCTAACGATCGCAACAGACTTTGCAGACCCAAAGAGCTGTGAAGCACTGGGCGCCGTAGGCGCGATCGCCAAACCCTTCGATCCCTTTAGCTTGGTCGAGCAAGTAGCAGGCTTTTTGGGATGGGCAGTAGGACAACGAGAGGAAAGCCCATGAACTGACCGTCTACAAAGCCAAGAATTTTCAACACGACTATCAACTGAGGGCAAGTATGAGCCAACAAACGATCGAAACTGCGTATGAAACCAGCCGCTTAAAGGCACTCCACCAATATTGCATCCTGGATACAGCACCTGAAGCTGCCTTTGACGATGTGACCCAGTTAGCTGCCCAAATTTGCGGCACTCCGATCGCGCTCGTTTCTCTACTCGACCACGATCGACAATGGTTCAAGTCAAAAATTGGCTTGGCGGTTTCAGAGACGCCCCGCACGCTTGCCTTCTGCCACCACACAATTTTGCAAGCTGAACCTCTAATTGTGCAGGATGCACTGACGGACGAACGCTTTGCTAATAATTCTTTGGTAACAGGCGACCCCAAAATTCGGTTTTATGCCGGCATCCCTTTAACCACTCCAGACAGCTATCGCATCGGCACGCTCTGCGTTATCGATCGCAGACCGCGGCAACTTAGCCCTGAACAGATTCGGGCACTGCAAGCCCTTAGCCGTCAGGTCGTCAGCCAACTGGAGTTACGCCGCAATCTAGCAGCACGGCAAGAAAGCGAACGCCGTTTAGCTACGCTCATGGACAATCTACCCGGTTATGTTTACCAGGTTGCTAATGAGCCAGATTATAGGGCTGAGTTTATTAGTGAGGGTGTGTTTGCGGTAACGGGCTATCACCAAGCAGAGTATCTAGTTGATCGCACCATTGCCTACGGGCAAAACATCCATCCCCACGATCGCACCCTTGTTTGGGAACAGGTGCAGCAAGCCGTAAAACTGCGGCAACCCTACGAATGTGAGTATCGCATCATTACTCAAAGGGGCACCGAGCGATGGGTTTGGGAACGAGGACGTGGCATTTATACAGATAACGGTGCCCTGTTACGGTTGGAAGGCTTTGTCACCGATATTAGCGATCGCAAAGCGGCTGAAACCCGCCTAGAGCAGAAAGCACAGCAAGAAAAGCTCATTCGAGTAGTGACGGAACACATTCGTCAATCCCTTGACCTCAACGAGATCCTAACTACCACCGTTACCGACGTCCGTCAGGTACTGCAAGCAGATCGGGTATTGCTTTTTCAGCTAGAGCCAGATGGTTCAGGATATGTGGTACAAGAGTCAGTCGATCCCAACTGGGAGGCACTTCTGGGACACAATTTGGCTGATCCCTGTTTCCAAGCCAACTATATTCAGAAATATTTTGAGGGACGAGCCAGTGCCGTTGCCGATATTCATGACGGTAGCATCCATCCCTGCTATGCCGAGTTCCTTGAACAGTTGGGTGTGCAAGCAAATCTGGTAGTGCCCATTATTCAAACTGGGCATCTATGGGGCTTGTTAATTGCTCATCAATGCGCCCAGCCGCGCCAGTGGTCTGAGGAAGAAATCCAATTGCTCAAACAACTTGCAGACCAGGTGGCGATCGCGATCCATCAGGCATCCCTCTATCAACAAGTGCAAACGCAACTGACCGAACGGATGCAAGCAGAAGCAAAAAATCAAGATCAGGCAATGCTGCTCGATGTGGCAACCGATGCGATCGTCGTGCGAGATCTTAACCATCAGATTACCTTCTGGAATCAAGGCGCAGCTAGGTTATACGGCTGGTCAGCAGAGGAAGTTTGTGGCAAAGCGGCGGCTGACCTCTTGTACCGAGAGGCTCCCTCCAACCTGACAGAAATCTACCAGACCGTTCTTGTTACCGGACAATGGCAGGGCGAACTTACACAATTAACGAAGACGCAAACAGAAGTGACTGTTGCCAGCCGTTGGACGTTGGTACGACACCCTAACGGACAGCCCAAAGCTTTTTTGATTGTAAACACCGACATCACACAGAAAAAGTTGCTGGAACGACAGTTTCTCCGCACTCAACGTCTAGAAAGCATTGGCACTCTGGCGGGTGGTATTGCCCACGACTTAAACAATGTGTTGGCACCCATTTTGATGGCAGTGCCCCTATTAGAAATGCAGCCTGAAAGTGCAAAACGCCAGAAATGGCTGAATGTGATTGAAACTAGCGCCAGACGGGGAGCCAGTTTGGTAAAGCAAGTATTAAGCTTTGCACGCGGCAGCGAAGGTGAACAATCGCTGTTAGAAGTGAAACACCTGATTAACGAAATTAAACAAATTGCTGAGGAGACTTTTCCGAAAGCAATCAATGTCATAACCTATATACCAAATGATTTATGGATGGTTTGGAGCGATGTCACCCAACTGCACCAGATTCTTATGAACCTTTGTGTGAACGCTCGTGATGCCATGCCCAATGGTGGCATCCTGCAAATCACGGCTGAAAACACGGAGCTAGACGAAAGCACGGCGAACCTACACCTCGGTGCTCGTGCAGGTTCCTATATTGTGATCACAGTAGCTGATACGGGTACTGGCATCGCTGCTCATATTATCGATCGCATCTTTGACCCTTTCTTCACCACCAAAAAAATTGGTCAAGGTACAGGTTTGGGGTTATCAACTGTGATGACCATTATCAACAGCCATCATGGTTTTATGACTGTCTCTAGCCAAGTGGGAGACGGCACTAAGTTCAAAGTGTATCTGCCAGCGTTACAAAGCAGCGAGGCTCAGACACCCACATCGTCAGAAATTTCTGATGGAGCGGGAGCATGGCTTTTGCTAGCGGATGATGAAGCGGCAATTCGGGAGTCAACCAAAACAACGCTGGAAGCCTATGGCTATCGCGTTCTCACTGCAAGCAATGGCATTGAAGCGATCGCTCTTTACACTCGGCATCAAGCGTCTATTCGTTTAGCGCTCATGAACATTATGATGCCGACAATGGATGGTCCTACTGCTATTCGTACCCTACAAGCCATTAATCCTAAGCTGAAGATTGTCGCAACCAGTGGATTAACCACCAATGAAGCATTAGCAGAAATGGATATTCGAGTTGATCACTTCTTAATGAAACCCTTTACTGCCCCAGAGTTATTGCTTGCCCTGCATCAGACGCTTCAAACTTGAAACCAAAACTGCTGAATGATGGTTTACAAAGATTAAAAACCATCATCTAATGTATCGTTTCACCCTGCTTCAAATTTTCTTCAAAATCTTTCTCTACGTTGAACATGATCGAGAAGTGGTTGCACCGAGCGTTCGCTGTTTCTCCCTACATCGTATTGATTAGATTCTCTCATCATGACTTCTTGCCCTTGCTGCTCTGGTCCCTTACTTCGCCACATCCGTTGCCAGGAGAAATACTGGTTCTGTCGCCATTGCTGGCAAGAAATGCCTGTGCTAGAAGAATCTATCCTTTTAACAGCAGTGAATTTAAACAACGTAAGTTTAAACAATGTAAGTTTAAAGTCCCCTTCCAAGCGGGAGCTTGTTACGGCTTGACAAACTTAAAGTTCGCTTCAGTTGCGATGTTTGTAGGTCTCACTGCAAGCCCTGCACTCATTAGCAAACCGCTGAGTTTTGCAAGAAGTACGTACGATCGCTCCTTAGTTCAGTAGTGAAACGTCAGGCAAGCTCCTTTCTCCTGGTGCAACGGTTGGCTTGCAACTTAGGGCTAGCGGCACTGCTCATAGCGCTAGTGTTCGCTAATCTTTTTGATCGCAATAACTTTAGTTGCAGCAAGAGGGCGATCGATGGAAAGCGGCTATTTGGTCAGTAAAGCCTCCTTTCGGACATCCTTTCTACCAATTAAGCTTTGTATCAAATGAGACAAAGCTTTCTCTACTGCGGTGCTCTTAGGGAACTTTAAGTGCAGGCTAAGTTTCTGGTTAATCCTGGGGGCAAAAAATGTACGACTATGAACTCCTACTACACTATCTAGAAGGACAAAGAGATTTTAGCGGTGTTGACCTTTCCAACATCAGTCTACTAGGAGCCAATCTGGCAGAAATCACCTTAGCCAGTGCGAACCTCACTGGAGCCTGTTTGTCCTCAGCCTATCTAGCCTCAGCGAACCTCTGTAAAGCTAATTTGTTAAGAAGCAATTTAAGTCAGGCGTTCTTAAACAGAGCTAACCTGAGCTTCGCTAAACTCAGTCATGCAAACTTGGCAGCCGCCGACTTAACCAAAGCGAACCTAAAGGGAGCCTCACTTGTGCGGGCAAACTTAAGCGCTACTAAACTTAGTGGTGCAAACTTAGCTGGCGTAAACCTACGTGAAGCCAATTTGCAAGCAGTCAATTTATGTGGAGCAGACTTGCGGGGCATCAACCTACGTTCAGCCAATTTGCAGGGCGCAAACCTGAGTTGGGCAAACCTGAGTGGTGCCCGGTTAAGCGGCGCGGTGCTGCAAGGTGCCCTCTTAACTGGAGTTAAGCTGAATGAAGCCTACTTGAATGGTGTAGATTTGCAAGGTGCCGATCTGGGTGGTATTGATTTACATGAGGCAAAGCTGAACGGCGCGAATTTACAAGCGGCAGATCTCACAGCCGCAAACTTAAGTGCAGCCCATTTACGGTCAGCGAGTTTGACAGGCACAAGACTGCGGGCAGCCGATTTAAGTAGTGCTGATCTGCGAGGCGTAAACCTGAGAAACGCCATCTTTGAACGAGCACTCTACACTTTAGAAACGCAGTTTCCCAGAGACTTTGATCTGCTTGCACAGGGAGTGTGTCTCGCTAATACATCTGTAGAAGTTTAAGGCAGCAGTAGCACATAGTGTTTTCAATAGGACTGCGTGGAGTTTCAAACATAGAGTTTCAGCTAGCAGCAGAGAGTGTTTCCGCCTGGAAATTGCTAGCAGTTGTTTAGTGCCAAGTTTCTTAAGCCTTACTAGCAGAAGTTGGAGCTGATCGTTACAGTCGATATTATCCAATCGATAAATTCATCGACGATGACAACCCATAGTGCTAAGGATAGGTGTGTCCGTCGCATGGCAATTCGACTGAACCTCTTGATACGCAACCTTTCGCCTCAGGAAGATGGAGGGAGATTAAGTGGGGACTGCAGCTAGCACTCTTTAGAGTGGTATTAGTTTAACTATGCTCAACAACTTTCCCAAAAGGGTAGACAGATGCGAAAGTGGTACCTTTCAACAGCTATCTACGAACACTAAGCAATTACTCTAACTGAAGCAGAAGACTGAGCACCGTAAGGGAGTAAATTTGCTGAGGCGCTACGTCCAACTGCGGTTTATAGTTTCCATGTGCATTGTGCATCGACCATCAACGTTGGTAAAACGAACGAATTCGGCTCAAGCTAACAGGGCATCAATGCCTCTACCATCTTTCCTTCTCTACTAATTATCTGTTGCCTTATTACAACAACCACAACCACTAAGGTAGGCAATGCAGTGCTGAAAGCAAGTGGCTGCTCTTCTTAGTGCTTACAGCTTCACTCAAACAACTGGCTACTTTTCACTACTGACAAACCTTCGCTCAGTTAAGTTCCATTTGTCGCTGAATTTAACCTGTGCTCTCGCAAGGGCAAGGCATTTGTACCAGAACATCCTGGTTTATGTCGAAATTCTTGCTACAGATTACTTCGCCCACACAGCGTAAAAAGTTTCTTCAAAGTTTCTACCCTGGCATTTTAGTTACGGCAACAAGTTTGCTGCCGTATAAAGTTCAGGCTGGGAATTGATTGAACTTTTAAGTGCCTTAGCAATGGATAAAGCTGCTTAACTCACCTCAACTAACACTTATTTAGTGATTAGTTAGACCTAACCTGGAGGATTTTTCGGATGGCAACCATTACAGTCACCAATACAAGAGACAGCGGCGCAGGCTCCTTAAGAGATGCGATCGCCCGTGCCCAAGCTGGTGACACCATCAAGTTTGCGTCTACCCTGGCAAACACAACCATCACGCTCACAAGTGGACAACTTGCCATTAATAAAGCCCTAACCATTGATGGTACAGGGGTTAGCAACCTGACAATTAGTGGTAATCAAGCTAGCCAGGTATTCAATGTTGCGAGAAATACCACTGCCGCATTCAACAATCTCACGATCGCTAATGGCAAAACAACGGGTAAAGGTGGCGGTATCCAGGCAAGTGATTACAGTACGGTAGTCGTCACCAATTGCCGTTTTAACAACAATGCAGCCGGGGTTGGGGGCGCAATCAGCGTTGGCTATGGCAGTAACGCAACCGTTACTAATAGTCAGTTCAATCTAAACAATGGCACCCTCACCAACTCAGGTTTTAGCGCAGGTGCCATTGCAACTACTGGCTCTGGTGTTCTGACAGTACGAGGCTCCCAGTTCACCAATAACAAAGGGGTCAATGGTGGCGCAATCTATAGCTTGCTGGGGGCACTAACCATAGAAGATTCTGTCTTTTTGAAGAATAGCGCGGCTGGAGAGAGTGGCGGTGGAGCCGTTTTTACCGATGGTGCTAACCCAGTAGGACCTGGCTCCAGAGATAGCGGTACAAGTGTGAGCGGCACGATCGCGATTCGGCGCAGTCGCTTTGAAGGCAATACAGCTCAGGGAGAAGGTGGGGCACTGTTTCTCTATGCTTACGGTCCTGACAAACTTATTCTTGAAGACAGTACGATTGTTGGCAACTCAGCTACCACGAACGGTCAGTACGCTAGAGGTGGAGGCATCCGCAGCACCAGCAATTTGACGATGCGAAACGTGACCGTTGCCAACAATACCGCAACTAAGCAAGGGGGCGGGCTTTGGATTGATGGCGCACTGCCCGTTAACATCATCAACAGCACCTTTTCTGGCAATAAAGTGACGGATGATGCTGGTGGAGCCATGTTCTTAAGAACCGAACCAAATACCCCAGTCAACATCACGAATTCTACCATCGCTAACAACTTCGCCGGACGGGCGAGTGGCGCGATGTGGTTGGGCAGTTCAACACAAGCTGTGACGCTAAAAAATTCGATCGTGGCTAACAATACAGCAGGCGATCGCTATCAACAGCAGATCGGGTATGCTCCTCGCGACGGCGGTGGCAATATTGAATTTCCGCCACCAGCCTATGGCAATCGTCGAGTTGCCGCCAGTAGCCAGACCATTGATCCCAAACTCGGAACTCTGCAAACCCTTAATGGAGTGCTACTGCATTCATTGCTGACAGGTAGCCCTGCCATCAACACAGGTGTCAGCGGTGCCCCAACCATTGACCAACGAGGCTTTTTGCGTGACAGCAAACCAGATGTTGGTGCCTTTGAATTTGGCAGTCTGACTCGCCCTGTCGCAACACGTGCCTTAAGTATTGATAGCCGCACAGGGCTAGAAGGGAACAGCGGCACGACTAACCAGACCTTTACAGTCAGGATATCTACAGCAAGTAGCCAAACCATTACGGTTGACTATGCTACTGCAAACGGTAATGCCAAAGCAGGGGCGGATTATATTGCAAAAACTGGACAGTTAGTCTTCAATGCGGGTGAAACGGTCAAGACACTTCAAGTTCCCATCATTGGTGATCTAATCCCTGAACTCAGTGAAGTGTTTTACGTCAACTTAAGCAATGCTAATGGTGCAAGTATTGTAGCTGGTCAAGGCATGGGCATTATCCCAACAGACGATAGTCTTCCACCTTCCCTCTCAATTAATGATATTAGTGTGAATGAGGGAAGCAGCGGCGCAACGAATGCAGTGTTTACAGTCAAGCTTTCTGGAACTAGCCCAGGGCGTATCTCAGTGAATTATGCTACAGCAGACACCACCGCGATCGCGACGCAAGACTACACCCGTGTCAGCGGCTTACTCACGTTTAACCCTGGCGAAACGACAAAAACAGTTACCATTCCTATTCTTAGTGATAGCTTGCTGGAGTCTAACGAAACCTTTTCGGTCAAGCTGACTAACCCTGATAATGCCAGAGTTAGTGATGGCACTGGTATTGGCACGATCGTCAACACTACTTCCAGCACCCAACTACTTAGTGCAAGCAACGCACCCCTTGCTACCACCAGCCAGGTCAATAGTGCAGGTAGCAACTGGTTCATGAATGATCTCGTTCAAAACCCTGATCAATTGATGATCAGCGGCACAAGTACCACAACACCTAACCCGATCGACTCTTCCAGCCTTCGTCCAGCACCTGTTTAAGACAGTACAAACGCAGCTCGCACCCATCAATCTGGTTCCATCAGCGATGGGTGTTGAGCAAATCAGGGTGCTTCTCTACGGACTTCTACAACAAATGGATTGATCAAAGAAGAGAATTCATCGTAAATATACCGAGTTTCGCTCACCGTAAAGATACGGTAAGCTAAGTAGCAATAGTCGTCATTAATCCCGTATATTTATAGTCAGCGAAGGATATTTCATTCGCAAGGATGACTTATCTTGACCAAAAGGGGCTTCTACCAAGTCTCGGTTGACTTTGGTAGCAAACGCAATTCCTCAAGCTCCTTTGGAGTTGGGAATCACTGTGACACTTGCACCAGAATTGGGACTAACACCCCTTAAATCGCTTTTACCGCGATCGAAGGGGCGGGTTCTCGTTGCATTCACTGTATTCCTTAACTTAAAACAATGACAAAGACAAACAGCTTTCTCAAAGGTGCTGCGCTTACTGGCGCGGCGCTCACGCTAGGGTTGCTTTCAACAGGACCCGTTCATGCTTTCACCTTTGCCCCCGGTAAAACCAGTGTGATAGTAGAAGCAAGTGACATCAACAAGTCTTTTACGGTTGAATTTGATGGCAACGTGGAGAGACAGAATGTTACTGGACTAACAGCCGAAGCAATCTTCACATTCTTAGGCTTTACTACGTCTGGAAGCAACACTAACGCAAACTTTAGTGTCAATCTGACGAATACGTCAAGTGGTAATCCAAACAACCCATCTGGTATTTTTTCAAGGGTTTCTGCTTTAGGATTTGACGTTGGTCCTAATCTTATTGCTGCCAGTACCACTGGCTTTTTCCCTGGTGCTGTACGGAACAGTGCGTTTCCCAACCAATTTGGAGACATCGAAGTTTGCTTTAAAGGTGGTCAAACTAATAACTGTCAAGGTGGGACTGGAACTGGTCTTTTTAATGGTCAGACTGACACGTTTAATCCTGTTCTTACTTTTGCTGGTTCCGTTACTTCATTTACCCTTAGCAACTTTGGTGTCCGCTACCAATCTATTGACGGTAACGGTTTTAATGATGATAGTGGCACAGGTAGAGGAAAAGTCCCCACACCTGCTTTACTACCAGGGTTGCTAGCATTAGGTGCAGGCGTATGGCGTAAGCGTAAGGGAGAGCAGTCTGCTGAGGCTAAAGCTGAAGTCTAATTTTAGTAGTCTATGCCTGCTACAAATACAAAGTCTGAGTTATTTTGATTACTCATAAAAACGCACCCTGACAGTAATGTTAGGGTGTTTTTTAGATCGCTTTGCTTACTACCGACAGCGTTCTGATCGAGTTAGTGCTGGTGGTTGCACCTGCAGTGATATAGCTACCGCCATAGAAGTTAGGACGCAACCTGCTTGAGCACGGTTTCCATCGCATCGCGCAAAGGAGTGGCAGCACGTAAGTGTTTGCGAATACGACTTTTTAACCACGCCCAGCATTTTTCAATCCGATTGAGGTCAGGTGAATACGGTGGCAAATAGACGACTCGTGCTCCAACCACTTCAATCAATTGAGCAATACGGTCACCGTGGTGAAAGGTGGCATTATCCATAATCACCCACTCTCCAGGTTGAAGTACTGGCAGTAAGCAGGTTGGCAACCAAATTTCAAAGACAGTGCGATTACAGGCACCTTCGACCGTAAAGGGGGCAAG
>NZ_JACJPI010000013.1 GCF_014695975.1 Leptolyngbya sp. FACHB-321
TGTATGGATACGACCACTTTTGATAGTTTGAGCCGAAGTACAACTAGGGCAAGCACGCATCGGGGATTAGCACTTTGAACAGCACTGTTAATTTAGCAACATTACTTTTACACGACTACCTGAAGGGATAATTTCGCGATTACAGGCAATGGGGAGCTGGCATGACTGTCAAGTCGTCTTCAAAAGCCCAGTCAAGGTCAATAAAGGCACTTGAAAACGCAGCCTTATCGAGCAACACCGCATAGTGATAACCGATCGCTTTGGTACTGCCTTCGGCTGCCCAAACCAGACCGGCGATATACCCGAAGTCTGGGTCTTTAAGCGCTCTCGAATAGACCCATTACCCGATCTGGAATCGTGGTGCTGGCAGGTAGATCGCGGGTGGCTATGGTAGGGTGATCGCTGGAAGCAATAGGGGATCTGGCATGGGCAGTTCAGAATTGAAAGTGGTAGATGCAGTATAGAATCATATCAGCATACAATCTGCATCTGTTAAGCAGTGAACACGATCTAAAGAGTACGATTCATGGTTGAACAGTTCACCATTGATCTCATGACTAAGCGAATCACCATTTCGCTACCGGACTCCTCATATAAAAAGCTAGAGGAATGGGCGGAGACAGAAGACCGATCTGTTGCTGGACAGGCTAGTTATGTCCTGCAAAAGGCTGTAGACGATGCGGAGCAGCAGAGCAAATAAAGTCTGCCCGACCAAAGCCTCTAAAGGACGTGTGAGGAGTTGTTCTACTTCAAAAAAGATGAATCATAACCAGTTACGACTAAGGGCTTTGCAGCAGTGCTCGGTTCGCTCTAAACTATGTCCTCTGCTTTTTACGAAGTAGGACTACCCGAACAATGGAAAAGTAATTGTATGAGGGACTGTCTTTAAGTGACATAGCTCTAGACAGTATGGAGTGAAGTCAGCTTTTACTGCCCCTTAAATGCCTTAGTTACGGCTCTCGTAGCCTTTGATCGAGGAGCGTATAGCGCTGTTGGTCTTTCACCTGGCGCACAGCAAGAGCGATCGCCTTCTGTGTCCCAACCACGATCGCCAGTTGTTTAGCACGGGTCAACCCGGTGTAGATGAGATTGCGCGACAGCATTAGGTAATGCTGCATGTAGATGGGCAGTACTACGACCGGATACTCGCTGCCCTGACTCTTATGGATGGTCACTGCCCACGCCAACGTGATTTCATTGAGATCGGCATAGTCGTAACTCACCAAGCGTTCAGCAAAGCGTACCGTCACTTCCTGTTCTTCGACATCGATCGCGACAATTGTGCCCAAATCACCATTGAAGACTTCCCGGTCATAGTCGTTAACCTTTTGGATCACGCGATCGCCCACTCGCAGAGTCATCCCACCCCGCGCTAACTCGGCTTTGGTGGGACTGGGCGGATTGATCAACTGTTGCAAAACGGTATTGAGATGGCGAGTACCCACTACCCCTCGCGTCATGGGACAAAGTACCTGCACATCGCTAGCAGGGTCAACGCCCAATGCAGGCAGCAAGTCGGTGATTAAGTCCTGTATCCCCTGCACGCCGTCTTCTGGCTCTGGTGCGCCGAGCCACAGGCAATCAGACTGCGGCGCAGGCGAGACGGGTTCTAGCTGCGGGAACTGTCCTTGGTTAATCCGATGAGCATTGCTCACAATATGACTGGCTTGTGCCTGCCGGAATACCTGCGTTAAGCGCACTACCGGAATTTGCTCAGACGCGATCAAGTCTTGCAACACCGCGCCCGGTCCGACGCTAGGCAGTTGGTCGGTGTCGCCCACGAGCAGTAGTTGGGCATCCAGGGCAATCGCTTTCAGCAGCGAGTTTGCCAGAAAAAGATCCAGCATGGAGGCTTCATCCACCACGAGTGCCTGCGCGGGCAGTGGATTGTCCACATCCCGTTTGAACTTCATGGTTTTAGGGTCAAACTCCAGTAAGCGATGTACTGTTTTCGCTTCCTGTCCGGTCATCTCGCTCAACCGCTGTGCCGCTCGTCCCGTCGGTGAGGCAAGGGCAATCGACTTGCCCATTGCTTTCCACAGGGCAACGATTGTACGGGTGGTAAAGGTCTTGCCACAGCCCGGTCCACCCGTAAGAATCAGCACCCGTTGACTCGCTGCCATCGCCACCGCATGGCGCTGTTGTTCCGAAAGGGCAGTGCCCGTCGTTTCTACAAAGCGATCCAGCCAGCGTTGCACGCGGGCAGCCTCCACCTCAAGAGGCTGGTGCAGCAGTTGCCGTACCCGGTCTGCCAGCTTTTGTTCCGCTCCAAAAAAGGGCGGGGCATAGTAGCCAAATTGCTCCAGCTCGGCGATCGGGGTTTCGGTCTTGACCAACTCGCCATCCACCACCATTTGCTCGCTTAAAGTTTTTACCTGTACCGGATTGGAGCGATGGTCAGCAATTTCCAAGCGCTTGACGACGCGATCGACCAATGCATCGCCCGGTAAAAAACAGTGTCCCTCTTCCGCCGCTTCGCCCAAGACGTGCAACGTGCCAGCCCGGTAGCGAAACTCAGAGCCAGGGGCAATGCCCAGATTCCGGGCGATCGCATCAGCGGTGACAAACCCAATGCCATAGACATCGGTTGCCAGTTGATAGGGATTGTGGGTGACAGTCGCGATCGAAGCATCGCCATACTGCTTGTAGATCTTAACGGCATAGGTGGTGGAAACGCCGTGACTTTGCAGAAACAGCATCACGTCTTTGATCGCTTTCTGCGTCATCCAGGCAGCTTGAATCAGCTTGACGCGCTTCTGGGCAATGCCAGGCACTTCCACCAGGCGCTCGATCTGCTGCTCAATGATGTCCAGCGTTTCTAGACCGAAGTGGGCAACGATGCGTTTGGCGGTGACGGGACCCACACCTTTGATCAACCCGCTGCCCAGATATTTCTCCATGCCAGTGATGGTAGCGGGTTTGGTTTCCCGATACTGCGTGACCTGGAACTGAGCACCAAATTTGGGATGGTCTTTCCAGATACCGTGCAGTTGCAGGGTTTGCCCCGCCTGGATGTTAGCGAAGTTGCCTGTAATGGTAACGAGTTCGCTGGTGCGGGGTGCTTTGAGCCGCGCAACAGTGTACCCTGACTCTTCGGAATGATAGGTGAGCCGTTCGACCACGCCTTGCAGGGACTCCACGGGCGGAGCCTGATACGTTCCTGCTGGTGGGCGCGGCGCGTTCAACGCAATGCTCTAATGCTTTAGGACATCCGTATTATAGAGGGACGGCTTTGGCAAAGAAAGGCTTGGGCTAGACAGTGGTGCTATTGTTTCCGACCTTCAAGTAACAAGGAAACAAGTTGGACAACCTTAAGACTGTTTTTGCCATGCGAAAGGGGTCAGTGCCATTTTCGCACTATTGGGTAGTTGTAGCGACCTGTAAACAGGCTCACTTTAAACAGCATCCTTTTGAACCCACATTCGCTGTCACTAGAACCGACTTCAAAACCGGATTAGCTGCCACTGAACCCACATTAGCCACGACGAAACTTCAAACAGCCGCTTGAAACCACATTCTTTGCAACTAAGCCTGAAGTGCTGTTCAGCAGGCACTTGACCCACAGGGGGGTTGCTCGATCGCATACCTTGCTTTGTAGTGCGCCTTAGTACACTTGTTCTATTTATCGCTTTAAGGTAGACTGAGTGCGGCTAATGGGTTATGTACCCCCCGCGTATGGAAGCCTTCACTTGGACTGGGGGCTTCTTTCTCTACGTTGAGTGTCGGCACCGAAAAGTATGGCAAGCAGTTGCAAAACTTTTCGCGCGTCACCGGAAGGACAGTAAAGCACGGCTGGGGAACCCGCAACGCTTCGGTGCAGAGTCAGCCTTTCACCCCAAACAGTGGGGCGTGCCACCGGTAGCCACAGCTAGGAGAAGGACAGCCACAGCCTTCTCTTGGAGACATCCTTCCCTCTGGTCAGGGCAGACCTTTTGCTCTTGTGGGTGAGGTCTTTACTGCAAAGCGTTTTGTTACTCTCCAATCGGACTAATATTAAGCGGTTGGTTGGACTGTAGCTTCTTAATTCTGAGGTAGCCAATGCGACGACAGCGAAGACAACTCCTAATCTTTCTCTTCTCTGTGGCGATTTGCTTGTTTAACTTACTAGGCTGCGGGACAACATCTTCACAGGCACCAGAAGCACTTGTAAGCCCAGCGGATACGGTGGCTGGAGACAGCAGCCGTGTGTCAGTTGCTGCTCCAACTGTTCCGGCTGCTTCGGCTGCTATGGGAAGAAGTGCTGAAAAGGCACGGACACCAAAGAACGCAAACAAGTTTGCAGCGAACCTTAATGTTGGTAATCGAGCAAAAAGGGGGCTAAGTAGTAACCGGCTTGACCAAGCACAAGGGACGCAGACGCCAGCAGCTAGCGTTGCTGAGAACTCAGCTAAGTTAACTGGTAAGAACAATGCGCTGCCTCAAGCAACGCAAGCAGAAATTCTGCAAGGTGCTTTAGACCGTCTTGCTAAAGGTCTTTTCTTCCACACAGTGCCTCCTACCTTGATAGCAGGGCATACGGTCACGATCCAGGCAGGCGTGGCTAAAAAGTTTACAGAGGCACTGCGAAACGAGCTTCGAGGACCCGTCACGCTTTTGCCGAATGTCCAATACGATCCTAAAGGGGTTGACATTCAGCTCAAGGTTGATCCGGCTGACTTCCTGGTCAAAACCAAGCTAGCCGGTACACAATCACCCTTTGTAGACGGTAAACCAACAGTCTGGCAGTGGGAGGTTATACCCCTAAGACAAGGTCAGCGCTACTTATTTCTGACGTCTAGAGTCGAACTCACCGCGCCAGCACTACAGAAGTCTTATACCTACGAAGTGGCGATCAGCAAGGAACCCGTCACTGTGGAGTTCAATTTGCTTTACTCAGCCCAGCAATTCACTGTCCGTTACTGGTTGCCAGTTGTGGTCGTAGTACTGTCCCTTATGGTCAGTGCCTTTGGTCTGTTCAGTCTGTGGAGGGCGTTTCTAGCTCGCAGACCTCGACAAGAAGAGCAATTTCCACTGTCGTAATGACGATTGAGGTGAACCGTGAGACAGAGACTAAAGCCTTGGACTAGATTCATTTTGGTACTTGTCCTAACCCTGCTGGGTCTCGGTCTAGCTTTGGAGCTGCGTCGGGCAAGCCTGAACCAAGAGTCGGGCCTTCCTCTGTCGTATAAAGTCTCTCCAAGTCCACTAGCTACTCCTCGATCACCAGGAGTAGGAGCGGGTGATCCCTCACCCCCAATTGATACACTTCAACCAAGAATAACTCGACCAGCGTTCTCACCCAAAAACTCTCCGGTAGAAACAGCGTTCTCGTCTGCCGAACTTGCTCAACTTGAAAAACAGGAGCGGCAACAAGTCGAGCGGGAAAAAGCCTACCAGACAATGCTGCAAAATGCTCAGAAGCGCTTACCCAGGGGTGAGTTCTTTCACACAGCCCCTGCCAAACTGACCGCTGACATGCCTGTTTCAATTGAAGCGGGTATTGCTCATGAAGTTACTCAAGCACTGCTCACTCATTTGCATATGAAAGGGCAGCCGTCCATTGTCAAAGACGTTCCCTACAATCTTTTCCTTTGAGTGTCGAAATTAGGTTGAACGTTGACAAAGACTACTTTAAAGTACGGGAGATTAAGACGGGCGTTAAAACGGTCTCTAAAGAGTTGCCAGAGTCATGGCTTTGGGAGTTGACACCCACAAAGCGAGGCAAGACCACAATCGCACTGCTGGTTGTCATGCGTTTGAAAGTACCAGGGCTTAGCCAGCCGGTTGAGCAAGAAATGAAACCGTTTAGTGAGGAACGGGAAATCCAGGGAAACTTGGGCTACTCGCTGAACAAATTTGCGACCACAAACTGGCAAGCAATCAGTTCCCTCTTCGTTGGCTCTGGTTCAGTTGCTTTGTTCCTGAAGTGGCTGATCGAGCGCAAGAACAATCAAACACCACCAGACGACAAACCACCTGCTGGGTTTGGGCGGTTGCTAAGGAAGCAGAATGAGGCTGCTAAATAAATCCTGTTCCACCCTTACTGTGAGTAGGTGTGATCAGGTTTGACAAACAGGCATTGCAATGACAACTTCCAGAGCATAGTACCTACCGCCTACTCACTCAAACTCAAACGGTAAAGCGGTCCAGAGCGGGACGTTGCGTTTTGGCACTCAAGCCCGACACACGGGTTACATAACATATGCGTTTAATATCTTATTTTGCGCTTAATCCGATAACGTTCGGGCAATTAGTGAGGTTAAACGGTAAAGGCATTGCTGACTACAGCCTTTAGATCTCAAAGACCTGCCATAACGTTGTCGGATTAGGGTGCGTAAGTGGTGCCGGTTTAGGGTTTGAAACTCCCTCTGTTTTACCCTTTGGTTAAAGCTCAGGTTGAAAGCTCACGTTTGAGTTTTTGGCAGTAGGCTGCGGCAGCAGCAAAGTGGCTTCAATTTCCTCTCGCACCGAGCGGGTGACATAGCAATCGCTGTTGAGGCAGTCTAGCAGCAGTTTATTGGCTGCGTAGTACTGCTCTAACATCTGTACCTGCTCGAGACTGAACTGCCAGTCATGTCCTATATTGCGGTATTGAATCATGACAGCTTGAAGCTGCTCGGTCCAATCATGACAACGCTCTTTCCATCACAGTAGAAAAGCGAGTGTTGCTGAACCAAGAGATGAACCGATCGCTAAAAGCTAAGCAGGATCTATCGGTGGATGACAAAATCATCCCGTCAAGCAGCAACGCCGAAAAGCGGATTGGTCATCCTGCGGCGAGGGCAGTTGCTTTCTCAAGCTCTCTAGCGCTTGCTTTAGCTCAGGAGCTGTCGTCTTTTCAGAAGCATGGACAACGGCACGGGCAATGGCAGTGGCACTGCCACTGTCAACGTTAATGGCAATGACACTGACACTGGCAAAGCCAAAGCCAGGGGTAAGGTCACGGGCAATGGCAGTGGCACGCAAACTTTTTAAAGTGGCAAACGAACTGTACTAGTCGTATTGTCTTAAGCGCCCACTCCGAAGCTTTCTTCGACGCACTGCGCTTGAGACACACCGTTCCCTTGGCTGCTTTCGTTCACTTGTCCTTTCCGCATCATCTTCATGGCTTCAAGTCATTGGTTTGATAAGCCGCTTGCTGTTTCTGTACTCCGGCTCAATGATGCAGTTCAAATCTTGAAGCTGCCGGAGTGCTCTGTCTTCCGCCATCGTTTCATCCGCTTTCAACTTGTCCATCACCACTGAGTCAGCAGCCTTTTTAGCGACCGTCAGCACTCGTGGGGTTTGAGTGGGTTCTGCTTGCAACACTTGACGGAAAAACCTCGCTGCTGCCTTCCCATCTCATTTTGCACTCAGAC
>NZ_JACJPI010000014.1 GCF_014695975.1 Leptolyngbya sp. FACHB-321
ACTGGAATCAATGGTTTAACGATTGCTCATTCAACATCCGTGCTATCAGTCTCGTAAGCTTTTCGATTCATATTCCCATTCTAATAATTGGGTATCATCCGCTACTGCTCAAACGTCCTCTAACCACATTGAAGCTACAGACAACTGATAGAACTGCGTCCTTTTAGTGCTACTCACGGTTCTCTACCTTTTAACTATACAAAGCTGCTTCTATAGTCTGAGTACAAGGTCCGTGCCACTTACTAAACTAAGGGCACCAATCAGCGGCGTGATTACTTCTCAAAGAGTTTTCTTTAACCTAGCTTGCTCTGTGGTTGGCTCACGTCTTTGCACCTAACTAAACTTAAAGGAACCAACATTATGAAACGTGTAAACTTGCCTCAACTTGCTTTACTCAGCGCCGTTACGCTTAGCCTCGCTACTGTACCCTTCACGTTGCCAGCAGCAGCACAAACTGGTAGCACCAGTGGTACGACAACCGATTCAGCCACTCGAACAACTGAGGAAGATCAGGATTTCGATTGGGGATTGTTAGGGTTACTCGGTCTAGCTGGATTAGCCGGACTCCGCAAAAAGCAAGAAACGCATGAGTCCCATCATGAGACAGTAAATCCAAGCATGCGCTCTCGTTAATAGCACTGTTCAGTACGTGTCCTTTGGAAGTTGCTGGTGCGATCGCTACTCAACCAGCTTTAAGGTAAACCAGCGCTTCTCTCTCTATGGCACGTACTGTCAGCTCATTAAAATGTGATCCAAGCCACGTCGCTTCAGTACAGCCCTATCTATTGTCTGAGGCGAAGGTGGCATTAGAGCTTTGGTGCAGAGGACTAAGACAGCAAGACATGAAAAAACTTTTAGACCAACGTGGTAACAGACCAACCGCAATCATTCTTTCGGCGCTTTTGACCATGCCTCTCTTTGTAGGGTGTGGTCAGCCGCAAGCATCAGTGCCACCACCAGTGGATAATACACGTACAACAGCGACTGCTCCTAATGCTACCCCAGCAGCGCCAAAGAAGGGATTAAATAAGGTTCAGAAAGGGGCAATTGTCCTAGCCGGTGCTGCGGCTCTCTACTATCTCTACAATCGACAAAAGAACGCTAAGGCTGACGCTGGCGCGAATAGCAAGTACTACCTCTCCAAGAACGGTCGTGTGTACTACCGGGATGCAAATCGCCAAGTGCATTGGGTGACACCACCGCCCAATGGCATCCAAGTACCCGCAGAAGAAGCGCAACAATACCGTGACTATCAGGGGTATAACAACCGATCGACGGGACGGGACCTCACATCAGTACCAGAGGCACAGTCAGCGACTTATTAAGTCTCTGATTAGCGCAGTATGCATCTGATGACCAAGTTAATTACATTCCTATTGGAGGATTCTTATGGTTGGTGATTTCCTACGCAAAGCGGCTGATGCTTTACTAAATGATCAGTCAGCAGGAACTGACAATCAATCACCGCGCCCAGCGAGTGAAGACCCGTATGGTGACCCTGCAGACCAGATGGCGAATGCCGGACAGTATGGTGATATAAGCCCAGCCAGTCAAGACCCATATGGTGACCCTGCAGACCAGATGGCGAATGCCGGACAGTATGGTGATATAAGCCCAGCCAGTCAAGACCCGTATGGTGACCCTGCAGACCAGATAGCGAATGTCGGACAGTATGGCAATCTACGCCCAGCAAGTGAAGACCCATATGGCGATCCTGCCGACCAAGCTTAGTAGTCGTTGAGCGGCAAATAAAAGCGTTGAGAGTGTAGTCATTTCGAGATCTCTTGCTCGAAATGACTACACTTCTGTTTTGCAAAACAGTACTCCTTTTGGACAAAGAGTAGAGAAAAGCCGGGATTACAACCACAGCACGAGTGTCAGTTAACGCTGTTCAGCGTTAACTCAATCAATTAGCAACAACTAGCGCGATCGCCAAGCTATCGTAGTCCTTGCTGCCAACTGTTTGGTGTAGAGTGAAGGAATAAGTGTCCGTAGCGAAGGATTGAATATCACAATCGCTCTTCGTCTCAAAGCACTATAGGGTGGGGGTTTGAAGCTTTTCAACAACCAATGGCTTACCTGCTTGGACAAACGTTCTCCCAGCGTAAGATGGTGGAGTGAGATTTGCCAAAAGAGCGCCCTGTAGCTTGCACACCTATACCTTCGCTGCGTACAGCCATCGCTAATATCACAAGCGTCAATGGAGTCCGAAGGCGTGTCATTGGTGTACTGTGCGCTCATTGAATTGCTTGTGGCAGGTTTTACACAGATGTTTTTGAACAATGGTACCGTCTTGAATAGTGATCTTGCCGTTTTTGACGATTTGCTGACTCTCACATTCTGGGCAGTGTATAGACTGTAATCCACCTATTGCAACCATTCTACACATCACTCTTTAAGAGACCAGTGTCTACTGCATTGTTCAAGTTCAGATTCGCAAACTTTGACCTCTAAACGCGGAGTTCCATTGGTTAGGTAAAACATAGCCGTATTTAATCGATAGAACGATTGGAGTAACGTATTGGTGGTCACAGTGCGACTCTAATTCCTCCTCTAGTTTCCATTCAAGAAATCACTGCACCCATTCAGCAGCTTGTTTCGATTCCATCAGTTGAATCCGAACAAGCGATCGCCACCTGCATTTCCGAAAAACTTAGCAACCGTTGGATTCGTGCCACACCTAATTGGAGAGTTGGAGCATCCTTCCATCATTTGTCATCATCAAGCTGCAACCACAACAAAAACAATCTGGCTACAACCCCACCTCGATACCGCTCCTGTGTGTGATCGCTCTCAATGGCAACATGACCCATTTGCTGGAACGATTGTCGGCGATTGGATTTACGGTAGAGAGGTGGCTGACTCGAAAGGGGCGATCGCCCTATTCATCTGCCTTGGAAAGGCACTAAGAGACTCACCCCAGTTCAACGGTTCGCTATTTCTATGGGGGATGAGAGGGCGATCGCCTTTCTTCGGATAAGTACGATTCTCGTTCCGAGTGACTACGCCAACGCACCTCATCCGACACCAACTGCTGCTGGTACACTTCTCAAAAGCGGCTGGTCACTTATTGTTCAGGGGAGCAGGTTTTTTACACCAGAAGGATGTCTGGGTTTGCCACCTCAAAAAGCTGAGTCCAGTGGACACGCTGGTTGGCTTTGCCACTACATCGAAGATTGTAGGTCGCGATTTTCATGGTTCTTTATCGTTGTGCTTGCGATCGGCTCACTAACGCGATCAGGGAAATGCAATCAAGACGGGGCCTTCTGGAAGGAACCGAGCCTGATAGTTCGTCTTCTTATCTTTCCCTCGCAAGCTGCCGATCGACAGCGGCATTTTCAGCGGTTCTAACCCTTGAACTTCCCAAAACACAGCCCAAGTAGGACTATCAGTGGCAGTCGATTTGGGTCGATACATCGCTTTACCGGGATAGCGACCGCGACGAGATCCCACAGACCCCACGTAAAGCCCGCGCCAAGTCACCTGTGGGTTCAAGGGTTGGTCGCCTTTGGCGTGAGAGGCATAGATCAAGACCTCGACCGCCTGACCACTTCTCAGCTTTTCGGCTGCTCCAAAAACTTCAAAGTCCATGCTGCCAAAGGCAACTTTGGGCACATGATTCGGTGGCAGATCATCGGCATCGAGTTGAGCCGTGATCGTTTCCAGTCCTGAAAGTAAATGCTCCTCTGGAACGGGGGCAAGGATCGCGAAGGCATAGGTCTTTTGCATGAAGGAAGCACCATTGAACAAAAAGTGAACGTTTCTAGCCTACTGGTGTCGAAGGAGTTTCTATGGCACCACCAACGCTTGCATAAGTGGCTCGATATATTCGTCTCACAGTCCTGCTAACTTCTGTTTGGGACAAAAACCTTTAAGTGGCAATTTTAACAAGCTATTAATGTCCAGCCTGATCACTCAAATACCGATTCTGTCGTTAGGGCAATCGCACCCTATGGCCCCTTCGACAAGCTATTAGTGTCCAAAAGTTCCACTTACAAGCATTAATGCGGCATAAAGTCTCGAACCGCCCTGGGCAAAAGCTGAAAGCCTTATCATCACTGTAATAGAGGTTTGCCTTTCACCTATAGGTTGGATAGTTTACTGGGCAAAAGCGGCTAATCCGTCGTTTCATAAAGATAGCTTATCCTTTGCTTGGAACCCACTAGTACAGGAAACCGCAAGGTCAATCAATAGCTCTACGCCTCGTGAGCTGTTTTCAGATCGTTGTTTGAAGGTCAGCCTGGAACAGCTTCAAATCAAGCGCTCCTAAGAAATTAGATTTTGAGTAAGCACAGATATTCAACGGCCAAATCGGATTTTTTCCACCCTGAGAGTGCTTCAGTGGGTGGATTGCTAACTATTTTCAATTTTTGAGGAAACGGTAATATCAGCAATAATTGCTTCCAATTCCTTACGAATCTCAACAAGTTGCTTCACCCATTGATTTGAAGTAGAGATCGAATTCTCCTCTTGCTGACGCGCTGCGGCAATGTCCTGCTCAATCTTGCCATAAACTTTGGCTTCAAACTCTCGTAAGTTAGTTTCAATCTGGCGTTCTAGATCTTTAGCAACAGACTGGAACTGGCTGGTAATGTCTTGACGAACCTCTGCCATTTTTCGCTCCTGCTCATATTCCTGGTGGGTAGTATAGGCATCTAGACCAACAGAAACTACCGCTAAAGCAGGTCCAAGGAACATCGCCGCATTTCCAATATTTTTAGCCATGCCGACAGCCTGCCAAGGTTTGAACTTGAAACCAATGAATTTACCGACTCCGTAAACAGCTTGGTGTAGTTGACTTCCTGCCACGTCAATTGACCGCAGAAATCCTGACCCACCTGTCGATAAAAGTTGCCTAGTTGCTGAGACCTGCAGCTTTGCCCCAACCTCATTCCCAATCTTCTGCAGCCAATCAACTTGTGTTCTCAAGTGCTCTGCATTGATACCTGGCTTAACATTTTGAGCGGCAATCTGCTGGTCAAATTCTAGCCTTGTAACGAAAGCCTGGGTCAGATCGCTTTGAAGAATTTTCCCAACTTCAAGCCGAATAGACTCAAACGCCTCCTCTGCTGTTACTTGCAGTTGCTCACCTGCCTGTTCGTAGTGAATCCGTACATTAATTTCTGCCTGCTTGTTTAAGGTTTCAAAGTTAACCTCTGTGCCCACTGCCGTTGCTAACCGAACTCCTTCCTTGACCACTTCTGAAGTCATGTTCAGTGTGATTCCTTTGACTTTAGTTCTGAGTCGATCGCGTTCTTTAAGCACCATGCGCGACAGACGGTTTAGTAGTTCAAGGAATGCTGCATCGCCGTTGGAGTTACGGGTAAAACAAACTTGGGCTTCATCCAAATAGCTGAGGGCGATCCGAACAGGAGTATCAAATCGAGCTAAGGTGGCTCGACGTTTGACAAAGTGATTCAACTCATCAATGAATGTCTGAAAGCGACTAATTTCCAGCAGGAAATCATCTTCTCCATCAATGCTATCACAGCAGTCTTTCGCATCAATGAAGGAGATCGGGAATTCATCAAGACTATAGGGCTTCAATGCCTCCGCCAAACTCTGTCGATAGCTAGCAATTTTCTGGTCTTCTTCCCCCGCCTCATCGGACATCTTATTGATAACCAGCATCATTTTCCAACGGTAGCCCTTCTCATAGGCTAACTTTTTGAAGTTTTCGACTGTGGTTGAGTCAAATAGCATATAGGTGAGGCAGAATACTAGCAGATCAGCCTTAGAAATCGCTTCATAGGTGATTGCGTCATGATCCTGACGATCAGTAAACAGTCCAGGTGTGTCGATTAAGCGAATTTGGTTCCAATCATAGGGAGCAGTTTTATCAGTTGCGATATCAGCGTCAATACGAATATCCCGTCGTCCGGTGAGAGCAGAGATAATAGTTGACTTGCCTGCACTATATTGTCCAATTAAAGCAACATTTAGGATACCTTGTTCTTTGTGCTTTGCTAACTCGGTAGAGAGTTTATGTTGAATAGACTTTGAGTTTTCACTGTCCTCTTTTTCTAGCAATTGCTTAAATGCTGAACAGGCAATTTCAAATCTTCGACCAATTTCAGCTGCTTTGAAGGTTTGATTCGGTTGAGTCATAGATTTATACCAAGGTTTGTGGGTTCAAGACTTGCTCACTAGTTGAGTGAGGTAAATAGCAATATCTTCTTGCAAGACGGCTCGAATCTGGTCTTGGGATTTCTTTAGGGGCAAATCTGTTTTGGCATGGATCACCATGCTTCGTCCGAAATCTCGCTCCACCTGTACGATCGCTCGATCAATAACTGTTTCAGTTAACGGTTCTGTTTGCTCCAGACACCAATCTAAGATTCGTTTGGCGTAAGCTCGATTCAGGTAGTCACTTGATTGCTGCAACTGCTTCTCGGCTTTTTCTAATTGATTGGTCATGCCACTTAAGCCTTGAATCAATTCCTCAAAATATTGATCAACGGCTACGGTAACATCTCGGCAATGTTGACTTAAAGCGGCTTCTGCATTCTGTAGGGTAGTTTGTTGGTATTTCTCAATTTGGCTAGAGAGTGCTACAGAAATTTTCTGAACAGCTTCACGACGCTTTTGATCTCTGGATTTAAAGAAACCAGTAACGAGTGAAGCTATGCCTCCAAGCACACCAAGAACAATACCAATGGGAGCAAGGGGCGTAAACATCAAAAATACGGCAGCAACACTTAAAATGCCACCACCGATGCGAAATAGAAGACGCTCATGAAAAGAGTCTTGCTGCTTAAAAGTAAAATCACCACCAGCTAACTGAGCAATAAACTGCAATTCTCTACCAATCTCTTCAAGAGCGCTTTGAACCTCTTTATCAAAATCCTGCATTACTTCTTGATATGCAGTCTTCAAATGCTCCTCAAACTGAATGGATTGTAGTTTTCGTTCCCAACCTAGCCGCATAATAATTTCGTTCGATTCCCAGTGTTCTTCAGCAAAACTAGGAATTGCCTGTAAGACTGATTGAAATACCTGCTTTATTTTCTGCCTCAAGCTGTTTGAAGTATCCTTTCGGACTTTTTGGATATCGTCCTGAAGACTTTTACGCTTACTTTTGAGTGTTTCGTTCAAGGTTTTATAGATCTGCAATTGATGCGTTATCCACTTATGGGGAAGATCAATGGCACCTACTGTAGAACCTAAAAGCGTTTGCGATCGTCGAATGGTTCCATGTTCAACCAGTGAGAGCCGAATAATATCCAAAAAGGGCTGTAGTCGGCTGACTTGGAATAATTCATCTTTACGGTTCTGATGTTCAGACTCACGAGACATTTGAGCCGCTAGTAGCATGACAGGAATAATACTGAAATAATCGTTGGCGTAATGTTCTTTTGCATAGCGACGAATTCGTTCAATATGTCCCCCAATCCCACTGTTGCCTTCCATGGCAAACAGCTTATCGGGATTCTTCAAAAAATACTCCAACCGTTTCGTATCTCGTAGATTTTGCTTGAGGTTCAACAGAACCATGAGAGGTTTAGTTTTGTCTTTGAGAACTTTGAGAAAGCCGAATTCTGTTTCCTGAATGCTATCGTTTGTCACTACATAACAAATGACATCGGCTTCATCAATGACGGTTTTTGCAATCTCCTCATCAGTTTGACCACCAGGCGCACCAATTCCAGGCGTATCAATAATACGGATTTTCTTCCAAGTGTAAACTCGATTGCACCGTGTTGTACGCTGTTTCCCAACGCCGATTGCATCCCAACCTTCACCTGCAATAATGGCATGAAGCGTACTTTTCCCTGCCTTTGTCTTGCCCATAAAAGCGATGCTGAAGTCGCCCAATGCTCGTTGTTTGGCATGAAGTGTTTGGCGAATTTCTTCAAGATTTGCGATGATTTCCGAAGTTAAAGCTTTGATAGTTGCATCAAGTTGTTGAGCTACTTCATTTGCAGACGAAGCTTGTCCTTTATGCTGAGATTTATTCCTTGTACTCTTACTCATTTGTACAAGGTTTTGTCCCAGTATCTTCAAAGTAGCTGAGGTGGACTTGAATGTGGTTTCTGCAAACTGGTAATCCTCTTTGGCAATACGGGAACACATCTCAATTGCACGATCGTACTCTGCACCTGCGAACAGCGTCTCATGCTGTAGCTGCTCCTGGTGAAATCTAGAGTCATGAGGCGCAATAGTAGCTAACTGGTTCAAGAGTTCATGGGAGAGAACGGTTTCTGAATCCTTCAAAAACCGAGTTCCAAAGCAAGTCTCCTGTTCATGACTGACTAGTTTGTGTTGATGGGCAAAACCTTCTGCAGCTTCAAGCAGTAACTCTATTTCCGTAGATGAAATCCTCCAAAGTCCTGCAATTCGTTCGACAAGCTCTCGTTCAACTGGAGCACAAAAGCCATCTACATAAGCAACTGCAAGAATTTGTCGCATGACTTCAATCTGTTCATGCACGGGAATTTTTTGAGCAATTGCTTCAATCGAGAGCCGATCATCGTGCTGAGATAGAATTTTTTCCATCTCCTCGAGGGTGCAGCTGCTCATTCGCGTCTGTCGTGCTAATCCATGCAATCCCTTCGCTTCTTCTGAATGGATCTGCTGATCGGCACAAACCATGTAGGTCAGGAGCAGAAATGGATAATTTAATAAAGCGTTGCTTGGAATTGCTGGTTCAGACATGCTGAATTAACGTAGAAGAATTTAGGCAGGATACTCTCATTAGAGTTCCCACACATACAGTAAAATCTCCTACGGCAATAATTGAAGAGGATCATAGTCCTAGAACCTGCTTGACTGACAAAACAGGAACAGGCTGAAAGAAAAGTTAGAAGGGAAGCAGAGTCTGATTTAAGCTGGAAAATTACCACACCTAACAGCAAAATCAACGACTCCTACTTCCCGTCTTTATGCTGCGTTGTCGCGCTATCTGAGTCAATGTGACATTTAATGGCAAGATAGGTGTCACTTACAAACACTCTGCTGGATGATGATTGGCATGATCCAAAGCCAGAACGTGCATCTCAATGGGTTTGGCTTGTACGTGAAAAGCCGTGCTCAACTCGCGCAGTCCCATCAGAGACAGTTTCGGCGTTGGTTGTCGAATCGACGGATTGCTGTCGTTTCCGCTCATCATGCTCTGGTTGGACAAGCCCTGTCCGAGTGGAGCAGAGAACGGCTGTATCTGAGCCTGGATACGACAATGGTGTGGAATTGCTTTTGCATCGTTTGGGTAGGAGCTGTCTATCGGGGCAGAACCGTTTCCGTGGCTTGGCGAGTGGTGGCACAGTCCAGCAGCGCCGTCAGGTTAGGGACGATTCAGAGCGTACTGCGGCAAGCCGCAAAAGTTTCTGCCCAATGGTTTGGCAATTGTCCTACTGGCAGACCGAGGCTTTGCCGATAGCAAGTTGATGAAGTACCTCAGAGACAATCCGGATTGACATTTTCGGATTCGGATTAAACGTTCGTTTCAGTGTCAGCACCAAGGACAATGGCGCAAAGTGCCGTCAGTTCAGTTACAGTCGGGACAAGCTTATTTCACCCTATCAGTGTCAGTAGGTAGAACCAAACCCTACCCTAACGGTTACTTGGCGTTTGCCCATGACAAGCAAAGTAGCGAAGCTTGGACGCTTGTGAGCGATGAGCCGACGAACTTGCAAACCTTTGCTCAATACCGACTCAGGTTTTGTGTGGAGGAATCATTTTTGGATCTTAAGTCGAACGGCTTCAATCTCGAAGCTTCTAGGTTGCGGGACAAATTTGCACTCTCTCAGTTGTGCGGAGTAATTGCCTTGACGATGCTGTTTCTGGTGCTGCAAGGGGTGCAGCTAAGAAGGTAACGTACGCTGTCCCGCAGAAGACAATGTATAGAGGGTATGTACAGAGGGTGTATTAGTAGCTCTGGACTCAAATTGGACACAAGTCGCTCAGAAGGGGGTAGTACAGAAGCCCGTTTGCTCGTTTGCAGCGGCTGAAAGCCCCATTGTCTCGTTGGTCTTCTGTTGTTAGGGGCATGAAACCAAGCTGCAGCTTAATCTGGAACGCCAACTGCAACCATAATGGCAGATAGTTGCTCACCTCGTGCTTGAACTAGCTAAAGAACTCCCTCAGCCCAACCAGAAGCTTTAGGGAAACCTAAAAAGCAGGAAGCTGAAGCTCTGTGCAGCACCAACAAAGCCTATCAGAGATATACGTTTCAGACGGGTACCAGATGACCAAACAACTATTTCTGTTCAGATCATCAGACTCAGTTCCGACAGATTTGATGGAAGCATTGAGTCCGATTGCGCTTTGCCACAGTGCTGATTGCTGATGTCTACACGCGAGATTAGTAAACAGGTGTAGTGTTTGATCCAGGCGATGCCTCTATTGTAAGAAGAGAGCTAGTGACGCTAGCCGCTGTTTGCTGTAGCGAGTTGCCATGTCCCAAAACGCTCAACCGGAGAAACAAGCCTTTTTGGTCGTGGATGACCACGCCTTAGTTTTAGACGGCACGCTCGGTGTCTTAAAGCAGGCATATCCAGAGGCGCTTATTCTGACAGCTCAGACGGCCCAGGAAGCGCTTAAGCAGATGGAGCACACTCATCCCGATTTGGTGCTGGTGGATCTGGTGATGCCAGGAGCGAGTGGCGAAACGGCTCAAGCTAACTCTGGACTGCAATTACTCAAAGCGCTGATGGAGCAATATCCGAGGCTGAATCTGGTGGTGCAGAGTGCCCACGTCCGCACGTTAGTCTGGCTCAAACCGACGATCGACAACCACATGGGCGGTTTCACCGTTGTGGATAAGAGCCAGCCCGTGAAGGATTTGCTGACCATGGTCGATTGGGCGTTGCGGGAGCGGACTTACACGCCGAAAGAAATTCGCAATGGGTTGCAACTCAAACCGGCCTGGATGCAGGTGCTGCAACTTGCCTTTCAGGAGAGCTTACAGGACACGGCGATCGCTAAGCGCCTGAACGTTTCGGAGCGCACGGTGCAGTACTACTGGACCAAGATCCGGGATGTGTTAGAGGTGTATCCTGACGAGGACAAGAATCTCCGGATTCAAACGGAAGTGCGGGCACGGGAGGCAGGTCTCTTGGATTGACGATTTGGATCTTAATGAACCGCTTAAATTAAGCGTAGGATTCGCTATGGGAGCATTTAGTGCCATCAAAACAGAGATCGCAATTTGGCGACGGGGATCGCTGCCAGGGTTCGTTGTGCTGATCGGCGTGATCGTCGCTCGTTTGACGGGTTCGTTTGAGTTTTTGGAATTGGTGACGTTGGACAATTTTCTGCGGCTGCGTCCACCGGAGCCAATGGATGAACGGATTGTGATTGTGGGCATTACGGAAGCCGATATTCAACGCGCCCGCACCTATCCAATTCCCGATCGCGATATTGCTGCTTTGCTCCAGCGGTTGCAGACCTACCAACCTGGCGCGATCGGGCTCGATATTGTGCGCGATATCCCGGTTGAACCGGGTCACGCGACGCTAGCATCGCTCTTTCGCACCATTCAGAATGTGATTGGAGTCGAGGTTGCCTTCCCCGATCGCAGTGGCTATACCGTTGCGCCGCCTCCGGCTCTGCCGCCAGAGCACGTGGGTTTTGCGGATAGTGTTTTGGATGAGGATGGCTATCAGCGACGCAGCTTACTGGGTGCTCACAATCCTCAGCAGGAGTATCGGTTTTCGTTCACGCTGCAGGTGGCGGAACGCTATCTGGCAACGCAGGGTATCGGGTTAGAAAATGGAATTCGTGATGCCGATGCGATGCGCTTTGGCAATACCGAGTTGACCAGAGTGCAGCCCAACTCCGGCGGCTACACCAGAGCGGATGCTGGCGGCAACCAGATTCTACTCAATGTTCGCAGCGGGGCAAGGCCGTTTCGAGTCCTTTCGCTTGCTCAGATTCAAGCGGGAAAGGTGAATCCTGCTTGGCTCCGAGGACGCATCGTGCTGATTGGGGTGATGTCGCTCAGCGCCAAAGATCTGGCAAGTTCGGGCGCGATCACAGGCATCAATCCGGGACTGGTGTATGGAGTCGAAATGCAAGCACATGCCATCAGTCAAATCCTGAGCGCGGTGCTGGATCAGCGTCCATTGCTGCGGGTTTGGCACGACGGTTGGGAGTACGGGTGGATTGTCGCCTGGGGGGTACTGGGCATCAGCCTGGGACGATTTTTGCAGTCTCCCTGGAGGATTTTATTGGGGCTGGGAGTTGCGGTTATCAGCTTGGTTGGCATCGTTTACGGGTTGATTCTGCTCGGCTGGTGGGTGCCGCTCGTCCCAGCCTTGCTCGGACTCGTCCCGAATGGATTTGGGTTGACAGCCGTCCTGTTCTACCGCCATGAGCAAGAACGCAAGAACTTACGGCTGCGTTTAGAGGAGCGTCAGTTTGTGATCGAACAAACCTTCAACGCCATTCACAGTGGCCCGTTGCAAACTTTGGTTGGCACGCTGAGAAAGGCTCAAGCAGAGCAAAACCTGTCGCCACTTTTGCCCGATCTGCAACGCCTGAGCCAGGAATTGCGGGCGATTTATGGATCTGTCCAGCGAGAGGCGATCGCGGATGAGGCGCATTTACAGATGGGCGACGCGATCGACCTGGCACTTCAAGCGCCGCTGCACGACTTGCTCTACACGGTGTATTGCAACACGCTGGAGCGGGATCTGCCGCACTTGCAAGCGCTCAAGGTCAAAATTGTTCAGTTTGACCCGCTGAATACTCGCCATTTGCGGCTAGAACACAAGCGCGGACTCTGCCGCTTTCTAGAGGAGGCGCTGTGCAACGTGGGCAAACATGCATTGGGGGCGACGAAACTGACGGTGATTTGCACCCAGGAAGACCAGCAGCAAGTGATTCGGGTGATCGATAACGGGATAAGTGAACCGCTGGATGCGCCTTCAGTAGAGCCAGGCAAGGGATTGGGAACGCAGTTGGCTAAAAATCTAGCCAAGCAGCTAGGCGGCACGTTTCGGCGCTATCCCAATCAACCGAAAGGAACCGTCTGCGAGTTAACGTGGTCAGCGACTCGAAGCTGGTTCTGGCAACGTCGATAACTCGCGATTGCGCTTTCCCGCAAGTGAGCTTTACAGGTGATCCCCTGTTGATTCTGCAAATGGCTGCCTATCGTAGAAGAAATTCGTAGGGGTGATTTACGCTATGCCTCACCTATTAAAGCCTCGCCAGCAGCACGCACTCATCACTAGTTTGGTCCTTACGCTATTGATCGGCATCGCGCCTATGGTGCTCGCAGGATACTATCCGTCGAAGAATGACTCGGCACCCGGAAAGACAGCAACCAAGACGAAGCGGGCATATCGTCCGCCAAAGAATCCTTCAGCACCCAGAGTAACGAAACCCTCGACATCTCGCGGGGGATGCGACTCGAATACATCGGTAGGATTGGCTCCCTTGGTGCCGTTTAGCCATGTCGGGCAGACAAGGTCCTCGCGTCCAACCTTCGTCTGGTTTGTGCCCGATCGCGCTCCCCATCCCTTGCAATTCCGGCTGTTTACTCGCACGGGACAACCGCTCTACAGAACCGAGATGCAAAGTCAGCCGGGAATGATGCAGTTTTCCCTGCCCCAAAATCAGCCTGAACTGGCGATCGGACAGGTGTATCGCTGGCAGGTAGTGTTGGTTTGTGATCCGCGGGTTCCTGCGAAGAATGTGGTGGTGGCGGCAGAAATCGAAGTGGTCAAGCCAGTTGCGTCTGCAACGACGCAGCAGGCTGCTGCGCCAACACCCCAACAGCAGAGCG
This sequence comes from Leptolyngbya sp. FACHB-321, assembly GCF_014695975.1. GTDB lineage: Bacteria > Cyanobacteriota > Cyanobacteriia > Leptolyngbyales > Leptolyngbyaceae > Stenomitos. The sequence goes on from NZ_JACJPI010000014.1 coordinate 13,727, forward strand.
ACCTGTATGCAGAGTCTGGGCTATGGTATGACGCGATCGCCGCCGCACTCAAAGCTTCTGAGACGGCTCAAAATCGGTCAACCGTGCTGGATTTACTCGGTTCTCTTGCCAGTTTGGAAGCCCAATCGGAAGCCCAACAATTGAAAGACTGGAGCGATCGGCTCAAACAAATTGAAGCAATCGAACGCCAGCGTCAAGCTCCGCAAACCCCGCTCCCTAAACCCTAGAACCGATGAAATCTGCCCCCAAACAGATCAAATTAAGCAAACGCAAGGTGCGATCGCGTTTCCTCCTGCCCCTTGCCTTTTGCTTTTTGCCTGTTACCGTTTACCTTCTTCCCTTCTCTCCACCTCCCGCTGTCGCTCAGACCACTGATTCTCGTGAAGCAGAAGCCGAGCAACTGTTGCAGCAGGGCTACCAGCAATACCAGACTGGACAAGTCTCAGCAGCGCTAACTTCCTGGCAACAGGCACTCCAGCTTTATCGCGCCCTTAAAAACCGCCAGATGGAAAGTCAGGCACTAGGCGACTTGGGTTCTGCTTACCGCTCTTTAGGCGATTACCCCAAAGCGATTGAGTATGGAGAACAGAGTTTAGCCATCGCCAGCGAAGTCAAAGACCGTCCAATGGAAGGTATTGTACTTAGCAATTTGGGTTCTGCTTACAGTTCTCTAGGTAACTACCCTAAAGCGATTGAGTATGAAGAACAGAGTTTAGCCATCGCCCGCGAAGTCAAAGACCGTCCAATGGAAGGTCGGGCACTGAGCAATTTGGGCTCTGCTTACAGTTCTTTAGGTAACTACCCCAAAGCGATTGAGTATGGAGAACAGAGTTTAGCCATCACCCGCGAAGTAAAAGACCGTCCAATGGAAGGTCGAGTATTGGGCAATTTAGGTAACTTTTACAGTTCTCTAGGCGATTACCCCAAAGCGATTGAGTATGGAGAACAGAGTTTAGCGATCGCCCGCGAAGTAAAAGACCGCCAAATGGAAGGTCGGGCACTAAGCAATTTGGGTAACCCTTACAGTTCTCTAGGCGATTACCTCAAAGCGATTGAGTATGAAGAACAGAGTTTAGCCATCGCTCGCGAAGTCAAAGACCGTCCAATGGAAGGTCGGGCACTGAGCAATTTGGGCTCTGCTTACAGTTCTTTAGGTAACTACACCCAAGCGATTGAGTATGGAGAACAGAGTTTAGCCATCGCCCGCGAAGTCAAAGACCGTCCAATGGAAGGTCGAGTATTGGGCAATTTGGGTAACCCTTACAGTTCTCTAGGCGATTACCCCAAAGCGATTGAGTATGGAGAACAGAGTTTAGCGATCGCCCGCGAAGTTAAAGACCGCCAAATGGAAGGTCGGCTCCTAGGAAATTTGGCAGCCGCTAACGGCTATCTGGGCAACTACACTAAAGCAATTGAGTATATTCAGCAGAGCTTAGCTATTGCCCGCGAAATTAAAGATCGTCAAGGGGAGGGTATAGCATTAACCAATTTGGGACTTGCTAACGGCTATTTGGGCAACGGTATCCAAGCAATCGAGTACATTCAGCAGAGCTTAGCTATTGCCCGCGAAATTAAAGACCGCACTAGGGAAGGTATAGCGCTCAATAACCTCGGATGGACGTTTTTGAAAGCTGGCAACATGACAGAAGCTGAAACCGTGCTTGTGAAGGGGATTCAATTGTGGGAATCGATGCGGCAACTGCTCGGTTCCAACGATGCGAATAAAGTCTCCATCTTTGAAGGACAAGCTCGCACTTATCGGACGTTACAACAAGTCCAGGTAGCTCAAAATGACCCAATCGCCGCATTAGAAATTGCCGAACGGGGACGTGCCCGCGCCTTTGTCGATCTGCTGACCCAGCGTTTATCGTCAGATGCTGCTGATTCGGTCGTTGCTTCTGCTCCTAACCAAGCCCAGATCCGCCAAATCGCCAAAGCACAGAATGCAACGTTGGTGCAGTATTCCATTATCTACGACGCCTTCCAGATTCAAGGAAAAAGCGAACCGAGGGAATCTTTGCTCTACATCTGGGTGATTCAACCTACTGGCGAAATCACCTTTCGTCAAGTTGACCTCAAACCTCTCTGGCAACAGCACAACGCCTCTCTAGTCAGCTTCATCATTGACTATCAAGAATCCGAGGGTCTTCGTAGTCGTAGTCGCAGTAACAATCGCTCCACAAAATCCGAACCCAACTTCAACTTGCAGAGGCTACATCAACTGCTGATTGACCCAATTCAAACACTTCTACCCAAAGACCCCAACGCCCACGTCATTTTCATTCCCCAAGATTCGCTCTTCCAGGTGCCCTTTCCCGCCCTGCAAGATGCCGACGGCACTTACTTAATCCAAAAACACACCATCCTTACCGCACCCTCGATTCAAGTTTTGGCACTCACCCGACAACAACAGCAGAAGTTAGCCAACGAGCCAGCCAATCGTCATGGCAACGCTCTCGTGCTGGGCAATCCCACCATGCCTCAGGTCTCCCTGTCACCTGGAGAGCCGAAACAAGCCTTGTCGCCCCTTCCCGAAGCCGAAACTGAAGCCATAGCGGTCGCCAGAATGCTCAACACTCAAGCCATCCTCGGCGATCAAGGCACCAAAGCTGCCATCACTCAAAAAATGCCTCAAGCATCGATCATTCACCTCGCCACGCATGGATTGCTGGATAACGTGCAGGGATTGGGTAGTGCGATCGCCCTGGCTCCCTCTGGCAACGATGATGGCTTATTGACCGCAGCAGAAATCTTCGAGATGAAACTGCAAGCCAGCCTAGTTGTCTTGAGCGCCTGCAACACGGGAGAAGGACGGATCACTGGAGATGGCGTGATTGGGTTGTCGCGCTCTTTGATTTCGGCAGGTGTACCCAGTGTAATTGTTTCCCTCTGGGCAGTTCCTGATGCGCCGACCGCAGCATTGATGCAGACGTTTTATACAAACTTGAAAAAGAACCCAAATAAGGCGCAGGCACTGCGGCAGGCCATGTTAACCACCATGAAAACCCATCCCGAACCGAAAGATTGGGCAGCATTTACGCTGATTGGAGAAGCAGAGTAACCTTGCTCTGAAAGACGATCGACTCAGACAGATTAAGACTACCCCTGCCGTATCTACCTAAACCTCTCCACCTAAAACCCATCTCTCGATCCAAAATCATCACGGAGTTTTATTCCACTGTTGAAGTCCACAAGTAGAGGTATCAGGAGGCTCTAGTATGCGACATCAAGCAAATCGCCCGATTCCAGGTATATTCATTCTCCTAGCGTTGGCACTCGCTGGTTTACTTCAAGCTCCTCGTCTCATCGCTTCATATCAGTTTCAACAAGGACTCACGTCATATGACAAAGGAGATTATCAAGAGTCTGCGTTAGCCTTTCGTCAGGTCATTCAGCACGATGCAGCTAATGCCGATGCTTATTACAATTTAGGCTTGGCGCTCAGTCAGGAAGGGGAACTCGATCAAGCGATCGCCGCTTATCGAAAATCCCTTGAATTGACACCTACAAACGTCGAAGATATTCATCTCAGCCTCGGTGACGCCTTGCAAGACCGTGGCAGGCATGATGAAGCGATCGCGGCTTATCAAGAGACGATTGCACTGAATTCGCATAGTGCCCGTGCCTACACTAATTTGGCTGCTCTACTGTATCAGCGAGGCGATGTTGACGGAGCGATTACAGCCGCTCGCAAAGCCGTTGAGCTGAAGCCCCGTAACGCAGAAGCTTTGGTGACTCTTGGAGCAGCTTTATTGGATCAAGGACATCTGGAACAAGCCAGCACCAAGCTAAAGCGGACAATCGAGCTTAAGCCAAATAATGCGATGGCTCACAACAACTTAGGGGCAGCTTTGAATCAGCAAAAGCAAGCAGACAAAGCGATCGCTGAATACCAGAAAGCAATTGAGCTAGACCCGAAGTTGGCGATCGCCCACAGCAACTTGGGATTGGTCTTATCTAAACAAGGAAAGCAAACTGAAGCTCTGACTGAGGCTGAGAAGGCAGTAGAACTTGATGCCAAATCGCCCAAGTCCCGCTACGCTCTAGGGGCAGTGCTGTTAGCCCAAGATAAGCGATCCGAGGCAATCCTAGAACTGAAGCAAGCCGTTGCACTGAGCTACCACAATGCTGAGGCTCACTTTCTCTTAGGAGTTGCTTTGTCTGTCGATCAACAGGAGCCGAAAGGGCTTGAGCATCTAAAGCAGGCAAAAGAACTCTCTAAAGCACAAGGCAAGGTGAGCCTAACGAAGCAGGTGGAGCAAATGTTACGAGACCTTGAAGGGGCACCGTTATGACGCGGAGAGTATGAAATGGCATAGAAATCTCCATGCCCCGCCGTTCCTGTGTCCCTACGTCGCTAACCCCTGCAACCCAAACCTTAGAACCCATGCAACCTTCGCCCCAACGGATCAAAGCAAGCAAACGTAATGTGCGATTGCGTTTCCTTTTGCCTCTCGCCCTTTGCTTTTTGCCTGTTACTGTTTGCCTGCCTCCCCACGCCCCACCTCCCGCTGTCGCTCAGACGATCGATGCTCGGAAAGCTGAAGCCAATCGCCTCTCGAAACAAGGTCAGCAATTATTGGATGCAGGTCGTGTAAAGGAGGCGATCGCTGCGTTTGAAGCTGCCTTGAAACTGTATCAATCAATCGACGATCGCGCACAGGAAGGGGCAGTGCTTGTCATTCTTGGGTACGCATATGACAGTTTAGAGCAATTCGCCAAAGCATTAGGGTCTTACCAACAAGCCGCAGAGGTCTTCCGACAAGTTGACGATCGCAAGGCAGAAGGTATGGCTCTGACTTTTGCGGGTCGGGCTTATGCTGACTTGGGGCAACTTGCTAAAGCGCTAGAAACGGCTCAAGCTGCGTTAGTGATTACCCGACAAACTGGCGATCGAATGCTTGAAGCAACGAATCTCAGCAACATTGGAGGAATTTACACTCGCTGGGGACAGTATGCGAAGGCGGCAGAGTTTTTGGAAGCCTCATTGAAAGTGGCTCGACAAATCGATCCGAATGCGGGAGGAGTAATTCTGCTGAATCTGGGGAGTGTCTACGAGAATTTAGGTCAATATCCCAAAGCATTAGAGTTCTATCAACAAGCATTAGAGGGTTTTCAGCGCATCGACGCTCCTGTACAAGCAGGAATGTCGCTAACTCTGATGGGTCTGATTTATACAAAACAATCTCAATACGCTAAGGCAATAACCACGCATCAACAAGCCTTACAGATAATTCAACAAAGCGGTTATCGCACTGGAGAAGGAGCGATTCTCAGTAATATTGGCGATGTTTACCAGGAATTAGGACAATCCACCAGGGCACTGGAGTTTTATGAACGATCGCTGAGGATTGCACAGCAGATTAGCAATCGTGAGGGCGAGAGTATGACCCTTAATAATATGGGTAATGCTTACATGAGTCTAGGACAACGAGATAAAGCATTGACCGTGTTTGAACAAGCCCTGAAGATTCTTCAGCAGAGTAGCAATTTGGCAGGTGAAAGTAGAACGCTTATCAATATTGGCACGATTTCCTATGAGTTAGAACAACATACCAATGCCATGAAGCATTTTCAATCCGCTTTGAAAATCGCTCAGCAGATTGGTAATCGCGAAAGCGAAAAGGTCGCACTTGCTAACGTGGGTATGGTTTACAACAAACTAAGGCAATACAGTCAGGCACAGGAATCTTTTCAGCAAGCATTAAAGATTGCCCAACAAACTGACGATCGCTTGACTAAGAGTCTAATTCTCACAGGACTGGGGCAATCGCTTGCTTACTCTGGCAGCATCAATGCTGCAGAAAAAGCGTTGTATGAAGCGATCGAGATTGTCGAATCCCTGCGGGGGGGGCTAAAAGATCGAGACAAAGTTTTCCTGGCAAATCGGCTCGTCAATCCTTACCTTTGGTTGCAACTCACACTGGTTGTTCAAAACAAAACCACGGCAGCGCTCGAAGTTGCCGAGCGCGGTCGTACCCGCGCTTTTGTCGAGTTACTGGCAACGCGATTAGCAGGGGATTCCATGCCACCTCAAACCCTTCAGCGCCTGGGTCAACCGCTCTCGCTCCCTCAAATCCAACAAGTTGCCCGCCAGCAAAACGCTACATTAGTTGAATATTCGGTGGTTGGGGGAGCGTTATATATTTGGGTGATTCGTCCTACCGGACAGATCGAGTTCCGCAAAACTCGGTACAAATTCTCAACCACAGAACTGCAAGAGTTAGTGTCCGTCACTCATGATGTTCTACGGCGAGGCGTTCGTCGCTCTGGAACAACACCCACTTCAACTTCCCAGCCAACGAATGTTCGCCTCGATCAGTTTGGAGCGTATCAACTCAGAACCTTACATCAAATGCTGATTGAACCGATCGCTGACTTATTACCCAAGAATCCCAGCGATCGCGTCATCTTCATTCCACAAAACGAACTGTTATTGGTGCCTTTTCCCGCCTTACTGAATGAAAAAGGCACTTATCTGATTGAACAGCACACCCTGCTGACAGCACCTTCAATTCAGGTCTTGAGTTTTACTGACCAGAACCAACAACAACTTAACCGTACTCCAAACCGCACTGCTTTGGTGGTTGGCAATCCTACACTGCCCAAACTGTCGGAGGGTGGCCTTGTCCCTTTACCCGCAGCCGAACAAGAAGCCCGCACTGTCGCGCAGTTGCTCAAGACCACACCGCTGATTGGGGCTGCTGCAACTAAAGCAGCAGTACTCAACCAGATGCCGCAAGCACGGTTTATTCATCTCGCAACGCATGGTTTATTGACCACCAACAGTGGCAATGCACCGGGCGCGATCGTGCTTGCCCCCAACTCCCCCAACCAGGTTGATGATGGTTTACTCACCCCAACTGAAATCTTGAATATGAAGCTCAAGGCAGAGCTAGTGGTGTTAAGTGCCTGTGATACTGCCCAAGGTGATGTGACAAGCGATGGCATCGTGGGCTTGTCACGATCGCTGATTGCAGCAGGTGTACCGAGTGTGATTGTTTCCCTCTGGGCAGTTCCCGATGCCCCAACAGCAGAGTTGATGCAGACGTTTTACCTGAACTTGCAGAAACAACCCGATAAAGCTCAGGCACTCCGACAGGCAATGTTAACCACAATGACATCCCATCCCCAGCCGCGAGATTGGGCAGCATTCACGCTCATTGGAGAAGCAGAGTAACGCTGCTCTGAATAACGATCGCAATTGGGTAGGGTTGTCCGGGCGATGCCATAGGACCAGCCTACGCTGCCATTCCAGCGATCGCAGGTTAACATCATTGCCACAACTGCTGATTAATACAAACCTCAGTTCGCTTTTCACTCATGGCAGCACAGCTAGCTACTGAATTTGCGATCAACTGAGACTACAGATACTAATGACTCCGGCAGACAATCCTCTAGAAAGTAGTATTAACCCTTCAAGTTGCACTTTCCCGCAAGCATGCTTACGCACTTCCTACCACGCAATTTGTGGGTAGAACGAATGCTTTCTCAGTCCGCTTTACTTAAGCTTTAAATCAAGAACTCAAAATTCTTACTCACCGCAACCCTTCCTGCATCATTCCTAGTCTGCGGTTATCTACACTAATTTGCTCTTGTTTCGTCTCCGCGATCTCGATCGTCTCATGACACGTGATCGCTGAGTTGCTTCAGTTAGGCAACCTCATCCCAATTTTCAAGCTAAACCCTTTTACGCTTACACGGGAGAACCTCTGATGAAATTGGTAGCCAAGACTTTTACAGCGCTCAACACCCTTGCGCTCGCGCTGGTCACTCATGCCGCCTTTGCCCTTGATCCGGCAACTCTCTATCAGCGATCTAGTCCTGCGGTGGTTTCGATCGCTGCCCAAAACGGCAAAGCGTTTAATTATGGCAGTGGATTTATTGCCGATTCTAAAGGCTTCATTCTGACCAATCACCACGTGGTCGGCAAGAACAAACAAGTGGCGGTTAAGTTAACCGACGGCTCCATCTACTCAGGCATCGTAGTGTCTCGCAATGCTCAAGTTGACTTAGCCCTCGTTCAGATCCGCCCTAAAAAGCCGCTGCCAAGTTTGAGAATGCAAACAGTGCCTCCCAGAATTGGGCAAAAAGCCTATGCGATCGGTGATCCAAAGGGTTTAGAGAGAAGCCTCAGTGATGGCATCATCAGCCGCATCGACAGCAGTGGTTTGATTCAATTTACCGCGACCGCTAGCTTTGGAAGCTCTGGTGGACCATTGTTGGATGAGGATGGTCAGGTGATTGGGATTGTTAGAAGCGGCAATCCGGGCACCAATCTCAACTTTGCCATTCCTGCTGCCGCAGCAATCAACAATTTGCCAGGACAGCGAAGCATTGTAGTTCAACAAATTGGCAATTATACCCTGGCAAGTAGTCTTCAGATTAGACAAGGTAACTATCAGAAGGGGTTAAAGATATTGGACGAAGGGATTCGCCGCTATCCCAATAATGCAACGCTGTATTTGAATCGAGGTGCTGCTAAAAGCGCTCTACGCGATTACCAGGGCGCGAAAAGTGACTATTCACGTTCCATTCAGCTGCAACCGACCTCACTCGCTTATAGTAATCGAGCTAAGGTTTATACCGCTTTAAAGCAGCAGCAGCAAGCCCTTGAAGATTTCACTGAAGCCATCAGACTCAATCAGGGTTGGGGCGGCAGCAATCTTGGCGCGGCGTTCTACAGCCGCGGTGAACTTCAGGTCAAACTCGGTAACACCAAGTCTGCCCTCTCAGATTTCAAACAAGCCGCCAAGTTTTATCAACAGATTGGCAATGCAGACCGTTATCGCGCTGCCCTTGATCAGCTCACGTTGATCAGCGCTCAGTAGCGGGCGATCGCCCAGTTGAGATCGCCGGAATTCCTCATCAGAGTCACTAGCCAAAAATTCAAACTTCTGTAGCCATCTTCAATCCGTCGCAAGCATCCTCGACTATCGCATCACAGGTGAACTACATGGTTGCCCAAACAGACGTTTACACGCTCAATTTACCCTGGGATGAACTCCCGTTGAGTCTGCTTGAAGACGAACAGAAATTACACTTCCGACAACACGCGCAAATCAGCCGTCATACGACTGGCGAAGTGCTTTGGTCGAGTCAAACACCCGGTAGCCAACTGCTGCTGCTGGCTGGAAAGGTGCGGCTGGTACAAGCGCAAGGAACCTCCGCCTTGGAACCGGGAAAATCAGTGTTGCTCAAGCCAGGAGACTGGTTTGGCGATACTTTAACACTGGTCGGAGATTGGAAAGCGAGAGCCGCCAGCCAAGAAGTGGTCGTTGCGTTTTGGCAGTCGGAGCTCTGGCAAGCAGCCGACTCTCCCAGGCTGCATGATGTTTGGGCAGACCTGCGCTGGCGCTATCAACCGTTCGATCCACAACTGCCGCATCCAGCAGTGGGCTATCCCTATGTGTTTAGTCTCAGCAGCGCCGCCGCTTGCCTAACGATGACGACGCAACACTTGCAAGCGCCCATGTCGCTCAAACAAGTGCAGCGGCAAATTCAGGGACAAACCGCTCAAAATTTGGCGGCAGGGGCTGAAACAATCGGTCTTCAGTTGCATCACATTCAACAAGTTAGCTGGGCTGGACTCGATCGACTCTCGTTTCCAGCTTTGCTGCACTGGCGGCAAGAACACTGGGTTGTGGTCTATGAGGTAAACGGAAACCGCATGGTGGTAGCTGACCCGCTCCATCGGCAGCAGCGATGTGAGAGTATGCCGCGTGAGCTGGTCGAAGCGGCTTGGGATGGACAACTGTGGTTGGTAGAACCCATACCTAAAGCGGAAGCGTTTAATCTGCGTTGGTTTATCCCCGCCGTTTGGCGCTACCGCAAACTGCTAGGGGAAGTGCTGTTAGCCTCGCTGGTGCTGCAAGTGTTGGGGCTAGCCACGCCAATGCTGACCCAGGTCATCATTGACAAGGTGATTGTGCATGAGAGTTTGTCAACGCTGCATGTCGTCGCGATCGCGCTTCTCGGTGTGGGCATTTTTGAAGCCATTCTGGGTGTGATTCGCCTGTTCGTGTTCACGCATACGGCACGCCGCCTCGATCTCAGTTTGTCGTCGCAACTCTTTCGCCATTTGCTGGAACTTCCGTTGGCTTACTTTGAAGCGCGAAGGGTCGGGGATACAGTGGCACGGGCACAGGAATTAGAGAATATTCGCCAGTTTCTCACGGGAACGGCTTTGACGGTGGTGATTGATGCCGTATTCATGGTGGTTTACTTAGGCTTAATGCTGTTCTACAGCCCCAAATTAACCTTAGTCAGTTTGGCCGTGATTCCAGCCTTGGTCGGACTGATGTTGTTTACCACGCCCCTGTTGCGAAGCTGGCTGAATGAGTCCTTTAATCGTCATGCGGATAGCCAATCCTTTTTGGTCGAAACGGTGTCTGGCATTCATGCCATCAAGGCTCATTCGGCACAGTTGGCAACACGCGAACGCTGGGAGGGCTTGTTTGCTCGCTATGTGCGGACTAATTTTCGCGCCTCTACCTTGTCTAACGTCGATGGTCATGTCGGCGAGTGGTTGACCAACCTTTCTGAACTGATGATTCTCTGGTTTGGAGCGATGTTAGTGATTGAACATCATTTAACGATCGGGCAGCTAGTCGCGTTCCAGATGCTATCAGGCAAAGCGATCGCGCCTTTATTACATCTAGCTCAGCTGTGGCAAAGTTTTCAGCAAGTGTTGTTGTCAGTTGACCGCATTGGTGACATTCTCAATGAAGCGCCGGAAGCAGCGTCAGACACCGGGTTAGTGCTGCCACCTGTCCGGGGTCAAATTAGCTTCGATAAACTATTTTTCCGCTATCAGCCCGGCCTCGAAGATGTGCTGAAAGGCGTTTCGTTTGATATAGAGCCAGGAATGTTTGTCGGCATTGTGGGGCGCAGTGGCTCTGGTAAAAGTACCTTGTCGAAGCTAATTCAACGCTTATATCACCCGCGATCGGGGCGAGTCTTACTCGATGGGTTTGATATTAAAGGTGCGAACTTAGTGTCGTTGCGTCAACAAATTGGCGTGGTGCTACAAGACGATTTCCTTTTTAGCGGTAGCGTCTTCGAGAACATTTCGTTCAACAATCCTGACATCTCACCCGAGCAAGTGGTTGAGGCGGCAAAGATGGCGGCGGCTCACGACTTTATTTCGGCACTACCACAAGGTTATGAAACCTCGATCGGCGAACGCGGCACTGGGCTATCGGGTGGACAACGGCAACGCTTAGCCCTGGCACGAGTCTTCCTCTCAACGGCACCGCTTTTGATTCTTGACGAAGCCACCAGCGCCTTGGATAGCGAAACTGAACGCCAGGTCTTGCAGAATTTGCAGCGAGTTCGCAACGGGCGGACAGTGTTAATGATCACGCACCGCTTTGCACCGCTCAAACACGCCGACCAGGTTCTCGTACTCGAAAAAGGAGTTCTGATCGAGCAAGGTTCTCACGAAGAACTCTTGCAGCAAAAAGGCGCTTACTCTGTGCTGCACCAACAGCAGCAAGCAGCCGTTTAATCACCGCTCACAATTCACACAATCATCGGAGAACAATCATGAACCGCGATTCTTACTCTGACCAACAAGCTCATGCCAGTTTTCAACCCCGATCGACCCAAGCTGCGATCGACCCAACTCAACTCAGTCAGCCAGTCCATCACAGCAGTTCTACAACCGATTTGGGTTCTAACTGGCTGAACAAAGCGAGTGGCTGGGTGGCTAACAAGTTTCAGTCGGCACAAGATTTTGTGAATGGTTCGGGAGACGCGATCGCCCCCAATCAAATCCTTCCCGCTCTTAAAGGAACCGCATCACCCAATCAACCGTTAGTCGGTGTGATTGATTCGGGGTTTGGCGCGAATGAGCATGGTAGCAAAATGGCCGAAGCCATTCAAAAGGAGAATCCGCAAGCGCAAATTTGGCAGGGGAAGGGGGTCGGCACCGGCAATTGGTCAGAATCGCTCGTTGAATTTGTCGATACCGCTAAAGCAGGCGGACATTCTCGTGCCGTTGCTAACCTCAGCTTTGATCTAACCGAAGTGCATCCAGACGGCAGTACCTCCAATCGATCGCGACTTACGGCGGATGAACAATCTGCTTTAGCCTATGCTCATGACAATGATGTGCTGGTTGTTGCATCATCGGGAAATCAAGGTGGTGCTATGTCTGCTTTAGGGCAAGCCTCTCAACCCTCTGACAATTTGATTGTGGTGGGCGCAGCAAATGGGAGCGATCGCGCTTCCTATTCCAGCTATGGCAATGGCTTAGATCTGGTTGCAGAAGTGGGTTCTGCGGGAACATCACTCGCCGCCGCAAAAGTGACGGGTGCGATCGCCAGTATCTGGAGCGCCAATCCAGAGTTGAGCAGTCAGCAAGTGAATCAAATGCTCACTACCACTGCCACCGACTTAAAAGCTCCTGGCAGAGATGCCGAAACAGGTGCGGGATTGCTCAACTCAACAGGCGCGATCAATCTGGCAAAACACACCACTCCTGAAGCGATCGTGTTTTCTGGCGCTCAGCTGGTTCAGCCAGTGTCTGAGTCTTTAGGTGGCGCAACCTGGGAAAGTCGAGATGGTTCTGTGGCAAGTGAACGAACCAATTTCCCGATTGAAGGTGATGGACCACGAAGCCCTGCTCGATCAACTCCTGCACAACGAGCCGTTGCACCTCGCCGACGAGACCCTCTCACCTCCCCCCGCCCGGTTCCACCAACCCCTGCACAGCGAGCCGCTGGACAACGAGCTTTTGCACTTCACCGACAAGGGGAACGAACCCCGCTCCCCCCTCGCCCGGCTCAATCCACACCAACCCCTGCACAACGAGCCGCTGGACAACGAGCCGTTGCACTTCGCCAACAAGGGGGACGAACCCCGCTTCCTCCCCGTCCTCCGGCTCCACCAACCCCTGCACAACATGCTTTTACACTTCACCGACAAGGGGAACGAGCCCCGCTTCCCCCTCGCCCGGCTCAATCCACACCAACCCCTGCACAACGAGCTGCTGGACAACGAGCCGTTGGACAACGAGCTAATGAACTTCACCGACGAGGGGAACGAACCCCGCTCCCGCCTCAACCAACCGCTGCACAACGAGACGTTGCACTTCACCCACGAGAGGAACGAGCACCTCTCAACCCCCCTCGCCCTACTCCACCTGTTCCTGATACCAATGGATATGCAGTAGTCTCAGAGGTTGGGCATGCCGTTCTAGACGTGGTAGGGTTGACCCCAGTCGGTTTTCTTGCTGATGGACTTAATGCAGTTTGGTACGCCGCAGAAGGGGATTACGAAAATGCTGCTGTATCCGCATTGGGGGTTCTTCCCGGAGGTGAGTTTGCAACGGGTGCGAGGCTGGGTAGACGGGCTTCTGAGCTGGCTAACCGGGCTTCTGAAGTGTATGGTGCGGTAGAAGAAACCAGAGGGATTGTAGAAGGAGTGTCTGAGGTTGCCAACGGCAACTTTAACTCTGGTGACGCTGCGTTTACACTAGCTGAAACGGTTTTCTCCAGCCGTGGAAGAAGAGATCGCCCGACTGGTCCTTCAGCAGGAAATGACCGCAATGGAGAACTCAATGTCGGTGTCGCAGGTAATCCACCACCTCAGAACCCTCCCAGGAATAGTGGTTCTCCCTCACGGTCTGGCTCAGAACTGGATGCTCGTGGAAGACGCGACGATCGCGGTCGTTCAGAAGGAAATATCCGCGATCGCCAACCCATTGTGGTTGGAGGACGGAGAGGTGATCAATCCCGCCCATCTACTGCTGTAGCAACATCGAGTGGCACCACGCGCGATCGGAACTCTCGTCGCGAGATCGTTACTGTTGGAGCACGCGATCGTACTCGCCCCTCCACTGATCGTTCAACAGCAGGCAACCGCGATCGCCAACCCGTTGCGGTTGGAGGAGGCAATGGTAGGACTCGTCCTTCTAGCCCATCTACCACCGGAACAACACCGGGTGTCACTACGCACGATCGGAACTCTCGTGCTGACTCAGCCCCTGCACCTCGGTCAGGCGGTTCTGGCAATAGCAACCAACCCCCTCGGAAACCCCCTACTGGCGGTGGTGGTCGCCCTACTGGCGGATACGATGACTCTGATAACAATGGATTACCAGCAGGGAACAGTGGTAATTCCGGCAACAGTAGATCGTCCCCCAACCAACCTAGACGTGCTGACTCAGCACCTACGCCTCAGTCAGGTGGTTCTGGCAACCCATCCCCTCAAACCTCACCCGCTGGCGGGGGCGGATTTCCTTCACTCTCTGGCTCCAAACCAAACGATCCAAATACGAACAGACCTTTGGGGCAACCAAGCAACTTTGATGAAATTGAAAACTCGCCTTATCATCCATCTAACGAACTTGAGTCAGATGCTGCCGAAAGAGCTAAGACTGCTCGCGACGGTTTGGAGAAAACCAAAAAAACCCTTGCCAAAGCTGAAGACAATGAAGAAATCTTGAGTGGTTGGGCAAAAGATCCACGACGGCAGCATTTAGTGGGACAAGTAGAAAGCTTTATGAACAAGTATGAGATAGAGTTTCAAGATTCAGGAGCGTTTGATCAGGGCGAAGGTGGCAAATACAAAGCTGCACACGCTGAACGGATGGCATTCATTGAAGAGTGGCTCCGAAATCCTGACGAGCCAGTTATGGCAATTGGTGTGAATCGCGCTCTGTGCAAACCTGGTGATGGAGGGAAGAAAGGTCCAGCTGCTGCCTCATGTGAAGACTTCTTCCAAGATGCAGCAAATGTAACTGGAAAGTCGATCGTGATTGCTGACTATGACAAGGATGGCAAAGAGAGAACATTGTTTTTTCGCCCCGAATAACCAGCAGCGTCAATCAGCATTAGTGTCAGACCAGCTAGTAGGGTGGGCAATGCCCACTCTACAACTACAACCGAGAACAAACGTAGAGACTTAAGCGGATCGATGGGATTTGCAACATTCAAAGCTACAGTCCTAAATTCTTCACCAACTGGTTTTGACCTGATGCTGAAAGTTCTAGAAACAACACCCGATCGCCTGGTTATCAAGGAAAAAAGAAGTACTTGTGACGTTGCGATGCTAGTCGTTTTTCTCTACGTTACTGTCTACTTCTTGTTAATTTCAACCTTGAAAATATGGACGAATCTCGGCGTAAATGAGTCTCTTTTAGACTCTGTATACCATTTAGCAACTCATCCTCCATTGATATATCTTGCTGTCATAGGTCTACTGCTATTTCCAGCCGCCCTTGTCTCCATGCTGACTTTTGGTTCTTGGCTTCCAACAAGAATGTTTACCTTCAATCGCAAGATCCATCTTTTAACAATCAAATCTACTTGCTTGCTGGCTCAAGATTCTGAGTATTCACTTGATGAGATTCAGATCCAGTGGGTTTCGCAGTCAGTTTATGCAGGAGGACTGACAATGGTAAACATTCAGTTGTTGCAACTCATTCGCAGAAAGCAAAATGGTAAGATCCATCTCATACCAATTCGCCATACAGCACATCCAGAAACCAACGCTGTGGTTGATCTGATTCATGAATTTCTGATATCCAGGAGTTAGTTTCTAAGCTTCGACGATCATCCTCAAACCCCCAGGATTCCAGTTCAGCAATGCATTATTTGCATTCAAAACCCCATTAATTGAGTTCAGATTAACAGATTTAAAGCTTGAAATCTCAACGATCGAGTTCAAAGCTCTATTTCTCAAGTTCAGAACCTCAACGATCGCATTCATAACCTCAGCTTCCAGACTCGGATTTCAAACCATTGAGTTCAAGCTGCCGATCAAGCCACTTTAGGAGAAAGGCATCATGAAAACTCCATCAATAGCTGTGCAACGACAGCAAACCAAAGTTCAATTTGCTAATGCTCAAGACTACCTCAACTATGAATTAGGCAATGCTCAACGTCGATTGCCGCCCGTATATGTTCGGCTGCTCGGCTTTAGTATTTGTGCCCTTGTAGGTGGCACGATCGCCTGGGCAACCTTCAGCAAAGTTGATGAAGTGGCAACGGCTCCCGGACAGGTGATTCCTGCCTCCCAAGTGCAGCCGATGAGATCGCTCGCCAGTGGTCTACTGCGCGAAATCAACGTCACAGAAGGTAAGCATGTGCAAAAAGGCGATGTCTTAGTGCAGCTTGACCCGACCATTTCTCAGTCTGAAGTCGATCGGCTTGAAAAACTCTCCCACCAAAGCCGCGACACCCTAGCCCGGTTGCAAGCTGAACGCACCGGCAACACGCAAGCTGGAAGCTTGCTGCAAAACCAACTATTAGCCGCCCGCCTGCGAGAGTTTCGCGATCGCCAAGCTGCTGCTGCTGCCGAGGCTAGCCGTCAGTTAAGCCTAATCAAAACAGCACAAGTGCAAAAGACGCGGCTAGAATCCGACCTGGCACATACCAGCACCAAAACTCAGGCTTACCGCTCATTGCAACAGCAAGGAGCCGTACCCCGGTTTGACTATCTCGATGCCCAGAACAAAGTGGATTCGTTGCAAAAAGAGATCTCGGCACAGGAACAGGCGATCGAACAGGCAAAACAGGCACATCAAGCCGCGATCAAGAATGCAACTCGCTTAGCATCGGAACGGCAAAGCGAAATTCTGACCCAAATTGACAAACAACAGCAAGAACTGACCGACCTCGACGCAAAACTGACTCAAGCCCAAGCCCAACACAAGCACAGTACGGTTCGCGCTGGGGTGACGGGCACCGTCTACAACATCAAAGTCAGCAAGACGGGATCTACAGTGCAACCGGGCGATGAAGTGCTGTCGATCGTGCCCGATGGTGAAACGTTGATTCTCGAAGCCAAAGTGAAGAACCAAGACATTGGCTTTGTGCGATCGGGGATGAGAGTCAAAGTCAAGCTAGCAACCTTTCCTTATCAAGAATTTGGCATGGTGGAAGGCATCGTCAATCGGATCAGTCCCAATGCGGTGAATGAACAAAGTGGTGAATTAGCGTTTCCGGTGCAGGTGCAACTCAAGCAGCGATCGGTGAAAGCCAGCGATCGCGAAGTGCTACTCTCTCCAGGTATGGCAGCTAGTGCCGAAATTGTGACCCGTCAGAAAACCGTGATGAGCTTCTTGTTAGACCCCATCACTGCCAGCTGGGATCGAGCTTTCTCGGTGAGATAGATTGTGCGACTATACAGTTCCGTAGGGACTCAGTCCAGATACGATACTGTTAGTGAATCAATACGAGAAAATCAGCGCTAGAAGCTTGTAGAAACGCTGAGTGAAGTGGGCTGAAGTCTAGGATGGAGAGTAACCGTTTACTGAGAAGGCGTAACGGGTGACAACCAATCTAGGAAGCCTGCTGCATGAGAGATAGCGCAAAGAAGCCAAGCTGAAAATAGAGCTGTTCATAGGGTTTGAGGGCAATCAGACAGAGTACCCAAGCCTTTCATAATGCCATCCCCTAGATCCGCCGTTGCCCGTAAAGTCTCAAACTAAAGTCACTCTGTCGTGGCGTTCCGTTTGCACTTAGCGCGTAGCACAACAGAGCGCACGTTCAAGTTTATGCTGCGATCGCAGCAGCTACCTATACCAATGTGGCGCTCGCCCAGTTCAGGCAGACGTGCCCTGACTCAGTGTTTGTTCAAGCTGCTCATCCCAAAAGGTTGCTTCCACTTTGTGCCCGTCTGGATCACACATAAAGCAACCGTAGTATGGCTCACTGTCGGCTGCTATGTCCTAACCTCACTGGTTACAGCTATAAAAGGTTTTTGCCACACAACTGAACTAAATCAGTGCTGCGATCGTAGACAAACGTTCTGTTTCCTCACTAATATCTACTTGCCACTATTATTAGATGACAATGCAACTGGGCTCTTCCCAGCTTTTGGTGAAAAAGGGCGTAGCCGCTGAGCTTGATTACGAAGCTGCTAGGTTTCTAAGCTGTTGCAGAATCCAGATCACCAAAACTTGGGAAGAGCCTGCAACTGGGGAGCGAACGTCAGCAACGATGCTCCCAAACGGCAAGGACACCAGACGAGATGAGGCTGTCAATCTGCTGCACCATAAGCCAAGCCTTTGCCGCTGAATAAAGCATCCTTTTGCCAAAGTGCAACCTGAAATACTGATTCTCTCGTTGAGTGATCGTAGCTGTTTTCTACCCAATTCAGCCATCTATTTGCCGAAAGTCCAAATCTAGAGCAACCCATTGCCGAAAGTTCAAATCCCCCTTATAAGAGGAGCTTATCTTTTATCGCTAACGGCTCCTAAAGCCCTTAGAGTAATTCTTTGAGCTTCGTTGAGTCCGAGCGTCTGGCTGATGTTCATGCCTTCATAAGGGCGTGGCACTCTTAAAGTTGATGTGCACGAGCGCGTTTCCAGGCTCCAACGTTTGATTGTCTCATCAAAGCTGCCGCTGAAAAGGGATGCTGTGGCTTGGGGTAAGACGGTTTCTGGGGAATCTGTACCCACTTGATTGCCAGTATCGCGTGCAAGCGCGATCGGTTGGCACACCATTGTTGAAACTAAACCTGTATGCCCTTTCAGCACCTGGATACACTTGCCAGTTGCAACTTCCCAGTAGCGCACCGTCTGATCCAATCCACCACTGATTAAGTGCTGCTCATCGCTGTCGTAAGTGACCGTCATGACTGGCTCAGTGTGCCCTTCCAAGGTTTGCAGACATTTTCCAGTTGAGACATCCCAACGCTTGATCGTTTGGTCAAAGCTGCAACTCACTAAAGACTGTCCATCGGCACTGAAGCGCACCTGCCAAACACTATTGCTATGCCCCAGTAACGTTTGGAGACATTGCCCGGTTTGAACATCCCAGAGCTTAATGGTGGTATCAAAGCTACTGCTGGCTAACCATGCACCGTTGGGGCTAAAGGCAACCGAGATAACAGGAGCCGTGTGTTCCTCCAACGTTTGGACACATTTTCCTGCATCTAAATCCCAAAGTTTGACTGTACGATCGTAACTGCCACTGGCTAAGAGCGGTCTTTGTGGATGAAAGGCCATTGCCCAGACCCAGCTGCTATGACCCTCGAGGGTATTTAGGCAGTGTCCGGTTTGCCAGTGCCATAGCTTGATGGTGCGATCAGCGCTACCACTCGCCAGAGTAAGCTCATCGGCACAGCTACCATCATCACTGGCTTGGGGATTGAAAGCAACCGACCAAACCCGATCGCGATGCCCATGCAAGGTTTGCACACATGCTTCAGTCACCGTATCCCACAACCGGATAGTCTGGTCTTCATAGCCACTGGCTAAGTGATGACCATCAGAACTCAGAGCGAGCGCCAGTACCGCATTGGTATGTCCCTTAATCGTCTTGATACACTGCCCAGTTTTCACATCCCACAGTTTGGCAGCATGATCATCACCGCCGCTTGCTAACCATTGCCTGGTTGGACTAAACGCCACAGACCAGACGCGATTGCCATGCCCGTGCAGTGTTCTAGTACATTGCCCAGTTTCGGCTTCCCAAAGCTTCAGAGTTTGATCGTAACTACTGCTAGCAAGACACTGCCCGTCTGGACTATAAGTGACCGTGGTAATGGTGCTGGTATGGCCAGACAACGTTTTCAGGCAGTCCCCTGTCTCTCTATCCCAGATTTTGACGGTATGGTCGAAACTGCCACTTGCCAGATGCTTACCGTCAGGACTATAGGCGAGCGCTTTCACCCAGCCTTGATGCCCAGTCAAGGTTTTCATACATTGTCCTGTTCTCCAGTCCCACAGCTTGATGGTCTGATCTTCAGAACAACTTGCCAGCGTTTGACCATCCGGGCTAAAGACCACAGACCAGACTCGTCCTTGATGTCCCAACAGTTGAAGGCAGTCACTTACTACGCCCAGGCGACTTTTGTAGGCAATGGCTTGGGCTAAATCTCCAGGGGCTTGGAGGTGCCATAACCGAATTGTGGCGTCTTGAGAACTGGTGGCGATGTGCTGCCCATCGGAACTGACGGCGATCGCA
This sequence comes from Leptolyngbya sp. FACHB-321, assembly GCF_014695975.1. Taxonomy (GTDB): domain Bacteria; phylum Cyanobacteriota; class Cyanobacteriia; order Leptolyngbyales; family Leptolyngbyaceae; genus Stenomitos. Next base: position 33,649 of record NZ_JACJPI010000014.1, read on the forward strand.
TTAACAGAGTAGGTGTGTCCGACAAAGGTTTTTAGGCAGTCGCCTGTGTGGACATCCCAAAGTTTGACCAGATAATCATCACTGGCACTGACCAGAAATTGTCCATTAGGGCTGAAGGCAACGGCCCAGGTCCAGTGTTTGTGTCCTTTACAGATGACAAGCTGCCGTCCACTGGGTATGTCCCAAAGCTGAATTGCACCACTAGTATCACTGGTAGCTAAACGCTTGCCATCTGGACTAAAAGCAACACAAGCTACTCCTCCAAACGTCTCCGCGAACACCGATTGTGCCATTTTGCAGTGGGAAAAGTTAGCTCGATGTAAGCTGACGTTGGGTAGGTAGGCCTGGCGAATCGTTAGATTGGAAAAGTTGCAATCGTTCAAATCACTATGCAACTGCCAGAATAAATTCAGCAAATTCCCTGCGGCATAACCGCCATCTATCGGTTTGACGCGTACAGCCGCTAGCAGATGATGAAGGTGGTTCTTGAGGTTCTGTTGATTGCCAAAGGCTGCTAGGAGCTTCTCTTTAACGGGTTGCAGAATTAAACGAATTTGGGCTTCGCGAATGTAATCTTTGGCTTGCGCTTTGATCAGGGCATAACGATCGAAGAAGATCCATGCGTGAGTCGAAAGGTCGTAGTAGAAACGTTTCACTAATTGCTCGGTCATGTACTCCATGACAACGGGCTGTTGCGAAAAGCCCACGGCATTCGTTTCAATCAATGAGCGGGCTTGTAAGGAGGCTACGGCTTCCAACACATTTCGTGGTGTGGCTTGGGGGACAATATCTTCTTGTAATGATTCCAGGGAAACCCATTCACGACAGATGGCTAGCCAGTACATCACCTGTTGCTCTAGATCAGACAGACGGTTGAGTTGTTGATCCAGAAGCTCGCTAATGTCGCCAAAGACAATGCTTCCCTGGGTTAAGAAGGTCTCAATCTTGCCGTGAAACAGCGATCGGATCGTTGCGGCGGCAATCTTCAGTGCTAGCGGGTTCCCGCTGTAGTGTTCAACCAATTGGTGGCAGTCGGCATCGGACTCCAGCAAACCTTTCTCAGTCAGAATCTTTTGTCCTTCAAAAGTAGATAGTCCGACTAATTGCAGCGATCGTACCGGTAGCGTGTCCCCTTCTCGTAGGCTGACTTCTGCTGGTCTCTCTCGACTGGTCAAAACCAAACAGCTTTGGTGCCGTTCATCACTCACTCGCTCGAGCAGACGACTGTAAGCTTCATAACCCTGCCGATACCGCCCGGTATGTTGACCACTTTGGAAGATTGCTTCCACGTTGTCCAAGATCAACAGACAGCGCTGCTGGCGCAGGTATTTCATCAAGCACGAGATCTGGGCGTCAGCTGCTTCCGGTAATTTCATCACCGCTTGATCTGAAAGAACCGAAATTAAGTCTGCCAGCAGCTCTTGCAGCGAGGGAGCATGACGCAAACTGCGCCAAATGAGATAGTCAAATTCGTCCTTTACCTGTTCCCCTAATTTGACGGACAGCGCTGTTTTGCCCATGCCACCCATGCCCAAAATAGTGACTACATGGCAGCGATCGTGCTGAACCCACTGGACAAGTTGCGCTAATTCATTAGTGCGATTGTAGAAAATGGAAACGTCGATCGCCTCTCCCCAATCAACGCGATTTTGGATTTTAGCTTCTGGATTTTGGATTGCTTCGCTAGTTCCTATTTTCTGTTCCTGCTTCCCCAGCTGTATCGATCGCTTCAGAATTGTCTGAAAATTGCGTCGTGTGACCCTCTGCCCCAGTGCTTCTGACAACAGTTGCCATAGCTCGGAGCCAGTGTCCTTGATATAACCCAGTGTATAGCCAGATTCATCAGCAATTTCTTTGTACGATCGACCTTCCCAGGCTTGCTCAAAAACAGTTTGTTGAATCTTATTTAAACTTTCTGGTGCTAAAACCTGTTCTAAAAATTCCAGTCCTTCTTTGGCTGTCACGGTTCCAACGTCCTGACGCACAGGTGACATAACAACACTACTCTGCGGTAAGTTTTCCTGACACACCCTAAATCGTTAGGGTCATTGCACACCTGATTGCTTTTTATTAAGCGAGCTTTTGTGAATTTTATATTGCTCTTCAGAGAAATACCACGCTGCAATCTGACTCTCAGGAAATCTATCAGGGTTATTTCCGGTTTGTATCCAAATTTAACTAAACTTCTCAGTAATTCCTCTGACCTCTAATCCGACTTTTATCCGACCTTCTCCCGACTGCCAAAGTTTATGAGCGGTAGCTAGGTTGAATGGAACAGTTTGAATCCTTGCCAACTCAGTTAGTTCCTTTCAACAACCTTCCATTTCAAAGGACTCCCTCCATGACATTAAAAATCAAGTACGTCCCACAACCCAATTCGGATTTTTGCCAGAGTGCTTGTATTGCAATGGCACTAGGCACCGACGACATTCACGGGATTCGCAATGCTTTAGTATCGCAAGGTATAGCAGGCGATCCAGCAGTAATGGCGGACTATCTCCGTCCTCGTGTCAAGTCTTACAAATTCCTTATAGATGGCTCTTTGAACGACGCAAAAAAAGCTCTTGATGACGAGTGTGTCGTGATTACTCACGGTTGGTTTACCCGTATAGGTCATGTCATTACACTCGTTGGGTATGAGCCTGACCCAAACACAATGTCTTATCGCTTTATCGTTCACGATCCGTGGGCAGAGTATAACTTTCCAAAGGGTGACCACGACGACTCGAAAATAGGCGAAAGTGTTCGATACTCCAGCTATGGCATGTACGCTACTTGTGTCAATTCTGCTGACTACGATCATGCTCTTGAAATTTACAGCAAGAAGAGATTGCTGTCCACTGAAGAAAATGCATGGCTACACATCATTAAGCCCTGATTTTCCATTAATTCCGCAGTAGGGCTACGTGTGAATGACACTAACAGAAGCTAGAACTCCAATGAGCAGAGGGTTCAAAGCTGACTACCTAGTCTTTACGGTAGCTAAATCAGAAAGTATTTCCAGAAAATTAAGGAGTGGAGAATGCCCACATATACTTTAAGAGCCTTGAAAGACACTGGTATCAAATTACAGCCGATTCCAAGCGACCAGTTAGATCAGTCTGACGTTCAGCCTCTTGATTCAGGAACAGTGCTCACCTTGCATAGCTATATTTACAATGAGCAAAATAGGCACTACAAAGTTGCCTTTCTCACAGATTCTTTCCAGGGAAGGAATACCTGGTGGGCTTTTGAGGAGCATGTAGAGATAGCAAGGGATGGAGTTGTTCTACCTCAAGGGCAATCTGAAGAGAAGAAGCTTAATGTCGGCTGGCGCAGTCAGTTAGACAACCGATTCAATCCTAGTATTACCTGTAATGTCACTTAAGTTGCCATGTGCCTTGGTTACCTGGGACATCCAAATCCAACCGGAGAACAGTTGGAAGATGAATTGTATCAGTACTGTGAAAACCACAGCTTGAACCGGGAGGCACCGACAGATCTAGCAACCTTAATTCAGCGATACGGGTATGCAGATGATTTGCAAATGAATGGTCACTGGAAAGACATCAAACCTTGGTTGAATAAAGGCAATCCAGTGATTGTTCATGGAGACTTTACTGCCAGGGGACACATTGTTGTCATTATTGGCTACAACGCTAGAGGCTGGATTGTTAACGACCCCTACGGCGAATGGTTCTCGGATGGATACGATACCAACGCTAGCGGTGCTGGTTTAACCTACTCCTATGGAATGATGGAACGAATTTGCCATCCCAGTGGAGACCTCTGGGTTCATTACGTTTACAAGCCATAAAGGCTTGAACGGTTTATAGATTTCTTGAAAATACGAATCAGTTTTCTGATTAAGCCCAAATAAATACTGGAGATTCTCAATGAATTCTGATGAACAGAGAGCTTATCGGCAGCTTGGCTTGGATCGTTTAGAACAATTGCTAATGCAACTTCCAGAACGAGCCTTTGCAGCTGATTTCTTTGTTGATAGCTCAATCCGCGCCTTGTCCAATTTGCCTACTCGCCCAGATGGAGCTTTACCTTATGAAGGTCTTTATGGTGCAGGTAAAGCTTTTGATGACTACCGAGATATTGCGACCGATCGCTTGGAAGAATTGCTGATATCTCTATCCGGCTTCAAAGACATTGACGAGGGGGTAGATCAACAAATTCGGTTACTTTCCAATCTACCCCCCAAAGCTGCTGGTGTTGCTCCTTATGTGCGCCTATTCAACCTACGTTCAGCAGCACCTGATCCAGATGATAGGGCACTACAGTCTCTTGATATTGAATCTAATGAAGAGTTTGTTACTACGGATATGCTGCTTCAAATTGTTGGCAGTAATGAACTTGTTAGTCGGATCAAGATGATGACACCAGGAATGAACGCAACACTTAAGCGTTATCAGATCAACTCAAAGTTGCGTATCGCTCACTTTCTGGCACAGGTCATCCACGAGAGCGGTGGCTTTCGATGGTTGCGAGAGCTTTGGGGACCAACAGAAGCTCAGGAATGGTATGAGGGTAGACGCGATTTAGGTAACAATCATCCCGGTGATGGTTTCCGTTTCAGAGGTCGAGGAATAATTCAGTTGACTGGTCGAGCTAACTACCAAAAGTTCTTTGATGAACTCGGAGTTGATGTTGTCAGTAAGCCTGAATTAGTGGAGAACTTTCCACACGCTGTCTTAGCAGCAGGATGGTTTTGGAAGGGTAAAAGTATTAATGATCCAGCAGATCAAGATAATGTGCGTGAAGTAACGCGAAGAGTCAATGGTGGCTTTAATGGATTGGCAGAACGCATTGCGATCCTAGAGCGGGCCAAACTTGTCTTAAGTTAAGAACCGCTATCACAGCAAGGCGCAAATCCTGAGCCTTATGACGGATTGACACTATAAGCAAAACAAGGAGGCTTTTTAGACCATGAAATACAAGATAGGCACCTTTTTAGGATTGGTTCTGTCTACAAGTCTGACTGTTACAGCCGCATATTGCCAAAATCCCCCAAGTTCTATTCCCTCTTCTACATCAAGTTCTGGTTTCAACGAAGGGGATGTCATTGATTACAGAAACGATGGTACAGGAAAAGTTATACCTATCAAACGTAAAGGAGGTGTACTTAAGGGTTTAGATACACCATACATTGGTGATCAAGAATTTTGGCTGGCACTGGGTATAACCGTCGCTGCTGGGATTTTAGGAGGGTTTGTTGCAGAATTAATTAATCTAAACGGCAACATTGAGCGACCTCATAAACCGAGTGATGATGAGTGGGCTGCGAGAGCTGCTGATACTAGCGGTCGCGATGCCAATTATAAAAATGTAATTGATTTAGGCATCTTTGCAAGATTGAGTATTGGTGGTCTAGCTGCTCCTGCAGCAATGGTCTTCTTGAAACCTGTCAGTGTCTTTGCTCTATTTGGCACGTCGGTAGTTGCTGGTTCAGCAGGTGCTGCCATCTTTATTGCTTTACAAGAGCGAATTAAAACAGTCATTGCTGAGCAACAAAAAGCTGTGGCTGTAGCTGTAGCTGAGAAAGAGAAAGAACATGCACAAGAACCAGCTAGGCAGGAGAAGTTGAAACAGAGCGCTCAGCTGCTCTTGATTAAATTAAACGAAGCTGCAACAAAGCTAGAAAAAATCGAGGAAGAACTGAGACGACAGTCAGAAACCAAATCAGAAAATTGCAACATCTTAATGTTTCAGAATGAGGCTGGTTTAAACCCAAATGACTTCAAAGAAGTATGGAGCTTATTGAATGAAGTTAAAGGGGTCGATACACAAATAGGAGATAAAATTACTAAGCCTTTCAAAGTGCTAGAGCAGACGATAAATAGCTTGTCTACATCCACAGAGGGTGAAGTTACCATCACAATTGGTAAAGGTAAGAAGCTTGATCTCGAAGTTCTCAATCAAGTGAAGAAGCACTTAAATGAAGCCAAAGGCGAGGTTAACGCCATAGCTGAAGATGAACTAATTTCCTTGACGGCTAAAACACCAACAAAACCCACCTTTCAGCCTGCATCCTCTTAATCATCCGTATAGTTTGCTGGCGCTCGTCTAGGTTAAGCTTACGTAGCTCTGTCATTAACCTACGGGAACTTGCCCATCTGCCTTGGTCGTTCCTCCAGTTCCTTAAAAGGCGTGATCGTATTTCTAGAAAACATATTAAGTAGGTAGCCTTAATTAATTGTAAGAAGGGGGGGTGGGGGCTTTGTCCTCATGCAAGGGGGGCAACCCCTACATCCCCAAAAGCATCTCTGGTTTAATTACACCGAGCTACTTAGCTTTGGCGATCGCACTTGCTCAAGCTCCCCTGCGACTTGACTCAAGATTTTAGAGAAAGCAGTGGTGGAAAAATTCATTCACTCATCGGAAGATTTTAGTTAAGAAAAAACTCATCTCATTTTCAAGTTTTAATGATTTGCCCTATCGTTTCAATGTTTTGTGTGTTAATTCCAAGGATCTGAGTTTGCGTTTTAAGGATCTGAGTTCTCATTTCAGTAGATCCCACGCCCATTTTCATCCCCTTCATAGGCTAAAAGTATGCCCAAAATCTCTGCTGGTGAACTCGAGGTTAACTATCAAATCAAAGGCGCAGGCGACCCTCTATTACTTGTCATTGGTCTCAGTTTCAGCCTCCTCGACTGGGGCACAGCCTTCCCTGAGCTTCTCGCTCAACACTACAAAGTGATTCTGTTTGACAACCGCGATGCAGGAGAGACCAGCCAATCTACCTATCCCTACACGATCGCTCAAATGGCAGATGATGCCGCCAGTCTCCTCATTGCCCTAGGCGAACCCAAAGCTCACGTTTTCGGTGTCAGCATGGGTGGCATGATTGCCCAACACTTTGCCCTTAACCATGCTGACAAACTCAATAAACTGATACTTGGTTGTACAGCAGCGGGTGGCACTTGTAGCGAATTTGGCGATGCCAGTGGATTATTGACGGGCAACATCCTCCCGTTGCTCTTCACCCCGGAGTTCACCCGCGATCATCAAACCGATTTGACAAAACTGCTTCAAATGACCACGCCATTCCATAGTCAAGGGGGTACCTTACAACGGCAGCTTCAGGCAATGCATACCCACGATACCTGTAATCTGCTGAGCAAGATCACCGCACCCACACTAGTTATCACTGGCGATCGCGATCCTGTCATACCCCCACAAAACAGCGGTTTTCTCGCTCAAAAAATTCCGGGTGCCCAGCAAGCAACAATCAAAAATGCGAGTCACGGCTTTTGCTTCAGCCATCCCAATGATACCGCTAGTGCTCTCATTAACTTTCTCCAACACCCTTAGAGGGACAGACATATGAATGATGCCTTCACCAACTCCAAAACCATTGCTTCTGACCCGCTCATTCTGGAAACCTTTCAGGATTACGCTGAAGCCTTTGAAACCCTCGATCCTTCAGTCATTCTGCCGTTTTATCAGTATCCCGCCATTCTGATCTCTGAACAAAAGCCAGTCAAAATCACAAATAAAATCATTGGCTGGGCAGCATTCAAAATCGCCATGACTAGGCTAAAACGGCGCGGCTACGATCATAGCAAGACTGAATCTCTGGAAGTCAGACAAGTGAGAGATAATCTCGCGATCATCACTGGAACAGTAATCCGGTACAAAAAAGATAACTCCGAACTGGAACGCTTCGACTTGAATTACACCCTACGTAAGGTCAAGAGTGACTGGAAGATCATAGTCGGTACTCTTCTAGAAGTTGCTGAGAAGTCAGCATAACGCTGGCAATTATTTATGGACTGAGAATCGCTAATGAAACAGTAGCGCTCACCCTCATTAGTAGGCGGGGCGCGATCTCACCCTCACTCTCCATTCCAAAAGTTACTGACAATTTGAGGACTGTGTCTATGCGTTTAGCATTTTGCAAGTGGTTGATATTTATAAGCAGCAAAGCATAACACGTCTCTCCGTAGGGTTAACCATTCAAATATTAAGAGCAATGATGGCTATCACTATAAGTCCCAACGAGGTTTGTAAGTTGATTAGGTTTCTGGATCAATATGGCATCTCAAATACGAATGACTATAAGTTCGTTCTTGATCCAAGTTTTAGAGGTCTCAACTTAAAGGTTGATCTAAGCGTTACGTATCTACCTCAAAAAAAGACGCTTACAGTTACTCTCGATCCTTGATAAATTTGTAGCAAAAGCATAAAGCTTATTTACAGGAGCAAGGTATAGACAATGACACGATGTCTTTCTAAGCCTTTGATTCTGGTGAGTTCCGCTCTAAGATCAAACACGGAACCTTGAACCTCGTGAGATCAATCGGTCTTTTAGCTAGTGGCACTGAGCGCATTCTGACTAGAGGTGGATGAGTAGCAGCCACAGCTAGAGCGGACGATCACCGTTCTCTAACCTCCTAAAATTACTTGACTCATGGCAGGTAATAATAAGCCATCCACCTGCCGCTTAGGAATTCAGGCATTCTCCTGCCGTACTGGCAAGACTGGACTCAAAGTGACACATTGAATTTCTCATTAAAAATTACGAGGTATGGAGATAAGCGGATTCGAACCGCTGACTTCTTGCATGCCATGCAAGCGCTCTACCAACTGAGCTATACCCCCCGATGTGTTCCTTATGATGCCTTGAGAGTTAGCATTCGTCAAGCAAACGTTTAACTTCAAACCATCTTTTTCATTGTACGCCTGATCGCGCTAGAGTTTGTGTAAGTTCGCTATGTGCTTTTATGACTGATACTCCTCAAAATTTTTCCCAGCCTCACTCTCAATCTGATGTAGACGTAGAGAGTCTACTACAGTCGCTACGGCGTAAGGAAGGCACGTGGGTCGAGTGGGGGCAGGCGTGTCAGACTTTGCAAAAAGCAGGCTACAGTCCTCAGGCAATTTTTGAAGCGACTGGGTTTGAGCCGGTTCAGCAGAACCAGATTATCGTTGGTGGTCAGGTGTTTACTAGTGCCGTCAGTGCTGGGATAACTGATGCTGTTAGGACTCATTTTGAGCGAAAAGGCAGCGATCTGCTGTACGAGTTCCGAATCTTGACGCAGCCAGAGCGGGCAGCAGCAGCAACCTTAGCAGCCGAAAAGGGGATTGATGTGGATGAGGCACGGGATGTTGCCAAAGCCATTAAAGATTTTTCGCGGCTTGGTACTGTGCCAGAAGGTTTTACGACTCATGTAGGCGACGCGATCGCCTATCAATGCTGGAAGCTAGCACGCCAAAAGGCAGATTTACAAGAACGCTCTCGCTTTATTGCTAGAGGGCTGCGATTTGTCCATAGCGATGAGGCGCGTAAACAGATTGAGCGCCTGTTGACCGATTTCAGCGTTGTGCCGACTGCAACAGCACCATTGCTCCCGGTGTACCGTTTAGAAGCGGATGAAGATTTGCCGCGAGTCCTTCCGGTGGTTGGCAAGCTGCCGCTTACAAAAGCCGATCTTCAGGCAGTGCCTATGGTTGATGCTATTCAACCGTTTGGCATTGTGAAGTTTGAGGGGGCTGCGGCTTGGGTACCTGTACCCGGTTGGCAGGTAATTTTGATGGCAACTGACCCGGTTGTACTTTTGTGCGACAGCCAAATGTTTCCGGTGCCGCTGCCTGGTAAGCAAGGGGATGTGCTGGTTATAGTGGATCGGGCACAGCGGGAGTGGCGGAACGATCGCTACTTCATTGTTGAAGAAGCAGACCAGATCCAGATCAAATGGTCTGAGCTGCCGCCCGATGAGCCTTTATTAGGCGAAGTCATTCTCATCATGCGACCGAAAAAGATTCTGGATGAGAATTATACAAAGGACTACTTTGGACGCAGACCAGGTTATGACGGTTGGCAAACGGATGAATAAGTAATTATGCGTCTCGAATGACTCACTGTTTGCAGCGATAGAGTTGATACGGAATACCTAATCGGTAAAAGCGATCGCGATCAAGCACGCAGCCGATTGAACTTCCTGCTGAATGCAGCATGGAAAGTGTGGGTGGAAACTCGTTTCGCTTGAGACCGGGTGCAACCATCCAGAAAGCAAAGGGAGACTGCAGAGGCTGTTTGAGTCTTGCCAGATTTTCCCAGACATAGGTGTAGCTGGGTTGCTGTAGACGATCGTCTACTTGTGTACCCGTTGTCTCTGCGGGACGCACTTTCGGTAGAAAAGTGAAGTAGTGGCGTGAGTCTGTGCCAGGGCGATCGCCAGTCTGCCCCTTGAGAGCAAGCGCAAAACTTAGACCCAGTGCTACCTCCTGCAAATCGCCGTATGCCATGCCCATTAAAAGCGGTGTCTCGGCTGTAGTCTGAACGTTTTTGGCAACCTGATCAGGCTGATACGGTTTCAAAAACACCAGATTTGAAACTACCAACGTGCTGCTGAGTACGCCCACTAGTAGCACTGCCCATGTTAGAGTATGGCGCGGTAAACGTGCTGCATGCCGTTCTGCGAGCGTGTCAGATGGGTCGCTCTGTCCTGCTATATCGCTGTGGTGGTTACTCTTCACACTGCCTTTCTGCCTGCCTCGACTGGGTTGAGCCAGACAGGCTCCCAGCAACGCACAGATGGCTGGAAAGTACAAGAAGTTATAACGTGGCACCGACGTAATATCTTTGCCGAGAATGTAGACGATCGCCAAAAATTCCAGCAATACACACAGGACGAAGACAGCCAGCAATCGCGTTGCCAGATGTGTGTCGGGGGTACTCCAGAGTTGTGCGAAGCGTCCCGACACTTGCCATAATAGCCAGACACTAAACAGCACCATCAATACCACCATCAAGGTAGCTAGCCAACCGGGTTGCTTTTCCACCGGGAGCGCGATCGCCATCAAAATCCAGCCGATGGGTAACTGATAGAGCGGTGCGATCGTGTCCATCCAATCTGGCTCAAAGGGCTTCATCCAGTTGGTTTCAGGACGACTGATGTGGCTGAGAAAGGTTGGCAACCAGGGTAGATAGGTGAGACAGATGCCCGTCGCGGCAAGCGCCACAGCAAGGAACGCACGACGTGGATGGAGATAGAGCGTACGAGCTGTGGTGTGTGGGGCATCCGGGGAGCGATGAAGCGTGGGAAGCGCTTTAAAGGTCAGAATATTAATGAGCAGGGTTGCAACCTGAGCAACAAACGCCAGCAAAAAGAAATAGTGGACGTAGAAGCCGATGCTGTTGACAACCATCCAGCCGACCCAAACACCAAGGCGAATACGACGGTGATACAAGTCAGTCTGCATCTGATACAGCCCCAAAAGCGCCAGAATGACTAGCAGCATGGGTAAGGTGTAGTGGCGGGCTTCTTGCGACAGGTACACCGCGAACGGAGAAACAGCCATAACCATTGCCCCTGTTAACCCTGCTGCGGGCGAAAAGGCAATGCGGTTGAGTTGATAAACAGCGGCGATCGACACTACTCCAATCAACGCCGGTAAAGCTCGCAGCTTCCAGACCCATGACAGTGGCAGCGTCTGCGTCCACCGTAGCCAGTCATGCATCCAGCAAAAAAATAGCGGTGGATGCACCGATTGGCTAGAGATCGTTTGAGCAATTTGAGCGCAGCTTGTCTCTGGATTCAGCGTAAACACTCGTTCTAATACTGATAGCGAAAACGCTTCGTTTAGAGGCACCTCATAATAGTTGCGTCCCAAACTAAACAGAGCCGTAATCACCTCATCTAACCAGACAGGTTTTAGATCCAGATTCCAGAAGCGCAGTATGGCTCCCAGAAGGATGATCCCTACCAAAAGCAGGTAATGTCGAGATTTCATGATGCTATTCAATCATGTCCAGAGCATCCACAATACGTGATTCAGTTGCGCGATCGTCATCCACTCAGCACCTTTCTCGTTGCAGTAGAGACGATCACTCCAGGGGGAAGGGCATTCAACCAACTACTGATGGCGACAGAATTGGTCTTCTATAAAGTTTTTGCGTGGTGAAGATGTAGGCATTCCTCATCGATTCGACTTCCGTTCTTTCAGGCACTACAATGTGTCTGAGGTTGAAGCGTTCTCTTCACTTAAAAAATTCTCACTCCAAGTTAGCATCAGCTTACTGACGACAAACCAATGCCAGCACGGTTGCAAATCAAAGCAGAAGACTGTTCACCCTTAGGGCAAGCCATTCTTCAATATCTGGAAGAGCAGGGGATCAGCATGAACCGTCTGGCGGAACTGTCTGGTATTCCGCAACCGCGTTTGCGAGGGGCTTGCTTTAAGGGCACCTGTCCCACGCCTGAAACTTTGAGAAAATTGGCTAGAGTGATGGGAAAACATCATTTAGAGCTGTACACCCTGGCGTACGAAGGCAGAATTGAGCCTCTCCCAGAGGATGCAGCGGATATCTCCCTGGATTTATTGATGCGAGAACTGTTCGAGACAGCTAGAGAATTAGACTTAACAGCACCGATCGTTCGCCCTTCTAAAGCCAAAATCCGTAAAGCACTCTTAGAACTAGGGTTTCGTGCAGAACCTACTGCTACCACAAGCCAATTTGAGGCAGGCTAGCTACTTATATTAGCTAGGCGTAATTTTTATAAGATGCATTGAGACTTCGGCGTAAGCTTTCGACCTGAGCGCTCAAGCTGAAGGGCGCTCAGTTGAACGCGAAGTCGAAATGCTCTCAGTTCTGTGTATCGGCGGGTTGATTGCAGTCAAAACCCAGTCTCTCAGTAGTGCTTAGTTAAACCCTCATCGCCTACTTAGCCATTTAGTAGGGTTAAAGCAAATAAAAAAGAGCGTGTGCCATGTCAGATTAGGGATGGCTCACACTCTTTTTAGTACTGATCAGACGATAATTCAGTGTTTATCGACGACGATAAGGCACTGCTTTCTCGATGTCGATATTGCTGGATGAAATTTGCTGCGGCGGGTTGCCTTTTGGATTGATACCCCGTGCCATGTCAAGGAACAGTGCTGGGCTGCCGGCTTTGGGCTTTTTGTCTTGAGGGACATAGCTGCGAACCGTTGTTTGCCAGATGATTTGTGGGAAACCAAGTTTAGCGCGATGGTAGGCATCATAGCGAGGAGACTTGATATTGAAGGGTCGTTCACCCTCAGTGCGACTGGGCAAGACACGACGACGCTGATAGGGAAGCGTATCGTACCCAAAGGCTGAAAGGTACTCTTCACTATTAAGAAGCTCGTCTACAAAGCCGACGATACCTTTGGTTGCTACCACGATCGACCAGGCAATCTTTTCCTTATCACCATAGACATCACGACCGAGAACCCGTTGCACAGTTTGCTCAACAAAGCGGTAATTGTTGTTAAGTTCATAGAAACTGCGTCGATAGGTATCGGAAAGCAGCAAACCGCGAACAAAATCGCGAACGGAAATATTACCGTTGCGGAGTTGCGATTCTAAAGCGCTCTCACGATCGACAGCAAACGCATGGAAAAAAAGCTGACGGTATGCAGCTTCAATCAACGCATCTAAATCTGTAGAAGAAAGCAGGTTATCTGTAGAGAAGATCCTGGGCTGCTCTTCTCCAGGAACCTCGTAGCTTGCCACGCGCTGATTTTGGCTAACGGGGGAATATTCTAAAAGAGGAATTGTCACGCCTGTAAATCTCCCTTTTTCTTACGAAATCTTACAAAGACATCCTCAATCATATAGGGCGGTGGTCAGCATTATTCGCTTTAGTCTGATAAACATTACATAACTTAAACTGGCGTGGTGTAAGGCTTGAACGCTTTTCGCTCTACCGCGTGCTGCCAGTTGATCACCTAGTTGATCGTTTTAACAAAACGATGACTCAAGGACCTGCGATCGACCTCCGACTACTGCCTTGTCGGACATCATTCTGTGATTTTCTCACACTCGATCGCCAATTTCACCGCCTCCTTGCCAAAACGCTAGCGGGTCTTTGGTTGGCAGATAGCTTGGATAAAAGCGCAGACTGTCTTCCCTTCCAGCCTGATAGGGTGGAAGGGCGATTGCCAAACCCAGACAGAGATGAGCCAGCGATCGAGCAAATTGCGGATGATGTCCGGGAGTGCCTGCATGAGCATGGGCATATTCGTGAGCCACAACTAGCAGCCAGTCTTCCGGCATGACCCGCCCCACATCAATCAGAATTGAGATGGGCGTGGTCTGTAAATTACAGAGTGCATCCAGTCCAAAGGCTTGAGCCAGGGGTGCCGCAAAAATTTGAACCAATGGCTGCTCCCAGGAGTGAAAGCAAGCGTGGCAAGCCTCAAGGCAGACATTAAGCTGAGCATTGACCGCTTCAATATGTTCACTGATCCAGGTGCAGATGCGATCACGGTGCTCCATATCATGCACCCGATCGACCATCTCAGGCTTCAGCGCAAGACTACGAACGCCATACAAGTAATCCAGCCCACGAGTAAAGGGATCACGGCTGGTTGTCATGATCAGTGAAGCCATCAACCCTTACCAACCGAAAAAGGAAACGTATTTGGCGGGTTGCGCGGCAGTCTTAAGGGTGTCGGTCGGTAGATTAGATGAGTTAGCGTTTTCTTGGCTAGCGGCACCCTCTGGCGCATCTTGAAGGCGGGATTCAGTACAGAAGGTTGCTGTAGCAAAACCACCAAAGCGTTTCACTGTGCTGGTTCTCATCCTGAGATTGGGGCTGGGAAACCAGAAGCGCTCGATCGAACTCATCGTTTCATACTCGGTCGTCAGCACTAACGCATCTTCATCATCCATGTGGTACTGCCCAGCCACGGGGACAATTTCGGCGTAGCCCCGTTCGCGCAACAATGTGCCCTGTTGGGGTTGTTCAGTATCTGGAATCAGGGCAAAAACGGTAGTCCCTTCATGGTTTTCATCATCTTTATCCCAACCCATCGCTCCATGCCAGGAGACAAAGGCACCGCCGATCGCTCGCTTAGGGTCAACCTCATGAAGTTGGCAGATCTCAACAATTTTAGGATGATCAGCGGCAAGCGCCTCAACTTGAATCTCAGAGCCACCTGCCTCAGCACGTTTAAAGGCAAGGTGATGGGTGGTGCGCTGCGATTGCCAGCGTCCTGTACTCAGTTGAAAAAACTCCATGACATTCATAGGTAGCAATTTAACTCCAGGCACAATAGTTCAATCGTTACGCCGACGATCGCTGCACAAACACGTCGCGCATTGGGTAACGCTGTCTTCTCCATCATAAAACCGCAACGCAACCTCAGACCCACCCAGCGTGAGCAAACTTGAGTACCTTTTGGGGAAAGAGCTTTTTAACAGCGCTGCATCGGAGTGTTTGCGGTTATTTAATGCTGTCTAATAGTAGGGATAGGTCATCACTTGCATTTGAGCCACCAGATAGAGCGGTTGCTGCTTTCTACCACGTACCAGTGACACACTCAGAAGACACCAGATTCTGCGTCCATCCTTGTGCAGGTAGCGCTTTTTAAGATGGTGGTAAGAAATTTCGCCAGCCAGGAGTCTCTGGACAGATGCCATTGTTGCGTCGAGATCGTCAGGATCGGTGATTTCCTGAAAGGTTAATGTCAGTAGTTCTGCCTCAGAATAGCCAAGCATTTTACAAAATGACGCATTCACCTGTAAAAAGCGTCCGTCTGGAGCGGCAAGGCTCATTGCAACAGCCGTTGTATCAAACGCACTCCGAAAACGCTGTTCGCTTTCAAAGAGTGCGGCTTCTGCCTGTTTGCGTTCGGTAATGTCTCGATAAATGCTTAGAAGGCACGTCTGTCCTTCTAACTCAATGATGTCGGAAGATACCAATACCGTTCTTAATTGCCCCTGCTTGTTGCGATAGTCAATCTCGACATCACGAACACGATGGTGAGTACGCAGCAGTTGCTCAAAGCGATCGACCTGTGCTGGGTTGGCTGGCAAGTTTAAGCTGACCGCGCTTTGTCCGATCACTTCCTCACGGGTATAGCCAGTAAACTCCAAAAAACGGTCATTGACATCAATGTAGCGACGGGCGAATAGCAAGGCAATGGTAATGGCATCGGGACTAGCACGAAAGACTTTCGTAAACTTTGCTTCTGACTCTTGCAGTGCAATCTTCACCTGGTCAAGCGATTTTTGCAGATGCACCGCCATTTGGTTAAACGAGTGTACCAATACCTCTAATTCGGCAACCCTACTGTCATCCTCTACGGGGTAGTGCCATTCTCCCAGTGCCAGTTCGCGGCTGGCTCGACTCAGCCGCAAAATGGGTCGAGCAATCCAGGAAGAGGTTAACCAGCCCAGGAGGGTTGCAGTGATTAAGGTGCCGATGCAAAGCCAAAGTGTGAGGCGATTATTAGCGCTGATTGCCTCTGCAAAGTCGGCTTCCGACAGAACTACAACTGCTAGCCAGTTAAGGTTTTGGTCACGTCCTATCGGTTCGACATATACAAAATAACGCTGGCGATCGACGTCAAGACGAAACTGCTGGCGGCTCTGAATGCGATCGAACGACTTGAAGCGCTCAACAACCGATGAAGCCGCCTGCTGGGTCAAAAAGTCATGGCTGCTGACAGCATTGAGCCGCCGATACGCAACGACTGAAGGTGGCGCTACTGTGGCTGGCAATACGTCGACTGGCGTTAACTCCGAGCGTTTTTTCTCACGCAAGAAGCGACGGAAGGGTTGGTTGTCATCCGAGTTTGCCACCATCAAGCCATTTGACTCAACGATAAACACTCGATCGGTTTCAGCAATTTTTAGGTGCTGGAGCGCACGACTCAAGTCTGATAGCGAAGCCGACGCTGCCAAAACGCCCTGAAAGCGATTAGCGCGATCATAAAGCGGCTGTAAATGCATAGCTGTCAGACTTGGTTCCTCTGCTGCTGTCAGCCGAACTGACAAGCGCCAAAGTGGTTTTTTCGCCGACTTTGCTGCCAGAAACCAGGACTCTGTAGCCTGACGTTCAAGATCATTAAAGCTGCCAAGTCCCGGTAATAGGAATGTTTCAGCACTTTCGATTGAGGGGCGGTTCAGCTCGTCATGACTGGCTGTCTTTGAGGCGGGAAGCGCAATTAAGTCACCACTTCGCTTCACCACTGCCAGAAAATTGTTGCGCGCATCTACCAGTGCCACTGAATTTACATCAGCAAAGATTTTTAGCTGATGCTTGAAGTAGCGTTCAAGGATGGGGCGATCGTTCACATCCAAAAGCTCAAACTGCATAATTGCCGCGTTGTTACGAGTCACTTCCGCAGGCGTTTGCAGGTGCTGCGATAGACGTTGCTCAACGCGATCGCCAACCCCTGAGGCTAACTGCCCAGCAAGATTACTAATCACCTGCTGCCCATTGCAGTAAGAAAGATAGCCAGTCAGCCCCACTGCTGCTATAACCTGCAACACAAATGGCACCACCAGCACAGCTAGCAAGGGCGCTTTCCCATCAAAACGAGGCAGAGGAAAAAACGGTGGATAGCGCAACGTTGTCCCAGAAAGACGACACAAACTTATAACACAGACCGCGCAGCTACTAGCATGGCATTAACGCACGCACTCAAAGCAAACGCTCATGCTATCAGGCGATTGATCCTGCGCTCACAAGTAAACCAAGCTTATGCACAAACAGTATTGTAGCTGAGCGAGTTTCGGGGCTTGCAGTATTGTTGGTCAATCTGAAGGCTAGCGTTATGCCTTAGATCACTCAACGAAGACAAAAGTAATTAAGTTGATAGGCAGCCAAACATAATTGCTAGCTTTTCCTTTATCTGAGAGCGAGCGCTTA
This sequence comes from Leptolyngbya sp. FACHB-321, assembly GCF_014695975.1. GTDB lineage: Bacteria > Cyanobacteriota > Cyanobacteriia > Leptolyngbyales > Leptolyngbyaceae > Stenomitos. Next base: position 51,267 of record NZ_JACJPI010000014.1, read on the forward strand.
TGACGCAGACTATGGAGCGACGATGGGCTTTGAGGATGGAGTCTGCTGTTTAGCTTATAGCAGTTGAAGAGAGCTAGGACAGATTGGGGTTCCTAGTTCTGCTTCTAGTAAGGGTTTTACTTAATCCTTTAGCCTTTTGCTATACGAGCGAATCAGTTGCCGTTGTCCAATGTTTGTTAGTCTGAGCAGGAGCAGTGAAGCAAAACGCATGAAACGCTATTGGAAGGTCTTGCAGTTGTTTTGGGCAACGGCGATCGCGGCTGAGTTGGAGTATCGGCTGAACTTTTTGTTGGCAGCACTTAGTAGTTTAGGTGGGCTGGCAGGAAGCCTCTTTGGGCTGTTTTTGTTTTACCGCACAGGTTATTCCTTTCAGAACTGGAGTTGGGAGCAAGCACTGGTGGTGCTGGGCATCTTTACCATCCTCCAAGGGTTTTCTAGTACCTTTCTGGCACCCAATTTAAACCGCATTGTGCGCCATATTCAGCAGGGTACGCTCGATTTTGTGCTGCTGAAGCCAATTAGCTCACAGTTCTGGCTTTCAACGCATACACTCTCGCCGTGGGGCGTGCCGGATCTGGTGTTTGGGCTTGCTGTTGTCGGTTATGCGGGGTCAAAATTGGGACTACAAGCGAGTTATTATTTGCTCAGCCTGGTGCCGATCGCCTTTGGTTTTCTGACTCTCTACAGCCTCTGGTTCATTCTGGGCGCAATGAGCATTTGGTTCGTCAAAATCTATAACGTGACGGAAGTGTTACGGGGTTTACTAGAAGCGGGGCGCTACCCGATGGTGGCATATCCCACTGCCTACCGTTTTTTCTTTACGTTTGTTGTTCCCGTTGCTTTCCTGACCACCGTTCCAGCAGAAGTCATCCTTGGTCGTGGCGAAATCGGCTGGACTCTGGCAGCAGGACTACTAGCGATCGCACTACTCTTTGCTTCTGCTGCCTTCTGGCGGTTTGCACTCCGCTTCTATACCAGTGCGTCGAGTTGAGATTCCTCCTGCCCCCTCTGCTCCCCCTGCTTGCCACTCACCCCTCTCTCCTCACTTGCTCCAAGTCTTGCGGCGTGTTGCAGTTAAATAGCATTTGAGCATCATGAAGTGGCAGTTCTTGGACAAATTCCTGGGCAAGCCAGGACTGAAAGGAACGATCGCCGCGCTCGATCGCCGCTCGTAAACTTGCTAAACAGCTCGTCCGGTAGAAGCCACAGAGAGGCTCCCAGCCTTTTGTTGAACGAGGAAGAAGGGCGACTGAGTCTCCTACGTGTTCTAAAGCGTTAGCCCACTGTTGCAGTTGTTCACCCGACAAGTAGGGTAAATCGCACGCTAGCAGCAGCACCCATTCTGTCTTCGCTTCTGGTTGTAGCGTCTCTAGCGCTTGAGCAAAGCCGATCAACGGTCCATGCGGCGTGTTTTCGCCTGGTAGCGAATATTCCTGGATTAGATGGCAGGCCGGTGGCACGATCGCTCGATACCGTTCTGGGCGAAAGGTAATGACATAGACGATCGGTGTGCATTGCAATGCAATATCACACACTCGCTGGAGTAAGGGCACGCCCTGGATCGCAACCAGCGCTTTATCCTGCCCCATGCGCTTGCTCTGCCCGCCAGCAAGGACGATCGCAGCAAGTAGTGACATTGTCATCCTTCCTTAAAATCGCTCTACTCGCAGTTCAGTGCTGCATCCTCTTGTTTAAAGGGCAATCCCTGGTTGATAGCGTCCATTTCGCGCTGTTCCATGTCATTCACCTGACCAATGTAAGAACGAAACAGTTGCATCAAGCGGGGATTATAAAAGCGATGCAGCGAGTGATTAGAAGTTGCTGGAAAGCCGCGTCGTTTTTTATGCCGTCCACCCGCACCCGGATCAAAGGTTTTAATACCGTTTGCAATCGCCCACTCGATCGGTGTGTAGTAGCAAGCGTCAAAGTGGAGGCAGTCAATATCCTGAAATGATCCCCAGTAGCGACCGTAGAGCTTAGTGCCCTTCGTGAGGCAGAAGGACATCCCGATCGGCTGTGGGCTCTTGTCTTCATAAGCGGCAACAAACACCACGCGATCGCGGTAGTTGGGATAGAGTTGCTCAAAAAAAGTAGGGGTCAGGTATTTACTACCCCACCAGCCAAACTTGTCGCAGGTATCGCTGTAAAAGCTGTACATCAACGGGAAGAGAGTTGGTGGAATGTCATCGCCCGTCAGTGTGCGAATCGTCAGCCCTGCTTTTTCGACGGCTTTGCGTTCTCGCTTAATGTTGCGGCGTTGGTTCGCATTAAACGCGCCCAAGTAATCGTCAAAGGATTGGTAGTCCTGATTCTGCCAGATAAAGCTGTGGTGCAGCCAGCTAAGAAAGCCGTGTCGTTCCATCGTCGATCGCCATTCTGGGTCAGCATACAGAAAATTGCAGCCGGAAATATTGTTGCGAACGCAAAACTGGTCGATCGCATTGACCATAAGCCCCGTCAGTTCGTCTTCATCCTCTCCCGGTGCAATCAAAAAGCGATAGCCTTCCGCAGGCGTAAAGGGAGACATCCCCAGCAGCTTGGGATAATACTCAATGCCCAAACGACTTGCTACATCTGCCCACTGGTGATCAAACACAAATTCACCATAGCTGTGTCCTTTCACATACAACGGTGCAACGGCAATCAAGTTGCGGTCTCGCCAGATGGTTAAGTGGTTGGGCAACCAGCCTGCCTCAGCCGTGGTGCTGCCAGATGTTTCCATATTATGCAGCCACTCCCACTCAAAGAACGGCGTTTGCAGGGGCAGCGCGAGAGCATCCCATGCCGCTTGAGGCACATCGTCAAGGCTGTTGATCCAGGCGATCGAGTAGCGAGGCTTCAGTGATTCCACCATACAAGGGCTTGAAGGACTTCATATAGCGTAATACATTGGCAGAGGAGAGTGGGAAGGCAGAAGGCAGAGGGCAGAAGGCAAAAGGTAAAAGCTGACGGCTGAGCGCTAAATCAGCTTAAACTTTCTTCACGCGATAGTGTAGAAACACTTCATCGTCAATTGTTTTTACCTCTAGAAGCTGTAGACGGGGTGCTAACGCTGCCATTATCCCTTTACCGTCTACAGGTGTAGGCGCAGCGACTCCACCCAAGAGCAAAGGGCAGACTGTCAGCCACAGTTCATCGAGCAGATTTGCCTCTAGCAAGGACGCGACTAAGGCTCCACCACCCAACACTGCAAGGGTTTTCAGTCCTGATCCCCACAATTGTCCAAAGGCTGCCTGCCAATCAATGGTTTCGATCGGGGTTTCTGTTACTAGAAGGCGCTCAAAGGCTTCGCTTTCTTGCCATAGTCGTGCCCCTGCTGGGGTGGTGAGCAACCAACGAGGCACAGGTTGACGAAAAAACGGCAGTTGAGGATCAAGCGCTGCCGATCGCGAACAAACAATCTGTACAGGCTGTAGCGGCTTGCCCTGCTGCTGGCGTTGCTCTAACAGCTCAGGTCGCACTACTCGCAGTGTTGTGCCATACGCTCTTAAGGTGCCTGCCCCTAACAAAACACCATCAACTAACGCCACCTGCCGTTCTAAATGAGCCTTATCTTGAGCGGAGCCAAAGCGTGCAGCGGTACGGCTAGCATCAGCAATTTTGCCATCCGCACTCATCGCTAGAATCACAGTGGTTGTAGGGCGGGTTTCTTGCTCACGGTTACCCGCAACTTTGATGTTTAAATCTGCTTCCAACTGGAATAATCGGCGCAACCGTTGTAATAATTGTGGTTAGTCCTTCCTTAAGAGCAGTTTAGCTGTAGCATTGGCGATCGTCGCGCATACGGATGGGGTATGTAAGGGCAATATCTTTTGGAGTTGATCGTGGTGGCTGTTGGGTATTGCACTTCCGTCTAAACGTCCTATGGCTAAACCAGGTCAGTCTTCTTTTCGTCGTCTCCTCCTGTCGCGCATTCTGCTGTTGAGTATCCCCGTTTTGCTGACCGGTGAACTGGTTACTTACAATAAAGTTCGTAGCGGTTTGTTAGCGACCGCTCGCCAAAATTTGACTGAGAGCGCGGTTCGCAAGGGAGAAAACATTCGCGATTTGGTCGAAGTGATGCGATCGAATCTTGTTACTGCCAGCGAAGCGTTTTCGACCCAAATCGATCGACCGCAAGAAGCACAAGAATTTGTCGCACGGATGAATCGCTGGCTACCAAAAGGGGTTCAATGTGTGCAGCTTATCAATGTTCAAACGGGTCAAATTGACGGTAGCACCTGCGGCAATCGTGCCATCAGCCAGGTACTTGATAACCTCTGGTCAACGCAAAGTCAGGTTCTGCCCCCCCTGTCTAGTGTTCGCATTGCGCCGGTTAACCATACAAAGGTCGCTAAACAATCAACGCCGCTACGACAGCTTGACCTTGTGTTTAGCGCGCCCGTCTACGATTCCTTAGGACGGTTACGTTATGCGTTAAGCATCCAGTGGGCGGTACATCGTCAAGAAACTAGCCAGCCCGGCTCGCTGTCTGGCTACACGGTTGTGATTGACGAAGACGGCACAATTCTGGCTCACCCTAAGGACGATCGCATTGGTCGCAATATTCGGCAAGAAGCGGATGCTACACGGTTGCAAGATATTGTGAACAGTACGCTCGCGGGCAAAGAAGACCCCATCAACCCGCTCTTCTTTGAGGACAGCAGCGGCAAATGGTTAGCAGGCTCCAACCGCACTGAAATTTCCTTTAACGCCAGTGAAAATCGCACCTGGGTTGTGCTTGCTGTCGCCCCACTGAATAATGCTCTCTCTGGGCTAGAAGACCTTAAGCAAGTGCTTCTCGTCCTCACGATCGGACTGGTGGGCGCAAATTTGTTGGCAACGCTCTATATTGCTCGTGAACTGGCACGACCGATGGAGAAACTCGTCAATTATGCATTCCATATCTACCAGCGACGACCGTCTGATCAGGCACCGAAAAACTTCAAGATTAAAGAAATCAATCAGCTTGCCGAAGCACTCGACAACATGGTTGAGCGCCTGGAAGAGCGGGCAGAAGAACTGGAAGCTGCCTGGCAAGAAGCCCAAGCGGCAAACCAGATGAAGAGCGAATTTTTGGCAACCACATCTCATGAGCTAAGAACGCCGCTAAATGCTATTTTTGGCTGCATTGGTCTGGTAAAAGACGACTGTTGTGACAGTCGCGAAGAAGAAATGGAGCTTTTGCAGCAAGCCGATCAGTCAGCCAGGCATCTGCTCAAGATCATTGATGATCTGCTTAACATTGCCAAAATTGAAGCAGGGCAGCTTGAACTTAGTCTGCAACCCGTTGTGATTCAGGATCTATGTCGGGAATGCCTCAAAATGGTGCAGCCAGCGGCAGAGAAGAAACGTCTGTCGCTGATCATTGATGTCGATAAGCACCTCAGTCATGTCGTACTTGATCAGCTACGGGTACGTCAGATGGTGATTAATCTCCTGTCAAATGCAGTAAAGTTTACGCCAGAGGGCGGGCAGGTCAAGTTGAGCAGCCGCATTGGCTATGGGCATCAGCTAGAGCAAGATGCTCGACCTGATCACAGCCCGGTAAACGCCAGTACGCCTTACCTCTGTCTGGAGGTTATCGATTCAGGGATTGGCATTCCCCCTGAACGCTGGCATCTTTTATTCCGTCCCTTTCAGCAGGTTGATTCGTCATTAACGCGCCGACACGAAGGTACGGGTTTGGGCTTAGCGCTAACGAAACGGTTTGCTGAACTGCACGGCGGCACTGTTTCGTTTCAATCCACGATCGGTAAAGGCAGTACGTTTCGGATCTGGCTACCATCCCGAGAACCTACTCCGGTAGAGACCAGCAGTGGGGGCGATCGCTCGGGCCCTGGCACCCACAGTCGAGAGACAACACGGGATGCGGCAAATTCAGTGTTACATCCTGATGTTCCCGATCACTCTGTTTCTTCGATCAGCTAAGTAAGCTGCGGTCGTTATGTTGTGCCACCACAGGTTAGACTGCTAGTCACTGTTGGGAACTGCGATCACTTACTACCGCAAACGCAGCTTGAGCGGCGGCTTGCTCTGCCGCTTTAATAGATCGACCACTCCCTTCTCCCAGGCACTCACCTCGTACCCAGACTTCAGCTTTAAAGCGCTGGGAATTATCCTCAGCCTGTTCGCCTTGCACCACACGATACTCTGGCAAGAGTTTATAATGTCCCTGGCTCCATTCTTGCAGTGCCGCTTTGTAATTTTGGCGAGCCGGATCGCTGAGAATCTCTGTAACCAACTGTCGGAAGTAATGATCTAGACAGGGGCGTACCAGGTCTAGGGTGTGCGTGCTCAAATACAAAGCCGCTAGCACTGCCTCAAACGCATCTGCCAAGCGTGATTCTCGACCAAGCTTATCTTTCAAGGCGCTTTCGGACACAAGTAAATATGGCTCTAGCCCGTAGTAATCCGCTAGCTGTGCCAAAATGCGATCGCTCACCAGTATCGAGCGAATGGCTGCAAACTCTCCGACTGGCAGTTGAGGATAAGTTTCCAGCAAAAAAACAGCCGTTGCCAAACGCACCACGGCATCACCAACGAACTCAAGCTGCTCATAATTTGCGGTCGCTGAAATAGAGGGATGTGTCAGCGCCAGATCGAGCAAAGTCCACTGAAGTGACGATTGCCCAGGCAGACCTAGCTTTCGCACCAGAGTTTGTAATTGCTTCTGGCGATGGGGATACTGGAGTGTCATGCCTGCCAGTTTATCAGGTCTCTTTAGTAATCAGTGATCAAGCCTCTCCTGTCACCTACAGTTGATCATCGACTGATCGCTGACCGACCCGTTAAAGAAAGGTAGATGAACTTTTAATGCCAGAAGGCGAATGATAGAGGGCTTTAAAGACTTTGGTGCAGTTCGTGGAAGACCCGTGTTGGTTTGCAACAGTACGGGATGATCGCGGATTAAAGTTCATCAAGAGGGAATTGAAGTTAACTGACGCATAGGCTGGTGGTAGATCTGTTGCGTTGATCGCGTCGGTTGTGGGGCGTTGCGAGCGTACTGCCGCGATCGTCATCGGCAGAACACCAATCAGTAGTGCCAGCACCTCATCTGGCAGTCCGTTCAGCGCTTGGGCACCAAAGAATTCTTCAAAGCTAGCAAACAGTTTCTCAGCTCTTTCGATCGCATCCGGCTGATCTGTAATCTTTTGTAACCAGCGCATCCATTGAATTCTGCGGCTGTAGGCAGTTTGACGCTGCTGATGCGTCACGACTGAAACAATTTCGGGAGCACCGATCGCAATCACACTCACGCAAGCTTGCTCGACCAACGTTCCTACCGCTGCACCAGGACCAGCGAATTCGGCATGATGAGCTTTGCAGATAATTAAGCCGCTCCGCTTGTGCTCACTTACTGCTAACAGTTGATGCACATTCAATGCAGTGTCTAGTTTATCTGTCATTAGAACCTGGGAGGTCTGGTTAATCACACCTTTACCCTGCGAACGCGCTACGTGAACCCTATCATGCTGTTACCCAGTGTGCCCCTCTAAGTAGCGCATTGACCAACAACATTCGGCAACACTACTTGCCGATGCCCTCATCCTAGTGCAGGTTCAAAATGTCGTACAGCGTACCGACGTTGCTTTGCTGAATCTATACATTCATCCGCTAAATCAGTAAAGTTTAATGAAACTAGCTGACTAGACCTTTCACAGAAAAAAGGGTTGGGAAGAAGGAGAGCAAGACATAAGCCGGGTTCTGTTCTCCCAAATGCATAGCACCCAGGAGGGCAGTTATCTATCTGGGATACCTGTTACCAGGTACCTCAAGCGGACGGGCAAAAATAGGATCGCTCCTACCTCTGCATGGAACTGGGAAAAGACCAACCAGTGTTCCGCAGCCTTGCTTCCAACCGGGGTTTACCGAGCCAGCACCTCTCAATGCTGCTGGTGCGCTCTTACCGCACCTTTGCACCCTTACCTTGAAAGTCTAAAGGCTAAGGTATGAAGGATAAAAACGTGATTTAGCTTTTATCCTGCTGCTTCGCAGAAGCAACCTATAGCCTTCAGCCCTTCAATCGGCGGTATGTTTCTGTGGCACTATCCTCACGATCGCTCGCACTGGGCGTTACCCAGCAAGTTTGGTCTTTCGGAAGCCCGGACTTTCCTCGGGCTGTCGTCAAGCACACAAGGCTCTTGCAACAGCCCGCAACCGCCTGCGCTTACTCTCCTTTTGATCAGTCTAGTTGGTAGAGGGGACAATCGTCAGCCAGCGTTACGGGCGAAGCTCACGACAAGCGAACTATAGAGAAACACCAAAAAACGTCTGTGAGCGGCTAGTTCTAAGCGATCTTTTTCTAGTTTCTAATGCTTTTTAATCGATGTGGATGCTGTTGGGCTAGCTGACATTGGTGCCGCTAGTAAGCGTCTAGATCCGACCGTATCACTGACTTGAATGTTGGCTAGAGGCGATTCACTGTGTGTCGATCGCCCCTACACTAGCAAGCGAAAGGGCAATGAAATTAAAGACAAAAAGAGTTGCTTGAGTAAAGTATTCATTGCCAAGGAACTGCAATGGGAAGTTAAATAATTAATGTCTACTTTTAGAGCCAACAGTAAGTGTAACTGAGAGGTAACAGCTACAAAACTTCCCTCATTTTCCTTGTTAGCGTCTCAACTCAAGTTAGCAACTTGCGGGCTACCTGAAAGCTACCCTCTGCCTCTATGCTGCTTGGTTTACAAGATAAAGCCGTTGCTTTGATGTTTGGCTAGGATGCAAAAGTAGGATATTTCTAAACGCAGGAGGTTATTTTGTACGGAGCCGATCCAAAAGATAAGCATCCAATGAAGGGGTTTCCGCAAATCTGCTTCATTAAAAACACTGTGTCAAAGCCTAATATCATTATTGGCGATTACACCTATTATGACGATCCGGAAGACTCAGAAGACTTTGAACGTAACGTTCTTTACCACTTTCCCTTTATTGGTGATCAGCTCATTATTGGGAAGTTTTGCGCGTTGGCAAGAGGCGTAACGTTTATCATGAATGGTGCGAATCATAAGTTAGATGGATTCTCAACCTATCCGTTTCAGATTTTTGGTAATGGCTGGGAAAAAGCTACCCCTCAGCCTGAAGCACTACCGTATAAGGGCAACACAGTCATTGGCAATGATGTTTGGTTAGGGTATGAAACAGTGATTATGCCAGGGGTGCAAGTGGGAGACGGAGCGATCGTTGCAGCAAAATCAGTCGTGGTGAGTGATGTGCCACCTTATACAATTTTTGGAGGCAACCCAGCTAAATGTATCCGTCAGCGTTTTGATGATCAGGTGATCCGATCGCTACTTGAAATTGCTTGGTGGCATTGGGACATTGAGAAGATTACACGCAATTTGGAGACGATTGTAGCGGCAGATATCGAGGCTCTGAGACATTGTGAGTAGAACGGCTTCTTTCTAAAAGCGTCGATCGCTCATTATCCATCATGCTACTCGTTGATGATCGCGCCGTGGCGTTCCTTGTTGATGCTTGTTGTTCTTGACAGATCCATCAACGCCTCTTTCTTGTATCACTACACAACCGCTAGACTTTTAAGACATCTGCTCGCAACTCAAAACTTAGCCCCTGTCGTGTCTCAAATCTTTGTCCAAATTGCCAGCTACCGCGACCCTGAACTTGTGGCAACGGTGCAAGATGCCATTCAGAAAGCCGCAGCGCCACAAAATCTGTCGTTTGGCATTGTCTGGCAGGGCAAAGCGGGCAACGATCCATTACCAATTGAGTCTTTACATTGCTGTCGGCTGCTTTTGATTGATGCTGATCGCAGTCGTGGGGTATGCTGGGCGCGATCAAAAACCCAGTTGCTCTGGGAAGGCGAGCCTTACACGCTGCAAATCGATAGCCATATGCGGTTTGTGCCAGGTTGGGATGAGTTGCTCCTGCGAATGCTAGCAAATTGTCCCAGCCCAAAGCCCTTGCTAACTGCCTATCCGCCCGCCTATACGCCGCCGGATATCCTTCATCCTGGTGCACCTACAACGCTAGCTGCCTCTCATTTTACAGAGCAGGGTCTTTTAAGCTTGGTCAGTGGCACCAGCCTGGAATACTTCACAACACCGCAGTTAGGTCTGTTTATGGCAGCAGGTTTCTGGTTTGCACGATCGCAATTGCTGTGCGAGCTTCCTTACGATCCACTGCTGTACTTTCAGGGTGAAGAAACTAACTTGACGGTAAGAGCCTGGACTCATGGGTGGGATATTTACCACCCCAACCAAATCGTCTGCTATCACGAATATATACGCCCTGGTAAACCTCGACATTGGGACGATCACCAACACTGGTGGCAGCAAGACCAGCTTGCTCATCAGCGACTGCGACAGTTATTGGGCATGGAAACTAACACTCTTGACTTCGATCGCTATGGGCTAGGAACCCACCGTAGCCTCAGCGCCTATGAACAATTCAGCGGCGTAGACTTTAAGCACCAAAGGCTGACCGAGGCGGCAAGGAGTGGCGTGAGTACTAAGCTTTCGATGGCTTAAAGCCGCAAGCAGGCTTCAGGTAATCTTCAGCGATCGAAGGCTGGAAGCGGCATCGAATCGTAACGCCGATCGCTACAATGAGAATTGTTGCCAAAGTCTATAGGAGCGTGCGGTCTTCATGCCAGGTCAACTCTTGTTAGTGGATGATGAACCAGGTTTGCGTGAAGCCGTGCAGGCGTATCTGGAGGACAGTGGCTTTACCGTTGCGGCTGCCAGCAATGCGGGGGATGGGTTGCTACTAGCGCGACAATCGCTGCCTGATCTGGTTATTACGGATATCATGATGCCGCAGGTTGATGGCTATCAGTTTCTCAAACAGTTACGCGAGGATCCTAAGTTCAAAACGTTGCCAGTGGTGTTTCTCACTGCCAGAGGGATGACCTCCGATCGCATTCAGGGCTACAACGCTGGTGCAGATGCATATTTATCGAAACCGTTCGACCCCGATGAACTGGTAGCGATCGTCACTAATTTGCTGCAAAAACGTGACGCGGTACGCGCTGCCGGAGAAGACGAACCGCGTAATATTGATGACGTAATTCGAGAAATTGAAGAAATCAAACGGCTTCTGACGAAGGGAGGCTCGATCGCTCAATTGCCAAACACGGTCCAGATTGATTTCACCCCTAGAGAACAAAGCGTCCTTAATCTAGTAGTAGACGGTCTGATGAACAAAGAGATTGCTCGTCGCCTTGAAACTAGCGTCCGCAACGTTGAAAAATACGTTAGCCGTTTGTTCAATAAAACAGGCACCAGTAGCCGTACAGAATTAGTACGCTATGCGCTAGAGCATGGGCTGATTCAGTAAGTGTTATTTGCTCTTTGTTAGGACAGCTTGGGAAGGTAGAGAAATCACTAGCTTGGTAGCGCTAGAGAGTAGCCATAAGCTTGCTATGCCTACTTATTAAGCTTATAGGGTAGCTTGCTAAGACCGTTCAATAGTTTGTTTTACTGCAAAGAAGAGAGCTTGATTGTCTTCAAAATTAGAGCCGCTAAAGCCACAACTGCGACCAGCTATTACTCCTCCTTGAGAGAGAGAAACCTTAACACAGATCAGGGCGCAAATCCATCGGCGTGTAGATGTGAACAGGGATATGAATCTGAGTATATGGGGTAGGGTTTGTTGTGCTTACTTCAACAACCGTTTCGATGATTTCTAATTGCTATAGCTTGGAGGAGCCTGCTATGAAAGATGTTTTAACCGCGTTACGTCCGCTACGTTTCCTTGTAATGCTTTGTCTCTGTGCTGTCATGCTGTTTTCTTCTGTTGCTCCAGCTTTCGCTGTGCCAGCAAAAAACGAGCCTAATCCCGAAGCCAACCAAGCTGCTAAGGAATACGAGCAGGAGTCACGGGATGCGATCGCTACTGATCACCCCCCCAACCTAGGCGAAACGCAAGCAAAAACAAAAGGTGGTGGTATCAACGAGGTACAGGGTAAAGCGGGTCTCGATGAAATGAAACGACCTTCTAATGCCGCAGGAACACCGTCGGTCGAAAAAGATGTGAAGAATATTATTGAGAAAGTTCAAGAGAAGTTTGGTGGTTAGTCAGGTTTAAGCTGAGCAAACCGTTTTCTTAACCGTGAGAGCAGTCGATCAAGCATCGGCTGCTCTCAGTTTTTTAAAGTAAAGCTGGATGATCGCGTGCAAGAAGCGACGTTGCCTAGCAGTGTCATGCTGAAGGCTAGTGCCCCTACATACTTATAAGGTTGACAGGTAATTTAAATCACGCTCCTTATTGAGAGGATGATCGCAAGCTGAAGCCGCCCAGACCTTAGCCATAAGCTATGTAGCTTTTCTACAGCAATGAGATTTGCAAGCAGGAAAAACTAGCAGCGATTTAACTGTAGCGGCGTTTGCGTTGAGCCACGATCGCTTTGCGCTTTTTCTTCTCGATTGGGGTTTCAAAGTGCCGATGAGAGCGTAGGTCAGCCAAGATTCCTGCTTTAGAGACCTGACGCTTAAAGCGCCGTAACGCAGAATCAATGCCTTCGTTTTCACCAAGAACTATCTGAGTCATTACTTTTTAATCTCTCTAGAACATGATTGTGTGAACGAACTGCCGAACGGATGCAGAGCAAACACATTGCCTTATGGCAACTCCAATCAAGCATTGATTGCCCTTTCAACCGTAAGCTGAGCCTCTAGAGGTGGCATCCTAGATTGACATGGCACATCTAGCAAAAGGCTATCTGCTTCAGTCACAGACAGATCAATTCAACGATACGTTATCACGAAAAATTGCTCGCGTCATCCCAAAGTTAAGTTGTTGTATGAATCTGAAAAGAACGTACATAGTGTGTCCGGTTCAACACTGTGCTGCTGCTCCTGACACGCCGCTCTACCATGCAGCAAAGTGTTTGCCTCTAGATTTCTTCCCATCACATGGAATTAGCGCCAGGGAAGCTTTTGAGTTGTAAGACTGAAGCGTTAGGAGTGAGGTAAGTTTTGAGTCTTGCCTTCAGCCCTCATCCTTTGCCCGTCTTCCCACTCCCTGTTACCCTGAGTCTTTAAACTCCGCTATCTAAAATTCAATCTTCAATTGCTATGGTTTCTTCTACTCAGTCCACTATTGGCATCGCGATCGTCGGTACAGGTTTTGGGCAAAAAGTACATATTCCAGGCTTTCAGGCGCACCCTCGGACGCAAATTGTAGCGGTCTATCACCGCGATCGAGCGAAAGCAGAAGCGATTGCCCAGCAGTACCAGATTCCATCTGCCTGTGAGACGATCGAAGCGATTGTGGCACTTCCTTTGGTGCAAGGTGTAAGCCTCTCTACACCACCCTTTCTGCACTATGAACAGGCAAAAATTGTCCTGAAGGCAGGCAAACACCTATTACTCGAAAAACCAACAACGTTATCCGCTAGAGAAGCACTGGAGTTGCAGCAATTGGCAGCGGCAAATGGCGCGGTCGCCAACCTTAATTTTGAGTTTCGTTGCATTCCTACCTGGCTGCGGTTGGCAGAACTGCTGGCAGAAGGCTACGTCGGCAAGCCACGGCTGATTAAAGTGGACTGGTTAGTGTCGAGCCGTGCCGATGCCTCCCGCCCCTGGAACTGGTATGCACAAAAAGAGCAGGGCGGAGGTGCGTTGGGCGCGATCGGCTCTCATGCCTTTGATTACATTGCCTGGTTGTTCGGTAATGTCAAACAGCTTTGCGCTCGTCTAAGTGTCTCTGTGCCAGAGCGCCCCGATCCCGAAAACGGTCAACTGAAAACCGTTGATGCGGATGATGTCTGCACAATACTGCTGGAACTAGCGGATGGCACGCCCTGCCAACTGTGCCTGAGTGCAGCCACCTATCAAGGACGGGGGCATTGGGTAGAGGTGTATGGCGATCACGGTACGCTTGTTCTTGGCAGCAGCAACCAGAAGGACTACGTTCACGGCTTTAAGCTCTGGGGCAGCCAGCAGGGCGAACCATTGCAGGAGCTAGAAATTCCCAAACGGCTGGAGTTTCCCGAAACGTTTCAGGATGGTCGGATTGCGCCCTTTGTACGAATTATTGATCGCTGGGTGCAGGGGATCGACGAGGGCAGAGCGATCGCCCCCTCGTTACAAGAAGGTCTGTATTCGCAGCGACTCATGGATTTGGCACACGAGTCAAATCAAAGTGGGCGTTGGGTAATGGTGGAGTAAAGGGTTTGGCTACGAGACGCAAGACTAAACGCTGACTGCTGACCGCTGACCGCTAACTGCTGCTCGTAGAAAACTCAAACCAAATGCCAAAACTAGACCATCGCCTCATGCTGCTGTTGCCTGACATCTGTGGACTTTACAGGGTTCTTATAAAACCTGGATTAGACTAAACCAGGTTGGATAGAATGAAAATTACACAGCAGGCTATTTGATATGTCACAGAGTCAAGCAACCATCCTGGTAACTGGCGGTGCAGGCTACATTGGCTCCCATGCCGTCCTGGCGCTTCAGCAGGCGGGCTATCACGTCATTGTGTTAGATAACTTGGTGTATGGGCATCAAGACATTGCCGAAAAAGTATTAAAGGTTGAGCTAATCCAGGGAGACACGAACGATCGTCCCCTATTAGATAAGCTCTTCGCTACCCATAACGTCAGCGCTGTGATGCACTTTGCGGCGTATGCCTACGTTGGTGAATCGGTCACTGATCCCGCAAAATACTACCAAAACAATTTTGTGGGCACCTTGACCTTACTAGAGGCAATGCTAGCAGCCTCAGTAAAGCACTTTGTCTTTTCCTCGACCTGTGCAACCTACGGTGTACCAGAGATCATTCCCATACCTGAACACCATCCTCAAAATCCGATCAATCCCTATGGTGCAACTAAGCTCATGGTAGAGCGGGTGCTTGCTGATTTTTCTCATGCCTATGACTTTAAATCGGTTAGCTTTCGCTACTTCAATGCAGCCGGTGCTGATCCGGAAGGACGCTTAGGCGAAGACCATAATCCTGAAACGCATCTGATTCCGTTGGTTTTGCAGACAGCGCTGGGGCTACGCGATTCGATCGCCATTTTTGGCACCGATTACCCTACTCCTGATGGCACTTGCGTCCGTGACTATATCCATGTCACTGATCTGGCGCAGGCTCATGTGCTGGGGCTGTCATACCTACTAGATGGTGGTGATACCACTATCTTTAACCTGGGTAATGGCAATGGCTTTTCGGTACGCGAAGTGATTGAGACAGCGCGTCAGGTAACTGGACGAGAAATTAAAGCGATCGAACACGAGCGTCGTCCAGGCGATCCGCCAGCACTAGTTGGTAGCGCTGATCGCGCTCGCAGCATTCTGGGGTGGAATCCGCAATACGCTGATCTACACACGTTGCTTTCTCATGCCTGGAGCTGGCATCAAAAACGTCATCCGGCTCCAGTCGGTAGCTCTAAGTCTTAGGGAGAAGAAAATCTAAGGGCAAAGCCCCTAGGTAGGGGGTTTAACCCGCTCTACCTAAAGTGGTCTTCATCAAAGAGCGATCGGTAAGGGCATTTTATAGAAAACACCTTTATCGATCGCTAGCAGCGCTTACGGACACGAACTAGAGCATTAGCCACATAGCGTATAGACGCTTCTGACTGTAAGGCTGTAGCCTCGACTCACTTGAAGCGCACCTTACTTAGACTTATTTGCTGCTCCTGGTTCAGTCAATTGGCGATGCAACTCGGCATTAGTGGTATCTGGCAAGACTTTACTGATATTGCCCTGAATTTGCGTCTTTAGCGAACCTGCAACAAGGCTATCCTTGCCTTGCATCAACGCTTCAAACCCTTGTCTTGCAACGACAGCCGGATCATCTTTCTTACCTGCACCAACTCTGGTTTCATCCATGTCTGCCCGGTGGAAGAAGTTGGTATCCGTTGGTCCCGGCATCAGCGACGTGACGGTAACGCCTGTGTCTTTTAATTCATTGCGGAGTCCTTCAGCAAACCAGTGCGTAAAGGCCTTAGAAGCAGCGTATACGGCTTCAAATGGTCCGGGCATCAGCGCTGCGATCGACGAGGTAAAAAGAACCTTGCCATTACCGCGAGCGACCATATCCTTCACAACTCGCTTCGCCAGATGCACTGTTGATACCACATTCAGGTTGATGAGGTTCAACTCTTCTTGCAGGTCAGTTTCGATAAATTTGCCGCCAACACCCACTCCAGCGTTAATCGCGATCGCCTCTACAGGTCGCCCAGTCGCTTGAACCTGATTGTAGAGGGTTTCAACCCCCTCATAGGTTGCCAAATCAGCTTGTACAGGTTTCACATGAGCGCCTAACGTCTCAAATGCTTGAGCCGCCTCATTGATACTAGATCCGGTTGCTGTGACCACAAGGTCAAAGCCGTTTTTAGCAAACTGTTTGGCAAGTTCATAACCAATGCCACTAGAGGCACCTGTTACAACTGCTAGCGGTCGGGTTGATGTGCTATTCATGATTAGTTAAACTCCTAGATCCCTGGATCATTGTTGATATGATTGCGACGCTTTTAAAGCAATCTGTTTCAGCGTAAAATTGCCAATAAATAAAGCCTTGCAGGTGATAAAGTACAAAACTGAAAGATGCTAGATCAATGCCTAGATCAATGCAGCATAGAGATAGCTTTACTCAATATTGCCAACGGCTTTACTAACATCTGCTGGAGTTTCAAACTCTTCATCAGCTAATTGTTCTAAAGTTGAGAGGATGTTTTCGTCAGCACCTTCTTTTTTGGCATGATCGAGTAAGTCTTGCTTACTAGCGGGATAATCCATCCCCTTAAGATGCTTCTGCAATTGAATCGGGTTAACTTTAGACATTGCTTTTCTCCTGTAATTGTTTCAACTTTTGGATTAAATTAGGACGATCGCTTTTCACAGCAATAGAGTAGCTAATTCTCTAGTTGTATCGTCCTAGCAGGGACAATTTTAGAAATCGTTTAGACAAACAGACTTAGCTGCTTTGCCACAAACGTATGGGGGATCGCAAACATTAAAGTTTCGTGCAAGCTCTTATTGCTATGGAGGATCTGATAGCGATTTCGAGAGCATTTCACAAGGCATCGCTTAACAAATCTCAACTCAACTCTAAGGCGCTTCACAACACCTTCCCTTCGTCTTAAGGAGGATTTTGCAGCTTGCCCTTGCAGTTAGTTGACGTTTTGATTGCTAGTAATGCTTTAGTCATGCCTAAAGCAACCGAAAAAATATTTTTTAGCTAGATAAAGCGATCGCTAGCTAAATAATTCGTTCTACTGTATGTCTGAGTGCTTAGGAGATTTCTAGCAAACAAAATATCCGTAGGGGGCAGGTTTGATACCAACGTAATCGCCTGTTAGCATGGATTCTGGCAAAACCTGCCCCTACAAGCGGTACTTTCTCAGAAATCTCCTTAGGGAAGCGATCGTGCTGTTTACCTGGCTCACTAATTGTTTAGACGCTAAAAAGCGAGATCCCCCTGTAACTTCCCTCTTTACAAGGGAAATTGAGGGGGATCAATCAGCCTAATTGACTGTTGTTCAGCCTTTATCCTTTTAGCCTTCAGCCTTTAGTCTTACCCCACTAAGCCTGATCGCAGTGCCCGTACTGCTGCTTGTGTGCGATCGTCTGCACAAAGCTTGTTGAGAATGTTGCGAACGTGGGTTTTGACAGTGCCGACAGTAATGTAGAGCTTTTCAGCGATCGAGGCATTGCTGCATCCATCCACAATCAATTGCAGTACTTCGAGTTCGCGCTCGGTTAAAGGATACGCCTCAATGATCTGGTTATACTCTGGGGCAGCGGCATTAATCGCCACCGTTTTTGCCTCCGGCGATTCACCATTAGGCGCATTTTGACCCGCCTGATGAAGAACAACCCGAGCAATCGCGGGATCAATCCATGAGTTACCGCCATGAGTTACTCGCAGCGCTTCGGCAAGACTATCCAGACTCACGTCTTTCATACAGTAAGAGTCTGCTCCAGCCCCAAACGCTGCCAAAACAACCTCTTCATTATCCTGCAAAGTTAAAATTAGGACTTTGGTTTCTGTGATCGCCGCGCCTTCAGAATCTGTCTGCGTTTGCTTAAAGCGACGGGTCAGCTCAATCCCATCCATGTCAGGCAAGCCAATATCCACGATCGCGACATCAGGTGCAGTTGATTCTAAAAGTTTTAGCCCGTCTGTTGCATTCGCTGCTTCGCCAATGACATTAAACCCCCGCTGCTGTAGCGCTGTACGCATACCAACTCGTGTCAGATCATGATCTTCGATGAGGGTGATCCGAATGTTTTCCATACTTCAGTTGCCTCAATTCCAAAAAATAGCGGGGTAAGGGATTAGTGACTGCATCATAATCCTAAATGGTTGGTTTGTAGATCATTTGCTTGCAGACAACAAGCCCGCTCTGATATACCAATCTTAGCTAGTTGTTCTGGCATTTCACCATATAGAATAGCGACGCAAAAGCAAATGGCTAACTGCTCAAAAAGCACGCAAAAGCAAGCATTCTGTTCAATTATTGCACCTACTATCGAAAGGCAATCGCCGACTGCTGTGCAGCGTAGCGTTCCTATACTGCCTTCGTCGCTTAAGCCGCACCATTAGTTTATCAGGGTTGTTTTTTAGCTGTTTAGAGAATTGCAGGCAGATAATACTGATACATCTATCTGAAGTCAGAGTTACTGCTGTAAAGCGCTTTGCAGCCAGCCTTAAAGCTACGTCTGTAGTTACCCTTTGAGGTTGAAAAGCGGGACACGATCCCCATGCTTCATACCTTAAGGATGACGACCTTAGAGCTGCCTAAGCCTAGCTACGCCTTGAAAAGCGCTGTTAACCTGTCGATAGATTGAGGACAAAAGCGGGACATTCTTTAATGATGAATGTACTAACAGGTGTAGCTAAGTGCATAAATCGTACTTAAGGATTAGCGCCTTTAAACGGAGGACTAGCAATTAGGAGTAAAAGCAGGATTGCCGCTGCTTCCTGAGATCTAGTGGTTGGTTACGAGTGATGCAAGAACCCTTGAGAATTCTGTTAGTGGACGGTAACGCTACGGCGCGACTAGCAGTGCGTCAAGCGTTTACCTATGCAAAAGCAGTAGTAGAGATAACTGAAACTGAAACCTGTCGAAGCGCGATCGCGCTTCTGCAAGAACAAGCGTTTGATGCAGTGCTGCTAGACTACAACCTGCCAGATGGTAATGGGCTGTGGCTACTACAACAAATGCAGCAGTTAAGCCTCACAGTGCCGCTTGTTGTTCTCACTGAGCAGGGGGATGATCAGGTTGCAGTTGAGTTGATGAAGGCGGGTGCGGCTGATTACTTGTCGAAAAGTAGGCTAGTACCTGAAGCCTTAGTGCGTAGCTTGTCTAATGCCGTACGCATTCATCGAGCCGAACTGCAAGCGGCAGAAGCAATGCAACAGCTACGCATCAGTGAAGAGCGCTATCGACTGGTGGTAGAAGGTTCGCATGATGGCATTTGGGACTGGTATATCTGCCGCAACGAAGTTTTTTGTAACGATCGCCTCCTCGAAATTGTTGGTATTCCACGTGAGGAGATGAGCACTGCCTATGATGCGTTTTACCACCTTATTCATCCTGATGACCAGGTACGTGTCTTAAAGGCACTCACAGCTCATCTGAAGCACGGTACGGTGTTTGATGTCGAATTTCGGCTGCGACACGCTTCTGGTGACTACCGCTATTGCACGTCACGGGGCAAAGCCCAATTCGATGGGCAGAATACACTTTTTCGGATGTCGGGCATCGTGAGCGATATTACGGCTCGAAAGCAGGCAGAAGATGAGGTCGTCAAGCTAAACCGCGATTTGGAGCGGCGTGTGGCGGAACTGCAAACCCTTTTTGACGTGATCCCGATCGGCATTGCGATTGCAGAAGATTCAGAATGCCAAACGATTCGCGTCAACCCTACCTATGCTGAGATGCTGGGCATTGCCCCTGATGCAAACGCTTCTTTGACCGTTCAGGCAGACGGCGATCCCCCTTACAGACTGCTGCGTCAGGGACAAGAGCTCACGGCGGATGCCCTTCCGATGCAAGCAGCCGCTACTTCAGGACGTTCAGTGCTGGATGCTGAGGTTGACATTCTTAGAGACGATGGTAGGGTCATCCATGCCATCAGCTATACAACACCTCTCTTTGACGAGCAGAATCAGCCGAGAGGCTGCGTTGGTGCTTTTTTAGACATCACCGCACTCAAGCAGGCAGAAGCAATGCAGCGCTTTCTAGCAGATGCTAGCTCGGTACTGGGGGCTTCGCTTGACTATCAAACTATTCTGCATAACATTGCTCAGCTCGCCGTGCCCGTGTTGGCAGATTGCTGCTTTTTTGACATCCTGACCGGGCAAGACACGTTTGAGCTTTTGACCTGGCAGCACGTAGACCCCGACAAGCAAGGGTGGATGCAGCGCGCCCACTGCCACACGCCTACAACTAAACAGAAGCAGCACCCAGTTGTACAGAGTTTGAGCACTGGGCAGACCGTGTTTCTGCCAGAGGTGACGGATGCATGGCTTGAGTCGATCGCCGACAATGAGGAGCATCTTGAGTTTCTGCGCGCCCTCGATATCGGCTCGTTGATGACCTTACCCCTGATTGTGCATGACCGTAAGCTCGGTGCCTTAACATTGTGCCTGTCTCGCTCGTCTGGGCGCAGCTATACTGACACTGATCGCCAACTGGCAGCCGATCTGGCGCAGCGAGCAGTGTTGGCGATCGACAATGCACAGCTTTACCAATCCACTCAGGAAGCAGAGCAAAACCTGCGGGATGCACTCATTATTCTGGGTCAGCACCAGCAGCAACTGCGAACCCTCCAACAGTTGACTGATCTGCTCAACCAGCGCTTGACCAATCTACCTGAACTCTTGCAGGTCATGGTTGATGCGATCTGTGATGCGATTCCTAACGCAGCCTTTGGCTTGATCGTGCTGCAAAATCCCTATACTGGACTGCTGGAACTGACCGCTTCTACTGGAACGGCGACCGATCGCTTCCAGCTTGAAGAAGCGTTTGCGCCAGGTGAAGGGCTGCTGGGCGAGATCTTTCTCACAGGTGGTTCACGCCTCATTCAAGCAGCGGACGATCCAGAGATGCAGGGCACTGATGATGCTCCCGTTGTGATCGCTCCGGCTGCCTTGCCCCCACTGCCGCGCTCTCTTTGCATTGTCGCGATCGAGTCTGCACGAGCAGGTAGGTTAGGCGTATTGGCGATCGGCAACTGGACTCACTCAGCGGCGTTTAACATGGATAATCTACATCTGCTAGGGGCGTTTGGCGAACAAGCCGCGATCGCCCTCACAAATGCCCAGCTCATTAACGCACTGGAAGAGCGAGAAGACCGCTTAGAAGTCCAAAACCGCATTCTGGGCGAACAAAACCAGGAGCTAGAGAAACAGCGCCAGCACATTCAATCCCAAAATGTACGCTTGCAAGAAACTGCCAAGCTCAAATCGCAGTTTGTCGCAACCATGTCGCATGAGCTGCGAACTCCAATGAATGCGGTAATTGGCTTCTCTCAACTGCTGCTGCGTCAGCACCTCGTACCCCAGCAGCGAGACATGATCGATCGTATTCTTAGCAACGGTAGAAATTTGCTGGCGCTCATTAACGACATTTTGGATCTGTCTAAAATTGAAGCAGGGCGGTTGGAGCTAGCGCTAGAAGTCGTTAATTTGAAACAGCTAGTAACCGCAACGGTCGAAGAATTGCGATCGCTCGTTGACCAAAAACGATTGATGCTAGACGTACAGCTAGACCTCCAAAACCCGCTAGTGACGACTGATAGCAACCGCTTACGACAGGTGTTAGTGAACTTGATCTCTAACGCCATCAAATTTACCGAAGCGGGTAGCGTGCGCGTCACTGTCACTGAAGCAGGGGCAGACGCGATCGTTATCACTGTGCAAGATACGGGCGTTGGCATTCCTGAAGCGCATCTAGACAAGATTTTTGAAGCGTTTCACCAGATTGATCAAACGCTTGCCAAAAAGTTCTCCGGCACAGGGCTAGGGTTAGCCATCTCTGACCTCATTGTTCGTAAGATGAACGGCACCATTACTGTTGAAAGTGAACTTGGCGTCGGCTCAACGTTTCAAGTGCAACTGCCCCGTTACATTGAGCCTGACTGCTAATTACCTATCGTCTTCCTGTCTGCGACCAGACGCGAGTTGGCAAGCCCCAAACATAGATAAAGCCCTCAGCCGCTCGATGATCAAACGTATCTTCTGCGCCGTAGGTTGCCAAACCAGGGCTGTAGATGGAGTAAGTAGATTTGCGCCCAACGACGATCGAGTGCCCCTTAAATAGCTTGACTCGTACAACGCCTGTCACCCGTTCCTGGCTCTTCTTGACGAAAGCATCCAGCGAATCGCGCAGCGGACTATACCACAAACCGTTGTAAACCAGCTTGGAGTAGGTATCTTCGATGCCACGCTTGTAGTGGATCAGGTCAGGAGTCAAAGTAAGGCTTTCTAAATCCCGATGCGCCTGTATCAAGACCGTTAGTGCCGGTGTTTCGTACACTTCCCGCGACTTGATGCCGACCAGACGGTTTTCGATCATGTCGATGCGCCCGACGCTGTGAGCACCGACAATCTCGTTAAGCTGGGTCACAAGCGCCACTGGATCAACAGGTTTGCCATTTAAACTAACGGGAAAGCCTTGCTCAAAACCAATTTCGACATATTCGGGCTGATCGGGCGCATCAGCAAGCGCTGCTGTCATCGTGTAAACGTCCTCTGGTGGCTCCGTCCAGGGATCTTCGAGCGGTCCAGCTTCGATCGCACGACCCAGCAAGTTTTTATCAATACTGTAAGGCGACGATTTTTTCACTGGTGATTCAACGCCAAAGCGTTCACCATAGGCGATCGTCTGTTCACGGCTCATGCCCCATTCCCGTGCCGGAGTCAGCACTTTAATGTCTGGGTTGAGGGCAGCGATCGCCACATCAAAGCGCACCTGGTCATTCCCCTTCCCAGTACAACCGTGCGCGACGGCATCAGCACCATATTCTGCTGCCGCATCGACTAGCAACTTCGCAATGAGCGGTCGCGCCAGTGCCGTCGAAAGTGGATACTGATTTTCGTACAGCGCATTTGCCTGAATGGCAGGAAACGCATAATCTTTCACAAAATTTTCGGTCGCATCAACGACCAAAGAAACGCTGGCACCAGACTTCAGTGCCTTCTCACGGACGGGTTCTAGCTCATCGCCCTGCCCCAAGTCAGCCGCGAGCGTAATAACTTCTTCGACTCCCCATTCGTGCATCAGGTAGGGAATGCAGACGGAAGTATCAACTCCGCCTGAGTATGCCAGTACAACTTTTTTGGCGCGACCCATGACTGCCTCGGTTGGATAAAAGAACTGAGCAATCATTATGCAGTGAATTGTGACCGATTCATGTCAGAACGGGTACAGAACATGGAGACAGAAATGGGTTAAGCACCAGAGAGCATTTTGAGTTTTGCGTAAATTTAGCCTTCAGCCTTTAACCTTTAGCCTTCAGCCTTTTGCCTTCCTTACATCGTCTCATTCGCCTTACAAGTCAGTGTTCCTTCCCTCTGGTTTGGCTGTCCGCCCATCGGCTTCACCGTTAGAGATGGTTGATAGGTGGGGTAGCAGCGCACAAGAATAACATCACCGCGAGTGTTGTACAGCACGTGGACAGGTTTGCCGCCCAGAATTGCTGGGACTAACTGAGGTGCCTGAGGTGCGGTGGCGATCGCTTCAGGACCAAGCTTGACGAGCGCTTCTGGCTGACGGGTCAGTTCAGGCGCAGCCACGGTTGCGGTCATAGGCGCAGCTAGTTCAGTTGCAGAAAGGGCTGGCGTTGCCTGAAGAAAATGTATGCAGAAGGCTAACGCAAATGCTAAACCAGCCAGAACGAAATACTCTCTCAAAGGGATTCTCGTCATGTCTAAGGCTCTCAAACTTGAATAAGCCCTACTGTACCCTTTACTCAGCCGTATTAAACGTTCATGTCGATCGCTGCCACACTGGGACTTAAACTTTTCTACAGCCCCGCAAAGGGGAACGCATAAGGCAGAATGGGCGATGGAGACTTGAACGAAGAGGCGTTTTCATGGGGATTAAGTTCGGGCGCGAAGTTTGTGGTGACCTCGACCAGGCAGCAATGCGGGAGTGGCTTGTCACAAACGGCACGGGCGGCTATGCGTCAGGAACGATCGCCGGGCTGTTAACCCGACGCTATCACGGGCTACTGGTCGCGGCTCTGAAGCCACCGCTAGGACGGACGCTGATGCTGGCAAAGCTAGATGATACGGCGCTGTATGGCGATCGCTTTTATCCGTTGCATACCAATCAATGGGCAGATGGCACTATTGGTCCCCATGGTTATCGCCATCTTGAGCAGTTTGTACTGGATGCGAGCATTCCTACCTGGCACTATGCTTGTGCCGATGCGTTGCTGCAAAAGCGGATCTGGATGCACCCCGGCGCAAATACAACCTATGTGCATTATCAACTAGTGCGCTCGACCCAACCGTTGACCCTAACCCTCAAAGCGATGGTGAATTATCGCGACTATCACAGCAACACACAGGGTAATGGCTGGCGGATGACGATCGTACCAGCCGAAAACGGAGTCTATGTGTCTGCGTATCCAGAGGCAACACAGCTTTATCTCACCAGCGATCGGGCAGAAGTAACAGCTGCTCATGATTGGTACTACGGCTTTGACCTGTCAGCCGAGCGCGATCGAGGCTTGAACGATCGCGACGACCATCTCCATGCAGCCACCTTTCAAGCGACTCTACAACCGGGCGAAACACTCACACTCATTGCTAGCACCGAGCGCAAACCGGAGCGAGACGGCGAAACAGCACTCAGAGTGCGTCGCGCTTACGAGCAAAAGCTATTGGGGCTATGGCACAGTAACCGACCCGTTGACACCAAAGACATTCCCGCCTTTGCCAACCGCTTAGTGCTAGCTGCCGATCAGTTTATTGTGCAGCGATCGACCCCAGAAGAACCGCACGGCAAAACCATCATTGCAGGCTACCCCTGGTTCAGCGATTGGGGACGCGACACGATGATCAGCCTGCCAGGACTCACCCTTGCAACGGGTCGTCCTGACGTTGCCCGTTCCATCCTGCGAACCTATGCCCGTCATGTGAATCAGGGCATGATTCCCAACCGCTTCCCCGATGCTGGCGAGCAGCCCGAATATAACACCGTAGACGCAACGCTCTGGTTTTTTGAAGCCGTCCGCGCCTACTATGGCGTCACCGAAGATGAAGATCTGGTGCAAGAACTCTTTCCTGTGCTAGCAGACATTGTGGATTGGCACTGTCGCGGCACTCGCTACAATATCCATCTTGATTCTGCCGATGGGTTACTCTATGCCGGTGAAACAGGGATGCAGCTTACCTGGATGGATGCCAAAGTGGATGATTGGGTGGTAACGCCCCGTATTGGCAAGCCGATTGAAGTCAATGCTTTGTGGTACAACGCGCTACGGACGATCGCCAAACTTGCCCGCATCGTCGGCAAACCCCACCAGGAATACGAAGCAATGGCAGATCGAGTGCTGGCACGCTTTTCGCGCTTCTGGCATCCCGAACTAGGGTATTGTTACGATGTCCTTGATGGTCCTGATGGAGATGATGCATCCCTCCGTCCCAACCAGCTTTTTGCTGTCTCACTACCCGAAAGCCCGTTGACGATCATGCAGCAGAAGAGTGTTGTGGATGTTTGTGGACGCACGCTGCTGACTTCACACGGGCTACGATCGCTCGATCCCAATCATCCGCAGTATCAGGGCACCTATGGGGGTGATCAGCTTCAGCGCGACGGAGCCTATCACCAGGGTACGGTTTGGGGCTGGTTGATGGGTTCCTTTGTCCTGGCACATTTGCGGGTTTATGGTGAACCAGCGAAAGCCCGCGCCTTTCTAGAACCAATGGCAAATCAGTTCTCGATTCATGGCGTTGGCAGCTTGAGTGAAATTTTTGATGGCGACGCACCTATGAAGCCCCAAGGCTGTATTGCCCAGGCATGGACGATCGCCGAAGTGCTACGGGCATGGTTAGCGACAGAAGTAGAAAGTAGAAGCTAGAGCACAGGGGTAGGCTCTAAGTTAAGCCTAGCTTCTCAAAGCTTGAAACGGCTGGTGATAGTATTGTTCTTCGCTCAGTGGAAACCGTTGCTCAACATTCCATTGATTGCCTAAATTTTAGTTTCGATCAAACTGTTAGCGGAATCCACTATTGTGGCGCGAGCGATCAAGTAACACTAACGTTGGTTCTAGCCGTCAAATTTCTGTTAAGTAACGTAACGATGTGACAAATTACACAATTGAGCGTCTGAGCAATCATTAGGATTTTGCCTGTCACCGCAAAATGGCATAGGGTAGGCAATCAATGGCACAGCATCATCACGAGCACGATCATACTAATCATGGGCATAGCGAGCATCACCACGACCCTAATGTTATTAGCGACACTAAGGATAAAAAATCACTTGCTGATGCGACAGAAGCAGAATTCTTAAAGAAACATCCCACCTACCTTTCGCAGCAATCCCGACGGGCGTTTTTGGCATCTGCTGGAGCCGCCGCCGCACTAGGGTCAAACTTTGCGGTCAGCTTTTTGCGGGGTGACAAAGCCGAGGCAAAAAACGAAACTCTCATGGCTGCCGATATGATTCGGGATGCCAAAAACATTCACGTCCTGAAAGCAACACCAGAGACGTGCTTTTGGGGCTACTTTGACAAAACGCAACCGCCCGTTCTCACAGTGAATCCGGGTGACATTGTGTACATTGAAGCGCTGACACACCATGCGGGCGATGCTCCCGATTTGCTGATGGATGCAGGTGTGAAGGCGGTTTACGACAAAGTGACCGATCGTGGTCCTGGTGTGCATATCATGACGGGACCGATCGCAGTCAACGGTGCAGAACCCGGCGATACTCTCATGGTACGGATTCTTAAGACCGAACCGCGACTGCCCTACGGCAGCAACATTGCAGCAAACTGGGGCTATCTATACGATACGTTCAAAAAAGAGCGCATCACCATTTACAAAATTGATATGGAAGCCGCGCTGGCATATCCTGCCTTTGCTTACGACTTCAAAGGTCGACCCAAGTACGACACGCCTGGTTTCATCACGCCTCCCAACGCGGCAGCACGGGAAAAAATCAAGATGAAGGTGTCGATTCCGCTGCGCCCCCACTTTGGTGTCATGGGCGTGGCACCCCAGGAAAGTGGACGCATCAACAGCATTCCACCCGGTCCCTTTGGCGGCAATATCGACAACTGGCGCATTGGGGCAGGCGCAACGATGTATTACCCTGTCTTCAACAAAGGCGCGAACTTCTTTGTGGGTGATAGCCACATGGCACAGGGTGATGCAGAATTAGCGGGAACGGCGATCGAAGCCTCCATGAACTCCTACATCCAAATCTTTGTGCTCAAAGATTTCCCCATCACCAATCCCATCCTAGAAACCGATTCGCATTGGATTACCCACGGCTTCAACCAGGATTTAAACAAAGCAATGCGTCAAGCCGCTGACCAAATGCTGGACTTTCTCACAACCAAACGCAAGATGAGTGCCGATGAAGCGTACTCCATGATTTCCGTTGGCGTTGACTTTGGTGTGACGCAGGTTGTAGACATCCGCCAAGGTTGCCACGCTGCTGTCCCCAAGAACCTGTTTGTGCCGACTTAGCGCACTAGAGTTAACGCACCAGGAATCATGTTGTCTTACACCTGTAGCGAACAAGTACTCATTCAGACCCTCAAGCCTTTTCAGCCCCAAAGACTTGATAACGTTCTCATTTGCTTTAGTTCAAAACAGGATCAGCTGGTGTGATCTAAATGGATAGGAGTCGCTAGCCTTATGGGCATACTTGGTATTAATTGCGACTGGCTACCGTTTGATCACACTGTATCTGTTGACGGCTTATACGGCTGCAAGACCTGGTAGCAAGGCAAGAAGCAAACTGAAGAGGGCATTATGCAACGCACACTTTACCTAGGTCTAACACTTCTTTGTCTTATCGGTATGTCAACAACTGCCATAGCAAAAGGAAAACCACAGCAACAACAGACATCGCAGAGTACAGGGCAACAAATCGAGCAAGGCAATACACAGCCATACAACCAGCCGCAGCTAGATGGGCAACAAACGGAGCAAGGGCGCTATTTACCATGCCAAATGCAAAGCTCAAATGTGCAACCACAATTTGGCTCTCAGTCATTCGGTGCATCAAACGCGAAGCCAAGCCGCTCGAATAAAGGTGGGCGCGTCCGTGGGCGCGATCGTGCTCAACAGGTTCACCAGATGAACAATCTTGCGAAAAAGCAGCGTGCAGCAGGAAACCTCTCAATGCAACAAGGTAACTGTTTGCAACCCCGCAACTAAACGAGATTCATAAGGGGCTTTGAGAACGTTGTCTCCTTCAGCCCCTTCCAAGTAATCTTTGGGTAAGACAGTTGATCAGTGTAGTTAACCGAACCATTAACAGGACAGATTTGCTACAAAACAATGTTCAAACTCTTTGAAGACTGCTAATACAGTCATCTATCAGTCAGAGCGTAACGCAAACAAGTTATCACACGTTAAATCGCGCCCTTGTCATCCACACTTTAGTCTCGAGCTAAATCTTGCTTTAAGACGAATCCCAAAGGGTTGACTTGTAGTTTGAAACCCTTTCCCAACAAATCTTTTGGTCAGAAGCACGGCTTGCTATCGAGCCACTTGATCTAAGCTGCTATCAGGTAGAAGTGCCATCTTCGCTCAGCAGAAAACCGAAGCGGATCTCAGCCAATTGACCACGCTTGGTCTGAAAGATCTGGCTGTAAAGCCAGTGAAATCGGGTGTCTCGGTCTATAGCCTTCTCCTCAATCCTAAGGGCGGCATGAATTCCGAGTTCATCAAAATCACCTCATCTGCTAACTACAAGGACAGTGGGAACTATTGGCTTGTACTTAAGGGCAGTTGCACTATCGATCGCCCACCCTTTGGTCAGAACATATGGGTGATTACAAAAACGGTGGAACCTCAGTTTTACAAGGTCAGTGCGATGAAAGGTAAGGCTTGTTTAGCTCTAGGTCTTTCGTTCTAGTCTGCGCTCAAGCTGTTGCTGCTTTGCTATAGCGTTACATTGATGTAACAGAGAAGGACAAGGAGAGGGCGATCGCAATACTCAGTTTTTGGTCTAAGAAAAGCTATGTTGGTCCCAGTTGGGCAGTTGCTCTCAGCGTTCCACATCGCGCATCGGTGGTGCACCAAAATGCCGCTTGTACTCCCGGTTGAAGTGCGAGGCATCATCGTATCCCACTTGATAAGCTGCACTGGTTGCATCCAGGTTTTGCCCCAGCATCAGACGGCGAGCCTCCTGGAGCCGCAGCTGCTTCTGAAACTGCAATGGACTCATGGCAGTAACTAATTTGAAGTGGTGATGAAAGCCCGGTACACTCATGCCCAGTTCTCGTGCAATGTCTTCAATCCGCAGCGGTCGGTTAAAGTCTTTCCGTAGGCGATCGACGGGTCTGGCAATGGTTAACGCAATGAAACGTGATTCTAGCTGCTTGCAAGCGTCTGGATTTTTATTCAAGCGACAACTTAGGTTTTATTAAGTAAGGGGTTTGTCCCCTGACAACCCAAAAGGCAGCAAGGTTAGCCTTGATGCTTCACAATTTCCATTCCTACTAATAGAGGAAACGATTAGTGCTCAATCTCTACGATTGGGTCAGCAATTGGCATGGCATCAAGTAAAGGAATTTAGAAAATAGCTATCAAACACAGCCTACTGCCAAAAGGCTGGGCGATAGCATCGTGGACTGGATGAAAAAAAACAGTGACGAACCGTACCAGACATCCAACGTAAATCAATAGGAGCATTCATGTACAACGCTAAAGCTTACTCCGCTACCAGTGCAACATCGCCACTGGCATCCGACACGATCGTACGGCGCAATCCAACCGAACACGACGTGCAGATCGAAATCCTCTTCTGCGGCATCTGCCATTCGGACCTCCATTCGGTGCGTGATGAGTGGAGCGAATTCATGTCTACAACCTACCCGATTGTGCCCGGTCATGAGATTGTGGGACGGGTCACTGAGGTTGGTTTGGCAGTCACTAAGTTCAAGTCCGGCGATCTAGTGGGAGTCGGCTGCATGGTCGATTCCGATGGGGTCTGTCCCCGTTGCCAAGCAGGTCTTGAGCAGTTTTGCCAAACTGTGATCTTCACCTACAACTCCCCAGACAAACACCAGACTGCTCCGGTTACCTACGGTGGCTACTCAGATAGCATCGTCGTCGATCAACGCTTCGTCCTGCGCGTTCCCCAAAACCTTGAGTTAGCTGGAGTTGCGCCGCTCCTTTGTGCTGGAATTACAACCTACTCGCCACTCCGTCACTGGGGCGTCACAGCGGGTAAGAAAGTAGGCGTAGTTGGTCTTGGTGGGTTGGGTCACATGGGCGTGAAGCTTGCTCATGCAATGGGAGCACACGTTGTTGTCTTTACTACGTCCCTCGGCAAGACGGAAGACGCGCTGCGCTTGGGTGCCGATGAGGTCGTTGTCTCTCGCAATGATGACGAGATGCAAAAGCACGCTGGTAGCTTCGATTTCATCCTCGACACCGTCTCTGCCAAACATGATATTAACGCCTATCTCAACTTGCTCAGCCTGGATGGCAACATTACCCTGGTCGGTGCACCCGAAAAGCCCCTGGAGGTTGCCGCATTTAGCCTGCTCATGGGTCGCCGCAGTCTCTCTGGCTCAAGCATCGGTGGCATTGCCGAAACTCAGGAGATGCTCGACTTTTGCGGTGAACATAACATCACTGCTGATGTGGAAGTCATCCCTATCCAAAAAGTCAACGAAGCGTACGATCAACTGCTTAAGTCCGATGTGAAATACCGCTTTGTGATTGATATGGCATCTCTGAAAGCTGAATAACTGGAGAAAAACATTGGGGCTATCTCCGTTGAACTTGCACCTGATGATCTACGTGACATTGATAGCGCGGAGCCAAAATTACGGTGCAAGGGGCGAGATACCCCAAAAAGCTGGAGCCGATGACGGGGTGTGAAGGATTGTGGATTGAATAAATCTGCAATCTGTAGGGGAGGGTTTAGCAGACCAATCTGCACCTTGCAATGGATTTAACGGCATAACCCGCCCCTACTAAATATCCAACTTAATTTAATTCCCATTTCTAAACGATGAAAACAATCTTCTCTATGCAAAACGAAAACTCATTGAAAGGAAATTCTGTAGGAACAACGCACCGCTTAATCGAAAGGGAAGGAACGGTGGTTTTGGATTTGACCGCCGCGAGTTTATCCTGGCAGGACTAGCGATCGCCGCGACAACGATGTTTCCGCGCAGTAGTGTCAGTGCTCAGACAACACAACCGATGGTGAGCAATCGCCGCAGACTCGGCACCCTGGAAGTCTCTGCTGTCGGACTTGGCGTTCAAAACATGAGCCGTACCTATCAACAGACTATCCCCACCTGGTCGGAGATGTTCAACCTCATTCGGACAGCCTTCGACCAGGGCGTCACCTTTTACGATGCAGCCGAGGCTTATGGTCCGCATGAGGTTGAACCACGTTTGAGTCCGGTGCTCGCTCGGCATGGCACACCCATCCACTGGGGCAGATCCTAATCGTCACAGCGGGCACAGGTCGCGCACAGCAGTGGGGCGGATCGATCAAGGAAATCCGACAGGGAGATATCGTCCGGATTCCGCCAGGTGTAAAGCACTGGCACGGAGCCTCGCCAAACACGCTAATGACGCACATTGCCATTCAAGAAGTACTCAATGGCAAGCCTGTGGACTGGATGGAACAGGTCAGCGACGCGCGGTACAGTGCGCCAGTCCGTGCAGTGGGGGTGAATCCATCAGCACGTGCCATAAGCAGTGTGCAGCCAACAGCAGCCCAAAGAGCACAACCGACAGCAGCCCAAAGAGCGATCGGCGATATTGCTCCCAAGGTGGTCGAGCTAACTGACAACGTGCTCTTTGGTGATGTCTGGAAACGTCCTGAGCTATCAAAGCGCGATCGCAGCTTGGCGACCGTCGGCGCGCTGATTGTCTTGAACCACCCCAACCAGCTTCGTTCTCACCTCGCCCTCGCACGGCAAAACGGCGTCATGCAGGAGGAGTTGATTGAGACTATTACCCACTTGGCATTTTACGCGGGCTGGCCCAACGCGGTGACCGCAATTTCCGTAGCCAAGAAAGTCTTCGAGCAGAAATAATACCTGATCGAAGGCGCAGACTGTTAGAAAAGGCGCGAACAGTAAACACTTGTCCAGGGCTGGTTGAGAATGTTGCAAGGTCTCTCAGCTTAATCGAAGTCAGAAACAAAGCCACTCATTACCGTTCTCAATCTCTTGTTGAGGCTCGTCCCTTGCTTCCGCATCAGTACGACGTTAGCATACGGGTTCTAGCTATGCAGCATACGGGTTCTAGCTATGAGAACCTACGGGCGCAGCCGGTCTTGAGCACGTTGTCGCGTGCTGTCACCGTCCCAAAGTAGCCCAGTTTTGTAGTACGGGCAAAAAGGTACTGAAGCAAAACCGATGCGTTGTTTTGCTTGAAGTCCCTCACATTGGTTTTGGTTCAAAAGCTACGGGGACGCCTTCTTTCAAGATAACGAATTGTGATTCTTGGGAAGAATGAGTCTGAGATGAAGCGGTACCCCCCGTATGCTGATTTCCTTCCTGGCAATTCAAAAGAGAGCCGTCCCGCTACTTCGTACTCTGCCACTCCTACTAGGAGTGAGTACATCCGCTGCCAGCATATTGCTCTGGCATGGTTTAGTGCAGCAAGAACAGGCTCAGATTCAGCAGGCTTTAGCTGTTGAGGCAGGAAATTTAGAGCTAGAAATTACGGAAAAGATCCAGCCACAAATTCAGGCAGTGGCTCGCATCGCTGAGCAGTGGAAATACCAAGGCAAACCGTCCCAGGAAGAGTGGGAGTTTAATGCCTTACTCAATGTCAGGGACTTTAAGAGCTATCAGGCGATCGCTTGGGTTGATCCGTCTCACCACGTCCGCTGGCTTGTACCGCTACAAGGAAATGAAGCAGCGCTGAACCTTGAGCTGGACTTTGAGCAACGACGCAAAACCGCACTTGATGTGGCTTATCAACAGCGCAGGGTCACCGTCAGCCATGCTATTGATCTGGTGCAAGGGGGAAAGGGATTTCAAGTCTATGTTCCTATTTTTACCAAGCAGCGATTTGATGGCTTTATCGTTGCCACCTACCGAACTCAAGCACTGATTGATAGCATTCTGTCAGATAAGGATACGAATGGCTATGAAGTTGCCATTTTTGATGGAGCAGAGCAAATTTATACTCGACACGGCTCCCATCCCCTGCATCACAAGCAGTGGCAGAAGGAGAGCAGGGTTGAATTGCATGGTTTGAACTGGCGCATCCAGGTCTCGCCCACGGCGGCTCTGTTTAACCAGATGCGATCGCCCCTACCCACGATCACCTTGGTAGGTAGTTTGACGCTGTCTTGGCTGCTCGCCTTGGCGGTACATTTGGCAAACCGGGCAAGACAAACAACCCGTCACGCGATCGCGACTAACTCAGCACTAGAACAGGAGATGCGTGACCGCCAGCGCGTTGAATCCACCCTGCAACAAGAACAGGAATTTTTGCAGGTCATACTTAATACGATTGAAGCTGGCATCGTGGCGTGTGATGCGGCAGGCACCCTGACCCTGTTTAATCGAGCGACCCGCGAGTGGCATGGCTTACCCGAACAACCGCTTCCGGCTGAGCAATGGGCACAGCACTACAACCTCTATCATGGGGACGGCAAGACCCTGATGAGGATGGAAGAGATTCCGCTATTTCGAGCCTGGCAGGAAGGGTCTGTTCAAGATGTCGAGATGAAAATTGTGCCTCAGCAAGGGCAAGCCCGGATGTTACTGGGAAGTGGACAAGCGATTTTAGACTCTCAAGGGCACAAGCTAGGCGCAGTTGTCGTGATGCATGACATTACGAATCGTAAGCAAAGTGAGGTCGAGTTACAAGAGAGCGAAGCTGCGATTCGGGCACTTTATGAGATTACCGCTGCCTATGAGCTGAGTTTTGAGGAGCGGTTCCAGCGCTTATTGGCAATGGGGTGTCAGCATTTCAATCTCGATTTCGGTTTTCTCGCTCATACTCAAGGCGATCGCTACGAAGTTATAAGTGTCCAAACTCCTGATCAATCTGCTAAAGCAGGCGATGTCTTTAATACTCAGCAGACCTACTGCCTGGAAACACTGAAATCTGATGATCCGGTCTGCATTGAAAACGCGACTCAATCGGAGTGGTGCCAACATCCAGGCTATGCTGCCTTTGGTATGGAAAGCTATATCGGTATGAAGATTAAGTTATCAGGTGAGCTATATGGAGTGCTGTGTTTTTGCAGCCATAAACCAGCTCAACAACCCTTCAAACCTGTCGATCAGCAGATTTTAAAACTGATGACGCAATGGGTAGGGGGAGAACTAGAGCGTCAACAAGCAACCAAGGCGTTGCAGCGTCAGCTAGAGCGGGCAGCACTGCTCAAGCATATTACGAATGAGATTCGTCAGAGTTTAGATACTGAGCAAATCTTCCAAACAGCTGCGATTCAAATTGGTAAAGCGTTTGGTGTCAACCGTTGCCTGATTCACACTTATATTGCTGCTCCAGTGCCCAAAAAGCCTTTAGTTGCTGAATATTTAACCCCTGAATGTTCATCCGTAATGGGAATCAACATTCCGATTGCTGGTAATGCCCATGCTCAACGCCTGATCGCTCAAGATAGCGCGATCGCCTCTGCCAACGTCTTTGCCGATCCATTGCTTGAGGCAGCCGTACCGATTTGTCACCAGATTCAACTCAAATCGATGCTGGCAGTGCGAACTTCCTACCAGGGAGAAACGAATGGGGTGATTGGGCTACACCAGTGCGATCGCTTCCGCCAATGGACTGACGCTGAAATTGAGCTTCTAGAGTCTGTTGCCGCCCAAATGGGCATTGCCTTGGCGCAGGCACAGCTACTAGACCAGGAAACGCAACAGCGAGAAGAGTTGACGCTGAAAAACTTTGCCCTGGAGCAAGCCAAGCGAGAGGCTGACAAAGCCACTCAAGCGAAAAGTGAATTTCTGGCAATGATGAGTCACGAAATCCGCACACCGCTCAATGGGGTGATTGGCATGACCAGTCTGCTGTTCAACACGCCTCTGTCTTCTCAGCAGCACGATTTTGCTCAAACCATTCGCAGCAGTGGAGAAGCCCTGCTCGCACTCATTAACGACATCCTAGACTTCTCCAAGATTGAGTCTGGCAAACTTAGTTTAGAACAACAGCCCTTTAACTTGCGGGCTTGTGTGGAACGATCGCTCGATCTATTGAGTACCCAGGTAGCCGACAAAGGAGTGGAGTTAGCTTATCTTGTTGACCCATCGGTGCCAACGACGATCGTCGGTGATGCTGCCCGCCTCAGTCAAATTCTGCTAAATCTGCTCAGCAATGCCATCAAGTTTACCCAAGTCGGAGAAGTGACCGTTTCAGTCGACGCTGAGCAACGGCAAACGGCGGATACTCAAGCCACTCCGTCTGAGTATGAATTGCAATTTGCGATCAAGGACACCGGGATTGGCATTCCTAACGATCGACTGCACCGCCTGTTTAAGTCCTTTAGCCAGGTAGATGCCTCCACCACTCGCCAATATGGGGGTACAGGGCTGGGGTTAGCCATCAGTAAGCGCTTGAGTGAAATGATGGGCGGCAGCATCCAGGTCGAGAGTCAGGTTGGAGTGGGTTCAACCTTTTCGTTTACGATCGTCGCTCAGTCGGTCGTGGGCACTTCAGACAGTTTTGCTGATCCGCAGCCTCAACTAGTGGGCAAGCGGTTACTCGTGGTTGAAGATAATGTGACCAATCAACAACTCCTGGTGCAGCAAGCGCAGTCTTGGGGCATGGTGGTGCAAGCAACTGGCTCTAGCCAAACCGCACTCAGTTGGCTCGCTCAAGAAGTGTGTTTTGACTTTGTAATTCTAGAGGCTCTGATGCCTGATGCCGACAGCCAAACGCTGCTAACAACCATTAGTGAGCAATGTAGCGGTCAGAAACCAGCATTGATCGCGCTCACACCCTTTGGAAGAGACCTGCCTGAACTAATTCAGTCTAAGTTTGTGGCTTATCTGCACAAACCTGTGAAGCAATCGCAGCTTTACAATGTGCTGACCAATATTGTTGGTGGTCAGCCAGTCAGTCGTAAACCCATTCATCATTCAACCGTTTACATTGAGCGATTAGCAGACCGTTTGCCCTTGAACATTCTCCTGGCTGAAGATCATCCGGTAAACCAAAAGCTCGCGTTGATGTTTTTGCAGCAAATGGGCTACCGAGCTGATGTGGCAAGCAATGGGCTAGAAGTACTGGATGCCTTACAGCGGCAGCCCTATGATGTAGTACTAATGGATGTGCAAATGCCCGAAATGGATGGCTTAACCGCAACTCGTTATATCTGCGATCGCCTCCCCGCTCACCTGCGTCCTCGCATTATTGCCATGACTGCAAACGCCATGCAGGGCGATCGCCAACTGTGTCTAGAAGCTGGCATGGATGATTACATCTCCAAACCAATCCGCGGCGCTGAATTGGTGCAAGCCTTAAATCAGTGTCGATCGATCGATCGACAATCCTCAAACGCTCAAAAACACGAAACAACAGTAGAGGTTTTGTCCTCAGTTCTCAACCCAAAGGCGCTGCAAGACTTACAAGAAATGGCAGGGGCTGATGCAGCTGAATTTGTGCTAGAGGTGATTGATTGTTACTGCGACCATACTCCAAAACAGTTGCAGGCAATGCGAGTGGCGCTAGTTCAAGAAGATGCGGCAACCCTGCACCGTGCTGCTCACACTCTCAAAGCCTCCAGTGCTTCTGTTGGAGCAAGCTTGCTTTCCCAACTTTGTCAAGCATTAGAACACTTGACTAACGCACAAATTCCAGCAGAGGCAGAAACGTATCTTGCCAAAATCGAAGTCGAGTCTGACCGAGTGCAGGCAGCGTTAGTTGTAGAGCGTCAACAATATCAATGCTAGAAACCAATCATTCTGAAATGGCTATGCCGCTGGTGCTAATTGTCGATGATGAGCCACTGATGCGGCTTCAGCTCAAGCGTGCCATGAAGCAACTGGGTTATCAAGTTGCCGAAGCAACGAATGGAGCAGAGTGTTTAGACCTTTATGTGCAACTAAACCCAGACCTGGTCTTGTTAGATGCCTTAATGCCTGTGATGGATGGCTTTACTTGTTGTACAAAACTACAGACCCTGCCGACGACTGAGCAGGTTTATCCAGCTCCGGTCTTAATGATTACAGCATTAGAGTCCGAAGAATCGGTCGAGCGAGCGTTTGAGTCCGGTGCCGTAGATTATGTCACCAAACCAATTCACTGGGCGGTTCTCAATCAACGGGTTCGCCGCCTGATTGCCCAAGCGCAACTGCAACAGCAACAAGCGTTGCTACAGCAGCAATTACAAGAAGCGAATCTTGCCTTACAACGCTTAGCAAACACAGACAGCTTAACAGGTCTGGCAAATCGGCGTTGCTTTGATGCACACTTTGCTCAAGAATGGCGACGCATGGCAAGAGAGAAACAGCCGCTCTCGCTCATTCTATGCGATGTGGATTTCTTCAAGCACTATAACGATACCTATGGACATCAAGCAGGCGATCGTTGCTTAATGTCGGTGGCAAAAGCCATTAGTAGCAGTGTGAAACGTTCTAGTGATCTCGCTGCCCGTTATGGAGGCGAAGAATTTGCAGTCATTCTACCCAATACGGATGAGGTCGGTGCTGCTATTATCGCCGAGGCAATTTGCACCAACATTAGAGCCTTAAACATTGCTCACAGCAGTTCAAACATCGCAGAGTACGTCACCTTAAGTTTGGGGGTAGCAACGATGGTTCCTCGTCCACAATTTAATTCTGAACTTTTCTTCACGGCATCCGATGCAGCACTTTACCGCGCTAAAGATGAAGGACGCGATCGCTACTGTGTGCAGAGCAGTGCCAGTTTCAGTTCATTCATGGAGCCTCTTAATGGTTAATCCATTCGTCTTTTTAGGAATAGGAAACCGACGGCTTCATGCTTTAGATGATGGACGTTTGTTGCTGAATCTATACAGATGGATTTGCTGCCTGCCCAAACTCAAGGCTCTTCAGCTAGAATCACGCTTCCTAAGAAAGTTCTCAGCCAACCAGACCTCAATTTCTAGCTTACTTCCACTGTCAATTTAGCTTGGCGGTTGAGGATGTCTGTAAGCCCTAAAGACGGCAACACAAACCCCTTCAGCAACCCAGGCAAAAACCATGCAGAGCAAATCCTCTCCCTGAGTCTCCTCGCCACACTCGCGCTGGTGCTATCGAACAGAACGGTTACTGTGCAAGCCTTGTAACCAGGTCAAGGGCGATAGACGACTTCTTTGGCTGATGGCAGTAGGCAATCAAGCCGCCTAAGATATTGACAAAGCAATTGACTGGCGAACGATGACACAAATGCTTAATTTGCGAGATGTTCTTCAACTGGTCGATGATGGTTTCGATAATGGCACGCTTGCGTAACAGGAGACGATCACCCAGCGGCAGCAAGTGCTGTTTCATGTTGCGTTTGAGTTTGGTAATCAGCTGGATGCCTGCGGTTTGCAGCAGTTGTTGTGTCAGCTTTTGTGAGACATAGCCCTTGTCGGCGAACACTTTACCAAACAACTGCTGCAACAATTTCAGCACAGGTGTGCGGTCGTCGATGTTACCCGAAGTCAGGATCACGTTACGCAGTTCGCCTCGGTCAATCACGACCAGATGCAACTTGAAGCCAAAGAACCAATCAACCGAGGTCTTGCCACGTGTGGCTAAGTGCTCAAACACCTTGTGCTACCGAATACGGCGGTTGTGACAGACTTTGAGTGAGGTCGAGTCCATAAAGCTAATGCCGCTACACTGACCGAAACACGAGCGCAAGTAGGCGCACAGCGGCACTAAGGTACTTGGAACCCAGTTGATGAAGCGTTGGTAACTTACTAATGCAGGAAATGCCACCGCCCACTCACGCTGTACTCTCGTTTGGTAATAAGTTTTGAAGTGGCGGTAACACGACTGATGAAACCCAATCAAGACCGTCATGATTTCGCTCAGACTCAAGCTCCAAGGTCGATTCCGTTGCTTCAGTCCGAAGCCCAAAAGTTGTTGCTTCCACT
Source organism: Leptolyngbya sp. FACHB-321 (assembly GCF_014695975.1). Taxonomy (GTDB): domain Bacteria; phylum Cyanobacteriota; class Cyanobacteriia; order Leptolyngbyales; family Leptolyngbyaceae; genus Stenomitos. The sequence continues at coordinate 90,421 of NZ_JACJPI010000014.1, forward strand.
GCGGCTTAAAGGCTCGGCAAAAATCATCAACGGAGCAAAAGAGTTCTTCTAGACTAAACATGAGGGCAAACCAGGCGTGAGATTTGAGCATTTTCAGCCTATCGGGTTTGCCCCTTTCTTGTCCCCATCCTTATCCCGAACTCAGGTTAAGCTAGGCCCCAATACGGGGTTTCGTTGCTCAGCAAGGCAAGTTATTGCGGTCGCACTGAGCCAACCCTGCAGTCAGGACGCAGTTGATTATTAGCAGCGCTTCGCCATGCAAAAGCTACTTGTCTTCGGTCTCAGTCTTCTACTCTCTAATGCGGCTCTGGAGGCTAAAGCCGATTACGACAATTTAGATCACGCTGAAATCGCTTTTGTTAGTGAAGTGCTGCTGTCGTTCGTTGGTGCCGGTAAAGATCCTGCACTCTTTGACATCACACCACGCCGGATCATCGCCCTCGGTATCGGCACTGCAACTTGAGACGGTTTGGTGCGAGGGCAGACACGGCTGTGAAGCAACAGATTGAAAAAGTCTGGGAAGATATTTACTCGTACCGCGAAAAGAACGTCATTTAGATTCTGACGTAGTCCACATCTACCTCTATTAGTTAACGAATTTGCGTTGTTTCGGGCTTCAGATTAGCTCTAATTGCATCTCATGACAACAACCCTTCAATCACCCCTACCTGGTGGCAAAAAAACTGCAACTCCTACAAACAGAGACCCCTTCAACATCAGTCATGCAACCCCCAGCTCCCCTAGACCTATCGGCTGAAACACCGCCTAGATCAGAGGGCACTAGCACCTGAAGCGTTTTTGACTCTGGCATGGCAGCACCAGCGATCTATTGAGAGCACAGCGATCGATCGCTCAATTGAGTGCCGCTTCCCTTCTTCTGTGGTCAAGTCTTGAGCTGCAAGCCACTCAACGCAGAGTCAGCTTCCCGATCACATAGCCTGCCCGATGTGCAAAAGCGCTTTAGTACGCTTGTTCTTTTTGCTGCTCTCATGTAGACTGAGCAAGGCTAATGGGTTCTGTACCCCCGCGTATAAAAGCCTTTAATCATGTTGAGGGCTTCTTTTTCTACGTTGCGCGATCAGTAACTTCAGACCCTATAGTGAACGGTGGCAGACAAGCCGCAGAGGCACAAAGTTTCAAAGTATGATGGCTTCATGTCAGCCTAGAGGCGAACATGACCCTGATTAACGTCCGTGTGATCGCGCTACAGCGTCACACTTTGAGTGCTTTGGCAGAGGCTTGGAAGGGTGGGTGCTGGACTTCTGAGCGCTCGCCGAACGGCTGGAGATGGGAATTTCCGCTGTCAGGGTGTCTTAGAGGTACTGCCCTCACTGCAAGATCGACAAGATCAGGAAGAACCAGCAGAGCCGCTGGAACAGAGGCAACCACGGAAGCTCTTTGATGATTTCTTTGACTGGAGCAATCGCACTGAGGCTTTGGGCTTTCGACTCTACAAATATGGCTCTCAAAGTTATGCTCTGCGACGCGAAGCAGATGGTGAACTCATGGCAGATGACCTGGATTGGGAGCAAACGGCAACACTTATTGAGCAGTTGGAGGGCGGGGGCAACCAGCTTTAGAGCGACTGGACTGACTGTTAGTAGCTTCCTATAGTGCCGCCTGTACTGCCCTAGTTCTTCTTATATCGGCTTGAGGTCGCTACAACTAACGCTCCACCCAAGATATAAAGTGTAATGCGTTCACTTAAACACATTCCTGTGTGGAGTTCTAGCTAGAAGCAATCGCCGTTTGCCATACCAGTTTGCATCAAGTTTCTTGAGCAGCGGCAATTTCATCCAGCAAGGCCTCATCCGATTCGGTTGTCTGCCAATCGCCCTGTAGCTTTACCCGCACCGATTGGGCACCACCACTGGGAGTACAGACCACCCAATAGCAATCCTCCTCTCCCTTAACCTGTGCCGCCTCATCCGAGATTCCGCTTAAGGCTTGAATACAGGTCCAGGTAATGCCCTCACGATCGGTTACTTCTCGTTGATCCATCATGTCTCCTGTAGAAATGGGTTGAACTTATTTCCCATCCTCTAGAATGACACTAATCTCACTGGATGGTTCTGAGTGAATTTCGGCGGAAGGTTTAACACTAGTGTTGCTATTGCCATTGCTCCGCAATAATTGACTGATTTGAGTGGCGATCGAACCTAGCTTGCCTTCATCCATCAGGGTATTAATCAGGGATAAACCACTGGTGGAGAGCAAGAGTTTGTTGATATCCGTTGCGCCATTACCGTTACTGCCATTGGCTCCAGGGAAAGCGTAGATACGAGCATCTCCCAACACTCCAGGTTGTGGAGCCAGTGCTTGCAGCATTTCGGGTAGGCGATCAGCAACCTGGGGAAAGAGATTGGTGATGATCTGGGCTGTTAAGTTAGCATCACTGATCACGTTTTTAGCTTCCATTTGTGCCCGGATGCCATCGGCTTCTGCCAGGGCTTTGTCCCGGTTTGCATCTGCCAGGGTGCGAATGGCTTCAGCTTCCAGTTCAGCCGCCTGTTGAGCGATTTCTGCCTGCCGTCTACGGCGAAACACATCAATTTCGACCACGTTTTGCTCGATGACTCGTTTTTCCTGGGCATCTTTTTCAGCCGCAATCACAGCCAGTCGTTGGGAGCGTTCTGCCTCTTCAATTTTGGTAGCAGTGGTGACGCCCGCTTCGGCTTTGGCTCGTTGGGCTTCAGCAACAAAGCTTTCCCTCTTCTTATTGGCAACGGCGATCAATACATCTTCCTGCGCCAGTTTTGCTAGTCGATCGGACTCAGCAATTTGCACCTGGGCTTGCAGACGGCTAGATTCTACCATTTGCTGACGGGTAATCTCTGCCACTTCAGCTTCCTGTTGCTGTAAGGCTTTCGTCACCTTCAACTGCTTACTGCGCTCCTCCAAAGCAATGTCAGCGCTAATCTGGCTCTGCTGCACTGATAGCTGTCTGCGGATTTCTTCTTCTTCAACAGACTTTGCCTGCAAGATTTTGTTGCGTTGAATAGTCGCTGTTTCCCGCTCTTTTGCTTCCTGAATTTCTCGCTCTCGTTGCGCTTTGAGCGCTTCCACCTGAAACTGTTGCTCTAGTTGAGCGCTTTCTTTTTCTTGCTCAATTTGCAGCGATCGCTTCTCAGCATCCAATTCTTTTTGCTCGATTGTCACTCGGGTAGACAGCTCTACCTCGCGTTTTTGTTGGATCGATTTCTGGATGGTTTCGGTTCGCAGACGTACACCCTGAGCATCAAAGAAATTGTTTTCGTCGTAAGTATCACTTTCTTGAATTTCGGAAATGGCAATGTTATTGAGAGTTAACCCCACTTTACCGAGGTCTTGTTGCACCAGATTCAAAACTTCTTGAGCGAATCCCAGTTTGTCAGAATCAATCTCTGCCAGACTCTTAGTTTTCGCTGCCGCCCGAATCGCATCGTCTGCCCGTTTTTCTAGAGCATTTTTAATGTCTTCTGGGGTGATGCGTTTATTTTGTGACAAACGAGCCGCAGCCGTTAAGACATCCTCTTCAGAAGCATTGATGCAGACATAGAATGTTACCCGCATATCTGCCCGTAGATAGTCCTGCGTCCGCACAGCAAGTTTACCTGTCCGCTCCACATCAATGGAAATTTCTCGCAGTGGTACACGGGTTAGCTCATGAAACCCCGGCAGAATGACACAGCCACCATTAAGAATCACCGTTTTGCGCTTGGCAAAGACGCCACCCGTTCGTACGAATGCTTCGTTGGTTGGGGTAATCACGTAGACCCGAGTGTATGCCCAGACGCTAAGCAACAGCAGCAGTACTAACCCACCAATCAAACCGGGAAAGAACAATAAGCCAGGACCTAATTGCCCGAGCACAGGTGGCGTCACTGATAGGGGCGACAGCGCTACAGGTTGCTCAGTGCCTATCTGAAGCTCCTGGTTCTTTGATTGAGCCGGTAGTGGCAGAAACGATGAATCGTGGGGAATAGAAACAGTCGGTAGGGATTGAATGAACGTCAACCAGAACAGCATAAATTCTTCCTTAATGTAAGTCTTGTTTACGAGATGTATCCATCCACTGGTCCTGGTCGAGGCTATCTTTGAGCACAACTAGGTAGGTATGAGCAGAACGATCAATGACTAAAACCTGATCGCCAAATCGGGGCATCACGGTTGCCCACTCCGGCATTTGAGCGTTGATCGTGACTCGATTACGGGCAGAGTCTAAGACATCGACCTGCCCAATTCGACCATCTTGAGCGGATGGAATCACGGCAGAACCTACGCTGCCAATGCAGCCAATTAATCGATCGCGGCTAGTATCTTCACCAAACGAGGCAAACACCTTGCCTACAGGTCGCGCCACAAGGCTGCCGCAGAATAGGGCAACTCCCAATGAGACAACCAGAATTACGCCAGCCAGCAGCGATCCAGGAAACTGCCCGATTGTGCTCCAGACCAGCACATTCAACATCCAGCCAAACACTCCCCATAGGCTGAGGTCAGTTGCCAGCAGCAGAATCAAAGGCGCTCGACCAAAACCCAGCCATGCCATTAATTGAGAGACACTAAAGTCTGCATCTGAGTCAGTATCGAGATCAAGCGGATTGTCCATATCTGAATCGGCATCCAGATCCAGGTCGTCATCGCCACCACCGGACACGATTACCAGCAGAAATAATAGAACGCCTATTCCTAGAAAAATCCAGTAGGGCAAATTAGCAAAATGAAACATGCAGCCGAGCCCACAGAAGATTAGCTGGAAGAGAAGCGACATCCCTAAGATAGCCGCATCTACCCTTTGATAGAAAAATCGTTGAATTTTTTAATGTGCGCCTTTGTATAGCAACCGAGAAAAAAGGTCGCGAAGGATCAACTGTCCCATTTACCGTGTTCGGTCTAGTCGCAATAAAAAGACTAAAACAATGCAAAATTAAGCTTTTACAACCTCGGCTGTCTTAGAAACAGTCGAAAATGGGAAAGTTCAGACTGTTAAGTGCTAAATCCGAGTGATTGCTAGAAGTTCTCAGTAGCAAGCCTTCCAGCCTTGGTGACCAAAATTTCTTCATTGCTATATAAGGGCGGCGTTGCAATTCACCGTTTGATCTCTTCTTTTCTTTCGCTTGAATGGTGAAAGAGAGATAAAGAGAGATATTTTTTCACCCAATAAATCGGATTGGGAATTTGCCAATAACGTTGGTGTCGATCGAGATGGTTGCTATGGAAAGGGGGAAAATCCCAAATATCGGCTGGCGGCGATCCAAAATAACTTTGATAGAGTTCGATCGTGTAATCATATCGTTGACTGGTTCCGCTATCGCCAGGATAATGATGGAGCGATTTTTTCAAAATCTTGCCGCACAACTCTTCCCAATAGGAACAGGTATAGAGTAAATGATAGTGCCAGACGCAATCGATCACACTCGATGGCGATACCATGCCTTCAGCAATCGCGGCTAAGAAAATGTACTTTTTATATTCGTACATCGCTCGCAAGGTATAAATTTCACTCCAATGATATTCCCATGCTAATTTAGCCGACATGGGATAGGGAGCAATGGGATCATCTAGCTTAAATTCACGAAGTTTAGCGTAGAGTTCGGCTTCTGCTTCATTCATCAGCAACCACCTCCACAAGAGGGTGCGGGAGGTACTTTAGGAGTGGGATAAATGACTTGGAGTTCGAGATTGAGAAAGTCACTTAATTCCTGGCCCAACCACCATAATTCTGCCTGGGAAAATTCAGGAAAAGAATACTCAAAATTTCCGCAATATAAATACAATTTTGGTGGGATGGTAATAGCACTACCTTGAACAAGGTTGCCCTTTGTATCTAAACATTCGTTGAATGTATAGCCAGGATTGTACGCCAAGATTTCGATTTGCGCTCGCAGATCCACTGATAATTTGAGAGACTCGCGCCCCTGTTTGTGATCTTTCAATTTGTAAATGTTGCGATTATCAATAATTAGATGATATTTTGTTTTGGGCCAATAATTTGTTTTTCGGAGAAAAACAGTTAACTTACTTACGGCTCCTGCCAGAGAAGATAGAAAAAAGAAAAACCACACAAGCCAAAGTGATGGGATGCAAGTCATAATCAACAAACAAAATAACACTCCCAAAATCACCAGGAAAGAGGAATAATCTTCATCTGCTTGATGCCAGGTGATTTGTAATCGATTTCGATCGCGGTATAGACGAATTTGAGTATGGGCAGGTTTTAATCGATCGAAATTCCCATAGCTGCCATCTTCATATTTCAGCGCAACTTGCGCCGCTTTGGCACTATCGAATCGTTTGTCAAGATGGGAATGGACCATTTTTTCTAGCCATCGCTCGAACCGCTTGCTAATTTCGGCATTAATTTTCACCCGTCCATCTACTTGGGGTAACTCTGCGGGATGCATGCCCGTAAGTAGATAAATTAACGTCATCCCCAAACTATATAAATCTGAGGCGGTTGTCGTTTGTCCGCCAAATTGTTCAAGAGGCATATAGCCATAGCTGCCAACGATCGTAATGGTTCCTTCTTCTTTTTTTGTAACCGTTTGCACTGACCCAAAATCAACGAGATAGACATCACCAATACTATTGCCAGAGCGATTTCTAAGCAGAATATTACTAGGCTTAATATCTCGATGAATTACAGGGGGGTGTTGCTGGTGAAGATAGGTCAGGAGATCTAACAAGCGATCAGCTAGTTCGATAATTTCAGCCTCAGAAAATTTGTGCCCTCTAGTGATAAGAGTTGCGAGTGAAGGTGCTTCGATATAAGATTGTACCAAAGCAAAACCAGGAGTATCGATTTCATTAACCTCAAAGTAGTCAAGGTATTTAGGGATTTCAGGATGATCGAGATTTTTAAGTGTGGCGGCTTCGCGCTCGAATAATTTTAGATCGTCCCACTCAAAGCCATCTCCAAATCGCAGCAGTTTAATGATGACTGGCACTTGAGATTGGAGATCTTTCGCTAAAAAAGTTCGTCGTCCAGCTTTTTGACTCAATAATTCTTCAATTTGATAACGATCGATAAGAACGGTATCAGTTGCCATCATAGTTATTTTTCTTCACTAGCGAGGGGTTACAGCAATTCGAGATGAGTAATCCAGTGGAAGCGTGCTCGTGTAGGCACTGAAGGTTCTAAATGGTATAATCATCATTGACTGCCTTTATAGATGCGTCAATATTAGGAAACTGTAGTGAAGTGTAATTAGGTGTAAGGGAGCTACAGAATGCTGTTGTCGTTTTTTCCCTTGCTAAGTAGTGACTGCTTATGAGTTGGGATTCTTTTTTGGAAACACTTTCCAATCGTCTAGAGTACGGATTGACCGCTCTTGAAGCTGAAGTTGTGATATGTCTTCAAGAAGCTCAATGTCCAACTAAAAGTGAACTGCTAGAAGCGTATATTAAGTTGTATTCGACAATTGAAGAAGAAGCTTTCACCCAAAGGCTGAAAAATATCTATAAAAAATTTCAAATTGTGGGCAAAGGGCATAAACTCCCACAACTCCATAAACGTTTAACTGAACAGTATCTTCAATACCAGCATAACGATATATTCTTTTCGGAGATCGGTTTGAATTACATTTATCCAAATTTTCCTAGAGATGGCTTTGGAAAAGCCATTGATAATTTGATCGATTCGGACAATTCAGAACATAAGCAAGTAGATATCCTTCAAACCTTTGCGCCCAATTTGAATGACTATTTTGAGCATCTCATTCGATGCCTCCAAAATAGTGTTCAGGTCAGAATATTACTAGCTTGGCCTTATTCTGAAGCAGCAAAGCTGCGAGAAGAGGTTTTGAGAAGGTATGCCAATAGCACCATCGGGGATGAGATTAATATTCAAGATTGTGTGATTGCCAATCTGGAAACGTTAGAAAAAATCATCAGAGTTTCAGACACTTCTAACTTTATTGAGATTAAGCTCTATGATACGCTTCCTTCTCTCGCAATTTATCGAGCTGGTCGTTATATGTTGGCAGCACCTTTTCTACACGGATCGCTTGCTATTAATACATTCCAGTTAGAGTTAACGCTAAACTCTGCCAATCAACTGATCACGCAAACCTTACAAAAGGACTTTGAGTTGATGTGGCAAGTCGCTCGTCGCTTTCACCCAGATCCAAATCAAAATTGGAGAAATGATCTGAAAATCTTATTCACGAGTTAAAGATTATGATTGAAACCCTCAACGATTATGAGCTTTCCTTAATTACGAAGTTTAGATCTCATCCATTGTTTAACCAGATTGATGCGATCGCTTGGCAAGATGTGCTTGCGATTCTTATCCAGCGACGCTTTCTGTCACTTTCGATCGTCAACTTTTACGAATTTGTGATTGATGCTCTGACTGATGAGCCGATCAAACGGACAGTTAGAGGGATTCTGAGTGAGGAATTTCCACGCAATACGAAAGGGATGCCCCTACCTTCTCATCGAGAGTTACTTTTCCAGGATCTGCTCAATCTCGGTGCGACTTCTGAAATGATCTTAATCACATCGGAAACACCTACCACTCAAAAGGTTAGAAATGAGAGCTATCAGCGACTGATCAGTTGTCTGGGAGAAAAGCATTGCCAGGTGGGGTTGGTTGCCTTTCTTCGTTTTTGGGCAGAGGTGCTGGTCTCAGTTGAGTATTCCTGTCTCTGGCAACGAATGTCTGAACGCCTATCCAACGGACAATTACCACACAAAATTAGATCGGAGTTCTACTATTTCCATATGATCCATGACAGCAGAAATTCAGACATTGGACAAGAAAGCATTTTGGGTGGCTTGACCCATGCTCAAGAACTGGCGATTCATCTAAAGAGACTCATTTCGACTGAAGACGCTCTAGTTTACTGCCTTAACCTTCAAGAGAATGCATATCAGCTTAAATGTCAATTTTATGCTCAGTTCATCAACAAGCACTCTGACTTGCATCTTTCACCCACATCAATGTGAGGCGATTGACGCATAACGGTTGAGATGAGCCGCCGCAGGTAAATCAGAACATTTTAACAAGTATCCTTTCGGTAGTCGGCTCCATTGCTTTGTTATGACGCTTCACGACCGAAGCTATAGCGGTCGTCTTTAAGGTAGCGGCAAGGATCCTATTGAGTTCAAGCTGCTGCATCTTTGAGTACCGCTTCCATTGCATTCTGCAGCGAGGGAGCTTTGACTAAACGCTTGCGAATGCGACTTTTGAGCCATGCCCAGCACTGTTCAATGCGATTGAAGTCTGGAGAATAGGGCGGCAGATAGAGGAGGTGGCAGCTTGCCGCTTTAATCATCTCAGCAACTCGTCCCCCGTGATGAAAAGTGGCGTTATCGAGAATCACGACTTGGTTCGGCTGAAGTTGCGGCACGAGGCAGGTTTCGAGCCAAGTTTCAAAGACGGTGCGATTACACGAGCCTTCGACGGTGAATGGGGCATGTAATTGTCGCTCACAGTATGCTGCAATCATGTTGATGCGCCCACCGCGTCGCCCGGATTTGATTGCTTCAAATCGTTGACCTGCCTCACACCAACCGTAACCGTAATCATCGCGTTGATCCATCCCGGCTTCATCCACATAGACGCGGCGCGCCGACTCAATCTCTGCAAGCTGTTCGAGAAATTCTCCTCGTTTCACTTGATCGCGTTCACGGTAGCCGTAAGTCTTTTTTTGCGCGTGAACCCAATCTTCACTAAGGCTCGTGAGATGGTGCGGGCGCTCACTGCCTCAGACCACAACTCTGCCAGTTCCGCTTGGGTCTTATCGCCGTGCCGTTTGACAAAGGCACGAAACCCCTCCCAATCAACAATGCGATGGCTGTGTCCACGTTGGTAGCCTTGAACGGCTGCAACACTACCAGTCTCTGAGCGGCGTTTGAGCCAACGGTCAAAGCTATCGCGGCTGATGTTCAACATCGTGATTACCTTGCTCTTTGGCACACCACGCTCAATCGCAGCAATGGCTTTTTCTCGTAAATCTTGGCTGTAAGCTTTCGGCATGGAACGGACTGATCAACTCACCTGACTGAGAGTGCCCAAGTTCTCTGCTTCGATACCGCAATGCTAATGGCGCCGCTATAAATCAGTTTGTCAGCAATAAATCGTTCAGTTTGTTCTTCAGACTTGGGGATGCTATGAGCGGATTATAAATTTCACCCTCATAAGGCTGCTAAATATAGGGGTATGACACCGTTCCTGGCAATTAAGTACCACATCGCCTGAAAGTTCTTCTTGGCTTAGCTTTTAGACTGTGATTTTGCTGCTTTTACTCCATCTTGATGCACAGCAGCAGTGACGCAAGCGTGAGGAGCAGAGTAATTGTTCACTGCTACTAGGTATCTTGTGGAATCTGGTTAGTTGCGGGTTCTGCAACGGACCGAGCCTCAGCAAGGGTTTGAGTCAAGTTATTAGTTGCTCTGTTTCTGACGTTGATTGAATCGAGCTGTTAAACAGCGTGACCAATTCCAGAAGCACTTTCAGGTTTAAAGTTGGTTCCAGTTCAAAAGCTGTGGGAAGGCTGAAACGAGCGAAGGCATCGGTGTGGCTTCGTTGGACTACGGACGACTCAAGGCGCTTCTTTGCAGCCAAGATGTAGTTATCTATTGCTGAGAGGTACCACGTGGATCGCCAATCCCTACACCAACTGATGGACCAGGCAGCAGAGGAGCAGTGGGAAGTGCTGGATTTGTCGGGCTGGGAGTTGACGGCATTGCCGCCAGAGATTGGTCAATTGAAGCAACTCAAGCGGTTGATCTTAGGGAAGTGGGATCAGAAGCAAGAGCAGTGGCTTGGCATCGGACTTACAGTGCTGCCAGAAGAGTTGTCGCAGTTGGTCAATATAACGGAATTGACCCTTTCAGGGAACCCCTTGACCAAAATAGCGGACTGCGTCACACGCCTTTCAACCTTAGAAAGCTTGCACTTGGCTCAGACTCAATTGGCGACGGTGGTGCCGTCCATCACGCACTTGACTAAGCTCAGAAAGCTTTCTCTGTGGGGTAATCAACTGTCCGCCCTTCTCGAGAGTCTGGCGCAACTGACCAACTTGACGAAGCTTTACCTCAATCAGAACCAGATCAGTGTTATTCCTGAGAGTCTGGCGCAACTGACTAACCTGGACATGCTTGACCTCAGGCCGAACCAGATCAGTGCCATTCCCAAGAGCATAATGTGAATGAGCAAAAAATATGGGCTCTTTTCAGCTTTTGGTGAAAAAGGGTGTAGCCGCTGATCCTGAATTACGAAAAGGCTAGGTTTCCAAGCTGTTGCAGAACCCAGATCACCAAAACTGATACTGCTGGCGAAACATTGCTTAACTTGTAGGCTGAGCCATGAGCTTGGCGTACTGAGAGATCCGAGTTGTTGCATGAGGAATTCCAGACAGCCAATTGAAAATTCGCTTC
>NZ_JACJPI010000015.1 GCF_014695975.1 Leptolyngbya sp. FACHB-321
GCAAAAAAGTGCTTCTAGACTAAGCATGAGGGCAAACCAGGCATGAGATTTTGCATTTTCAGCCTATCGGGTTTGCCCCTTTCTTGTCCCAGTTCTTATCCCGAACTCAGGTTACCTATTCGTCGCCCACTTGATCAACACCCCTTCAAAAGGTAACCCATGCACAGTGCTGAAAAAGCGCAAACACTCGTCCCAAGCAGCAAAGCCATCTGCGAGGGCAAGCCGCGTCAGTGCGTCTCTGGTCAGCCAATGATCGTTGAGCTTGATGCCCCATGCGTCATGCATCAGTAACGGCTCCACACTGAGACAGAGAGGATCGGGGGTGATTAGCTTCCGGCAAGCCTTGGTTCGCATCCCGGTATAGAGCTGCATGGCTTCGCCAGGCTGGGTATGCCGCTTACGTGGCGACCGGATCGTTTGCTGTTTCGCACCCATCTCAATTAACGGCACAAACTGCTGTTTAAAGTTGTAAACCACCATCTAAAGCACTTCCTTGATCGGTAAGGGCACACACTTTTGCTTTTTGCTGCGCTCTACGGGCGCAGGTTGAAGCAGCGTTGGGATTTCACGTACTTGGAGATCCTCTGGCAGTGTGGTGATATTGCCACCTTTGGGATCTTGCAGTGATCGCCGCACTGGGTGTGATTGGCTGGAGTCGATCGCGTGAGCACCCGTCTGCTTGAAAAAGAACGCTACACCAGCAGTTTGACACTGTTCCCTTAGAGACCGCGCCCATTGCAAATCGAAGCTGCGAGCCTCCTTACCCGATTCACCACCACAGATGATCCAATGCAAACGGTTGGATTCCAAAGCACACGTACCGTTCGCATCAGCAACAGTGGAGAGGTATGGCAGGAGGTTGATTGCTTCTAGCAGCGGCTCACAAGACAGGAAGCATAGTGTCGCAGGCAATGCCAAAAGGCGGGGGACGCGTCTCTCCGCTTGCGCTTGATTTTCTACCGTTGTACCGAGCCACACATTCACTGGAGCGTTGCCCTCTAACCAGGTACTCGCAATGGTGGCATCGTCGTGAGTCAAGCGGCTGACAGCCTGCAAGCGATCGCTCCAGTGCTCAAGGCGCTTTGTCAGTAGCAGCCAATCGAGGTGTGGCGTTGTCTCAATGAGCTTGAGCAGGTCTGCCAACCAGTCGATGGGCACTTCGTCGTCGAGCCAGTCTGCTAACGACGCACAAAACACACGCTCGCGTTGACCGTTCGCCTGGGCTTGCCGCTGCCAACGTGCTGGCTGTTTCCAATAGTCTGCTGTTGTGCGACTACGGGGCTGACCCGCACCCCACTGTACGCGATGATACCGACGCTCCATCATGTCTCTGGCATAACAGTGAGCGCAGCCCGGTGAAACCTCAGTGCAGCCAATCCAGGGGTTGAAGGTATGGGTGGTCCACTCAATTTTGCTGTTGGTTGCCATGCCTGTCCTGCCAGCTTAAGGCAGATCGATGTGAATGCTTCCTCCGGTATAACAACACTTTGGCGCAGTAGACAGGCAAAGGGAAAAGCGCTATCCCCATAGATGTGAGGAGTGGACTAGAACTGAAAAGCCCCTGGAGTCGAAACACGGACAGATGCCCAGGGGCTTTTCTATGGCAAGAACACGCTGCTACCCTTAAACACGGCTTGCGAGTCTTGGCTCACCCACTGGACCTGCTAGGGTGATGCAAGAGCTTCAGCCAGTCGATTGAGGTGATCCAGAGGTGAAAGCAGTCCAATGGTATGAGCAAAATGTGGCGACCGTCATCTCTGCTTATGAAAGTCTGAGAGCAGAAGACATTCATGGTTGGCTACTGGGGCTACTTCCAGAACGCCCTAGTCTTGTGTTAGACATTGGGGCTGGTAGCGGTCGGGATGCTGCGTGGTTAGCAGCGCAAGGACATACGGTCATAGCGGTGGAACCAGCGGCAGCGATGCGGGAAGCGGGGCAGCAACTTCATCTCGATGCCAACATTCGCTGGTTGGACGATCGCCTCCCAGCGCTACAGAGCGTACACTGCTTGGGCATGGCGTTCGACTTCATCCTTGTCAGTGCCGTCTGGATGCATCTGCCACCCGCAGAACGCACACGAGCGTTCCGTAAAGTGATCACCCTGCTGAAACCAGGTGGACTGCTGGCGATCACACTACGGCATGGAGGTGCAGATGACGACCGTGAGCTTTATCCGGTGTCATGGGAAGCAATCGAACGCTTGGCACGTGATCATGGTGCCATCGTTGTGCGCAAAGTGGTAGATCGCGATCAGCTCGGTCGAGCCGAAGTTTCGTGGACGCAGATGGCGCTCACGTTACCCGATGATGGTACGGGTGCTTTGCCCCTGCTGCGACACGTCATTTTGCATGACTTCAAGTCATCTACCTATAAGTTGGCGCTGCTGCGAGTGCTTTGCCGGATCGCAGACAGCACGGCTGGCACGGCGCAGTACCAGGAGGATGAGCATGTCAGCGTCCCACTGGGGTTGGTTGCCCTTTACTGGTTGCGTTTGTTTAAGCCTCTCCTTCAAGCAGACCTACCGCAAAGCCCTACGAATCGAGGGATGAAGGGGTTAGGGTTTGCGGGAGCAGGCTTTCGGGCGCTCAATGCTGTTTCTCACCTAGACTTACGGATTGGGTCGCGCTTTGCAGCGGCAACCGCCCAAGCCTTACACCAGTCATTGAAAGAAGCTGTGAAGACGATCACAACAATGCCTATCCGTTACATGACCGACCCTAGTAGTAGTCAGTTACTCAAAACCACGCGCCCTGCCCGTCTGCTCATGCCGACTGAGCTTGTGATCGATTCAGCCTATCTTGCTAGCTTTGGGCAATTGCTGGTCCCTCAGCATGTTTGGTTAGCCTTACTGCGCTTTGAGGTCTGGATTGAACCCGCGTTACTGGCTGAATGGATACGATTGATGAAAAGCTATGCCAATGGACAAGGATGATCGCTGCATGAAGCAGACATTGCCTTAGCGCTGACCTGGTCCGACCCCAGCCGCGATGTCACGACGGCAAGGCAACGTGCCCTCGCTTTGTTAGGGTCACAAGACCTGTTCTATGTCTGAAGTGGCAAACGTTTGACCGAGCGCTCTTTCGATATTGACCATTGCTTTCCCTGATCCGCTTAGGCATGTGGTGATCTGTGGAACTTGCTGCTGTCTGACCGGACGGTGAATCAACGCCAGAAGCGCGATCGTCTTCCCAGTGCTGCCAAGTTGCAGCCAGCTCAAGGTCGGGTGCAAGGTTGGTGGGAGGAAGCGTATCGCCTTCAGGACTGACCCCATTCGTCCGCTAGATAAGGGTTCGGCGGGTTGCGTGACCAATACTTCGTTATTGGTAGATCGCTCATTTGATAAAGGTACAAAGTTGTCTCTCTATTGCGAATGCCCCAGTTATCCCGCGGTCCGTGTTCTCGCTGCTTGTACAGACCAAGGATCTTGCGCGGCGGCAGCCGATGTTGTTTTTGCAGCCAGAGAAACAAGCGCTCATTGACTCAGAAATCCAGGTCTTTTGCCGTTTCTTTAGCGTTGCAGTGACGAAAATATGTGATCCATTCCCATTACGTTATAACGACACAGCTCAGTTGCCAATTTTGTTAGGAGTTTGTTAGGTACACCGACAGTTTAGGATCGAGGAGCTGCCTTGCCAAATCATCTGAAGGATTGCGCTAGCGATCCCTAATGAGTGGAGCAGAGACAAAAACAGCCTCTTTCAGCCAATAGTCTTGCATCTCAGCAAAGGTTTTTACTTGCCTACCGTAGATAGGATTTCCTACCAACAAGGTTTGTTTTGCAGGATCAATTGCCAGCAGAGCGATCGCGTGAGCAATGTCGGTTGCTCCCACAGGCTCCATAACATGCAAAATTGCGAGTTGCTGACGATTGACCAAATCTTGAAGGCTTAAATTGCGCTTGTATTGGGGAGATAATCCTAGAGCTTGCATGGCATAAATTTCAGCGACCGTAGTAGTACCTCTACGGCTAGTTCCAGCTAGCTTCACCACATCTAATTCAGTCACGGGTGAATCAGGTTTCATCAGTTGAGCAATTGTGGCAATCGATGCAGCAGAGCAACTGTAAGGAGTGGTTTGCAGCACAACCTCATCTGATGCTTTAGCGGCTCCTACCAAGTTGCCAATTGGTAACTGGTAATACGCCAAAAAACAGGTGGCTGACATGCTCACTAGCAGAAACAAAATTAATTGTTGTAGGCGTTGTTTGTCTTTCCAAGCTGGTAATTCTAGGGATAGAATCAGCCCCGTACAGAAGCAGCAAACCGCCAAAATAGCATCCCAAATGTAAGCTCCTACATATAGCAAAAGGAAGTTTGGCACCCAAGGGCTGCTACGTCCTGCTACTAACACAATGCTCAGCAGAGTCCCTATGCCTAGTGCTAGTAGGCTAATTACATATACCTGTTTCTGGTGATGCTGTAGGGCGTTGGCCGCAGTGAAACCACGCTGAGCCGAGATTCGGCCTATGTAAATACCTGCTAAAAAAGAGATTAGGGTGATGATTAATAGAAACACAAGCTCAACTGCCGTTTGGAATACGCTGTGGATGGATTGAGCCTATAGTTCCCAGATGCAAGCCGAATGATGACTAATAAGTAAAAGAGCGATCGCATTGTCCTGGCAGCGCACCAGCCATAAAACGCTTACCAGGATCGGCGTTGACCCGAGCCGCAGACACGAAGGTGCAAGTGGGGCAGAAGCCTGATCAAGTTTGAGTGATGGCGTAGCGACGATCGCAGTGAGGCTGAGTAGACGAAGCCAAAGCCAGCCAGAGGTGTTAGGAGCGTGTTCGCTGGACCAAACCAGGATCTGGTTGAGACGGTTGCTCTTTGGGCACTGGTGACGATGGCACACTAGAGCCGTGTGCTTGTCGCCGAAACTCCCGCACCTCTGCTTTCAATTGCCGCAACAGTGCCGCATGGCGCGACTGCTCTGCTTGCTCCCAGGCATTGTCTAGCCGTTCAAAGTCACTCATCTTGCGTCTTGCCGATGCCGATTAATCCTATCCAGATTAGCGCAAGGTGAAGCTTAGGGAGACGAGTCATCGCCATCAGCAGCAACCGGAACCACGAGCCGTCTTCCTATCATTCCGTCGCCTCTTCCGCCTGCTCGACCACCAGCAGTACCATATTTAACTCCATCTCCAGTTGCTCGATCGTTGGCAAACTCGTCTCCAGCGGCTTGGGCAACTCACCTGTCAATTGATGGGTGGAAACGCCGATCGGCTTATTCACATCTCTCAGGGCATACTCTGCCACGGCTTTGTTCTTCGACTTACAGAGGATGATGCCAATCGTCGGCTGGTCATCGGGATGGCGCAACAAATCATCCACTGCCGCCACGTAAAAGTTCATCTTGCCAGAATACTCTGGTTTGAATTCAGTCATCTTCAGGTCGATCACCACGTAGCAGCGCAGCCGCAGATGGTAAAACAAGAGGTCGATATAAAAGTCCTCACCCCCGACTTCCAAACGATACTGATTGCCCACAAAGGCAAACCCCACTCCCAACTCCAGCAAGAACTCTCGGATGTGGTTGACCAACGCATTTTCCAAATCTCGCTCTTAGGCAGTTTCGCCCAGGCTGAGAAAATCGAAACAATAGGGATCTTTAAGCAGTTGATGCGCTAAGTCCGATTGCGGTTGGGGTAGGGCGCGATCAAAGTTAGTGACCGCTCCCCCCAGGCGCTGATAGAGTTGGCTTTCAATTTGATAGACCAGGATGTTGCGACTCCAGCCATGTTCCACCGTCTTCTGGGCATACCAAAGGCGTTCAGCCTGAAACTTCAGCTTCTCCATCAAGGCAATGTTGTGATACCAGGTAATTTGTGCAAGCATCCCTTGCACAATTGGTTCTTCTGGATAGGTTTCGGCAAAGGCTCGCATGTACTTGAGGTTCCGGGGCGAGAAGCCCTTCATCTCTAGGAATTCTTTTTGCAAGTCCTTTGCCAGTTTGTCAATGACTTTCGAGCCCCAACCTTGCTGCTGCTGCCGGGTTAAAATCTCTCGTCCGATTTGCCAGTAGAGCAGCACCAGTTCGCGGTTCACTGCCAGCACTGCACGTACCTGGGCTATGCGAATCCGCTCTTTTAGCGCTCGCAGCAGGACATCATAATCACCGCCGATGTTGGATAACTCCTTCGCCATGACTCACACTCTTGAGACGTTGCTAGATCATAAGTTTTCATTGACCTTTTACCGTCGTTTCTGAGGTGCTTTATACAAGCGACGACTGCGCCAACAAAGCCGCCGAAGCTCTTGCACGTCAGATGCTTTTGGCGATCACCCCCATAGTTGGCGGCGCTTCCTGAACCGTCACAACAGACTGTAATGACCTGCACACAGCTTTTTCAGGGTTTCCAAAGCCTCTGTTTCATTGGTTTGCGACAATGTGCACCACGTTTGCTACCCTTCCACCGATTAATGGAAAACCTCTCCGCTCAGCCAGTATTATTGCATCCCACTTGAGCAGACAAGGCTTCTCCCACCCATGCTTTCTAGCCCAAACAGCAGTAGCGCAGCGTGGCTTTACCGTACTGCGACCTGGGTGTGGGGGGACACCACTCCGCACAGTTGTCGTATGAATCAGTTAGACTGCATAGCTTTGGAGCAGACAGAAGGTGACTTACTATGCCCCAACCGACCAAGCAGCAACAATTAGCCGCCCTAGCACAGGCAGAAGCAGCTTTACACTTAGCGGGCGTAAAGTGTCAGAGAGACCCACACAACAGCACCTTTCGTTTAGAGCAAGCACAGTGGCAGGCAACAGTACAAAGCCTGAGAACGCAGTTGTTTGGGCGAGGAGGGCGTTAAGGCTAATAGTTGTTTCGGTCTTCATAGTGCTGTCGCCACCGCGATACTGGACGGTGCGGGTTCTGATCGGCTTTGATTGAGGCAGTGACTGCGACCCTAAAAAAACTGATCAGTTGGCTTAGTCAACAACCTATTTTTAAGCACAGTGGAGCGTCAGTGTGGATTTACAAAACCTGAAGTGGACGAAGAACATTGTGCCGCAGAACAATGAACCCTGGGCGTACCAACCGTTTGGCAAAGGTCACTTGTTCAAGTTGGCGTGGCGAGACAATGAAGGCAATAACAGACCAGCAAGAGAAGACCTGCTGCTACTGCGACAACGTGGCTACGTCACTCATTTAGTTAGAGTCCTAGATTACAAGTCAGAAAACGATGCGTGGTGTGGTGACTTCAATCTTTACCGAATTGTGGAAACACTTTGGGACATTGGTGACTGGTCTATCCCAGCCGCTGCCTTTAGAGCTGGTAAGGTCTTTGACTACCCTGCTGTGCTGCGCTATGAAGGTGGCAATGCCATGTATCTGACAGACCTGCCAACTTTCAAAGCACACTGGCAAGGGGACGACGGGCTGAAGGCATTTCAGGCGCACGTGCATACTCACCTCAACCTAGCTTAAGCAGCGCTAGCGCTAAAGCAATGCAGCAGTGGAGTTGCGTGATGAAGTGTCAATAGCGGTCAGCATAGAGCTCCTTCAAGGGGTGGAAAACCCACAGCAAAGTTTTCTGCCGCAAGGCATGCCTTGTTTCTTGTTTGACTCTACTAGCGAAAGACGTAAGTGCTCCTCGACTCGCACTAGGCTCGAGGAGTGGACTCCTGAGTCCAAGCAAGATGTTCAATAACCGCTGACCCTCATGCGCGCAACCGCCGTGAGAGTCAGCCTTCCTAACCCCAAACTGCTCACCATGCAAAAGCCCCTGTACTTGCAGGGGCTTCAGCGTTACTTAAGGCTAGTTATGGGAGCAATTACTTAGTAGGAAGCGCTCCGACGGGTCACAGCATAGTAGATGAACAGCGCAACAATGGCGCCTAGCACTGCGACCAAGATGCCGCCCAGGCTCAGTCCGGCTGAGGTCAACACTAAGGTACCCGTAGTCAGAAAGCTGAAGAGGCTACCACCGATAAAAGCACCGACAATACCTAGAATCATGGTACCCAAGATGCCGCCACCCTGATGACCAGGAAAAAGCGCTTTGGCAATCGCGCCTGCAATCAAACCTAAAACGAGCCAAGCCAAGATATTCATGATGTCAACTCCAGTTAAATAGCTGAGTGTGCTGAAAAGCTCTTTTGATGTTTTTAAGTTAACAGGCGCACCCACTGACTTGTCCCTGCCTGTAGCGAGAACATGAGCTAGGCAGAGGGAGGAGAAAAAGAGACCCGTACTCTTTCCTACGGAGCAGGGATAGTCAGCAAAGGCTGATACTTGCTCCCTCATAAGAGAGGGTCACTTGGCCTATGTCAACGATTCGTGTAAAAACAAGCCCTTTGCTTGAAACCCTTGCAGCATAGTGGTTTCAAGCAAAGCAATTGATGAGTTTCTTTTATGACACCAAAACCACTGCTTCTGACGGCTGGATCACTTTTGGACTAAATGACACGTAAAAAGCGGCTTCTTTACAGAGTTTTAGCCCTTTGAGTCGAGCGAAACTCCCATTTTTGCGTGGCACTTCTGCGCGTCCAGCAACTAACCACGAAGAAAGTGAGCATTAGTAGAAGTTATCGAATTGACTTCAATTTGATGAAATGGCTCACTTTTACACGAATCGTGCCAGACCCCATTGTATGCCACGTCAATTTTAATAGGCGAAACCTTCCTAAACTTGCGACTGAGCCGACAGAGTTGGGTAACTAAAAACTGTTGTCCACCATAGCCTGGTGAACCATGCACTAAAAATTCAGAAATTCGGTGCAAGTCAATTGTCTCTTTCGCAAGCTGCGATTGTTGCTTAAAGTCGATTTGCAGTAGCAGATCAAACAGGAGTTGAGAAACGGATTGTGATGAATTGAAGATAAATGTTGGTTGAGGTTGGCTCTCTGCTTCTATCTGTTTTTCTAGCTGCCGGAATTGGTTATAAATTCGCTCCATTTTCCCATAAGCTTCCTCAACTTCTCTCTGCAACCTGACTGCTTCAGCATCACTAGAAAAACTCAACTCTGTGTTGATTGCGCTAACTTCTTCGTGAAGCTGTTCATATTGTTTCTTGAAAGAATCTCTTTTAATTGCGGTAGGAGAAGCAATTAAAATTGTATACTCTTACCTCAATCTAGAACTTTTAGAAATTTCTAATTGAATGGCAGCATAACCAAATTCAAATGCTTTTTCTATAGAAGACCTGTGCCCCAGTGCTCTATAAAACCCCTCTGAGAAGGAGATCGCGGCACGGTCCTGAATCTCTTGATTCATGCCAATCACACAATCAATATGAGTAACGATCGCATTGGCTTGTTCTTCCGAGTAGCAAGCACTCAGCAGAACACAGCTCACGCTCCTAGAGAACAGCTCGAATAAATTTGAAAGGTTTTCTGCCCCTACCCACTGTTTGCTGCCATCATAACTCTCAAGCACCAACCCTTGTCAATCGCTGCCATGCCCACAAAAATGGACAACTTGTGGTTGATGTTTCAACAATAGATGTTGCAAATCTCCTGCCCGCACTACTAAAGCAATTTCAATCTCAAGCTGTCGTCTGTCGTTAAATCTTTTAATCACGTTTCTCAGTGTTCGGATTCCGTCATGATGGTTCAGGTCTTTGCGAGGGTTGGTGTCAATAATGAGAACTTTTATAGGAGATTCACGAATCGCTATTGGGAGGTCGCGATCAAAACTACTGATTCCAACAGAAGGACACTGTCTGTCATCAGTCGCTCTTTTGACGTTTTCACGCACATACTCAAATAGCTCACCAATTGTTACAATGCCGTTGTTATCTTGATCAGCTGCTCCCCGTAGTCCTTCCAAGAGATAATGGGTAAATACACCATGCCCACCTCCCCACTTTTTATCTTCAAAGGATATTTCATTCGCTTCTGTCGATGTCAATAAAGCGCCAATTCTATTCTGGCTAAGCCCCTGTAAATAGCGATTTACGAGTTCTGAATTATCATTGGCAGCTCTGCGTCCAACCGTTTCAGCAATCGCTCCACTATGACAGATATCTGCCAGAATTATTACCTGCTCTGTTAGTAAGCTCTCCTTCAACAACAGGTCAATTTCATGTAAGGGCAAAGCAGTTCCAGAAATATCACTGGGATCAACATCATTGGTTAATAGATAAACATTTTCACGACGATCGATATCAGGTGCACTATGGCAAACAAAATATATCAGAACTAGATCTTCTCTACCTGGCTTTTTCAGAAAACTACGCAGCGCTCTAGTAATATTCGCCGTAGTTGCCTCCTCGTTGATGAACTTGCGGATATGATCGGGCTGAAAGTTGCCTCCATTAGGGGTGAGTAGTAGCTGATAAAATTCTTCTGCATCTCGATCAGCATATTTTAGATTCAAGCTTGAATCTCGGTATTTTGAAATGCCTACAATTACTGCCCATCGCTCATAACCTTGATACCTCGAGTAAAGCTCTCGATCAAGTGGAGTTGAAAGGCTTGTATCAGATAAACCAACCCTCTTTTTGAGAATTGGCTTTAAATGTTCTGGAATCCTAGTTTCTGCTACTGCGTCTACTATCTCCACCTTTCTACTTTCCCGTGGCATCCGAGGCACTGGTAACTCAATTCTTTCTACCGAGTAAGATCGCTCTAGTACTTCCGGACTAGCAGATGCGCGACCGCCTAAAAGCTGAGTTACCATGTCGGCATACTCTAACAGATTTGTGTAATGTTCTAGTTGAGGCACAAGTTCTTGTGTAAGTCGAGAAAGTTGTGCTAATTCGGCTTGGCTTGCCGCAGATAGTCCGACTTGACTTATCGCATCTTCTGCCATGGTCGCATCTTGTAGAGATTGAGCAATTTGCTGAACTGCTGTTTGCCGCTGGTCATCGAGATACACCATTGCCGCCCACTGTTGCGCCTTCAGGCTACGGTCTCCAAGATGTGTTTTTGTGCGAGCCAACTTACGCACGTAGTCAATCAAGAGCCTTGCTACGGCTTCCATGCGCTCTCGTCCCAATACCTGCTCCATTTCCTCTAGCAGGACGGCTCGTACTGCCGTACCCATTACATACTGCTCATAACCCGTTGGGCTGCATAAATCTGATAACAACAGATCGATCTCAGCAATCCATGGCACTTCCCCTCGCAAAAACTGATTTCGTAGGTAATTCAACAACTCTGGTGTCAGCACCAGTGGCAGAGCAGCATAGTAAGCCAACTTGCGGTAAGAATCATCAAACCGCTCCACGAAGCAAGTGATGCGCTGTTGAGCCGATTGTTTAGAGTCATCAGAAAGCGAGTCAATCATAGCAGTGAGGCTGTGTGAGAATGGAGGGATTGACCACGGATGATATCGATCGCTTGACTTAGCCCATCATTATCCATTGGATACATCTTGACGAGAGTAGCAATGATTTCAGCCGAGCTACCAATCCAACGTTCGATCGACATCGGATTAAGCCATGCCACTAGCGTTGTGTACTGCTTCAGGTGGAATAAAAACTCAACTGTTGCCTGAATCCGCTCTAATCTTCGATAGCCCCGTGCTGCACCTGCATTGCTCACAATCAAAACGCTGGTATCGCTATCACAATTCGCGAGTACTTGCGGCAGAGGTACTTTTTTAGTGAGGTAAACATCGCGGTAGACCGAATCTGCAGGTGTATTGTGAAAGTAAAACACCATTGCTTGTGGCAACGAACTTTCAAACTGAGCAGTTTCAACTAAGTCACGAGTAAAACGATGCAGCGGCATCATCGAACCATTTTGATCCACAAATAATATTAGGCGAGCGTCATTTCGCTCCCGCCTACGGTATATTGGAGCCAAGAAGAAGCCTTGTCGCGCTGCTCGTTCTACAGTTGCTTGTATATCGAGCACGTCTGGTATCCCATCTGCAACCGGGCGGCGTAGGTATCGCCAGTTATAAATCATTGATCGTCGTGATAGCGGATAGTAAGTTTGAAGCTCCGTACTATCTTTGCTGTCGATTGGCGTAAACGGTGCCCGCACAGGTAAGGGGACTAAATCTGGGCTAGACCGCTCTTCAGCAGGTAATGGCACTAGGGCTGCTGGAGGCAGTGGATCAGGTTGATTGATTGGCTCAGGTGTCTTTGGCAGAGGAGGGGGTGGCGGTGGGGCAAGCTCTTGAGTTGTGGCTGAGGCAACCGCCTGCCAAATCGGTTCAAACTCGCTCTGCTCCGTTAGTGAACGACACCAAAGAATTCGTAACGTTTGCTCCAGTGCATCTGTGCTATCAGCAAATCCACCATCTATTGCCCGCAGTGCAGCAAGATACTCACCAACACCCAAACTAAATCCTTGCCGACGCAGACGTAGAAACAAATCGGTCATAAGCCCAGAAGCATCAAATTCGCTTCGTTGATTCTCGGCGTTTAATTCGATATTTTTTCGCTCCAATTGCTCGATCCGCCCGATCAAGCTTTTCACCACCCGCTTAACGCTCTCGGGTGTCTTCTCCCAATCTGCTTGGCTGATTTTCTGTATTGAGATAGGAGAGTTCTCTTTCATTGCGCCAGCCCAACAACATCTGCTATTTCCTTAATCCTCGAATTTAACTCTGTGGCAATCACCTCTTTCATTAAGCTGTTGCATATTTTTGCCAGTCTGCCCGAAGCTTGAATAACAGTTCCCGATGAGGAATTGGCTGATCAGGTGCTAAAGCATCAGCAGGATAGGGTTGTGCCTCGAAATTCATCAGTGCCTTCAGCCAATCTAAAAATTCGCTAGTTCCAGGCTTCTTAAACAACTCACCTTCTCGCCGTACTAGCAAAAATCGATCGATCGCCGCATCGATCAAATCTTTTGGTAAAGTTTCCTGTGCTTCGTAATGCGCTGCTACGATGGTTTGAAGCTGTTGTGGGTCATCTGGAAACTCCATAAAGTAGTAGAGACAGCGCCGCAGAAAGGGGGCAGGCAAATTGCCTTTTTCTTTATTGCTACTGATTATGACGATCGGTTGATGGGCCGCTTTGATGGTTTCACCCGTTTCGCGAATAGTGAATTGCCACGGTTCGTCTAGAACGGCTAATAGATCGTTAGGAAAATCAATATCAGCTTTATCAATTTCGTCAATTAATACAACAGCAGGGCAGTCTTTTAAGGTGAAAGCGTTTCCAAGTGCACCAAAGGTACGGTACTCTTCTGACTTACGCGGATCACGGGTTGAGGCAGCTTCCAGCTTTTGTGCCTGAACATCGTGCAATCGCAGAATTGCATCATATTCATAAAGTTCATCTTGAGCTTTGCTGGTCGATCGAATATCCCAGCGGTAAAAGGGTAGCCCTAATTCATAAGCAACCGCTGGAGCTAGCCGCGTCTTGCCACATCCAGCTTCGCCTTCTAGGAGCAGCGGACGCTTCAGATAAATTGCCAAATTCACCGCTTTTACCAGTTCTGGATTGACCAGATAGGGTTCTGGCTGCGTAGGTGAATCTGGGTGAGCATGGAATGGGCGGCGGGCGGGTTTACCCTCAAATCGATAGGCTGTTGTCATAGTGATTTCAGATGTGACCTTAATAGGGTTGTCCAAACTCACGCCTTAAAGCAGAACAGACTAGCTCTGGAATTCCGCGACTAGCTCTATGAATTCGTTTGGCAATCCCTTCACTCTGTTGCTTGGGCAACCCTAGGTAATCTAACCAATTTAAAATGTCGTTCTCTGTCCAATCTTGCAGAGGTAGGTCAATAATTTTCTGCCCATCATACTCATCATGCATACAGCAATACTCCTGGCAGTCCAAAGCAATCTCATCCTCAACCACAAGGATAGTAATAAATCTCACCCTGCTATAGGTAGTAGCAATTGTTGGAAGCTGTGCTATCAGAGGTTGCCAAAACTGTTCTAGAAACCAGCACAAAACTTCACGTTGAATGGCTAGGGGCAGAGCATCCCACTTGTGAATTTCAATGAGCACAACGCTGCCACTCTGTAGCGATCGCACGATTGCCTGCTGAATCGATGAAGAGTACTCCATTGGCTCCGAAATCGGCTCAATACCCAAGTGACTAGCAAGACGATTAAGCAGTCCAATGTGATTCAGTTCAGTATCTGCTGAAAATTCAATAGGAAAAGACTTAAGGTCTCTTGTATTGCTTTGTAGCTGATCCTTTAGCTCCAACAAACACAACCTTCCTGCCATTTGAAGATTGCGCTGCAGGAGAAAGGAGGCATTTCCACCATTGCGATCGAACTTGGAAACAATCCCTTCAACAACTTCTTTGGCTTCAATAAAGTCAATCTTTTGTAATTCTTCTTCTAAATTCAGATATTGACGGTTTCGATCAAGGCTTGCTACGTCTGAAACTTTTAGCTTGGCATGTACTTCTATCATCTGCTGTAGAATGCTTTCTGCCTCTAGCTCTCTACGCATCTTTTCGCTTCCACTTGAGTAACTCACCTGCTGATTTACAGTTGCATACTCAATTGCCAATTCACCATATCGCTTATTCAATGCCTCTCTTTGGATATCAGCGGGCGATAGTCTTTGAGAAACCGTTGCCTGTACCATACATCACTTGCTTTATAGCTGTTTTAGCTGATCATCAATTTTTGTCATTTGTTCAAGCAAACTTTCTGCCTCTAGCTCTGACCGGAGACGTGCAGCACCACTGGTATAGCCAATTTCAGTGTTAACTACCTCATACTGCTTCTGAAGGTTCTGATACTGACGCTGCAATGCCTGCTTTTTTATCTCGTTTGGGCTGGGCATTGGAGAAGGCGAAGACTGATCTATAGTCCTGGGATTCCCAGTAACAGGAGTTGTCGCCGCAATCGCAGGCACAACAGATCATGTGGTCCTACTGTTTGACACAATCGGGTCAATTCGGCTTCTGCGTTGGAGAAAGTCGGAAATCTTGCATTCCGCACATCTAGTTCATCGTGCAGGCAAGCAATCGTATAACCTAATCGCTCCAAAATAGCGTTCAGTGCTACCACATCCTTGACGCAGAAATTGAGCCGAGAGAACCCTGGATCGACGTAGCGATCAATCCCAACCAGAAGCGCCCAACGCTTTTGAATCTCATTTACAGGAGTAGCGGAAGTCATTTTATCGTAGGGATCAAGATCAGCTTTTTGCTTTGCATAGTTATACGCGCTGAGAGGAATAGCTATGCTACCCCTCTTGCCTGTCATTCTACTTCCCCTGATCCAGTGACGTCATGATCCCATATCTACCTAACAGTAGTTTTAAGGATCTTAAAAGCTTTTGCGTTGTTTTAACGTGGTCTACTGGTTGCCAGGTAAGCCCCAACGCTGCATTACTTTAGCGATCGATTCGCTAGTCGCTTCTGCTCCAAACCCCCAAGCCAACAGCAAAAAGTAGTCTCCAATGCTAGCGCCAAAAACTGGGTTGCTGAGGTAAAGTTGATTGAATCCAGCGATTGCTAATAGTCCAACAATAATGCCATAGCTTAAAGTATTAGCTCCCCGCAGACGCCGCCGGGAAGTTCTAACCTCATTTTCAGAGGAAAACGGTTGAACTGCCGGGACAGGTTTGAGATACTGTGTGTTAATGCTGACGCTATCTCTAGAAGCAGGAGCTGCCTCACCCTGTTGCAATTCTTCAAAAAGTCTCTGCCGTGCCGAGCTAACACTAGCTTGCCACTCCTTAACAGCTTCTACAGCATCAGGTGAAAGCTGGCTCAACTGCTGCTCCAGTTGTAAAACAGCCTGCCCCCATACCCGATCATGATCTGGCACGAGATTTCTTCTCATCTGATTCAACTCGTCAAGCTGAGATTTGCCTTGAAGGTAGTGATTGAGTTTTTGCTGTATCTCTTGCAAAATATTCCGTAATGTAACAGGGCTGTCTTGATCAACTGCTGCGCGACCAACATCCTCTAACTGAGCACGAACAATTTGCATATAAGGCATCTCCGGATCAACAGTTGACGACTTGTTGAGCAAGCTCTGCTGATACTCAAGTTGAATAACCCAATCATTGCGCCCTTTACGCCATCTGTTCCATACAGCTTGAGCATTCGTAATAGCTTGCTGGGCTAGGTCAAATTGCTTGTTTGCCAATGCGCTTTCGACATCCACTAGAAAGCCTTCAATCTTCTCAACAAAAGGTTTTGCAAGTTAAGTATCGGCTCGCATTTGAGTCCGCAATCGCCCCACTTGCACCACTGACTCATCGTAAATCTTTCCCTCGGTTCTGTAGAGGGAAAGCCCTGTTCCCAATCCAATTCCAATGAGAAGTAAAAATAGCGGTAGCCAAGGAGCATCTTTGACCCTCAAAGTCACAGGGATAATCTGTTGTCCACCGTTGTAGGTTAGAAGCAATGCACCACTAAATTCGCCACTCCGGTTTAGTCGATTTAAAGGAAATCGGATGGAAACTGGAAGAGGTTGGTTGCCTAATATCTTGTTACCTTGAGGAAGCTTGACTTCAATCAGCGATGCAGGTAGAACTCCTACTCCGTCTGTTCGGCTAAGGTCTGAGGGTGCAATTGCTACTCCGTTAATGGGTTGAGGAGCTTGAAGTAATAAGGTGCGGCTTTCGACAGCTTCGCGAGTTCCTGCAACATTAAGGCTACTGGGGGTTGTTATAAATTGACTTTGGGCGAAAGCGGATTGAGGCAAGAGCAGCAACAGAGCTGGAATAACCCATTGTGTAACTTTCTGCTTCATATAGCTCATCTGCTTCTTCAAGTACTAAACCCACTTATAAAACGTACTTTACCAGTTATCCTCAAATCCAAATACATCCTTATGTTGAAGTTGAAGCCTCCTGCCAACAGCCATCACTCAAGCGTTTCGTCATGGAGTTTGTGGATCTCAGCAGTCGTCAACAAACTGCACGCCCAGCACTTTTCATTAAGCGATCGCCTCATGTGACCCTGCTCCAGAAAGCACCCCTATTATGCCTGAAACGGTTGTATTTGTAGGGAGTCGCGAAAATATTCTGACAATATTCTGATAGAGATAAGTGCAATTATCTCTATCTGAAATCCACCCAACTTTGGCGATCGACGATGTCTGATGCCTCTACTGACTCTGTTTTGCCGATCGTGATCGCGCCCATTGAGGGCAGCACGAACTCCGGTTCAGAACAGCTCCTAGTCCGGCATTTCCTCGATGCTTCGCGGTTCCCTCTTGGGCTGCTGGTTCATCTGATGACGGTAACGACTGGACGCCTCATAGACTTCCTTGCGTAAACGCTGAATCGATCCCAGCGGCTGATGCTCTGCAATACAATGCCAGGCGTTGAACGACAAAACGTCATCTACGTACACCTGCCGGGCAGGACTGTATGCCTCCTGCATCCCAATTGTGAGTTTGGCGATCGCCTGGTAAGGACTTTCCCCTTCTGACCACTTAATCGACGCATCCTCGATCGGCATCGTCTCCAGATTGGTGCAAAGCTGGACACGTAGTTCATACTCGGCAGACTGTTGCCGGAAGAACTCAACGATTAGATCTCGCAGTACAGAAGCGTTCTGTGTATCAATGCGTTTGCTAATGAGCGGTTGAAGGCTGGCAGAGACGGGAGTGACACTCAATTTAGCAATGTAATCTCCGTAGCGCAGGGCAGCAGAGGTATAGTAAGTTTCCCCCAAAATGTGAGTTTCGGGCTGGGTGAGACCTAACGCGCTCGGATAGAGGTTGATCCCTACTTTCTGAGTCATCGCATTGGTCATGCGAGCAACCGTTCCAAATAGCTGTTGTGCCTCCTCTGGGGCACGGACCACAACCTTTTCCTGGAGCAACTGTTCTGGGAGAAAGCGAGCCATAGTGCCCGATGGAAAAATCGGACTGTTGATCATCAAAAAATCCTGAGTCACGGCATCAGGTTCCGTCTCCAGGAGCTTCGGTCCTGCCACGTCAATGACCTTGATAGCGATGCCGCGAAAGCAAGAGAGACCATCCGGCATGATGTCACCGGGAACGGTTGAGAAGCGAATCATCACCGGATAAGTGCGGGGTTGGCAAAACAATCCCTGCGCGAGATGGGCAGGCAAGTTGTCGTAGATCCTCAGTTCCCCCTTCAGTCCGCCATGACTCTTGGCATGAGCCCCCCGCATGGCATGGCGATGCTTGTCAAACACCTTTTGCCCCTGCCGGGCAACGGAATCAACAATTTCGCGAATCAGCCGCTCCTCGTCGGGTTGCTTGACTTCTACAGTTTGGGAGTAACGGATGTATGGTTTGGGGGTGAGCATGGAGCGATTGATTCTGTGGGAACTGAACTTATACATTTGTAGTTTAAGGCTTTGCTCCTGACTCCTGCACTTCATCCTACTCAGGGAGGAAATGACTCAGAATGTTGCCGTGGGCAAGGAGGGTAGCCGATGAACCTTCCTGCCCCTCAATTCCAGGTAACCCAAAGACCAGACGCGTTTTTGCAGCTCTTTCCACAACGGTTTGATTTCATCTATGCCGAGCATCCTGATCCCAGCGAGCGCCCCGATTGGAAAACCGAAGACAGGCATCCCTTGAGTGATCGAGGGATTAAGCCGACATACGGGCAAAAAGGTGCAAGTAAAAATTTCACCTGCCCTTCATTTGACCACTGGACAGCTTTTGGACTAAATGCTCCCACTGACACAGGGCTCAAAGGTCGATTCTTTCGTTGCGAGGCACCTCTAGAACCCTCCTGCTGCCGCTGCCCTGCTGCTGTACAAGCAATAGTGCTGCTTTGAAGACAACAGATCATTGCTTTCTTCAAACTCAGTCCAGGTAAAGGTTCTAGGTCATCTAGCACCTTTTTGCCTCTATGTCAGCTCAACCTCAGTAACGTACGTGAAGCACCTTTGTTGTCGAGTAGAGATGGAAAGCCGACCCTTAGGCTAAGACTCGTGCTCGACAAAATTCCAAAAATTAAGTTCTATCTCCAGACAGATTGCAGCGGCGCTAAAGCCCATCCAAAGTGACAGAGATAAAGGACTTTATACTCCAGGCTACTTATGCTCCTCCAGCCAAAAGCTCTAGGCATCAAACAGCCAGCGGTTGGCTACCTGGTTCAAGACCTGCGGCAAGCCTTGAGACTGACCCAGAAGCAGTTTGCTGCTCACCTCGGAGTCACCTTTCCCACCATCAATCGTTGGGAGAATGGACATGCGATGCCTTCGCCTCTAGCGCTGAAGCAGCTTGCCCTCTTACTCAACCAATTATGTGAGTCACCAGATGTCGCTTTACAGGAGCGTAGCAAGGCGATTCAAGCAAAATATTGCTTGCTGGAGGAGCCCAAAGCATGAGTGCAGTCCCTTGCCAGTAGTATGCTGACCATCGCGTTGACACCCATGATGCGAGTGCGTCAAGGCGGTGGGTCGAAACCGCTGCTCATTCATAGCTCCTTACCGACTCCAACCCTTGATCCCTGCCCTCGCTGCTGTCTATGACTGACCCCATGCCTCACAAGCCTGCAATGCCGCTGCCTGCAAACGAACCGGAGCGGTTAGCCGCCCTGCATCGCTACAAGATCCTCGACACCCCCCCTGAAGCGGTGTTCGATCGTCTTACCCGCTTGGCAGCACGGCTGTTTAATGTGCCTATTGCGCTGATTTCGCTGGTCGATGAGTCGAGAGCCTGGTTTAAGTCTGGCATTGGCTTTGGTGCCCATGCAGTGCCGCGTGATAACACCCTGTGCAGCTTTGCTGTGTCCACCGACGAGCCGTTGATTGTGCCGGATGCCCGCTTGGATGAGCGCTTTGCCTGCAATCCTTTTGTGCAAGGTGAACCAGGGGTGCGCTTTTACGCGGGTGCGCCCTTGCTCAGCCATGATGGCTTCAACCTGGGGACACTGTGTCTGGTCGACAATCAACCCCACAACCCATTCACGCCAGAACAGCAAGCCACACTCGTTGACCTCGCTGCCATGGTGGTGGATGAACTGGAACTGCGCTTGGCAGCGCAGCAGGTTGCCCAGTCCGAAACCAAATATCGCACTTTGTTTGAGTCGCTCGACGAAGGCTTTTGCCTCTGCGAAATGCTGTTTGACGCAACTGGTGCACCGAGCGATTACCGCTTTCTGGAAGTGAATGCGGTCTTTGAAGCGCTTACCGGCTTGGAACAGGCAACGGGAAAAACAGTCCGAGCACTCATGCCCCAGCTTGAAGCTGCTTGGGTCGAGCTTTATGGTCGTGTCGTGCGGACAGGCGAAGCGGTGCGGGTTGTGGAGCACTCAACTGCCCTGAATCGCTGGTTTGATGTCAACGCCTTTCGCGTTGGTGAGCCGCACAACCACCAGTTTGCCCTCTTGTTTACTGATATTACCGCTCGCAAACGCACAGAACAGACACTGCGGGAAAGCGAGGAACGATCACAGCTTGCCATTGGGATCGCTCAACTGGGAACCTGGCGCTATGTCATTGCTACAAAGCTGGTGGAGTTAGATCAGCGGATGCGCGCCATCTTGGGTAAGAAGGATAGCGTCGTGCTGCCACTCTCGCAGATGGTGGAGCGGATTCACCCAGACGATCGTGCCAAGGTCACGAGTGCGCTTGAGGCGGCGCTGACTCCAACGTCATCAGGAGCTTACGACATTGACTACCGGGTGATCTGGGATGACGGCACCGAGCGGTGGCTCGCTGCGAATGGGCAAGCAACCTTCGCGGGTGAGGGAGCATGGCGGCAAGCCGTTGAGGTTTTGGGCACTGCCGTTGACATCACCGATCGCAAACAAGTAGAGATCGCCCTGCAAAACAGCGAGGAGCAGTTTCGCCAGATGGCGGATCATGCACCTTTTATGGTTTGGGTTACAGACCCCTCTGGTTACTGCACCTACCTCAGCCAAAGCTGGTATGACTTCACGGGGCAAACTCCAGCAACAGGCTTGGGCTTGGGTTGGTTAGAGCGAGCCCACGCAGACGATCGCGCCGCTGCCCAACGCATGTTTCTAGCAGCCAATGAGCAACAGCAGTCGTTCCGGCTGGAGTACCGCTTGCAAAGCAAACAGGGGGACTACATCTGGGCAATCGATGCTGCAAGTCCGTGGTTTGGAGTAGATGGCGCATTCAAGGGCTACATTGGCTCCGTCATTGACATCACTGATCGCAAACAAGCCGAAGCCGCCTTAGCACAACGAGAAACGGAACTTCGTTTAGTCACCAATGCCGTTCCTGCCCTCATTGCCTTTGTGGACTCAGACGAGCGTTACCGCTTTAACAACCGAGGCTACGAAGCATGGTTTGGGCAACCGGCAACGGAAATCTATGGCAAGCCCGTTCGCGAAGTGTTAGGTGAAGCCGCCTACGCAGGCATTCGTCCGTATGTTGAGCAAGTCCTAGCTGGGCAACAAGTCACCTTTGAGAACCAAGTGCCTCACCAAGAGGGCGGCACTCGGTATGTGAGTACCACCTATGTGCCACGCTTTGATGCTCAGGGGGCCGTTGTGGGGTTTGTGGCACTGGTCAACGATATTAGCGATCGCAAGCGGGCAGAACAAGCTTTGCAGGCAAGCGAAGCACAGATCCGTAATCTTTTGGAAAGCATTACGGATGCCTTCTTTGCCGTGGATGAGCATTGGCGCTTTACTTATGTGAATCAGACTGCCGAATTGATGGTCAATCGTGCTGCGGATGACTTAATTGGAAAAGTTTTTTGGGAAGAATTTCCAGGGGTGAATGACAGTGCGTTTGAACAGATGCACCGCCGCGTCATGCGCGATCGTGTGGCTGAGTCACTCACGGCGTTTTACCCCAACCACGAGCGCTGGTATGAAGTGCGCGCCTACCCCGCCGTGAACGGCATCACCATGTACTTCACAGATGTAACCGAGCAAATTCAAGCAGCAGTTGCCCTGCGTCAATCTGAGGCACGTTATCGGACGCTGTTTGAGTCGATCGATGAAGGCTTTTGTGTGGTTGAAGTCTTGCTCGATGCCCACGACACGCCGATCGACTACCGCGTTCTAGAAGTCAACCCCGTCTTTGAGCAACAAACCGGACTGCAACAAGCTGTTGGTAAAACAGCGCGTCAGCTCAATATGGAAGCGCACTGGATTGAAATTTATGGTCGAGTCGCGCTGACGGGTGAAGCCATTCGGTTTGAAAATGACTCCGAAACCCTTAAGCGCTGGTTTGATGTCTATGCTTGCCGCACAGGGGAGCCAGAAGATCGAAAAGTGGCGATCGTCTTCAAAGACATTAGCGATCGCAAACGGGCAGAAGAAATGGCGCGGCAAACCGCTGAAGCCAATGCGTTTCGTGTTTCTCTGACTGACGCGCTGCGCCCACTGATTGACCCCATAGAGATGCAGGCAATGGCAAGCCGTCTGCTAGGCGAAGATCTCGGTGCGAACCGTGTGGCTTACTTCGAGGTGCACAACACTGACTACGTGGTTGAGCGCGATTACGTGAAGGGAGCCGCAGGACTCGCTGGACGCTACCCGATTGCTTCGTTTGGTCCGAAGCTGCTTGCTGCCTTCCGCGCTGGTCAGACCATGTCCGTGTCCGATGTGCCAGCCGATCCCGACCTTTCACCAGAGCAACGCTCAGCCTACGCTGCGCTCGAAATTGGCGCTCATATCAGCGTCCCGCTGGTCAAGGAGGGCAAGTTGGTCGCGGGGCTGGCGATTCACACAAGCGAGCCGCGAGTTTGGACACCGGATGAGATCGCGCTGGCGGAAGAAGTCGCCGAGCGCACTTGGGCGGCAGTCGAACGCGCCCGTGCCGAAGCGGTGGTCGCGGCGGACCTTCAAGAGACACAGCGACTGCGCGCACTGGGGGCACGGCTCATCACCGAAGATGATACTCAAACGTTGTACCAAGAGATTCTGGCGGCGGCGATCGCGCTGACACGGGCTAATGCTGGCACAGTGCAAATCCTGGACGTAGCGACCCAAGAGCTGGTGCTGCTTGCCAACCAAGGCTTTGAGCAAACCATCATCACTTATTTCGATCGGATGAGTGAAAGTGCGAACACGCCCTGTGGCATGGCACTGAAGACTGGCAATCGTAGCTTCGTTGACTTTGATGTGCCGGAGAGCGAAAACCATGACAGGGCGAGGCGAATGCTGCTGGAGGCTGGCTACCGCTCTGGACAGTCCACCCCGCTGATCACCCGTGCCGGCAAAATCATCGGCATGGTTTCTACCCATTGGCACCAACACCACCGACCGAGCGAACGCGAGTTACGGTTTCTAGATTTGCTTGCTCGTCAAGCGGCTGACCTGATTGAGCAACGGCAGACGGCAGAGGAACGAGAACAACTCCTGGTGCGTGAGCAAGCGGCACGAGCCGAAGCCGATCGTGCCAATCGTATCAAAGATGAATTCTTAGCAGTGCTGTCGCATGAATTGCGCTCGCCCCTCAACCCGATCCTGGGCTGGACGCAGTTGCTCCAAAACGGCAAGCTGGATGCGGCGCGGCAAGCTGAAGCACTGAAAACGATCGAGCGCAATGCGAAACTGCAAGCGCAACTGATCGAAGACTTGCTTGACATCTCTCGTATTATGCAGGGCAAGCTGTCCTTAACAGCGGTGCCTGTCAGTTTGGTGTCTGTGATTGCTGCTGCCCTAGAAACCGTGCGGTTGGCAGCAGACGCGAAAAAGATTCAAATCACGCTTGATCTGACTCCAAACATCGCCCCGATCGCTGGTGATGCAGCGCGGTTGCAGCAAGTGGTCTGGAACTTGCTCACCAATGCCGTCAAATTTACACCGGAGGGCGGGCAAGTCACCATTGCACTGCGGCAACTGGAACAAGCGGCTCAAATGCAGGTCATTGATACGGGCAGAGGCATTCAACCGCAATTTCTGCCCCACGTGTTCGAGTATTTTCGGCAGGAAGATGGCTCGACCACCCGCAAGTTTGGCGGGTTAGGGTTGGGGTTAGCGATCGTCCGCCAAATTGTGGCGATGCATGGCGGCACCGTCTGGGCAGAAAGTGAGGGCGAGCACCAAGGTGCCATCTTTACCGTGCAGCTACCTCTCAGCACGCAAGCCCAACCCCTAGAGCTAGAGTCACCACGCCACTGTGTGACGACAGAGGCTCCTTTAAGCCACCTGCAAATTCTGCTAGTAGATGATGAAACGGATACGCGTGAGTTTCAGACAATCGTGCTGGAACAAAGTGGTGCCATAGTGACAGCCGTAACCTCTGGCTTGGAGGCGTTGCAAGCGTTGGAGCAGTTTACGCCTGATCTGTTAGTCAGTGATATTGGCATGGCAGAGATGGACGGCTATATGCTGATCGAGCAAATTCGGTTGAGGCGGCAAGATGCCGGCGGCAAGATGCCGGCGCTCGCACTTACGGCGTATGCAGGAGCCTTCGAGCAGCGAAAAGCGCTTGAATCTGGGTTCCAGGCTCACCTCACAAAACCTGTAGAGCCGGAGGACTTAGTAAAGGCAATTGTCAGTTTGTTGAGGAGCCAGCCTTAACTGCCAACGTGGGCAACGGTTGGTTAGAGCCAGGCGTCGAACGCTACTCGCCCATTGCCTCTCTTTCGTGAATGAGCAAGGTCAGTCCTTCCCCTTTTCGCTCTGGCATTCCTGGCGTTTCCGTAGCCTTTGAATCAAAACCAACGTTAAGCTGAAAGCGCCTCTGGGACCGGTATTCGCTGTTTAGTATCACGATACAATCAAAGCAAGAGCCAGCGCCACTGCTAATTTGGCTGTACCGTCGCAAGGATGGCAGCAATGCCACCCGTAACAGTGAAGAGTGACGGAAAAGCGAAACTGCTGTGTAACGCTTTCAAGTCTTATGCCAGTTTACGGCTAGTCCAGAGTGAGAAGGGCGATCGCTTGGTCAGCTGTGCTTATCAATAGGCACCTTAGAGCCAACAGATACATAATTACCCCGGTCACAGCGATTGAGTTCTTCTTTCTTGATGAACCGCAAGTCGATCATGCGGCTGATAACTGTCAGGTAACACGAGATTTTCAGGTTACTTCCCTGGGCGTTACAGCCCCAGGGTTTTTGCACTTATCAGAAAAACCTTAGACTGTGACCTTGGGTTTATGAGTGCGGCATTAAAAGCGCTGAAAGCCTCACTGGCAAAGCTTTTCCAGCTTTACTAAGCTAACGCCTGAGTTCTTAAGCTGACCTAGTAAAATTCTATCAGGAACCAGACTTGAACTGCTGACGAGGATTTTCGGATTGGCTTCCTAGAGGCAATCCCTACAGACAACTGCTAACCACCAGGGGATTCGAATTCCTAGCCTATGCGTAGGAGCTAGCAGGAACGAGAGCATCAGTGTTGCAGAATAGAACCGAACGGTGATTTATGCCAGTTCTAGTCCAGTAAGCTAGGAGAGATAGGCAGAAAGTTTCCGCCTATTCATCTGATTTGAGATTTTAGGCGGAAACTTTCCGTCTATTAATAGTTGGACTGTTTAGCTTATTGTGATAGCGGTAGTTGCAATGTTCTTCGTAGGTATTCAAGTTGACTGAGGCTATCTGTCAGGTGACGGTTTGAAATGATCAGTGAGGACAGATTAGTTTTTGGTAAAGTCCAGCACAACTTTCCCTCGCGTTCCGCCTCGCTCTAGATACTGATGGGCTTGAACGACTTGATCCCAAGCGAAGGTTGAATCAATCACGGGACGAAGTTGAGTATGCTCAATCAGTTTTGCCAGGGCATCTAATTTTGCTCGGTATTGAGGTGTGAAAACAAAGTGGAGTGTCAGATTCTTGCCCCAGGCTTCAAGGAGCGATTGCGGTGTTGAAGTGTCTACAACGCTCACTAGCCGACCGAAGGGGCGAATAATTTCAAAACTACGTTCAATGGTTGTCCCACCGATCGTATCCAAAACTAAGTCCACACCTTGATTCCCTGTTGCCTGACAAATCACTTCCACGTAATTTTCATTTTTGTAATCAATGGGGCGATCTGCGCCAATTTCTTTAACGAAATCAACATTTTTAGAACTGCACGTTGCAAACACATAGGCTCCCATCGCTTTTGCCAGTTGAATTGCAATCGAACCCACACCACCAGCACCCGCATGAATTAAGACGGATTCCCCAATTTGGAGATTACCTCGCGTAACTAAACAATCCCAAGCTGTTCCTCCTGCAAGGGGAAAACAAGCAGCTTCGATATGTGACAAGTTAGAGGGCTTGAGTGCAACAATCCCTGCATCGGCAACATGATACTGGGCGTAGCTGCCGGATTCTGCGAAAATTTGCGGTGAGTAATAAACCTCATTGCCAACCTCAAATTCTGTCACTGCCTCTCCAACGGCTTCAACTACTCCTGAAACGTCAACTCCGAGAATGGCTGGGAGTAGAACCAAGTCTTTATAGTCACCCCGGCGAGACTGATAATCAACTGGATTAATTGACGTCGCACAAACCCGTACTAAGACTTGGTTAGCTTTTGGTATTGGCTTGGCCACAGTTTGAATCTCAAAACTCTCAGCACCACCAAATGTTGTCAGTACGGCTGCTTTCATACATTCCATCTCTACTAACCATCCTTGCTTTAGAATCAACGGTGAAGGTATTTCGATAGCACTCAGCGTAGGTGGTTGTTTCTTCTCTCACAAGTCAGCACCGTTTGGTAAGGTAGTTACCATTTAGTAGCAAATGCAGACATCACAACTTCGTAGCTTGACAAAAAAATC
This sequence comes from Leptolyngbya sp. FACHB-321, assembly GCF_014695975.1. Lineage (GTDB taxonomy): Bacteria > Cyanobacteriota > Cyanobacteriia > Leptolyngbyales > Leptolyngbyaceae > Stenomitos. The sequence continues at coordinate 26,460 of NZ_JACJPI010000015.1, forward strand.
CTCTAATTCTCAACCAACTGTTGCTCATATCGTGGAGCATACGCTGGGGTGTAAATGGATGATGGAAGTTTTACGCTTAATTCGCAAAGGAACCAACCGCCCAGGAGCAATGGCTCGCGCAACTGAGGGATTGACAACTAAAGTTTTGAATGAGCGATTAACGGATCTCGTCAATTTTGGTATTGTCGAGAAGGTTGCTTATCCTGAGATTCCGCCTCGTGTCGAATATAAGTTGACCGACTTTGGCTCTCGGTTCGTTGAAATCCTGGACATTATCGACGATTTAGAAGAATATCGGTAAAGCCATTCCTAAACCACAGGCTAGAGAGTTGCTTATCGGTGAGTTACAGCGCAGCCCAACAAGTCGATGAAGCGGACAATTGAGAGATCTCGGTGAGGGTGTAACAGTTACTTGCTGCCGCTTATCTTGGTCGTTATGCGGCTTCGGTTATGGATGGTAGCTGTAGTTTAAAGGCACTCTGTTTTTGTTGAGTGCTAAGTTGGATTCCTAATGCATCTTCATCAGCTTCATGAGACATTGCAATGGAGTCACGTATTCAGTCGTACCTACGTGTTGCAGCTAGCCATCAACGCGATACAGAGCGCATTGGTTCCTTTCTCGCCAGCTTCTCTCGTTCTAACGCTAATCCTTTCCTCAACTATGCGATTCCCGATGACAACGCCACACCATCACTGGCAGATGTGATCGCTCTGATCGCTGCCTACGAGAAACGTTCGCGCAAACCGCGCTTGGAGTATGTTGCACAGTTAGCGCCTGCGGTTGAAGGGGTGCTGATGGATGCGGGCTTTCATGTTGAAGGACGTCTGCCGCTCATGGCTTGCGCTCCTGGTTCAGAGCAAGGCCTTCCCGTTCCTCCAGGGATCGAGTTGATTTTGCCAGCTTCTGATGCTGATCTGCTGGCTACAGTCGCGGTTCAGAACGAAGCGTATAGTGCTCCTCCTCCAGACTCCGCCGCGATCGCCCAACTGCAACACAGCCTTGAAGCCGGTGGAATCGCTGTTTTAGCTCGAATGAAGGCAACCAGAGAGCCTGTGGGTGCGGGTGTCTGTACGGTTCCTTATCATCAAACAACGGAAATTGCAGGTATTGGTGTGCGTGCAGCCTTCCGCCGTCGAGGGGTGGCAGGAGCGATTACAACTCGATTGGTACAAGAAGCGTTTACGGCGAACATTTCAGTCCCCTTCCTAATGGCGGCACATGAAGCGGAGGAAAGGCTTTACGCGCGTGCAGGGTTTGCTGTCGTTGGCAAGATCCTACATATCTCGCGCCCGCTACCGTAGCTAATGACAATTAAACCTGTAAGCGATAGCAGCATAACAAAGCTCGTGCACCCCGACCGCTGAGCGGTTTCTGTGGCAATCCAAGGATCTTTGCGGCGGGTGGTGGGCACCGTTAGACTTATTAAGTCACTGGTGAAGATTACCTTGAGGGGTGATCGGTGAGTGTTTACGTAGTTATCTCATCACCATACTAACGTGAAGCCAGAGCACAGAGGTCGTAAAGCGGCTTAGCTATCTCCTTACCACGTTCAACCCGATCGCGCTGTCCCTATTCACTTTGCTGTAAACGCTAGTTTGCAAGCACCCCTTCAAGAGACACTTTAGCTATGTGCGCCGATTGCCGTGTGCTAGCACTGTTCTCAACACCGCTGCTATCTGCAGCAACCTGGCAGCGGTTCCAAGAGCGTTCACCTTACCTTGCTGCGGTTCGAGCAACCAGCTAGCGCTCACCCAACAACTGGCTTTGCAGTGCAAACAACAAGAGTGCCCAATCACCCTCAGCCAGGTCAGTTTCCGGCTGCTCAAACAACTCCAGCACAAAGCGAGTGCGCTGCTCCGCTGACCAGCCCAACCCTGCTACCTTCTGGTTGATCGTTGATCGAAGGCTCGCTTCAGCCAGGGGATACTGCTGCACCACCGCTCGCAACAGCACGGGTGACTCCAGAAACGTCGTCAAATCTGGGCGCATGTACCAGTCGGCTTGCTCCAACGCAAAAGTTGGTGGTGGTGCAGTGAAATAAATGGCATCCAGTTCATCCTCGACTAACAGCCAGCCCACCATACGTGCCAAAGCCAGCCAGTCTTCCTCTTCTGGCTCCAAGTAGCGAGCACCGACAGCTAACAAATCAACCTTTGCCAACGGGTTATAAACTCTAGCCGACCAAGCCAGCGATAGTACTTCTGGATGCTCTTGCTGATGCTGGGCAAAGAACGCTTCCACTTCTGCCTGCATTGCCCGATCAACATCAGGTTCCTGCACTAGCTGTTGAGACACAACACTCAGTGACCGGATTTCCTGCAAAGCAGTCTTACTACCTTAGCGTTGCGGTTGCGCTCGTCCAAACCCACCTGGCATCACTGCTTCCTCACTCAAAGGTTGTTCGGCTTCCTCCGGTGCCACGGCATCTGTGCTGACGAGACTAACTGACTCTTGCTGTGCCTGAGCGGTAAAAAACTGCTGGGCTTCCGTGACCAGTACCAAAATAAATGACATCGAGACAAATTCGTGTCACTGAGCAAACTCTCTCTGTTGCAGAAATTGCGGAGGGTTTGCTCAGTGACCGCCTTACAGCAGTTATTGCTTGAGTAAGCCACAGTTTGGTAGCCTAAGTGAGTCTTGCAAGACGAGAAAATGACCACTCATGTCTGCTCCACCGTCTATTGATTTACGGCAACGAA
>NZ_JACJPI010000016.1 GCF_014695975.1 Leptolyngbya sp. FACHB-321
CGTTCTCCAGTCAATTGCTTTGTCAATATCTTGGGCGGATTGATTGCCTATTGCCATCAGCCAAAGAAGCCATCCATTGCCCTTGACCACAATTTGCTCCTTCCGGCTTAACCCGAACTGACGTTAGGTAGTAAGTAGCCAGGATATAGCTTGGCGATCGCAAGCTTTTAAGCTTTGCAGCAACCACACAAAGTTAATACTCCTAGTATGTTGAGGCAGTTGTCATAAGATGCCTTCTAACATCCCTTCTTGACAAAGCTTGAAGTGCAGTGCCATCTTAAACACAATGCAGCTTTATCAATCAAGGCAGACGACCGTCTGGGTTTTTGTCTTATAAGCATCATCTCTGTGCCTTGACATGACATAGGGCTACTAACTTGGTCTAGCAGTAAGCTGGCACAGGTCTCGGGCAATAGCGATGCAAAACTTTGGCGTAAGTGACGTTTGCTTACTAATGCCATGCTTTTTTCATACCTACTGTTCGGCAATCTGTATGAGTTTATTGCTAGTTCAATTTAGTCGCTATATGTCACAACACGGTATGAAGATGCTGCTTATAAGACTTCAATCATCGAAAGCTAAATACCTTTGGCATCACCACAGCGTATTCAGCTTGTTGGATCGAGCTTGAGCACTAGGGCTGCCTCAAAAAAATTGGAGGCATATTTATGTTGAACCAACCAGATGGTTTGGTCATGTCGTCTGTGGCAATTTTGTGTGATTGGCAAAACGTCAGGGGCACGCAAGCGCAGCTTCGCTGTCTCATAGCGTTTGCCTGTCTACGTGGCACGATCGCGTTTAAGCGTGCCTACGCACACTGGCGACGTGAAGAGGCTCAGTGGGAGGAAGTGTTCGATGACTTGGAATTCGAGTGTATTAATACTCCCTCCTCCAAACGCAAGAAAAATAACGCCGATCACAAACTGATTGCCCATTGCAGGCAGCAGATTCTCCCTCATCCGGACATTAAGACCGTCATTCTGCTCTCTGGCGATGGCGATTTTAAGGGATTGGTATGTGACCTTCAAGCAAAGGGCAAAGAGGTGATTGTGATCGCGCAGTGTCTTAAGAAAACAAGTCGCAAACTCAGGCAAGCGGCGGATGAGTTCCACTTATGGCAGCAGCTTTGCTAGCAAGTTTAGTCACTGGCTACCCCTCTCGAAGCAGAGGGGTAGTAGCAGTGCATCGGAGCCAATTGCCATCGAGAAGGAGCATTATCAATGCACAAATTGTTGACCTTTCGGGACGAAAAGTTGTTGCGACAGGCGTTAACGCACCGTTCCTTTATCAACGAAAATCCCGGTGAAGCGCATAATGAGCGGTTGGAGTTTTTAGGCGATGCTCTACTGACTTTTATCAGTGGTGACTATCTGTACCGTCGTTACCCAGACATGGGGGAAGATGAAATGACACGGCGGCGGTCATCACTGGTGGATGAGAAGCAACTTGCTAAATTTGCGCGGGAAGTGGGGTTAGATTTTCGGATGCGTTTGGGAAGGGGTGCAATTCAGGAAGGTGGATTTAATAATCCCAATTTACAGAGCAGCACTTTTGAAGCGGTCATTGGCGCTTACTACCTGGACAATGACCGCGATATAGAAGCGATCCGTCCGCTGATCGAAAGTTTTTTCAATGCTGCTTTGCCAACGGTCACAGAAACCCGTTCGCACGTTGATGCTAAGAACCGCTTTCAGGCATGGGTACAGGCAAGCATTGGGTCTGTCCTACCGCAGTACGTAACAGAGCGCACAGGTGGTCCCGATCATGCACCGGAGTATCTGGCGCGTGTTTTGGTCAACGGCAAAGTTTATGGCGAAGGCAAAGGCTGCGGTAAGAAGGGGGCGGAGAAGTGTGCCGCCGAAGATGCTTTAGCGCGGCTCAAGGCTCAAGGCTTGCTTTCGGGCTGAGCACCATTGCAGGTACTAGAACGTCTGCCCAACCTCAAGAGGGCAATGCTGCTATACGTCTAATCCGCAATAGCCGCGCTCAAGCAGAGTCCTCCAATACCAATTTTGGTAGTGCTAAACATGTAAGGATGGCGAATCTCTAGCTCGAGCAGGGTACAGCGCTAGAGGCTGAAATGTTATGGCTGATATGCTGCGAGCCAAATTAACCATGTCATTGACACGCCCCTGCTGCCCCAGTTGCCACTCAAAAAACGTGGTCAGAAACGGCAGCATCCATAACGGCAAGCAAAACCACAAAGGCAGCGACTGCGGTCGCCAGTGCGTCCAAGACCCACAAAATAAGGTCATCGATGCGGGCACGAAACGCCTCGACAAGTTGCTGTGAGAGAAGATCCCGCTCGCCGGGAGCGCGAGGGTCACCGCAGTTTCCGAACGATGGCTGCAGCAGGCTGTTCATGCCAAAGACGAGCCGGTGCCTCGCCCAGTCACGGTGAGCGCCAAAAAAAGGGGCGCTTGACCCTGGAATGCGACGAGGCAGGGGCATTTGTCGGCACCAAAGGAAACAAGCAGTGGCTCTGGTTAGCGCTTGACCGTCGTACACGTGAGCTTGTGGGGGTGCAGATTGGTAACCGTAGCTAGGAGGGTGCTCAAGCTCTATGGGAGTCTTTGCCAGCGGTCTAGCGTCAGTGTACCCTCTGTTATACCGACTTTTGGCAGGCCTACCGTGCGGTCTTACCGAGCCAACGGCACCGTTCTGGCGGCAAAGAAAGCGGGCAGACCAAGCACATTGAGCGCTTTCACTGTACGTTACGGCAACGCGTCTCACGCTTAGTGCGCAAAACCCTTTCGTTTGCTAAGAAACTGGAGCATCACATTGGGGCGATCTGGTTTTTCATGCACCACTACAAGGCATCCTTACCTCTTTAGCACTACCCTTTGTTTTAAGGCTTATTAGAGGTGTTACTCCTTGATCTACGCATCAACTTCTTGATTTTGCAAAGAGTTATGCTCATAGCGTTGGAGCTAGGTGTAAGACATCGTTTCATGCCTTTTAATTAGTTCGTCAGGCAGAATAAACTGGGCATGCTCCATGAAACGACAGACCCAGAAACAGAATTCATTGAGAGACCGATTCGGTAGCTCCACAGCATAATCCACATAAATGGATTTACCATCTTTACCTTTTGGTCCCGCTTGAATTTTTTGGTTAGGATGACGCTTTTCTCCTTCCAAAATGAACATTATCACCTCCGGGAAGAAGCGGACAACTACCTTGACAAAAGGCAGGAGTCCTTGCCTTTCAAGTTTCTGCTCCTCAACAGATCCTAAATTCCGTCCCCAGCCGACTTCTAATAGTCGATGCGCTTGTTCTAAGCTTCGCTGTTGCTTGTCTATAGATCGACCTTCAAGATCAATAACTCTCAAATGGTCACTAAAACGATCAATTCTTGAGAGGGCTAGATGTTGGGTTTGACAATCTTCATGAAGGAGATACCAAGCAATATCAGAGTAAACCAGTTGAAGTGGGTAAATCTGAACGTAATGAATATTTCCAATTTCATAAGGGTTCCGACATCGGAAAAGCTCTATTGCTTGTCCCTTAGTAATTGCCAACTCTAATATCTCTAGTTTTTCGTACAATGTCCCTCGATAACGATGCTGAGACATCATTTCTTCTGGGTTTGTGTAAACGATTGAACGATCAATATGAGTTCTTATCGGATAAAACAGTGCATCTGCTAATTGCAACCCTCGTAGTCGTCGTTCAAGCGTTTGGTAGAGATGATTGACTTGAGGATCTTGTTGATACTTTGCTTGGGAGTGGAGAGCGTTAAGAGCAACTTGAAGTTCTGCCCGATCGAGAGCTGCTGTACCTAGATAGTAACCCCAACGATAAGACGGTTGATCAAGGATGCCAAACTGTCTCAGCGTCTTCAAGTCTTTCCGAATCGTGTGCTCTGAGTAATGGGGTAAGGAAATTCCGGCCTCGCCTGCAACTGCTTGGAGCCGTTCTATTACGACTGAAATCGCGTTATTGGAAGTATCTTGCTCAGGTTCAGGACAACCCGATCCAGGGTACTTGAGTAGCGTTGCAATTAGCAGCATTAGCCGCTCGAATGCTTCAGGGGTGTTGTAAGAATGACGTTTTACACTCATTAAATTTTGTCAAGTGTGCCTGCGATATCCCTGATCGGCAAGTTAAACAGACGAAAGCCTTACCAGGTTTAGATTTCCCTCACTTTTTATTTTCTACCTTTATATAGCGAATTCTTCGGTTTTAAGGGGAAAGCTTACTTAAGATGCTTTTAGATACAGGACTAGAGGGTGATCAATGACTTTCTCAAGACCTGGGAACGCCGAAAGACTTTGGGGGCAGCTTCAAATTGAGGATTACTGGGGGCACTACGATCGCTCCCCAGGTCAGCGCTTTTTAGGCAGTATTCGGATCTCCAGAAAGGTTGTAGATCAACTACTTCATATTGTTCGCAGTAGTTTTACACATGTTCAGCCATTCACGTTTGCAGCGTTAGAAGAACGATTCGGAGGGCATGATCCTCAGAACTATTGGATCAGACTAAGCACATTAGCCTTATCGGAATACGCATACTACGACGAAGGACATACTGGTTTTTGGGAGGGAGTCTGCAATCGCCTCGGTCTACAAAGAACACAAGGAGTGGAAAATACACTCAGAGCAGTTCTGAAAAAGGGCATCAAACTGTTGGGCTTGGTTGAAACTCAGCAGAGTAACTATTATGTTTCAACGTTATGGCTACAAAGTGGGATTCCCCAGCAAAACCTGGAACATTTTGCCCGCTTATTGCAAGACATTTCCCAAGACTATGGCTGGTGAGAAATTGCCCATGCAGAGCCAGAAGACTTGTCACAAATGGTATATGAGTTTTGTTTGCATCGACATCCGCAATGGGGAAGGCTACTAACGTTCTTAGGGAGTAGCTATGCCGAGGACGATGAAACAGTGGAGCCGATTTCAGGGCAATTGCTTCAGGGCATTGCGATCGTGGCACAGGAACTGGAACGGCGGGGACTTTCTCCCGCAATTTTGCAGGATAGCCAGCAACAGGAACAGTTTCTCCAAAGCTATTGTTTGCCCAACACGTTCTTCCTTCGCAGTTGGGACAATCTGATTCAGGTGCTTACACCTCAAGAGCAGAGCCAAACCACACGGCGCGGCATCATTGGTTTGCGGAAAAAGCCGCTATCCCTGAGGCTGGATAGCGTCGATTCAATGGATATTCAGCTTTACCTGCCGCCTCAACTGCTCTGGCAGTCGGGATGGAATCAGTTTCGGGGAACTTATTGTCAAATTCAGGAGCATGGTTGGGAAACTACGTTGCCTCATGCTGGGGGGATGGAGGTTCCAGCGTTGGTACAAACGGTGAACCGGGTTTGTCAGCGATGGATATGGCAGTTGAGATCGCACACGGGTGCCTCTCTCACCGAATGGCACTGTGAAGGGATTGCACCAAACTGCCCAATCCTGATTTTTGATGCGTGGACGGGTGATCGCCTGCTGTTTAGCAGTGAACTAAAGGGCAGCACTGAAATCATTTGCTTTTTTGCCAGCAGCACTCAGTTGGAATGCTCAGACGGCATTGAATTATTGGATGGTTTTGTTCCCTGTAGCATTGCGGGTTGGCGTGGGCAACAATTACTGCTAACTATCGCTCAAGCGCAGCTTACCTTTCGCTTTGCCAATGGCACACAGTCTTTTCTATGGAGTCAGGTTCAGGCAGACTATCCTCAGTTACGCGGTTTGAAACTGAAGGGTAGACAGCCAGTTTATCTGGACGTTCCCGCGCTCTGGCATCCACCCTTGCCTCTGAGCAAAGCGGTCAAGGTTTTGGTCGAGGATCTGACGCACCGCACCATCCTGACGGCACCAGACGAAACCCTGACGGTAGCTGCTAATCCCAATTGGCAGAGCATCCAGTTATCGCGGTGGATTACTCGATCGGGTGCTTATGCGGTGCGGTTGTGGACTCAGGATTATCGCTGGTCTGAACAGTTTGAAGTGAAGTCCAGCTTTGAATTGAGCCATCCGGTGGCTGGCTCGGCGTTAGTGGTCTGCGATCGCACCCAAACCCCTATTGATATCCCACTGCAAGTTCCTGCTCCAACAGACTTTTGGCTTAGTGAACTCACCCTGCGCGGCTTGTGGGCAATGGAAGAGGTTACACTTCTGCTCACTAATGGAGCAATCACCCAACGATATTGGCAGCAAGCCACGATCGCGGGTGCGCTGACAATTCATCTGGCGGCCTGGCGCGATGTTTTACCAGAGTCAAACGGGTATGCCTTAAGTTATCAGCGGCAGGGAGAAGTCCCCCAACGATTGTTAGAAATGGTTTCTGGCAGTCTAGTTAGCCAGACCTGGGCAAATCAGGCAATTCACCTCTCTGGCTTACATCCAGGGCAAGCCTATACCCTCACATTTTGGAATGTGCTAACACCACAGAATCAACCGCTCCGACGTACTGTTCTTGCCTCACCCGATCAAGATACGGTGACGGTTCCTTTGAATGATCTGTGGGGTCTTTTTCATGTTCAGCTTGAATATTCTAGTTGCGCTGTCCAAAGTCTGGGCTGGTGGAGCGGGATTCAAACTATTACTAACGTGTCACTACCAGATGAACTGAGTGATGACAGGTTTGAATATTGCATGAATATCTTTGAGAACCAGCCTGTTGAAGCTTTTTCAGTAGAAGTTAGACGGCTTGATCTAGACATTGACGTACAAACCGCAAATCGGATGATTGCAGCTTTGGAAAACGATTCGTGCCATCTCCCAGACTGGCTCAATCGAGATTTATTGCATCAAAAACTACAAGTATTTCTAGGATCTCCAGCTAATCCAACAGCCACAGTTGAAGCCGAGACAAGCATTAATCCACAAGTATATGCCCCTGCAATTGTCTCAATTAATGGACACGCAGTTACGCCTCCCCAGCCAGGAAGTTGGTATTTAATTACAATCCGACCTAACAACAATAGCCAGTCCATTTTTTCTAGAGAGCTGCGACGTAGAGACAATAGCCATTTAATTGAACGATGTGAAATTCCATCGTGTAATGAATATCAGCAATATATCTTGATTAAGACGAGTAACTTACCAGGTGAAATATTAGAACTAATACGTCAAACTCCTTGCTTTCAGAGGATTGAGCGTCGTCCACTTTCTCTAAATCAAGTTACTCAAATGCTAGGAAGAAATCCTGATGCCGCCTGAATTAATTATTCACCTCTTAAGTAACCATCGGCAACCACATCGGGTAGAACTGCCACAACCGCTGACACTACGGGCGATTGCCACCCTCATTCAGCAGAGCTTACCGCCCCAACAGGCAGATATATCCGTACAGCTTGACGCTGACTTACGCGAACTTCAGGCTCAGGGGGAGGTGTTGGCAGGGACGGGGAATCGGTTTTGTATGGCTCCGCCTGTGGTTGTGGCAGAATCTGAGACGAATCTAACAGGGATATTATTTCGAGGCGATCGAGCCTACCTGCGCTTGGCACATCAAGCTCTAGAAACCGGACAACCGTCTGTCAAACAGAGTCTTCGTCCGAGAATCAATGGCTTTCACCGGACCAAAGAGCGGTTGCGAAATGTTGGTATTCGACTCCTCACTGCTGGCAGCAGTGTGGATCATCTACCGCTCCCAGAGTTACCACAACCAGTTATGTTGCAAGGCTGTGAAAGTCCCAATCCCTTTCAAGCTGCTACTTGGACAGACCCCATTTGTCAGTATGTTCCCAGGTTGGGAACGCAACAATTTGAGCGCTGGGTTCCCATCACGCAAGCAGCTTTACACGATCTCGCTCTGCTCAAGCTGCCCACGGGCGAATGGCTCTGGTTTGAAGCCGATCAATTCTATGAATTAACCCCTGACACCGCTTTGTTGGCAATGTTTCAGCTTGATCACGGCGCAAACGTTCCCCCTTCTCTGCCCTGGGATGACGCTCCTGGCAGATTGAACTTACAGGGGATCAGCTTGCCCAGTAGCTACGCTCAATTACTCTGGCGGCTGTCCGAACCAGATGCAGATAGCCCGCGTACCCGCTTGTTTGCCACTGCCAACCGCCCGATCGCTCGTGAGGCGCTACTCCGCCTGGGTTGCATCCTCGTCTAACTCTCCACTCCTCACCCACCATGTCCCACTATCTCAACCCGATCGATGCTGCTGCCGAACCCCGCCAGAACCTCATCCGTTATTTGCTGACCGCCTATCCCCTGCGCGATCCCCATCTGTGCTCTGGCTTCAAGCAGCTTTTAGAAGCACCGGGTACAATCTCCCAGCATCCCTACCTGGAAGGCGCACAGCCCTACCGACCCGCCAGCACAATCCAGCAATTGGTGGCAGAAGGGGTACTGCATCGAGAAATGGCACGGCTGTTCAATCCGACTCGTGCCCTTTACCAACATCAAGAAGCCGCAATTCGAGCAGTGGTGCAAGAGCAAGAAAACATTGTCGTCGCGACGGGCACTGGTTCTGGGAAAACGGAGTGCTTTTTGATGCCCATGCTGGATCACCTGCTGAAGCAACCGGGACATGGTATGCAAGCCCTGATTCTGTATCCCATGAACGCCTTGGTGAATGATCAGGTGAAACGGTTACGGCAACTGCTTTGTCGGCAGGGCGAAGATCAGGCGTTGATCCGGTTTGGGTTTTATACTAGCCGGACGGTGACAGACCCGCAAGCGGCAGTAGAGGCATTGAAGAATGAGCTGGAGGCAAGCGATCGTGATGAACTGTTGCAGTTATTCACGGAGGAACAGCAGCGATCGCTGAACCTCAGCCGTCCAGAATATCTGGTGCGGGAAGCACTGCAACAAATTATGCGGGTGCAGGCAATTTCTCGGCAGGAGATTTGGGACAACCCACCCCATATTCTAGTGACGAACTATTCCATGCTGGAGCATATGCTGATTCGCCCCAAGGAACGGGAGGCGATTTTTGAGTCTGCCCATGACTTTAAGTTGCTGGTGGTGGATGAAGCGCACTCCTACAACGGTTCGACTGGAACAGAAGTTGCCATGCTGTTGAAGCGGTTGCGAACGGCAGTGGGCATTGAGGACAACGGCAAATTACAGGGAATTGCTACCAGTGCCACTTTAGGAGATCGCGACAATCCAAAGGTCTTAGAACAGGTAAAAGCCTTTGCGGGGATTTGTTTAGTGAACCGTTTAACTGCGTCATTTGGGGCGATCGCGTCCCGGTGGCAGAACGCTTAGGCAATCCTTATGCCTTACCAGACGGGTTGGCAGAAGCCGATGTTTATGAGCATTTCTGCGACCTGGAACTACTGGCTCTGACCGATGCGATCGCTGAATGGAAAAAACAACTCAGTTATCTAGTGCCTGAGACTGTACTGCAAACGGCGGCAGCAGAAGCGTCCGACGATGTTCACCAGTTTCTCTGGTTGGCGCTAAAGCAGCATCCCACAGTGCATCGGTTGATTGCACTCTTGAGCCAGTCGCCCCAGCCCTGGGATCAGATTGCTAGATCGCCCTCTCTTTGGCACATTCCCACTTCGCTCGACGGCAGTATTTTGCCCGAAGAAGAAGCCAAATTAGAAATTGCCCTCTCCAATCTAGTGCAATTAGGCACACTGGCACGGCAAAACCCTGACGATCTGCCTCTGCTACCCGTGCGGCTACACCTGCTGTTTCGCAGCATCGAAGGGTTGTATGCCTGTGTCAACGCTCAGTGTCCTGAAACGTCCGTAGATCCCAATCATCCTGAACGCCCCAAACGCTATGGCAAACTCTACCTCAATAGCAAGACCCGTTGTGAGTGCTGTGCAGGTCCGGTGATTGAACTATCGAGTTGCCGCAAATGTGGACAGGCATATGGGTTAACTTATCTGGGCACTGGCGATGAACTGCAACTCTTGCCCCGCTCCCTGGAAGCCGTAGAAAACAGTAGTTCTATTTATGTACTTACTGCTGGCACCCTGGATAGCATCACCAATGATGAGGGGGATGATGACGAAGCTGACGATCAACCCAATGCTGCCAATGTTGGAACATTTACGATTCAACCAGGAAGCCAGACCAATGGCTGGATTGGCAAGCGATCACAAACCCCACCTGTTTCCACAAGTAATGCGGATCAATGGGTCTTGCAGTGGCAGATGCCGCCCAACACTAAAAACCTGCAAGGGGGGTACTTAACTCGATGTCCGGCGTGTGCGGCGGGGAGAGCACAAACAGCGGCGATCGGGCGGTTTGTTTCCTATACCGATGCCCCCCTGGAAGTTATGCTGGATAGCCTATTCGAGCTACTGCCAGAGCCCGGACAGGCTTCCGCCCAGGCAACCAAACGGAAACTCTTAACCTTTTCCGATGGTCGTCAGGATGCCGCCTTCTTTGCCTCTGACTTCCAACGCACCCATACCGAAACGCTCTATCGTCAGATCGTCTGGCAGGCATTTGCAGCGGTGCATCAGGATGGGGTTGCTTCCATCAATCAGATCGACGAAAAATTAGTCGATCAGTTTCTCCACCTTTCTATTCCCCACCCTGATCGCGAAGCTGATAAGCACCACTGCAGCTATGTTGCCAACGATGAAAATGAAGAAATTAGCCTCAACTTGATCGATTGCAAAAAACGCGCTCAAGGTCGTGCAAAAGAGTTACTGTTGCGCGAATTTGGCTTGCCCTCTGCTCGTCGCTTTTCGATCGAAGCCTTGGGTTTACTTGCCTGTCATTTGGAATGGCATGATCCAATGCTGCGTCAGGTTGCAGAGCGGTTTGGTTTAACTCATGCCGAAGCGTTGATCTTTCTGACGGGATTAACAGACACCATTCGTCTGGCGGGCGCGGTTGATTTACAAGGCGCGTCGCGGTATTTTCCAGAAACGGTCGGCATTGAAGGCGGACAACCAGCTCGCTTGGATAGCCAAGGGCGTTCCCAGATCTATCTCAAATTACGTCGAGATCCCACTGATCCTCAACCAGCGATCTCATTTCTCTGGCGTAAAAAAGCCAACGGTGAACCCACCGAGCGGCAAAACCAGATTGTGACCTATTACCGTGATTTTTTGGGCAAGTTCCCCGCCGAAGACGACCTCCTATGGTTGTTTGATGAATTGCTGCGGCAGGGTTCTCTAGTGCGGTATCACGATGGGCGGCAACTCCATTGGGAACTGCTCAATCTCCGGCGAACCGAAACAGACTGGCATCAATGCAATACCTGTCAGCAGATTTTCCATCGTCCCGGTTTATCAACTTTAAAGGGACAATCTCAATTTGGAGTCGATCGCTGTCTTGCGCCACGCTGTCAAGGAACATTACAACTCTTTCAGCCAGAGCAATTAGCCGATCATCACTACCGCCATCTGATTCAGGAACGATCGCTCTTACCGTTACGCGCACAAGAACACACTGCTCAACTAGGCACTGACGAACTGGCAAGCCGCGAAAGTCGCTTTCGTCAAGGCAAAATTAACCTACTCAGTTGCTCAACCACCCTAGAAATGGGGGTAGATATTGGCGAATTGCAGGCGGTTGCCCTGCGAAACTTTCCGCCCCATGTCAGCAATTATCAGCAACGGGCAGGGCGGGCAGGACGACGCACCGATGGTGTGGCAATTACGCTGATGTACGGGCAACGTCGCCCCCACGATCGCTACTACTTTGAACAACCCGCTAAATTGATCAACGGCAAAAATCAAGTGCCCAAACTTGATCCCACCAATTTTGAAATTCAAAAACGTCACATTCGCGCAGAGTTATTAGCCGAATTTCTCCGCACCGAACATCAAGTTAGCGCAGAAAAAGTGACGATCGCCCGCTTTTTAGGAATGCCTGATACGTTTATTGTCCTAGCTGAAGTGCCTGCTGAAGGCATGATCCATCGCTTGCGGGAGTGGCTCCATACCGAACGAGCAAAAAACTTGACGCAACAATGGTTAGAACGGCTGAACAATCAACAACCCGTTGTTTTTGTGGTGCAACAGTTCGAAGCGGATTTGCAGGAGTTTCAAACTGAGCAATTACAAGATTGGAATGGCTTGGCAACGGTCTTACAAGAACTGAGACAGGCAGTGCGAGATGCAGAAGATGCCAATGAAACCAAAAAGCAAAAGGCATTGGAATATAGGCGCGATCGTGTGCGCGATGAATTAGACAAACTGAAGAAACAACAACTCCATGAGGAACTGGCAAAAGCTGGCATTCTACCCATTTATGGCTTTCCCATTGATGTCGTTCAACTGCTGACTAGAGAGAGCCGCCAATTTTTTCAGGGACAGGGCAAACATCGCCTCCAACGCGATCGTCGGCTTGCCCTAGGAGAATATGCCCCCGGACAGGATGTTGTAGTAGACGATCGCGTCCATACCAGTGTCGGTGTCATGCGCCCTGATGACTTGCCCAGTCGTCACTATTGGGTTTGTCAAGCCTGCAATTTTTTCATAGCAGCCAGCACAGACACAGATCTTCTCACTCGGCTAGGTGTCGCCGAAGGCGATCCCAAATGCCCGATCTGTCGAACCAAACCATCTACCAATGAGCAAAAACCCCGCTCCTATAAAATTCCCAAAGCATTTACTACTGATTGGAGTGAGATCCCCAAAGTTACGCCCTATAGCAAACCGATGCGCCAACCCACCTCTCAGGTGTTCCTAGCACAGGAGGGCAACAATCCGGAGCAGATCCAGGCTGACCTTTATCACTTGACGTTAAGCCAGGGTAGTAAATTTTTTCTATCCAACCAGGGTCCGCTAGAGGATGGGCGTGGGTTTAAGAATAAAGGGTTCGCTCTGTGCAAGAAATGCGGGCGAGATGTGAGTGATGACGTACGTACCCAACTGCGGAGCCGGAGCCGACGCGGACAAACCAGCAATTCTCGTCAAATCACCCATTCCCATCCAATTAAAGGGAATCCCTGTGACGGCTGGTATGAACACATCCACTTAGGACATGAATTTCGTAGTGATTTGCTCAAGCTTCGGTTTACTCCAACAATCAATCCCCCGCCTCCGCCTTTATTTGATACAGTATTACATCTGAATGCAGGGGGTGAAATTCACTCCGATACCGATGGCAATCGCAATCAGACAGCAGTTCCAGTAACAGGAGCAGGCTTTTGGCGATCGCTCACCTATGCTCTACTAGCGGCTGCCGCTCAAGTGATTGACGTGCCTCGCGCTGAATTAGATGGGCTATTCCGTCCGGTGGAAGAGAGCCATACAGGGGCAGCCGAAATTATCCTTTACGATAACGTTCCCGGTGGCGCAGGCTACAGCAAACGTATTGCCGAATGTTTTCCCACAATCTTGCAACGCGCCTTCCACTTTGTTGAATCCTGTAGTTGCAGCAGCAGTTGTTACGACTGTTTACGCACTTACACCAATCAAATCTTCCATCACGAACTTGATCGCCATATGGTTGCAGCCTTTTTGCGTCCGATCGTCGAGCGAGTGCAACCGGACGAAGTCCTGAAAGCTTTTGCCCCCGATGCTAACAGAATGGGTTTAGCTCAGATAGCAGCGGCACTCGAAAGTTACTGCACGATGGCTAGTTCACTCAGCATTGGCTATCTACCGAGCATCACGGAACCATTCACTCTCAAACTGCTGACCCAGATCGTCTATGCACTCGACCAAACAACTCCGCTAGAGTTGATTGTGACCAATCTGCCTAATCGCTCCAACGATGACCTAACAAGAGTACTGCGGAAACGTTTGGCACAGTGGATTGATCAGGGATTACTGAAACTTTACACAACCTCCGTGGAGCAATTTCCAACACTTTGCCTGAGTAGCCTGTCACCTCATCGCATTGCTCTCCAGCTTCACTTTGCAGAGAATGGAGAGCCAGTCGAGTGGCTCCAAACACGTAGCCAACAGGGGATTGATCAAGTTTTGCAAATCTTGCAAAACTTACAAGCACAGGCACAACCCATAGCAGCGGACATCTTAGAAGATCCCGATACTGTTGTTGTTTTCCCAACGCCTCAGTGGGGTAATTTGAGCCTTACCGAATTACGAAGACAATTGGGCTTGGAGCAGGTGTTGCAAGGTAATCGCGTCAAGAAAATGATTTACAGTGACCGCTACTTGCATTGTCAACCATTTGGCGCAGAAATCTTAGCCTCTTTGCTGCAAGGCGACTGGCTAGAGAGCAGTTCTCACTTAGTGATCCAGATTCAGCAGATGAGAGAAGAGTATAGCAATTGCAATACTGGACGACGGATAGTTATAGAACAAGCCCTGTCACAACTCAGTGGACAGCTTACAGTCGAGATGCGCCAGTATCCAGAACGTTTCTATCCACCTTTTCCCCATCGACGGGAACTCATAATCAGGCTGCAAAACAATCAGACTTACCGCATTCTTTTCGACAAGGGAATGGACTTTCTGGAGAAAAATGCTGATGGCACTCTCCGCATTACAGAGGCAACCTATGTTGTAACGATTCAAGTCACTCACTAAAAAGGATGCTCTTGCCGAAAATGCTTCACAACGTAAAGGTTGCCCAAGAACTTGGATACAAGTTGCTCTACTTAACCAGTCATCCGGCTCTTCCTGGCTTTATTGACTAATGCTCATTTTCGGCAAAGACAGAAGACCTTACAGTTCCAACTCATAGATCGCCGCAATCTCATTAGACTGAATCCCCAAATACGCCAATGTTTGTTGCTGTGTCGCATGACCAAACGCCTCCATCAGCAGGGGAATCGCCGTACCGCGCTCTAAGCGTTGCCAGTAGCCCCATGTCTTCCGGAGCGTATGACTGCCATAGTTGCCCTTCAGTCCGACATCCTGGCACCAGGTCTTCACCCGTGTGCTCATCGTTTCTACCGTCAAACAGCTGCGTTGCCCCGTGAATAAATAGTCCTCCGGCTTCAAGTCGTCGATCTCTAACCAAGCTTGAATGGCAGCGACAGCGGTGGCATTTAGCGTCACCGGACGATACTTATGCGTCTTGCGTTGCTTTAAGTCCAGCAAATCTCCGGCTTGCAGAGTCTTCACCTGTCCCACCTTCAGCGAGAGCAACTCATTCGCCCGGTATGCCGTGTTAATTCCCAGCGTGAACAAACATAAATCGCGGGGACGGTCCGCCAGAATTTTCTTAATGCGGGCGATCGCCTTTTTATCCCGAATCGGCTCCACCTTAATGGTTGATCCGGCAGCAGGATGGTTGGGATTTTGACCCTTGGGGAACGGCACCACGATCACCCTTTAACTTAATTAACTTTTTCAAATTTTAGCCTGAATACTTAGTCAGCGAGCCGCCTTGCAATTTAGGCACGTCTCGACCGCAGCGCACTCAAAGCTAGTCTCAATCGTCCTTCCAGCGCCTCTTCCCACTCATTAACTATCTTTAGATAGTTAGTGAGTTGGGAGAACCTCAAATAGTGCAACGCACTCTGCCTCAAACTGCTGCTGGAACGAACGAGGGCTTGGAGCCTTGTTGCCTAGTCAAGTCAAACTAGCGCCGTGCGACAACTTCTATCAAGTTGATGGCGTGTAGTTGGTGCATCATTAAGTGATCTTGAGCTTATGGAGCAGAGAATGCAGAGCGTTGCTTTACGCAAAACGGCTGCAGGATGGGAGTTTATCAGTGAAGCCGCTTTAGAGCAGTTTGTTTGGCAAAACCTGTCAGAGCTCTTTGGTTTTACACCACTGCGGCAACAGTATCGCCTGAAGGGTGAGATCTGCGACCTTCTGGCGCTCGACCGTGAGGATGGGCTGGTGCTGTTGAAGTTGAAGAATGTAGAAGACCGCTACCTGATGCCTCAAACCACGCGCTACTATGACAGCCTCTTGGAGGAGAAACCTTTTTCGGACAAAGTTGATTATGGTCGTCCCCTTCGCCTCATCGCAATTGCCCCTAGCTTTCATCGCCATAACTGGATTGATCAAAAGTACAGCCGCCTCGATGTTGAATGCCTGTCCTTCAGCATTCACCAAGAGCCTAACGGCTTTTCTCTGCACCTAGCACAGTTAGAGACAGGACACAACATCAAGGTGGCATTGCCTTATCAAGCGTTAGACTTGGCGAGCTTTGATGACCAGCTTCCTCCACCACCAGCGCTCTTAGTAGATTGGCTAGGTGCTTGTGACGCAGCCGCACAGAAGGCACTCATCAGCACCAGAGCAAAGTTGTTACGCTTTGATCCGCGACTGCAAGAAACGGTAGTAGCGAAAAGCGTACAGACGCGGGTTATCCAATATGGCAGAGGGCAGAAACTCTGTGCTGAGTTGTGCTTTGACCGCAAAGCCAAGCAACCCGTGCTTTTTTGTGGCTCACCCTGCCAACTGGTTACAACAAAAAATTGGTGGGCAGAATGCGTGTGTGGCTACAAGGTGGGGAAGCTGCCTACGTGGGTCATATCCCCGAAGGAATGGGCAAGATGAAATCACTTGAAGAGTGGGCACAGGAAGGTGTGCAACAGCATCAACTTTCGGCAAGTTTTACACGCAACGCACCTCAGCCTGTCTCGCTTTAATCGTATTTCATACGCTTAGAGCAATTGCGGTATAGCTCGACAAGCACTTACAACCTCGATGCTTTGCTCGCGATCGCGCTTCAGAATTGGTTTGAACGGCTTTAATTATGAAGGGGATACGTTACCCCATCTATTGCTGCTGTCATTCGCGTCTCATGCCTTGGTTTAAGAGAGTGGCAACCAGCGGTCTAACCGCATGATCTGGCAAGCAGAGTTACGGCAGGTGGGCGTTCCTTTTTAATGCTAGGACGGAATTTTGCCGAAAAGAGTGGTTGAATTATTGCTTATAGTACGGTTAAAAGTCTTGCTAGGAAGGGGATGAAGAGAAAAACATTACCGACTTAAAGTCGGGTAAGGAGGACATATCGCTACATCCTCCTCCCCTCAGAACCGGACGTACTAGTTACCCAGTATCCGGCTCAAGCAAGCCACTTACTCTACCGTCTTCGTAGAATGCAGTTGTTGATGACAACACTGGTGAACTAGCACCAGATTGCTATAGGTATCCTTTCCGCCTTGAGCTTTTGGCTTTAGATGGTGCCTGTGAATGGATTCTCCGTTGTAAAGAGATTCACCACAAACTGGGCATCGATGCTTTTGTTGTTGGGCGAGTTTACGTGAGCTAGGAGTTAGAGTTTTGGCTTTTGCCTCTTCCCGTTTCTTCCAATAGTCCTGTAAGGCAGGATCGTCTGGTGATGACTTGCCTTTGACCAAGACATGGCGCTTAATCGTAAACCAGCCAAACTTGAGCAGGTATGCACCCGTTTGCTTGTCACCAAACACCCAACGGTCTGCTCGGTCTAAATTGAGCCGCCCCCAGTATTTGGACTGCCGCCAATGCCAGGGTTTGCCAGGGTGTTGTCGCTTTGACTACCGGATTTCCCGGTGTATCATCCAAAAATCTAGCTTTGAGAAGACCTTGCTAGCACAACTCATGCGGAAGTAGTTTGCCCATCCCCCAATCACTGGGTTAAGGTTACTGATGACAATGCCAATTGGCTGACCCTTTACTTTGAGCCATTCCTGGCGTAGCCGTTCCCGCAATCGTTGTAGCGATTTCCGGCTTGGGGTGATGAGTAATGTCCACCCGGTTGGAGTGCTTGAGGTTTTGTACTGTCTACAGTTGAACCCGAGGAAATCAAACCCTTCGCTCAAATGAACAATGCGGGTTTTCTCCTTTGATAGGCTGAGCCCACGCTGTTGTAGCCATTGCGATAACCGCTTAAGACAACAGTGAGCATCCTCCTGGGTTTTGCAAAACACCACAAAATCATCCGCGTACCTCACAACCCCTCTTGCTCTCTTAGAGGAGCCTTGACCGGTATCGGAGATGCCTAGCGCTGCTTCCATGCCATGCAAAGCAATGTTAGAGAGCAGCGGTGAAAGCGGTCCTCCTTGCGGTACTCCGATGTCCGAGTCATGCTGCCGTCCATATACCACGTATCCTGCTTTGAGCCATTGCCAAATGAGTTCCCTAGCCGGGAAAGCGCCAAGGCGATTGAACAAGAAGTCGTGATCAATAGAGTCAAAGGCGGCCTGAATATCGGCATCAATCACCCACGGTCGCCGTGAACCTGCACGAGCATTGCTGAAGATACGAACAATCGCATCATGACAACTTCTGCCAGGACGAAAGCCGTAACTGGTTCCTTCAAATTGGGCTTCCCATTCAGGTTCAAGCGCATTCTTGACTATTGTTTGAAGGCAACGGTCTCGAATCGTCGCAATTCCTAAGGGACGCTGTTTGCCATTGGCTTTAGGAATGTAGACTCGTCGTACTGGCTGTGCTTGCCAAGGTTGGTAGCGCGTGAGTGCATCGACTAGCGCACCACGGGTAGCCGCTGTTTTGACAACGATTTTGTCTACCCCTGGTGTGTTCTTACCTGCATTCAATTGCGTCACTCTTCGCACACTCAACAGAATGTTGGAATGGCAGCGCAACATGAGTTTCTGAAGTGAGCGAACTTTTGCATAGTTCGCTTCGGTAGTAGCCCGAAAGGTGCGTCGTCTCAAGTTCCGCACGATTCGATTCGCTTTGCGCCAGTTGATGCGCAGCCAATCTGTCTGTGCCATTGGTCGGTTTGCTAGGGGTTGTGCCTGCATCGAACGTATCCGCTGGTTAGGAACTTTCACGCCGTTCTTTGGGTGACTCACCTGACCTCTGTTGGCACCCTTTCAGGTTAGGCATTTGCCCTATCCAGCAGGTTATGCTTTCCCTTTGCCTTTCGGCGGCTGGCATTCGCTTCTGAGGTCATCCTTTTCCTGCTGAAGCGTTGAGCGTTCTTTGCAGTTCGCTGACTGAAGCAGTTGCTTCAGACTTCATCAGGGTTTCCACGTTTCACATGGATGAGATGCAACTGGGGTAGGTGCCCTCTTTACTGCGGGGAAAGTGGTGTCTGTGATCTCAGTAATGCTGAACTGAAATCCACTAGAACCTTATGGTTCTGATTCCCAACTTTGCTTCACGTATCAGCCTCTTTCGTGAAGACGTGCCGTTACGCAGCCTCAACGAGGATTCACTTGTGTTCACCTGTCCAGTTTTCCCCTCGTCTGGTTTCGGCTGATGGCTATCCTACTTCCTTGGACTTTGATCCTCGCTTCGTACCTTATCGTTACCAACAACGCACGGAGGTCTGGGGACAGGTCTAGACACTGACCTGGGGAGTTTGAGTCTCCCACTCATTCCATGCAACTTCGTGTCGCACAGCATTTTCGGCAAAGGTGCAAGCTGGGATGCAGCTAGGGTAAAAAGTGCAAGATAGACTGGAAAGCTTTTTCCAGATTGAGTTACAGAGCATCTGTCGAAGTGAGGCTCAGTATTGGGACCGCTGCTGCCACCCGCAACTAACCAGACATTTTTAGAGCGTTTCAGCAACTAATCCTGAGGACAGAATCAGGGTTTCAGACGATAACTTTTGAGTTATCGATGCCAAGTTTAGCCCAATGCCATTGTCCCTAAAGCAGCTTTAGGCAGTGAGTCCAGATTAAACTGGCAGCCTAATCCGGCAGTGGCACCCGCAACCACAGCGGCAGATGGTCACTCACTTCGTGCTCGAACTGAGCAAAAAACTCCTTCAGCTCCGGTTTAGGCAACGCTGCGAGTGGCGACACGCCTAGCGCCTCGCGAAACAACTCGGCAAAGTTAAACACCCCATAGTCAGGACCGCGAGGGTTCTCGCCCATATGTACATTGTCTTGGTACAGGGGCAGACGCTGATCACGACTGAAGAAGCCAATCTGGTCAAAGGTTTCACTCAGGCGGGCATTAGTGCGGAAGGGCTTCTTAGAGCCAGGATAGGGATCAAGAAAGGGAAAGTTGATATCAATGGCATTGCCCACTGCGTCATTGAGTGTTTTGATATGCTTGGCAATCCTTACCCGGTCCTGCTCCGGGTCATCAAAGTCAAGGTTCAAATCACCCATCAAGACAAAATTGGGATAGTAGGCTTTGTCCTGCTCTTGCACCCGCCCCAGAATCCACTCCATGAGCGCGTCAAATTCATGGCGACGATCGTCCACCCCTTCACCAAAGTACAGGTGCGCGTTCACCGCCATAAATTCGTAGGGTTTGGTACCTGGATGCCCCACAACTCGGAAGCTGGCGCAGAACGGTTGGCGAATGAAGGTCAGGAAAACTGGTAGCTTAATCTTCGCTCCCTGTCGAACCTCGCCTGTAACTGGATCGAGATGGGGGGTGATCGACGCCTGAAGCTTGTCCTTATGCTCCAACAGGGTGGTAATCAGTTTAGTGCGGTCAATGGAAATATCGGACACAATATCACCCCGTTCCACTAGGGAGCGGTTGAAGATGAACCCCAAGCGTTCCCCTAGCCCTTTCTCACCTGGAAAGGAGCCGGTGACGTCCGAAACCACAGCACCAAACTCCGGTCCCATCAGCGACTTAAGATAGTCAAAACCCTCCAGGTCATCCATAATTTCCTGCACCGAGAGCAGATCAAAATGACTGCAGACCCGTGCCAGAAACTTCCAGGTCGCTTCACTGCGCTGTCTTTTGGCACCGAGTTTGCGGATGTTGAAGGATGCCAGCACCACTGAGCCATACTCCCGTTTGGGTAGCCCATAGCGGTTGGGGTCGCGGTCAAACGTCTCTCTAATTTTGTCCCATGCCTCGGCACTTAACTCAGTCATCATTCCCTCAGTACCAGTAAGAGTAAAGCTGTGCTTTGCGTTAAGCAGTTAGTTTAAGCGAAGCCACTACCTGTTCATGATTCGACTGCCAAGGCTCAATGCCATCATTCGTTAGCGTCTCGTCCACTAGATGGTTGTTGAATACAGAAACAGATTAACGCTACCAAGATGCTCAGCCACAAACGCATGGCTCACCATCATTTGCTCCAGCGCTTCATGATGCCCATTATAGATGCGGGTGTAGTAGAAGTTGCCGTAAGTCTGCCGAGTCTGAATGTCCTGCACTCGGTAGCGTTGCACGTCGATCTTAGGCACAAATGATTGGGATGCAGTTAAGGAAACGTTAAATGTAGTCTCGCTGCGACGGCTTATCCCTCCAATGAGTACAGACAGCGAGTGTGCAACGAGGTCTAATTTAGGCGTGAAAGATAGACGTAGATAGGAGTTCAGCCAGCACACCCTAAACTAAGCTCGAACTATGTACTAATCGGAGGGCCGTAGTACATAGTTCTTCTGCTCAGTGATTTGTGAGTTGAACCCACATGCTTTCGTTGCGCTTCTGCCTGAACTTGAAGCAGCCACAAAGACCACTTCTGCTGTTGTCTGGTTGCAGCTGCTGGCAAAAGTGCAAACCCTGAAACCACCTTCGCCATTCCTTCTGGAACTAACTTAGGCAAGACTTTTCAGCCCATCCCACACTTTTTGCCGTCATGTCAGCTCATCCAGATCGAACTTCTCGACTACAGCAGCCACAGCCTCAATCTCATGTTGTAAGTCTTCAATTGTGAATGAGCAAAAAATATGGTGCAATTCGTAAATTGATGACGCAATCAGTCAACACAACTCTAAATAAGCATTCCAGCTTCTAACAGCCTAGGATGAACTGTGTCCAAGCAGCAGTGACTAGAAGTAAGCTAGAAGTTTGAAACATTTGTGGATTCTGGTTTCGAAAGACTATGCCACTCATTTGCAAATCGTGCCATATTTTTTGCTCCTTCACAGCTGCCCCGTCGCTTTCATGTAAAAGCCTCCTCTCTCTCAAGAGGGGTTCATGCGGCTATTAAGCTTTGTTACGGTTTCAGGGTTGGTAAGAATGATAAGCGCATGACTTCTGACTGCACTCCTGTGTCGCGAGCCCACCTGAACGAGCATTATGTTGATCTCAACGATTGCCGCCTCTTTTATACACAATGTGGTGCCAATTCAGAGGCAACACCGCTTGTGTTTCTACACGGTTGGGGCATCTCCGCTGAACCCTATGGTGAAGTCCTGCAACGACTGGCACACCAGCAGCCAGTGTTTAGCTCCCGACCTACCTAGCTTTGCTCGCTCGTCTTATGACCAACTGCTGCCCGACTACGACAGTTATGCTCGCCTTTTGCTGGCGTTCCTGGAGCGTCTCAACCTTCACCAAGTGCATCTGGTGGGGCACTCACTGGGCGGCGGCATTGCCATTACTTTGGCGGCGCTGGCTCCAGAGCGAGTCAGAGGTCTGGTGCTAGTCGACAGTACCGGCGTGCCGCGTGTATCGCTCCTAGAGGTCATACCACGCAGGGCTCTTGAAATGACTGCTCAACTCTTGCTGCCCAAACTGGGGTTGAAGTTGGGCAAAATTCCGCAGGTCTTCACGCATAACCTGTTGTTTAACACAGGCAACCTGCTGCAAGCCTTATGGCTTTCCTTACAGGTCGAACTCAAACACTTATTACCGCAGATTCAAGCACCCTGTCTGTTGTTGTGGTCAGACAAGGACTTGACTACACCGCTCGAGGCCGCTCAGGAAATGGCGGCCATGATTCCAAACTCCAGCTTAACCACTGTCGAAGAGGGTTTCCACGAATGGGGGCTCTGGTATCCCGAAAAATTTACAGCGCTGCTGCTGACTTTTGTGCGTCAGGTGGAGCGTACTGCTACGAGCGCACAGACGATCGCGATTGAATGAGTAGCTGGACCGCAAGTGGCATGAAGGGGCAGACTAGGGTACCTGTGAGGCAGTCGGAGCTTGAAACTCCGGCGCTCTCGTTCATACTCACTGGACTCTAGCTGTGAAGGAGCAAAAGATCTGGTCTCTTCCCAGGTTTTAGTGATCTGGGTTCTGCAACAGCTTAAAAACCTAGCACCTTCGTCATCAAGAGCAGCGGCTATGCCCTTTTTCACCAAAAGCTGGAGCGACCATAGTTTTCTGGTCATTCCCAACATAGGAGGCTATGAGTTCAAATCCTACCAATCTGCTCATGGTGCTTAAAGCCGAAGTGGTCGAGACACCAGTCTGTGAAGCTGTTCATTAACGGGAGTCGAACCCGTTAATGAACAGCTTCTGCTGGAATTCCTGTCATGCTGACAGGAATTTGATAGGGAAAAAATTCAGCCTTTAAACTGATGAATAATGTACCTTTGTACTAGCACTTATGCGTGAAACGCAAGCAGGCTATTGGCTCGATCGCGATTACCTGGACTTTGCCTTGCCGATCAATTACCCAGGCAAACTCAATCCCCAGATTAACATAGATGTTTTTTGCGATCGCTGGAACCTTAGCACAGACGACTTCTACAGGGCATTAGGGGATCTAAAGACTGAGGGAATTGTGGAATCGATTTCCAATCGTCTGGATTTGCATCTTCAAGAAACTGTTTAGAAAGGAGATGCTATGAGCCAATATCAAAGGGAGTTACCGTCGTTTCCACCGCTCTTTAATTACCCTCTATTTGCGCCTCCGATCGAGCTTGACGGGGAACTAATCTACGACGCTCGACACTGTGCTGCGTTTTTCCTGTATCAAGCTTCTCTTCAGGAAACGAAAGCAATCAACATTACATTAGAACTCATCAAAGAAGCTAATTCAAAGATTGATGTGATCCAATTATTTAATCAATTCGAGGTGGCGGGAGCGCTGAATACAATTGATGAATGGGGAAAGCACTCCTACTCCCAAACCAAGGGACGCTAGTCAGCAGGAATTAACCCCTGCTTTAACGCGCGCGCGATCATTCCCTGATTGGCATGACTAACGCGCAGTACATGGCAGCGCCGACACAATACACGCAAGTTGCGATCGCGGTTACTGCCACCCTTCGATAATTCGACAATATGGTCGATGTCTGTTTGCCAAAGTGGGAGCGAGTAGGGCAAAGTATCCACGCAGTAAGGACCCTGGCACTTTCCTTAATCTCGCTCCCAAATACGCTTTCGCGTTTTTTGCTACTCGGCCTTATGCTGCCGTTTGGTTCTGCCTATATGTAATAACCGTGCCGTGTCTTGTCATGCCGAGCCCTGCCCTGTCGGACCACGCCGAGGCAGGACGCGCCTAGCCTGGTCGAACCATGGCTTGCCTGATTCACCTTGTCAGGATGAATCAGGAGCCTTAAACGTTAGTAGGTTAAATCTCCCTAACCCTATGGTTAGCCCATTGCCCAAACACACGAGCGCTCCAGCCTGCACGCAAACACTCTCCATTTGGCTACGGGATACAATCGACTTACCAAATTGAATTTCGAAGCTGCATTGCCAACCAGGTGCCGCGGTGACTCGATAGCAAATGTTTCGGTTTTTAGTGGAAGGATTCACCACTGGTGTGAATGAGCAAAAAATATGGCGCAATTCGTAAATCAATGGTGCAATCGGTCAACGCGACTCTAAATAAGCATTCCAGCTTCTAACAGCCTGGGATGAACTGTGTCCAAGCAGCAGTAACTAGAAGTAGGCTAGAAGCTTGAAACATTTGTGGACTCTGGTTTCGAAAGACCATGCCACTCATTTGCAAATCGTGCCATATTTTTTGTTCATTCACATGACTCGCCCACTTTGCCGCCCTGACTTGAGCGCTTCAAAGCGCACTCCAGGTTCGCACCAACCGTAACCATCCTCCTCCCGTTCATCCATCCCCGATTCATCGCGGTAGACT
>NZ_JACJPI010000017.1 GCF_014695975.1 Leptolyngbya sp. FACHB-321
TGCAACGGTGCAGACAAAAGAGAGAGGATGGTGTTAAACCCCGGAATAAGCTAGTTCTATAGATTGGAGGATTACCTCCTTTAATTGCTTTGCCTTTTCAACTAACTCTTTCTCCAGCGCAGGCAGCGGCTGCCCTTTATATTCAGCCTCTTTATACTCCTTCATCGCCTCAATGTACGCTACAGCTAGAAACCCCGTTAAGAGCGTGGTAGCGATTGCAGTAATACATCTCAAGATTGGTAAGGCACCAACCCAATGAGAGTTAGACAGATCAGTCAGTATGCCAAGCAATTGCTCTTTAAAGGGCAGTATTCCCGCTGCATGGTTCAGCGAAGTTGCCAGATGGGACATCACATCCTTGACCGTCTGAATATTGTTGTAATCGATCCCTGGCAAATTACTCAATTTGTCTTCCAAAAGAAGATCAAGCCCGTTAAAACCTGCTACTGCAGTAACTGTTTTAACCAAGTTACCTAAGTCCTGCGGATTAAATTGATAGCCAAATGTTTTCGAGATGGACCCTAACATTGAAACTTGCAGTGGGGCAGTCGCCAACTTCACAACGGGTACTGGTACTAATTGTGCAGCCAGAACTTTAGCACACCCATCTCTACACCAAGCATACGACTGTTCAGCCTTAGCATTGACTGCATTCGAGATTGCCTTTTGGGCAATCTCTTCGATTAAGTCTTCAGTGGCAGAGAGCAAACTATCCAAACCGTAAGGCTCGATTGGTTTTGTCCGAAGATTCTCTTTTTTGGTTAAGACGGGTACAACTCGCTGAAGACCCAAAGTATTCTCGAGGTAAGGCTGTAGCCATTCTGCTTCCACTCCGTTGGCTCGCGTAATGACTGCGAGGACAGGCAAGTCCTTCGCAACTGAATCAAGCCAGTTGCTATCGATCTCCGTTGGTCGAGTCACTTGGGAATTTACGCAGTACCAAACAGCATGGATTTGTTCGCTCGGTTCTTTCTGATTCTGCTGCCTAATGAACTTTGCAACGTCTTGCTTTACTTTCTGGCGTTGCTTCTTATCCTTCTCTAACCCAGGAGTATCGTAAACAGCGATTGGTAACCCCGTCTTAGTATAAGGTTGAGCTGAAATTTTTTGGGTGACGGTATTGCTGAACGGGCGATTGAATAAAGCACTGATTAATGTACTCTTACCTACGCCTGTATTGCCGATGACTAAGACATTACACCGTTGAATTTGACTTAATGCTTGAGGAAATTTTTGCCCAAAATTCAGCGTTATCATACAGAAGCGCTATCCTTTCGTAATGTAGTCAGGACCGCTGTCAACCTAGCAAGTTTAGGTCTGTTAAGCTTGTGTGTTTCTCTGGGAAACTTTTGGTCAGCATTAGTAAACGCCAGTAGAAACACATAAGTTAGGTTACTCACCCAAGTTGCTAGTTAGTTAAGGCTGGGAAGCGCTAAGCAAATAAAATCTCTCTAGTAGCAGTCACACTTGGAGAGAAAGAAAAGATTACCGAAATTATAACTATCTACGTCATCGTTGATGACTTGCTCAAACCGAACTGAAAGACCCTTATTGGGTGAGACTCACAGATTTAGCAAGCTTTACTCAAGAAGGGCTATAAGCTTTACGGAGCAGAACATTTCAGCGTTGCATTGAGAATGAAATAGTTGCCTCCCCAGCAGAAGGGTTGCTTTGCTGCCAAGCTGCCATAAGAAAAGGTGCCAGATGGGCAATCTCTTGGGAGCGCTGATCCAAATTGGTATACCCCAATTGACCTATCCTAGCAGCGCTAGCCGAAAGCAAAACTGCCAATGTTAATTGGCTTCAACCTCTTTGAATATGTAAAAGAGCCACTTAACCTGGCTTTTCGTTCCACCACACCTCAAACCCCTAGTTCTCCCCTCACCTAAGAACCCCGACTTTGTATAAGTAATTGGTAGAGGCACTCTCTGTCGTTATTGCTTTTAAGACTCTGGGAACTCTGATAGAAGCAGTGACTTATTTTTACATTAAGCATCACTCCGAGCTCGCTCGTGGAGTTAGAACTGAAAGCCTTAGGGAGAAATTTTAATGAGTCTTAGAGAGGGTAATTCTCGTGTTCTGGGTCGGCTGCTAGAAGAGGTGTCATGGGTTGGCAGTAAGATTAGAAACTATCATCAGGGTGGAAGAGGCTTTGAGAATGTTCTCACTGCTGAGGTGTTTCAAGCCTTAGATTTCCTTCCTCGTAAGCAATTTCTTGGAGCGGTTATCGAAGCATCGCATGGTGCAGAAAAAGTACGGATGCTACTCCGGCAGGAAATTGAACAGTCAGAGTTCAGACTCTTACCAGGGGTAGAAAACTCCTATCTGATTCCCAGTGCGGGGTCGCATCAAACAAAGCTTTCAGTACAACCTGATGGCATCATCCAATCGCCAAGCTGTTATGGAATTCTTGAGGCAAAGCGAATTCAGTCAAGCTCATTTCAAGCAGAGCAATTAGCACGTGAGTTTGTCTTAGTCATGCGAGACGCCCAACATCGGCATCGCCAACCGCTTCTATGGCTGGTACTCGGCTCTGCACCGCCTGTGCGGGTAAAAGGACATGGGCGATTACTGCCCAAAGACGCTATTTTGCACTACCTTGACTTAGTTCTTGCTCGTGCTGAAAACCATAACCTCGTGCAATCCACTCTGATTGAACAAATTGATGAGGTAGTCTGCTGGACAACCTGGGAAGCCATTGCTGAGGTGGTCAGAGTTCAAGCTGAAAATATGACTCTCTCAGAACCATCTCTTAGGGGCTGTATACACCGCTTAACGGAATCAATTAAGCAATCGGTAGCATGGCATTCATAAGAGTGTTCCCCTGCACTTTAACCCGAAAGCCGCTGACCAGCGGTCCCTGACCGTGGTGCTGACTCCCAAAGAGTGACGATCATTAAATGGGAAGTAAGCTCAAACCTCGGAACCCGGTTCACTGACTGAGTAAAGGAAGCAAGAGTATGAGTGATGCTACAGCCATTGAGTCAGCGGTCGGGTTGTCCTTCCACGATCAAGCGTTGCTTTGGCAGTCTCTGACGCGTCCAACGTATGCCCGTTATCTAGGGACTCCTGAAGCTCACAATGAATGGCTTGCCGTCTTTGGCGATGCACTGCTTGACTTGATTGTGCTTGAGTCTCTCTATGGGATCTACGGTAATCAATCGGGGAAAGGTTTTCTATCGAGTGAGCGCGATCGCTTGGTGATGAATGCCCATCTGGAGCAGCTTGCAGCCAAAATTCGGCTCAGTGAACTGATTAGAGTCACAAGCGAAGACGACCAAATCAGTCAAAAAGAGATTACTAATGCCTTTGAAGCTCTTTTGGCAGCCGTCTATCTTGACCAGGGGTTGGAGATAGCTCAGAACTGGTATGTCAGCCATTTTTTGAATGCCTCTCAGCCCCAGCCAAAGCCCCAGCAAGCGATTGACCGTAGCCTACCAACGAGCAATCTGGAAGCGATAGAGACGGCGATCAACTACACATTCTCTGACAAAGCTTTGCTTCAAGCAGCGATTACAGAACGTTCTTATGCTGTAACAGGGCCAAAGCCTGAAGACCATAATGAAGGACTGGCATTGTTGGGCGATGCTTTGCTGGATTTTATTGTGCTCGAATATCTCTACCAGCGCCGAGGCAGACGGGATCGAGGCACACTGTCAGTTAGCCGAGACAAATTAGTGAACGATCCCCTTCTGGAGGTCATTGCTTGTGAGCTTGGGCTAGAAAAATTCATCCGCCATGTTGGCATGGTGGGGCCTAAAAACTTGACTGATGGCGTAGAAGCTCTCTTAGCTAGTATCTATTTTGATCGGGGGCTTGGTGCTGCCAGAGATTGGTTTTTCAAGCATCTGCCTACCGAAGTTTTGTCCCAAGTTGAACAGCAGTTTTACCAGGAGTCATCCCCAACTCAGGTTGAGTCTCTGGGTGCAACTGTAGGGGCAGACTATCGCAAACTTGAGGCCTTCTTAAGCCAGGGGCATTGGCAAGCCGCTGATCTGGAGACCAGAGAGGTGCTATTGCAGGTGATTGGGCGGGTTGATTATTTGCCGGGTCCAGCGATCGACACGTTTGACTGTGAGGCTTTACAAGCGATCGACCAGCTATGGGTTCACTATTCTGAGGGTCGGTTTGGGTTTAGCGTGCAGGTTAAGCTGTTGCAAGCGGTAGAAGCGGATTGGGAGCGCTTTGGCGATCGCGTGGGCTGGCGCATCAATCAGGTCTGGCAACCTGGAGGGGATCGCCGTTACAGCTTACAGGCTCCTGAAGGACACCTGCCCTCAGCCGCTATTCGTGCTGCTGGGAAGGGACCGAAAGCAAGGAAACGAATTTTGAACCGTTTTGAAGTCTGTACATTAGCTGGCAATGAACACCATGACCAACGCTCGTAACATGTCTCCCAAAGAGGATTGCCGTCTCATTGAAGACTTTATTCCGGGGTTGAATGAGTTTAAGCCCCGTGACGTGAAGCAGCCCTTGCTGCAGATCGACCTGCTCCCAACGCAAGTCTACCCCGGTTCCTCCAACCAGCATTAATGGAGCTGGCTGTTCCGGTAGCACACAAAACGATTGATAGCCTTGTTGTTCCTAGTTGTTCCTAAATCTCTTGACACTCTTAAAAGCAGCGGTTAACTTTGATACACATAGCTCTTTGCTACAACCAGGAACAACGTATGATCGCTTCTCGTTATACGGCATCCAAAAGCCGCTCTCAAGGCCGTTCGGCATGGGCAATTACCTTTAGACATCCACTTCGCACTGATCCACGGACTCAGCAGGGCTTAAAAATCCGCCGTGGGCTGGGTACTTCTGATGAAGTTGAAGCCGATCGCCTCGTCGCAGAAATGAATGAATTGCTGAGTAATGAAACCTATCACAGACTTTCCATGCGGCAAGAAGCAGCGCGCAAGTTCTCGCTTGTCATCGTTGATGCTTTCTATGACGGGTTTGAAAACTCTCTTACTGATCCGTGGGCGCTAAAAGAAGAGTACCTTCCGCTGCCTGGCAGAGAAGAGGGCTATGCCAAAGTTCTTTTTGTCGGCACCACTGGAGCAGGTAAGACATCCTTGCTGCGACACCTCATTGGTTCTGATCCTCAAAAGGATCGCTTTCCATCTACCTCAACGGCCAAGACGACGATTGCAGATATTGAAATCATCACAGCAGATGATCTTTATAAAGGGGTTGTGACTTTTTTTTCGGAATGGGCTGTTCGCACCAGTGTTCGTGAGTGTGTTGCTGATGCCTGTCTAGCGGCATGGGAAAAGGCTTCTAATGAAAAACTTGTCAGCCGTCTACTCAACCATCAAGACCAAAAATTCAGGCTCAGTTATGTTCTTGGCTCTTGGAAACTCTCAAAGGACGAGGAGGACGAGGAAGATGATTGGGAGGCTGATGATAAAGAACCGGTGATTGAGCCAGAAACCGAAGAAGTGGGGGCTAACGTTCCGACCGATGAGGAGCGAGCCAAGATGCACGTCGTTTTGGAAGGCTATGTTCACCAAATTCGCCAAATGGCTAAGGAGGCAATTCAAAAACTTAACAAAGAATTGGGAGAAGACATTAGCGTTCTACGCGGTAAAGATCGTGAAGCTGCCGAAGAACTCTTTGATGAGAAAGTTCAAGCATTGGAAGGCTTTGACGATCTGGTCAATGACATTATGGATGAGGTGCAGCAACGTTTTGATGCGCTTACGGCTGGAACGCTTCAAAGAAAGCGTAACGGCTGGCCCGAAGTCTGGACCTACGAAGATGAAGATCGGGACACGTTTCTCGGTCAGGTCAAGCAGTTCTCCAGTAACTATGCCCGTTCCTTTGGGCGCTTGTTAACCCCGATCGTTCAAGGTATCAGAGTACAAGGTCCCTTTGATCCTGTCTTCACGGAAAATAGTCAGTGTTTAGTCCTGATGGATGGTCAGGGTCTTGGACATACGCCTGATTCATCTACAAGTGTGACGACCCATATTACGAATCGCTTTGAAAGTGTCGATGTCATCCTACTGGTTGACAGCGCCCAGCAACCGATGCAAGCAGCACCCCTTTCTGTCATTCGAGCGATTGCTGCTAGCGGCTATCAGCAAAAATTGGCCATTGCCTTCACCCACTTTGACCATGTAAAAGGGGACAATCTACCGAAATTTGACGATAAAAAAGCCCATGTTCTTGCTTCCGTCACCAATGCCTTGCGGAGTTTGAGTGACATTCTGGGGCAGCCCGTTGTAAGAGCCATCGAACGTGATTTGGATCGTCGTTGCTTCATGCTTGGCGGACTAGATAAGCCTTTAGAGGAAGTGAGTAAACGTAAACTAAATCGAAATGAACTTGAGCGACTTCTACAATTCTGTGAAGAGGCGATTGAGCCAGAAGCAGCACTGGAAGTCACACCAATCTACGATCCCGCTGGCTTACTCTTTTCTGCCCAACGGGCAACTGGAGATTTTCAAAAGCGGTGGGATGCCATTCTCGGGGTTAAACAGCTTGCTGGGGTTCATAAAGAACACTGGACCCGTATTCGCGCACTGAATCGAAGATTAGCTGAAGAGACAGATGTTGAGTACGATACTCTAAAACCGGTTGCAGACCTCTTGGCTCGCTTGAATGAGTCAATCTCACAGTTCCTCGACAATCCAATCAATTGGGTTGCTAAACCCAGTTCGGATGAGGAAGCAGAACAAGCGATCAACGCCATTCGGCAAAAGGTGTTTGCTGCCTTGCACTCCTTCACTCAAGAACGTATTGCTAGAGAGTCTCTAGCTCGTTGGGTCACAGCACATCGCTATGACGGGCAAGGTTCGACGGCAGAAAGGGCAAGAGAGATAAAAGTCATCTACGACACGGCTGCTCCCGAACTCGGACCGGTTATGAACAGAGCATCGCAAGAATTTCTCTTCCAAATCCGCCACCTCGTTTATGAAGCGATCGAACAAGCTGGTGGAAAAGTTCTCGATTCCATTACCGGCTAGGACAAAGGTTTGAGGCGTAGTCGATGTAGGTGGCGAATTGTTTCAGGGAGTGAGGTTAACTCACCCCCTGGTTAGCTCGCAGGTTGAATTTCCATCACACAGCCCTCAGTCGCCGTTGCGCTTAGTTGTAGCGTGGATTGTCAGCCAATGTGACGATGCCGTCGACAAGTGCGGCGATACTCATCCGGCAGCCGGAGACTACGCCATTCGCCTTCTTTTTTGTGTAAAAACAAGCTTACTGTTCCGCTGCTACTCGAATCCCTGATCAAACCTGATGTTTGACGCAGCGAAACGTTGATCTCACAACTCAGTTTTCTTCGGAAACTCACATTTCACCGTAATTTCCATGTTGCAACCACCCTTCGCGTTGGCAATGTAAGGAATTCCTGCTTCACTGCTGATATTGACCCCAAACTTAAGCGTGACTTCGCTGACCTCGGCGATCGCCACCTGCTTAAACGCATTCAACGTATAGGTCGTATATGCCCGCACTGTATGCTCGATCGCCTCAAAGGTCTGAGCGATTTGCTTCGGCGGTTCACCAATGATGACGGGACCGCGTGGGGCATTATCGTCATAGGGAGCGCCACGCACAACATCACCACGGGGCGTAGCAGTATCGTCCGTGGCTTCGATATAAATTGTGGTACCGTCTGCCAGCGTGATCGGCGTGAGTTGTCCCATACGGTTCGTTAGGCCTCTGAATGTAGTCGGTCAGCTTTTGAAGTCGCGGTCATTTTTAGGGGAGCGATCGTCCTGATCAGTGGCAGCTTGATCATCAATCACAACCAGCTTTCTCACGGCTTCAGGCTGCTCGACCGTCCGAGCCAGCGATGCTAGATCAACCGGTCGATCGTTCTTAGGAGAATCATCCGCCTCAACGTTAATGACAACCAGCTCTCTCACCGTTTCAGAGCCATCAGCCGTGTTGCCAGTGTTTTCTGATTCCAGATCCCGCTCTGTATTTTTAGGCGAACGGACTACGTCTGGGTTTTCCGAGTCAGGCTGTTGCGTCTCTTCGCTCATCGTGATGCTCCTGTTTTGAGTGGATGGATCATTAAATCGATGCTGCCAACTCGATGGCTCCCAAGTCCTTTAGGGTCGTTCTCTGCGCTGGCGTTAAGCCGATTGCGCCTGTGATGTTCATGCCTTCATAGGGGCGATCGACTCTGAGCCTTTGTAAACAGGTGCCAGTATCAACATCCCACATTCTGATGGTGCCGTCCTCACTGCAACTAGCGATTGTGTGTCCCTTGTGATTAAAAATGACTGTCCAAACAATCTGGCTATGACCCAAGAGGGTCTTCAAACAGTTTCCAGTGGCGACATCCCAAAGTTTAACGGCATGATCCTCACTGCCACTCACCAAGAATCTGCCATCCGGGCTAAACGCCACCGATCGCACTCGATGGCTATGTCCTTCCAACGTCCGCAGACAGTTTCCTGATGGCACATCCCAGAGCTTGATCGTGCGATCGCCACTGCCACTGGCTAACCACTGGCCCCCAGGATGGAACGCGACGGACAACACCCAATCAGTATGGGCTGTGAGCGTTTGCCAACAGGTGCCGGTGCTGACAGCCCACAGTCTTACCGTCTGGTCATCACTACCGCTTGCCAACAGAGTCGCCTGAGGCGCAACGGCGATGGACTTCACTCGATGCGTATGTCCCTGAAAGGTCTGCAAACATTCACCTGATCGCACATCCCAGCGCTTGATGGCTTGATCACAGCTACCACTCACGAGCGTTTGACCAACACCGGCTTGAGCAGGGCTAAAGGCAATCGCCTGTACCCAATCGGTATGTCCCCATAATGTTTGTAGACAGGCTCCTGTCCTCACACCCCAGAGCTTAATGGTGTGATCATCACTACCGCTCGCGAGGGTTTCGCCATCAGGGCTAAAGCTAACCGAGGTGACAATATCAGTATGCCCTTTGAGCACCTTCGTACACTCCCCCGTAGCCACATCCCAGAGCCT
>NZ_JACJPI010000018.1 GCF_014695975.1 Leptolyngbya sp. FACHB-321
ACCCATCCAGTGCAAGCGCTTGCACCACTCTCTGGCGGAAGTCATAACTGTAAGCTTTTGCCATAGCAGCGCACCAAGAGACGACTACCCTTAGTCTATGTCCTAGTCGAACTAGCGACAGCTATACAAGCTGAGAAGCAGAAGCGATCAATCACTCTGCTCCTCAACGCTCGCGTCGCTGCTGTGTCTCAATTTTGAGTAAAAGCGGTAAGGTCATGGTCTAGAAACTAGGCTGGGAAAAACTTTCAGACGATGTGGCACTTAATTGCCAAGAACAGTGTCCTCCCCCTACTCAACCCCCTACGACTCGAACTCCGCTTCATAAACTTCCTTCTTGAATGTGTAAACAATTATGGGCACCGACTGAGCGATCTAAAAGCGATGGGCACACTAGGCAGGACAAGCGGCTTAAAAGACCTTTCTTTTTCACACCAGAAGCTACCGTCATGCCTCTTCCAACCAAATCGCTAGCGCCAGCCAAACCCAAGAGCAAACTTTCCCTGCGAACACTCCTGATTGTCCCGTTTGTGCTCCAAATCTTTGTAGCAGTTGGGCTAACCAGCTACATTTCTTTACGAAATGGACAGAAGGCAGTTAACGATGTTGCCAGTCAGTTACGTCACGAGATGAGCGATCGCCTGAATCTGCAAGTGCTCAACTATTTGAAAGAACCTTATATTTCTGGACAGGTGATCGTAGCTGCAGCTCAAGAAAGTCAGCTTGATTTAACAGATGTCACCAAGCTGGAACGAACCCTCTGGCGGTTAGTCAGCCAAAACACGGTTGAACATATGCAAATTGGTATGGCTGACGGCACAAGTATCACTGTAGAGGATACATTCAACGACGGCATCGTTTCTCGCGTTGGTTACAAAGCGAACCTACCGCAACGTCTATTCTACAAACTTAGTGATCAAGGTCAACGGATCGCACTGCTCAAAACTCAGGCAGAGTTTGACCCCCGTGATCGACATTGGTATGAAGCTGCACAAGAAGCTGGAAAAACAACTTGGACATCCAAACCCTACATTGGTAACACAGTTAAGACGGCTTCAATTGCTCTATCTCAGCCAATTTACGACGGTGATAGAACATTCTTGGGAGTGCAAAGTAGCACCTTTCGGATTGCCAAAATTCATCAGTTTCTAAGTGAGTTAAAGGCCGGTCAAACCGGACAGACGTTTATTATTGATCGATCGGGCAATCTGATCGCCAGCTCAACTATTAAAGAACCTTTTCTTATTGACTTGAAAAAGCAGAAGTTGCAACAAATTCCTGCCGTCAAGGCTGAAAGTGCTGTCATTCGTGGGACAGTGCAAGCCATCCTTGATCGATTTGGCAACTTTACCGCTATTCAACAGAGTCAGCAGCTTGATTTTAGGCTGGCAGATCAGCGGCAGTTTATTCAAGTTTCCGCTATTCGAGACGAACACGGCATCGATTGGCTCAGCGTTGTAGTGGTGCCCGAATCAGATTTCATGGCACAAATCAATGCTAATACTCGCACCACAATTTTGTTGTGTTTAGGGGCTTTGGCAGTGACAACCGCACTGGGTCTTTTGACTTCGCGCTGGATTACCAAACCGATTTTGCAGCTACAGAAAGCAAGTCAGGCGATTAGCTCCGGTCACCTTGATCAAACGGTTCAGGTGCGCGGTATCCATGAATTAGAATCGCTGGCAGATTCCTTCAACCAGATGGCGGGTCAACTGCAAGGCTCTTTTATGGAGCTGGAAACCCGCGTTGAGGCACGCACCGCAGAACTGAAAGCAGCAAAACTGGTAGCTGATGGCGCGAATCAAGCCAAGAGCGAATTTCTCGCCAACATGAGTCATGAACTCCGCACGCCTCTCAACGGTATTCTGGGCTACGCTCAAATCCTCAACCGCTCCAAAGTGCTGCCCATGAAAGAGCGTCATGGGGTAGAAATCATTCACCAGTGCAGTTCCCATTTGCTGACGCTGATCAACGATGTCTTGGACTTGTCCAAGATTGAAGCCCGTAAGCTAGACTTTGCACCGAAGGCAATTCACTTCCCTTCATTCCTTCAAGGGGTTGCCGAAATCTGCCGCATTCGTGCTGACCAAAAAGGGATTGATTTCCTTTACGATCCGGACCCGCAGTTGCCCGAAGGGCTTTTTGCTGATGAAAAACGGCTACGTCAGGTCTTGCTCAATTTGCTGGGCAATGCGATTAAGTTCACCGACATCGGGTCTGTCAAGCTTAAGGTAACCGTGATGGAAAATGCCGAGATGGAGCATCACGCCAATCCGTCCATGCGTCGGATCAAATTTCAAGTGGAAGATACAGGCGTAGGCATTGCGCCTGACCAAGTGGATAAAATTTTCCAGGCGTTTGAACAAGTGGGCGAGCGGCAGCGCCAAGCCGAAGGTACAGGTTTAGGACTAGCGATTAGCCAAAGAATTGTGCAGCTGCTGAACGGGCAAATCCAGGTCAAGAGCCAGCCTGGTGTCGGCAGCGCTTTCTGGTTTGAGGTGGAACTGGCGATCGCCACCGATTGGGCACAACAAAACGCCCTCACCACTGGCAAACAAATGATTGGTTATGAAGGACAACGACGCAGCATTCTAGTGGTGGACGATCGGTGGGAAAACCGAGCCGTTCTCGTCAACTTGTTAGAGCCACTCGGCTTCCAACTGACTGAGGCTGAAAATGGTCAAATAGGCTTAGAAAAAATCCGCCAGTCTCAACCAGACTTAGTGATTACAGACTTAGCGATGCCAGTCATGAACGGCTTTGAGCTGCTCAAGCAGGTTCGTGGTGCCAAGGATTTGCAACACCAGAAGATCATTGTTTCTTCTGCCTCAGTCGCCCAAGCTGACCAGCAGATGAGTTTAGATGTTGGGGGAGATGGTTTCTTAGCAAAACCAGTCGAAGTCAGTGAATTGTTTAAACTCTTAGCCCTTCACTTGAACCTGCATTGGACCTATGAAATGACCGCTGCAAGCGACTCTCCGTTATCGTCAACGACTGCATTGCAGTATTCGGAAGAAACGATGCAGCCCTCCGCAGTCGAGTTAAAAACGCTACTAGACCTGGCACAGAAAGGTAACTTAAAACGGCTGCGGGAACACATAGAGCAGCTAGTTCACTCGAACCCTCGCTACGCTGGTTTTGCCGCACAGGTGCTTCAGCTTGCCAAGCAATTTAAAGCTGAAGAGATTGAAGCGTTGCTGCAACAGTACTTAATAGAGGAAAAAGCTCATGTCTAGTGCTGCCTTAATTCTGGTGGTGGACGACACCCCTGCGAACTTAGAAGTAATTTGTGAAACTTTAGGTGATGGGGGATATGAAGTCGCCACTGCGATCAACGGCGACCGCGCTCTGAAGCGCATCCAAGCTCACCCTCCTGATTTAGTCTTACTGGATGTGCAGATGCCAGGCATTGACGGCTTTGAAACTTGCCAACGGCTCAAGGCAGATCCCACTACCGCTAGCATTCCGATCATCTTTATGACTGCGCTCTCCGATGCTGCTAGTAAGGAGAAAGGCTTTGCCTTTGGTGCTGTGGACTATATTACCAAGCCCTTTCAAGAACAGGAAGTGCTAGCACGGGTAAAAACTCATTTGCAGCTACGGCAGCTAACTAGAAATCTAGAACAACGTGTAGCAGAGCAAACGGTTGATTTAACGATAGCATTCACACAATTGCAAGAGTCTCAGCTTCAGTTAGTCCATCGCGAAAAGATGTCCACTTTAGGCAATTTGGTGGCAGGCGTGGCGCATGAAATTAATAACCCATTGGGCTTTATTGCTGGTAATCTGAAACCGGCTCAAGACTATATTAAAGACCTCTTTCAACTGCTTGCTCTCTATCAAGAAGAAGTCCCTCACCCAAGTGCCACCTTACAGGCAGTCGTGGAAGCAGTAGACTTGGCATACGTACAAGCGGATTTACCCAAGTTGCTCAATTCGATGCAAGAAGGCGTTGAGCGGATTCGCACCATCAGCACCAGTTTAAGAACCTTCTCGCGTTCTGATTGCGATCGACCGATTCTTTGCAATATTCATGATGGCATTGACAGCACGATCATGATTCTCAAGCATCGCCTCAAAGCTAACGAAACCCGTCCAGAGATTGAAGTCATTACCGACTATGGTGATCTGCCACAGGTACAATGCTTTGCCGGGCAGTTGAATCAAGTCTTTATGAATCTTTTGGCAAATGCGATCGATGCGCTAGAAGACTCCAATCAAGGACGCAGCTTTGCAGCCATTCAAGCGAACCCTAACCAAATAATCATTAAGACTGCACTCTCTGACGATCAGCAACAGTGCGTGATCTGCATTCAGGATAATGGGGTTGGTATGACCGATGCAGTGAAGCAAAAAATCTTTGAGCATCTGTTTACCACCAAAGGTGTGGGTCAAGGGACAGGTCTAGGCTTGGCGATCGCTCATCAAATCGTCGTTGAGAAACATGCTGGAACGGTAGAAGTGCATTCAACGCTCGGTCAAGGGACAGAGTTTGTTATGACCATCCCGGTGCAGGCGCTCACTTTAAGGGACACTCAAGCAACAATTTGCCTTAACGCCGCCTAACAAATGGTTGCCGTCACGGCATCAAGATGGTCGGTAAGACTGCAAAGTTCACCTGCGGCTACTGAACTCATCGTTAGGTTCCTTACAACAGTTATTACTTGCGTAAACCACAATGACATCGTGTTAGACTCAAGCCCTTCATGCCTTTGGGTGCGCTGCCGCTAACATTAGGTTCCTTACAACAGTTATTACTTGCGTAAACCACAATGGCATCGTGTTAAACTCAAGCCCTTTCTGCCTTTGGGTGCGCTGCCGCTAACGTACGTTAGAGTCGCTTCAAGGCGTTGAAACCACCGCAAAGGGTTATGTACTACTAATTCTTAGGCAGTCAGTAGCTGCCTTTGTTGAGCGTGGAACACAGGGTGGCACAAACGATGAAGCAGCAATTTTTGGTGATGTCCTGCTATATACAGCGCAAGGTGTAAATCCTGCTGAGGTACTTAATTCAGTTGAAGTGCTATCTGGTAAAATCCTAATTGACTGCAACAACTTTGAGATTTCAAAGGGGTTCGAGTTTGCACTGATTATGCAGTCACTTGCCGAAAAGTTAGCGTCAGAAGTTCCAAAGGCAAGGGTTGTAAAAGCCTTCAATACAATGGCTCAGGAAATTTTTGAACTTGCACCGAGCCCACTCAAAGATTATCAAGTCTCTGTCTTTGTTTGTGCTGACGATGCTGAAGCTCGTAAAACGGTCATGCAACTAGCCAAGAATATCGGATTTCCTTCTGTTGACTATGGAGAGTTACGTCGTGCTCGTTTAGTTGAAGGCTTAGGAGGTTTTATCCGATTCATGATCGGTAGTCAGTTACAAAATCCTTATGCCACTATTTCTGTTAATATAGCTGTCGCCAGTTCGACTAGGACATAGACTAAGGGTAGTCGTCTCTTGGTGCGCTGCTATGGCAAAAGCTTACAGTTATGACTTCCGCCAGAGAGTGGTGCAAGCGCTTGCACTGGATGGGT
>NZ_JACJPI010000019.1 GCF_014695975.1 Leptolyngbya sp. FACHB-321
CTCTGTGTTGATCACCAACTCATCCCCGTAGTAGCTAGCACCATCGGGTTCCCATAAGCCTTTACCGCCATCAGCAACCCATTCCAGTGCCATGAACTCACGCTGCTGATCAGCCGCAGCGGCGTCTTCTCGAAAATCAGGGCAGCGATCGCTCTGCACACCAGTGGGATGAACACTGCAACAAAGGTAAGGACTACCCGGATTGAACCAGCAGCGATCGCACTCAGGCAGTTTTTGAAAGGCAGGATCAGTCATCGTCCTTGGTTTCAAGCTGGTAAATTCGTAGGGAGGCGTATTCTGGCATTAACCGCCAGTAGTAGCCGGAAGGGGGTGCAGGCATCCGAGTACCGCAACGATAGCCTAGTACTGGTTCGCCCCGACGGTGGCAGTGCTGAAGTTTTTGGTTCTGTTCTGGCTCAGCTTGGGTGTGTAGCCAGAACAGGTGCGCCTGTCCGCAATAGCGAGCGTTCATGAGGCTAGCAAAGAGCCATTCCATCACTGCTTGTATCGTTTCGGGTAGTACTTCGCTTTCCTGCTGCCCCACGCTGTTAACAATTAGCTTCTCAGGTTCAGGCAGAAGGGATGACAGTCGGTCGCGAAGACGGTGCAGGAGTCCAGTCATGGCAGATGCAGGTTACTTGCTTTCACCAGAGTGCCCAGTCAAACAACGCCGACAACATCTTTCTGCATACACTACCCGTATGACGGCTCAACCCCAAAAAGACCCCAGCAACGACAAACGGTGCTGAGGTCGGATAGGTCTACTAAGGCGAATGAGTCTACTTGTCAGACAAATCTCGCATGACGACCAGATGCCAGTTTATCGGGTGTAGCCGAACATCTACCCGGTCTTGACTTACCACTATTTCGGGGTGGACTGTTGACAGCACCCTAATCAGTATGATTAGACTAAACGCGACACGATTCTTTTTCTTGGGGAATTTACGACCGAGGTAAATAATTTTGCTTCGATGTGCTGGATTGAGAGTCATAGATCTTGGCTCCTGTCTAAAATTGCTTGAGATGAATCGGACTTTGAATTTACGTAACGAGGAACGATTGCCGTCGTTCCTTTTTTATTGGTCACTATCGACACACTTGAGACGAACCGTATTGATGTCTGAAACCATAAGTAGTTGTTAGTAACGACTAACTTCCACACCATATGCAGCCTCCTTAGTAACACTGCGTACTTTAACCTGTTGTCCCCCTGTTTGGAAGCCTGTATTTTTTACATAAACGAGGTTGGGTGGACGATGCACATTAACATCCCTTACTTAGCAGCCACGCTATATGCAGCCTCCTTAGTAACACTAAGCACTATCGGTTGCATTGTGCCCTCTGCAATCATTAATGTCAATTCCGTTTTTTGCGCTTATTGTCAAATACTTTTTTCAGTCCACATATAACGCTTTGAACATATTCGATGTTTTTATTAAAATTCGCATAAAAAATGCGAATATCGCACGGATACTTGCACATTAAGAAAACACGGTTATATTTTTTTACCGTTGTTACTTTCACTGAGACCGTGACGATCGACGGTTGCAAGCCTTTGCTGATTTTCTGAGGTGTGGGTGTAAACGTGTTGAAGTCGAACACGTCAGAATCGCTGTAAAGCGTCGCACCCTCGTATCGAGGCAACACACCATCCTGAACCAGCTTCATCACGTTGGGATTATTAATCAGTTGCACGATGGGCGATTCTGAACACGTAGACGAAGCTGTTACGTCTTTCTGCGTCTGGTTTGATTGTGGGTACATGGCGGGTTTACCTGGATTGGTTACACGATAAATCCAAGCTAAACCCCCTTGCAGCTTAGGTAAATCAAAAATTTAATAGTGAAAATTTGACTATCAAAAATTTGATAGTGACATTGGTAAACGTTTGCTAAGGTGGTCTTGTCTTTGTCAATTCACAGATCGACACACTAGCCATTAGTTGAGGAACATGTAGCCATGACAAAAATTCAAAATAAATTACCACCATTTTGTAATTATGGTACCTTTTCAATCGTCTCAAACTGGTCGTTTTATTAACGAAGATGAGCCAATAAAAATATCAGAAAGTGAAGAAATTTTTCTCTTGATCCTTGCAAGGGGTGAGAACTACGCTGGGAAGATGGTTGATGTGATCGCAGAATGCACTAATCACACGCTCTCTCTGAACCCTGGCAGCTACTTCCGAACCCTTAAAATCCTTTCAGATAGGGGGATGGTTATAAGGATTGATATGAACAAAGAGCAACATGAAGCTAAAAATGGCAAAGCGGTTTACTACCAGATTACAGAAATGGGTTTGCAAGCTTTACACGATAAAGAAGTCTTTCGCCAAAAATTACGTGGTATTGAGGTTACTGATGTTATCCCTACTTAATTTCTCCACATGATAGGAGACTGTTTATATGTTTCAGTTTTTGATTGACAAACTACTGGCACCGCTCATTGACGA
Source organism: Leptolyngbya sp. FACHB-321 (assembly GCF_014695975.1). Lineage (GTDB taxonomy): Bacteria > Cyanobacteriota > Cyanobacteriia > Leptolyngbyales > Leptolyngbyaceae > Stenomitos. The sequence continues at coordinate 2,453 of NZ_JACJPI010000019.1, forward strand.
GGAATGGCGGGAAGAAGCTCTAGCCACGATAGATGAGCTTCACGATGAGTTGCTTCGACGAGAGTACAAGCCGTTCATAGCTTCGATCATTACGTTTATACGAGTGCTGTCGATCGTCGTCTACATACCAGCTTTCAATTTTAGTGATGTGGGTTTGCTTCAGAAGTTTCGTAGCGCGTGTAAAACAAAGGCAGATAATTTTTCAAGGTACTTAGCTCTTAAACGGGTTGAAATAAGACTCAACCAGTTACAAGCTTTAGATGCTGAAAAAAGTTGGTTAGATAAAGAAAAGCAAGAGCTTGAAATGCATAAAGCGATTGCAGCAGCAAGAACCGCTGCAACTTCAACGGAGTCTTGAGTCCAAATCCGACCAGACCTCGTAAATGGGGCAGTTCATGTCAACTGCTCACTAACGACCAGAATTTTTCCGCTGCTATAACTAAGCCTAAAGGGTCAAATCAACTTTTATCCTTTGTAATATCGGTTTCTGTGGCTGCCGTGATTAATTTACGGTGAGCCTTTAGTACAAAAATTTTATCCTCGTTAGCAATGGCGAGGTTTTTGTTGGGGTCGCTACTACCTAGTTATTCTCTGTGTCAAGGCTATAGTGGGTTCACCTGTGATGGGGCTGAGTGGCAACGCTCAACGGGTGAGAAGCAGGCAAGCGGATGGAAGATATTAGTAACGATGGCGAACAAGGAGCAACTTAACCTTCTATTAAAGAGTGTAAGGACGTGGAACCTTTGGCGTATAGAGCATTTTGATGTCGAGCCAGACCTCCGTGGTGCCAACCTCGTGGGTGCCAACCTCAGTGATGCTAACCTCAGTAATGCCAACCTCCCCAGTGCTAACCTCCCCAGTGCCAACCTCGTGGGTGCCAACCTCAGGGGTGCCAACCTCAGTAATGCCCATCTTTATAGTGCCAACCTCCGTAGTGCCAACCTCGAAGGTGCCAACCTCGAAGGTGCCAAGCTCGTGGATGCCGACCTCAGTGATGCCAATCTCGAAGGTGCCAAGCTCGTGAGTGCCTTCCTCCGTGGTGCCGACCTTGAAGGTGCCAACCTCCCCAGTGCCAACCTCGAAGGTGCTAACCTCGAAGATGCCAAGCTCCGTGGTGCCAACCTCGTGGGTGCCAACCTCGTGGGTGCCAAGCTCCGTGGTGCCAACCTCGTGGGTGCCAAGCTCCGTAGTGCCGACCTCAGTGATGCCAACCTCGTGGGTGCCAACCTTGTGGGTGCCAAGCTCCGTGGTGCCAACCTCGTGGGTGCCAACCTCGTGGGTGCCAACCTCAGTAATGCCGACCTTGAAGGTGCCAACTTCGTGGGTGCCAACCTCAGTAATGCCAACCTCCATGGTGCCAACCTCGTGGGTGCCAACCTCAGTAATGCCAACCTCAGTGATGCTAACCTCTGTGGTGCCAACCTCGTGGGTGCCAACCTCAGTGATGCTAACCTCTGTGATACCCGCTTGATTACAGCTACCGCTCTACACACTAACTTTGGGAACGCTACTCTAACAGGAGCCTGTATCCAAGATTGGCACATTAATGCAGACACAACACTGGATGGCGTGATTTGTGACTTTATTTACCTTAAGGATAATCAGCAAGAACGTCGTCCCAGTGCCCCTCACCAGACCTTTGCACCTGGTGAGTTCACCAAGTTGTTCCAAAAGGCGCAAGAAACCCTTGATCTCATCTTCCGTCATGGCGTGGACTGGCAAGCGGTTGCCTATGCGTTTCAGCAACTTCAAATTGAGAATGAAGCCGATGATTTAGCGATCGCAAGTATCGAAAATAAGGGCGATGGGGTTGTAGTGATCCGTATTAAGGCGGCACCGACGGCTGACAGACCCAAGCTCCACGGCAGCTTTATGGATGTCTATGAAGTTGTCCATAAGACCCTGGAGTCCCAGTATCAGGCAAGGCTAGAAGATAAGAACAAGCACATTAACCAACTCTTTGCACTGGTTCAAGACTATCAAGCCCAAGACACAGAGGTAAAAAAGCTCATGGCAGACGCGCCCAAGTTTAATTTCAATGCTCCAGTCGGTAGTGTCGCTGACACCATCCAGGCAGGCGGGCGGCAGCAAGCAATTCAACACAACTACGCCTCAGAACCGCAACAAACTCTGGCGGCAGCCGCAAAAGAGATTCAAGCCTTGTTGCAACAGTTAGAGCAAGCTAATCCCACCGCAACTGAGGCTGACCAAAAGGCGTTCGTCAATGCTGCCCTGCCCACCACGACGCGTGATCGCATCTTAGGAGCGGCTCAAGGTGGTGGACTAGCTTGGCTGGAAGGCACCCCGTATGGCAAAATCACCAAGGCTATTATTGAAGGCTGGCAGAAGCCCAGTAAGTGATTGTTGGGACTTGCCCATTGATTAGCTTAGCTAACGAGTAACTTGCGCTTCCGGTGCTGGACTAGCCTCAAACTTGCATAATCCTTGAAAACACTACACAGTAGTAGTTCTAATTTTTTAGTCGCTTGCACTCCTGAAACACGCAACTAATCAACGCCAAAAAACGCCAACGAAACGACCGACGGCTGTAGCTTTGCAAATTTTATACCAAGACCACTGGACTAGATTTGGACTAAACAAACTGAGAGAATCTGCTTAAGTGCCTTTCTATGCTGTGCTTCTGAGTGCTCTTGTATAAGTACGGACAGCCTACGTAAGCGCCTAGACTTGCTTTTATTGAGTCTCCAAATGAAGAAAAAGTGTGAAAGCTGCGATGATAGCTCCTGTAGCGTCAGCCGTTGTCTGCCATGTTACGTAAGCCTCTGAAAATCAAACAGCTCCTTCAACCTTGTGTCAGCCTGTGGCGTTGGAAAGGTTGGAGTGAAAATCGGAAACGCTCATTGGGGTGGCTGTGCTTCGCTGTTCTTACCTTAGGATTTGTGTGGGGTTCTCAACCCTACCTCTGGCCCGGAGGTCTAGGCTTTGGAAAGGAGCAATCTGTTACCACCATAAGCATTGAGAGAGATAAGCAGGGGAATATTACCAAGTCTATTGAGACAACCAAAAATGACGATGGGAAAACCCTCTGGGATTTATTGAGCCTCCTAGGAGTGCCGTTATCATTAGCAGTCCTGGGGTATTGGCTCCAGCAGCTACAGCAAAAGCGTACCGAGGAAGTAACTAGAGAGCAGCGTGAGCTGGCAGAAGAAGAAACGAGGGAAGAGGTTCTGCAAGGCTACTTTGACCGCTTAGCCATGCTTTTAGTTGATAAGAATCTGGTGGCAATCGTAACCAAGGTCAATGCCATGAAGATACAGGAAACGGGAGGTCAGCCACCAGTTCAAGTGACGACTGAAGATCAAGAGCTATTAGATTCTGCCGTTGAGGTCATTCGAGCCAGGACATTGTCTATCCTGAGAAGGTTTCAAAACGACAGCGCACGTAAAACCAGCGTTGTTCACTTTTTGATTGAAGCAGATATCATCAGCAAATTAAAACTTAGCCTCCGTGGTGCTGACTTCAGCCATGCCAACCTGAATGGTGCCAACCTCAATGGTGCTGACCTGCGTAGTGCCAACCTCAGCGGGGCTGACCTCCGTGGTGCCAACCTTGGCGCTGCCAGTCTCGCCGCTGCTAACCTCAGCCATGCCAACCTCGAAAATGCCAATTTCAATTATGCTAACCTCAGCGGGGCTGACCTCAGCGGGGCTGACCTCAGCTTTACTACCTTCCAAGGTGCCAACCTCGGCTTTGCCAACCTCAGCTTTACTAAGGTCCGCTCTACTACCTTCCAAGGTGCCAAGCTCGGCTTTGCCAACCTTCACGGTGCCGACCTCGACAATTCTTCATACCTAAGTGATACGAAATTAGAAGGTACAAAACTCTGTAGAACAACATTGCCAGTAGATAGCAAGCTCGACCCAGATCGCGACTGTAAAGAACTCGGAGTGGAGGAGTAACTCAACCTCGATAGCGTCCGCTTGGTCTAACGTGCGAGAATCGCGTCTCGCTGCTGCTGTGGAGTCACGTCTAGGTAGAGCGACAAAGAATTAAGGCTTTCATGCCCCGTAATGCTAGCGATCGTCTTCAATGGGATATTCTTACCGTGCAAGTTGGTTGCCAGCGAGCGACGAAACGAGTGCGTACCCACACCCTTAAGCTCTAGCGCCTCACAAACCGCTCTCAGTTCCTTATCTACAGCTTGTCGAGTCAAATGTCCGGCTGTGCGCGGAGAGGGGAAGAGATAGCCGTCTGTCGGCAGTGCCGCATGACTCAGCAGCGCTACGAGGTAAGGATGCAACGCCACTTCCCTGGCTTTCCCGGTTTTCGTGTGGGTCAGTGTGATGACACCCACTGCCACATTGAGATTCTCGGCTTTGAGTGCCAAGGCTTCACCCATGCGGCAACCTGTATAAGCCGCGATCGCCACCACGAATTTATAAGGTTCTGCACAGAGAGCAAGCACCTGATCAATTTGGGCGTTGCTCAGAATTGCGGCTTGACCCTTGCCGTTGACTTTTGCCACCCGCCAACCTCGTTGTTTTGTCTTTCGTCGATTCTATTGTCGTTTTGAGGAAAACGACAACTCAGACACACCGTTTCAGGGTGTTTTAGGGTAAGTCGGTTGGTAGAGAGGGAATGTTCAGTGTTGCTTATCAAACACGAGTGCCAGAGAATCGTGGTTTGAGCCGTTTGCAGCCTGATTCATCAGGTTTGCTTAACTCGTTGACACCATTGACATTTTTGGCTGTGCTGACGCTTGACGCACTGCCCATCATCGTGCATCAGCGTGAACGTGCTAGTGATTCACTAACCAAACTTTTCGATCATGGTTTGAGCACGTTTGCGGTTCGCTGCCTGAAGCCTTCGATCGTGTCGTGCTTGGGCAGCAGTGATCACTGAATCCATTGTTTTGGGGTCACTCTCACAGTGAAGCAGTAGCGCTTCAATCAACACCTCTCTGCTGATGTTGTGCGAGCGGCTCAAGTCTTGAATGCGATCACTCACAGTTTGTTCTAGTCGCATGGTCGTTTGCTTGGTGACAATTTCATCATGATAGAAGTCTGGGTTTCTAGGTGTCGAGATACCTTGACTCACTGGGGGCAAAGGGGCACTTAAGTTGCCAGTTTCTTCTTCTTGAGAGCGTAGTCTAGGTATCTCGACATCTGGATTTGTCGATTGTGTTGGGGTGTTAGCCAAACTGGCATCACGGCTAGGGACTGCTGGACGTGTTCTTTTTGTGAGGCGTTCTAGCGCATCTTCAGGCATTAAGTGCCTCCAACAGTTTTTCAAAGGGGTATTGCAAGTCTGGGTAGCCAAGTTCTGTCAGCAAACAGCCCTGTCTAATGGCTCGCTTAAACTGTTCTGACTCACGGATGGAAGGCAGGATCGGCACAGCTCCAGCAAGCTGCTGCATCGCTTCAATGTTCTGTCGTGACTCAAGCGCTTGACTCTTACCTGTCCATCTGTCGCGAAAGGGGAGAACGCCGAGAATGCGTCCTGAAAAAGCGGTGATCTGCTTCTGCTCATTTAGGAAGTCCAGGGTATCTAGCAGGCTGTTTGTCCCTTTGACGTTAGCTTCCGCTGGAATCACCACAAACTCAGCTGCCCCTGTCGCCGTCAAACAAAGCTGCGATCGCGATGGTTGGACATCAATCAGGCAGTAATCAAAGAGCTTTGCAACTGCTTGTAAGCGCAGCTTGAGGATGAATGCCCCCGCTCCAGATGAGGCGAGGAAATCATTCACCTTAAACAACCCGCGATCAGCAGGGATGACAAACAGGTTAGGGTAGCGAGTCGGGTAAATGCCGTCTTCTGGCGTGACCTGGGCTGTAATGACTTCTAACAGCGTTGGTTGTGTGGGCTGGAGTTCTTGCCCCAGATAAAATGTCAGGTTGGACTGTGGGTCAGCATCAACTAGCAAGACTCGATGCCCCTGAGCAGCCATAAGCAAGCCTAGGAAGAAAACGACTGTAGTCTTTCCCTGACCGCCACTAAGCGAGATTGCAGCGCACGTCTTCATAACCCTCCACGCTTGAGTGATTGAGCTAACGCTACAAGGTGTTATGCAGTATGTCTACTTGTGCAGAAACGTAGGTACTTAGATTTCTAAATGCCTGTAAATTCAAGTGTCCAAAATAATAAACATCTAAACTTCTAGATACCTTGACTCTGAAAACAGAGGTGTCTAAACTTCTAGAGGTCTAGAGCCTAAGATCTGAGGTGCCATTGAGGCTTTTAGTCTATAGATTGCAGCATGTACTGAAACTTATTAGCAAGCAACGTCTGTCTGGCTTCGATGAGCGCTTCAAAGTTATTGAATACCGCCAGCACTGTCTTCTCCTACTGCGACCGCTAAGCCCACGTTTCTGCTTCACAACAACCTAATCTTTTAGGGGTAAACGAGCCGACCCTACGAAAGGAGAAGGTTATACCACTATGCGCTATGGCGATAAGAGCATGTCAGATGCAAAACTTCTCAACTTAATCCTAATTGCTCCTTGAGCGCCTCTGGCATAGTGAGCGCTTCTTCTAGCCCACTGATGTTATCCCACTGAGTCTCTTTGTTCCAGCGGATATATCCTAGCCTCGCGCCAACCAGCCTCGCGCCAACCAGCCTCGCGCCAATCAGACTCGCGCCAATCAGACTCGCGCCAACCAGCCTCGCGTTATCCAGCCTCGCCCGATCCAGCCTCGCGTTATCCAGACTCGCGTTATCCAGCCTCGCGCCAATCAGCCTCGCGCCAACCAGCCTCGCGTTATCCAGCCTCGCGCCATCTAGACTCGCGCTATCCAGCCTCGCGCTATCCAGACTCGCGCTATCCAGCCTCGCGCCATCCAGCCTCGCCCCAACCAGACTCGCGCTATCCAGCCTCGCGCCATCCAGCCTCGCGCCATCCAGCCTCGCGCTATCCAGCCTCGCGCCAATCAGACTCGCGCCAACCAGCCTCGCGTTATCCAGAATCGCGTTATCCAGCCTCGTTTCCTGTAAAGATGCACCAGTTAAATCCTGACCGCTCAAATTACAGCCAGTGAGATCCAGCCAGCCCAAACAGGAAAAAGCCAGTGTATTCTTTTGCCAGCTTGTACGCTGTCCCTGTGTTCGGGTCAGCCAGCTACCAAAGGTTTCAGGAGATGACCAGTCAAAATGGGAAAGTGCTCGCGTTTGACGAGCACAGGCATTGAGGGCTGCTAATAACGCTTCTTCCGCATTACGAGCCTGGCGGCTTGCTTCGTAATAGGTTGGGAGTTTTAGCTCCTCCATTGGCATGCCAGCTTTGAGCATGGTGCCCATTAAAGCGCTCAGCGTTTTTTGCCACTGACTGATTTGTTCGCGCGGCTGAAGCTGAATCTCGTCACAAAGGAACCGAAAGAGGTATTCATCCATTAGCGAAGGACCACACAGCATTGCCCAGTGCTTTAAGGCTTGCCGCTCATTCCAGCCCCGGTCTAAGTCTTGTTGATGGCTCTGCATCTCATCGTGGATGCGTGCAATACCGCGAACAAGACGCTTCGCCGTCAGATATTCCCCAAAGCTCTTGTGGGTAAACTCAAACGTCTTTTCGCCATCAGACTGCAACCCACTCTGCCGAAAATAAAACGCTGTGAGTAGCCGTGTCACTCCCGTTTGCGCCCCTTCCTGAAAGATGTCCAGGAGTTGTTTGAGCCCACTACTGTCGCAGTGAGACTCAATGTCGTGGACAGTGGTGGTGCGTCCATCCCCATGCCATGACGAAAGCGCTACTTCCTCTAGAATGCGAACAAATTTGTCCAGTGTCACGCCTTGCAAAGTAGGATGCTGGCGACCCGCTGCCCAGCCGCGTTCATGAATGGCTCTGAGCAGATCTACATAAATCTCGTTTAAGTTGGTGGTCTCCAAAATAGTCAGTTGCCCTTGGACATAGCTGAGCGCAACTAAATAGTTCAGCAGCGGTTGTCCTGTAATCTCAACCAGATTCCCCTGATTCAGTTCCTGGGGCAGATTCGTGTAGCCACGCCCACTCACGCTGCCGTAGTTTTGCCACCAACGATCGCGGCGATCCTCCGCTAAAAGCTTATGGGTATCAACATACTGCTTGCGTTCAGGCTCTGGCACAAAGTAAGGCAAGATGTGCAGAATTTGTCCTTCACGCCGAATTTCGGCGCTGTTTGCCTGCACAGCCACATCACGTCCACTAATCAAGATCTGTAGCCGGGTGTCTCGCTGATTGAGCCGATCGATCTGCTTCTGCGCTTCACGCACAAACTGCTGAGCCGCCTCGATGCCGACCTTGCCTTGCTTCGCCAGTTCATCTAAGCCATCAAAGATGAGCAATACTCTCGGTTCTGCTTGCTCTCGTTCCAATGGATTGGGCGGCAGCAACCCATCGGGGTCTGATTGCACGAAGGTGCCCACTGCCTTGTCCAGGTCTGCACTCAGGTCAAAGAGGTGCAGCGGAATGTACAAAACGGGCACCTGACCCGTTTCGGCTAAAGTCGCTGCCAGGATTTTAGTGAAGGATGATTTGCCGCATCCTGGACCACCACAAATGACACGGATCGCATCCTCGCGATCGGCATCGTTGATCCAAGATTGCAATGCGCTACTCAAATCAACCACCACGCGCTCTTCTGCCTGACGCTCAAGCTCTGTTCGATAACCAAGTTCTTGCCCCTTCTGTTGAGGTTTTTTACGGGTGTAGTAGGCACACAGAGGGACATAGACCTGCTTCAAGCTAAAGGCTTCGAGGAACATAGGTTCTTCAACTTGCTGCTGTAACAAGGCTCGATAACGCAACCATGCCTGTTCGCGCGCACTTGCTTTGGTAAAGGGGGTATCCAGTTGCGTTTTCAGGCACTCATAATCTTTGGCGCGGACACGCCACTCTTCATGCAGTGCAAAGACAAAGTAAGTTGGCAGACGGTCACTGATCGTCTGTGCCTGAATCTTCTCTACCACAAAGCTTTCTAGCCACTGTGAGAGAGGTGTCTTAAATGCCTTTAGAATGGGCAGTTGCTTCGGCGCACGGAAAAATTCTTGGTTGATGACTAACTCAGTTGTCTCTAAAGACCAATCGAGATGCTCGCATAGGAGGCTCAAATCGTCTGGCTGCTTGACTAAAAGCTCTCGGTTCTCCTTCAGCAATTTGGCAATGGCTCGTTCGAGCGAACGATAAATCAGCAGCCAAGCTATTTGCTCCGGCTCCGTTGCCAACCCAATCGCAACGGATGCCTCAACAACATCACTGGCGACCCCTTCCCATTTACCGCTCGCGCTATCAATGACCCCTTTCCCCAGCGCTTTGAATAAGTCTTTGAAGTTCGCTTTGAGCGGACGGTTCCAAACGGAAACGGGTTTACTAGCCGAAAATCCAGACCCAGTGTTCATAACGACTGGTAGCTCTCCAGCGAAGATTAGTTGCTTTCATTAAACTGGCTCAAACGATGGTCTGGTGTAATCCTTAAACCAGCGTAGGAGTAGTTGGTGTTTCACTGTATAGATACAACAGTCCTTGTGCCTTACCTGAATTACCGTTGAAATATTTGCTCAGAACGTTTAACTTCTTGTTTGAAAGAATAGGAATGGAGGTCGGAACTTAATAGGAGAGAGCTAGTACACCTTTGTATTACGGCAAGGATAAAATTCTCGGCTCAACACGAAAAAGCCCTCTGATGAGGGCTACCCAGATATTGATGGAGTGGATCAACGGAAAATTAATTCTGTTCTCGCTGCTGCTGGATAATGCGTTCGACAGTCGCTATATCGGTTTTCAGCTTTTCGGCAACCTGCTCAACCGTTAAACCCAGCTCAAGGAAGCTAGGGATAGTAAGGGACAGCATCCGCTCACGCTCTTCTTCACGACCTTCTGCCCGTTCTTCTTCTGCTATTTCCTGATAGAACCGGGTCTGCTTCAGTTCGTCTAATCCCAGCATTTGCCTGATCGCCTCCCGCTCAAGAGTTGGGAACTTATAAACCAATGTCGCTAACACTAATTCTACGACGCGCTCTTGCTCTGCGCCATCCGTAACCTCGCCTCGCACTCGTTCCACTAGCTGTCTTGCCCTCGCTGGAGTGATTTCATCATCCAAACCAATGAGTTGCAGTACCCCCAGTTCTAACGACTGCTCCGCCAGCTCGCTGGGTAGCTCATCCAAGTAGACACGCTGGAAGCGGACACTCCTGGCATAGTCCTGGAAGTGGGTCGGTAGCTGTGGGTCAAGACTCCGCCTGGTGAAAATGAGGATGCCGAGCCAGTCATGTGGCGGTTGGTAGTCCCGCAAATACAGAAAGATTTCGGCAAAGAAGCTGTGGTAAAGCGTCTTCTTTTGATCACGATAGCCCTGCACCTCGACAAAGACAACGGGCGAGTCAACGGCATCAGGCGACGGGCTCAAAACGCCATCAATCCGGAAGGAGAGTTGCTTCACCTCCTGAGAGCCAAACTCGTAGGAGTCGGCATGAGGAGCGTGGTCACCCAGCAACTGAAACACCAGGTCCGGGTGGTTCTGAAACAAGCGATAAAAGAGCGAATCTGTTTTCACAAGCAGCAACTGCACAGGCAAAGCAGTCTGATTGTAAGCGGTCGGCGGTATGCCTTGCCGCAGCAGTCTGCAACGACTAGCAGATGAAGGCAGCTCGAGGCAGCAGAGAAAGAAGCCCCCAGTCTAAGTGAAGGCTTCCATACGCGGGGGGTATACAACCCATTAGCCGCCCTTAGTCTACCTAGAAGGCTACATAAGAACAAGTGTACTAAGATACATTACAGCGAATGCTTGACGTGCAGCAGGGAAAACTGACTCTGTAACGAACGCTCGGAACGCCAAGACTTACCGTAAGCGCTTGCCACTGTGCAGACCTAGATGTCTAAGTGACTTCAAAACCAAGCCTATGCGTTCTTGATCGCAACTGACGGAGTGTTGGTTAGAAGAACTTCATAAGCTCAATACAATGTCCTTCACAATCAGAAGGTTCTGTGTCCTTCATGATTTTTGATTGTCACTGCAATTGTGATTGCTTAAATTAACGAAGTCTCTATTCTTTTTACACATGAAAACTGAGACACATGGTATTGGAGCCGCCGCCGCCGCTGCCATAACAGCAACTGGTGGTCGTGTCCCTTTTGCAACTGTAGGATCACCAATTTCTTCAGTCCACCCTTGCTTGAGTCTCATTTTCAGCTTTTTTGCTGCGATCGACGGCTTCTTGTCTAAATAGGCTGACAAGTGCTTGAGCTTGCCGCAGGTAAAGCAATAACGCTGCTACAAGGGATTTTCAGTACAACAAGTTCAATTAATTTAGTCTTTTAGGAGGACTGACACATGAATAACGACACAGTGGAAGCTGGTGCATTTGCTGCTGGTGGAGCAGCAGCTGGTGCAGGTGTAGCTGCAACTGTTGGTGGTATGGGTTTGGCAGTTGGTGGAACAGCCGTTGCCATTACTGCCGCTCCAGTTGTTGCTGCTGGTGCGGTTGCTGGGTTGGCTATATACGGTCTGAAAAAGGCTATTTTCGGCTAGGGTTAGACCTTTATTAGAAAATTGCGTTAGTTGAAAATTGCCAAGCGGGGTAAGTTCTTCTTGCTCCGCTTTGTCTGCTTGAAGGACGCAGCAGATCCCAGCGCTACAGTTCTGCATTAGTGACAAGCAAAGGCAAGAAAAAACCTCGCTACTGAGTAACGAGGTTGGAAGGGTGTGACCAGACGAGAATTAGCTACTTCGTTTCGTCCTCGTCTGGTTCAGTTTGCGAACGGAACAGGTTGGTTGATTTGCTGCCCAGCAGTGCAAAAATGGCACCGAAGCCCATTTGACAATTGCTGATTGCACTTTCAAAAACGCGGTTCTGCTGTGGGGACAGCGTGGACTGTGCGGCTAGGTAAAAAGCCGTGCCACCGGAAAGGATGGTCAGAGCGAAGACGGCAATAAAGATTTCCTGGAAGACAAATAGAACGTTAGGCTTGGGCATTAGTTAGTAGGTCCTTGGTCTAAACCATTAGGTTGACTCTTTTAGAATCTCAAAAAGCCTCAAAGGTATAGTCAGAGCGTGTGTTCGGCTTTTTGTCAGAGTGTCTGTCTGACAACTTTGACAGAATTGAAAGGAAAACTTTTGGCGCAGCTATGGGACGACGATCGCTACAAGCGTCTATACAAGGGATTGCGGTGCTTAAAAAGGCGCTGAAGCAGAAGGGTGGCGGGCAAACATATGTCGCTGGCGCTGTAGGTTGTTCTCGTCAAACGATCTGGAGCCTATTGCAAGGCAATCCCATTGACTGTGATGTCTTCCTGGCAGTTTGTACGGAGCTGGCATTGCAGTGGGAGGAAATTGCCGCACCAGAGATTGCCGTACCAGAGGACAATGCTGCCATTGAAGCGCTGATAGAAACGGTACGTAAGCAGGTTCACGACAACATTCAATACCGCTGTGGGTCAATGCAGGTGTTGGACATGGCACAGCCGATTGGTCTAGATGCGATCTATACCGATGTCAACGTACTGAGAGACATTACGGGTCGGCAGCGTTTAGACCTAGCACAACTCCTACAGCACGCTGCCTTAGAAGACTTCGACCGCTTGGGTTTTACTCAAGTGAAAGTAGAGCGAGTGTCGGGGTTGGAAGCAGTGGAGCGTTTTGACAAGTTAATGCTCTTGGGCAAACCGGGAGCGGGTAAAACAACCTTTATGAAGCGGCTAGCCACATTGTGCAGCGCTGGCACTTTCCAAGCTCACCGCGTGCCACTGTTTATACCTCTGAGAGATTTTGCGGAAGCAAAGGGGCAGCCGGGTTTGCTGGAGTACATTGGTCAGCAGCTGACGACCCTTAAAGTCCAAGCTACACAGACAGCAGAGTCACTGCTAAACCACGGACGTGTCTTGGTCTTGCTCGACGGTTTAGACGAAGTGAGGGAAGAGGATAGCAAACGGGTATTACAGGAAATCCGGTTCTTTGCCGACCAGTTTCACACCAATGCCTTTGTCATTACCTGTCGCATTGCAGCAAAAGAGTATACCTTCCAAGCCTTTACGGACGTTGAAGTTGCTGACTTTAACAAGAAGCAGATCGCTGGTTTTGTCACCAAGTGGTTTGCCTCCAAAAAGCTAGACAAGACAGCACGGTTCTTACAAAGACTGGAAGAGAACCAACGCATTCACGAGCTAGCTACCAGTCCACTGTTACTAACCCTCTTATGTCTCATTTTTGAAGGACGAACGGATTTCCCAGCGAACCGTTCTGAGCTTTACGAGGAAGGTGTGGACGTTCTCTTGAAGAAGTGGGACGGGACTCGCAGCATTGAACGAGAGCAAGTGTACAAAAATCTGTCCCTCAAGCGCAAGGAAGATCTTTTGAGTCAGATTGCGTTTACCACCTTTGAGCAAGGTAATTACTTCTTCAAGCAAAAGGCGATCGAGCAGCACATTACAACCTATATTCAGAACCTGCCGGATGCTCAAACAGATCCCAAGACCTTACTTCTCGACAGTGAAGCGATCCTAAAGTCAATCGAGGCGCAGCATGGTCTACTGGTGGCACGAGCAACAGGTATTTACTCTTTTTCTCACTTGACGTTTCACGAGTATTTCACTGCCAGACGCGTTGAGAAGCGCGCTGACTTGTTAGAACAACTGGTGAGACACGTGATGGAGACGCGCTGGCGAGAAGTGTTTTTGCTCACGGCTGGCATGTTGGAGAATGCTGACAAGCTTGTGCAATTGATGAAAACTCAAATTGACCAGCTTGTGGCGGATGATGAAAAGCTACAGCAGTTTCTCCACTGGGCAAACAAGAAAGCAAGCTCTGTGGAAGTGTCTTATAAACCCGCTGCTGTCAGAGCTTACTATACTTTTCTCGACAGCGCCCTCGACAGCGCCCGCGCCCTCAACCGCGCCAGCGACAGCGCCAGCGCCCTCGCCAGCGCCCTCGCCAGCGCCCTTGCCAGCGCCCTTGACAGCGCCTTAGCCCACGCCCGCGACCACGCCCTCGCTAGCGCCCTCGCCAGCGCCCACGCCCTCGCTAGCGCCCTCGCCAGCGCCCACGCCAGCACCCACGACCACGCCCTCGCCCGTGACCTCGCCAGCACCCTCGCCAGCGCCCTCGCCAGCGCCCTCAAGGACACTGCAGATCCTGAATTGAGACAAGCTCTGCAAATGCTAAAAAACCAACTTCCTGACCTAGAAGGCGATCAAAAAGCCGCCAAGCAATGGTGGCAGGAGCATGGTCAAAAGTGGTCCGAGCAGCTTCGAGCGGTCATGATTCAATACTGCAATATTGGACACAACTGGCAGTTCAGTCCCGATCAGGTACAAATGTTGGAGCAATACTTTACAGCCAATAAACTGCTGGTAGACTGCCTCAACAGCGATTGCTATGTGACCCGCTCAGTGCGTGAAGAAATCGAAGCCACTTTGCTGCTGCCGCAAAGCCTACCGCTGAATACTCATACGTAAGCTTGTAGTGCACTTAAGTAAAGGGCAGAGAAAAAAGGAGCTGATCTTGCTGATCAGCCTGCGTCAGCGACAACGACGGCGACCGCCCTAAAAGCAGTGCAGCAAAGGCACAAAGAAAAACCTCGCTAGTGAGTATGAGGTTGAGCTGTATGAAAAGTGCAAAGCAATTTTACTGCCAGGGCAACCGCAACGGAAAGGGTTTGGTTTCTAGTGGCTCGGCTGCTGGCGAAGTGGGGTTAACAGACTGCGTGAGTGCCACGTTCAGCGTCGCACTAAACTTTGCTCCAAGATTCAGTTTTAGCAGGTCATTGGTAGCTAATTCGTCAAGCGTTTGGTAACTCAATTGGTACTCCAGAATCGAGATAACTTCTTCGAGCCACTCGTCAGGCAACTGCCCTCGCAGCTCACGACGAATTTGAACAATTCTAGGATTCGATTGGTTAAACATAGCGTTAGCGAAAGCCTCTACAAAAGTGCCGTAAACAGTGCCGTGTATAGTGCCGTAAACAGTGCCGTGTATAGTGCCGTAAAACTGCCGTGTGGACTGCCGTAAACAGTGCCGTACGGCATACGGCACCTGACGTAACTAGCATTCCGTCTAGGTTTCGACCCACCGCACCCACTCCGCGCGGGAAGTGCCGTCTGAGAACGTTTCAATCAAGTGGAGGTTGATGAGCTCCAACAAAAGTTCTTGCACCTGCTCTGCGTTTAAGGAGTTGTTTTTACCCCAACTTTTCTTGAGATCTCGAACAGCAATCGCACCTTTTTTACGCAGGTAAACGCCTAAGCTTTTGAGGTCACTTGTGGGTAAAGAATCGAGGCGACTGCGGGTTGAAGCCGGTTCGTCTGACGGTGGTTCAGCTTGCCAACAGTCCTGTAACCAACCCACCACTTGAGTACGAAAATCAGGTGGTTTTGGCTGTGCTGGTGGTGATGATTGCAGTGTTGTTTGATTTACTTCAGATGGCGGTTGCGGTGGTAGCCACACGGTAAAGTCTGTAATTTTGCGCTCGATCGTCGGCAATTCAACCCCTAACCATTCAGCGTGCCCAGGCAGTTTTAACTTGCCCTTCCCACTCGATACAGGTTTACGAGTCGTGGGGTGAATCGTGGGGATGAGTTCTAATTCCAGCAGGGCTGCATCCCGTAAGCGAGCAATGCCCTTGGCATCACCTAGTGCTGTAAGCGTCCGATCGTGCGCGACAAACAGGGGTGGCATCAGTACTTTACGGCTGTCACTCATGGCGGACTTGAAGAACTTACTACCGATGTCACCCGGTAGCCTGTCTGCCCAGTTCGTCATTTCTTCAGAGACTACGCTGGTAATGCGCTGCTGCTGCCGTAAGGAATCTTGCCAATCTTCCTCAGTTAAACCGGAGCGGTTAAACTCCTGATAGCGGCGCTCGATTTCGTCGAGGTACCACTGCAAGAACTCAGCGATCGCGCGGTAGTCCATCCCAGCACCGATATGGCGAATGCCTTTCCACTCGTGGTTGGCGGCGTGCGGATCGAGCAAAATCACCTGGTGACCCGCTTGCACTTTCTGCATGACCAGATAACGCGCCGTCCAACTTTTCCCAGCGCCCATACCGCCAAACAACAGCCCTGGATATTCCAGGAAGTTTTGCAGGTAGGCGGTAGGGTCAGCCGTGGGCTTAGATGTGGGTGTGGCAGGTGTTGCTGACTGCTGCTCAGGTGCGGTTGCTCCTACTGGCGGGTGAGCCTGCGGCTGCGCGGGCAACTCCTGGAACTCGGCATCCTCTACATCCAGGTAGGGTGCCATTTGGGGGTAGAACTTCTCAGCGGTTTGCAGTTGCGCCAATTGGCTATAGCCCTGTAAGTCGCTCTGATGCTGAATGGCTTGCAGCTGGCTCTGTTGCAGCAGTGTTTGCCGCTCCCACTCTTGATACGCTCGGCGATAGTCGCGGCGGCTCTGAGTCAGCAGCCAGGCAGAGATGCAAAGCCCAGTGCCCATCAACGACAGGGGGATTTTGCGGTAAGCCGCCTGGTAGGTAAGCTGCGTGCCTAGAAAGCGGAACGTTTCAGGCTGGTGTAGATAGCCACTGACCGAGAGTGCTGTGCTAGTCATACCAGCGGCTAGCAGCCCCAGAATCTGAGGCAGATACGGATCTTTCACTTCAGCACCTCCTGTACTTGCTGTTGTACCTGTTGACTGGTGTGAGCGATCGCGTCAAACCAGCCGCTGAAAACAGCCACTATCAGCGCAATCGCGATGGCGAGTAACCGGGCACTCTGCGAGAGATAGGCAGGCAGCACGAGTGCCAGCAGACAAGCGATCGTGCCGATCCAGTAGAAGGGCAGCAAGGCTGGCAGCCAGCGGGCTAAGAGGGTTACGGTAATGCCCAGGGCAAACAAGCCCGTAAAGCGGCAAATACCGTTGAGGGCGTAGTCGATGCGATCTGCTTCTGGCTCTGGCTCGTAGCTGCCAGAAGCGGGGGGTAGTAGGAGCGGTGAATCGTATGGGTCAAACATGCTTTACCTCACAAAGAAGTTTTTCACGCCGTTCCAGAAGCCTTTGCCAGGCTTGCCAGCAGTGCCATAGGTCAGCAGTTCTTTGCGGTTTTCGGCTTGTTGCCGTAACGCTTCTTGCACCTGCATCTGACGCTTTGCCTGGGGCAACCGCTCGCCGATCGCTTTGGCTCGGTTCTGATGCCGCAGGTGGATCAATTTCACTGCACTTTGGAAGTCAAGGCGGTTCAGGTCCTGCTCCGAGCGGTATTCGACGTTGAGGCGCTCCATGCCGTGCCCTGCTTTCTGGTTCAGCAGTTGCAGGTGCTTGTCATACCCTTTGCTGAGTAGCCAGGTATCTAGCAAACTCTTATCAATTTGCTTCGAGCCTTTTTCGACTTGCTTCAACACACGCTGAACAAACTGCTCGTACTCGGCTTGCCCTTCAATCAGCGTGGTGAAGTGCTTTTCGAGGATCGGCAGAATCTCTTTGAGTCGGGTCATCGCAGTGGCGCGATCAGCAAACAAGGCGAGGTCGTGGTCGCTCATTTGCGGCAGTCGTGCTAAGTCGATGCCGAAGTAGCGGGTCGCGCGTTCGGTCAGTGCCCCTGCGTGCGGCAGGAGATGGGATTGAATGCCCATGTGTCTGTTGCTGTAACCTTTGGGTCTTGGTGCTGACATTAGTGACACTCCTTGTCTTCAGAGGACCAAAAGAGAAAACTGCTGCGCTGGGTGTCGCAGATTGGCGAGCGAGGGACGATGACAACCCGTTGACCAGAGGCACCCGCCAGAAAGCCAATGCCATAGCCCAATAGGACCATGCCTAGTACGGCGGCAATGCCAATGAGGACGGTGTTCAAGGAATCGCGGTAAGTGGTGACGCGCTCAGTGTTTGGTGTTTGGGCTTGAGCCAGTACTGACTCTAGGGGCGTAAAGGTGGTGCTGCCGTCTGGCTGTTGTTTGACCAGGTAGGGCGTGCCACCCTGATCCGCCCAGACTGCCAGTGGTGTGGGTGACGGCTGAGCGCCTGGTAGGGCTTTAAGGTTGGACATTAGGGCTTCCTCCGATAAAGTTGCTTGCTAGCCAACCGGACTGCCCACGCCAGCGTACAGGTACCCACGTCACACCGTCTTGCTGTACACGGCGCTCAATGCTCAGTTCCACCAGGTCGCCTTGCAGCAACACGCCTAAGACCTGGCTCTGCAAGCTGGGTGCGGCGCGGAAGTTTGCCGCCACGCCAGGGCTATAGATACGGGTGATCGGTAAGAGCGCAGCATCACCCGGCGCTGGTGTCGCAGTATGGGTGACGGCTTCTGTTTGAGGTATTGCAGGCGTTTCGGGCTGTGATGCGGTAGCATCCTGCTGGGATGCTAGGGACGGCTCGGTCGCTGGGGCGACGGAAGGCATAACAGTCGGACTGGCTGATGGGATTGGTGCTGGCTGTTGCTGCTGTGCAAAGCCAAAGCCAAACATTAAGAGTGGGATTGTCAGCAGCCCTAGAGCAAGGGGTAAGCCCCAACTCATAGAGGCTTTTGGTTTGGGTGGCTGTACGGGGTTGAGCGTGAAGAACTGCCCCTCACCTGTAAATGGTTGATTGGTCATAGCTTTCCTCAAGCTGAAGGAGGCGATCATTCTGTTGTGGGTCAGGCGATCGCCAAGTTGACTGTGGCTGTGTTGTTGGTTCGTAGTCTCAAAATGCCAGTGCTTAAGCGCATTGCATGGAGGGAGGCAGAAAGCCTTCCAGGAGGTTCTCCCCGGCTGCTGGTGGCTGAGCGGGTTTTGCAGAGTGGCAGACTGCCAGTTGGCTTTCCCCAGCGACGGGAGCGCCCTCTAGCCCGATGCACCGGATGTGGTCGAGCACAATCACTGACAGGGCTTGGGAGGTATCGGTAATGCCTAGTTTTGCCGCTAAAGCCTGGAGATATTCGTATTGGTAGCCCATAGGAACACTGCCACGGTTGGTCTGGAGCGGTCGCTCGGCTTGATGACTCATCACTGACCTCCCATCCGGTTCAATAAGGTATCGGCTAGTTGCTTCAACCCTTTAGCGTTTTCGATCGCACTATGGGTGATAGGTACGATGCCACAGCTTTTGAGTGTGGGTTGGAGAGCAGGGAGGTTCGCACCACCACCGCAAGCAATGACTTCATCAGCATTGCGGTGATAGGGCATCCCAGCCTTCACTGCACGTACCAGCACCGCTCGTGCCCATTTCGTCAGCTCGTCGTGATAGATGTCTGCAAAGCTGTCGCCCTGCTTGCCGTAGAGCAGAGTGTGCTGCTCAATCCCCACGCGAATCAAATGGCGATCGCCCTCCTGCCCACGCTCCAACAACCGCATCGCGGGATGTTTAGCAATGGCTTCAATCAGGTTGTCGACGCCAGCAGGAATGTTTTCAGGTTGCCCAATGACGTTTCCGGTGGGACCGAACGCCAGCACACGGATAGTGCCACTGCCAATGTCGTAGATGACACGGCTGGATTGCTCTCTCGCTGCCAAAAGCCGTGCGGCACAAACGCCATAACCCTCTTCGTAGATGTGCCCAATGCGAATCGAGACTGTGGATGGTTGATGATGACCCAGAGCAACAGTGTGTCTGCCTTGTAGTGCTTGCTGGAGACGTTCACCATAGGTCTCAACTGAATGCACCGAGGCAACCAAGAAGAGCTGCCATTGTGGGCGATAAGGGAGTGTTGCTATGGCTGAGAGCAGCAGCTGCAAGCCATACAGCACTTTTGCTTGTGGATCGTCAGCGTTCTTGATATAGCGCTTGGGATCGTCCAGATAAGCAGGCAGACCACCGAGCCAGCTAGAGCCGACTAAATCAGCACGATCGCCATGCAGGTAGCGCACAAAGCCACCACCCAAACTGGTTGGGATATTGTGCAGCAGCTCGTATTGCTTCTCAGAGAAATAGGAGGGAATCACGACTTCCCGATGCCCACTGAGGACTAACTTCGACTGACCGAAGCCCGGATCGTAGCCTGCTGCCAATGTCTGTGTCGGCTTGGCAACTTTGGCTGTCGCTGCCAGTAATGGACTCATGCTTGCATCTCCTGAAATAGTGTCAAAGCTTCGCTAAAGGGTCTTTGAGCGGCTTTCTAGAAGGGAAAAGCTTGCTGTAAGTTTTGCCGTTCGCCGTCACCACTGCCCTCTACTGCCGTTATGCTAGCATTGGTTCCAGTGTTGATAACATAGAAACCAATGCTTTACGCTTTGTATTCTTTGAAGAGGGCTAAGATTCTTATGTTGCAAGCAATCAGCATTGACGCACTTATGGCGAAGTTCTCGGACGTTACCAAGAGGACGACAATCACCCTTCCAAAAGAAATTTTTGACAGCTTAGAAGCCTGGGCTGACGAGGAAGGGCGACCCACTGCGAATCTTGCAGCATTCTTGGTTGAGATGTCAGTACGAATCAAATTTCCTGATCGCTTCCCTCCCAAAATCCAGAGGGGAGAAGACTAAAAATTTTGTCGATCGCTTTTGCCAGATCTTTGCTACGATCACGCGAAATGGGACAAGTTAACTTATGACCACTGTTGTTGTGAAAGCGTCATTAGGGCAACGGATGCGGCAAAAGCGAGAAATGCTTGGTCTTTCTCGCCATAAGGTTGCTGTTGCCTGTGAAGTCACGGAAAACACAGTGACTAATTGGGAAAACGGCAAGCACGTTCCCAAGTTGCCGCCCAAACAATTAGCAGCGCTGCTTGCAACACTTGAGTGGGAACTACAGGACTTAATTGATGACTAAAGGAGGAAAACTTAAAAACTGAATATGCAAAACCCCTGATAGCAGAGCTACCAAGGGCAAAGAAAAGCTTAATAAACCAAAAACCGAGT
The DNA here is from genome assembly GCF_014695975.1 of Leptolyngbya sp. FACHB-321. GTDB lineage: Bacteria > Cyanobacteriota > Cyanobacteriia > Leptolyngbyales > Leptolyngbyaceae > Stenomitos. The sequence continues at coordinate 23,144 of NZ_JACJPI010000019.1, forward strand.
CGTACCACTCAAATTAACATCCGCACGTCGCCAAACTTGTGATGTTAACAGAGTCCTAAGCACGCCCCGGCTATGGTCTCCTAGCCACTGCCGTATTCCGGTAGGGCAAGAATGTTTATTGGTTTTGCTTTGGTGGTGTTGCTAATTCTATACAGCTCAAGACTTCACAGAAAAGTTGTGCAAATCAACAAGAATGGCTGTTTCAAGGGAGTCATCAGAGTATTCGTTGAACAACTTACCTTTGCAAGAGCTTAAGACTGTATAGAATTAGCAACACCCCAATACTAGCAAAAGTTGACATAATTGCCACAGTTGTAGCGTTAAGAGACTAGACCCAGAGCAGCATAGCGACTCGGCTCCCTAACCAATCAGGAGCCGATAATGAAAGCCTCTTACAATCCAAACCCTAGAAACGCTCCTGACAGCAGCGTAGGCGAACCGCAGCAGGTCGTCTACACCGACACTCTATCGCCTCAATTTCAATCTGTCGAGGAACAAGACGAGTTTCTTGCGCTCTGGATGCACCGCTATGACCACCTGTGGGCAGAGCACCCCGATCCAAGCGAACGCCCAGACTGGAAGACGGAAAGCCGCTACCCCTTGAGCGATCGCTTGATCCAGCAAGGCGCTCACCTGTATGGTGTGCGGTTCGGCAAGTTAACACGGTATTTGGTGCTGGACATCGATCGAAACAGCGCCTATCACCCCTGCCACGACCCCTTTGCCATCAGACAGATGCTGGCAGCACTAGAAGTGATTGGTTTGGTCGCTTACGTTGCCGTCACGAGTAGTTACAGCAGTGGTTTGCACCTCTATCTTCCCTTCGCACAGGAACAAAAACCATGGGCGATCGCCTTGGTCGTCAGCACACTATTAGAGCAAGCTGGGTTCAAACTCAAGCCAGGACAACTGGAAAGCTTCCCCAACCCAAGACCTTATACCAGCGGCACACCAAGTCTCTACAACGGGCACCGTTTACCACTACAAGCGGGTTCTTACTTGCTCAACCAGCACTGGGAACAGGTTTACACTGATCAGGCAGCGTTCGTGCAGCAGTGGCAGTGGGCAGAACAACGCAACGACCTGCACAGCAAGACTGTTGAGCACGTCCTCAAACAGGCAAAGCGTCAGCGGTACAAAGTTGTCACTGTTACCTCTCAGAAGTTTCTCAACGACCTGGACACCGAAGTTGAGCGGGGTTGGACGGAACATGGGCAGACGACCAAGCTGCTGGGTCGCATTGCCATGCGGGAATACATCTTCGGTCACATCTTGCGTGGTGGTGCACCCTTAACGGGACAAGCACTCGTAGACGCGATCGTTGAAGTCGCCATGGCGCTACCAGGCTACACAGAGCATTGTCGGCATCAACACGAGATCCATAAGAAGGCAGCAGAGTGGGCACGGAGCATCGAGGCATCTCCCAAGTATTACCCCTACGACCCCAGTAAGCGACGCAAGTCAGCACTACAGCCTGAGTCACAGCCAGCAAACAACATCGTCTCCTTCCAGCAGTCACTCGCACTAGATGCGGCACGACGCATTCAAGCAGCGATCACGCAACTGAATGCAACCGATAACTTTCCCACTGGTACGACCGCCAGGGCTGACGCGATCGTTGCCATAGCGCGGTGCAGCAAGCAGACCCTCAACAAGCACAAGGAGCTGTGGCACCCTGACCACAAAGGAAGTCCTGTACTAACCGTTGCGGAGCCAGTTACAGCCATTTTAGGCAACCCTGACGCTCTACCACCTGAAACGCTGGAAGCCTTGCCGGAAGGGAGCGTACACGACTTGCTCTTAAATAAGTTTATGCCGTACTCTGCTGCCCCCCAAGGGCAAGCAGATAGGCTCAAAAAAGTAGGGGGGTCTGGGGGGTTTTCCACAGGTCAAGCTGATTCTTTAGCCACAAACGCAGAGTCGTCAGCTAGCAGTGGAGACTGTAACCTCGCTTCTTCCCTCTCTCAACTGCACTCTCCTGTTCCACTGTCATCACAGCGTCCTAATAGTCCAAAGTTCGCTAGTCCGGTGCTGGGTGCAGCCACCGCGATTGCTCAGACGGTGGCAGAGAAGCGACAACGGCGACAGGAGGCTTCGGCTGCCAGAATGCAGCAATGGTTAGAGTCAGGTGATCCGATTCTGGTTAAAGAGGCACAAGCTAGGCTTCATGTTCATGCAGACGCACTACTGGTAGACTTGCCATCCCAGGATCAGAGTGGGGGGAGCTAATTGAGGGTTGAGTCACCTTCCACATAGGGTTTGGAGTGATTTGTCTCAACCTCAAATTCTGTGAATACCTTTGCCTGCTCCAGCACCAACTCGATCGCGAGTGCCTGCATATCGGGCGGGTAGCCATATTGCCGCAGTAAGCGTTTGACCATCACTTTCATTCTGGCGCGAACGCTTTCTTTCAGGTTCCAGTCGATCGAGGCGGTTTTGCGTACCCGTGACACTAGGACGATCGCCAATTCTCGCAGTTGATCTTGCCCCATCACGTCCCGCGCACTCTGATTTTGAGCCAGGGCATCATAAAAGGCAAGTTCATAGGGTTCTAACCCCAACTCTTCACCCCGTTGTTTGGCGGCTTGGACATCTTTAGAGAGGTTGATTAGTTCTTGGATCACGTCCGTAACGCTAATTACCTGGTTTTGGTAGCGACGGAGAGAGTCTTCCAGCATTTCGGTAAGCTGACGACTCTGGACAATGTTGGTGCGACGTTGGGCTTTGATTTCATCGCGCAACAGCTTTTTGAGCAATTCCACTGCCAGGTTTTGATGCTCCATGCCTTCGACTTCTTCGAGAAATTCGTCGGAGATGATAGAGAGGTCAGGGCTTTTGATGCCTGCTTCGTCAAAGATGTTGATGACGGTATCGGAAACGAGGGCTTGATCAACGACTTGCCGGATGGCGGTTTCGATTTCGACGTTGCTGAGGCTGCCGTCAGTGGGTTCCAGTTTGCGGAGACTGGCTTGGATCGCTTGAAAGAAGGAGATTTTTTCGGACTGGGCGATCGCTTCTGGATGATGAGCGGTGAGGGCATAGATTTTGGACAGGGCAGTGACGGCATCGAGGAAGCGATCTTTGATTTGTGGGTCGGCGACATAGTTTGCCGCCGCTTTGAGCAGGTTGAGTTTGTTTCCAGTGCTGGCGGTGAAATAGGGCTGGTAATCAAACGACTCCATGACACCTTCAACCACTTCCAGTTTGGTGAGCAGTAGCCCGATCGCCACCTGCTGGTCGAGGGTGAGATCGCCTTTGCCGCCGCTTTGGGAGTAGAACTTCAGGGCTTCTTTGAGTTCATGGGCAACGCCTAGATAATCGACAATCAAGCCGCCTTGCTTCTCGAAATAAACGCGGTTGATCCGGGCGATCGCCTGCATCAGGTTGTGCCCTTTCATCGGCTTGTCGATATACATGGTGTGAAGGCTGGGGGCATCAAACCCAGTGAGCCACATATCGCAGACGATGACGAGTTCGAGGTCGTTAGTGGGGTCTTTGAGCCGTTGCGCCAAAACCTGGCGCTTTTTCTTGTTGGTGTGGTGCTTGACGAGGTTGCCTTCATCGGAGGCACTGGCGGTCATAACGACTTTGATTTTGCCGCTGTTCAGGTCGTCACTATGCCAGTCGGGGCGGAGTTGGGTGATCTGTTCGTAGAGGTCGGCAGCGACCTGGCGGCTGAGGGTGACGATCATGCCTTTGCCGCGATTGGCAGTTTGGCGAATTTCAAAGTGGGTGATGATGTCGTTGGCAATATTCTTCAAGCGTTGGGTGGAGCCGACGATCGCCTCGATCCGGGTCTGCTTGGCTTTGGCTTGCTGGGTAGCGCTGAGGTCTTCAAAGCTGAGGTCTTCGTCCAATTCATTGAGCAGTTCTCGTCCTTGCTCGTCGAGGTCTACTTTGACTAGGCGGCTTTCGTAGTAAATCGGGACGGTGGCGTTATCTTTGACGGCTTGGGCAATGTCGTAGATGTCGATGTAGTCGCCAAAGATTTCAGGGGTGTTTTTGTCGGTCTGTTCAACCGGGGTGCCTGTGAAGCCGACGAAGGTGGCATTGGGTAAGGCATCACGGATGTATTTGGCGAAGCCGTAGCGGGTCTGTTTGCCAACGACGTTGCCCTCAGCATCTTTGATGTTGACCTGGTTGGCTTTGAACCCGTATTGGCTGCGGTGGGCTTCATCGGCTAGGACAACGATGTTGGTGCGATCGCTGATCTTGGGATAGATCGTTTCGTTGTCTTGAGGGGAGAATTTCTGCACGGTGGTGAAGATGATGCCACCCGAATTGACGTTGAGCAGTTCGCGCACGGCATCGCGATCGCCTGCCTGTTGGGGAGATTGACGCAGCAGTTGACGACACCCGGCAAAGGTGTTGAAGAGTTGGTCGTCGAGGTCGTTGCGATCGGTGAGGATCACCAGGGTGGGGTTATTCAGCAGCAGGACGAGCTTGCCACTAAGGAACACCATTGAGAGAGATTTACCGCTGCCCTGGGTGTGCCATACTACGCCGCCGCGATGGTTAGTTCTCGTGGCGGCTATGACGCTCTCAACAGCTAGATTGACGGCGTAATACTGGTGATAGGCAGCCAGCTTTTTGGTGGTTTGCAGGTTAACGACTTCGGTTTTGGGGTCTACGGTCTTGATTTTTTCAAAGACGGTGAAGTGACGGATCAGGTCGAGCAGGGTGCCTTTGTTGAGCATCCCCTGAGTCAGGATTTCCAGTTCGTTGGTGTCGGGGTTGTTGTCGATGTCACCATTGGGGAGTTTGCGTTTCCACTGGCTGAAGCGGCTAAAGGAAGCAGAGAGGGAGCCTGCACGGGCAGAGGTGCCATCGGAAATGATCAGCAGGGCGTTATAGGTAAAGAGGCTGGGAATCTCGCGCTTGTAGGTCTGTAGTTGGTTAAAGGCGGCTTGCAGGTGAGCCTTGGCATCGGCAGCGTTTTTGAGTTCGATTACGACCAGGGGCAGCCCGTTGATGAAGAGGATGATGTCGGGGCGGCGGTTGTGGTTGTCTTCGATAACGGTGAACTGATTTACCGCGAGGAATTCGTTATTGGCGGGATTATCCCAGTCAATCAGCCAAAGCTTTTCACCTTTAGGTTCGCCGTCGCGCTGATATTCAACGGTGATGCCTTCCGTGAGGTAGCGATGGAAGATTTCGTTGTTATTGATCAGGTCAGGAGTGGCGATGTTTTGCAATTCCCGCTGGGCTTGATGACGCGTTTCGGGGGGAATGTGGGGATTGATCCGCCCCAGGGCTTGGGTCAGGCGGTCTTTGAGCAGGACATCACTAAAGCTCTGGCGTTCGGGTGCGGCTCCTTCGGGTTCTAGGGTGTAGCCGTTTTTGTAGCCATAGCCTAGGGCATCGAGTAGTTCGAGGTTGTATGCTTCAATCTGGTCTTCAGTGGTGAATTTGCTCATAAGACCGGAGAGAGTGCTGAGATTTAGTTTTCCCGTAGCACGCCTTTAATCTGTACTCATCCAATTACATTGTTCTAGTCTTCGTTTAAGAAGGGTTGGATCGGGACGCAGGTCAACATTATCGGGAATCTTCATCTGCTTTTTATGGATGGCTTGGTATTCAGTATTTTGTAAGGCAGGGCACAAGAAAACTTGCATCGTGTCGGGATGAATTGCCAGCAAGTTGAGATCGAAGAGTGTATGCAAATCAGCCCGCAGCAACAAGCCATTGCTAGGGTTATTATTTGCAGTTTCTACATAGGGAATAATGTGGGCAGCTTCTAATGCTTCTTCTGCATCAAAGCTCGTGATAGCACACTTATAGCCATAGGCTTCTAATAAGGTTTGCCGGAATTTTGTTTGCCCTTGCCGCCTTGCGATCGAGACTAAGATTCGTTTACGGGCTTCGCTGGCATCTGAGGGAATCGAAGGTTCTTGTTGATCCAGTTCATCTCTGATGCTGTCCATCTCATCTTGAAGAGGGGGAAGGGGCGATGGGAGAGGTGGAGGTGTGATGAGTGGAGTGGACGGTTTAGCCCTATTGATGATCGACTGACAAATCTTGAGTTTGTTTAGTGCTTTAGCGTAATCCGGATCTATGGCTAAAGCTTGTTGGTAGTAGTTTAGAGCGGACTCGAAATCCTTTTCTTGTCTAGCTTTATCACCCCTTTCTACAAATACATCTACTAACCTGCGTCCTTTACCTCGACTTTGGCAAACTAAGGAGTGTTTCTCCCATTCGGAGGCAAGGGCATGAACCGCCTGAGGATTATTAGGAGCAAACTGTTTTCCGCTACCTTGAAATTGGAAATTAACATCGCGAAACTCTGGTAACTGCCGTAAGGTACGTTGTTCTAGGGGAGAGTCAAAGTCAACGACGGAATCGATCTCAAGACACACGTAGTATGTATTCTCGCTATGGTCAACGTAAGCAGCACTCAAGTCTGCATATCGAGAATCTAAGTTCCTGAGCTGGTCGTCTTCTAAACCTTCAACCACGATGCCGGAAGCGATGATGCCTGTTGGACTACTGTTACTCCTAACCAGATAAGCCTGATCGCCAACTTGTATTCTCTTAGTGTTGGCACAGCTCCAACTGAGATACATGAATTCGCCTGTTGCGAGTGTGGTCTGGATATGACGGCAGAGGTCTTGGTTTGTAGAGATTTCGCCATCCCCTAAGTTAAAAGTCCAATCGGGGTTGCATAGAAAGAAATAACTGTCTACGGCTGCTAAAGTTTGTGTCGCCATTGCATGACCTTAAAAAAGTTAGTCTTTGATACGAAGTTTGCCGCTCATCAGTTTAGGTAGAAGCACATCACGGGTTTTAGCTAGGGTTTGTATTTGCTGTAAGTTGTCACATTTTTTTCTAATTAAAGGTTCTACCACTTCAGCAAATATAGCTAGAACACTTTGAAGTGGCTTGACCAAAGGAATACTTTCAATATCATTCCCGCTGATGTTAGGCTGAGCGCTGCTTCCACTTCCCCTATCTCTCAATAGTTGCTGATGGGTTTCTCTTGTGAAAAGACAATAAATGAAAACCCTTGCTCCCGGTATTACCTCTCTAAATAAACCAACTCGCTGATTAAGCCAAATAGCCTCATTTGTTGTAGGAACTAATCCCATTTTGGCAACTTCAGCACCAGTCATTGCAATTAATACATCACCGGATTTGACCTTGAATTTAGAATCAACTCTTTTTGCAGTAGAGTCAGCAATGAAATCCGTCTGTTGAATATCTACCACATTGCCTGATATGTTTTTTATTTTTAAGATCCTATGATTACCAGACTCCTTAAAATCCTGACTCTTAAAGGCAAAACCACCCTGCAAACAAATCAAATTTCCTGATGTTCCAACACTCCAACCTGCAGGAATTTCGCCTAGCTCCGATCTCACCATCTCACCACCAGATGACTTGTATGGCTTGCCGTCTTCATTGGGAAACTCAAAATCAATAAACCAATGTTTGAATAGAGTTTGAGCGATTCGCGCTAGCGTCTCGTTCTGTTTGCGCAGGTTTTCGATCTTGCGATCGAGGGAAATTAACACCGCCGAAATTTCTTTTTGTTCTGGAAGTAGCGGTAGCGTGATTGGAAAATCTTTGATAATTTGTGTATTTAGATTTGGTTGAGCACTTCCAGTCTTTGCATTAACTAGCTCTCGATAAGAGTTCCTCAAATAGAAATAAACAAAATTATAGTCAGCTATCCTTTCATCAATAACCAGGTTGCAACAAGCTTGATTAGTTGTGAGTGGTATTTCGTTTATTGCTACTCTACCCGCCGTATCACCCTGTCCATACATGGCAATGATGACACTGTTGGAAGGTATCACTTTCGCCGCTGAATTTGCTAGTCCTTGTTCGGAGATGTAGCTTTCAGTTTCCCGTATTCGGCAAAAGTTAACTTCTTTTGTTCTAAGCCAAGGTATAGTTCCATCTTTATAAAAATCTTCGTTGTTGCTAAGAGGCGTACCGCCAGTCATAACCTTTTGGCAAACTTTTCCTAGAGTTGTTACCTCCCACTCACTCATAGCTCAAACCCCACCTTTGCCAACTGGATTTTTATCTCCGCATCCAATGCTGTTGCTTCCCTCATCTGTGCTGCCAATTCTGCTGTCAACGCCCCCATTGTTTCCTCAAAGGAAATCCCCGGCTCCAACTCATCGGGAAGCCCCACATAGCGACCCGGCGTTAACACAAAATTGTGCTTCTCAATCTCTGTCAGCGTTGTCGATTTACAGAACCCCTTAGTGTCCTGATAGTTGCCGCCGTTTCGCTTCCACTCGTGATAGATGCCTGCAATCTTTTGGATGTCATCATCAACAAACGCCCGATTGCGTCGGTTGACCATGTAGCCTAACTTCGACGCATCAATAAACAACACTTCCCCCTTGCGGTTGCGGTTTTTATTGCCGTTCTTGTGTCTACTCAAAAACCAGAGACAAGCTGGAATCCCCGTGTTGTAGAACAACTGCGTCGGCATCATCACAATGCAGTCCACCAAATCCGACTTAACTAATTCCTTGCGAATCTCCCCCTCACCGCTCATATTTGACGACAGCGACCCATTTGACAACACAAACCCCGCCGCCCCCGTCGGAGCGAGGTGATAGAGGAAATGCTGCACCCAGGCAAAGTTGGCACTGCCTATAGGCGGCGTTCCATACTGCCAGCGCCCATCATTACGAAGGGGATGACCCCCGTCATTTTTCTCGTCTATTCGACCAACCCAATCACTATCGTTAAACGGTGGATTAGCGATCACAAAATCCGCCTTCAAATCTGGGTGAGCATCCTTGAGAAACGACCCCTCCGTATTCCAGCGAATATTCGAGCCATCAATGCCCCGAATCGCCAGGTTCATCCGACACAGCTTGTACGTCGTCTCGTTGCTCTCCTGCCCATAGATCGAAATGTCATCCAGCCGCCCCTGGTGCGCCTTCACGAATTTCTCACTCTGGACAAACATTCCCCCCGACCCACAGCATGGGTCAAACACTCGCCCCTTATAAGGTTCGAGCATCTCTACTAACACTCGCACCACACTTTCGGGCGTGTAGAACTGTCCCCCCTTCTTGCCTTCTGCCAGCGCAAACTGCCCCAAGAAATACTCATACACCTGCCCTAGCAAATCTGCCTGTCGAGAAGGGGCGACCCTTGGCTCCGTCTCTAAACTTAACTGCCCGTCAGATTCTGCCTTGACTTTTGCCAAGTTGACACTGCCAATATTGTCGATCAGCCCCCCTAGAGCGATCGGGTCCAGCTTCTGCTGCCCATAGACCTTCGGCAAAATTCCCTTAAGCAGTTTGGCGTTTTCCCGCTCGATCGCCTCCATTGCCTCATCGACAATCTGCCCAATCTTTGGCTGCTTCGCCTGTGCCTGCAACGTCGACCACCGCGCTTCAGCAGGGACAAAAAACACATTCTCTGCTTTGTACTCATCCGGGTCTTCTGGGTCAGCCCCTGCATAGTCCCCCTTGCCAGCGACTAACTGCTCATGCAATTGCTCAAAGGTATCAGAGATGTACTTGAGGAAGACCAACCCCAGAACGATGTGCTTATACTCCGCCGCGTCAATGTTCTTTCGCAGCTTGTCTGCTGCCTTCCAGAGCTTCTGTTCTAGGGTTTCCTTGCTCTGGGGGTTAGTTGTCTTATCGTTGGGCATAGCCGTCTTTTATCTTCCGGGGTGCATCTAAGGGTAAGCCTAATGTTACAGTTCCCCAAAAATCTTCAGCTTAGTAGCCTCGCATAATCTCATAGGTTGGCTCAAGGCTTCGCCTGCCTTCGATTGAGCAAGGCGATGGAAGCCTTGCAAAAGTGCTTGCTATTAATCGTGTCTGACTGACATTGCCCTTGTTCAGGACGTGACCTCTTTCACAACGAAAGGGGTTGATAGAAAAGCCAGCAATTATTCCTCGAAGCGTATGATCCTTCTGTAGCAGCGATTTCCAGAGGTTAGGTAGAACCTGTGTACGCACCTGAAACCAATTCTCCGTAAAACGACCGAGAAATTGTTTCGGAGTTAAAGGGCAGTAAAAGTCTTCTAAGTACCGTCAATCATAAGTTTCGTTTATACGCATATCGACTGTTTGTAGCCGTTTAGACTCTGTTCTAAATACTTAGAACATTATGTAGAACAAACGAACTTATGTTTATGCTGTAAACTATACATTGCAGAACTTCTAGGCACTAAATTGAGTTTATTAATACCACCTGTCTCCCCAATTAGCCAATAATGGCATCTGGATTTATAGGAGGTAGTTTACTCTATAATAGTTCTCAGATAAACCGCTGTAGTCATTAGCTGAGCTTATGTTTGAAGATGCGCGTATCAATGAGCACACAGGCGAAACGCTCGAATTATTTAGAACCGAGCATGGCATCCCGAAAGTAACATTACGGGCTGGAGCACCAACGAATGCACGCGAGTTGTTAGTTGCCTTCGAGGAGCATCAGCGGTCATCTAAAGGTCGGTTCGACCAGAACCATGAAACGACAGTGTTGAGATATGCCGCGCCTGGTTGGTCGGGGCAGTTTATGCAGGGACGCAAAGCAACCGAGGCTGAAATCCAAACTCAACTTAAAGCCCTCGAAGCGATATCAATAGAGCAGTTTTGCAGTGAAGCAGAGAGTATACAGGAAGCTGTTTTTGAACGAACGCAGTGCAACAAGCGCTTACGCTCAAAGTACAAGTGCTTGCTCCAGCAGCAATTAGAATGGGCACGGGCACAATGGTTTGTAGCGCCTGAAAGTATGGTGAGTTCTCCCCCTCGTCGCGCTTATGGTAAAGGGGAAGGCATACGTCTGTGTCGTAAAAACGGTGAACGTCGCCCCCAGATGAAAGAGCATCTTCAGGGGGGAAGAACACATACACGACCTTTGCAAATAGGTTTATCCAGTGTCGCGCCCATCAACGACACCTTAAATGAGCAATTTAGGGCATTTCGGCAATTTCTCATTACTCCAACAGGAGAAGGTGGTCTTGGTGTTGCTCTAAGCACCGCTGATGAGATAACGCTTCCGGTGATTCGACGCATCTTCGGCTATCTACATCTTGAACAAGGTCATGCCTGGGAGGATCTGCGTCTAGAAACAATCATTTCAGTGTTTGCGCTCAACCCAGATCCTAATCTCTTTCTCATTGAACAGGGGAAACGAAAGGGGGAGCTTAACATCAATCGCTACGCAAATGTGAAAGCGACGGCAATAGTTCTTGCTGAAGAAGATGCCAAGAAGGTGCTTCATTTGCTCAAGAACTACTTCACGTATGACCAGAACCATCCTGGTACTAATCTCATTGCTTGTAAGAGCATGATTCATCTAGCAAAATTTCTGTATCGCGAACAAACTAACCGAGTTTTGCGCCGCCGATATGAGGATGTACCAGTCATTACGGGGCTTCGCGTTTTGCAAAATGATCAGAGGGATGACCCAGGCTTCTATACCCCTACCATTCCAAACCACCAAAGAACGGTGCCGTGGGAAGACGCGATCGAGGTGATTCGTCAATCGCAACATGAAGCCGAAGTCAATCACACTTTCCGTGTCAATAAGCAAACTGGGAAAGAAGAAATCAAGCGATTGAGGGCGCGGCGCGGTCGAGCCGAAGATATTCAACGCCTTCTGATTTTATTGCTGTTGATGGTTTCTGGTGGACCAGATCGCCCGCGTACACTTGGATTGTTAAGGATTGGCGAAACTTTTCTGTACGGAGACTATGACGGACTTAGTTTTACATCAGCCGACCGTATGCGTGACCCATCCCAAGCTAGCTGGTGGATTCATCTACTGCCGCACCAATACAAAAATGGGCGGACACGGAAAGAGAAAGGTGAGTTTTGGGCACGTGTGCCTGACAGTGTGCCTGAATTACTGTCTGAGGGTAAAACGCTCTACTACTACCTCTATTTATGGCTCAATGAATATCGGGCTTACATGAACCCTCAACACGACTTTCTCTTGACAACTGACAAGGGACAACCCTTCAACCCCAACAGTGTTGCCGATCGCATCTCCGCTAGATTCTTCAAGTTCACAAGAGTAAGAGTCACTTCCACTGGTCTCCGTAAGATGTACGTCACTTTTCTTCAGCGCATCAAAGCTCCCAAGGAAGTGATGGTGGGCGCACGGGTCTTCATGAAACATGCAGAGAAGATGCAGACTGAAATCTATTCAATGCTCGAAGACCTGGAAAAAATGGAACACCTTCATACATTCAATGCTGACGTGCAGCGCCGCTTCTTCAAAACGTAAAAAAAATCGTGCAGGTTGCCCTAGATTCAGTACCCTAGAAATACTTTGAATCGGATGCAACGATGCCAAGGGTTAAACGTACCCCGGTCAAAATTTGCCTCCGCGCTAAAGCCAGTTTGTATGGTGAATTAAAAAAGCCACACAATATCGTGTTGACGGACACTGCCTGGGAAAGACTCAAATCCCTGGCAACTCAGCAAAACATCAAGCCCTCAGAGTACCTTGAGCGCTGGCTCCGTCAAATATAGCTCTAGGCTTTAGCCCGGATAATACATAGGAACCCCCATGCCAGGTCACATCAGGCACGGGGGTTATTTTGTGCGGCTTTATGCCCGCTCAACAGGCTTACCTAAGCCGCTATCCACAATGTTGACCACATTAGTCATCTGGTTCCATCAATGGATGGAACCAGATGACTAATGTGGTCACGATCGATGGCAATACCTGGTTCGCGTCATCTTCCGACTGCCATTCCATTCACTGCCATAACCGCTATCGCAGGTGCCGCAGCGTTCACCGTCCTTAGAGGGATTGCCCCTCTGCTTTCCCTTGACCCTTCTCTTTAATTCTCTGCTCCGCTGCCTTGAGGTCTTTGAACCAGTCAGACCCCTTCTCCTTGCTTTCTGAGACAGCTTTTTCCAACAAGTAGGCGCACAAGTTTGCCAGCGGTCTGCCGTCGTACTCTGCCCATGCTTCTAACTCAAGGGCAATCCGGTCTGGAAGGGTCACCTGAACCTTTTTAGTCATGTCCAGCATCATAGCCCTCGCCAGTTTTAACAATAGAATTACCATCAGTTGCAATCTAATAAGTGTTACATTTACACTAATTGCAGTCTGACCACTGTCAGCAAGCAAGCTTGTTCTTTGAAGCTACCCTTCCGATCGAACACATCAATCAGGATGGTTAGCGAGTTCATCAGCGTAAATTTTGGTTGGAGAGAGTTATGAAAGAGCCTCAGCTGTTAGAGAAAGTGGTGGACAAGTCTCAGCCGATCGGGTGTGTTGTTTTCGTTCCAGACAAGGGTGGTTCTCTATCGAATTTGCTTCACACCCAAATTGCAGCGATTCCTAGCCCAGTCGCTATTCCACGGGTGGGCGAGTTCATCTTTGTCAACATGCCTGAATCACCTGGTCACCACTGGGAAGTCACACGCGTCCTTTGGCACATGGAGAATCGGACAGGGGATGAGATTGATCAATGCAGCTACACGACCGTTTATGTAGGGGTGAAGCTTGTTCCATTGAAGGGGTAAAGCATCGAACGTTGAAGTCATACGCAGCAGCGCTTTAGCACCCAGCGGCTAAACTTTTGCACGGAGCGTGACTTCATCCCAAGTCGCCTTGGTGTAGCAGACGGGAAAGTTTGGTCGTTAAGGGCAACTTTCCCATTTTCGAGTCTTGGGTTATTAGCAACGAGCAGGCTATACCAACGTAAAATCAGACTTTTTCGGTATCAACTATCCCGTTTACAGTCCAAGATGGAACAGTTCAAGCCAACAAGTACCTAAGTAAAGTAACCGCTAAAAGCTTTCATTCGTAGGTCTTTCAGCTTTAGCGATCACTTTTTGTCCGTTGCTATAACTAAGCCGTTCAGCCCACAAGTTTTGCGCAGGTTTGCAATTATTTTTAGTGTTGGTGGTTTAGGGTCGTGACTTTTGGGGTGGGAGTCCCAGCTGTTGACGGAAGTCTGGGCTGTAGTAAGCTTTATCCCAGTCGTTGGCTTCTTTGATTTGTTCGGTGCCGACCCTTTTTGTGTCCCTAAGGTCGGCACCAATGAGGTTGGCACCATTGAGGTTGGCACCATTGAGTTTGGCATTAATGAGTTTGACACCATTGAGGTTGGCACGACTGAGGTTGGCACCAATGAGGTCGGCATTAATGAGTTTGGCACCATTGAGGTTGGCACGACTGAGGTGGGCAACATTGAGGTTGGCATTAATGAGGATGGCACCAATGAGGTTGGCATCAATGAGGTCGGCACGACTGAGGTTGGCATTAATGAGGTCGGCACCCCTAAGGATGGCACCCCTAAGGTTGGCACCATTGAGGTTGGCACCCCTAAAGTTGGCACGACTGAGGTGGGCAACATTGAGGTTGGCATTAATGAGGATGGCACCATTGAGGTTGGCACGACTGAGGTTAGTTCTCTGCAAGTTCAGGCTCTCACCCTCTCGATCGTGCCTCACTTCTCGTCGCCCAATGACCGTCAAGGCTGATTGTACGTCAGTGGTTATGTCTGCTAGCTGCTGCTTTGAATCAGGCTTCCGGTCCTTCGGTAACGGTGACCGATTTCTTATAAAAGCGGTCAGCACTTCCATAATTGTCCAATGGTCTTTGGACGAGTCCTTCGCAATGCGCTCCAGTGAGTAAATCGCACCAATGCGCACGTCAGGTTCCTTGCTGCCCAATTGCTCTACAGCTTTCGCAAAGCGGTCAGTCACTAAGCGTTCGCTGTTAAGCTGTCGTTCCTGCTGTGCTGCTTCTAGTTGCTCTTGTCCAGTGCGGTAGGTCAGGTACAAACCCACTCCAGCAAACACAGTCGCCAAGACCCCAAAGGCTGAAATGACGAACTTTAAAACGTCTAACGTGAAGGTGCGGTTCTCAGTGCTGAACGCTGTTTGCCAGGACTGGCGTACTCTCCACCCCAGTAATCGCTCTCGCTTCAATGCCTCAATCGCCTCGTTCCAATGAACTTCCGCGCTCCTTTCAGGGTTGGCTTGCCATAGTTTGTAAGCCCGCTCCCGAATCGTTTCATTGGCAAATTCGTCACCACTACCGCCTTGTCTTAAGACCATAAGATGCTGTCAAGCTTCAATGGATGATTATTTGCATGGAACTACATCCGCTCCTGCCTGCTTTTCTGACTTGATTAGGACAGCATCCTCTATCAGGCTGTAGTTGGCACATTCGGCATGAGAATCGACAAAAGCTCCAACACGACCGCCTGCGGTCGCTCGAAGCAATCTTGCGCCGTAAAGCGGACTGTGGGCACCCCAGAACGAAGCAACACGCGATCGCGTGCATAGTCCCTGAGCACCTGTCCTGCTTCAGCATGGTGCTGACCGTCTACTTCCAAAATTAGGCATTTGCCTTGGCAGAAGACCATGAAATCAGCTTCTACCCGTCCTGTGAGTTGGTCATTGCTCACAACCGTCTCTTGCAACCCGACTCGTCCACGCGCATTGGCAAAGAACAGCACTCCCGTTTCATTCAACGCCTGGGCAATCCTGACCTCAGCTTCCGAACGCAAGTACAAGCCACCCCATTCTCTGTAGTGTTCGCCGTTTGCACTCGCACCCGGCTGGGGCGGAGGAACCGTTATAGATGTTCTTTTGATCAAGCGTTCGATCTGTGCCTGCAACTGGTCGTCACAGAAGATGCGCCATTGGTGCTGTGTGCCATGACCCTGCGGCTGACCAGCGTACCCCAGATGGAGCTTAGGGGTGATCTCCACATAGAAGCCCGGTCGGGTCTTGTTGTAAAGCTTTTGAGCCAGAATTTTTCGCGCCTGTTTCTTGCGGTTGGCATCCAGGTTTATGCACCCCGGCGCAAGCTCAACAATGACATCTAACAGTTTGCTCGTGGGTACCTGGTAGCAGTAAGGCAGCTTACCGCCAATGGCAACCAAGTCGTGCGTGCTGGTGCTGTGATTGCCGCTATCAAGGTCAAGGTTGAGTACTGCACTGTTCGCCTGCATGGATGCCACTGCCTTTTAACGGCTTACTTGCTACAGGGTGCCCCTTGACAGCAGCAGTCAAACGCTGTCGTCCCGCCAACCGCATGCACAGTCCCAGTGCAAGCGTGGTGGTGCAGTCTTGAGCAACGTCACTTCGCAGTGTGGACAGCGCCCAGTGAACATGGGGTGCCAGTCCAAAAGCGCCATCTTCTGTTCCCTGTTCCAGCGCTACTCTGTGTTGATCACCAACTCATCCCCGTAGTAGCTAGCACCATCGGGTTCCCATAAGCCTTTACCGCCATCAGCAACCCATTCCAGTGCCATGAACTCACGCTGCTGATCAG
>NZ_JACJPI010000002.1 GCF_014695975.1 Leptolyngbya sp. FACHB-321
GTAAGCTTGCCGTCTTTGTCTGTATCGTGCTTTGCTAGTAACGCCTGTGGGCTACGGGTATCAGTTTCGGCTTCGAGGACTGCACTTAAGCCAGGACTTAAGAACAGCTCACTAAGGGAGACTTTGCCGTCTTCATCGCGATCTAAGGTCTTAAAAAGAGCTTGAAGCTCTTGCTCGGTTGCCATCGGTTTCTACCTGCATTAATGGTTCAATTTCACATCTCATGCATAGATTACCAAACAAAAGAGACTGATTTCTAGACTAAGAAAAAGCTACGCCTAGTAATGTTTCTAGCCACTGTTTAACTTTTGGGGTTAGTTGCAGAGTCCGCAACGGAGCAAGGAGAGAAAGAAGGGAAAGGCGCTTGAGGAGCAACGGAACAGAAACTCCCGTTAAGGCTGAAAGGCTTTACTAGCAGCCGTTCTAAAAAGAACTTTTCAGTCTCAATGAGACGTACCACTTGAACTCTAGGTTCTTTGGCACAGCCATGAGGAACGGCATAGCAGGGGCTTAAGGTTCCTAAGTTTCCGAGAGTTCAACTGGTACACGCTGATTGAGCCGCTTAACGGTACTTTCTGTTCGGCTGATACTCAAACCCCGATAGCAAGATGGCTGCGGTGCGACTGGCAGCAGTAGCGATTGTCTGAGCTAGTTTAAGCTGTTGCAAGACGAAGGAAAGTGGGCATCTTAAGCTATCACCAAAGCCAACGGTTCGATCAATCAGAGGATGCTATGTACGGACTGGTGAACAAAGCGATCGAAGACATGGTGCGTAGCCAATTCGGTGAAGCCACCTGGAAAGCGATCAAGCAAAAAGCGGCGCTAGAAATGGATACCTTCATCAGCATGGAGGGGTATCCCGATGATGTGACCCATAAGTTGGTCAAAGCAGCCAGCGAGATCTTAGGGCTGTCGGCTGCAGACATTATGCAAGCCTTTGGCGAATTTTGGGTGACGTACACCGCTCAAGAAGGCTATGGCGAGATGCTGGAAATGAGCGGCGACAATCTGCCAGAGTTTTTGGAAAACCTGGATAGTTTGCATGCCCGTGTTGGGGTGATTTTTCCTCAACTCCAACCGCCATCCTTTGACTGCACGGATCAAACCGAAGAAGCGTTGAGCCTGCACTATCACTCTAAGCGAGAAGGGTTGGCTCCTATGGTAATAGGGTTGGTCAAAGGGTTAGGCACCCGCTTTGATACAGAAGTGGAAGTAACGCAGACACAAAGCCGCGAGGAAGGTGCTGACCACGACGAGTTTTCGATCAAATATCAGCAAAGCTGAATGAGTCATGTCTCCTGCTCAACTGTGCCTGCCACCGTCGCTCTTTGCTAGTGTCTTTCCGTTTCATGTCGTGTTCAACCGTGATCTCGAAATTTTGCAGGCTGGGGAGGTGCTGCAGCGAATCATGCCGACAGAATTAATCGGTAGCCACATAGAGCAGCATTTTCAGCTTCATCGTCCACGCCTTGCCTTAGAGTTTGACGCAATTAAGCAACAAACACGCTCCCTTTTCCTGCTGGAGTCGCTTCACAATGGGATGCAGCTGAAGGGTCAGATGGTGTACGTGCCAGACCAAGAGATGATCTTTTTTCTAGGCTCTCCCTGGGTCACTGACACGGCGAGTTTGACGCCTTTAGGCATTAAACTCAAAGACTTTGCAACCCATGACCCGATCGTGGATTTTCTCTTTTTGTTACAAGCGAAGAATACAGCTTTAGCAGACACCAAAAAGTTGACGGAAGAACTCACTCAGCAGCAAGCACAGTTACAGAGTACGTTACAGATTAAAGAGAATCTGGCTAAAATTGCGGAAGCGCAGGCTGCAAAGTTGAAACAAGCGCTTGGAGAACTACAGCAAGCCCAAACTCAATTGATTCAAACCGAGAAGATGTCGAGCTTGGGTCTGCTAGTGGCTGGAGTGGCCCATGAGATCAACAATCCGGTGAACTTTATTTATGGCAATTTGAAGCATGTGGATGAATACACGCAGGACTTACTAGCGCTTTTGCGTCTCTATCAAGCGTGCTATCCCAGTCCAGCGGCGGCCATTGAGCAGCACAGCCAAAGCGTTGATCTAGATTTTTTGATTGAAGATCTACCGAAAATCATCGCCTCGATGAAATTAGGAGCCGATCGCATTCGTCAGATCGTACTCTCACTCCGAAATTTTTCGCGCTTGGATGAAGCAGAGATGAAAACAGTTGACATCCATGAAGGGCTTGATAGCACCCTGCTAATTTTGCAAAACCGATTGCAGACAAAGGCTGAATCTCCTGCGATTGAAATCGTTAAGCAGTACGGGGAGTTGCCGTTAGTTGAATGTTTTGCGGGGCAACTCAATCAGGTCTTTATGAATCTTTTGAGTAATGCGATCGATGCGCTGCATAGCTACGACAGCGAGCGTTCGATCACTGAAAGGCGCCAACATCCCAGCCAAATTACCATTAAAACAGAAATTCGAGGTGCAAACTCTGTGGCTATCGGGATTATTGATAATGGTCCTGGCATGACAGCGGTGGTGAAGGAGAGGCTGTTTGACCCCTTCTTCACCACCAAGCCAGTGGGTCAAGGTACAGGGCTAGGCTTGTCTATTAGTTATCAGATTATTGCTGAGCAGCATAAAGGCAAGCTTCGCTGTCTATCCGAACCAGGCAGGGGGACAGCGCTTTGGATTGAAATTCCTAGCAGCCAGAACAACATAGGCACAAAGCGATAAAGGGGTTAAGTTAAACTTAACCCCTTTATGGGCCACCTCCATTGGTTTCAGAACCATAGGTAACCTGAGTTCGGGATAAGAACTGGGACAAGAAAGGGGCAAACCCGATAGGCTGAAAATGCAAAATCTCATGCCTGGTTTGCCCTCATGCTTAGTCTAGAAGCACTT
>NZ_JACJPI010000020.1 GCF_014695975.1 Leptolyngbya sp. FACHB-321
CTTCAAGCGATCTTGCCGCAATTGCTGCTGTTCCTTTTTTTACTCGACCTTGAACGAATGCGTCCTCTTGCACTTAGTCACGGATTATACATTCAACTTTCCAGGTGCAAGATCTGAGTTGTCCCACATCCCCACCAACGGCTTTAGCAAATTCGGTCGCTCTCTCACGGCTGGTGAAGCTCGCTAGCTGCACAGATTTAACCTTGGAGTCTTTCCGCACAGTGCTTGTGGCATCTGCACAGAAATTGCGGCGAAGGGTTTCTAAGTCCCCTCCATCAACGAAGACAGGATGCCATGTATCGTTCGCACTTGTAGATTTATCTCCGCAGGTGGCTTTAGGAAAAGCAAATTGGCTTTGATTTTGGGGGACTCCAGAAGCTACTGAGGAAGATGTCAAAGATACCTGTTTCACCGCTTGCGCTTGAATCGTTGGCTGGGGTGAAGCTGCGACAACAGGGGAAACTGCAACAGAAGGGGAAGCAGAAGGATTGGGGACGCTGGCATTCTTGGCTTGAGGGGGTGCCGTCAACCCAGCGATTACAAAAGAAGCCACGAAAGCCCCCGAATACACAGCACTGCTTTTGAGGCGAGTTCTATTTTTCCCCAAAAGAACCCATTTTGGATTGACTAGACCAGCGAGAAATGCGACTGGGGACACGAGAAAAAGAATAATTGCGAAACCAAACATAATCTGTGGCTGGGGCGTCGGTTGATTGCTTCTGTTCTCAGTGTCAGAGGCTGATGAGTGCGATCGCGTTTGCCGTGTGTTTGATTGGGTGTATAACTTTGGTGAGGTTAATGGAGAGGGTAGTAGCGATGCTCTTTGGCGTTAACCTTCACAGCCTTCCAACCACCTTTCCAATTGTGCAGTTCTCCCTTACGTCTCAGACGATTAATGTGCTGTACCGTCACACCCGTAGCTTGTGCCAGTTCGGCTGTGGATAGTCCAGCCTCCGGGAATGGATCGGGTAAGGAAAGTGGTGATGTGTCAGTTGCTTCTGGCTCTGACTCTACTGCTATCAACTTGTCATCACTGCTGCTATCAGCCTCTTCTCTCTGTGCTGACAGGTCCGATATCACCCTCGCTATCACATGCTCTACCTTCTCTAGGCGCTCTGCTATCGAGCTGCTATCGAGGCCGCTAGCACCCTGCTCAAGCCTCTCAACGCGCTGAATTAAGTCTGATATCACCCCAGCTAGCACGGTGCTATCAGCAGGGAGAGTATGACTGATAGCACAGCCGCTATCAATGCTTGATATCAGTTGCTCTAGCCCTTGGAGAATCGCTGCTGTGTATCCCTGTCGATGCAGTTCGCAGAGCTTCTGTACCGATTCAATCAGTGGCGTACTGACGCGAATCATCTTGCTAGCAGGTTGGTCGGGCATGGGGATGATAGCAGGTGCTGACAGAGTTGATATCAGCCTACCTGAAAAGCTGAGAAGGTCAGAATAGCGATCGGCTGCATTAATCTGTATATGTAGAGCTTTTGCAGAGTTAAAAAGGATTTACCGAAAAATACGAAGCGAATTTTGCATTGCTTGCCTGTAAATTTCTTCTCTGCCAGGAACGTGCGAACGCATTCCTCTAGTAATACGCCTGTATCTAACGGGCAATTGCTAAACACCAATCGCCAGGGCGTGTGATGATTGTGCGATAGCGCGCCCGCCAAGGGCGATCGTATTTACCTGATAGCCCCCGTGTCTAGTTTGGGAAGCCATTGTGAGCTTGCACACTCAAAGCTCACGATAATAGGAATTTAATTAATGATTCAAGTCAGGCTTTGGTGAATGCCTCAATTTGAGAATTACCGTAGAAGATATAGCGAGATTGAAACCAAGACGTGAAAATTTATGAAAGTTTTTGGGCTAGTCTTATCTGCCCTACTGCTGCTGAGTGTACCTGCTAGGGCTGCTGAGTATCAGGGAAAGAATATTGATGGTTTTAAACTCTTGGGCAAAGCTTTGTTTTCACAGACGGGTGGTGTCTACGACGTAATGGTGCTGTTTAAGGGAAATCGAGCTACTATCTTCTTCGTCAATGGCGACCAAACGACGATCAAACTGAGGCACTCAGTCATAACTGATCCAAATAATATTGAGGGTGTTGGAGGACTTGGGCAGTATCCTGTGGGTGGTTCGTTGAGTGTCGGATTAATTAACGGTGACAATCCAATAGGAAAGCCACTCCAAAGCTTTTGGAGAATCCGTGTGGATCTGACAGACTTCAATAACCCTGCTCATAAGTAGTGTTTTGTATCTGACGTTGAAACAGCAGAATAGGGGCAATCGATATGAGGAGGGTGAAATGTGAAATACCTGCGCTTGACCATTCCCGACACGCTGAGCTTCTGGGATGACGACCTGAGCGGCTACATACACGAGCCAGCGAATTCAAAGACGTTCACAAATTGGTATCGCGTTCCAGACGAGTGGCTCGAAAATGGTACGCTTGTTCCCGAACGACGCGAGCACCTGCTAGCACACCTCTACGGTTCCAACTGGCGACTTGGCAATGATGACGGCTCGAAATATGTTGTCCTCACGATCGACGAGCACGAGTTGTCGGATGTCGAAAGGGCACAGCGGTTATGGGACAGCACAAAAAACACCTGTTACGCTGTCAGCGATGACGGCACTATAGAAAGGGTGAGTCAGGATGCCATGTAAGAGTCTGGGGTATGTCTGGTGTACTGCAACACGGCTTGAGTAGGGCGGGAAGTAACGAAGCTGTCATGACTCATTGCCCTTCATTGAGCATTTGACGCAGAGAGTGCAGCAGGATTTCCAAGAATCGTTTTTTAATCTCTGCTTTGGGTGTGGTTGCACAAACGTCGCAAGGAGACCAGAAGTGATCGTTAAAGTCGTAATAACTCATGGATGCCCTTTAGCTGTGATTACCTTCTGTTCTCAGTGTCAGGGGCTGGTGATTGCGCTCACGCTTGCCTAACGTCCAACTTGATGTATGAGTTTGGCTGGGCATCAACGCACAATAATTACCCTTATCGTGCATCCCTAAACTAATCTGGATATGTAGGGTAATTCCGGCAAGGTGATGGCGTTAGACCAACAGCAGCAGTTGACAACGGAGACGGAAGTTGAAACACACCCTTTGGTAGTGCGGATGCATCCTGTTATTGATTTGACAGATGACCAATTCTTCGAGTTTTGTCAAATCAATCGGGACTTACGCATCGAACGCACTGCCAAGGGAGAACTGCTGATTATGCCGCCAACAGGCTCAGGGACAGGTGGACGCAACTTTGAACTAGCTGTGCAGTTTGGAAGCTGGGTAAAAAAAGACGGGACTGGTAAAGGCTTTGACTCTAGCACGGGGTTTACCTTGCGTAACGGAGCAACTGTCTCTCCAGATATTTCTTGGGTGAGTCTGGAGCGGTGGAACGCCCTCACGGAAGAGCAGCAGGAACAGTTTGCTCCTATAGCTCCAGACTTTGTCATAGAACTGCGCTCCAAGAGTGACAGATTAAGAGATCTGCAAGACAAAATGCAGCAGTACATCGACAACGGGGTAAGACTTGGATGGCTGCTTGACCGCCAAAATCGGCGGGTTTACATCTATCGCCCTAGTCTCCCAGTTGAACGTTTGGACAGTCCTGAAACTGTAAGCGGCGATCCAGAACTCCCAGGTTTTGTCTTGAAGCTGGAAGAGATTTGGTAAAGGTGATCGCTTACGGCAGATACAAGCTGCTGCTGTCGTTTGGTCGTGCGTGCAGATAGCGGCTGGTAGCCGCCACTGATTCATGACCTAAAGTCTGTTGAACCAAGTGAATAGGCGCACCCCGATCCAAGCTGTGTGAGGCGTGAGCGTGACGTAACCAATGGGGTGATACTTTGCCCTCTATCCCCGCTTGCTTGGCAGCAGCCGAGACAATGCGCCAAAGTTGATGCCGATTGATATGGCCTCCCTTTCGGCTTTGGAACACTGGACACTCACCGGAGCGATCGGAGGCGATGAAGGGAGAAAGACGCTCAGGGGTCCAAGGGCACACTTCTGGCAAGCGTAGAGAGATCCTGAAGCGCTTGAAATGCTTCGTGCTATATTGCCAAGTTAGGCATTTTCATTGAGATTGTAGACCATAAGATAACAAGGGCCGTATCCGGTAGGGCTGTACTCACGCAGGATGCGAAAGCCAGCTTTGGTGTAGGCTCGCTGTGCAGACAGATTCTGCACACTTGTAGTCAGACCAAGCATCGGGACATCACGCCTCTGGCGAAGCTTTGACAATAATACCAAGAGCGCTCTTGGACCAATCCCACGACCAACGAACTCCGGCTCACCAATCAGAATATCTATGTCAACCGAGCCGGATGGGATCTCGTGAAGACCGACTGAATCCAAGACTTCACGCGACACACTCTGCCATCGAATGTAGCCAACTGCTCTTCCTCCGACGGCGATTAGCGCCCGCTCGCCGTTGGGGGGTGGATTGGCTGCCCACGCAACGTGGTCTTCAGGGTCGAGATACCATGCAGCGACATGAGGAGCCGCCAGCCAACGCAAAAGTAGCGTGACATCGGTGCTGGAGAACCCAGTTAACGTGACATCGGCTTCCATAGTGAACTGCGAGCTTCTTGGGCCTAACAAATTATCGTACAGAGTTTATCTTTCCGACAGGCGTGGATTCACCCGTAGAGAGCGATCACTCCTTTTAGCTTTGGAGTGAGTGCGATCACGCCTGTATCGAAATCACGTTTCAAGTTATGTGCCAAAATTTTCACTTTATGTGTAACGGTTTTCACTTTATGTGCAAACCGACAAAAGAGAACCTTTAGATTTTGGCAGTGCTGAACCCTAGGCGGTTAGTGACCTTTTTTGAATTCAAAATTCAATAGGTTGCGTTGGGGTTTTCCAAGGGGATGCCCCTTGGACAAGCGGTCGGGGTGGGGTAACTGGGAAATTCTACTAAATAAAGATATATACCCCGACATTGCTTGCTCTACGCCGACAGAATCTGCTGAGCTATCAGGGTCAATTCAGGAAAAGCCTGAGAAATAATCTGTTCATTGCCTCTAAACTCAGTTGTCTTATAGCCACTACTTTCCAGTAGCAGGACTGAAACCTTAGAGTTACGCAGATCTACAATCCAATACTCAAGAATTCTGATAGCTTTATACTCCTCCTCCTTACTGCCGTAGTCTGTTTTCTTGGAGCCAGGACTGACTATTTCAACAGCTAGTAGAGGCGGGGTTCGCAGGACAGCCGACGATTTTTTATCGGCTTTCAATTCTTGCCACTGTGATGAAGTCATCACACAGACATCTGGAGTGCGAGAGTGCTCTTTCCCCGTAACTGGATTTGTGCGCGTGTACACTCCCACGTCACGCTTGACTATCCAGGGGTATTCAAGTCGGCGGATTTCTGCCCTGAAGGCATCAGATAATAAATCAATGACATCGGAGTGGTCAGCAGTTGGTAGTGGAACCATCGCTAGTTCTCCGTTAACCAACTCATAGTGATTGTCCGTGCCGTCATCGTAGGTAAGATACTCCTCAAACGTTAGGTTCTTTACAGAGGCTTGAGTCATGGCGATCGCTCCTTTTCAATCCGGTAAGTACTGACTACTACCCTCGCTCGGTCTAGCGTGGCAGTAGAGCTGAGTCGTCCTCATGTCAGCATGACCAACATTGGCTTGAACTAGATGCACTGGCGCTCCTCTGTCAAGAGCATGAGACACATGAGCGTGTCTCAACCAATGTGGGCTAACGTCTAACTTGACCCCGGCATTGACGGTCAGTCGATCAATCAGCCGGTTGACGCTAGATCGATGTAGGTGGTTGTTCCCTTTGCCGGGAAAAACCCAGCTGTCAGAACTGGCACCGCGACGCCAAGCCAACAGGTCATCCCACACCGCACCGGATAGCAGAACATTCCTCTCTCGGTTCCCTTTGCCTGTAACTTTAATAATGCCTGTGCCCGTGCCGTAGTCTAGGACATCCGACCAACGAAGCTGGATCAGCTCGGATATTCGGCATCCAGTCTTATAGAGCAGTCGCATCAGCAGGCGATCGCGTTCCTCTTGTGCTGCCTCAATCAGTGCCAATGCCTGATATTCCGATAAGTTACGCTGGGTAACGTCCTGCTTTGGCATAGAAACCTTGAGCAGCTGCCCAACATTGTGAGGCAAATAGCGAGTGTCATAAGCAAACGTCAGCAATGACTTAATAGCCAGTAAGCGACGGGCCACAGTCCTCTTAGACAGTCGCATCGACTCAGTGAGGGCTAGTTGGTAGGCTACCAAGTCATTTAACTTGATGGCTGTTAGAGGTTTACCCTGAATAAACGCCAGAAAGTAGCTGATATCCCGTCGATAGGCGTCTCTGCTGTTGGGTGATTTATTTGTGAAAAGCCAAAGGTCTATCAGCTCGGAGTCACAATCACAGTTCACGAGCTTTTTAGTAGGCGTAAGTTGCCCTGAATCAATCCGTGTCAACATAAGAATTGGTACTAAGAAGGTACTGTTTGATAGCTCGGTCGCCTGCCAGATGACCGGGCTATCTTTTGCCATCATACGCGACATAACGAGAAATTATGTCGAACACCTTACGCATTAAATAACCCCATGCCGTCATAAGTTGGGGTGGTAGAATTGGGTCTGTAAAATCCCCAGATGGGATTGTTCGATGTGTTGAACTGGGAGCAATCGCGGGTGCTGATATGCGATCGCTCCTCTAACTTACTTCTTCAACGCCTCGATAAACAAACTGGTAGCGATCTGCGCTTCGCAGCAGCGCTTCGCTATCGCCCGAATGCTCTCCTCTGATTCCACTAGATCGCCGCAGGTAAACTTTACCCGTCCATATGTGAGATTTAGCGCTTGTGCCATATACTTATCGTTTCTCGATCATCAGGTATGAGTGCAAGGTGTAAGGGGTGAGCCGTGCCCACCCCTCTCGTTTTTAGAAATCTGAGGCATCGTCAGCGCCAACAGTAGCCAGCACAGGGTTATATTTGGCAGCGTTCCACTCAGGTTCAGGTGGTCGCTTCGCCTTCATGTCTGCAATCAACTCCTGTGGATCAATGCCTGCCCTCTCCCAGCGCTCTCGTGTCTGTTTGGCGAGTCCTGTGTAATTGCCGGAGGTGGTGAGGTAAGGGGTATCAACGGAAGCTTTCTGTACCAGACTGACAGCACCAGGGCGCAAACCTAAGCGATCGCCAGTTGTCAGATTTTCACAGTCCAGAATTCCATTAGGCATCATGGGTCATCAGCTGGTGGCTGGGCGTCGAATGCTGCTACCCCTGCCCCCAAAATTCCGGTGATTTCTTCCGGCTCCTCTCCTTCATCTGGGCCAGTGTTCGGCGTCGGGTCAATTGACTGGTTTCCGTCGTCATCATCCCCACCGGAGAACAAGTTCAGCACTGCGGATTTCAGGGAGGCGATCGCATCCGGCGAAACCTCTGTGCACTTGTCCACCAGTCCTTTTAATGAGGAAAGATCGTTATCTGCCTGTTGCTGGATGGTGAGCAATCCTGCTGCGAGGGCTTCCCTCTTGGCGGCTAGATCTCGGTAGTGTTCGGCGAGCTTTTGGTGTTCTTCAATCTGGTGTTGGAAAAGTATCATGAAGGTCTGTGAATCATTCGTAGGTTTTGCAGGTTGGGTAACGCTTAGATGTGCAGTCGGGGCGTTACCCTTAAGCCTTTTTAAGACTTGCTCAGGTCATAGGCGTTAAGCCGTCTTCCGTTTGCGGGTAGTGCGCTTGGTAGCTGGCAAGGCTTGCACTTTACCCCAGTTGGCAGGAGGAACTAAGCCCAGTTCCTCAGCTAGTGGTTGAACCTTCTTAGTGCGAGGCTTACGGGTGGCAGGCTTCTTAGCAGGCTTGGCTTCATCCTTGGCGGGTGGCAGTGCTAGCTGCGGGTTGAAATGACGGGAGACTGGACGGAAGGGAACGATGGCTTGACCAACTTCGCCTTCCCATAAGTCATCGGGTGTTTCTGGCTGTACTACTGGCGACTCCATCGGCTCTAAAGTCGGCACAATTTCCTCTGTTTCATCAGGCAGCGCTTCAGGCTCAACGGTTGGCTGTGGTTGACCCACAGGAGGGCAGTAGGTAGCCATCCAAGTAGTGTGCTGTTTCCACATGGCGTGGACGGCGATGCCTCCGAATCCGGCGATCGCGACGACTTCAGTGAGGAGCGTGAGGGCGGTTTGTAACGTTTCCATGTTTTGAATCCTTAATGTGTCGGTGGTTGCCTTGCCTATACATAATCTAGCTAAATGTAAAGACGTTGTCAAGGCAATTGTATAGACTTACTGGAAAAATTTTGTAAAGACATCTAGCTAGACATTCTGCTATAGTGTGTAGGCATGAGCTAGGAGATTGTAAAGATGGGAAACACACCACAACTCAACATCCGAGTAGATCAGGAGTTGAAAGAGGCGTTCATCGCCAAAGCTAAAACGGACGGCACCACAGCAACAGATCTGATTGTGGGATTCATGCAGCAGTACTTGGGGATTGAGTCGAAAAAGCCTATAGGGACTGTCAATGTAGTAGAGATAGACACACGCCTAGCTGAGCTAGAAGATCGCCTATCAGATCGGATAGCCGCCTTGGAGGAAGCACTGCCGGGAAAGCAGAAGAGGGCAGCTTGACTCTTGAGGTAGAGCGCCTCAGCCGTAAATGCAGCGAACTAGAAACTGAGCTAGCTAGTGTCAAGGCAGAGCGAGACGATTACGCCACAACGGTGGATGGGTTCATCAAAGACCACAAGCGCTGGCAGGAAAAGGCGCTCACTCCTGAGAAACGCTCTAGCATCTTGGGAGCGCTGGGAGTGGGCAAGCAGTCGCCACAATACAAGAGGGTAAAGGCTGTTTTAGATCAGTTCGTCAACGAGGTGAAGGGAGATGTCCAAAAAGAAAAAGACTGAGAGACTCTGGAGCTACAGACGCACACCAAATGGTTGGGAAGTCTGTCTTGACGGTAAAAGTAAAGGCGTAGTTGTTAAGGATGGCACTTCTGATTGTCCCTGGAGTTGGCGCTCTTCTGGCAAGAGTGGAGGGCCTCACCATACCAGGAACGAAGCAGCGGCAGCACTTTTACAAGCGTACAAAGAAAGGTAAAAACAAGCCCTGGTGTCGGTACCAGGGCTTTGTTGGCTGGAATGTGTAAACAACTTAACTACACGCTTTAATTAAAGTTTCCCAAAGTCAAGAAGTTAAAGTACCCTTCTGGGTACTCTTCACTGGTTGTTTCAGTAATAGGAAGTCTTGCGCCAGTAGATTCAGGAGTAAGCAACACACTTCAAACTACACTACAAGGAATTCTAGCCATGCAAGCTTCAACACAAGCCACAACTTCTTTACCTGCTTGTTCAACTCTTCCGATTCTGCGTCGTAACGACCAACAGAAATCTCCTATTGAGAATGTCAAACTCTTGCAGCAACGTCTCAACAAATATGGCTTCAGCCTAAAAGCTGATGGGTTCTTCGGTGCTAAAACCGAACAAGCTGTTAAGGATTATCAAGCCAGGTATAACGAATACACGCATACGGTTGTCGAAGATGGAATTGTCGGCCCTATAACCTGGAAGCTTTTAGGATTTTGTGTAAAAGGCTAACATCCTCCTAGCACTCTCGCCTTAAACAATAATTTCCCTTCAAAAAACAGATTTGCCTCTGGTTAACACTAGGGGCTTGTTGGAAGTACGATTCGCCCTCACGACTTTACTACCCCCCATAATTCAGACGTTCCTAGCAACAACACTTCAAACTACACTACAAGGAATTCAACCATGCAAGCTTCAACACAAGCCACCCGCTCTAAAACCCCTTGCCATAGATTGTCAGTTTTGCGTCGTGACGATCGGCAAGCCGAGGCAAAGGAGCCGGTCAAAGTTTTACAGCAACTTTTGAACAAAGCTGATTTACACCCGTCCGCTGGCGGGTTCCCTCTAACCGTTGACGGGTTCTTCGGTGCCAAAACTGAAGCGGCTGTTAAGGACTACCAAGCTCAGTGTTGCTTAGTAGTAGATGGAATTGTTGGTCCCAAAACTTGGAATGCTCTAGGCGTTTGTATCATCATCACTGAAAGTTGATCAAAATTATTTCCTTTCAAGAAACTGAGAAAGCCCCTGGCGTTGAACCAAGGGCTTTGTTTTGGGTGGGGTGATTTTTCCATAAAGCAGTTTTGTAAAGTTTTATCCCTAATACATAAAATCCTGGATTTAACGTTGAGTAAGCTACAGAAACTCTTAGGAGGAACAATCAGTGGTGAAATGCAATTCTTCTACCTCAAAGAAGATTTCCAAGTTTCTGCCTGCGACCGTCGTTAGTTTTGGACTTTGTGCCGCAATGAGTTTGCCGGCTAGGGCAGAAGACTTTTTGTACAACGCAAACTTCTGTACACCCATTCTAGGTGATGCCAACAAGTTCCAACACTATAACCAATGGGGGGTTGGCAATGTGTCGGGCAGTACGGGAACAGTTCAGTGCCCGTTCATCCAGGATTTTAACAGCGGTCGTGTTGATAGCGTTTGGGTGACGCTTTATGATCGACATCCGGGGGAAAATGTAAGGTGTACGTTGTACGGTCTTGGTCTAGAGGGCGTCATAATATGGGAGGTCTCTAACTCTACCTCTGGTTCGGGGGTCGCACATAGGTTTTTGCAATTGAAAGCTCCCCAACAAAGAGTTGCTGGATTAAACATGACCTGTACCCTTCCGGGTACCACGAACCAAGGAATATCACACATAGCATCGTATAGGGTTATTACACCCTAATCTATTCATCTCAGTGTAAGTAGCTAACGAAATACCCCTGGTTCAACACCAGGGGTATTTGTTTTGGGAGAGGCGCTCGCTAATCGTCTACATCAAAACTTTTGCGCGTAATTGGTTTTACTCTAAGTCTTTTTAGTTCCTCTAGTCGATACAACTGCCCACCCATTTCGTACCTATCGGGATATACGCTTTTGGGCGATCTACCTGAATAAACTTGAGCAAAAATGGCATCCCGTTAAATTCTTGAATGAAGCGCTTTTTCTTCATAAAAAATACTTCTACGTTGGTTTCAGAAATTCTGTCATGTGACTTGTCGGATAGCTTGTCGCGTTGTCGCTTAAATCTGTCATGTGACTTGTCGCGTTGGGGTGTAGCGTGGCTGTCATGCTTGTCGCGTCGTACATGACAGCCGATTCGACAGCTAGTGAGCGAGAAACGCGACAGACGAGTGAGACTTACCTTCCTCATCGATTTCGCCGTATCCACCATCACTAAGCAATCCTAGATACTGGTGAATTTGTTCGCTACTTTTACCCTTCAGAACTGCAAAATTTTTGCGCTGAATGTCGCGAACAGTTACCCAGCATTGCTGCTCTTTTGTAAACAACCAAATACTCTTGAGCGGTTCTGCCAAGCTGTCAGATACTTTCAGTTCTGTTGTGGTTTCAGTGGGTGCGATCGCTTCCTCTTCCGGTTGTGGTTCGACAGCGGGTTCAGTCACGGTCACTGGCTGCTGTATGACTGTTGGCTGAACCTCGCCAAAGTTTGTTATCTTCCGTTCTAGTTTGGGCAGAGTAACAGGCACCCACTGATTTGAGCCGTCCAGTTTCACCGCACCCTTACCACTGGCTACGGGCTGCAATGTTTCAGGGTCAATATCAGTCTGTAACTCAAGCTGCAACATCTTCTCAATCAGGTTAGCTAGTCCCTTGATGCCTCCCAGTGCTGTCTGATTGTTGTTGTGACTGACGAAGGTTAAGGGCATCTCCTGCTTGCGGCTTTTGGTCAGTCCGAGCCTAAAAAATTGAGTGAGCAGTTCCTTGTCCTCAATTAAATCGACGTAAGTGGTGACCTCTTCACAGATGAGCGCGATCGCTTTCCCATCTGCCCAAAGCTTTGCTCTCCAAGCGTCCTCAGTCATATTCGAGGCGTTGAAGGCTTTGTAGCGTGCCATCAGTTCTCCGACGTACCAGCGCAGGAAGTCGGCTATCTCATCAAAGTCGTGGTAACTCTCTATCCCCTGCCACTCGGCTCGGTTGCTGTCCGGGTCTAGGACAACTACACGGTAGCCTTTATCCTTTTTGAGCTTCGCAATGTACCGAGCCATCCAGCTTTTACCACTGCCCTGATTCCCCCAAATCAGAGCGGTCTGGCTAACAAAGTTGTTAATCCACTTGGTTGAATTGGATGCTGATGTAGGGGTGCGCTCACTGCCTGTTTCCCTTGGCTGTGCTGACAGAGCTGGGGAGGGTGTCACCTCGGTTTGTTTCTGCTCAGCGGGCTTCTGATCGACGGGTTCGGGTGCAATCGCTTTTGCTTGCCCCTGCTCAATCGTCGGCTGTGATTGTGGAGGCATTGCCGTGCGCCTTTCCTGCGATACAGCAG
Source organism: Leptolyngbya sp. FACHB-321 (assembly GCF_014695975.1). Taxonomy (GTDB): domain Bacteria; phylum Cyanobacteriota; class Cyanobacteriia; order Leptolyngbyales; family Leptolyngbyaceae; genus Stenomitos. The sequence continues at coordinate 12,342 of NZ_JACJPI010000020.1, forward strand.
CATTGATGTAATGCTTCACCTCATCCCCACTCATCAAGTCCCTGCGTGCGTGGAACTGTCCGCACAGGTGACGGTACAAGTCAAACCTTACTTTTGGGGGTGCTGAATTCAGAACGCCTGCAATCTCACCAAAACGATAGTTAATCAACAGCACCTCATCCTTCTCGGCTTCACTCAGGTACTCGATCTGATCTTCCAACGGATGGCGCTGTGCAGCCTGTCCACCTTCCATCACCCTGAGAATATCTCCCAACTTCCCTCGGTACATAGGGATAAGCCGAATACTGCCTGTGTCCTGGAATTCCTGAAACACGGTGTAGACATACCCGATTGCGCCAATCGTGAGGGGTAGCCAAGCCAGGGGGTTTGCAGACATAACAACTGATGCGCCCACAGTGATGGCTGATGCTAGCTTTCCAGCCTCGCAGTCTTTGGCGGTTTCCTTGCTTTTGTTAATCAGGGCTACTCCTCTGCGACGTAGCCACACATCTACGTCACCTTGCTCAAGTAAGGTCAGTGGGGCGAATTCTGATGGTTCGTAGTCCGGTGCGATCTGCGCTTCGCAGCAGCGCTTCGCTATCGCTAAATTGTTATCCATTTGTCAACTCCTTTAAAAAAACACCCTGCCCTATTGCTAGGACAGGGCTACTGATTGCCTTGCTCTCGATTAGTGATGTTTGCGGTTGTCAGTCTGACACCAGAGGACGTAACCTGCCTCGCCAGAAACCAATGAAACAAAGTTATAGAGGGACATGGCGATAAAGGTGATTGGTGGCTGTCCCCAAGGGTTACGGCTCATTACAAATGCCGCAAGGATATCTGCGATAACTACAACCAAGATGAACAATCCCAGAATGGAGCGCTCATTCATTCCTGCCCTTTTGTAATCCACTCGACGGGCTTCTACCAAGTCAACAGCTTTTGGGTTTTTCTCTGGGACGGTATGATGCTTGATACTTTCGTAATCTCGCTTTGCCTCACCGATACTCTTACCCCTGATGGCCTGAGACTCAATCCACATCACACCCAGCGCTACGATAAAAGCTGCCCAAAAGTTAGCCTTAGTCCATATCCACAGCCAACCGATACCAATCCAGGTGTCTTCCCAAAAGGGGAACAGTGGCTTACCTCCAAAGGCTTGGAAGAAGCTATCGCTGGACATGGCAATGCCAGTCATGAACAGGGCAGCAGCTAGCACCCGGATTCCAGCTTTGTTCTGGTCTACAAAGTTGTCAAGGATTCGAGCAGGAACGTAGATGACGAGTCCGACAATCTTCACGCCTAAATCGATAATCTTGCCGATGATTTCGTAGAAGTCGTTACTCTTTTTAGGTTGGGCTTCATTGTTCTCTAAGGCTCCATTGTTGTTGGCGTTAACTGGCTTACCGAGTGCCATCGCAAACTTCCTCGCTGTAGTACTTGATAAAGAAAAACTTTCCTTTGTAGGCGTAACCGATGCACTTTCTGTGTCGGTCAAAGACAACCGTTTTCTTGTATGGATTGACAGATTTTGACCAGTCCAAATGAGGTGGTGTGTCAGACAGTGTGTAGCGAACGAGAATTAGTTTATTAGACATCTCCGGAATATAAACAAAGCGTAAAATAATAGCGATAAATGCAAAAAGTCAATCGCTCATAAGGAGTGTTATGGGTGCAATCTTAGAAGCCATCGAAAATAACCCCAAGGAGGTGAAGCGCTTGATTGGCATCGATCAAGAGCAATTTCGACAGCTAATAGCTCAAACCGA
>NZ_JACJPI010000021.1 GCF_014695975.1 Leptolyngbya sp. FACHB-321
CGTTCTCCAGTCAATTGCTTTGTCAATATCTTGGGCGGATTGATTGCCTATTGCCATCAGCCAAAGAAGCCATCCATTGCCCTTGACCACAATTTGCTCCTTCCGGCTTAACCCGAACTGACGTTAGATAAAAAGTCTCTACTTTTCTCCCCTTACTTGCTGGACTAAAACTGACCGCAAGCACCGTTCGGTTCTATTCTGCAACACTGATGCTCTCGTTCCTGTTGGCTCCAATGCTGCTTCTATCGTTGGCTAGTTGCGGGTGGCAGCAGACCACCAAGTGACTAAAAAAGTAGCACTGTTACTATGCAAGGCTTTCAAGGGTTGTGGCAGTGCTGAACGAGTCCAGCAGCCGCAGTGATCAGCACAGTCACTAGGCAAACTTCAGCCATCTCGCTGACTAACAGGCAAAGGCGGCGGGCACGCTAGAGGAAGTGACCTTGTACAAAGTGGTGTCAATTTTACAATGTCAGACTTTTCCGACGAGCAACTGCAAGTGATCTGTGAAGCCGCTCAAGTGATTGCCTGCGAATGCCCAGCGCACCTAGTCGATTTGTTTCGTCGCGTCCGCCAGTTTCGCCGCTACACGCAGGAAGATTGCTTGGTGTTAGTGCCGGAAGCCGCCGAGACGCACTATTGGTTGAGTGACCAGCTGCGACCGCTGGAAGCAGCGCTCGCGCAGATGCTCACGGAATTTCTGCAACGCGAGCAGCTGTTGGACGAACAGCAGCAGGTTGATTTAGTGAAACTGGCACAACGCAATCGCCAGGCGGTACTGCGCCAGCAGGAAGCCCAGTTTCAGTATGAGTGAAACGCACCCCACCTAGCGGCAGTTCCGGTCTCTGGCAGCCATGCACCTGAAGTGGGGCTTGAGCCACGAGACACGTAGTTTTAGGCCACAAAACGTTGGCATGACTGCCTGGCTTGGCTTGTAGACAACAGTGGCATCAGCTTTCTCTAAGAGGACAGGCTGCGGGTAGCAGCAACTAAACACGAAGCAAGTGAGCTTTCGTAGCAAGGCTCGAAGGGACGGCCTTTTGAAACCATGGCTAACTTTGACACGAATCGTTGTCAGACCCCTTTCGGTATTGAGAGTGCCACAAGATTCAGCCGTGCATCGTTGTGAGCCTTCCCCTTACAGAAGCCCGTCTAATGATAAAGAGCTGTTTCGCTTTAATGCCTACAGTTAGAACGCATCAGTGTCGAATTGGAATTTGAAGCTTAAACTCCGTGCCCTTGCCCAAGGTTGAAAAGCAAGCCAACTTGCCAGCATGTTTCTCAGCAATAATTTGGTAACTGATGGGCAGGCCCATACCAGTGCCTTTGCCAATCGGCTTAGTGGTAAAGAAGGGATCAAAGACTCGTTGTCGAACGGCCTCAGGCATACCAGGACCATTATCGGCGACCGTTACTACGAGCCATTCGGCATCAAGCAGCGATGTGCGAATCTTAATGTAACCCGGCTCGGCCTTCTCCTGGTAGGTCCGCTTAGCATGGCGCTCTTCCAAAGCATCAATCGCGTTTGCCAAGATATTCATAAACACCTGATTGAGTTGCCCAGGATAGCATTCCACCAGCGGTAGCTGGCTATACTCTTTAAGCACTTGAATGGCTGGACGTTCGGCTCTTGCCTTTAAACGGTGTTGCAGAATCAACAAAGTACTGTCCAGCCCTTCATGGATGTCCACTGACTTAAATTCCGCTTCATCCAAGCGAGAAAAGTTACGTAGGGACAACACAATCTCACGAATGCGCTGTGTCCCCGTCCACATCGATTGCCTAATTTTGTGGAGATCCTCGGTAAGAAAAGCAAGGTCAATTGCTTCTAAGGTTTCTTGTAGTGCCTGCGGTGGATGGGGATAGTGCTGCTGATACGCTTCTACGACTTGCAGCAGGTCTTGTGTATAGCTATCCATGTGGGCGAGATTGCCATGAATAAAATTAACTGGGTTGTTGATTTCATGGGCCACTCCAGCAACCAATTGTCCGAGGCTAGACATTTTTTCACTCTGCACCATCTGTGCTTGGGTGCGATGCAATTCCTCTAGCAGTTGTTTGAAATGTGCATTCTTTTCACTCAGTGCCTGGGTTCGTTCTTCCACTCTTTGTTCTAAGGTTTGGCTATAGGTCTCTAGCTGTGCATTGGTGTCTTGCTGCTGTTTCAGTAACTGGTGCACTGAGTCAATGAGTTGATTGAACGACCGAGCCAGCGCACCCACTTCGTCGGTACTGCTGACAGGGGCTTGCAGGGTAAAATTAGAGTGCCGAATTGCTTGCTCAGCGATCACAGTTAGGGTGCGCACAGGACGAGCGATCGCCCGAGCAATCAGGAAGGCGAGCACGATGGCGATCGCAGTCGAGAGCGCCATACTAAGCAGGATGATTCGTAGTCTGAGGGCATCGGCTTGAAGGAGCTGTGCATTGGCTTGGTCTTGCTGTCGTTCGGCTGCCTGGTGAATCAGCGCTAACCGTTTGGCCAGGTCTTCAAATTGGATTTTGATCTGAGTTGCTTCGGGTCCACGAATGGCTGCGACAATCTCTTGCTCTGCAGGAGCCAGCCCGTCGGATGACCGTTTTTGCGGATCGACTTGTTGCCAAAGACCTTGCGTCAAGCGATTGTACGCCTCTAGGGTTTGGTGATACTTCGACAGTAACTCTTTCAATTCAGCCAGACTGACCGCCGTATCGTTCGGGTTAGCTTCAATAAATTGCTCTAACTCAGACAACGTTCGCTTCAATTGACGCGTGAAGAGTTGAAACTTACTCGTTTCGTACTGAAACCACATCGAATCCTGCAGCACGGCAAACAGCTCTTGAGGATGAGACCGCACAGTTAAGGTCATTCGGTCTAGCTCTCCCAATAGGTGTTGTTGTTGATCCGTGCGCTCACGGTGAGACTGAGCCTGCTGCTGGTAATAATTGCCGATGACGAGTCCGATTGCCGTTCCAGTCACCCCAATGCCAATGGCTAGCCCGTAGCTATAGCTAATTTTTTGGGCAATGCTAGAGTTTGCAACTGCAGATTTGAAGGAATTCAACCATAGCTTTGGAGCATTCATATAAAATTCAGCCAGCAGCAACGATCGATGGACATCACAACAAGGGGGGGGGCAAGGCAACCAGCAGCGTACGATCGCTGCACCGGTTCCCTCGGTCTATGAGAGAAACTCTTAGCGTCTGGATACGAGACGCTCACTGAAGCACTTCTGCTTGCCCAATCACACGATAGACCTCCCGAATCATGTTGTAGTCCGTGTCATTGGCAGCGCTCAGTCTGCTGCCCCCGAATCTTTTAGCGAGTGCCTCTCCAGCCAAAATGGCCTGCATGAGCTTTGCTCGGCGCTCTAGCATGCGTAAGCGAATCACTTCGCTCACTTGAGGACTAATCTGGCTACTCACGGCAAACACATCCCCTGGTAGCAGTGGACCTTGCGCTAGGACTGGATAATCTTTGGCGGACAGACCTTCCTCTTTCAAGGTTGCTAAGTAACGCGAAAGAGCCCGTGACGCCGCATCAATTTTGCCCGTTTTCAATCTCGCGAGGCGACCATCAGCGTCTGGCTCAATGATTTTGACCGCCCGTGGGTCCACTCCCGCATCAAGCAGTATCTTGACCGCACCGAGATGCGAAGCGGCGGCCCCGAGTTGCCAAACATCCAACGTTTTTCCTTTGAGGTCTGCTAGGGACTGAATGCCGCTACCCGCATAAACAGCAATCACCGTCCGATAGTTCTGGCGTTGGAGGGTAACCACGGGAATCGCTTGTGCCCTAGCCCGTAAAACCACATATTCTGAGGGTCCTGCCCAGGCAAAGTCTATCTCTCCTGCTAGCATGGCTGGAGCAGCAGCGAGCAGATTTTCTACAGGAAAGAACTCAATGTTGGTTTCCAGCACTTCTGCCAACGCGGCTCGAAACGGCTCATAATCACGCTGTAACGCTTCTAGCCCTTTCGCATCGGTCACTGCAAAGCGGAGTTTTTTGGGCATGGTTACGCGTGACTGAGTCGAGCGGGTTTGGGTGGCAGCAGAACAGCCACTGGCAAACAGCAGAGAACCCGTGACAAAATGGCGTCGCTTCATAAGGGGTTGGGCAGCAAAAGGAGCGTTAGGATGGTGAGTGCAACGACTCAAGCGCAGTCAGCTTAATCTGTCAGGTTCTTAAAAGCGCTCCAGACCCTTAGCGGTCACAGCATACTAGTAGGCTTAAGGATCGTTGGAGAAGGGCGTAAGCTTAGGAAGCCCCAAAAGCTGAGTACGAGTACGAGTGTCGGCAGCATTTACGCGTTTTGTCGGAAATTTCTCATCCATTTGTCAGAGCTCTAGTCAACCACTCTCAATCGAGCAAAAGCTGTTCAAGCTCCAGAAATGTCAGTATGGTCATGAAATCTAAGTGATTCAAGAGAGTAAAGTTTATCATAGGGGTATTAAAGCCTTACATAGAAGGGCTTTCGCCGCTCGACTCAAAACAGGGCTAATTTTGTTGGTTAGTTGCGGGTGATGCAACGGTGCAGACAAAAGAGAGAGGATGGTGTTAAACCCCGGAATAAGCTAGTTCTATAGATTGGAGGATTACCTCCTTTAATTGCTTTGCCTTTTCAACTAACTCTTTCT
>NZ_JACJPI010000022.1 GCF_014695975.1 Leptolyngbya sp. FACHB-321
CTTGCCCCCTTTACGGTCGAAGGTGCCTGTAATCGCACTGTCTTTGAAATTTGGTTGCCAACCTGCTTACTGCCAGTACTTCAACCTGGAGAGTGGGTGATTATGGATAATGCTACCTTTCACCACGGTGACCGTATTGCTCAATTGATTGAAGTGGTTGGAGCACGAGTCGTCTATTTGCCACCGTATTCACCTGACCTCAATCGGATTGAAAAATGCTGCGGGTGCGTGGCATTCGCAGCCAGTTTAACCAGGGTACCCAACGGCGACTAGAGAGTGCAGGGGTTCGAGTCATTTGCGCTGAAGCTGCTTTTACCGGGGAGCAAACAGTAAGCGGCGGCGGTGTGACGGTGCAGGCTCCGATCGTCGTTATCAACACAGGCACCTCCTCCACTATTCCTGACTTTCCCGGTTTAGCGGGAACGCCGTATCTGACCAACCGCAATTTCTTTAACTTGCAGCAGATCCCACCCCGGTTGCTCGTAGTTGGCGGTGGCTATATTGCCCTGGAGTTAGGGCAGGGAATGGCGCGGTTAGGCAGCCAAACTGAATTAATTGTGCGTGGCGATCGTCTGCTGGCTCAAGAAGAATCCGAGGTCGTGCGGTGCTGCTGGATGCCTTGAAGCAAGACGGAATTGGACTGCATTTCAACACGACGGTTCAGCAGGTTGCTTATACCAACGGTGTCTTTACCCTGACGCTGAGCAATGGTGAAGAGCTTGATGGGGAAGCATTGCTGCTTGCGACTGGGCGCAAACCGAATACTGGGGCATTAAATACTGCGGTGACAGACGTTGAATTAGATGCACAGGGTTTTGTTAAAATCGACGATCAATTTCAAACGACTTGCCCTGGAGTTTATGCGATCGGAGACGTCGCCAAGCAGCCTGCATTCACCCATGTGTCCTGGGAAGACTATCGGCGTTTGAAGACGATTCTGTGTGGTGAACACCGGACACGCCACGATCGAGTGTTAGGCTATGCTGTCTACACAGAACCACAAGTGGGACGGGTAGGAATGACGTTAGAGCAGGCTCAAAAACAGGGGATTGCTGCCCGCGAAGTCACCCTGCCGATGGCTCATATTGCTCGCAGCATTGAGTGGGGGCACGATCTAGGTTTTTACCGCATGGTCATCGATACTCAGACAAATTTGATTTTAGGCGCAACGCTGGTTGGATACGAAACCGCCGAAATTGTGCATGTCTTTTTGTCACTGATGGAAGCGAAAGCAACATGGCAGGTACTCGAACAATCAGTTCACATTCACCCAACTTACGGTGAAGCATTGCCCAGTCTTGCAAGACTCCTGGTTGGAGAGGATATGCCAACCTGTCCCAATATGTAAGAAGGAACAACCAATAACTACTAACTTAAATACGGGCGATCGCTCTAAAATACATGCAAAGGAAGGTCTTCAAATATTGGACTATTCAACCAGAACGAAGAATTGATCAAGTTTTTCATACTCATGTGGAGGCAGTAAAAATCACACAATTATCTCCATTGCCTAGAAAGGCTGTGAATAAGCAGAAAATATGGCGCAATTCACAAATTAAGTGGCGTAAACCTGCAAAGCTAGAATCTGTAAACATTTTAGGCTCTTGGCTTACTTCTAATCACTGCTGCATCAACACAGTCCATCTCAGATGATCAGAGTCTAAAACGGTAGCCTGGAGGCATATTGACTGATTACACCACTCATTTGCGAATCATGCCAAATCTTTTGCTCACTCACACTTTGGTCCCAATAGCATGAGGTAGGACCCAATTCGGTTACTTGCCATGTTAATCATGACAGGTTGGTCAGCCTCCCCTTTGAAGGTATAGAGGTTTGCCCGGCTCTTATCCTTATACATCAAGTTGCCACTGCTCTGAAGCGTACTGTTGCTCTTGGTTCCATTAAGTATCAGTCCTGCTGCTAAAGCAGTGTTTAACTGAGCCGTTGCCGCAACCACATACTGACCTAGCACAGGTGAGATGCTTTACACTAATGACCGCCCTTGCTCAACACTAACAGCAACGTTCAAACCATCACCGTGGTCTGCACGATAACTGCCCTGAGTCACACCGACTAATTGCCCTTGACCTCTGTACCTGGGAACTGGCCAAGCAACATTTGCCACCCTTTGAGAGTTACTCGTTAGCACACCTCAGTCAGTGTCTGCAGTTGCAAGTCAACGGCAGGCGCTTCAACGCCGAGCAAGCACATACTGCTCACTACGATGCGACCTTTAACCATCCTGGAGCACCAACAAAGGAGAGCCTTGCCCACGCCACTACCACACACCGAATCCCTACAGCAGCAACCGGGTGGATAATCCCTTTCAAGATCACCTAGACCTGCAGGCAGTGTACCAAGTTGAATTTGCCCTCCTGAAAGCGACCTTGGGTGATGTCAAGGCTGACCCCAATCAATAAAGCAAAGGCGCGGTGATACTGGGAGCCGCTGGCTCCGGTAAAACCCACCTGATCATGCGTTTGGCTAAAGAGCAGCTTTGCACCAATCGCCTGTTGTTTATCCGCCAACCCAACAATGCGACCGCAGTACTGCACCGCACCTACTTACGCATCTTAGAGTCGTTAGCGGAACCCGTGGTCGGCAGTGATCGCACTCAATTGGAACTGCTCCTGACCAACAGCTTCGTCAACATTCTCAGTTCACTAGAGCAAGTGATCGGCACCCAGACGGGTCAACAAGTCCTAGCGGCTTTTCAAGCGGATAGCCTGCAGCTTTACGTCCTGCCGGCGCTGAGGAAACACAACGCCATCGGGTCCGGTGGCTTGTTCCTCTTGGTTCATGGAGACAGCATTAATGAACACAGCATTGGCTAGTTCAACATGCCGCTAGTGACATCGACCAACGATCCGTGAAAGGCAGTCGCTTCATCGGAGGCTAAAAACATCACCGTGCGCGCCATTTCCTCAACCGTGTTCGTGCGTTGGATGGGAATAAATTTTGAGCCTGCTTCAAAAGAAATTCCACGAGCGGCACGGGCAGCCCGCAACATTGGTGTATCCACACCACCCGGAGAAATAGAAGTAATCCGAATATTGTCTTTGGCATATTCTAGAGCGGCAACCCTAGTTAAGCCAATGATTGCGTGTTTGCTGGTGCTGTAAGGTCCAATTTCCGAGAAGCCTTTGTGTCCTGAAACTGAAGCATTGTTGATAATGCAGCCGCCCTGTTGTTTGAGCATTTGTGGAATCTCATACTTCAACGAGAGAAACACACCCAGCACATTGGTATGGAGGGTGTCGAGAAAGTCGGCTGTTGGTTGTTCATGCAGTCTGGCAAATTTCGGGTTGAGCATACCTACATTGTTGAAGGCAACATCTAGCCTGCCGTATTGACTCACACAGGCTTCGACAAAGGCCTTGACCGCTTCTTCCCGTCGAACATCGGTTCTCATGTAGGTGGCTTTGCCGCCAAAGTCTTTGATCTTAGCTTCCACTTGCCGACCCAAGTTTTCGCGCCGCCCACAAAAGAAAACGTTTGCCCCTTCTCGGGCAAAGGCATAAGCGGTGCCTTCACCGATGCCAGAGGTTGCGCCTGTAATCAGTACTACCTTGCCTGAAAATTTTCCCTTAGGATGGGTGGCTGTTTCCGAAGCAGGAGGTTTTTGGGTGTTGGCTAAGGCTTTACCAGAAGCAATCGCACTCGCGAGTCCTGCGGCACCAACCACACCGATGCTCAAAATCTGACGACGTCTTTTGTCTGCCATCACTTTCGCTCCTAAACTGTTGAGTTCGTTCGTTCATCAACTTAAAATAAAGTTAACAAGAGTGCTCTTTTGGTAAATTGTAAATTCTTGCTTAGTTTACAAACTGTTTGGCAAACGCTTTTGGTGAAAGGCCCACAACCTGCTTGAACGCTTTTGTAAAGTGTGCTTGATCGTAGAAGCCCGCTTGCAAACCGATTGCCGTTAGGCTAGGCTTTGCCGAGATGACGATGAGTTTCTTAGCGCGTTCAACGCGGTTCTGCAATAAGTATTGATGAGGCGAAAGTCCGACCGAATGTTTGAATAGGCGGGCAAAGTGATAGGCACTCAGATTAGCTTGGGCGGCTAGCTCGACAAGGCTGACTTCGTGCGTCAGACGTTCGTGGATATATTCAATCATTTGTCGGAGCTGCAGGGCTGAAAGCTTTCCACAAGGGCGGGGCAGTTTGAGGAAACGATCACCATGCTGTTCAAGTAAGTGCAGGGCAAAGGCCAAGCCCATTGATTCACTGTACAGCGCGCCACCGTAACTTCCCGACTCTAACTCTGCTTTAAAGCGGACCGCAAACCGAGCAATAACTGGATCGGTCTGACCCCTCTGCTGTTGGAAGGAAATTTTTTCCGGTGCTTTCGTATCGCGGAAAAGGTCATTCACAAAAGCGGGAGCGAGGGCGATCGCCAAAAACTTCAGATCATTTTGTCAGCGGGGTGCATTGGTTTCTCCATGACTTTGAAGACAAAAGTCCCCTGGCTTTAAAGTAGTTTGCCGCCAGCGATCGTCCTCTTTCCATTCAAAGGCTGTCGGTTCGCCGACCTGAACCATGAGGCGATGTCCTTCAATATAATGTTCGGGCATTTCGAGGGAGGGAATACAATGGGACTCTACTGTAAGCCCGCGCCATCCTAAATTGACCCTGGAGTACAAGACTGTCCTTTCAGGAGCAGCCGAAAAGAATACTCCCGTTTTACAGTCAATCAAACGGATTTCACTGCTGAACATAAGCAGATGAGCAATTTTGCTTTTCTTCTACTATAAGATCACAACAACTGTGCTCGGCTCTCACTGACAAGCTCCACGAACAGCTCGTACTAAAATTTGAGCGGCATACCCTTGCTTCATCACTCTCGCCGGAGTGAATTCTAGAAGCCTTATCCAGCCTCACTTTCTTAATAAGACTGCCAAAATCCATCAGAGAAGCGAAACCGCTGGGCAGTATGTCTTGTAGATTCCTATCCGACTAGAGTGACAGAAGAGGGATAAATTGAAGATAGCTTCATCGATCGAATACACCTCCACTTCTAGAACAAACTGCGCCAGCGTAGCCATTACTCGTGCTGACATCTACCCGTATAGGGCATAGTTCGACGAGAATACCTGCACCTGATGGTCTTGTAGCAGTGATCGCACCTTAAACACGGGCTCTCCCCATTTGCAGCTCCAACGTCTTTGCCAACGAAGCTCAACTCCCAAGCGGAAAAACGGTTTCCAACTTTGACTTTTCACACTGCCCCAAGTTCAATCCGGCCTCGTTAATGCAGCTTGCCGATGATCCCAGTTGGCTCACACGTGCTGAGAACCTTTTGTTATTCGGCGCTTCGGGCGTGGGGAAATCCCACTTAACCGCTGCTGTCTCACGGCGCATGATTGCGTTTGGTAAGCAGGTTAACGTGAGTTCGGGATAAGGAATCGCTAGAAGCCCTGATTTTCTGCGGCTTGCCACCACGCTCTCGGTCAAGTTCTTGTCAATAAGTCTCACAGTTGCAAATACTTGCAGTAGCAGGTCTTATTGAGAAAGGGTGACTGGCTGGCTACTTAACTCAAGCTATTCATAGTAGGGGTTTTAGCCTTCGGCTTAACCCGAACTCACGTTA
>NZ_JACJPI010000023.1 GCF_014695975.1 Leptolyngbya sp. FACHB-321
GTACAAAGTCTGGGCTGACAGCAAAGCGGTGGGCTAATTGACGAATTGAGCCTTCACCTTGATTGTAAAGACTGACAATCTTTTGGCGCAAGTCGCAGGAGTAAGGTCGCATCGAAAGAGAGAAAATCGGTTTATTCTGTTCCCTATCAGTGTACTGAGCAAACTTGCACACTGCTATAAGTTTCTCAAGAAGGGCAATATTGTGCCGCCACGGCAGTTGTGCAACGTAGCGTTGCACAACCGTCTTATCTGGATATGCTTCAGCAAAGGTTCTTATGTATTTGAGGTTGTGTGCTGAGAAGCCAGTTAGTCCTGGAAACTCCTTTTTAAGGTCCTTAGCAAGCTGGTCAACAACCTTAGTGTCGTAACTCTGCTGCTTTTACCGATCGAGAATTTCTTGACCAATTTCCCAATACAGCGTGATCATCTCTTCGTTGACTGCTGTGAATGAGCAAGAGATTTAGCGTGATTCGCAAATGAGTGGTGCAATCAGTCAACATGCCTCCAGGCTAACGTTCTGGGCGCTGATCACCTGAGATGAACTGTGTTGATGCAGCAGTGATTAGAAGTAAGCCAAGAGCCTAAAACGCTGACAGATTCTAGTTTTGCAGGTTTGCGCCACTTATTTGCGAATTGCGCCATATTTTCTGCTCATTCACAGTTGGGTTGCTTCCTTTCACGGGTTAATATGATCGCAAGTTGGCTCTAACGGCTTAGTTGGTATGTGATGAGTGTAGCGACAACTGCTTGGGTTCTTATGTGACGGCTGCGGCTACTACTGCCTGCATAGTGTTTTGGCTCCTTCGCTACTACTGCTTTCATGATGTTTTCGTCAATCCTTACTTTGCACTCAGTTGATGTGTTCCTACAGCGGCTTTCCAGGTGTGACCAAGGACTTTGGTGGCTGAGTTGGGAGCGGTGCGAGCGGGTGTGAAGGAACGGCAAGGGCAGGGCTTGGGAGCAAGGAAAGGGGAGAGCAAAAGGAAGGGTCTTGTCCTGAACAAAAGGTGCTGTGCGTCACTCCCATTGGTGGTCAAACACTCTCCATCGCTCCACTGCTCACATGCACTTAGGTTTGTCGCTTAAATACCCCAACTGTTGGTGGTGCAACAGACTACCGCTCGCTGTCAGCTATGATTTTACCCCTCCTGCATGATCCACACCAGAAATTCCAACAGTTGGTCAATCGGCGGGAGCGGGTAGCCCACCAGATCCAGAGTGACGGTACGGTCTTGCAAGTTCAGAAAGCGCCACTGAGTGTCGTTACTGACCACACCATAGACTACTGGTATGGCTTTGCCGTTTAGTTGGTTGAACAGTTGAGCTGCCACTATTTCAGCCACACACTGACCGAGACCAGTCGCAAGGTCTGCTTTCTTCGCCTCGACAATCACGGTAGCGGGAACCTCAAGCGTGCTAACAGGGGGGAACGACCAAGCAAGAAGTCCACCAGTCCACTCAAGCCTCGTGTTTCGTCTACCGTGAAGTCTTCTCCTGAGAATACAGCCACTTTGGCGCTTGAGGTAGCGTCTGACCTCCACTAGCAATGGGTAAATTAACCCCTCGGAGCGAACTTTTTCACTCCCAGTCGCTGCTAAAAGCAAAGTCTCTTCCAAATAGCTCTGGAGCATAGCCGAAGGTGACAGAGGTGGCACGCCAGGCAAGAAACGGTGCTCTTGCAGCGTCAGGTCAAAGGCTTTTAAGGCTTTGACCTGATTCGTGAATTGACTATAGATAAAGCTCCATAGTTACGTCGATCGTACACTCTACTCCACTGCCGCAGTCAACATATGTTGATCCACTCCCACGGCTAAAAGCACGTGAGATTCAGGTCGCAAGCAGCAATGGCAGGCAAAGCCTGTCTGATATCTCCTACTGGCATTCAGGGCGCGCCACCAACGTGTTCCTATAGTGAGTGATTCCAACACATAACCATAATGCGAACACGTTTTGGAACTTGGGAAACAGCAGTCTACATAGACAACCTGTTCTTCTTTCTTTTTGGCAATCCATTCGAGAATCTGCAAAAGCTCCTCAATGCCAAATCGTTGATCTTGCGTCTCTAAAGCCGTTGTATTCCTTTCAGGTTCAGCATCTCGAAGCACAACACATCAAATTGATCAGTGAGTTTGTGAGCTAGTTTCCAAAACCAATCCGAGTAACGATTCACAATATCCTCGTGCTTACGAGCTAGATTCAGCCGTGCTTGCTCTCGGTTATGAGAACCTTTCACTTTCCTGGAATGCTCACGACTAACCTTCCTAAAAACATTCAGCGCTTGTTTAAAGAACTCCGGTGCTTCAATACTGAACCTTTAGAACACGTCAGGAATGTTTTCAATTCGTAATCAAAACCAGCGACTTTACTCGACTCAGCTTTGACTTGTGGGACTGCAACAGGCTCAACAACCATCGCCATAAACATACTCGCCTAATGGAGTGCGTTTAATAGTGACAGTCTTAACGGTGCCTTCGATGGGTCTGAAGTTCCAGAATTGATACACTCGCTTGCCAATCTTGATGCAGTTGCCACCCAGAAACTTGTAGCCAGCTTGCTTTAGTATGAACGATTTATACTTCTTGACTTTCTGAAAACTGGGTAGTCTGACTCCTTGCTTGTGATGTTTGAAAAACAGTTGATAGGCTTTCTCAATGCGTTGGCAAATGTCTTGCACAGCCTGAGAGCTAACCTGCTGCCAGAACTTGATTCTCTTGCGTTTTTTAGCAATATGAGCCTGAACCCTCGCACACCCTGGAAGTCCATTATATGGATGGAAACCACAAAACCATAAAAGGGAGAATCTGGCGTTATTACATCAGCATTGCTACGACCAAGTTCATTCAGGTGTGCATGACAAGCATCCAGTTGTTGAGAAGCCGTGTGAGGCGACAAGTCTCATGCACGGTTTTGCAGACCAGCGGAGTGGGTGACTGCTCCGCTGAGTTTAACCCGACCCAAGTAACGGTGAGTCCAGTCCTGAAGGTGGGTTTTCCACCGTAGGGAACTGGCGAACCCGAAGGGCATACCCACTACGCATAGCTCCTATCCATCTGCTCTCCTACCCAATCTGTTAGCATCTCACTGGAATATGTTTAGCAATGGGCTGCACAAAGTCTTGAAGCGCTGCAAACCCCTCCTTCACCCAACTTCGCAATCGAATGAAAAACGGCACCAAGCTATTCTAATGCTGAAGCGGAGGCTCAAAAGCTTGCCATTGACTAGTTTTTGCGAGCTACCATTTTCGGGCTGCTCAAAATTCTGGATCACCGAAACCTGGAAAGAACCGTTGATTCGATAATCGACACTAGATTCAGGACCACCCATTTCTGTGCATCACATATTCTAGAATTGTTGCTTCACGAGCTAGAATGCTCGCTTTTACCTTCATGCCTGCTCGGATTGGACAAGCGCGACTAGCACCTTGTGTGGCTTCGAGTGAGCTGCGCCGCGTCAAAGAAGTCGTCTTCGGTTGAATCATGACTTCAAAATATTTAGATTGAGCGGTTTCTTCAGCATTGCGCAGTGCGATCGAAACTTCATCAGATGATAGCGATTGAACTGTTCCTTGTAGCATTCCATAGTTGGAGTAAGGACAGGCATTCACCCGCAATTGCACCGCCTGACCCACCGCCACGCTATAGCGATCTTGGGCTGCAATATAAGCTTTGATTCTTAAAGAAGAAGGTATCTGACCTGCGCTACGCGTTTTCTGCTGGACAACTGCTCCCTCAGCTTTGATCGTGACGCTGTACTTAACAGTTGCCGCTAGAGCAAACGCAACACTTAAAAGTCCCAGCAATATGAATCCACCGAATTTCAGCGATCGTGCAATGGGAGGAAGAAATTCATCACTGTAAGCAGGTCGCAACCCATTGTATTCTCCATTCAATTGCTCCTGGGTCATCGGAGTACTCCATTCATCAACTCAATATTTTTTTCGGCGGAAGGCAAGAATTCTAAATGACTTCCTGGTGTAGAGCGCAAGCGATTGAGTGAGCCTTGCAGTTTGAGCTTGCCTTGTTCTAAAAACACAATCCACGTTGCGCGATCGATGACTTTGGAACGATGGCTAATTAAGATAGTCGTCTTGCCAGCCCGATATAGCAGGAGACGATCTAGTATTTGCGATTCACTAACTGGATCGAGTCCAGAGGTTGATTCATCTAGAATCAAAATCGGCGGATCACCTAATAAGGCACGTGCGATCGCGAGTCGTTGCCGTTGCCCTCCAGAAAGATTGGCACCAAACTCACCCAACACTGTTTGGTATTTATCTGGGAGTAGACTGATAAATTGATCGGCTTCGGTAATGCGGCAAGCTTGCACAATCTGCTCAAAGGTTGCCTGGGGAGCCGTAAGACGAAAGTTTTCTAAGATGGAGCGACTCCAGAAATGGGCATCCTGGGGTACTAAGACAACCTGTTGCCGCACACATGAGAGCGGTAGATCTTGCAGATTGTATAAGCCAATCTGTAAGTTGCCCGATTCCACTGGGTAGAGCCCAGCAATCAGTTTTGCAAGCGTACTCTTGCCGCAGCCTGATTTGCCGATGAGCGCAATCGTTTGCCCGCCTGGGATGGTCAATGAGAAATCTTCTAATAGCTCTAGTCGACCTGGATAGTTAAATGTGAGATGGTTACAAACAATATCTGCTGTGGGCGAGAGTGTTACAGAAGGCTTTTTAGAGGCATTGAAATCTTCAGGAGTGGCTGCAATGACTTCGCTTAAACGCTGCACACCTGTTTGTGCCTGAACCAAAGCATGAATGACTCCAAGTAATGCAGCAATAAATGCGAGAAAATTAGTATTCATACTATTAAAAGCGATGAGTTGCCCAATGGTTAGTTCATTCGCAATTACAAATGAACTGCCAAACCAGAGTAAGATGATGCTACTTACAGCAGAGACTAAACTAGAGAGTGTGCGATTAATTATTCCAATTTGAAGCGTCCGAAATGTTAGATGTGCGAGTCGCCCAAATCGGCTTTGCAATTCATCCCAAAATTGAGGAGCAGCATTGAGCGTTCTCAGGGTCAGTGCTCCTTTGAACGTTTCGACAAGAACCCCTTGATTTTCTGCTTCCAGCACTAGTAAACTGCGCGTTTTCTCCTGTAGCAGTGGAACTAGCATGACCGTTGAAAGAATCATGATTACTGCAAGTCCCAAGGCAACTGCTGTCAGTTTTGCACTATAGAGCAACATTAATCCCAGAGCGACGATCGCAATAAATAACTGGCTTGGCAACCCCACAACAATTTGACCAACGAGTTGATTAATTTCCTGAATATCACGCAAGCGGCTCACAATTTCTCCACTGCGCCGAGTTTCAAAATACTGCAAAGGTAACCGCAACAGTTGCCGACTAAAATCTAGCACTAGCCCCAGTTCTAGACGCTGAGTAAAGTGGGCAATGAGCAAGGACTGAATGTATCCTAAACTGCTGCTAATGCAGTTCAAAACAATAACCGCGATTGCGACGATCGCGAGCAGCTTCAAGTCTCCTCGCAGCAACACATCATCGGTGAGAATCTGCACTAGGAACGGAGCCGATAGCGAGAGAATGCCTAAAAAGAGATTCATCACTAGCACTGTTGCAATCAACTGGCGATGTTCCCAAGTATTTTTAAGAAAACGATTCCAGCCCCCTGTTGCATCATCGGACTGCGCCAAGAAAAGTTTTAGATCTGGCTCTAGCAGTAACATTACTCCATCAGTCCAGCCAGATCTGAGTTCGGGTTGGGAAAGATGGCGAATGCCCACCGCAGGATCGCCAATGACAAATCGCCTGCCGCGCTGCTGGTACAGCACTACCCAATGGCACCCTTTCCAATGCACGATCGCAGGCAATGGAAATGTTCCGATCGAGCGGAGCGATTCGGGTTGGACTTGAACAGCTCGTGCTTTGAATCCTAGCGTTTCAGCGCCTCGTTTTAAACCCAAGAGCGTTGTTCCCAACTGTCCTGTCCCAACCACTTCCCGCACATGTGCCAGGGTGAAAGTTTTGCCGTAAGCTTTGGCGATCGAGGCAAGACAAGCGGCTCCACAGTCTTCCTGGCTATGCTGACGAACGTTGTAGTATTTCATAGGTTGAAGCTCAGGCGGAAAGGGGGACGTTAGCATCGAACCAATTGTGACCAAAAGCAAGATATGCCTTGGCATCTATCGGATGCTCGGGGTGATAGCTCAATTTAATGTGACTAACGCTTCGCCAGAAAATGCTGTGTGCTTTACCCCGCAAGAATAAATCTCCCCACATAAGGTTGTTGGGTGCAGCATCGTTCTGAGGAATGTTTTGAGAGAAACCAGACCATTGTGCGATCGCAGCTTGTTTCTCCGAGGTGCATAATCCTTGTCCAACAAGATAGTCTAAAAATCGTGGCTGTCTGGGTTGCGGCGAAGGTTGACGATTAAAACACTCAATGCCAATTTTGGGCAAGATTTGCTCACCGACATCAAGATCAAGAATTGCAATAGAATCGACTTGTTCTAATAGATTTGAAATTAATGCTGTAAGGCGATTGGTAGAATCGTGCCAGCCAATCTCGGTGAGATACTCTGGGATTTGGTGAAGCCGAATTCCGCTCACAACAACGCGAATTGCCTGATTGGGGCGAGATAACATCGCTCCTAAATGTTCAATCCGGGCATTGGTGGGCAAGGCATGGGCACACTGGGTAAGATTTGCCGTAATGCTGGTGGAAATGGTGTGTTCTGGAAGGCGGTGAGCTAACTCAACGAGCGATCGCGCATCTTGAACGTTATCGCTAAACGATAGAAATAAGCAGGGAATGGGGACTGATGCTGGAGGGCGATCGAGATCAAATTCTAACCAAATGTGTTGCAGTTGATCGTAGAGTTCAGAGGTGGGTTGCACCCAGTCTCGACAGAGATTGTGCAGCGATCGCCAAGCAGAATGGGCTAGAAACGCTTGCGGTAGCGGCAACTTCGATCGAGGAAATCTGACCAGTAGATCTACAACAGGTTGGGCAGTTCCTAAGCGTGACTCAAATCCTGCCAGGGAAAAGGGTGGCAGTACTTTGGATAATGCTCGAATATTAGAGAGTGCTGAAGCAGAAACTAACTCCGACGGGAGATAGGGAACAACAACATTCAAATAGTCTTCCATAGAGCAGGGCATAGGTCAGATTCCCTTCGATTAAGTGTTCAATAAAGAGGCAGGTTTCTTAAAAAGGAGAGATCGAGGGATTATCTACTCCTCAATCTCCGCTCAACTAGTTTTCGCGGCACGGTCCAAACACAGTCGTCCAAGTAGTCCCAATTGTGCCAATGACATTTGCACCTTGCGCTCCTCCCGCAACTGCTTCTAGCTCCTCGTCGCAAAGATCTCGCACTTCTACCGCTTGACCCACAGAAAGCTGCTCTTCTACATCAGCAGTGGTGAAGCTGTATCCCTTTTCTGCTCCTAGCTCAACCATGAGTTTTGCAAACCCTACCTGGTCAGTCGAAACCTTGAGTTGCTCTTGAATCGTCGAATCGCGCAGAATGACTTGATTGAATTGTTCTAGGGTCTTTGCCATGATGAAACTCCTTGTACAGAATGTGTGTAAGTGAATATCGAAACGTTTGAGTTGCAAATAGTTTTTGTCTGTTGCATAACCTCTTGGCTTCGATGCTTTTAACAATAGAGAAGGAAAGGGAAGAACTAGAGGAGATGATTCAGTTAAAAAGAGTAGTTCTAGGGGGAGGCAATAGGCTACAAAAGCGCTGCTACAATAGAAAACCCGAATAGCGTTGCTATTCGGGTCATTTTAAGAAATGCTATCTTGATTGAGTTCACTGCCACAGTAGCACTGATGGTAATGCTTCTGGATTTACTAAGCGCAACATCTGGTAGCCAATCCCAGCCGTTCCCTGGAAGAAGCCAGGATTAAACATCGTTGGCAAATCTAAAAATAGTTGATAGCCACCAGCTTGCTCTGATTTTGAGATTGTCCAAGCTGCCTGTTGTTTAGCTTTCTCTTTCCAGTTCGATCGAACATTGAGTTGTTCAGCTAGCAATAGTGCTTCAATTCGACCAAAATTGCCACAGCAAAGGTGATCAATTTCCTGTAGATAGTTCATTGTCGTTTCTAGTGCAATGCTAATCTCTTGCTGTGCCTCATCCCGTTCTAAATCGGTTTCTAGCATCAATAAGCTTCCCATTCGAGCCAATCCAATTCCAGGAGCGCCATGACACCAACTCGTCATGAAGCTGGGCTGATTATGCCGTAGATCTGCCCAGTTTCCCACCTGTGTGGAGAAGTGATGCCGCTCGTATGCTATCCCTTCTTGGGCAGCCTCAAAATAGCAACGATTTTGAGTGACGCGATAAAGCCTTAGCAGAGCATAGGTAATGCCTGCCGCTCCATGAGAAAAGCCAGTCAACGGTGTTTCACTAATTGTTTTCCAGCTTTTAGGCAAACCATTGATGCTAACTTGATGTATGAGTAGATGCTGACCACAGTCTTTTGCTACTGCTAAAACTTTCGGATCGCTATTGGCCTCATATAGTGTGAGCAATCCCAGAATTGCGCCAGCCGCACCTCCAAGGATGTCTAGTTGATGATCCGTTGCGATTAGTTCTGGAGTGATATAGCCCGCAATCCGCTCTGCATCTTCTAATAGCGTCGGTTCTTGCAAGAATTGGCTGATCCGAACCAAGGCGTAAATCAAAGACCCTAAACCCGTTGCGCCGCCTATCCCTAAGCTGTTTGCAACTCTTTGAGAAAGCTCAATATCGGAATGATGCACCCACGATCGCAAAGATCCTAGTGCGCCGAGTGCCAAAGAACGATACTGGGACCGTCCTGTGATTAAACTCATTGCTGCCAAAAATAGGGCAATTCCGCTCCTGCCATCGTACAGCGTGTCCCCTAGGGGACGGAACTGAAATCGCTCGACTTCAGGCAAATAGGTCAGAGCAATCCAACCTGCACTGCCATCCGGTTCGAGCAGAGCTGCGTTCTCGATTTTCGCTGCGATCGCTTCTGCCTCACGTAAAAACAATTCAGCCGTAGGCGGTGCGATAGTGTCGATCGTCTGGATTGGGGACGTGAGAGCGCGATTCGGAACACGGGCAATTCGTGCACAAAAGGTACCCTGAATCAATGTCACTTGTCGCGCCAGATCAATCTCACTAAGTTGCTGAAACTGCGCTTCTACCCCGCTAAAGCTGGAATGCTGAAAGTAGCGTTCCACAATGGTTTGCGAACCCGATATTAACGCAATGTCTGCTGCTTCTACTTCAAAATGAGGAATATCAAGCTGTTCTAATGATTGTCTTTCTGCCTGTAGAATTGCCCATGCTTTTGGCTTAGTCGGTGATACTAAAAAAGCTCGGCTGAGAACATCTAGTTCAATACTGCGATCGATGCCGTTACGGAGAAACTGAGGAGACAGCGACTTTTGCTTAATTGCATCGTAGATTTGAGTCGCACGGAAGACGAATCTTACCCGTTGGTGTTTTAAGTTGATCAAAGGCGAACCACTATCGAGCAATGCACCTCGATGCCGTAGCAAGAAACGATACATTTTCTCAAACCCTTCGAGCAATTGGGGAAGATAATCGTTAGGGGAGAGCGGTGTCCCATTTAAGACTGGCACATTTGCTTCTAGCGGCAAGGTAACAGATTCATACACTAGCCGCATATCATCGGTATTAATTGCCTTCCAGCAAGGCATCTTTCGCGGTGCCTGTTGGGGGTCAACGCTTCCCAAACCGCTAATATCAAAAGCAACTCGATTTTGCTTATTGAGTTCCCATTGAGGCAGGAGTCCTGTTCGCAGCACCGAATCCCAAAACTGTTGATGACTAGCATTCTGAACATTAGTTGAGTCCCAGCCTTCAACCAAGGGATCGGCAGTAGGATGCATCAATGCTTCCATATCAACTAAAACGAGATGTTCTCCACTCGCGATCAAGTTGCCGTAATGACAATCGGTCGTTCGTAAGACATAGAGCAAACAGAGCAACATTCCTGATCGCTGATAAAACCGCTCGGCAGCAAATTCGTCTTGGCACGGTAACTGCTCTACATATTCGACCCAACCATGCGTTTTGCGATCGAGAACGCGCAGCACTTTAAACGGAAGCAATTCGCTCTGTTCATTGCACCAGACGAGAAGGTGTTGATAGGCAACTTCCAATCCTAAATCTCTGGGTTTATAGATTAGTTTTAATCCTGAATCAAACGTTAGTGCGATCACTGTTCGCATTTGATGGTGGGCATCAGAAAGCGACAGTTCCACTTGCGTCACTTGTTTAAGGGGTACCGAATCTGCAAAGGTATGTTGCAAATCAGCCAGATCGGTATTGAGATGCTGAAGAAAATCCGCGATCGCACCCACCCAAAAATCAACCGTCGTCGCAACCAATCTTCCTAGGACTGGGTAGGTTTGGAACAGGGTAAACAGCCCATCCGATAACTGTTTTTCAATGAATGCGCGGTAATAAGTTGTACTGGGTTGTTCTGGAAGCGTGATGAATCGATTTAGTAAGGTCTGTCCGAGTGGGCGAAAGCGAGAAAACTCAGCATCCAAGGTAGGAGTGCAAAGTGCGATCAGTTGTTGCAAAAATTGGCGTTCTATCTGGAGATAAGCATTTTCAGATAAGACCTGCACATCGGTTGGGTTCAACTGTGCCCATAGCTTTTGACGAGCAACTAAAAGAACAGGTAGCAAAAGATCTTCAAACGGGAGCGGTTTTTCTGGCTCTATAGGAAGTGCAACGGTTTTACGATCGTTCAAGCTTTGTTCTAAAGCCATTTGGATGATTGCTTGGAATGTTTCTATCCAAGCCGGAAGGCACTCAGGTAATAGGCTTACTGGATCACCCGTTGGAGTGCTTGTGGATGCTGCCAAAACAGCCTTTACAGTTGCGCTGTCTAAGCCATCCCATGCTAACCGTTTCTCAAATTTTTCCCAGTTTCCTTGAGCGGCGGTTTCACACCACCGTTGTAAAATTGCATTGGACTGCTGAGCATGATGTTCTAGGGGAGGCTGCCCCCAAGAATGATTGAGTTGCTCCCATAAAGAACTTGCCTGAAACGCAATTTGCATTAAGTCAGCATGATTCACTACGGTACTCCTTGGAGAAAATGAATGCTGACAGATTAGCGCTAGATCAGGGAAAAGTCGGGGTGATTGATTAGGGTGGAATCAGAGTTTAGATGTCACTCAATGTTTCGCCAGCAGGAAAAAACTTGGAAAGAGCCATTACTTTTCGTTTTCTCAAATTAATTTTCGTGCTGTTTGAGAAGCTAAAAGCTGCGTTTATTTTTTAGGTAAAAGTGATACAGATGGATTCAGCAGATCTAAAGATCTCAAATTAGCTTCCGTAAATTTTCAGTTATTTGTCTCAAATATCGCTTTAAAGGGGCGATGATCGTTCCGTTCAAACTACTTAATGCCAAGTCAAAGCATCAATAATCTGTTGGGCAAGGGTAAGCGGACGAAAGGGTTTCGTGAAAACTGCTGCAACGTCTAAATCATGAAAATTGTACTGCTCTGACGCTTGCACTTTAGCAGTCATCAGAATTACGGGAATCGATCGAGTTTCAGGTTGTTGCTTGAGATGTTGTAAAGTAGCACGACCATCCATGTTCGGCATCATCAGATCGAGCAGAATCGCATCGGGGTGATATTGAGCGGCGATCGCAATTCCTTCCGCTCCAGAACTAGCCGTGAGAACCTCCCAACCCGCTCCCATCTGTAGACCGAGAGTTGCGATCGCTCGTACATCTTCTTCGTCATCCACAATCAAAATTTGCTTCAGCATCGCAATTCGCTTAAGACCTAATAAGTAGGAAGCCCTAATCTCATGTCAGCAGGAGTCGGAGGCGTTACCTTCAGGCAAGGGTTACCTTTTTCACCCCCAGGCAACTATCTTCAGTTTAATTCAGTTCCTCTCCTTAACTGACAGGGTAGCGTTGAATCGGGGAGAAGTCGGGGAAACACGGTTGAGTGAATTAAGTGTTAAGCGGCAATTCAATATAGAATGTGCTGCCCTGCTTGACGGTGCTTTCTACCCAAATTCTGCCACCATGTTGTTCGATAATGTTACGACAAATGCTTAGTCCCAATCCGGTTCCGCCTTTTTGGCGGGCATCAGAGGTATCTACCTGTTGAAATCGCTCAAAGATAGTCTGGATCTGATGAGAGGGAATACCTCGCCCTTGGTCGCACACACTAATACAGACACTTGAAGTCTGACCTGAACTGCAAGCCTGCATTTGAACGGTTGTTTGAGCGGGTGAGAACTTAATGGCATTACTTAGAAGATTGGTCAAGGCTTGCATAATGCGATCGGGATCAGCATTGAGCAAAATTGATACTGGTTCTGTACTCAATTGAATTTCGGAGCGATCAGCCATTGCTTGCATTTCTTCAGTTGCCTGAATCATCAAGTCAGCAAGATTGCACGATCGCCGATTCATTGTAATTTTGCCAGAGCGAATCCGTTCGAGGTCGAGAATGTCATTGATTAGACGGATCAAGCGTTCTGCATTTTTTACGCCGATACTAAGAACTTGCTGCCCTTGCTCAGTTAAGCTGCCTAACTGCCCACTGCTGAGTAAATCAAGCGATCCCATCATTGAGGTTAAAGGCGTGCGTAGCTCGTGACTGACTAAGGAAATAAATTCGTTCTCAAGACGTTTACGCTCAGTAATGTCGTTTGCAATTAGTAAAGCGTAAGTTGTTCCGTTCAGCTCAATACGATCGAAGGATAGCAAAATACTTTTGACACTGCCGGAGTGGGTGAGCAGTTCAAATTCTAAGTTATGGAAGGTTTCAGTTGTTTGAAGACGACGCAGAAAAGTCGCTGAATCGTGACCCAGATGTAGCTGTGTAATGGAATTGCCGATAACTTGATCTCGTGTGTAACCACTAATGCTGAGAAAACTAGGATTGACTTCCATTAATTGCCCTTCGGAAACGGTCACGATCGCAATGGGATTAGGGCTATGTTGAAAAATGGTTGCAAATTTCTCCTCTGCGTGTTTGCGTTCACGAATTTCTTGCTGAAGTTGTTCGTTTTGCAATTGCAGTTGGCTCTGGAGCCGTCTCAACGTGAGATGAGTTTCAATTCGAGCCAGAACCTCTTCGATCTGAAATGGCTTTGTAATGTAATCGACACCGCCTGCTTGAAATGCCTTTACTTTGTCGCTCACTGCTTCTAAAGCACTGATAAAAATGATGGGAATCTCACGGGTGCGATCGTCAGCTTTAAGATGGTGGCAAACCTCGTAGCCGCTCATCTGCGGCATATTGACATCGAGCAGGATTAAATCCGGCGGCATCACTTGGGCACCTCGAATGCCTGTCGAACCCTTCGTAACGCTGCGAACCTTGTAGCCGTGTTTAATGAGCAGGACCGATAGTAGATTGAGATTTTCCGGCGTATCGTCAATAACCAGGATGTCGGCTTTTGGTGTAGGCTCAGGCATTGCAGAATTTCATGGGAACTCTCACCAGATTTTAAGACGATATCACCAGTATTTAAAGTAACCTCAGCAAAAAAAGGATTTCCCCGATTGATGAGCGAAACGGGTTTGGAACTCCCCGACTTCTCCTCGATCGTTGCCTACTGTAAGGGACATCAGTTAACCAGGAATGAGAAGTTACTATGTTTCATCACCTTTCAGTCGCCGTGGATCACCCGCTGCATGTTGCTAATGTTCTGGCAGAAGTGTTGCAGGGCTGTTGCTTTCCCTTTCCTCCCCACGAAGGAAGTTATATCGTCATCGTTGATGATGACTTTGGAACCGGGATCGAGCTTTATCCGGCTGATACTCAGTTGATTCCAGGGCTAGATCAAGTCGGCTTTTCTTCAGGAAATACTCCAACGTTTACGTCTGTTCATGCTGCGCTCTCGGTTACAGTCACGCAAGAACAAATTGTACAAATTGCTGATCGTGAGGGATGGCTGGTGCGATTGTGCGATCGCGGTCCCTTTAAAGTGATCGAATTTTGGGTGGAAAACAAATTCATGCTCGAATTGCTCACCCCCGCTATGGCAAAGGAATACCTACAATTCGCTCAGCCTGGTAGCTATGAAGCGTTCCTGAATCAGGCTGCTCCTCAACTTGTTGAAGCTTAAAAATTAACTGGAGTGAAAAGAATCATGATGACGATGGAAAGATTAGAAGTTGCTCCCCAAGAGACGATGCTGAGTTTGATTGGTGGCTTTTGGATTGCTCGATCGATTTATCTAGCAGCTCAATTAGGCGTTGCTGATTTGTTTGACGATCAACCGAAAACAATTGCCCAACTTGCAAGCGAAACCAACACCGATCCGCGATCGCTCTATCGGCTCCTACGCGCCTTGGGCAGTGTCGGCATCTTTACGGAAGTCTCAGATCAATGTTTTGCCCTGACTCCGTTGGGTGTAACGCTTAAGAGCGATAGTCCTGGTTCAATGCGCTATGCGGCGATGGCGCAAATCGGAGACGACCATTCGCTGGGTTGGAGCAACGGGTTGCACAGCCTAAAAACTGGTGAAATTGCGTTTGATACCGCAGCAGGAATGCCGCTTTGGGATTACTATGCTCAACATCCTGAAGCGGGGAAGGTGTTCTCACAATCGATGACCAGTATGGGAACTGCGATCGCACAAGCAGTCGCTGCTAGCTATGACTTTTCTGAGTTTAATACGATCGTGGATGTGGGTGGAGCGCAAGGAAGCTTAATTTCTACAATTTTGCAGGCAAATCCCCATCTCAACGGCATTTTGTTTGACTTACCTGAAATCATTGCCAATGTCCAGGTTGATCAGAAGATTCAATCTGTTGCCGGAAATTTCTTTGAGTCTGTGCCAACGGGCGGCGATGCTTACTTGATGCGATGGATTATTCATGATTGGGATGATGAAAAGTCCTCGATCATACTAAGAAATTGCCATCAAGCAATGCCTGAGCACGGCAAGCTGCTGTTGATCGAAAGCATTATTCCACCCGGAAATGAACCCTCTCCAGCAAAGTTCATTGATGTTATTATGCTATTGATGACAGGCGGACGAGAACGTACTGAGGAAGAGTATCGATCGTTATTGCGATCGAATGGGTTTAAACTGACGCGCGTGGTTTCGACACCGTCCATGCTCAGCGTTATTGAAGCTGTAAAACTCTAATCTTTTGCATTCATCTGAAAAAAGAGCTATGAACTTGTATCGCTCTCTGATGTTATTGACTGTCACACTCGGTTTAGGACTGAGTGTGTCTCCAACCATTCCTGTTTCCGCCCAATCTTCTCAAGGCGAAGCACAAAAGATTGAGCAATCTGTGGAACCCCTGCCAAATGTAGGTAGGATTCGTTTTCGCAACTTAACTTTCAAACGCTCAGAAACGCGATCGCTGCTGTCGTTAGCAGCAGCGATTCGTCGAGAGTTCCCAACAGGTAAGACCCGCTATCTATACAATCGGATTGATTTAGATGGCGATGGACGCGAGGACGTAGTTGCCTATCTCACTTCCTCATGTGGCACAGGTGGCTGTTCGATGCTCATTTTGAGAGCGATGGGCAATGGTTACAGTTTGATTTCGCGACATACAATCGTCAATAATCCAGTCGTCGTTAGCACCACTAAAACAAATGGTTGGCGAGACATTGTTCTATATGTTGCGGGTGGAGGTACGAAGCCCAGTTACAACATTCTAAAATTTGATGGCTCTGCCTATCCGCCCAATCCTTCAACGGCTCCAGAATTACCGCCTGGAACAATCGTGAGCGGAACTGCGATCATCGCAGATAAAATCTCTCCAGAAGTCGGCATTGTGCTTGATGCGTCTACTAAAAACCAGACTGGCGGTTTAAGTCCAAGCCAGCAAGCAACGCTAAAATCTTTGGGAATTGCTATCGCAGTTCCAACCGTTCCAGCCGGTTACACGGTCAGTAAAGTCGAGGTGAAGCCTTGTCCTGCGAACGCACCTCGATCAGAAAAGGGTGTATGTCGATTTGGTCCACAATATGGCATTGTTTATCGCGATGTTAAGCAAGATCGTTGTTTTGCGATCGAGGCGACGGGCGGCGGTGTGGGTGGAGTCCCAGCCGAGTATGAATCGAAAATTAACATTCCTCTACTTGGTGAAACGTCGATGCTGTTTGGTTCACAGAATGGCGAATTCAAAACCCCTTCTGCCCAGCAGCTTAACTCGCCCCAGCCGAATTTAATTTCAGATTGGGCAGGAGTCAGCCCATTTTATCACATCGTTGGAGCAGATTTCGTGCGGCAGACTTACTATAAAGGTAACCCAAATTACTGCCACAATACAATTACGCCAAATCAAGCTATTCAGATTGTACAATCCCTTTCCTGGCTCCAATAGAGGCTGGTAAAAGGGTTGAGCATATCAATCTTAATAAGAAAGCTCTGCAATTTCGTCAAAACAGAATCTGTGAACTAAGTCTGTCAATGCTGTTGCTAGATTCGCATCCGGAATCTGTTGAATCAATTGCAAGATACGATCTCGATCAACCGCAAGTGAAGCTTGATGCAATTCTGCAATCCACTCTAACGGCATCGTTTCTAAACTAGAGCGACTTAGCTCAAGGGGTGAATCATTCTGCTGTTCGATCGCTTCTTCATAGAGATAGTTCACCCCAAGATGTTCAGCGAGTTTCTCAAATAAGTGAGACTCTCGAAAGGGCTTTGCCAAAAAATCATCGCAGCCCGCTGCCAGAATTGAAGCGCGTTGTTCGTCAAAGGCACTGGCGGTTAATGCCAAAATCTTTGATCGAGTCTGTTCCGATTCCATTGCTCGAATTTGCCGAGTTGCCTCATAGCCGTTCATCACAGGCATTCGCATATCCATCAAAATGAGGTGTGGTTGCCATTGCCGCCACTGCGCGATCGCATCTGCTCCATCCACGGCTGATTGCGTTTCAAATCCCACCATTGTTAACAATTGCTCTATAAAACCTCGATTCTCAACGCGATCGTCAACGACTAAAATTCGATAGGTCGGTTGCTGCGGTGTTAGTTGCAACACTCGTTTTGCAGGTGAGGTGGGTGCGACCTCTGCCGGATTTGCGATCGCGATTTGAATCTCAAAGGAAAACGTTGACCCTTGTCCCACAGTGGATTCAATGTGCATCTCTCCACCCATCAAGCGCACAAAACGGCGACTAATGGTTAAACCCAACCCTGTGCCTTCTCGCAGTTGAGAACCGCTACTGGTTTGGATAAACGGGCGAAATAGCTGCTCAAATTCTTCTGGAGCAATTCCCTGTCCTGTATCTTGGACTTTGAATTGCAGCATTAATCCTGACTTCACCATTGCTTCTAGCGTGATGCTGCCACTGTCTGTAAATTTCATGGCATTGCTCAGCAAATTGATCAAGACTTGGCGTAGCTTGTTTTCATCAGTTTGAATGTACTGAGGTAGATTGGGTGCAATTTCAAAGTTCAACGCGAGTTGCTTTGCATTTGCTCGAATCAAGAACATCTCTTGTAGCGTTTGTAAAAGATGATGCAGATCAAAAGAAACCACATTCAAGGTCGTTCGTCCTGCTTCAATCTTTGACATCTCTAACACATCATTGATTAAATTCAGCAAGTGTTCACCGCTACGATTGATAATGGCAAGGGAGTCTCGTTGACGATCAGGAAGGGCAGCATCACGTTCTATCAATTGCGAAAAACCTAGAATGGCATTCAAGGGGGTGCGTAACTCATGGCTCATGTTGGCGAGAAATGTACTCTTGGCTAGATTTGCTGCCTCAGCCGCTTCTTTGGCAATGCGTAAGTCGGCTTCGGCTTTATGTCTTGCTCGTCCGATCGCAATCAGTTCGCTCACTAGCTTGAGACAGTTGACATCTTCTTGGCTCCAGTCTTTCTGAAAATGAACCGTGTCTAGGCTCAAAAATCCAGTCACTTGCCCTTGATAGATTACTGGAACACCGAGTACCGATTGAATTGACTGACGGGTAAATAGCTGGCGCTCGGGACCTTCTGGCATCGTCTGAACATCAACCGTTTGCAGGGCTTGTCTTGATAAAAACTGTTGATGCAAATGGGGATGCTCAAAAACGCTTGCCCCTCGCGCTTCAGGTGTGAGAGAGGCAATGCCATCACCACACCATTCATAAACTAATTGGCATCTTGTCCGGTCAGCATCATACTCGAAGATTGTGCCTCGTTCTGCGCCAATATGATGGGCGATCGATTCTAGAGCACTATGAATTGCGGTTTCTGCATCCTGGTCAATAAATTGCCGAGACAGAGAGCTGAGTAAATGATCTAACCTGGCTCGACGTTGCAGAACTTTTTCGGCTGCTTTGCGATCGCTAATATCTCGCACCATCGCCAAAACATGCGGCTTGCCGTTGTAAAAACAGGTGGTTCCTTTGACTTCAACATCAACCAAGCTGCCATCCTTACGAACATCAACCGCTTCACCACAGAACGGCTGTTTGAAGGTCATGGCTTCGACAAAGCTATGAAACACCGATATGCTGTCCGGATGAATATACTTCGATGGATGTAAAGTTAAAAACTCCTCGTAAGAGTACCCATGCATTTGACAAGTAGCAGGGTTCACTTCGACCACAGTGGTTGTGTCTAGATCCAGGATAAACAAGGCATCAGTAATTGCCTCAAAGATCGTGCGATACTGGGCTTCTTTTTCTTGCAAAGCTTGTTGTTGAGCTTGCAATAGTGCATTTTGATGCAGCAACATTGCTCCAGCTTGTTTTTGTTCGGTGATGTCGGTCTGGGTACCAATCCATTCTTGGATGTTGCCTTGTTCATCAAGGATGGGCACGCCACGCACTGCAAACAGCCGGTACTCGCCAGATGCCACTTGGACGCGCTGCTCTACTTCGTAGACTTTCCCAGCGTGAACCGCTTCTAACCAAACTTCTGCGGTCACAGATCGATCGTCGGGGTGAACGCTCTCAAGCCATCCCCAACCTTTGGCGCTTTCTTCGCTCCGTCCGGTTAACGCACACCAAAGTGGGATGTCTTCGACCACTTCACCCGCTGCGTTGGTCATCCAAACCGCTTGAGCCGTGGCATTCACAAAAGCCCGATAGCGTGCTTCACTCAGACGCAGTGCTTCTTCGGCTAATTTACGATCGTGGATGTCTCGCGCTACGCCAATGATTTGTAATTCTCCGTTCACCCCCAGAGTAGCCGAAACGTTAACGACTTGCCACCGAAAGCTACCGTTTTTGTAGCGCGATCGACATTCAAGTCCAGCCTGCGGTTCACGGGTCTCGACAATCCGTTGGTTTAGCTTAAAACACATCTCAGCATCGTCAGGATGTAGAAACTGAGGAAATGGTTTACCAATCATTTCTTCGGGCAGGTAACCCATGACGTTAGTGACGTTTGGCGAAACGTAGCTAAAAATCCCCTCTGGTGTATTGACAAACAAAACATCATTGGCGTTTTCTACAATGTTGCGAAAGTGTTGTTCGCTGCGTTGTAAGGCGGCCTCGGTTCGCTTGCGATCGCTAATATCTCGAAAGAATGTAATGCGCCCATAGTACTCGCCAGTAGGAGATTTGACCGCTTTACTATGACGCTCGATCGTCCGACCATCTTTCAACGAAAGCTCATCGTGAAAAACTTCGTTCAAGTTTCGATAAAGCGCTTCGATGCTTGCTAAAAAGGCTTCTGGATCTTCCAGTTGATCTGCAACCATCTCAGCAATCTGACGTGAGTTGCGTGCGGGCAGAATCTCAGGCAGTCGCCAGATATCGCAGAACTTTTGATTGTAATCCACAATATTGCGATGTTCATCTGCTACTAAGATGCCATCGATTAACGCTTCTTGTTGGGCTTTCAGTAGGGCATTACTACGACGAAGTTGCTCTTCAAAAGCCTTTTGCTCGGTAATATCTCGCATGATCGTGGAGATAAATTTGAGCGATCCATCTGGGTTTTTATGCGCGACGATGATTTGAGAAGCTGAAATTTCTCGTTTATCTCTTGTGATAACAGCCGTTTCTCCAATCCAGATTCCGTCTCGAAGCGCGATCGGAACAGCTTCTTCAAACAAAGTTTTAGCTGCTTCAGGCGGATGATATTCTGAAATGGGTTTTTGTAATAGGTCTTCAGTATCGCCAAAGCCTAAAGTTCGGCGTGTAGCTTGATTGGCATAGAGGGTTTGTCCGGTTGCATCGGCAATGCCGATTAAGTCCACAGCGGATTCTAAAACCGAAATCAAATCTTCCCGTTGCAGTTGTTGAGTTTGAGGGGTTAGTGCTTCACTCATGGATTGATCCTTCTAAGCAGAGACTTGCAGTTTGATAGAGCGATCGTAGCGTTAGTCCATCGGTTGGATAATTGACTACAGCAAAATAATAAATCAGATTTGGAGTTTCCAACTGTTGTCGTTGCAGCATGGCGACTACTTCTGATAACTGCTGCTGAAACATAGCTCTTGTTGTTTGAGAACTGGCAATGATAAACTCACCATTTCCCCAATAGCCAAGAGTTTCATTGTTGGAGAAATGAGATTGCAAACAATGTCCAGTTTGTTTGAGAATCTGATTCCCAATCAGGTGACCCTGCTGAATATTGATTTGTCTCAGCGTTGGAATGTAGAGGATTGCCAGGTCGGTTATTTGATGATTGTGGAGCTGAGCTTCGATCGCTTGACTCGAATAGAACTGGTTTGCAAGTCCGGTAATTGAGTCTTTGGTGCTCAACGTTTGTAACAGTCGCAATCGCTCCAACCGTTGTGTAAGCCGTGAAAGTAATTCCTGCCCAACAATTGGTTTTACAACATAGTCATCGGCTCCGGCTGCAAAGATTTGTTGAACGGTTGCAGTATCTTGATGAGCAGTGAGAAAGACGATCGGTAGACTTTGCCAGGTTGGGTTTGCTCGAATCGCCTGACAGAGGGCAACTCCATTCATATGCGGCATTTCGACATCCAGAATCAGCAGGTCGGGATTGATCGTTGTTAAAGCGGTCCAAAATTGCAGCGGATCATCGATTCCCGTTAGGCACATTCCCCAAGGTTGAAGTAGCTGTTTCAAGGTGGCAAGAATGATTGGATCATCATCGACTGCTAGCACTGTCCAAGAACGGAGAGATTGTCTAGCATCTCTGTCCGTGTAAAGGACTTCAGATTCAGAATTCCGCATTTCTGGAAGATTTAGGGAGTTTGCGCCCGTTTCAACCGGAGTCGAAAGATTCAGAATATCGCCCAAGCGTCGAACCAGCGATCGTACTTCTTCCGCTGATAATTCGGCTTGTTCTTCAAACTGTTTTTCAAGCTGCCGAGCAATCTGTGTTCCTTCATCGCGATCGAACATGCCTAAAACACCTGCTAACTTATGAGCAGCGCTTGCTGCTGCTGCTCGCAGTTCAATCGACAAGGGGTAAGTATGGGCTGCTTGTTGCAGCACCGCAAATCGTTCTTCCATTAGCCCACGATACTGTTTCCAAAGCTGTGCAAGCCGGTCGTCATAGGTCTGCATGGATTGCTCCGGATTGGCTTCAATTCCTTCGCGCAGTCGATAGCCCAACCCATACACGTTCTCAATCCAATTGGCTGCACCTCCTGCTTTTAGCTTCTGCCGCAATCCTTTGATGTGAGATTTGACGCTCTCTTCTTGGGGCGGATCGTCAAACGTCCAAAGGTGCTCGATGATGTCTCCACAACTAAAAACACGAGCTGGGTGGCGTAGAAACAATTCGAGCAAACTGTACTCTTTTGGGGTCAGCGGCAGTAGTTTCTCAGCACAGGTTACCTGGCATGATCGCGGATCGAGCCGTAATTTGCCGACCGTCAAAACTGGGCTTGCTGCTACCGTTCCCCGCCTCAACAAAGCTCTAACTCGTGCTTGAAGCTCTTCTAAGTCAAACGGCTTTGCTAAATAGTCGTCGGCTCCCGAATCTAATCCTCGAATACGATAGGTGGTGTCATCTTTGGCAGTCATTAACAAGATTGGGGTTCCACAACCGCGATCGCGAATTCTCTGGCAGAGCGTAATCCCATCCAATTTAGGTAATCCTACGTCAATCAAAATCAGGTCATAAGTTGTGCTCTCGACACATTCCCACCCGATCGCACCATCCTCTGCTGTGTCTACTGCGTAATGATTTTCGCTTAGCGACCGTGAGATCGCCTCTGTCACGATCAAATCATCTTCAACCACTAAAACCCGCATATCTATCGCTCACCTAGCCTTAAAGTGATTGTAAGATAGGTCATCCCACGTCTTGAAGCATTCATGTTGGTTTAGTGGATGCAGGAGGATGAAATAGGGGTGGAGTCGCTTCGTAGCGATCAGGACATCGTACCAGAGCAGATAATCAGCCTCTAGCTTGTCCTCCAGGCGTTGTGCCAATCGTCGCTCCTCAGGAGCCATGCGCTGGGTACAGGTGCTAAAGGCAGGAATCAAGGTTGCCATTACTGTCTGCCAAGTCTTTGGTTTACTGTGCGTATGCCCAAAGCGCACGAATGAATATAGGCAGGCAGTGACGGCAATACTTCTACGCCAGAAGCGCTCGCTACGGGTGGTTTAGATTAGAGGCAGTCTTCGTTCGTTTTATGTCAAATTTACCCTTCAATCCCACACTCTACCTGCTGTTCAACCTGCACTGTCTACTCGGCGGTATGGCAGCTGTCGTCGCTGCATGGAAGGGGTACAGTCTCGGTCGGTGGCTAATCTGGGGGTTGCTCGGTGGTACAGGGGCCCTGATTATCTCAGTGGTTATGCCGCGCCAAGCAAAGCAATGAACCAACCCCCTACCTTTCGCAAGCTGCCAGAGTGCGATCGCTGCTTGTTCTATACCAGCGCTCCTCAGTTATGCTGTGCTGTTCACCCAGAGGGCGCTAAAGCTGATCGCTGCCTTGATTTTCGGGAAGACACGACAGCAGCGCACCGTTGGAGCCAGTTTTTGGGCTTGCAGTGGGTGAGCGGCGAGGATCTCATGGACTTTGCGCTCCGTTATGAGCATCCCTTCGATGACTGAAACTCCTGGCTCCTATGCAGGCGAAAACATTCCTCAACCGTCTCACCGTCTCAGCCGGGTGGAACAGATGTCACTGCTCATGTGGCATCTGTTGTTTACGGGCAAATGTCCTCGTTGTGGGGAGGCGATGCTTAGGCTAATGTCTCTCCTCAACAGCAGCATTGTAGGAGCTGTGAAACGGATGCTGCTAGATAGCCAAAGCAAGCGACATAGGGTCAATCTCTGGGTCTACAGTGAAGTGACCCTACAAGCTGACCTCCGTCGCGTTGCGGCATCCGGTCACCGCGATCTAGATGAAGAAGCACGTCAGGCTGATTCCCGCATGGCTGCTGAAGCTCAGTGACTTCAGCAGCACCTCGTCACACAAGAGTTAGCTTGATGGTTCAGCCTCCTTCACAGCATCGCAGTGAAACTAAGTGAGCCGCTGTGCTGCCCACTGGTTGAGATCTTGACGGTTGATGGCGGCTGCCATCAGATCGGGGAAGCGATCAGGTGTACAAGCAAACGCAGGGATACCCAGAGATGTCATGAATTGAGTGTTGCTATGGTCATAGCAGGGTGCGCCATCATCATTAAGTGCCAGCAGGGTGATGAATTGAATTCCTGAAGCAACGAGGCTACTGATGCGCTTTCGCATTTCATCCTGATTACCCCCTTCATACAGGTCACTAATCAACACCAGAATCGTATCCTGTGGTTGACGAATCAGCCCTTGGCAGTAAGCTAATGCCTGATTAATGTCAGTGCCGCCTCCTAGCTGAGTTCCAAATAAAACCTCAACGGGATCTTGCAGCAAGTCAGTCAGGTCAACCACTACCGTGTCAAACACAACCATGTGGGTTTGCACTGCCGGAAGCGACGCCAAGACGGCACTAAAAATTCCGGCATAAACAACGGAGGTTGCCATTGAACCACTCTGATCCACGCAGAGAATGATGTTTCGCAGGGCAGAACGTTTGCGTCCAAAGCCGATCCGAGTTTCGGGAATGATGGTGCGGTATTGAGGCTGATAGTGTTTCAGGTTAGCGCGAATCGTGCGATGCCAATCAATTTCATGATGGCGGGGACGACGATTCCGAATAGAACGATTGAGGCTACCCAGGATTGCTTGTCGAGTTGGATTTTCAAGTTTACGGATCAGATCTTCAACAACTCGTCTGACCACAATCCGAGCGGTTTCTTTTGTCTTACCGGGCATTACCCCACTCAGAGACATCAGGTTGGAGACCAGATGCACATCGGGTTCCACTGCCTCTAGCAGTTCTGGTTCCAATAACATTTGGCGCAGGTTCAGCCGATTCAAGGCATCCTGCTGCATCACTTTTACAACCGAAGTGGGAAAGTAGGTGCGAATGTCACCCAACCAACGCGCTACTTTAGGAGAGGAAGCCCCCAGTCCACCTTGACGATCGCTATCGTAAAGCGCACTCAACGTCTGGTCGATCGCTTGATCTGCCCCTCCTAAACTAAAGCCGTCACCTTCCATACCATTGCCGTTGGTTGAACCGCAAATGCCATCCGCTGCCCCACCGAGGATGAGCCGCCAGCGTCTCAATCGTTCTGTTGAAGAAGAGTCTGTCATGGTGCAATACCAAGTAATTGAGCAACAAGCGGGAGAACGGTATCGGCGCGATCGCTATCAAACGAACCCGCTTTGACGAATACAGGGGTATGACTATTTCCCTGCCGAACTCGCTCTCCCATCTGGCGGCGTTCAGGGGTAGCAAAGGTAGAAAAGGTGCGACGCAACAGCGGCAAAATTGCAGTAAACGTCTCACTCGATAGCTGCGTCACCCAGTCGTCTAAAACTTGCCAAAGCGTTGGATTGTGGAGCAGCAAC
This sequence comes from Leptolyngbya sp. FACHB-321, assembly GCF_014695975.1. Taxonomy (GTDB): domain Bacteria; phylum Cyanobacteriota; class Cyanobacteriia; order Leptolyngbyales; family Leptolyngbyaceae; genus Stenomitos. Next base: position 24,771 of record NZ_JACJPI010000023.1, read on the forward strand.
AACCCACTGCCTGCCAAAAATCCTTCAATCCAGGCGGCAGCTTGAGCAGGTTCGCTGGCAGTTGAGAGTGCCAATCCCAGTCGTCGTGCCGTATCTTCTGGCTCAAAGACTCCGGATTCAAAGAGTAGGCGACAGCAGCGCCCTGCCACCAGCCCATGTAACCCCTGCTGGTCTACCAGTTGAAGGAGAACCTGTTGCCACATTTCTAAAACATCAGATTGTTGGAGAATCGCGATCGCTCCATTCACGTCGTTTACCTGCTGATGCATTTGAGTTGCGGCATCATCATCCAGAGAAGCCGCAGCAATCGGTAGACCAATGCAAACGCGAGTGATCAGCCCGTTAACGACATGCCCTACCGTTGTCGTTTCAAACTGACGCACTGTACCGTAGCGCATCACATTCACTAGAGGAGGCAAAGCATTCATCAGATGTGCCATATCGCTTGCCAGAGCAGCTTCTGATTCTAGACATTTCATCAGGTGAACGATCGCTTGGGAGAGGTTTGCCAGCAGGGTTTGATCAATCAGCTTGGTGAGGTCAGGTAGGTTGGCTTGATTGGCACGATCGCACGTCCAGGTCGTGGCAGCCGTCTCAATCGTATTGCCCCAGATTCCTGCCTCAATCAGGTGAATGGCAAACTCTGGTTGCCACTGGAGCCGCCAAGATTCGCGGAAGGTACCTTTCGTGTTACCTGTATACTGTTGCCGTCCCCAAGGGACCTCCAATAGGTTTAGCCGATGTAACAGGTGCGATCGCTCTAAATCTAGAGGTTTACGAAGATCGAGATCTAGAGTTGTTTCTGTTGCTGCTGGTTTAAGCCGCAGTCGCTTCTGCTGTCGCTGTAAATCCTGTTGTAGGGGAATCATTGGGGTTTCGGCAGGAACCTTACCCAATCGTTCACCTACGATGAGCTGATGATGAATCAACTGCATTGGCAGTGAATCACCAAAACAAAGAACCGTCTGGGTCGCTTCATTTAATTCAGGCAGACCCGGAAGGGGACGATCGCGCAACGCTGCTAGTGTTTCAGCTAATCGAACCGCTTCAATGACGCTGGCGGAAGAGGCATCCAGGTCTTGTTTTCGCAGCAGTCGAGCAACTTTCGTCATCCAGCGAATCGAGGTGTGGGAGGGAGTGGGGGTTGGGGAGTGGGGGCTAGGAGTTGGATTAGCTGATGAGTCTGTTTCCCTTAGCCTATCCCCTGTCCCCCATCCCCTATCCCCTATTCCCCTATTCCCCACCTCCCACAAATGCTGATACCAACCAGGAGATTCAATGCCTGCTCCGTAGCCACTGCTAATCGTCAATCGTCCATATGTCCAGGGAACCCAGGTCGCTTCAACCTTAAGTTTTGGGAGTCCCTTTAGCAGGGCAACATCTTCTTTGGCAGGTGGCATCGTTGCTAAAGCAGGCGCGTGCCATGCGCCACAGACAACGGCAATTCGTTGAAACCCTTGCTTTTCTGCTTCGCGGATGGTCTTCCGCATGTAGGCTTCCCGATGGGGTTCTAGTGGGGAGTGGAGGTTAGGAGGTGGGGAGTGGGGGTTGGTTTCAATGTGCGATCGCAGCACAGTCATCGCTTCTAAAATGGCAGCAAACAACTCTGTGCTATCCTGCCGTTGTTCGACTAGATGTTCCCACCAACGTTCACCATCGCTGTATCCTGCTGCTTGGGCAAGAAGGCATAAGGGATCATCATAGGGATTAGGAGCGAGGGGTTGGGGGAGTGCTTCTAATGATTCTGTTTCGGTCTCTCCATCCTCCGGCGGCTGTTCTTGATTCGCGAATTCCTGTTCCTTATCTTTCCTTCCCATTGCAAACCGGTGAGTTTGGGGTAAATCCATGAACCGGACAGGAATCTGCTGAGTCAACCCATAGTGAATGGCTTGCCATTCTGGAGAAAACACTGCAAAGGGGTAATACGCTGCCTGCTGAGGGTTTTCGGGTGAGTAAACCAGCAATGCGACAGGTGGGCGCATTTGAGGATCAATCAGCAGAGGTAAAACTGCCTCTGCATCGGGCGGTCCTTCCACCAGTACAATATCTGGCTGAAGTTGCGTTAACGCCTGACAAAGACTGCGAGCAGAGCCAGGTCCATGATGACGAATTCCAAAAACGTGGATTGACATGGGGAGTGCCTCTAGAGCATCGCACGGCTAGCGCGATACAAATCTTTCCAACCGTCTCGCTCTTTGACAACGGTTTCCAGATACTCCTTCCAGACAACCTGATCCTGTACAGGGTCTTTTACAACAGCTCCCACTAAGCCAGACATCAGATCACTAGCCGTTAGAGAACCATCCCCAAAATGAGCCGAGAGGGACATTCCACTGTTCACAACTGAGATTGCTTCGGCTGGGCTGAGTGTTCCTGTGGGAGATTTGAGTTTTGTTTTGCCATCAATGGTGATTCCATCTCGCAATTCTCGGAAGATAGTAACTACTCGCTGAATTTCTTCCAGAGCCGGCACCTCGGCAGGCAGTTCTAATGCGCGTCCCAGGCTTGTCACTCGTTGTTGGACGATGCTGACTTCTTCTTCGATCGTGTTGGGAACGGGTAGAATCACTGTATTAAACCGGCGTTTAAGGGCACTGGAAAGTTCATTGACACCACGATCGCGATTATTAGCTGTGGCAATTACGCTAAACCCTTTGGTTGCCTGCACTTCTGTATTCAGTTCAGAAATCGGTAATGTCTTTTCAGACAAAACGGTAATCAGCGTATCCTGCACATCAGAAGGAATGCGCGTCAGTTCTTCCACACGAGCGATTTTTCCGTCTGCCATTGCCCGCATCATGGGACTAGCAACTAACGCCTCCATTGAAGGACCGTCTGCCAGCAACCTAGCATAGTTCCAGCCATACCGAATGGCTTCTTCACTCGTGCCAGCCGTTCCCTGAATCAGCATGGTGGAATCACCGGAAACTGCTGCTGCCAAATGTTCAGAAACCCAGGACTTGGCTGTACCTGGAACGCCATACAGCAGTAAGGCGCGATCGGTGGCAAGGGTTGCGATCGCCACTTCCATCAAACGACGATTGCCAATGTACTTGGGAATTACTTCAAAACCATTGTCCAGTTTGCCTCCCAGCAAGTAGATTGCTACTGCCCAAGGGGAAAGCTTCCAATTTGGCGGACGTTGGCGTGTATCGACTTTTGCCAGTTCTTCGAGTTCGTGAGCAAATTGCTGTTCGGCGTGTTCGCGGAGGAGAGAGGAATTGGGAAGTGGGGGTTGGGAAGTGGGAGTTGGGAAGTGGGAGTTAGAGGATTGAGATTTAGATTTTGTTGCCATGATAATTGCTCTACCGTTGATTTGTTCTGGTTGATTGTGTTGCCGACCGATTGACTTCCTACTCCCTAATTCCCTGTTTCAAATGCTTGAGATATTTCTTTGCGAAATTCTAGTAACGCTATTAGATCATTCATGCTGTTCATCCAATGAGAATCATTAGCTAGCCTTGCACGTAACTGAATGACTTCTGAAGTGAGGCTAACTGGAATAAAACGAGCAAATTCTTTGAGAGCAGATCTGAGTTCCCAATCAGAATTTGAAAAAGTTTTGTTGTTGTTCAAATGTTCCTCTAATCCATCCAAAACGAGACGAGCTAAGTCAAAGCTCCACGGTTGGGAACTAGAACGAAGCGACCAAATGACTAAAGAATCATTGATGCTTCTATGAAAAACCTGGAACAGATCAATTAAAAGAGCATCACGTTGATCGGCAGACAGCGCATCAATCAAGGCTTCAGTACCAAGGTCAACGAGCACCACATCTCTACTAATTGATGTTTGTCCGGTAAACCAAACTCTAATCACTTCCTCCAACCATTCATGGTTTCCCTGACGCTTGGCTGCTAATGCAAATCCATCAAGCAAAACATTCTGCCATTCATGGGATTGGGCTAGCTTGACGATTTGCTGTGGTGACATCTGCCATTGCTCAGTCCAGGTGCTCAGAGGGGTTGCACTAAGCATTTGCAAGAGCCACCAACCTTTTTCCCCGACCTTATTATTTACGGAGGACAATGGTTTTAGTTCAAACCCAAATTGAATCAGCGTTTCATCTAAATAATCGGGTAGTTGCACATGTAAAGACGGCATCTCGCGCTCAAGTGAGAGATAGCGACAAGTATGTTTCGTTACCTGGTGACACAGGCGAGAATCGGGCAGACTCGCGAGTAAATCCACCGCAACTCGTCGAACTTCTTTACTACGATCACCCAATCCATCTTCTAAAAATGGCTCATCTGCCATGCTTAATCCAACATGGAGGGCTTCCAGAAATTTGGCACGATCGCTTGCTGTTTCTTGCTTCCAGGTTGATTGCAGCAACTCTCTGACGCGATCAGGATTGTGCGATCGCAGATTTTGCAAATAGAGTAATCGGGCTGATGGAGTTCCTGTTTCCCAGTCTGCTTCTGTGGTTAAAGCTACTGCATAGTTCCAATTAGGATTCTGTGCTGCTAGCCACCGTCCTCGTTGTCCTAAAACAGACAGAATCGCTGATCGCAATTCTCGTTGCTGTCGTCCTTTGTCTAACAAAGATGGAAGCAGCATTTCAGGCACACGCTGTCCAGCGATCGCAGCTTTCTCTAACCACTCGCTCAACAAATGCGGAAACTGTCCCTCAAGGATTTGCTGCAAATGACGCGCAGCACGAGGACTGCACCGGGGAAAATCGTCTGATGAACAAGATTTTACTTGAGTCACCGATCTCACTTCGGGAAGCCATCCAACGCGCTGATGTATTGAGACAATGCCAATTGCAGAAAGAAGTGCCGATTCGTTGGAGCAATTGCCCAGTTGAGACAAGCAGGTTCCTAAATCACCAGAGATGCTCGGTATCTGAAACGGTTGCCGTTCTGTACCCAGCAGGGCAGCAGCAGCGATCGTCTGCCAGGGAGAATCAGTTGCCAAAACCATAGTAAGAATCCTCTACCCAAATGCTCAATACAGTTAGAAACGCCCCATCCCACTCACCAAACACCGAGAGGGGATATCCTCCACTTAGGGCTAGGAGTTGCCATGCTTGAGTTGCTTCCATTCGGCGTGAGAGGGACAACACGACACCCTGTTGATCTTGCAGCAGCCAGCCCTTCTCCTCCCGCCGTGGAATCACATCTTGCAGCAATAGCGGGAACCGTTCTAGCCAAGGACAATTTGCCAATGCCTGACTGTAAGTGGCGATCGCCTCTGCAATCGACTCCATACCGGGTGGGGGTTTTGGGAGAGCAGCCGCTTCTTGACGAGTTTTGATTAGCGCCCGCAAAGGATATGCACTGGGATAAAATACCAACTCCGCTTCCAGACACGTTCCTGGTAAAAGGCTTTGCTCAAGCGGCTGCTGACTGTGGGCAAAATCCAGCAATAGGGCAAAGGTATGAGTGGCAATTCCGTAGAGCCAGGTTCGCCGTGCCCGCAACCGTTCCTCCTCCTCGGTGCGTTGCCCAACTACTAGCCACAGATCTGCCTGAGCCTGCCCAGCCAAGACCTCCTCTTGATTAAGTGACCAGCCAATTTGAGTCCGCAGATCGGCTTGTACGGCAGCAGGCAGGGTTTCAATCCGCTCAAAGCCTTCGATCAGCAGATACAGCCGCCCCAATCGCTCCAGCACGAGATCGCTCCAATCTGCACCCGTGTGAACAATTCCAGCCAGTTCTCGTAACTGTCGTGCCAGACCGGGAGCCTGAGCATCGACCATTCGGGCAGTGATCGTATCCCACATCTGATAAGATTCCTGCGGCAGCGTTGCCAATCCCTGCCGCACTCGATCGTCTAACCATAGGCGCAATTCTTGGATGCCTGCACTCACCTTACGCTGCCGTTCTGCTGCCCGCTTGGTTTGTGCGATCGGATCGGCTGCCTGTTCCTGCCGTTTCGTCTGCTTTTCCGCTTGTTTCTCCGCCCGCTGTGATCGGCTGGCTAACCATTCTGCAACCCAGGCAGGGGGATCTGTCTCAACCATCTCCCCCGGTTGCTCTGCTAACAACAGGAACAGTCCCAACCCATGCTTGCAGGGAAATTTACGGCTGGGGCAGCTACAACGAAACGCAGGTTCGCTCAGATCAATCTGTGTCTGATATGGATTTTTGCCACTTCCCTGACACTCACCCCAAATCACAGACTGCTGCTGACCTAAAGAAATCCACTTTTGACGAGTTGCCAACCCACGCCCACTTTTTGCAGAAGCTGCATCTGGTGCCAGCGCTAATACCTGATCTGCTGTCCATTGGGCAGGCATAGAAACTCCCCGTCAAACTCATGCAATATCCCAACGCCTTCGTAACGTTTTCGGCTGAGGTGTGTCATCCGTATTCTTACGAAGTATCTGGTTCAAATGTACTATATAATATTACAAGAGTAAATTGCTGGAATTTCCGCCTTATGTCATTAGATAGGATTCCGGATGCTACGACTTGTTAAATGTCGCTTTTGGTTTTGAAGGAGAACGGCAAAGCAGTTTCCCTCTAGAGGAGATCCCCATAGCTTGTGCCGCTTGTTTCTCAAATGGGGAGAGATACAATAATCTACGCCTGCTTATTTAGTTATCAAACGAGTAAGCGTTAACGAGCGAAAGAGGCAATCAAATCAATGAGTGAAGAGATTCTAAAGAACATTAACTCAACCTATGTTGTCCTTAATGCTGGCAATGCCATTCCAGTTACGGTAAGTGATCGTTTCTACCAAGATTTGGAACAACAATTTGGAGACTTTAAGGGAAAGCGATTGGTCTCACACCACATCTTTGAGCAAGACTGGAATAGCTGGGAAATGCATCCAGCCGGAGAGGAATTTGTGTGCCTGTTATTCGGACAGGTTGATTTTGTTTTAGAGCAAGACGGAAGTGAAAGAATAGTCTCTCTCAATGCTCCTGGTGACTACATTCTCGTGCCGTCTGGGACACGGCACACTGCTAAAGTTTATACACGAAGTTCTGTGTTGTTTATTACGCCTGGCGAAGGAACTCAGCATCGATCTCACACAATATAGCGAACACAGATTTGCATTCTCCATTTAACATTCAGAGGCAGGTGCAGATTGACTTGATGGCGGTCTCTCCGCAGGGAGAAGGATGCGAGATTCTGTTTGAAGACTTCAAGCTGGTGCTGCCGGGCTAAAGTTGCTGAGATGATTGGTCAGAAAGGCTTGCCACTCCTGATGATAAGTCTTCTTCTCTGATTCAGGCAAAAAACTTGCTTCTAGCGTGTTCAAGTTTAGCTGCCAGAGTTCGTCCCAGGAGAATCCTTGTTCAGCCAGCGTGAGATACTCATGCACCAGATTCGTTTTGAACATCGGCGGATCATCTGAGTTCAACGTGCAATACAACCCTGCATCTACCAGTTGCCGAATTGGATGAGGTTGATGGCGTTCGACAATGCCTAAACAGTAATTGCTTTGTGGGGATACCTCTAATGGGATTTGTAGATCGCGCAGTTTCTGTACCAACGCATCGTCCTCTAAACAGCGAACGCCATGTCCAAGCCGCTCAGCCTTCAAATGGTCCAAAGCAGCCCAAATACTCTCGGCTCCAACTGCTTCCCCAGCGTGGGCAACCACTCTCAATCCTTGCCGCCTTGCCTCTGCAAACGTTTCAGCAAACGCTTCAGGTGCGTAACCTTTCTCCTGCCCAGCCAATCCTAAACCAACAACAAGTCCCATGTCCTGTCCCTGTAAGGCGCATTCTAGGGTTTGCCTCTGCGAATCTGGACTATGACGGACGATCGCCGCAATAAATTTCACTCGACTACCATATTTCGCTTCACCATTGGTTGCCCCCAGGCTCAAGGCTTCGAGCAACTCGGTATCTGTCAAACCATCAGAAGCCAAAGCAGTGCCAAAATGAACTTCACTGTAACGAATATTCTGTTCAGCCTGGTGTTGCAGAAATTGCTCCACTAGAAAAACATAATCGTCTGGCGTTTGCACACATTGACGAGCAATGGAATACACCTCAATAAAGTGAGTGAAGTCTCGAAACTCATAAAACAATTTCCACTCCCTTAGAGAACTCACTGGTAATGCTATCCGGTTGCGTTGAGCGATTCGATAAATGGTTTCTGCATCAGCTGTACCAATTAAATGAGTATGAATTTCAACCTTCGGCATCGCGCGCAGGCGTTTGGACATTTGGTTCATTTCGTAATTCATTCGCATGAGTTCCCTAATTAGTGCGCTCTAGAAGCTGTTTGCCATAATCCTTACAAAGATAGCGTTGCTTGTTGTAGCGATGCCCGTTCTTCGACAAGCAGTAACGAAAGTCATGACATTTCATGACTTTCGTTACTGCTTCATCCATTAACTTTGGCTCTACATAGGGTGCTAGATAGATGACTAGTAAAGCTTTGAGTTCTTCGTAGCGCGATCGCCGTTTACGCTCCTTTCCCCATTAAGGCTTGGAGGAGTAGGGCATTGTAACACTGATGCACCGTTTCGGCGAGGTGTTCACTTTTCTCAACGGATAAAGCTGGATTCCACTGCCGCAAGAAAGCTGCATATTGCTCCATCAACTGACGATTGAAGATCACCAGCAATTGGCGTGACGACTATGAGCGCAAGCTGCCAGATTACGAAGAAATGGGCATCGCTGAATACTGGATTGTCGATTATCTCGCGCTCGGAGCCAGTCGTCACATCGGTTCTCCGAAGCAGCCGTTAATCACCGTGTACCAGTTGCTTGATGGCGAGTATCAGTTCATGCAGTTTCGTGGTACTGAGCCAGTACGATCGCAGGTGTTTCCAAACTTGAGCTTGTCGGTTGACGACATTATTGCAGCCTTGCAGCCGCGCCAAAAGTAACGAAGTGCTGACTTGCTGACTCCTTTGAGTGTCCGACCAGCTTTCAATCGCTTAGTGATTGAGTACCCCAGGGGCTTTGTCTTAGAAATTTAAAGCAGTATGTTGAAGATCGAGGCAGTAGCACATAGGTTAACAACTCGAATAGAGCAGATTTATGAGATTAGTTATGAATGATGAAGGATGCTTCATAGCGGCTCGTTTGGAACGTTATGTGCCAAGATTAGACGGCAAATACTGAAAATCGAGGAATTCGGTATGAATGGTAAGTGTCTTTGCGGTGCAATCACTGTCCTAACGCCAGACAAAAAGAACATAGATGCTTGTCATTGCGGGATGTGTCGGCGATGGGGAGGCGGACCAGCATTAGGTGTAGCTTGTGGCTCAGATGTGCAAATAGACGGCGTTGATAAACTGAAAGTGTACAAGTCCTCAGAATGGGCTGAAAGAGCGTTCTGTGGTGAATGCGGTACGCATATTTTTTACAGGTTGCTGGCTACTAATGAATATTTTGTCCCAGCAGGCCTTTTTCAAAATGAAATTGAGTTTGAGTTTAAGGAGCAAATCTTTATAGACGTGAAACCTGGTTACTATGAATTTGCCAATCAAACCTTAAATATGACAGAAGCAGAAGTATTTGCTAAGTTTGCGTCAAGTGAGAATATTGAAGGCACATAACAATGGCGCTGCACCGGAACCCCCTATTCAGTTGACTAAGTAGCAAAGATTATCTGCATTCAGTGAGCGCGGACGTTAGGCATGATAAATTGTATGCTTAGAAACTGTATGGCAATCAGAAAATCATAGCCCTACAAAGTATTTTCAGTTCCAGACTCGACACGCTGAGTCATCTCTTAGAGGTTTCAGAGGCCCTTTCCGCAGACAACTTAGAGGTTCTATTGCATTGCCGCATCGCTCCCGATATGTTTCCTTTCAGCACACAGATAGCGTTTGGTTGCAATCAGCCCTGTAACTTCGCCTTGTGCTTAGGACAATCGGCAAATAAGCCTCTTCGACCGGAACTTGGCATATTGTCACTGTCTATATAGGTCTGTGGCTTAAACATTGGTAAATTCTGAAGCGATCGTAAGTTGAGCAATGAAAGTTCGATCTGCCACTCCTGATGATGTATCTCTGATTTTCTCGTTCATCCAGAAGAAATCAGAATTTGACCGTAACATTGGTGCATTCTCTGGTGTGCTGCAAGTATCCGAAGACAAAATACACAAGACACTTTTCGGAGCAATGCCCTTTTCTTACATTTTGTTTGCAGAGTTTTCAGTGCATGAGGTTGGTTTTGCTTTATATGGTTTCAGGTACTCATCCTTTGCCGGTCAGCCGAGCCTTTGGCTTGATGATCTGTACGTAGATGACAAGATGAGAAGTCAGGGTGCAGAAGTTACGGAGCAGCATGGTAACCAATGTTTTTTGAGGTGGGTTCCGTGGGCAGATATACAGCTAGTCGATAAAGCGGACGGTTGAGAGGTCTTGGTGGAGTTGTCAAAGTTATCTACCGCCACTTATTGGGGCCGTTACGCCGCTGAGTTAGCTTGGGACGCGCTCCAACCTGAGCTAAGCTGATTGTTTTTCGCCCTCTGGATCAATAAGAGTGACAACGGGCTGTTGACCAGGTGAAAGCGCTCGGCTGTAGCAAAAGAATGAAGGATGAATCGAAGCCCTAGCTCAAAGGAAGTTTCAAGGTTTATGTCTGTCTTAACGTTGTCTTTGACTGCTATATGAGCCTGAAAATTCCTGCAATCCCTACTGGGACAAAAATGAGGTCACCGTTGCAGACCTGGATGGTTACCGAGTCGTTTTATAGAAGGCTGAGTGGAGCTTGTAGCAGCGCGATCGCAAAGCTAGAACCGAGTCGCAGCGCCTTAGAAAGCTGGCACTACATCACTCTGCGCCTGTTCTTACCAAGTTTCTTCAAAAAGATCGCTGGCTCCCTTGACCGAAAAACCGTCCAGACAGTATAGTAAAACTGTTGGTGTACCGTCTAGACGGCTTTAGAAAACTACTGCTGGTGTTCCTGTGGTTCCGATCAAAAAGTCACAAGTGCGGTCGCTTACCCATAGCACCTTGCTGCGTGCTGCTGCTCAGGTCATTCTCGACAAAGGTGTGGAGGCACTGACGCTCGATGCAGTGGCGCATCAAGCTGGAGTTAGTAAAGGCGGCTTGCTCTACCATTTCCCCAATAAGAATGCCTTAGTGGTGGGCTTAGGTGAGCAACTAATTCAAGATTTTGAAGCGGCGCTACAAGCGGAGTTTGACCAAGATGATGCACCGGGCACTCCAGGGCAGTGGGTCAGGGCGTATATTCGCTCGACGTTGCGGATGAGCAAACAGTCATTAGCGTTGATTGCCCGTTTGACATCGCTGATTGTAGAGATGCCGCCTGAGCTACTGCAGTTTGCTGAGGCGTATGAACAGCGCTGTCGGCAACGACTCGAAACTGATGGACTTGACCCAACCCAAGCAACCATTATTCAGTTGGCGATCGATGGCTTGTGGTTTTCGGAAGTGTTCCAACTGGGCGCACCCGATGAACCTCGTCGCGC
>NZ_JACJPI010000024.1 GCF_014695975.1 Leptolyngbya sp. FACHB-321
AGGGTGGGGACCATGAGGACGCCGAACCAGCCGACATATAGTCGGTTGTCGGTGCTGGTTACCCAGTTGCAAAACTGCTCCCACACGTTGACGCTCTCGCGTCTCTGTAAGGTCGTAGTCATAGTGGTAATAAGTGCATTGTGTATGAATGTTGGAAGGTTTTTTCAAACCTACACAAGCAATATACCTAAGTTAATGGCTTTTGTAAAGCGATCGTTACAGAGTCTTCAGGTATGAATTTTCTGGTGAGCGCACGGCACATAGAAGTCGTTTCTATCATCGATCGCTTGTGGCTCGACAAGAAGGGCGACCATCAAAGTTTATAAGACTGTTAGGGACAGATCTCTTATAAGAGCAGAATGGGAGAGCTTACAAGTAATCGCTTGTAAGCGCTAAACGTTTATGACTGCTCTGCTAGCGAAACAATCAGCATCAAACAGATTTGTCCTAGTTCAAACTGGAAGACTATCTAACGCTAGACGAAGGCACAGTCGGCTTCAATTAAGCAAAAGCCGACTGTGCTGGATGGAGCGTAAAACTGCACTCGTAAAACTGACACAAACCTAAGTATCTGAAGCGTTGCTTAGTTCTACGTCAATAGTGTTATCAAGAAGCTTCTTAATGGAAGCTTTCAGTCACAACCGCTGGTTGGTATTCAGACGGTTTCACCTTGTACTTAACTAGATTTGCCAGTTCTTGAAGTTGACTGATAGCTTCTGCACCTTCAAGCTTCATCAGTTCGCGATCGTCTCGCATCTCAGTCCAGGTAATACCGTAGTCAGAAACCAGGAAGCGGATCAGGTGATTGTCTGCCAAACTTACCATGAAGGATGCGCTGTTCATCTGCCCACCACAGGTGTAGCAGGACGCTAAATAGCCCTGACGCTCTAGCACGATCGCCAGCGCCTGAAGGTTCATGACGAGATCTTGGACAAATTGACGGTGTTGCTCTGCAAGTCTTAAGAACACAATAGTCCTCCAGTCACCACATTAGAATTCTATACCTTTTTAAGACTTTCTTAAGAATTTCATTTTAGAACGGTGAAGTTTATAATGACGAGTCATCAAACTAGCTGCTTAACCTGTAAAGTCAGTACAGCATTTGCTTCAACGCTAGCTGATTATTTGAAAAAACAGCGTATCAAGAAAGACAGCCGCTAAGATTGAAGGACTCTTAACGCTAGTTAGTTTAACGTCTAAGTTTAGTAGGACTTAGGAAGTGGAAAAAAGTTCCCGCTTCCTAAGTCCTCTTCAAATACTTTAACAAATGCATGGGCAGACTGGTTGGACCGACTAATCTACCTGCCACCAACCAAAGGCGGGTCCAATAATACGAGTTGTAATCCAGATGGCAACCAGTAGCCCAATGCCGATCCATGCACCTTTGGTTGAAAGCTGCACAAACTGGCTTGCCTGCGTTTTAGTAATAGGTAGCCAGGGAAGAATATTTGTCTCTTGACCGTATTTTTCTCCCAGGCTTTCTTTTCTTCGCTTTGCTTCACCCATGACCGCAATAATAAGTGCTTAACTGATCCAATAGTAATAGAAAGGGTGTGATCGAACGGATACAGATTTCTAATTGACGTGTTTGCAACTTTAGTCAAGCACTGAATAATCGGGTTGTGAAAAGAGGTTGGGATCAAGGTAACTGAGCCGAGCGACGGGATGAAGCGCAGCCAATATCTGCTGCCCGTAGTTGCGATGGATGACGCGGCTATCTAGCAAGGCAACCACACCCTGATGGTCACGAATAGGGGCGATCGCGCGCTGTAGTTCTGCAAGTGCTTCTGGCAAGAGGTAAAGGCGGAACCAGTCTTGCCGAAGGTGTTTGTGATAAGCGACTCGTCCAGCTACGAGCGGATTTTCAAGTGAGGGAATGGGAAGGGTGGCGATCGCCAGTAGATGTGGTGCGGGTAAAACGCTTTGATGCTGTTTCCAAAACTCCCAACCTGCTACCAGTACACCGTTATCATCCAGACACGTTCGTTCAACCTGTACTCTTGAACCAAATTCGGATGCCAGGACAGAACCAACCTGAGCTTTCAACGGCACATCATCTACCAACAACACAGTCAAGCCTTGAATGCCTGAACTGACTCTTAGGAGGGAATGCATTTCTCGAATGAGTGCCCACTGAAACTCAGGCGTGTTAGGCATCGGTAGCCTCTCAGGCAAATAAAGTTGGATGACCTCATCCTGACGATCGGGCATAAATTTCAGGCTCGTCAAATCGCCTAGGCCCAACCGTTGCCGATACATCAGTGCGTCAGCATCGATGTCTAGCGCACCGCCAATCAGGATGACAGATTGCTGCGTCCAAAGTGGGGCAAGATCGGTTGCTACTTCAACAGGACCGCAATGCAATGAGAACTGCCCTTGACGACGCGAGATTTCTGCCCAGAGGAGGCGATCGTCTAGCTGAAGCACATCCCTAAAATTACTCCAGGCAGATGGAAGGGCTATTGGCTCGTTCACGTGCTTGGAATGCTGCAAGTCTTGATGCTGTGGCTCTTGACGCTGTAGATCTTGGAAGAGAGCTGCTAACACTTTCTGTTCAAACGGTTCCAGCAGGCAGCACCCATAGGGATTAGCTGGACGTTGAAAGATTGCTTTGGTAAGCTGCACGCGAGCATCACGAATCGTCTCGACATGGTTTGGGCAGGCAAGCATCAATTCATCCCAGTCGGCAGGCTGCACCTGTACTGTGAGTTGGGCAAAAGCCCATGCTTCTAAGTCATCAACGCCGTCAAAAATAGTGGGGATGCCTTGCGGAAACCGTCCTTGCTGGTGCAGGCGATCGCTCAACCAGGATTCTGGTGTAGTCAGCAGTAAGCCCTGGAAGTCTGGGCTAGGGAAGCGATCGCCTGTGCGGATGGCTTTTAAGGTTTGAATGCAGGTGCGTAATTGCGGGATCTCCACCATAAGGAGCCGCTGCTGCACTGCTTCTGTGGCAACCAAAATGACCGGCTCTTGCCACATTAAGATCGGGACTAAATAACTGAGCCTGTAGCGCCCGTGATAGCGAGAGAGTGCATCTGTCTGCATCAACGCACTCCGCCCTAGACGCAGTGCACGCGCTACTAGCCGCGCCATCGTTAAATGGTGAGACCAGTAGGGCTTGCCCTGCTCTCTCAGAAATGCCCGAAGCTGTTGGTGAACTTCTACCTCAATCACAAATCGCAGGCTCTCGCATAGCGGGTGACCTTCATTTTGACACAGATGTTGAGACTGCCTCCTCGTCGGACTGATTCTGCTGCATGAGGTTCAACAGCATGTAGGTACTTCGCTGTTGTAAGAGTTGCGCCAGCTCGTGACTAAGACTTTTTTAAGTAAAGCCTTTTTGCGCTGAGAGGGTATTACACGGCTGAATGTAGTGTTGGGCTGGAAGTGCAATATCCTGACATAAGTCTGGTAAGAGACTATAAAGGGCACTGTCGGGTGCTGCTATAAAAGCTGGTTCATGTCAGAGAACTGCGATAAACCGAACGCGAGCAACCCTGCTCTCAGTTCGGGATTGAAGCATGGCAAAGTGGCAAGCGGTTCCTATAGCAGGATGAAGGATGAGGAATGCATAGACGCCTTTGCTTAAAGGGAGTTTTAGGGTTTATGTCTGTCCTAACGCTCTCTTCGATTGCTATATACCGCTTTGAAGAATAAGCGTGGTAAATCTAGGGACATAGCAGTGCTATGTCCCTAGATTTATCGCATTCTCAGTCGAAAGAGGATGACAAATAAAGCAAAGCCGCTTCGTGACTCCGATACAGTGTGATCTGTATAAAGGGATTTGTTCTTATTGCAGCCTATGTAGAGCCAAACTTTATAGATCTAGATCGGTAACCGCACCAACGCTGCTAGACGAGACGAGTTTGGCATATTTTGCTAGCACTCCAGTTGTATAGCGGGGCTTGGGTGGCTGCCACTGAGCACGACGGCGATCGAGTTCAGCATCTGCAACATTCAACTGCAAGAGACGGGCATGGGCATCAATCGTGATAGAGTCACCTTCCTGCACCAGAGCGATCGTGCCGCCTACGTAGGCTTCAGGGGCAACATGACCCACCACCATACCGTAGGTGCCGCCAGAGAAGCGTCCATCGGTAATCAGTCCTACAGTGTCACCCAACCCAGCACCAATGATGGCAGAAGTGGGAGCCAGCATTTCACGCATTCCGGGTCCGCCTTTGGGTCCTTCGTAGCGGATGACAAGAATATCACCAGCGCTAATTTTGCCTGCCAGGATCGCATTTAGACAAGCTTCTTCTGATTCGAAGACACGAGCGGGTCCTGTGATTTGAGGGTTTTTAACACCCGTGATTTTGGCGACAGCGCCTTCGCTTGCTAGGTTGCCTCGCAGGATCGCCAGGTGTCCTTGGGCATACATCGGCTTGTCCCAGGGGCGAATCACATCCTGGTCAAGGCGAGGTTCGTCAGGAATGTCTTTAAGCAATTCGGCAACGGTTTGTCCCGTAATGGTCAAACAATCACCGTGAAGCAACCCGTGTGCAAGCAGCATTTTCATGACTTGAGGAATGCCGCCTGCTTTATGCAAATCGGTAGCGACATAGCGACCAGACGGCTTGAGATCGCAGAGGACGGGCACTCGACCCCGAATGGTTTCAAAGTCGTCAAGGGTAAGGGATACGTTCGCAGCATGGGCGATCGCCAAAAAGTGCAGCACCGCATTCGTGGAGCCACCGATCGCCATAATGACTGTTATCGCATTCTCAATAGACTTGCGAGTGATAATCTGACGCGGTAGACGCTGATGACGAATGGCATCCAGCAGCGTGATAGCGGATTTCTCAGCACTATCGGCTTTTTCTGCATCTTCTGCCGCCATCGTGGAGGAATACATCAGGCTCATGCCCATTGCTTCAAACGCAGATGACATCGTATTGGCGGTATACATCCCACCACAGGAACCTGCACCCGGACAGGCATTGCGCTCGACTGCCAGCAGTTCTGTCTCAGGAATTTTGCCCGCGCTATACTGCCCAACGGCTTCAAAGGAACTAACGACGGTGAGGTCACAGCCGTTAAAATGTCCGGGCTTAATCGTGCCCCCATAAACGAAGATGGCAGGAATGTTCATCCGTGCCATCGCTAGCATGGCTCCAGGCATATTTTTGTCGCAACCGCCGATCGCTAGCACGCCATCCATACTTTGGGCACTGCATGCTGTTTCGATCGCGTCGGCAATGACTTCCCGCGACACTAGGGAGTACTTCATCCCCTCGGTGCCCATTGAGATGCCATCGCTGACCGTGATGGTGCCAAAGGTTTGAGGCATACCGCCAGCATCACGAATGCCTGCTTCAGCACGCTTTGCCAAAGGTTCAATGCCCATGTTACAGGGCGTAATGGTGCTGTGCCCGCTGGCAATGCCGATGATCGGCTTTGTAAAGTCCTCATCCTTAAAGCCCACCGCCCTCAGCATGGCGCGGTTGGGCGATCGTTGTACGCCCTGTGTAACAACCTGGCTTCTGAGGTTTTCTTGCAACGATGGTGCGGGCGAAGATAGTTCGGACATTCTCGTTCTTCCAGTGAAATGAATGATTAGCTGTCAGCGATCAGCCGTCAGCGATCAGCTATGCGGGTTATAAGCAGAGTTCGGCATCATTGCGTCGGGATTTCTGCCGCTCCTTCTCATTCTCCCAGAACATTGAGCGATTGCGTGAGCGTGAGGTAGGCATGAGGCGTGAAGCTTTGTTGAAGGATAAAGCGATCGCCTGTAGAAAGGGCATCTTAACACCAGCACCCCTTCTTAGTGTCATTAAGCACGCCATGACGTTTAACCAGTGTTTTGTCAAGCGCCTTCTCCGGTTCTTTATCCTCTTTCTAAGCGTCCTGACGCTGATTGGCTTAACAGCCGTCCTGCACGTAGAGGCTCAGCCAGATAGCTTCAGCCAAACTGCACAGAGCCAAACGACGATCGTTGCGCGTGCAGTCTCGATCCCTGTAGTAGCAGCCAATCGCTTGCCACTAGAAGCGCGATCGACCATCAACTTAATTAGGCAAGGCGGACCCTTTCCTTACGCTAAAGATGGCACTGTTTTTCAGAATCGAGAGCGCCGGCTACCGCAAGCAAGGACAGGTTACTACCGGGAATATACAGTTAAAACACCAGGAGTAAGGCATCGCGGTGCACGACGGATCGTTACCGGAGAGGGCAGCGAAATCTACTACACTGGCGATCACTATGCCAGCTTTGTGAGGGTGAAACAGTGATTGATCACTTAATTGCAGTGCTTAATGGCGATCGTAGTCCTGGAGTCTACCAACTCGTCACGCCCATTAACACTGAGGATCTGGTTACTTTAAGCCAGGAACAGGGTGCCCGTTTGTTTTATATCGATGGCACGGCTGTCAAAAGCAAAGCAGATTTTCTACAAGCTGTGGCAAAGGCACTGACGTTTCCAGACTACTTTGGTCACAACTGGGACGCATTGGAAGACTGCCTGACCGATTTGGACTGGCTGACAGACGATCGATTGATCCTGCTGTACGAACAGCCAGAAACGTTTGCTCAACATGCGCCTTCAGAGTGGCTGGTAGCACTGGATATTTTGCGATCGACCGTTGACTACTGGCACACGCACGATCGCTCTTTTTCGGTCTTTATCAAAAGCAGCGGCACTGATCTGGTTGGTTTGGACACGCTGTGAAGAGTTGCGATCGCTAACCGCTGACGCCAGCTTATTTCACAACTTAAGCAGGATTGCTCATTGCTTCAGTCGCGTCACCAATCTGGGTAAAGTCCCTGCTCCCGAAAATGGCATCGGGATGGCGGTAAAACTTGAACTCCATCAGGTTGTAAAACGGGTCTTGCAAAAAGAAGGTGCGGTGCTCCAGTGGCAAGCCTGGAAACCGATGTTTTGCTTGCTGATAAAACGTCAGTTTGTTGTGCTGCGACTTTTCTAGCAACGTTTCCCAATCGGCTTCGGCGGTGAAAATCAACCCAAAATGCCTGGGATAAATCCCTTTTTGTGGCATCAGTGGCTCATGAACGACGTGCGCGACTAGTTGATGACCATAGAGATCGAGAATGACGGACTCTGAGTTTTCGCGCCCCACGCTACAACCCAAACCGTCGGCGTAGAAGGCTTTTGTTTGAGGAATACCGCTAACGGGGAAGGAGAGATGGAAGAGTGGAGATATGGGAGGCATGAGAGCGTTAGGGTCGTGAGAGCAGGGAAGCTTTGTTTTGAGTTTTGAAGGTCGAGTGCTGTACTCGGATGATTGAGATCTAAGGTCAAAAAGCAAAGCTTAGAACTCGGAAGATGGAGCTTGGCACTTGAGGGGTTAAGCGTAAACGTCGAGGGTGAAGTTTAGAGTAGGGACTGCGCGCTAATGCCACAATAAATTTGTTGCACTCCTGGAACCCGGTTGATGCTGCCTCTACTCTCTACACTGTCCCTTTTGCACCTTTTAGCTTTTATCCCTTATCCTTCATCTTTGCTCACTCCCTGGTTCATTGCGGTGGCATTGAATACTGTGCTGCTGGCGATCGTCTGGTTTTTACCAAAAAAGCTGCTTACGTTGGCTGGCATCATCCATGCATGGATCTTGGGTGTACTGGTGTGGGTTTCGTTAGGGTGGCAAGGGTACGCCGTTGTGGTGTTCTATTTTTTGGTGGGATCTGGCATTACGCGGGTAGGTATGGCGCAGAAAGAGGCTGCGGGTATTGCCGAGAAGCGATCGGGCGCACGGGGACCCGAAAATGTGTGGGGATCAGCGTTGACGGGGGCGCTGTGTGCGATCGACAGTTTGCTTGTCCCCTTATTCTTACCTGCTGCTGAGAGTCAGTGGCTTGTACCGTTGTTGCTGTTAGGTTATGTGGCAAGCTTTAGTACCAAACTGGCGGATACCTGCTCTAGCGAAATTGGTAAGGCGTATGGTCAACGCACGTTTTTGATTACGACGCTACAGCCTGTACCGCGCGGAACGGAAGGTGCCGTGAGCTTAGAAGGAACGCTTGCGGGTGTTGCAGCATCAGTCGCGATCGCGCTAGTGGGTTGGGGCGTAGGACTCATTCCTCTCTGGCAGGTCGCCATTTGCGTGGTGGCAGCGTTCATCGGTACGAATGTCGAAAGTGTGATTGGAGCAACGTTGCAAAGCCGCTTTGCCTGGTTAACGAATGAGGTCGTGAATATTCTCAATACACTGATTGGGGCGATCGCGGCGGTGCTGCTGGTTGAAGGGCTACGGATCAGTCAGTTAGTCCTTTAAGGCAATGCTTACGATCGGGCAAAAGTAGCGCAAACCGATGTCGAGCCGCGATCGTCGCCTCTAAAGCTGCTACCTAAACTCCCAAATAGCGTCGCAGAAAGGCTTCCAGCGATTCTAGCTTGAAGTTAAACGTTGATTCTAAATGCGCGGTTTCGGCAGGAGTAGTGAAGAATTCGTTTGCCAGCAAAGTCCGTAAAGTGCCCAGACTAGAGCGCAATTTGGGGTTGAACAACCCGATCGCACTGCGTACTCCATCTACCGCTAATAAGGGTGGGTTTAACAAAAACGGTTCGCGGTTAAAGAGGCGACCAAAAATCTGGGGAATATCCTCTCGCTTGAGAATGTCGGGTCCACCTACTGGAAAGATCTGATTGCGTGCGCCTTCGGTTGAGACAGACTCGATCGCCAGCCGTGCCAAATCATCGGTACTGACGATCGAGGTACGACTCAGTGGATCGCCAATCAGCACATAAACCCCCGTTCGCCGGAACTGCTCTGCCAGAGGCAAGAGGTTGGAGGCAAATCCAGACGGACGCAGAATTGTGTAATTCAAACCACTCGCTTGCAGATGTTTCTCGGCTTCGCGTTTTGCTTTGAAGACGGGCGCATCCTCATAGCCCCGATCGACACCTAGCACTGAGATGAACACAAAATGCTGGACTCCGGCTGCTTTTGCCTGCTCGATGAGTTCAATCGTTGCCTGATAGTCGATCGTTTCAGCATCACCGTTCGACGTTTCACCAGAGCCGTGGGCGCTGATGACATATTGCACGCCCTGGCACGCTTTCTGAAGGTCTCGCTCTCGCTGCAAGTCGCCAATGAAAATGTCAGAGCCGCGATTTTCTAACTCAGAGTAGCGGGCATTGAGGCGCACGAACGATCGTACAGGCATCTCACGCTCTCGCAGCAACCGCACAATGCGACGACCGAGATCTCCGGTGGCTCCAGTAACTAAGAACATGATTAGTTGTTGGTTTTAGGTGATTTGTTGAAATGACCGATGCAGTCTCTAAGGGCGATCGCCCTACTCGTGTTAAACAATTAACAACTAACCACTACTTT
The DNA here is from genome assembly GCF_014695975.1 of Leptolyngbya sp. FACHB-321. Classification (GTDB taxonomy): domain Bacteria; phylum Cyanobacteriota; class Cyanobacteriia; order Leptolyngbyales; family Leptolyngbyaceae; genus Stenomitos. The sequence goes on from NZ_JACJPI010000024.1 coordinate 9,292, forward strand.
TGCAACTGTCTAAAGCTCTACCCAAACGGGCGTGTGGTCGCTGGGTTGTTCAAGCTTACGGGGAGAGGCGTCAATTGTGCAGGCGATCGCTCTCTCGTACAAAGCTGGGGTGAGATAAATGTGATCAATGCGCCAACCAAGATTGCGGCGGAAGGCTGCTGAACGGTAGTCCCACCAGCTAAAGTTGCCGCCTTCTGTAGTGAACTTGCGGAACACATCGGCAAAGCCTAACGCAAGTACTGCCTGTAGCGCTTGTCGTTCTAGATCAGTTGCCATGACCATCTTTTCGCGCCCTGTCGGGTCATGGATGTCGATGTCGTCTAGGGCGATGTTGAAGTCGCCGCAGAGGAGGAGGGAGGATGGCAAGGGGGGAGCAGGGGAAGTCTCCTCTTCTACTCCCTTGCCTCCCAGGTCTCTCAAACGCTGCACGTAGTCTCGCAAGGCTGCTAACCAGCGCAGTTTATACGCATATTTCTCACTGCCAACTGAGGAGCCGTTGGGTACGTACAAGTTAACGATGCGAATACCGTCGAGGGTACCTGCGATGACTCGTTTTTGCCCATCCAGGTCGATCGCCGCTTCACCTAACAGTGGTGCAAAGCCTGTGCTGACATTACTTAGAGGCTCACGACTCAGCATGGCAACACCGTTGTAGCTTTTCTGCCCAGAAATATAGGTGTGGTAGCCAAGGTCGGCGAAGGGCTGGTGCGGAAAGCTCTCATCCATGACTTTCGTTTCTTGCAGGCACAGGACATCAACTGGATTTTCTTGCAACCAGTTAACAATGTGGTTGAGACGGGTACGGATGGAGTTAACGTTCCAGGTAGCAACTTTCATCAATAGGTCAACGCGATCGGCTTCATGAGGATACAGCAATTCTCAACCCAATGACCTGGGAAGCCGCATCACAAAACTGGTCTGCTTGTTAGCACTCTCTACCCAAATAGTGCCCTCCAATCGTTCTACCAGCTTTTTGACTAAAGCTAAACCTAAGCCTGTGCCGCCATGTTTCCAGGGATCGTTATGAGGAATGCGGTAGAACTTGTCGAAGACGCGATCGCGCTCAATCGCGGGAATTTCGACACCAGAGTTTGTAACTGAAAGTTCGATGGGGTGATCGCTAGCAAAGGGATAGCTGTCTAGTTGGTCTGCTACAGGAGTAACCGTACGGGCAAGCACCATAAGCGTTTCATCGCTGGGAGTGTATTTGCACGCATTATGCAAAAGTTCGCTGAGAATGCGTTCTAGGTAGGAGAAGTCGGTTGTTAGCGGAGGTAGATCGGGGGCGATCGAGATCAGTAGCGTCTGCTGTTGAGCTTTTGTCCGTTCGATAAACGGTTCCGCCAGGTACGGGAGCCAGACTTTGAGTTGCATGGTGGAGAGAAACAGCGGCTCTCTGCCGGAGTCGAGTCGAGAGAGATCCAGGAGGTTATTGATGAGTTTAATTTCGCGCTCGCCTTCATCTTTGAGAATTTGAAAATAGCGGCTCACTTTTTGCCAAGAGGCAGAGTCAGGAGAAGATACAGACGCAGCCTGACTAGCGCTCATACTATCGTTTGGCTTGCTAAATAATGTGACTTCGAGCATCTGGGTTGCCATTTTGATATTCGACATGGGTGTCCGCAATTCGTGCGAGACGGTGCTCAAAAAATCATCTTTGAGCTGATTGAGTCGCTCTAACTCAACGACCTGTGCCCGTGCTGCTTGATATAAACGTGACTGCCGAATGGCGATCGCGCACTGGTTGCTTACTTGCTGCACCAGACGAATTTCCATGTCGCTAAAGCAGTAATCTCTAGGGCGAAACAGCCATAAGTCGCCAATGATTTCTAACTGATGATCAGCTTGCTTTGCTGCCACTGCGACCGATTCGATGGCAATGGAAATCGGGCACGCGAGAATGGTGTATTTTGCTTGCACCGCCTGAACTGAGCTGGAAAACTCTGGCAGTGGGCAAAATTGGAGGCATTTCCCTTGGCGGACTTGACTGTAAAGATTTGGCTCACTGGCAAGCGGTATTTGATGTCCCACGCGGGAAGGCAGATCGTAGCAAAGGTGTTCGTGAGTGATGGTGAGGTTTTGCCGTTTAATATCGTAGAGTGCACTGGTACAACCGTTTAGCTGTAAACCGATCGCCAGTTCTCGTACGGCTGTTTGAAAAATCTGGTTTTCATCTAAACTATCGCGGACACTGTCGGTAATGCGTTTAAGCAGCGCTTCATAGGTCAGGGCTTGCTGAAGCTGGTTGATATGTTCCTGAATTTGCTCTTCTAAAACGGTGTTGAACTGCTGCACCTGCTGGAAAAGCTCGGATTGCTGGATGGCGATCGCAAGCTGAGTTGCCAGTTGCGTGAGAAAATCAACTTCCCAGGGCTGCCAGGTTCGTGGTGCTACGCATTGTTGCACTATCAGCAAGCCCCAGATCTGTTCGCCGACTGTAATGGGCAGCATCATACTTGCTCGTACCTGCCGCTGCACGAGAATCTCGACGTAAAACGCCTCTAACCCAGCATCATGAATGTCTGCAATGACGGTTTGTCCTTGCTGCTGCTGCCACTTGAATGCCTCGATCGTCAGACGGGCGTCACGAATGACTTCGCCTTGAAGCGGTTGCCACGGATCGCCGACCGATTCAACGCTGATGACACCCGTTTGATCCGGCTGAAAGCGATAGATCAACGCACGATCGGCGTTTAGTAGTAGCCGTACTTCCTGCACGGTCGTGTTGAGAATGTCATCTAAATGCAACGACTCGCGAATGCGTTGGGCGATCGCGTTGAGTAACTGCTCTCGTTCTGCCTGTTGTTTGGCTGCTTCTTCGGCTTGTTTACGCTCACGCAACAGTGCCTGTTGCTCAGTGGTATCCATGATCAGGGCATAGTAGCCGTGTACTTGCTGCTGGTCATCGACATCGGGTACAAGGATAGCGCGCACATGGCAGCTACCGCGCCATCGATAGGGCAGCTCCATCTCATAGGTAATGGCTTCGCCCTTGAGCGCACGTTCAACCTTGTCTTGAACTAACTGATAGGCGGCTGCGCCAATAATCTCGGATAACTGCTTGCCAAGCATTGCTGCCTGCGATTGTCCAAACCAGGTTTCGTAGGTTTTGTTAACAACCTGAAGGCGCTGGTCGCGATCGACGTACGAAATGCAAACAGGTAGCGCGTCGGTGATCAGTTTCAACCGCTCTTCACTCCGCCGCAGCGCCTCCTCAGTTTGCTTTAAGGCAGTAATGTCTAACAAAACGCCGTCCAGCCAAAGTTCTTTATCGTTGGCATCATAGACAGCATGACCCTGGTCGCTAACCCAGACAACCTGCCCATCGGCTCGAATATTGCGGTACTCCAGAACGAACGGCTGCCTGGCGGCAATGGCAGCACGGATTTCACGGTTCACCCGTACGACATCGTCTGGGTGACAAATTTTGTCAAAACTTTGTGCCCGGTTTTGAATGAAATCAGTTGCTGGATAGCCTGTGAGTTGAGCGATCGCGTCGCTGATGAAGGCGATCGTCCAATCCTCATTAGTAGCAGCACGATACACGGCACCAGGGACATTGTTGACCAGGGTTCTAAACTGCTCTTCTTGCTGGCGCAATCTGGCTTCGTTTTGCTGCTGTGTCTGCAACGTCGCTCGAAGCTGGATATTTTCCTGCCGCAGTCTGGCTTCGCTTTGCTGCTGAGACTGAAGAGCGGCTTGAAGCTGTGCCTTTTCTTGCTGCAATGCGGCTGTACGCTCCTGCACTCTAGCTTCTAGAGCAGTCTCAAGAGCGGCGTCAAATGTCTGCAACGGTATCGCGGCAGCTTTGCCATCTGGTTTTTGCTGTCGTCGCGTCTGCTTGGTCATGACTTTTGCTCTCTAATTGCACAGACGTTTCTGCGATCGATTGACGCCTGTCAAGATAAACCCTTATGCACTAAGCAGTAAGACAAGACGCTATACTTTTGCCGCTCTCGTTTCGTTCTACCAAGACTAGCACTCTAGAGAATCAAACTCTCTGGCTGCTTAGTGCAGAACGGCACCATAATAAAACTCGTAATCAGCGTTGCAGTGGTGCTACTGCACTGTTCAGAATATGCCCAATAGTGATAGGTAAAGAACGGAGCGATCGATTTGAGGTGATTTGGCTACAAGTCATTGCTTGCTCAAGGACGTACACAGCTCAATTTCAGCTATCGTTGTAACCGCTTTGACGACTAAGCACTGATGACACAACGCACTCATTCGACTGTGGCTTGCTTCTAAGGCTGCCTGTACAGCACAACCTATCAATTGCAAATCTTATAGAGGGAATGGCATGAGCATTGGTCCCATTGTGGTTTCGGAGCAAGAGGCAAGCCAGGAACTGCCAACTCTACAACGGTTTTTGCAGTATCTATCGCCTTACCGCAAGGAGCTACCGATCGCGATCGCTCTAGTGATGCTGGGTGCTGCGACGCAGGTGATTGGACCCTTCCTACTTGGCTGGTCGATCGATCATTTAATTGCACAGAAAAATCTAACGGGGTTGCTGTTGCTGTTAGGTCTGTTGGGGCTAGTCTATATCCTCGGCGTGTGGGCAATTCGAGGGCAGATCTGGCGTGTTGGCTCGATTATGCAGCGACTGCTGGCACAGTTGCGACAGGACATTTTTACGAAAATCCAGAGTTTGCCGCTTGGTTTTTTCGATCGCAGCGAAGCCGGAGACTTAATGAGCCGCTTGCTGAATGATGTCAACACTGTGAATCAGGCGTTTGGGCAAACGATCGCGCAAATGCTGGGCAACGTGTTCAGTTTGGTGGGCATTGTGATAGCCATGCTGGCGATCAATTTACAGCTTGGCTTGTTGAGCAATCTCGTTGTGCCGCTGATGATTTTTACCACAGGCTTGTTTGCACGGTGGGCACGCTCTCGCTTTCGAGTCACGCGACAAACGATCGGCGACCTTTCTGCCAAGCTCGAAGAAGATATCGGCAGCGTCCGCGAGGCGCAAGCGTTCAATCGCGTGCAGATGAATATTGAAGAATTTGATCTGCTGAATGCCGCGAATCGCGATGCTAATGTGCAGGCAGTAGCAATTACGGCGGCTTTTTTGCCGTCGATCGACTTTCTTAATACCCTGGCAACCGCTGCTGTACTGGCTTATGGCGGCTATCTGGCTGTTACGGGAGCGGCAACGATCGGTGTGGTGACTGCCTTTTTGCTCTACGTGCAGCAGTTTTTTCGCCCCATTCAAATTCTCAGCCAGTTTTACACGCAGGCGCAATCAGCCTTTGCAGGGTTGGAACGCATCTTTTCACTACTTGACGAACCATCCCAACTGAACGATGCACCAGATGCGATCGAGATGCCGCCGATTCAAGGCGAAGTTACATTTGAGAACGTTTCCTTTGGCTATACGTCGGAAAAACTGGTGATCCATAACGTTAATCTTCAAGCCAAGCCGGGACAAATGATTGCGCTGGTGGGTCCCACAGGTGCAGGCAAAAGCACCTTCATTAACCTGATTCTCCGCTTCTATGATGTGTCTGGTGGCGCGGTCAAAATTGATGGTATTGATGTTCGCAGCGTTACCCAAGCAAGTTTGCGTCGACAAATTGGTATCGTCTTGCAAGACAACATTCTATTTACTGGCACGGTTGCCGAAAATATTGCGTTTGGCGCACCTCACGCCACTCACGCTGCGATCGAAACTGCTGCTCAATTGGCAAATGTGCATGAGTTTATTACTTCACTGCCACAAGGGTATGCCACGCAGCTAGGCGAACGTGGTGCGCCCCTTAGCCAAGGACAGCGGCAGTTAGTTAGCATTGCTCGCGCTGTCTTGATCGATCCTCGGATTTTGATTTTGGATGAGGCAACGAGCAGCATTGACACACGAACGGAAGCATTGGTGCAAGATGCAATCGCTCGTTTGCTGAAAGGACGCACTAGCTTTGTCATTGCCCATCGCCTCAGCACCGTTACCCAAGCCGATCAGGTGGTGGTGGTACAGCAAGGGGAAATTGTCGAACAAGGCACTCATGCTGAACTAGTCGCACGCCAGGGAGTCTACGCGAATTTGTACGCCTTGCAATTGGGCGTGACGAGTTAAGAGGAGAGAGGAATACAGCTTGGCTAACGTCCTATTGCCCAAGCCTACACGTTCACCAAAACCATGATTTTGGATGGAGTTTAAGTAGAGATCTCCGTGTCTGCACCCAATCGCAAGCAGCTAGAGCCGCGATCGTCCTTCCATAAGACTCCTTCAGTAAACTCTTGTCAACTTGACGTTAGCGTTAAGGTTGTGATATAAAGAATGTGTGAATGAACGAATGCGGATTGGTGAATTTTCGGAGCGGGCGGGTGTAACTCCCCGTACGGTGCGTTACTACGAAAGTTTAGGCTTGCTTGGTCCTAGCGAACGAGCGGGTGCAGGCTTTCGTTACTACACTGATGCCGAGTTAGCCATTCTGCAAAAAATCAATATTTATAAGGAATTGGGGTTGAGCCTAGAGGAGATTGCAGTGGTGCTGCCACTCTACACTGAGGACCCAACTGGGGTACAAGGTAAGCGGAAGCTCGTAGAAATCCTCAAGGCACATCTCCAGGAAGCTGATGACAAGGTTGCTTCGTTAAATCAGTTTCGTTCGGAGTTACAAGCAAATATTGATCGTATCCAGCAATGGATCGATGCACAAACAGACAACGAGTAATTTTTTTGGCTAAAATCTAACGTTGACGTCAATGTTATTACTGAGGCATATGGAAACGTCACCAAATTTAGAAAGTTGATCGCCTGGCAGTTGATGCAGGTTTTTCGGCAGCGAAGGAAGTCCTTCAAGGGTGGGATGTAGGCGCTAAGGCACTCAACCACGATCGACCGTTGGTTAGCACGCTCAAAAAACAAAGTATTGATGCAAGGAGGGCTTGAACATGGCTGGTAAATTAACGGGGAAGGTGGCGATCGTTACAGGAGCCTCATCGGGGATTGGTGAAGCAACGGCGATCGCGTTGGCGGCTGAGGGTGCAACGGTAGCGATCGCAGCCCGTAGAAGCAATCGGTTAAAGGATCTTGCCAAGCGCATTACAGAGACAGGCGGGCAGGTTTTGTCTATTACTGCTGATGTGTCGGATGAGGATCAGGTCAATGTCATGGTGCAAAAGACGCAGGCAGAATTTGGCAGAGTTGATATTCTCGTCAATAATGCGGGTGTGATGCTGCTCAGCATGATTGATGGTGCCAATACCGAAGACTGGCGACGGATGATGAACCTCAACGTGCTGGGGCTAATGTATGCCACCCACAAGGTTCTGCCGTTAATGAAGGCGCAGGGCGAGGGACATATTGTGAATATCTCATCCGTTGCTGGTCGGGTTGCCAATGCCGGATCGGGAGTTTACAACGCATCTAAGTGGGCAGTGGGTGCGTTCTCGGAAGCGCTGCGGAAAGAAGCGTACCAGGATAATATCCGCGTCACCATTATTGAACCGGGACTCGTGGCAACGGAGTTGCCGCAGCACGTTACCGATCCAAAAGCGAGAGCGACCACTGCGAGTTTCTATGGCTCAGTCAAAAATCTGGAAAGCGAAGATATTGCAGCCGCGATCGTCTATGCCGTCACGCAGCCACCTCGCGTCAATGTGAACGAAATTCTGATTCGCCCGACGGAGCAGGAACGGTGAGGTTAGCAAGCAGCGATCAGCCAATGAATTGATGTGATAGGCTACCGTCCCAGCATGCTGGAATATATCTTCCTAACGTTCATCCAGCAACCATTCCAATCCCAGACAGCAGCTCGTTCATGAGTGAAATTTTCCAAGTAATGCCTTTGTCAGTAACAGGAATTGATGACCGTTAAGTGCCGGAGGCGTTGCGAGCACCCTCTGAAAGTCATGTCTCAATCGATCGCAATGATTGAGATCAACGCAACCGTAAACCATAACCAGGAAATGCTTTCATGAAAACGAAAAAACTTGGCAATCAAGGCTTAATAGTTTCGGAACTGGGACTCGGCTGCATGGGTATGTCTGAGTTCTATGCTGGGCGCGATGAGGAAGAGTCGATCGCCACGCTCCATCGCGCTCTAGAACTGGGTGTCACCTTTCTTGATACTGCTGATATGTATGGTCCGTTCACCAATGAGAAATTGATCGGTCAGGCAATCAATGATCGCCGCGATCAGGTGATTTTAGCAACGAAATTTGGCAACATGCGATCGGAAGACGGCGGCTTTCTCGGTGTCAGTGGTACGCCTGAGTATGTGCGTCAAGCCTGTGATGCCTCGTTAAAGCGCTTAGGTGTGGATGTCATTGACCTCTACTACCAGCATCGCGTTGACCCCAATGTGCCGATCGAAGATACGGTAGGCGCAATGGCAGAGCTAGTGCAGCAGGGCAAAGTTCGCTATTTAGGACTTTCAGAAGCGGCTCCGGCAACCATTCGACGCGCGCAGGCTGTGCATCCCATCAGCGCTTTGCAGACTGAATATTCTCTCTGGAGCCGTGACCCAGAAGACGAAATTTTGCCAACGTTGCGTGAACTGGGCATTGGCTTTGTGCCTTACAGCCCCCTGGGTCGTGGCTTTCTGTCTGGACAGTTTACCAAGCCTGAAGATCTGCCTGCTGACGACTATCGCCGCCATTCGCCACGCTTCCAGGGCGACAATTTTTACAAGAACCTGGAATTAGTGGATAAAGTAACGACGATCGCCACCCAAAAAGGCGTAACGCCCAGCCAGCTTGCCCTTGCATGGCTCCTTGCTCAAGGAGACGATATTGTGCCTATTCCTGGTACAAAGCGCCGCAAATACCTGGAAGAAAATGTTGCTGCCACTGAGATTACGCTGACACCAGATGAATTGAGCCAGATCGAGGCTGCTGCGCCAAAGGGTAGTGCTGCTGGCGAGCGCTATCCTGCTCAACATATGAGTGCTGTGAATCGTTAAGGTAGCGTCGGCAAGCAATGCATCGAGGCTGCTGCGCCAAAGGGTAGTGCTGCTGGCGAGCGCTATCCTGCTCAACATATGAGTGCTGTGAATCGTTAAGGTAGCGTCGGCAAGCAATGCGATGTTATTGATAGCGTTGCACCAGTAAAACAAAGGCAGAAAAAGCGTCTCTTCGGCTTTCTAACGATCGTCCAAAGAGGCGCTTTGTGCAGAAAAAATTTTGCAGGAGACTACTCCTCTCATTTTAAGACTGCGAGACTTAAATTGAGTCTCACACTAAGTCTTAAAATGTGCGGACAAGACAAATGTTGTCTTGTTTAAGACTAAGGAAGTAAGAATGAGACTTATGGTAAGTCTCATGATGAAAAAGTGATACTAGCATTAAGTGCGATCGCTATACTCATACCTTAAACAGAGCGATCGACTGTAACTTTCCTAGCTTGAAGTAGCAAGAGACGTATTCATCTCGTTTAAGACAAATGGACTTAATTTAAGACTTAAAGTAAGACTTGTTTGAGATAACGAGACACAATGCATTCGTCTCATATAAGATAGCTAGTTTCAACGCGAGACACGGATAAAGAATCAACTGTCTTATTTGAGACAGTAAATGAAATGCTCTTGTCTTGTTTGAGAAAGCTGGACTTACGTCAAGACTTGAAATGAGTCTCAACTATCTTAAATGAGACAAAGCGCAAGATTCTTTTGATCTCGCTTGAGATAGCTGGATTCAGAATGAGACTTAAATTGAGACTCATTAATTTGTTTGAGACAGAACATGGCTGCGAGGGCAGCAACTTAGCGCTGCAATATCTAACGCTACTAGCAAGATCTCACTGTATAAGGAACTTTACTGACCCAGCAGTCAGCAAGGAACATGCATTGAGTCAGCAAAAATATTTCTTAAAATAAAGTAAACTTTTCTTAAGAAAGCAAAAAAGGCTGAATATGACAGACAAGCTTGGTTTTGGTAAAGCGCAGGCGAAACCCAACGTCTCGAAGCGGGCGGCAGTCCGCACTGAGGCGGTCAAGCGATACGACAAAATGAAGGCTGAGGGTATTCCAGATTTTGAGGTGTACATTCGCATTCAAGGTAAAAAGGCGTGGTATCCAGTAGGGTCAATTGCCGTAAAGCGATCGGATCAAATTAACCGAGCGATTTTTGATAGCCAGGATAATTTGCTGCAAGGTGCGTTTCGGCTCTTTCCAATACTGCGAAAACACCAAACCCAGCTAGAGTATGGCTATCGGCTCAAAGAGTTTCAGGATGAGCCGATCCAGTTAGCAGTTCCTCCCAAAGCGAAAACAACGCTTCAGGGTACACTTACCCAGGTGAAGGAGCGCTTTGCCTCTTTGCTCAAGCGTGGCTAACTTGACGATAAGTCTTACATGAGACTCTTGTCGTCATATTGAGACTCAAATCGAGTCTCATGCGAGAATAGGAGAAAGGTTTAGTAGCTAGGGTTAGGTAATTCCCTGACTAAGGTGTCACGTTTTCTGTCCGGTACGAAAGCTTTAGGGGTGTGTGGTTGGCTTAAGTGAAAGCAGCCATAACATTCAGCTTGGTTAGCAGTTCTTCTTAATGGTGTCTGGTAAACGCGATCGCTCCGTCCCCAAAAACTGCCCTGAAATCTAGTCCAATTCTAGTCCAGTTACTCTTTTTTGAATTTTGCTTTATCTCTGAAAGTCGCTACTCAAAAGCTTTCTAGCCTTACAGGTAGATTTTGGTTAGTTGCTGTATACGCAACGGAGCAAGAAGGGGGAAAGGCAAAACTGCAGCTGTATAAGGCTTTTAGCAATTGTGCCAGTTGGCGGCTAGTCCAGCACCGGCAGCACCAGTTAATCGTTAACAACGCTTATCAATGGGGTTAAATGAGTAGTCGTACAGGAAACCACGCTGTGCGACTACTCATTTAACACCGTTTGAGCGTTTTTATAATTGCAGTTAATTCTGGTTTGAAACTGTCTTGATTGCAGGTTTGACGGTTGATGATTGCAGGTCGCTACAGTTATTCAGCTTTCAGAGATGCCATATCAATCACGAAGCGGTATTTCACATCGGACTTGAGCAGCCTTTCGTACGCTTCGTTGACTTCTTGGATGGGAATGACTTCCACATCGGCAGTGATATTGTGTTCACCGCAAAAATCGAGCATTTCCTGGGTTTCGGCGATGCCGCCAATGCTGGAGCCGGAGAGACTACGGCGCGCCATGATCAGGCTGAAGGCTGCGACCTCCAAGGGCTTCTCGGGTGCACCGACTAAGGTGATGTTGCCATCGAGGCTGAGCAGGTTGAGATAGGCATTAATGTCGTGTTTGGCAGAGACCGTGTCGAGGATGAAATCGAAGCTACCAGCGTGCTGCTGCATCTCGTCAGCATTGTGGGAGACAACGACTTCGTCGGCACCCAGGCGCAGGGCGTCTTCCGTCTTATCGGGGGACGTGGTAAAGACGACGACGTGTGCGCCCATCGTATGAGCTAACTTCACGCCCATGTGCCCCAAGCCGCCCAGACCGACAACGCCTACTTTCTTACCCTCGGTGACGCCCCAGTGACGGAGTGGCGAATAAGTGGTGATGCCGGCACACAGGAGTGGTGCCACTCCAGCCGGATCGAGGTTAGAAGGGACGCGCAGCACGAAGCGTTGATCGACAACGATGCTATCCGAGTAGCCACCGTAGGTAACTGGAGCGGTCTGGTGCTTGTCTGGGGAGTTGTAGGTGAAGATCACACTTGAGCAAAACTGCTCAAGACCCGCTTTGCAACGGGGGCAGCCCCAGTCTGAGTCGACCATGCAGCCGACTCCCACTAAATCGCCGGACTTGAACTTGGTCACGGCTGCACCGACTTGAGTGACCCGACCGACAATTTCATGACCAGGGACAATGGGATAGGTTGTGGACATGAAATCGCTCCATTCATTACGCACTGAATGGAGGTCAGAGTGGCAGATGCCGCAGAAGAGGATCTCAATCTGCACATCGTTCTCGGTTGGATCGCGCCGCTTGATCGTAGCGGATGCCAATGGTGATGTGGCACTAGCTGCGGCATAAGCTTTGGTTTTGTACATGGATTGATGCTCCTAGTTGTTGACGTTGAATCTTTGAACGATTGGGTTAGCGACGATCACTGCACCGTTTGACCGCCATCGATGACCAAGGCATGTCCAACGACGAAGGCAGCCGCGTCTGAGCACAGCCAGAGGACTGCCGCCGCAATCTCCTCAGGCGTGCCCATCCGTCCAACCGGCTCCTCCGCAATCACCTGCGCCCGCCCTTCGTCCGTGCCACCAGTGAAGCGACCCATCATGGGGGTGTCGATGTAGCCGGGACAGACAGCGTTGACACGGATGTTCTGCGACGCATAGTCGAGCGCCGCTGCTTTGGTCAGTCCAATCACGCCATGTTTCGCGGCGGTGTACGCGGGGCTACCCTTGATGCCGATGATGCCCGCACCCGAGGACGTGTTGACGATCGCGCCACGTCCCTGCTTGAGGATCAGCGGGATCTCGTGCTTCATGCACAGGAAAACGCCCCGGAGGTCAATGTCGATAATCCGGTTCCACTCCTCCTCCTCGTACTCTGCAACCGGAGCTGCCTGCTTCGGCTCGATGCCCGCATTGTTAAAGGCGAAGTCCAGCCGCCCAAACGCCTCAATGGTCTGATCCAGCGCCGCCTTCACATCCTCAGCCCGCGTCACATCGCACTTGACAGCGAGCGCCTGTCCACCTAGCTCCTCGATCAGGCGTGCCGTTTCTTGATTGCTCGGTTCTGAAACATCAGCAACCACCACGCTGGCACCCTCACGGGCAAACGCCAATGCCGTCGCTCGACCGATGCCGCTTGCTGCTCCGGTCACAAACGCAACCTTGCCGCTGTAGCTGCCATTCTCGTTCGTTGTCATTTTTTACTCCTTGCGTTGTTCGCTTATCGACTGAGATGCTGATTGAAAAAGGCTGTGAGCTTGTCAAAGGGGATCAGGTTCACCCGATCGTACAAATCGACGTGTCCCGTATTCGGCACCCGGACGATCTCTTTCGGCTCGACAGCGCGGTTGTAAGCGTCCTCGCTGAACTCCCGGGAGTGGGCCTCGGTGCCAGTGACAAAGAGCAGCGGACGACCGATCTCCTCGATCCTTTCCAGCGGGTAATAGTTCATGAACCGTACGACGCTGGTCATCGTCGGCTTCGTCGTCCGCTCCGGAGACGAGCCTTTCGGTGTGAACGCCCCCCGAGGAGTCCGGTAGAAGTCAAAGAACTCGCGCTGAACCGGGTCGGTGCTCTCCGTCAGTTCGTTCGTGGTTCCACCCACGTAGGCAGTCTCGCCGCCCGTGAACTCCACGTAACGCTGCGCCGCCGCTGCCGCGATCATCTGCTTCCTTTGCTCGGCAGTCACCGACTTTCTAAGCCCGTTGCGAGCCGCCGCTCCCATGTCGTACATGCTCACCGTCGCGACGACTTTGATGCGGGAGTCGAGCTTGGCGGCGCTGATGACGAAGCTGGCGCTGCCGCAGATGCCGAGACCGCCGATCCGCTCCCGATCAACGAAGGGACGGGTGCCCAGAAAGTCCACCGCCGCACTGAAGTCCTCGGCATAAAGCTCTGGCGCGATAAGGTTTCGCGGACTCCCCTCGCTCTCGCCCCAAAACGACAGGTCAATGGCTAAGGTGACGAATCCTTGTTCAGCCAGTTTTTGGGCATACAGATTTGAGCTTTGTTCTTTGACTGCGCCCATGGGGTGCCCGACAATGATGGCTGGATGCTTAACGTTCTGCTTTAAGGTTTTGGGAAGGAAGAGATTTCCGACAACCTGCATGTCGTATTGGTTTTTGAACGTAACCCTTTGCATGGTCACCTGGTCGCTCTTGTAGAAGTTGTCTGCCCCCTCGACCACAGCGGACTGTTGCACGGGTGCTTGGGCACTCTCGCGCGAGACGGGTGTTTTGTTGATCGCAAAGGCCGCCGTTGTGCAGATTGCACTCATCAAGAAGGTTGGTATTAAAACGCGGTGTTTCATTGAGTTCTCCATCTGTGTGGGTTGATCTAGTGGGTTAACTTCGGTTCGGCTCGTGACGCACTGACGCTTCTATTGCATTCGCCCGATTGTCACGTCTATAGCGCCAGGCACATTCAATGCCTCGATGTCACCATCGATTTTTCCGAGGATCACGAGTCCGCTTGAGTATTCAAAATCTCGGTAATAGATCGCCAAATTTCCCCAGGGAGCGTAATACGCAATATCTCCAACAGACGGGTCACTGCCTGGGGGTGCATCTTCTGTCGATAATTTTCTGGGTAGATTGCTGATTTTTTCGGTTCCTGCGTGATCTTCTAACGTCAGCGTTAAGGGCAGCAGGGAAACAAAATCCTGAGTAGTTTTGCTATCAATCAAAGTGGCTGTCACAACTTTGTCTCCGACCTTGATGTTTATCTTCATACTGTTTGCCTGCTCGGTTGATCTTTCAGTTGCTATCTTTGATGGGGTGCTGATGGTCATACTGTTATCAGCACGGCAGGCTGAGCCACTCAGGGACATCAATAGGGCGAGAACCAAAATCAGCCTTCTTTTCTGACAATTTTTTCCCTTAATGGCACGCCCTCTCAAAAGCATTAAGATCTTCCTCTGTACTGCTCGTCACTGACCGGTTCCAGCCAGTCCACGACCTTGCCGTCGAGTTGTTCGTGAATGGCAATATGGGTCATGGCTGTAGTGGCTGTAGCGCCGTGCCAGTGCTTTACACCTGGTGGAATCCAGACGACATCACCAGGTCTGATCGCCTGCACTTGACCGCCCCATTGCTGCACCCAACCACCTCCAGCCGTCACGATGAGGGTTTGCCCTAGGGGATGGGTATGCCACGCTGTGCGCGCACCAGGCTTGAAGGTGACACTTGCGCCAGAGGCGCGTGATGGATCGTGCACCGGAAAAAGAGGGTTGATGCGGACAGAACCCGTGAAAAAGTCGGCCGATCCTTCAGTGGAGGGCTGCGAACCGTTCCGCGTGATTTCCACCGTTTGTGCGCGATCGCCAGGTGAGCCTTGTGTCTGCCCTGCCTGCGCGAACCCTAGAGCCAATAAGGAAAAGGCCAGGACCGGTAGCGTGAGTCGTTTCATTTTTGTTCCTTCATAGTTGTGCTATGTCATGCCAAGCTTGCCCACAGCGACCGATGCCTGCTGTGGCTTTGATGATGCTTCTCGTGCAATTGCAAGAAGCGCTTCACTAAATAAACCTGAGTGTTCTCTTGAAGAGAAATCCAGACGCTTACCAGCAGCCGGAATCACGTTTCATTGCTTTAATCTCATTCTAGGAAGTCTGTCAGGCAAGCAATAGAACGATTGTCTAGGATGGTTGTACAATCCTGCAAATTTGCACCAATGACGATTCCAGCCACGCTAAATTCTTATACAGGCTTAACTGCCAAACCCTTGTCTTTACCTTGATGTGTCTATAAATCGCTTTGAACGGGTATCAGAAATGAACGCTGCAAGCATGAGTGAAGAGTCCAGTAGAGCTTTGATGAATGACCTTCAGACAAAGCGCGAGGCAGACCGAGCGCAAGCCAACCGAGCGGAACTAGCGGAGCGCATGGCCCAAGCGATGCGTCAAGATGGAACGATCGAGCTGCTGAAAGGATTACATTTCTATCGCACCTCCTCTCCTTCCGAGTGCCTGCATAGTGTTTCAATTCCGGCCTTTTGTGTGATTGCCCAAGGCAGCAAAGAAGTCTTGCTGGGCAGCGATCGCTATCAGTACGACCCCATGCACTATCTGCTGGGGACAGTCGCACTGCCGATTGCCAGCCGCATTCTCGAAGCAACCCAGGCAAAACCGTACCTGGGCCTTCGTCTCGATCTCGACCCGACCCTCGTTGGTTCGGTCATGGTGGAGGCCGGCTATCCTTCAGCCCCAAGGGGGGCTAGTGTCAAAGCGATCGATGTCAGCCCATTAGATGCAAATTTGTTAGATGCTGTCGTGCGGCTCGTCAGGCTGATCGATGCCCCGGCTGAAGCGCCTGTGCTCACACCCCTGATTAAGCGAGAAATCATTTATCGACTCCTTATGGGAGAGCAAGGTGCTCGGCTGCGTCAGCTTGCTGTTCTCGGTGGCTATACGCACCACATTGCCAAAGCCGTCGATCGACTGCGTCAAGACTTTAACCAACCGCTGCGGATTGAAGACGTTGCCCGAGAGTTGGACATGAGTGTCTCAGGCTTTCATCATCATTTCAAGTCTGTCACTGCCATGAGTCCCTTGCAGTTTCAGAAGCAACTGCGGCTCCAGGAAGCGCGTCGTCTGATGCTGGGAGAAAACCTGGACGCTAGCAGTGCGGCCTACCGAGTGGGGTATGACGATGCCTCGCACTTCAACCGGGAGTACAAGCGGCTCTTTGGTGCGCCCCCCATGCGCGATGTGGAGCAACTGCGAGCCACTGCTTAACTGAGGTGATGGCAGCATCGCTCCTACGAGGGGCAATGAGGCTGAAACCATTACAGAGAGAACGATTCAGCTTAGTTTTTTAGACTAATGCTTGCGGTATGCCTTAATTTGCCTCTAGCAAGCAACGCATTGACCCTATTTCAGGCTGCAACCTTGGCTCATTGCCCCTCGAAGCGCGTCCAGCGCAATGGCCTTCAGCCACGCTCGTCACACTGCTAACCCCTTTGAACGGTCAACCAGCTCCAGATCATCGCCTCAAAGTTTGGCTCATGTCGCCCATGAAGGCTCTTTCAGTCACCTTCATGGGCGCTGGCAGGCTGCAATGAATGGCAGGCAACACGAGGCTTTTCAGCTTTGGACTGATTTTGGACTTCATCACCATTCGGTTATAGTCTGTAACCCCGATGCTTTCGTGGCAACTAACAGCTATGCATAAGCTGAACTATCGATTCTGTCGTTGGTGAGTTGCGGGTTCTGCAACGGTGCAGACAAAAGAGAGAGGATGGTGTTAAACCCCGGAATAAGCTAGTTCTATAGATTGGAGGATTACCTCCTTTAATTGCTTTGCCTTTTCAACTAACTCTTTCT
>NZ_JACJPI010000025.1 GCF_014695975.1 Leptolyngbya sp. FACHB-321
CGTTCTCCAGTCAATTGCTTTGTCAATATCTTGGGCGGATTGATTGCCTATTGCCATCAGCCAAAGAAGCCATCCATTGCCCTTGACCACAATTTGCTCCTTCCGGCTTAACCCGAACTGACGTTATCTACAAAGAATTTATTAGAGACGGGCATGATCAGTTCAATGATGGCTTAAAGATCACCGTTGAGAGCTTACTGCTAGTGATAAAGACGCTCATCAAGCCAAACTTGCACATCCGCTTCAGATTCTAAATAAACTGTACGACCCGTCCGTGGGTCATAAACGTGCCACCAGGATTGACCCATTTTATCCAAGGTGCGCCGGATCTCTGGCTCAGAATGAGTAGAGCGGTAGGATTGGAACTGGAGGGGTGTGTTAAGGAGGCTCCAGCACTTGCGCCATATATTAGCAGTGGTCGTCGAGCGCCCACATACCAACGTTAACCGTCGCTCTAGATATTCCACCTGATACTCATGATCAAGCTTCCTAGCACGCTGATCGAGCCGTGCTCGCCAATGTTGATCGAACGCAGCCATGAGAGGCGAGTGGATCGTCTGCGGTGCTGCCACGTTGTCGGGGAGCAACTCTAATTCTTTGTATTGTTGCCATTGCGTTTTCATCATGACGCTCCATGTACTCTCTAAAAGAATGAAGCGCGTTCCTTCGGGTGTTGTCCCTACTTCCGTCCCTCCCTAAACAGCGATAGCAATCAGCCTTAAAACCTTGTGCTGATTCCACAATGCTCTGGGCTGGCTATATGACCTACCTAACAATTGAATTTAAAGGGGTATAAAGAGAGAGATGAACGATTTCTAGTAATGTTTTCTACAAAATTGTTAGGACGAACCAACAATATCTTTCTTTCCTAACATTTCGCCTTGCCTAACTGCGACCAGTATATTCAGCGACCTTGATAGTTTTCTTCAATCCACAGGCGCATTTCTGCTTCAGAATCAGCGTAAACAACTTGTCCAGTTCTTGGGTCAGAGGCAACCCACCAGCGATCGCTACCATCCACCACTTCACAGACCTGTAGGGACGCTCCACCAAAAAGTCCTTGCGTGATACGCTGCACAGTGGTTAGCCACCAGCTTTGTGGCGATGGTGCTACGTCACACGATCGTACTGGTGCAACCTGCTGTTTCTCTTGCTCCAAGAGTGCAACTAAACGGGCATTATTAGTGGCTCTTGCTACCTGCAAACGATGAGCGAGGGATGCCATGATGCTGTCTTGATGCCGATTTAAGCGACGGTCATGAGTTTGTAATACGTTAGTCATTGAAAGAGCCTCGGCAATATAAAGTTGATACGGTTTTTACTCCGCATCTCTAACTATAAGATTTTTTCTGTATTGAGTGCTACAGTTTCAGCGTTTGCTGACATAGTTTGAAAGACAATAGGTCTAAACCGTAGAAAGCTTGAAGCAGAACAAACAGAAGTTTATGACCTAGCTTTTTTGTGAAAGTAATCAATATTTTGTCAACAATCTTTTGGGTGATTTGTAACTTTCTGAAAAGATCTCTAAAGAAACTCTGAAACAATGCCTGCTTCGTCAAAGTAAAATTGGTGGGCTACTAGGCGAACGAATGTAGATCTGGTACGGTTTTGAAGAAAATCTTGGAGAAGGAAACGGAATGGGGGCACTGAAAGGACGTGACTTGCTTAGTCTGGCGGACTTAACAGCAGAAGAACTACAGGACATTCTGCTCCTAGCAACCCAATTGAAAGCGGGAACCCTCAAACCAAAGTGCGAAAAAATCCTGGGGCTGCTGTTTTACAAAGCGTCTACCCGCACTCGCGTTAGCTTTTCAGCCGCCATGTACCAACTGGGCGGTCAAGTGCTGGACTTAAACCCCAATGTGACGCAGGTGGGTCGCGGTGAGCCACTGTCTGATACAGCACGGGTACTCGATCGCTACCTCGATATTCTTGCCGTCCGTACCTTTGACCAGCACGACCTGGAAGCCTTTGCCAGCTACTCCAAAATCCCTATCATTAATGCACTCACTGATCTGGAACACCCTTGCCAGGTGCTTGCTGACTTGCAGACAATGCAGGAGTCTTTCGGCTCTCTCCAAGGTTTAACACTGACTTATCTAGGCGACGGAAACAATATGGCGCATTCGCTTATGCTGGGTTGTGCGCTGACAGGTGTAAATGTGCGGGTCGCATCACCACCAGAGTATCGTCCTCTTGATGTCGTCGTGCAAAAGGCGCAGGCGATCGCTAGCGGCAAAACTGAAGTTATTGTGACAACCGATCCGATCGCAGCAGTCAAAAATGCGCAAGTGATCTACACCGATGTCTGGGCAAGTATGGGGCAAGAAGCTCTGGCAGAAACTCGCGTACCAATCTTTCAGCCCTACCAGGTCAGTGAGCAGCTTTTAAGCGATGCGGATCAGGCGGCGATCGTCCTCCACTGTTTGCCTGCCCATCGTGGCGAAGAAATTACGGATGCTGTGCTTGAAGGATCGCAGTCCCGTGTCTGGGATCAAGCAGAAAACCGGATGCACGCGCAGAAAGCACTACTTGCTAGCTTGCTGGGAGTTGCATAAAGCCATGTCATTTAAAAGTAGACAAGGAAACGCTTTCATACACCACAAGAAGCTTTAAGGCATCATGATGTCATAGGCTGTATGCTAACAGTTGGTAGGAAGCGGTTACTGACCATCTGCGCGTCGTTCTTGCTTACAACTGTTATCTGTAGCCACCCTGCTGCCAGTTATCTGAATGCAGACAGTTTTGTTTGTTGTCCTAGCGCTTTCAGTATCTCGCTTGAGGCAACTTGCCCTGCAAGTTAGCTCTATAAATGTACGGTAGTCACACGATCGCACAGGCTCGTACCAAAAAACATCTCATTTTGTAAAATGCTTTGCAGTTTGAGGCATTAACCGCTATCTATAGTAGAGAGCTTGAGGGAATAATTCTACAGGTAGCGTTTATGGGTCTGTCAGGACGTTCGGTCAACTAGTTTGACGCTTACTTAAGCGTCATCAGTTCCGCCCATAACCTCACTCTTGGAAGCCTTCTCCAGGCGTTAAACCATTAGCCACTAAGAAAATAATGACCTACCAACATCAACTGACCCCCTGGGTCGTTCACAAGCTGCTGCCCAACTTAAAGCATCTCACGATTACGCGGTTTCGTCGTCGCCCGGACGCTGAAGCCTATCTTAAGGTTTTGAACCAGTCTCAACCCTATGCTCAGTTTACGATTACCTTTGATTCTGGAGAGAGCAACTTTGCAGCTCAAGCTGAATCGTAGCGATCGCTTCGTGCCATTTTTGGAGTGTAGTGTTGAAACAATTGAATGACTGTGAATGCTGTCTGCGGGCAACGGCTTGTTTGTGCTATCGCATGGCTCGCCTGTGTCAAAATAAAGACCGCTCTTGGTGGTGGTTATGGCAGCACAGTTGGATGAACAAGACAGCAACCCTGCTCTCGGCAATTTGATCGCTCGACAAATTGCCGAGAGTTCTCAACAGCGTCTTACCTTTGCCACCTATATGGATTTGGCATTGTACCACCCACAGTATGGGTACTACGCTACCAATGCTGCCGTGATCGGCGCTAAGGGCGACTTTTTCACCTCACCTCACCTCGGTGCAGACTTTGGCGAATTGCTAGCCGAGCAGTTTGTCCAGATGTGGGAAATCATGCAGCGTCCAACGCCTTTTACCTTGGTCGAAATGGGTGCTGGTCAAGGATTATTAGCTGTTGATATCCTCCGCTACTTGCAGCATCGCCATCCGACTTTTGTACGAGCGCTCGAATACATCATTGTTGAACGTGCTGCCGCACTTATTGCTGAACAACAGCGGCAGGCAATGTCACTAAAAGATCTTGATGTTCAACTTCGCTGGAGCAGCCTTGAAGCGCTACCGTCCCACTCGATCGTCGGCTGCTTTTTTTCTAACGAGCTGGTCGATGCTCTCCCAGTGCATCAAATCTCGTTGGTATCAGGACAGTTACAAGAGATTTACGTCACGGCGACGCAGGGCGAAAACAATACCCCTCACTTTAGCGAAGTGACTGGTGAACTATCGACACCCCAGCTAGCAGCCTACTTTGAACGTATTGGTATTGCTTTAACCGCTAAATCGTATCCTGATTGCTATCGCAGTGAAGTTAATCTGGCAGCGCTAGACTGGCTGCAAACTGTTGCCGAGCGGCTCCAACGGGGGTACGTCCTTACGATCGATTACGGGTACACGAGCGCTCGTTACTATAGCCCTACGCGATCCCAGGGCACGCTGCAATGTTATTACCAGCACACCCACCATTCCAATCCCTACATCCATATTGGGAAGCAAGACATCACGGCGCACGTTGATTTCACTGCCCTAGAGCAGCAAGGTGCGGTCTGTGGGTTAAAACGAGTTGGCTTCACGCAGCAAAGCCTTTTTCTGATGGCATTGGGGCTGGGCGATCGTATGGCAGCGCTTAGTCAGTCTACCGCTAGCACTGTGCAGGACATCCAAGCCGCGCTACGGCAACGGGATGCCTTACATCTCCTTATTAACCCAATGGGCTTAGGAAACTTTGGTGTGCTAGTGCAAGCTAAAGGGCTTACCAGTTCTGAAAGTGTCCATTCGCTTAAAGGACTAACCGTACCAGCAAGCTAAATTGAGACAAGTAAGTGATATGGACAACGGCTGAACTTAAGCTAAGTAATTGGTGGGGTAGGGCGACAGATATGAAAGCCTAAGATAGCCACACCCAAGATGCTACAGCTACGACTTCATGCCAGCCAAAGACAATCAGAATCAACCTAACGAATCGAGTTGAATCGCCATATGTAGATTGCTTCTGCTAGTTTGTGGTTCGCCCTACAATTTCTACAACTGATGCGTTACTCTAGTTGCCTGCTGTAATGGCTCTTGGAGAGTTTTCTAAGACATCAAGGCGTACTGGCGCAACACCAGATTGAATGAGTCCTAACATACGAGCAGCACCAGCCGACAGATCAATGACACGATCGCCAGAAAAAGGACCTCTGTCGTTGATTCTGACTACTACCGATTGACCGTTATTAATATTGGTCACTACTACTTTTGTCCCGAAAGGCAACGTGCGGTGTGCGGCTGTCATTGCATTTTGATTGAAACGTTCGCCACTGGCGCTAGGATTACCGTGGAAGCCTGGACCATACCACGATGCCATACCGCTCAGTTTTTGCCGAATGGCACCTACAGCAACTTGCGACCAGTTGTTTGGCTTCCCAGTCACGCTGTTTAGAGGAGAAGCGTTGCCGAGCAACCGTCGGAGGCGATTAGCTGCTTGAAGCGCATCTTTCTCCAGGCTGCGGGTTGTATCTGGTAACACTGTGGTGGCATCAATCACAGCAATCAGAGTTTTGTCTGCTTTGATGACGTACCGCTCGTCTGTCGCAGTCGCTTTGCTCGACTGAGCATTCCAGCTAACGGTGATGGTGCTAGCATCCACGCCATCTCGGTTGAGTTGATTAATTTTGGCGGCGATCGCGGCAGCTCTCAGCACTGGATCACTCTGGGCAACGTTGGCATTTGCCTGTGTTGCTTCGCTAGATTGAGCGGCAGCTTCTGCTGGTGCGGCTGAAGATTTATCAGCACTGTTGAGAGACTTGGCAGTGGCGATCGCGTTCTCGGTAGCGTCAGTTTGTCGGCTTCCCATTTTCACTAATGGTGCTTTGACCGTTGTTGCCGACGCGCTATTAGAGCCAGTTAAGGTCAGGACGGGTATGTTGCGGACGTAGAGGGTTGCTGCTTTGCGCCCTGCTAGGTCATGTGCTTGGACTTTAGCGATCGTCTCGCGTTCAGCGCTGGCAACCGTTGATGGCTGAAGCTGTTCACCTAGCTTCACAACTGCACGTGTTGGTGTCAAATCTGAAGCCGACGTTTGGTCAAAAGCAGTTGCTTCATCAGTTTGTTGCTCTGCTTGAGAGGGCTGTGGATCAGCTTTGACAGCAGCGTTAATTGAGGCTGGCTCAGAGGTCACAGTATGAGTGGAGGCTTGGTTAGGGTTTGCCTCAACAACTGGGTCAACCGTGCCGATTGGGTTAGCGCTGCTAGCCAGCGGGGTACCCAACGTTGCCATAAACAGGGTGGCAGTTAGACCACTAAGAACTTTTTGATTCATACATCCGTGTGTGAAGGGCAAGATCAGACGAGATTAGAGCGAGTTGAAATATCTCTTGATTGACATGTCTTGTAGCTCGTACTCGTTTCGTAGGTACTCCTTAGGTCAGAACTGCAACAGACTATCACGAAGTTTTTGCTTTGGGGATCAGGGATCTAACAGAGACACTTGCAGCATGACGGTTGTTGTCTAGGTAAAAAAACCGTGTAGGCAAGTGTTACAGGATGTTTCGCTGTTCGACATCAATTCGAGCGCTTCATCAAAACTTTACGCTAACTTCATAAACTTGTGACTTAAATCACCCGATAGCAGGATGAGGTAGCGGAAAGTGAAAGGTTTTACTCCTAGCATCCAAAGGGTTATCGTGCAAGAGGCTGCAAGAGGCAAAGCTGCTATCGTCTAAGTTACCTGTTGGGACTTGTATGTTCAGGTTGAACTGATGGCACACGCGATTGCGTCTTGGCTTACAACATGTTTCAAACAAGTAAGCCACAGTGCTTATAAAAAGGTGTAGCTTGTCCCTGAAGCAGGTAGGGGGGGATGAGCGTGACTAATGCTCGTGGTGATAGTTATAAATATTTTTTTGCTGCTTTACTTTGTCACGTTGCATCTAGAGCTTCAGCCAGTGCGGCACTAACGTTCCTACTGGTATCAATCTATATTGGCTAGTTTGTGTAAGCATTGCAGGCTTATTTATGCAAGGTCGAGAAGCTATGCATCTGACGCATCAGATTAACTAGACGATCGCCCGTATTTCTGCTGTATCGGTGATTACGCTAGTTGGCAAAGCGTGTCAGGTGTTAGGCTTTAAATGTGTTTGCGGTGACGGTGAGTTTAAGGGAGAAACCCTAGCTAGAGAAGGGTTTGCACTGCTACTGCTACCACCGTAGTTTTTCTATGACCCACCTCGATCGCACTTAACCAAAACGCCCCTATGACTGCGCTGTCTTCTGAATGGCAACATCATTTTGTTGAAACAAATCGTATTCGCCTGCACTGCGTGACCCAAGGAGAAGGTGATCTAGTAATTCTTCTACATGGGTTTCCAGAGTTTTGGTACTCCTGGCGCTTTCAAATCCCAGCGTTAGCCCGTCACTTTAAGGTTGTTGTGCCTGATCTGCGTGGTTATAACGAATCGGATAAACCAGCTAGTGGCTATGACTTAGATACTCTCAGCGCTGATATTCAAGGTTTGATCGAAGGGTTGGGGTACGCACGCGCTCATATTGTGGGACATGACTGGGGCGGCACGATCGCATGGCATCTAGCACAGAAATTTCCTCAATATCTCAACCGTTTAGCGATTTTAAGTGCTGCGCCACCTCAGCGCTTCCTGCAAGAAATGGTAAGCAATTTAGATCAACTCCGCCGCAGTTGGTACGTACTTGCGTTTCAGGTTCCTGGCGTTCCAGAGTGGCTCATTCAGCAAAATTTGAAGGAATTTTTGAGAAGCCTGCTTCAAGGGCAGGCAATTCGGAAGGGGGCTTTCTCTGACGAAGAAACGAGGCTGTATCAATCAGCCCTGGAGAAACCGGGGGCATTGTCTGCTGCGTTGAGCTACTATCGCCAGATGCTCTCGCCCTGGAATTGGTTGAAGGACGTTGGACGCACACCCGCCCTTGTGACTGCCCCTACCTTAGTTTTGTGGGGGGAAGAAGATTCGCTCCTAAGCCAGAATTTAATTAAGGAACTAGACCAACTGGTTCAAGCGCCGTTTCGGCTGACGCTGGTGCCTCATTGCGGACATTGGATTCAGCAGGAAGCGCCACAAACAGTAAACCGCGAGTTGTTGACCTTTTTGCGGCAATAAGAGGCTGGACGATCAAGCCACTGCTGTTCTGTTCCAGTGTTGACAATTGTGTTGGATCGAGCGTTGGTAAGTTTGTCTCTTCGTTCCTGTTATGCCTGGATTAAGCTCTTACAGGGCTTGGGTGGGATATATGCATAACGAGGGCGGAAATTCTATAACGCAACAGCTACTCACTGTGCTGGTACAGGCAACGTCTGAATTAACTCAATCGAATCAACAGCAAAAGCAGGCGATCGAGCAAGGTTTCCATCACCAACATCAAAAAATTCGACCTGTTGACAGATTAGATTGGGCACCTGACGGAAGTGGTGACGACAAGTTTTGCTGAACTGAAGGAGTTGACGCAGCAGCAGTCTGATACAGCGAAACGGCAAGAGCAAAATATCACTCGGCTCGTGGAGATTGTCGAGACGTTGATTCAGCAGCGCGCTTGAGGGGCTCCTGGTTGTTCAATTAGTGCGACATTAAATACTTGAGCAAAGGCGATCGCCACCTGATCTCGCACTGCCTCAAATTGAATTGCTGGTCTAAATTGTGCCAGTGAGCCGACCATTTTGTCAGGAATGCCACAGGGAACAATGCGATCGAAGCCGCTCAGGTCAGGACAAATGTTGAGCGCAAAGCCATGCATAGTAATCCAGCGACTGACTTTGATGCCGATCGCTGCGACTTTGCGCTCGTCTACCCATACGCCCGTCAAACCTGGTAGTCGCTCTCCTTTAAGCCCGTAGAAGGCTAAGACGTGGATGATTACCGCTTCTAGCTGACGCAGATACCAGTGCAAATCTTTCTGATAGTAAGTCAGATTGAGAATAGGGTAGCCAACCAGTTGTCCGGGACAGTGGTAGGTTACTTCGCCGCCCCGTTCTACACGATGCACATCCCACGCGGTTTGAGCAGGGTCAAACTTGAGAAAGGCAGGACTGGCACCTTGACCTAAGGTATAGGTAGGCGGATGTTCGAGCAGCAGCAATGCATCATCAAGCTGAGAGTCTTGGCGACGGTCGTCTACCAGCGATCGCTGCCATGCCCATGCCGTCGTATACGGCACAATACTCCTTTTATATAGATGACAATGGCGACGCTTAAAGGACTGCCCCGCAGAAACTATTACTGGCTCAGATTGGATCACTGGTTTAAATTCATGCAAAAAACAAGGGGGTTGTAACGTAATTTTGGCTTAAAGAACACATACCCTAATCAAGAATTATCACAGGTTGCAAAGCATTCTAACGGCTACTGTCGTGCAGAATACAAAGTGGTAGGGTGAATGGATAACCCACTTTTTCAGGGGAGGAAGCTCGTTTATGAAGCTTGTTATCCAGGGCAAAAACATCGAAATTACTGACTCATTACGTGAGTATGTAACGAACAAGATCGAAAAGGCGGTCAGCCATTATCAAAGTTTAACGACTGAAGTTGATGTCCATTTGTCAGTTGCTAAAAATCCACGGATCAACTCTAAGCAAACGGCTGAAGTCACTATCTATGTTAATGGTGCGATCGTCCGTGCTGAAGAAGGCAGCGAGAGCCTCTACGCCAGCGTCGATTTAGTTGCCGATAAGATTAGTCGCCAGCTTCGTAAATATAAGGAGAAACGTCAGGCACAGAGCCATGCCCCTGTGAAAACAGCAGAGGCTTTGAGTGATCAGCCAGTAGCGGCAGATCTGCTGCAGGATCGATCGCCAGAACTGCCGGGTCAGGTTGTGCGAACGAAATATTTTGCAATGCCTCCTATGACTCCACAGGAAGCACTAGAGCAGTTAGAGCTGGTTGATCATGACTTTTATATGTTCATGAACAGTGAAACGGGAGAAATCAACGTCATTTATGAACGAAATCATGGTGGCTACGGCGTGATTCAGCCGCGTAAGGGTAACGGGCACACGCACAACGGCAAGAATGGCAAGACAGCGCACGCTGATGATGCAGACGATGAGCAAGCACATGACTATGTGCCTCAAGCCAGCTTTATTTAGGCGTTTTGCTGCTACCTAAATAACGTCAGTTCGGGTTAAGCCGGAAGGAGCAAATTGTGGTCAAGGGCAATGGATGGCTTCTTTGGCTGATGGCAATAGGCAATCAATCCGCCCAAGATATTGACAAAGCAATTGACTGGAGAACG
>NZ_JACJPI010000026.1 GCF_014695975.1 Leptolyngbya sp. FACHB-321
ATCGCCTTCTTGTTAGCTACAACCAAGTCTAGATTGCTTTCTAAGTCATCCGTGCCCTGCTTAAAAAGGAAAAATGCCGACAAAAAGAACGCACCGCTGCAAAGACCATAAAGGCTTGGTCTTAACATTGGAAAAATTTTGGTCGTTAGTGAGGAGTCAGAAGGAACTGTCCCATTTTTGATGTCTGACCGCTCAGGTATGAAGGTCTGTAATGGCGAAAAATCGTTGTTCGGGATGGCGACTGTCCCATTCATGGTTCAAATTGGGACAGTTGAACACATACTAGCAATCGTAGAATTGGAAATTAGGACACCCAAAAAAGCCTTAATTTGTAGGCTTTTCAGCCTTAACGACCAAAATTTTTCCGTTGCTATAACTAAGCCATCTAGTGGATTACAAAACAACAACCAATTATCCTCAAATTGGAGGCTGGGGAAACGACACCAATAGTGGCAAGGGTACCTTTCAAATTGTTGATTTAGGTGCGGTTTATTCACTCACTGGTATTGGCTACAATATTGATTGGGATGGTGCGTATAAGAATCCACTCACTTTTCGAGTTGAGATTTCAACCGATAATAAAACTTGGCGGTTAGCTTCTGAAATTGTCCATCATTACTCGGCAACGAGCGGTTCCAATAAAGTCGATATTGATGTTACCCTTAGGCCGAGCGCCGCTAGATATGTCAAGTATTGGGAGCCACCAGACGGACAATGGAATGGCTGGGGAACGTTCTATCAACTCCGGGCTTACTCCCCAAGTCAGTAAAGGTTCAGATGAGCTAGACTCTCGTGGACATCGGTGCGGTGGAAGAGCTGCCAGTGTTCGTCCAGGGGGAGGAGGAAGACGCCGCCGCTAGCGAGCGCTCTCATCAGGAGCTGGTGGCAAAGGCGCTCAGGAAAGGGTTGATACCTCCGGCATTGGCGAGAGCTGGTTTGGGATGACTGAGACTTTCAGTAATGCCTAACCTCATAGGCACACTAGTTGTCCCCAAGAGAGTTTATCTCTGTCTGGATCAGGGTCCACGCATTCAAACTGTTTGATAGTGCCGCTCGGCATCAACCCGAACGTAGAAGTCCAGTCGGTTCGATATCTGCCAAAGGTGACTGCGCCAACAGAGCCACAAGAGCTGATGATTTCAGATGAGATCGCCTTTTGAAGCACTGGCGACTGCATCACCGAATTAGCAGCTTTCCCGTCAAGGCTGATATGGACAATTTTTGGGCGGCCATCAGGGTGATCGGGGTAAGTTTGGCTGCCATCTAGAATGCTGGAGCTTATGATCGTGATACTCCTTCGTGCTGTTATGCGCTCCCTACCATTGGCAATGGCGGCTTCGCAGGTTTGTCCTTTTGGTTGGCTTCTTACCTGCGATGGCAATACAACAACAGACAGACCTAAAGACCCTGCGGCAATAACAACGATGGCGTTGGCAAGAAACTTCTGCATCATGCAAATGTTAATGGTTTTCTTTCCAGTTTGCTTAAACGGTTAAGGGAGAATTTTGCGCTCAAACACTCTTCACTAAAGCTTTACTAACGCTTCCTACTAACCCTCACTCCATCTGCTTGCACCCTTACCGTAAGCACGATAACGGTAATTATCGTGCGTTGATGCCCAACCAAACTCACACATCAAGTTGGACGTTAGGCAAGCGTGAGCGCAATCACCAGCCCCTGACACTGAGAACAGAAGGTAATCACAGCTAAAGGGCATCCATGAGCTATTACGACTTTAACAATCACTTCTGGTCTCCTTGTGACGTTTGTGCAACCACACCCAAAGCAGAGATTAAAAAACGATTCTTGGAAATCCTGCTGCACTCTCTCCGTCAAATGCTCAGTGAAGGGCAATGAGAACCAAGCGAGCACAGCCAATAGTCATAAGCTTAACGACCATAAATCTGCTTGCGTAGTGCTTCAAAAAATTCAGGAGTAATTCATGATTCCAATTATCATTGGTGCTGCGGCTTTAGGTAGTGCCGCAATCGGAGCACTGGCAGGCGCGGCTGGCAAAGCTGACATGGATTTAGCTAGGGAAATTGGTGAACGCGCTCAAGAACGTCATAAACGTGCTGCTACCAATTTTCAATCAAAGTTTGAAGCCACCAATAACTTGGCGGCGGTGTATGGTCAACTCCAGATTCGGATTAAAGTGCGTACAATTGGGCGTTTTGTTAGCTTCATTGAACGTATTGGTCAGCAGGTTTCCCAAAGCGATATGCGGTTTTTAGAGGGACTGGACATTTCAGTTCAGCGACTCAAGGAGTACAAAGCTACGGCTCTCGAAGCTGAGAAATTGTCTAACGGTTTGGCTTCAGCTGCTAGTGCAGGCATGGCAGCAGGCGCAGGTGCGGTAGGTGTGGCGCAGGCTTTTGGAACAGTTGCCGTCCCTCAGTTGTTTGGGTTGTTCACTACTGAGGTAGCCGTCTCCCAGCTCGGTGCTGCGGGAGTCTTGACCTATTTAGGCGGCGGCAGCATGGCACTGGGAGGCGCTGTACTCGGAGGTATTGCCCTTGGTCCCGCCTTAATGATCGGTGGTTTCCACCTGGCGGGTAAGGGAGAGAAGGCTTTGACTGAAGCACGGAAGTATCAAGCCAAGGTCGAGATTGAAATCGGCAAAATTGAAGCAGCTCAAGAGTTCCTACAACAGGTCGAACAGCGAATCAGGGAATTGGGTCAATTGGCACAAAAACTAGAACAGCAAGCCAGTCTGATGCTCGACAGCCTTGAATCCAAATCTTTCAATCGGAGCCAAGATACTGGCAAGCTTCAACAGGTAGCGCTTCTGGTGAAGGCACTTGCAGAAATCACAAAAACCTCAGTCTTAAACAGTGAAGGAAAACTAAACTTTGGCACCGTGACCATTTTGGAAAAGTACCGTAACCTGTGAGGTAATTGGAATGAAACCGAAAAAAGTCCCCGTAGAGGTCCTTACACAAGGAGCCGCCGCCTTTACCAGTCCTGCTGAGTGCTTTAAACAAATCGTCTCAGCCTATACCGAGTACAAGACAATTGCCCAGCAGGAGCAAACTAAGCGGCGAAGTATTGACGCCTGGGAAAAGGTAACAATCGCCAGAATCGATGCCCAGCGTGAATTTCTGATGGCGTACCTTGACCGCTCATTTGATGAGCGTGCAGAAAACTTTCGTGCTTATTTCGCTGTGGTCGATCAGGCGATCGCGTCTGGAAACAACGACCAACTGGCGTTAGCCCTAAATTCCCTCACAGAGATAGCAAAGTCATCTCCTTTCAAAGACCTTGCTAATTTAGCTTCTTTCCAAGCCGCGCTAGATGACCCAAACCACGTATGGACATTTTGAGCTGTTAATTGAGGTAGCTAACCCTGTCTGAGGAAGACGCCGCCGAAGGCGATCGCTCTCATCAGGGGCTGGTGGCATTCGTCACTCAGGAAAGAACTGATACCTCCGGCATGGGCGAGAGCTGGTTTGGGATGACATATAGTTTCAGTAGACAGCTTCCTCAGAGTTAGCTAGCAGTCAAATAAGCGCTTGAGACGGTCATGACGCCATCGGCGAATCACTGGGTTCCAATGCAGTAGAGCTGCAATTGCATCATTGGGAGGGTAATCTGT
>NZ_JACJPI010000027.1 GCF_014695975.1 Leptolyngbya sp. FACHB-321
ACTGGAATCAATGGTTTAACGATTGCTCATTCAACATCCGTGCTATCAGTCTCGTAAGCTTTTCGATTCATATTCCCATTCTAATAATTGGGTATCATCCGCTACTGCTCAAATGTCCTCTGATACCAAATTAAATTGCAAGGGCTACAGAGCCTTTGCCCCAATCCCCAGCCCTTCTC
Organism: Leptolyngbya sp. FACHB-321; assembly: GCF_014695975.1. Classification (GTDB taxonomy): domain Bacteria; phylum Cyanobacteriota; class Cyanobacteriia; order Leptolyngbyales; family Leptolyngbyaceae; genus Stenomitos. Next base: position 180 of record NZ_JACJPI010000027.1, read on the forward strand.
CTCTAGGAGAAGAGTGCTAAAGGCAAAATTCCTCTCCCCTCGGGAGAGGGGTTGAGGGTAGCTCGCTTGAGCTGTAACGTCTAGTTTTGAACCTGGTATTACTTAACTTCTTTCAAGAATGACAAGGTTTGACAACCTAAGCATCCGACCCGCTGCCACAAGATGTTGAATCGCTTAATGTAGCTAGTTTTTCCAGATTTCTTGCCCGCACAGTACACCTTGTTTGCGTCTCTCTTAAAGCCACCGAGTTCGATCAGTAGACTCTGTAGTGTCCACTTGATGCAGGTCATGCAAGCGCTCTTCTATGTGCTGGTGGCTGCGCTATAGCCCAATGGGCATTCAAGAAAGGTGACTGTTGCCCCACAAGTATCCACTCTACTCCACGGTCTACTACTAATTAATTTATAGCTACCCTGCTGCAACAGGTGAGACTGAAGCATGATCAGCAAGTACCAGAGTGGCAAGACTAACACCGCCTGCTTAGGCAAAAGCGCATTCACCAATTATCAGCGCAAGCTCGCCGCGTTTTCGAGGCGTATCTCGACAAATACCAGACTCGGATTGTTAATTATGTCTACTCCCAAGCCGAGCAACTGTGCTCCATCGGCTTAGGAGCAGTTGAGTCTGCGATGAAGCAAATTGACTATGGATTACAAATCTCAGACGCATGATCGAACGTGGAGTCCGTTAACTCAATGTTGCCATTGAGCTGCGTGTATCTCAATAGTCAACTTGCCTTTTAGCTCTCCTCACATAAGTGGGGTACTCTCTCTTAAGCATGCTAAGTTTTCCAATTTTTTGAAGCTACTTGCTCAAAAACTGAGCTGATAATTTTATAAACTCACATTTATCAGTCGACTTTTCGGTGTATCTTGTTTGAAAGTAGGTTGGGCTGTGAAATTCTAACAGAAACCTCTAGATTGTCCGTTATCAAGAGAGAGTTATGAAAAGGCGCTCTGTGCTGTATACCTTTCTATTTACAGCAGGTTTTTTAATGACGGCTTGCACTCAGCCCCAGCCGTCGGGGCAAGTTGGACAAGACGCAGCATCTAAGACACAGGCAACGGGAACCCCCTCTGCTGTTAATCTGACGTTTGTATCGTATGGCGTGGCTAAGCCCCTCTATTCCAAAATCATTCCAGCATTTCAAGCCGACTGGAAAGAGAAAACAGGTCAGCAGGTGACTTTCAAAGAATCCTATGGGGCTTCTGGCGCTCAAACGAGAGCCGTTTTAGGAGGTTTAGAAGCAGATATTTTGGCTCAGAATATCCAAAGCAATGTTGCTCCACTCGTTGAAAAGGGGTTTGTCAGTGCTGACTGGAGTAAACGCTTACCCAACCAAGCTTCTCCCGCGAATACTGTCATGGTGTTAGTCACCCGTCCTGGCAATCCTAAGCAGATCAGCGATTGGCGAGACTTGGCAAAAGATGGGGTGTCGATCGTGGCAATTAATCCTCAAACCTCTGGCAATGCTCGTTGGGGCATTCTAGCTGGCTATGGTGCGCTAGCAAAGGCCGAAGGTGAACCAGCAGCAAACACTTATCTAAACGGCTTTGCTAAAAATATCAAAACGCTGGTGGGCAATGGACGAGAAGCCACAGATGCCTTCGTCAAAAACAAGATTGGGGATGTGCTGGTGACATTTGAGAATGAAATCATCTTCACCAACGATGCCATTCCTGATGATTATCCCTATATTGTGCCAACGAACAATATTCAGGTCGATTTTCCGGTAACTGTAATTGACAAAACTGTTGATAAGCGTGGCACTCGGAAGGTTGCGGAGGCATTTACAGCGTTTTTGTTTACCCCAAAAGCGCAAGAAATTTTTGCCCAAGCAGGGTATCGCCCAATCGACAAGCAAGCCTTTGCTACAAAATCTAGCCAGTACAAACCTGTAGACAAACTCTACACGATCGCAGATTTCGGCGGATGGCAGGCGGTCAACAAAAAACTGTTTGCTGATGGTGGCTTGTTTGATGTGGCTCAAGCAGCAGGCAAACCGTAAGCATCATGATAAGTCGCACGAATCCTATTCCCCGAAATGCAGGTCGGGCATTGTTTTCTGGGCTAGTGCTAACTTACCTAAGTTTCATCCTGCTACTGCCGTTAGGAGTCATCTTTCTGCAAGCCTCCAAGCGTCCGTGGCAGGAGCTATGGCAAGTCATTACAGCGCCGGCTGCCATAGAAGCCTATAAGCTGTCCTTCTCGGCAGCAATTCTGGCAGCGCTCATCAACAGCGTGTTTGGGATGATTCTTGCCTGGATTCTAGTGCGTTATGACTTTCCCGGTAAGCGATTTGCAGATGGTTTGGTAGATTTACCGTTTGCGATGCCTGCGGTGGTGGCGGGAATTGCTTTGGTATCCCTATACGGTCCAGATGGGCTGTTGGGGCGGCACCTCAATCCCGGCACTGCTTTAGGAAATGGGCTACAGCAATTGGGGTTCTCCCCCGTTAACTTGACTTCATCTGTGATCGGTGTGGTGTTTGCCAAAGTTTTTGTGACGCTGCCTTTTGTGGTGCGCACTGTACAGCCTGTTTTAATGGAGCTAGAGCCAGAGGTAGAAGAAGCTGCCTATGTCTTAGGAGCCAACGATCGACAAGTATTTTGGCGAGTAATCTTTCCGCAATTGCTATCGGCAATTCTTACAGGCTTTACGCTTGCCTTTGCCCGAGGTGTTGGTGAGTATGGAGTCGTCGTTTTAATTTCAGGCAATATTCCCTACGAGACGATGATTAGCTCTGTCTATATTTACCGTCGTCTAGAAGAGTACGACTACAGTGGAGCCACAGCTGTTGCGATCGTCCTGCTCATCATTTCGCTAGTTGTTTTGGTTTGTATTAACTTGCTGCAATGGTGGGCACGGCGATATGAGAATTAGCCTATTTCTGCCCAAGCAGCTTGCCCTGCGATTACAACAGCTTCCTTGGGGTCGCTATCTTCTCATTGGTTTAGGGCTGTCCTTTCTGGCAATTGTTGTCCTTTTTCCCTTGCTAACGGTGTTTTACCAAGCGTTTGCCAATGGCATGACTGCTTACTGGCAAGGCATTACCACGCCTGAAGCCCAACATGCGATCGTGTTGACCTTAGCGATTGCGCTGATCACGATGCCAGTGAATACGGTTTTTGGGATTGCGATCGCCTGGATCCTGGCACGCTATCATTTTTTGGGTAAGTCGGTGTTAGTAGGGTTGCTAGACTTACCACTCGCTATTTCACCCGTGGTTGTGGGATTAATGTTTATCCTGCTCTACAGTCCGACAGTGGGCATTTTTGGCAGTTGGGTAGAGGCGAGCAACTTTAAAGTAATTTTTGCCTTGCCCGGAATGGTGCTGACGACGTTGTTTGTAACGCTGCCTTTCGTGGCGCGGGAAGTGCTGCCAGTCTTTCAAAGTATGGAAATCGAAGCGGAAGAAGCCGCACAGACACTAGGGGCAAATGCTTGGCAAATCTTTTGGCGCGTTACATTTCCTACGATTCGCTGGGCTGTGCTTTATGGCGTCATCCTCTGTACATCCAGGGCGATCGGTGAGTTTGGTGCTGTTTCAGTCATCTCTGGGAAATTGATTCTGGAAACCAACACGCTAACGCTACACATTGAACAGGTATATGCCGAATATCAAACCGTTGCTGCCTTCGCTTGTGCTTCGCTGCTTGCCCTTTTGGCGTTACTCACTTTGGTTGCCCAAGAATTATTGCGAATGACAGATAAGCTGCAAACGTCAGTACATGCTTCCAGATCTAAGAATTAGCCTATAAAAGGAACAATATTGTGGACGAAACGCTGGATTGTTTGGGGGAATATGCCCATCCTCAAGGGTATTTGGAATATGTCAGCACACTACCTTTTTTAGGACAACTGCATTGTTCAACCCAAACGATCGAAGCTGGAAGCTGGCAAGAAATTCTGCTCGACTATGAGGTTGGCGCTTCTGGGATTGCAGATGGTGCCTGGATTAAAGTGACATTCAAGTTCTATTCAGACTGGGGGCTATTTCAGACTGAAGATCCTTTAGCCGCCAACTATATTTCTGCGGAATATCAGGCGCGTCCAACCCTTCTGGGGGAAAGCCCTGCTACGGTGCAAGCACTCAAGGTGCGCTTTGATCAAAAAGGACATGAACGCCCCTTTCAAAAAGCCATCATTATTGACATTGTAGACGGCTATCTCAAACCCGGAGATCACATCTTGATTCGCTTGGGCGATCGTCGTGCCGGGGGACCCGGAACCCGTGTGCAAACCTTTGTCGAGCAAGGCTTCCGTTTTCGCGCCTATATTGATCCCGTTGGCACCTCTCGCTTTGCTGCTATTCCAGGGGATGTTGTGCTGGATATTGTCCCTGGAACACCCGAAAAGCTGACCGTGATTAGCCCTCGATTAGTCAGAGCAGAAACAGCTTTTCCTTTAAGAGTTCGAGCTGAAGACCGCTGGGGCAATACCTGTTGGAACTTAGGCAAATCGCTGAAATTAGTTCAGCAAAGTACATCTGGAGCAATCGTCGAGCAAGAACTTAACTTCCCCGAGCAAGGATGGGCAGTTGCCAAAACGGATTTGACTTTGGCAGCGATCGAAGAAACACTGTTTCAAGCCACTTTGATTGGAACCCATTTACAAAGTGATTTAACGCCTGTCACTGTAGAATCTGACTTGGCTTATCCGCGTGCCTTTTTTGCTGACTTGCATGTGCATTCCAACAACACGGTTGGAACCAATAGCACGGAATACAATTTCACCTATGGTCGAGATGTTGCCGGATTAGATGTTTTAGGCTACACCGCAAACGACTTTAACATCACTAAAGAACGGTGGCAGGAGGATGTCAAACAATGTCGAGAGATTACTGAAGAAGGACAATTTCTCTGCTATCCCGGAACGGAGTGGTGCGGCAATTCTGCTGCCGGCGGCGATCGCAATGTGATTTTTCTGGGAAATGAAGTGCGATTTCCCTACGATCCTCAGGGTAAGCAAGTGCGCTCGTTTGAGTGGAATGAAGAAATGAAGGGGCAGGAACTAGTTCCAGGTACCTGGCCCGTCGATCGGCTGTTTGCGGCTTATATTCACGATCCAGATCAGCATTTGCTGATTCCTCATGTGGGGGGGCGACGTGCCATTTTAGATTGGCATCATCCCCGATTAGAACGGTTGGTTGAAATTGGCTCGGCCTGGGGACATTTTCCCTGGTTTTATCAGGATGCTATTCGTCGGGGCTATAAGGTTGGCGTGTCTGCCAATGGAGATGAGCATCGAGGACGATGTGGTGGCGGCGTTCCGGGTACAGCCGTCTTTGGTGTAAATGGCGGATTGACCGGGGTGATTGCTCCATCCCTAACTAAATCAGCCATTAATCATGCCCTACGCGCTCGACATACTTGGGCAACAACGGGCGATCGTCTGGTTGCACTGCTGTGGTCGGGTTCCCACATTCAAGGGGATGAGTTTACCGCAGCCGATTCAGTCAAGATGCAGTATCGGTTTTTAGGTACAAGCGGCTGGGATGAGATTGCTGCTTATACAGATACAGGCTTGTTGTGGAGCCGTAATCTTCAAGCGGAGGCAGGTTATTCTTCCGATCGCATTCGGCTACGATGGGGAGGCGCGCGCATTAAGGATCGCTATCGTTGGGCAGAATGGCGCGGGGTATTAGAGTACTCCCATACACTTGTGCAGAGCTATCAAGCCTATGGATTGGAGCATCCTGAGGAATATGTGAGACGAGCCAGCCCTCTCAAGCTAGAGTTTCGTTCGGATACCTACGGAGACAGTGATGCAATCGAATTAGAATTATCTGACTTGCTCCAAGCTCGTTTTCGCCTGCATATTCAAATTGGCAGCTACACCAAGGTTGGTAGCGCACTGCAGCATAATCCCTACATCCATTGTCCTGAGTTTACCTGGGAATTCACAGGACAAGAATTGCTAGCGCAAGCAAATTTGCGCCAAGAATTGGGTGGAGCAGAGCTTTTTGTTGCCGTAGAGCGTGTGAGTGAAAAACAGATGCCTCGGGACTTAAGCGGTGAATTTACACTAGCTCCGCAATCCCAATCGCATGGCTTTGTCCCTATCTATCTAGCGGGTCGCCAAGTTGATGATTCAAAAGTTTGGACAAGTCCCCTGTTCGTTGAATTTGAGAAGCCCTCGTTCTAACTAGACCTCAACGTGACGACGCTGGGTGTTCAGAACTGCGATGGGAAAATAACCAAATCGGTTTTCATTGACAGGGTGGTTGCCGAAAGCGGTCGCTGAGCCACAGCCCTCGATAGGCATAAATTTGAAAGCCTTCTAGATACTCAGTTGCAGACTCCCTCTGCCCATGTAATTGCTTGGAGCCATCGAATACTAGCTTTGTAGGGCGATCGCAAACCCAGCATATCCCTTTGCACAACCCACCCAACCTGTAAGCAAGTGTTTGCACCAACTGCCATTGCTCCTGATTACAGGTAACCCCGCTCAAGGAGCCAATCTTCTTCCTGCCAGGTATAGCCCAACTCGGCGACAAGAGCGATTAGCGTACTGGGGCTTAAACGTTGAAGTGGGTATTCCTGACAAGCTAGAGCCAACTCAGCACCACTCTCTAAAATTACGTAAGGTACAGCCCTATTACTGGCAGCAAATTTATGGTGAGAGCAAGGAATAATGGCATGTTGTTCTCTGGGTCATGACAGCACAACAATTCGCTTAGAGCAGGCTGTTGAAAAGCACAGGTGTTGAGTTTGAGGCTATTTCAGCTGCTCAAGCGAACCCTTACACTGAGTTCACCTGCGTCAGGTAACAACTGTTAGTATTGACAGTGAGGAGAACAGTTTTGGCAATGGAAAGTGACACGGCTGGAAAGAACGCAGTCCCAAGATTTACTTTCCTCAAGTAGGTAAAGGATGAAGGTCAGTGCCTGAGCTAGGATTAGTCTGCATCACAACCTCTGATGCCGTTCGTTATCGCACCATCACGCGCAAACGCTTGTTACAGTTAGAAGCAGCAGAACAGCAAAAAGCTTTACGGACTTTATATGGGGAAAATTTACGACGGTTAGGGGTGGCGATCGATTTTTGTCAGGCGCAGCAGATTCATCTCTATCGACTGCCCTCTGCTACGTTTCCTTTTGCGGACGAGCCTGTAGGCGAGTCAATCCTAACGGAGTTTACTGAAGACTTACGGCAAATTGGTGATCGTGCTTTAACGCTTGGTATTCGATTGGTGCTGCACCCCGATCAGTTTGTGGTACTCAACTCTGATCGTGCCGAAGTCATCAAAAATAGCATCAAGATTTTGAAAACGCACGCCCGTCTCTTTGACCTGTTGGGGTTGCCGCCATCGCCTTGGGCCTTGATGAACATTCATGGGGGCAAGGGCGATCGCTCCCAACGTCTGATTCAGGTGATTCGGTCTTTGCCAGATAATGTGCGTTGCCGTCTCACCTTGGAAAATGATGAATACACTTATAGTGCGACCGAAATTGCTACTATTTGTCAGGAAGCTCAGGTAGCGATGGTGTTCGATGCGCATCATCACGTCATTCATGAACAGCTAGACACTTATGAAGACCCTAGCGTCGCAGCCATGATCACAGCCGCACGTGCAACCTGGTCCAGACCGGAGTGGCAATTGGTTCACATTTCTAACGGTAGTCACTTCTTTCGTGACCCACGCCATAGTGATGTCATCACTGTTATGCCCAGCGCTTACCGCACTGTGCCGTGGATTGAAGTAGAAGCGAAGCAGAAGGAAGTGGCGATCGAAAAACTAAAGCAGGAATGGTTGTTTGCTGCTGCAAAAGAACATGCAAGCTCTTAGTACACCAGTTAACGGGTTTGTGGAGCCGCGACAAAGCCGCTGCAAACAGATTGATCGATAATGCCACGAGAACCTGATAGCCTTGCTGGCGTAGTTTGTGAAGCTGCTCAGCGTGCGCCAATCGCCTTGCCCGCCGTTGCTGCATCTGTATTGTTAGGCAATCGGCAGTTTCTAGGGAACGATTAAAGCTTTGCCTCACTGAGCGCCGCTAACTGCTTCAAGTTAGCCACAACCGCTTTTGGTCGTTCTGTGCACATGGTACTGTCAACTTAACCGGGCATCATCAGAATTAAGCACGATCATCCTTAAAGCTTCAGCGAGGCTCGCTATCCTAAGAGTGAGCCAAACTCTACAACAGTAGAGAACGTAACGAAGCGAGCGGTAAGGTATGGTAGAACACAGGTTAGGTTTGAAGCCGTTGCACCAACGATCGACAGAGGCACTGAAGCAGGAACTATTGCGCTTGACTGCAAAGCGGGATACCGATGCTTTGAGTCAAAAAGTCCAGTTTTTTAAGGAAACCCTAGCACCCGTTTTTGCAGAACTGAGTACCCGCAATCCTTGTCCCCAAGTCGAAGCGCAAGCGGCGATCGTCATCGGTGTCTGGAAACCGCTTTGGTCGACTATTCCGTTTCAAGATACGATTCCTGGACGGTTGCGCGAGCAGTCCTACCAAATCTTTCATGCGGATGGCTACTATGCTAACATCGCTCGTTATGCGCCAGGCAAGCAGCTGCCGTTGGTGAAGCACCTGCCATCTTTCCTGTTCGCTTACGACTTCATGATCATCCAGCAATATCAAATTGCTAACGCACAGTGGTGTATCCAAAACGTGGCGATTCAGCAGCAGTTGCGCTTTGGACCAATGCCGCTTAACCCTGAACGAGCGGAAGCCTGGTTTACCAGGGTAGCCGCACAAAAAGACTTGGTTGCAGTGCCTAACTTTGCCAATTTGGATCAAAAAACAGCTAAACGGTTCACCACTATCTTTCAAGCCACGCCCCAGCTAGAGCATCTTTACATCGACCCCGAGTTTCGGCTCGTTAAATCACAGCGGAGTCCGAAACAGCGTCCGTCCTACACCATCGCCGTCCGGTTACACAACTGAGCCAGTTTGATCAAATGGGTATGACACTGTCCTCGCTGCAACGCTAAGCGTGCCTGCCAGAAGCCATTTTTCAGGCGGATGCCCAAGCAGATTGTCTCAAAGCGGCTTTTAATGCAGCTCTCGCTCGGCAGCGGCAGCCTAAGCTGAGGGTCTCAAACCTCATTGGCGCAAGGCGTTTTGAGACTTGGTTTGTGCAGTGGGTTTTGAGATGCTAGGAGTTCAATGTTGCCATCGATGAGCGATCGCTTGCTTCCGCTCGATCGCCTTGTATTTCAGTAAGCTGGCAATTATGAATGGATCGGGATTCAATGAAAGCATCTTCTATCAAATGTATGTGGGTTATGAAACCACTCTATAAACCGTTAGAGGACGTTTGAGAAGTAGCGAATAATGCCAATCTTCGCAGGAGTGTACGGAGAGAAGTAGAGTAGATGAATGCTTCTGACGTTTCAGGCAAATACTCGTAGTCTTGACTCAATCGTCAATACCGCCCCAGCCAACCATAAGTTCGCTCCACGACTCAACGACGTAGCATGACCTTAGAAACTGCAGTCAATCGGAGCAAGTTCTACACCCGGAGCCACGATGCGACGACATGACCCAGCAGTGGGCTGTTGCACGCGCTGCACACTCCATCCCAATTGCTCCTGAACCCAACTGACAAACGTGGTGCGATACCCTCCATCGACCCACCGATGCTGCAAGCGGGGAAATTGAACATTGTCTAACAGATGCTTTGCGCCTTCCTGATCTACTGTGTTGGCAGCAAGTATCTTGGCTTTGAGAACGAATCCTTGCGTATCAACTAGCAAGTGGCGCTCGCGTCCTTTGACCTTCTTGCCACCGTCATATCCACGTTCTGTGCCGCCCACTTCAGTCGTTTTGATTGACTGAGCATCAATAATTTCAGCACTCGGTGTTGCCACTCGTCCCATCGCTTGTCGCAGTTGTTCGCGCACAGTTTTGAGCATCGTTCCCCACACATCGGCAATACTCCAAGTGCGAAACTAATAGTAGACCGTTTGCCAGGGCGGCAACTCGTGTGGGAGTAAACGCCAAGCACAGCCAGAGCGTTGAATGTAGAAGATAGCGTTAATAATTTCGCGCGTACTTCTGAAACGCGGACGTCCACCGGGTTGAGATACTGGAATCAATGGTTTAACGATTGCTCATTCAACATCCGTGCTATCAGTCTCGTAAGCTTTTCGATTCATATTCCCATTCTAATAATTGGGTATCATCCGCTACTGCTCAAA
>NZ_JACJPI010000028.1 GCF_014695975.1 Leptolyngbya sp. FACHB-321
GTGGCACCACAGGTTGACAAACATCCTCTCCACTGTAGAATGCTTTACCGAATCTTTCTGCAGGAATCGAAAGCCAAGCCAGGGTAAACGCCTCTGCTTGGGCAAGGACAGTCAAGCGGTAGTGCTGGTCCCAATCGGCTCTAAAGGCAGCGGGCGATCACTTTGGTTAGTTGTACCCCGGAGCAACGGTGCAACGGTAGTATCGGGGTTACAGGCGTTGCAAACAGACTAAATCGCCTCTGTACTACCCACTTTTGAATCGGTTTGCGTCCAATTTGAGTCCAGAGCCACTAGTACACCGCTCTGCACACCGTCTTCTGTAGGACGGCTCACTGCACCTATTAGCTGCTCCACAACGCAACAGCGCCATCCGCCCGGTTCTAGTAAAACCATCTGCTACCACTAATCCTTTAGCAAGGATTTCAGAAGAAATGGCACTTTTAACATGTACGGTTCCAGCTCCCAACCGTTATGAAAGCAGCCAAAAACGTTAGGTAGTGAGGAAAAGGAAAGGGTTTCACTCCGCATCCCATCGTTGGCTGCTGCGAACGACATTTACAGGCTTGTGTACGCTTCGCCAGCGTTGTTACCAGCGCTAGCCGCAACACTCAGTCTTTGGTGCCTTGCCAGAGCTTCCAGAACTGGGACTCCTACCCAGTAGACAAAGCCGAGCGAAGCTCGGCGCACTAGCAACGGACAAAAAGACTCCACTTACCTAAATCAAACTCCTGATAATCTCATTCATCCGCTTGACAGCGGGTGCAATACGACTCATGTTGTCTTTATAGACATATCTGCCCTGATGCACCTCCGGCGAGTGGTGGAAGACATAAGTGAAACTTTGTTCCTCTTTTCCAGCCACCCCCAATTTGTCCAGATACGCGGCTAGCATATGCCGGAAACTATGGGGCGTGACCGGCACCGCTTTTCCCGACTCTTGCGTGAAGCGGACAAACAGAGAGCGAATCATGCCGCAAAACGATACGTTATCAAAGGGTGTTTTAGCTTTAGGCATTGAGAACACCTTGTCATGCTGAGGCTCGAGTGCTGCTCTCCAACCACACCGATTTCCTGCCTGATCCATTACTCCCTGCCAGTGCTTGTGTTCCCCTTTGTGGTACGTCGGAAACACCCCTTTCTCATCCTCAAAGCCCCACAAAAAGCCGACAATGTATTGATAAAACGTGGTGCCATCCACAAACTGAACGTTGGGCACAGGATACCAAAACTCGCCATAGGTCTCAACGGTTTTGAAATTCTCTAAATTAATCCAGAACTGCGCCTGGTTTGGGTCGGTCGGGATTCCCTGATCCACGAACTCCTCGCAGTCCTCATCCAAGAAATAGCCATTCCGCAGCGTTTTTCCGGACTCTAAATCCCGATACGTCTGCTGGCGGTCGGTCGGAATTAGCACCATCAGCCCACACACCACTGTCCTCTGAAAATCTATTGAGATCGCGGTTGCCGAGCGTTGACGAACGACCTTTCCTGCTTCACTCTGCCGATTTCTGGAGACGAGGTGATATTCGAGTGTCTGAAGCCTTTGTTGTTCAAACACTTTCATCGCTTGCTCCCAAGGAACACTGCGCTTCCGAATCTGTTTCTGAGTTTTCTGAGGATCCAACACCTCCTGGTTGATTTTGAGTCGTAAGCGCCGAATCACCGAAACATCCTCAAAATTGTCGGTCTCTTCCGGATCAGTTTCCTCCCGGAATTGAGCTTTACTCGCCAAAATGACGGCTCCTAGCACCTCTCGTTTGGAGGCTGGAGACAAACCCTCTGGTTGCCCATACGTGGCTAATTCGTCCCGTCGCCAGTCAAAGAACGCCTCGACAGTTTTAATAGTCACATTAGCCTTTTTCTTCGCTTGGCGCTGAGCCATGGCCTCTGTCATGGCTAACGTCTGCTCGGCTTTGATGGGGTCGAGCAACTGCCCCTTGGCATTGACTGCAAAGGCTTCTGTGCCTGCAAAATCCTCCTCCGAAAACCGCAACTGCACGAATGGAATCAACAGATTTAAGCACAGCTTTTCCAGCGCCACGTGCTCAACCCGATGCAGATACCCAAAAATCTCCTTTAGGTGTTTAACTTGCAGCTCAACCTGCTTCGGCTTCCGAATTTTAGACCCATACTCCTGCACCTCCTGAAATTCTCGGTCTAGACCTGGGTTTGCCAACACTTTCTGCCCCTCCAGCCAAACGTAGTCCTCCGCTTGCGTTCCGAGCGCATAAGCTTTGGGGCGTTTCAGATTGGTGGTGCGTAAATCGCAAGCGTAGATTCGACGTTGACCTTTCGGCTTGCTGAAGCGATTAAACTGTGGCTCACAATCGTCGGGGTTATGAACGCATAACCAGTGCTTTCGTTGTACGTATTCAAGAAACTGCTTGAGATAGCAGCGATTGCGACGACGACACGCTTTAGTAGCCTGAGTTCGCTCAAAATACTGCTCCTGCCGTCTCGGTGCTTCTAGGAGTTTCTCCAAAGGCACCGTTTTCAAAAACTCACTGGCGGCGTAAGACACTTGCTTGCCTGTCTTGGTCTCAGGTCCGCCCCATTCTGGAACCACATATCGCAGCACAGCGGTTTGAATCAAGCTAATCTGCGGCAACTCCCCTTGAGCAATTTCTAAGGCTTCAAAAACACTTTGAGGCGCGTTGATCACAATTCTATTGGCTTCCATCTTTTCCCTATTTCCTCATCAACTAATGCGTGTAAGCTAAAGAATCAGCAGGTTTGAATTCTATGAGTTGCCAAACATTTCAACTTTAGAATGATTCTGTTTTGGCTATTATATTCGAATTAGTCGAATACCATATTGAAGAACATTTGCGAAGGCTCTGATTGGTTAAATAGCAGAGGTTTTGAGCGTTTACTTCTAAGTTCATTCTATTGAGATTGTTCTATTAGATAGAATGATTGTTGCTTGGATGAATACCCGCTTAAGCTAAAGCTATACGGTGATAGAGGCACCTAAAGATGCTTTTGTCTAGATTGAAAAGAATGAAAGCGATCAAAGAGCTTTAGAGGTTAAGCTTATAAGCTAGATTTGACTTGAGTCACGGTTTGAAGACGTGAAAATGGTTTGTTGAATTGATGATTCCTTTACTTTCCCTGCAAGCAAGTTTCGTTGCGCTAACAACGTTAATAAATCAATTTCGCCTCGAATTGCCTTCTCAATCACTTGCGATCTCGATTCGCCAATGAAGAGCGCAATCTCTTCCAGAATGGTGATTGTTTGAGGCGTTAACGTGGCATTGAATTGTTGCTTTCTCTCGCTATAAAGCTCTGGGACTCCTCGGAGCGTCTTCGCTCCCTCTTTTCCCTGCTTCCGCTGACAGAGGGGTCTTGGCGATTTAACTTTCTTGCGCGTGGACATGGTGAGTAGAGACTGACGTGGCAGTCTAAAAAGAACAGTACAAAAACATCCCTGCGCCTAACTTGGCACAGGGATGTCCTCGCAATAAAGTTTCAGATTAAAAGCTGTAACCCTTATATAGAGAGGGTTTCAAGAACAAGGATTTAAGGCACACGGAGCAGCGTGATGGTTCCTCTGCCTTGTCCACACCGCTGCACCAGTTTGTTGCCTTCGACAAACGTTTCTTGACAGGAGCGGCTGGCAGTGAACTGAGTCCACTGGCTAGAGGCGCGTAGAAATGGCTTCCAATAGCGATTGTTGAACGCGTCTTGGTGCTCTAGAGTGAGGGCGACTTCCATCAGTCGATGAAAGTGCGGGGAGGTGAGCGGGTTAGCCGGATTGGTGAGCGCTTTCAACGCTTTGATGATGTCGTAGCGTTCTTCAACGCTGGACGATTTCCCTGTAGGCTCGTTGGCGACGATCGCTCTCATGCTGATGTGCTTGGCTTCTTGCATCACGCATTCATACCAAAAGGCATCAGAGCGATACAGAGTATGACTGGACGGGGATAATCTGTGGCATTCAATGCAGAGTTCTAATCCTCGATAGACGAGTTCACCCCACGGCTGATACAAATTGGCGGCTGCTCGTTTGAGAGGAATTTTGAGCTTGGGCTGCCACTTTTTCTTGACGACCCAGTAGAGCGCGATCCGCCAGTCAGCTTCTTCCATATCGAGTCGCTGCTGAATTAAAGCTGGGGCAGCAATTTGAGTAGTCCTGGGTTCCAATGGAGGTGATGGGTAGATGAGTGGCAATCTGGGTGTAGGACAATTCAGTCGCTGAAGTGAAGTGTTCCAGGGTTCTGGAATGCCTTGCGTGTCTAGAGAAGGAACCAAACGCAGTCTTGGGGTGCTTTTTGCCATGGTGGGCTCGTTTCAACGCCTCCAGCGTTTGGTAGGTCAACTGGTACCCGGGATTCAATGAGTAGTCGTACAAAAGCTCCCGTTAAGGGGTGTAGCAGTGAAAACTGCTACGAAGCAAAAGGCTGGAACCCCTACTTTACTGTTCAAAAGCTCTGTATTAAATAATTTAGAGTTTAACTGATACGTCTCAGTGAGCCTGAGCACTGGTTTTTGAAACCCTTGCTTAGTCAGTCTTCCAGCCTTAGCAAGAGTTCTTGTACGACTACTCATTGAACCCCTTTAACCACTCTCAGCACAGTTCGACCCTTAACGGCAAAGCCTCGGGCGAGGCAAGCGGTCGTACACATTGTGTACGACCACACTTCAAACCAAGCAAGTTTTCCTTATACTCATCCAGACAGCGACCATGACAGCGTCAGCGCACTCTGACTCACTGCTCCAGCTGCAACTTGAGGTTCTTTGCGTAACCCCAAAAAAGGTATGCTCCACACGAGATACAGGAGTCTTACATTGGGGGCGCTATGCAGTTGAGCAGACTATATTAAACCAGCGATCACTCATGCCCTTGCTCTCACACGCTCTAAAACATAGCCAGGGATAGCCTCTCGGATGTTGGCTATGACTACCGCATCATCGCCAGCCAACTCAAGCATCGACCTCACCCCTGCCAAGTTGTCAGCAGACAGCCATGCATCAGGGGTTTCAGAGTATCCACCCCCTTCATTAAAGTGATCCTCTTCATGGGGGTGGATACTGTTCTCTTTTGCTGTTGACAACGCTTCCAACCGTTCTCGTTTAGCTTGCCGACGTGAAAGAATGGCTGCGGTTCCAGCCCAAACCTCTAGATCCAGGGAGTAGCAATGTACCTTCTGATCTTTGCAGCCTGGAAGTTTGGTTGTAGTCGAGCGCTTCATCCTGATGCCCATCTGGGAAAACAATTGGTGGATGATTTGAACATCGCTCATATTCTCCTTGATGCTGAAGTGGAGCGCGACTTTGATTTCGGGGGCTAACGACCGCGCGCGATCGGCGTAAGGCTTCAAGTCATCCTTGCCATAAAGCCAGCCAGTCTGAATTTTGCTAAAGAGTACATCCAATCCAATCTCCCTTTGCAGTGAGACTCTTAAAGGTGCATGGGAGAAATCCCACGGTGTAACACCGTGGTTCCAGGCAGTCTCTTTTTCAAGTGCCTTCGCAGAACGGTCGATTGCTGTCTGGGGATTGAGCAAGGCTTCGAGCCCAAGGATCTCCCTACGTGTGCGTCCGTCCTTGTCAGCTAAAACAGCATCAACAGTGAGTGCTTCCAGGTCGTAGAAGTCTTGTAGCCAGAATTTAGCGATCGCGTCTCGCTCTTCCGTGGTGCAGCGCTCCTTTTGTTCTAGTACCAGCACTTCTGCATAGGTGATCGCGTCGGCTGCTACCATGGCCTCGGCATCTAACTGTCTAAGCTCCTGACGCGTTTGAGCCAACAGCAGTTTCAGTGCCTTATCGCTGCCTCGATCCTCCACTGTGACTATGTTCCCTTCCCACTGCAGACGGAGCAGAAAAGCCTCACGCAGGCAGTACATGGAACGGTTCTGCTCTGCTGCTAGTGAACTATATAGTTGGACATGAGGGTCAGTCTGCCAGTCGTAGGAGTCCACACTCTTAGCTGTATCTTCCTTCAAGCTGGAACGGATGATTTGTACTGTTGCTGTGGTTTGTGATTGCAAATGCGCTCGCACTTCTAAGGGATTCCCGGACCGGCTCACTTTCGCGTAATTGGAGCCAACCTTGGCACACCAGACGACACGATCAACCGGTTCACGGACTCGACTTAACAACTGGCTCATCTCGGCATCTATTGAGCTAGCACCCACAAAAATGCCGTAAACCTTGTGGATCACACCCTGGCATTCAATGGAAACACCTTGAGCCACTGAAGGTGAACAGATCACGATGTCATAGTCGCCCCTTGTCAGGACGGCATCCGGCGTTTGCATAAACTCGCGCTCGCATTCGCCGCCTGTCGTCTTGCTATTCAACAACAATGACCGTATGGCTGGGTATTGTTGCGTGATCAGGCAATGCAGTGACTCGCTCAGTGCTCTGCTATCTGTGCAGATAAACAAAACCTTACCCGCTGGCAGAGTGGCACTCTCAGCTAGTAAGTCGCTGATGATGGCAGTGCGGTCGGGGGTTTGCAGAAAGACGCAGGGATAAGGCTGAGGCTCAAATTTGTTCTGTACTAGGAAGACAGGAGCACGATCGCCACGCAAATTTTGAACATACTGAACAGTGGCATTGTCCAGATCGGCATCGGCAAGGATGACCCGTTTTGCACCCTGTACCAGCGCTCGGAACCGTGCCAGCAGTGCGGGGCGCTTGCCATCACGGGCACACGTGGAACTGGTCAGCAAATGACGGACGAGCGCTACTGCTTCATCCAAAAGCAGGTCGCAGCCCACAAACCGCTCGGGGTCAAGACTCAACAGACCATCGACACAAGAGCCAATCCGCAGGGTGTAGCCGCTTGCAGTCATGTACTGCCCTTTCAGCCGGTCCAGATCACCGCGATAGGTTAGCCCCGTACGT
The DNA here is from genome assembly GCF_014695975.1 of Leptolyngbya sp. FACHB-321. Taxonomy (GTDB): domain Bacteria; phylum Cyanobacteriota; class Cyanobacteriia; order Leptolyngbyales; family Leptolyngbyaceae; genus Stenomitos. The sequence continues at coordinate 6,853 of NZ_JACJPI010000028.1, forward strand.
GAGCAGAGATTACGTCCCAACGAAATCCGATGAGTGAGTGAGAGGACGCGATCGTTGTCCTTGACTAACGCTGCCAGCAGCTTGGTCTTCCCAGTGCCCTTCGGTGAATAAATCGCCAAAAGGCCTGTATCAGGCAGTTGTGCCACGTCAAGTTTGACTAAATCAGCGACTTTGACCGTTAAGTTGATAGGTATTGTTAAGCGCCGTTCTAAACCCTCCCAGATTTGCCACTGACTGAGGGGTAGAGCGTTGTTGTAGGCAACCTCCCAGACAGACGCACCTGCATTCACAATCAGATCATCTAAACCCTTCCCTTGTTGGCTATCCCAACTGGCGACAAACACTTCGCAGCCGTGCATTTGCAACAGTTGACCCAAACGTCCCTGAGCTTGGTTGACCCGCCGACGGGTTTTCCCGTTGGTATCTTCATCGAAAGCCAGAGTGACTCGGCGATTGGGAGCAGCAAAGCGTGCCAAGTCGGAGATTAGTGTCGGTGGTATGGGATTGCCAAGTGCATCTTTGGTTCGATACCCACCGTGGCAACCATAGAGAGCAATGGTGACAAACCCCTGACTCAAACCTGCTAACGCCTTTTTGCCACCTTCGGTGATGACGATCGGGATTTCAGGATGTTGCTCAACAAACTCCCAAAAAGCACCGTCTGAAGGAAACCTCACCCCATAGCGATCGCTGATTTGTTGCCGGATAACTATTGGAATGGGAGGCAAATAAGCCCTCGCACCATTGCCGACAGGTGTTTCGTATTTCTGCGCTTTGCCTTTGGTGTCGGTGCGTGGTGCGCTCAATTTGGCTTGCCAAGTGGAGCTATCCTCATTCAACAACAACAGCGCTTGGATGGTCTGTCTGGCTTGGTGCCCAAACCTAGTGACGCGCCAATTCAGTGCCTCGTGAATTGGACAGGCGACTACTTCACCGTATGAGAATTCAGTGTCCTCTACCAGTTGGGTTGCAGCATGGTAAAGAGTAGGGACGATCGCACTGCTGACGGTAAATTCTTGCTCAATCCGTTGAGAGAAAGTTTGACTGCTGGCAATAACGGGATTCATTTGACACCCCCGATCGCCAACTCAAGCTGAGCGTGTTGGCAGCGTTGCCAGCGGACAACCATCGCCCTAGCGTCTACTCCATGTCTGGCGTAGAGCGCGATCGCTGCCAGCCGAATAGAGGGGTTTTGATACGGATGCGGCAGCTCCAACGCTTCTGTGAGTCTCATGCAGCACCTCCTGCCACATGCAACCCGAACCCGACAGCGCGACGCTTTCGGATCGGATTTTGTATCAGGCTAGTAGCTGTATAGAGTAATCTTTCGGCTAAACAAGTCTGTAATAGACTAAACCCTATGCAAGCATTGCAAAGATTTTCCGATCGCCCTTCCGGCGAACGTGTACTAATGTGTAACATAACAGTACGTGCATACTTTTAAGTTGCACTGACCCTGCTAAGTTTCCTCGGCGACCAAACTTCGGAACTTATGCAGGCTGAATAAGAAAAACAGAAACCCCCAGTCAATCAATCGCTTAGGTGGCACTAAGCAGCAGATGCTGGGGGATTTCCATTTGTAGCGTTCTTTTCAAGAAACTCTTGCACCGCGACCGCAATCAGACTGGTCTTAGTCTGATGCGCTCGTGGTGCAAGTTGCGTAAGATGTTCAAGCTCAGATGGTCGTATACATACGCCGATCAGCACTCTACGTGCTGGGCGTTGCGTCGGTACGGAATTCTTCATGCTCTTTTCGGAGTGGAATGAATTGTGGGTGCGGGTGGATCTTCATACTGTTACCCGCTGTGTTCTTCGGTTGACCATCTGACAACTAGCGAAATGACCGCGCTGTCATGCTATCAACCACTCCCATGGCTCTTTCGGTATTGTAAGCTAGATTCCCGGCGCTGGTGCACTTGTCCTAGTTTACTTATCTTCTATTGACGCTACAGGGAGTGGTTTGCTCTTCTCTAAGTATCAATAATTGATTTATCTTGCCATGGGCTGATAGCGGTTTCGTAACGGTATGCGCTTATCACATGGATAAACTGCCTCAAGACGCTTTAGTCAGCAACCGATTGACCGTTTCCTGCTGGCTGGCTGCCAATGCAATCAAGTTGTTGACGATGATTTGGTTCGAGTCGGTCAGTCGTGCCAAGTTATCGATCCGCTCTGTGAGCTTATCTACGCTGGTGGTTAGTTTTGTTTGAGCTTCGGTCAGCCTATCAAAGCCCTGTTCCATCCGGTCAGACATGCGATCGACCTTTTCACCGAGTTTATCAATACTCTCGCGTTGCATATACGAGATTTCGATCAGGTTCTCAACGGCTCCCTGCACACCTCGATTAGCTTGTGTCATAGTGATCGACCTCAATCTTCTAATACGGTTATTTCATCCCATATTTCATTGACTTTCGCGTTAATCGCGTCCATCGACAATGATGCGCTGTCGCTGTTGAGTCTTTGACAAGCTTCATAAAACAGGACGAGCTGTTCGACTTGTGCGCCCTCATTCCGCCCTTGACGCTCTGCCACACGAGCCAAGATCGCTCTAATGTCTTTGTCCAGCTTGTAGTTAACGCGCTCTGTTGGACGCGATCTCTTTGGTCTCCCCACGATAGCAGCCGTCATAGTTCCTCCTAATTAAAGCTGATTTGCAGACGCTTGCCTCAAGAATACAGCAGCAATTGCCTTTTGTATGCCTTTTATACATATAGCAATCTTATAAAAACGTATGTAAAAAATCAGTTTTTGTCATGTTTTTTATATGTACAAAAAACATAGGCAACGTTATATTTTGCTCATGGGTGAAGACGGCACGGTTAGCTCTGCTTCCGTCACGCCTGCCTGAGAACACCGCTAACGACACTCATGGACAGGCTTCACCCACACCACATTATTTGAGGCACTTATGGTTCTAACTACCTTACCCAAGCAACTGCAGACCAGGGCAAAGCATACGCGCCTAGTAAGTTTTGAGAACTCTAACTCCTTCCTCAAACGCCATGATTCTGAAGGGACGCTGGTCATTCAGGCAGGTTACCGCGAGAACCCCTCTGACTCAGCTCATGCCGACGATGAAAATCCAATCGTCATCCTAAACGGCACCGCACCGCGCTGGTATGGCTCGATCGCCTGCCAAGGGCAACATATTCGCAGTTTTGAGCGCTCGAAGCTGGAGACTGCACGGGAAGCCTTTGCCGCCTGCCTGCGTCCCTCCGACGATGGGCGCGATCTGATAGTCGTTGCAAGTTATTGGGATCGAAAAGACCTGCCAGCAATGGAACGGGCTTTACTCGGCACCTACAACGTGATTCGCAATGGTGAGTCTATTTGCTGCACAGTGACGCAAGTGCTGACGGTGGTGGAGGGCATCGGCTCTTACTGGGCAGTTGAAAGCCGTTTGCAGCATGGTCAAACCTTTCTGCTTGAAATTGGCTTCAGGACGGCTGAGGAGTGGCTGATTGATGAAACAGGACGGGTGATTGACGGTCGTCCAGTGACGCAGCTCGGCATCTTCAATCTGGTGAATGCGATCGCCAATGATGCCACAGTGAGAGCCACACTCAGCAACGGCGATCGCTCCGATTCCATCAACCTGTCGTTGATCAGCGCTGGACTGCAACGCCAAACGATTGGACGGCTCGCGGTTGACCAGTGGCAAGCCATCAAAACCAAGTACGCCAGCGAATATCTCAAGTCGCTCAAAGGCTATCTACGGACACAATACGCCAGCATCTACCAATCGACGGCTAACAGTGTTTTGACGGGTGGCGGTGCGGCGCTGTTGCTCAACCTGCAACCCAGGCTGTCTGATTTGTTTGTCATTCCCCAAGAACCACAGACCGCTAGTGTGCGTGGCTCCTACGCTCGACAGTTGTCTAAGGTCGGTGTCTGATGGCAGTCGATCGCATCCGACTTAGTGAACGAGCCAGAAAACGCTTGTTTGCACTAGCAGACGAAGCTGACCTACAACCGTCCTTCCTGCTCGAATACCTCATCAATCGGCACGGTAAGGACGCAACGCAACTCTTATCCGGTCAGCAAAGCGCTTTAGTGACACAACCCAGCACTAACGAGCCTTATCCGGTTACTTCAGTACCAGTGAGTACTGCTCAAAATGACTCAGGCACAACACCCCAGCAACAGCAGCTTTCCAAATGGCTGGAGTCCGATGCCTAAACAGCCTAAAGCCAGCAGCTACACAGTTTCTGACGTGACATAACCCTAAGCAACAGCCAGCGTTAACCGCTCAAAGTAGACCGCTGGCTCTGCACTCCCACTGATTCAATAGGAGTCTCTTCATTATGCAAACTTGGTTGAAACAAAACCCGATCGCCCTGATTGGCATCGGCATTTTAGTGATCGGCTTTGTTCCTAAGCTGGTGTCTGGTGAGTTTCAGCGCGATGCCACAGTCTCGCAGCAACTCACTGAGCAGCGCAAAGCGGACGAGATGAATGCCCAACGCCTGGCAATCGCCCAAGAGAGCCGTAAAGACTTACAGAAGATTGCCAATGAGCGTTACAGCGGTTGCACCTTGGTTGTGCGTGCTGATAATCACACCAAGGCCACCGGGTTAACCATCGGTAAGCCCGTCCTCGATGGTTCCCGCCCTGGCGTGCATTTAGCCGATGGCATCACCGTTTGCGATCAAAACGGTATGACGGCGATCATCACCGACGGCGTTGCAGCCGAACCCGCTGTGACCACCGATCGCGCTGTTGTCGAGTCTGCGCTCCGTCGCTTTGGCTATGACGGCACGCTTGCCGGGAAGCTGCACTACTCTGCACCCCAACAGTAAAACCCTTCACCCACCCACTGAGGAGCTTTTTAACGTGACGAAACCACTGAACTATTACGTTGATCACACCCCACCAATCGACCGCTTGCAAGAGACATTCGGCTCTCAACTAGAGGTCTTTTCACTCACTGAAAAGCTGCATCTAATGGGCATTCTGGCGATTCATCAGCAAGTCATTTCTGATGGAAATTATGACTTAGAAAACGAAGAATATTTGATGGTTGATGCCTATGCCGATCACACCTTTGCAGACGAAAACGGCAAGATTACCGGCGCTTGCGAACTGCTGGACGGTGCCACTAACCGTGATTTGCGCGGTCTGATCCTCGCCCTGGCTCATCAAATCCACAGCAACCGCTAACCCGAAAGAATCAACCCTATAGAGATTCAAACAATGGTCACACGTAAAGACAGTACTCAATCCCACTCCCACTGGGGCAAGCGTCACTATGACCAGGGCACTCATGAGCCAACCTATACACGCCCTAAACGCAAAGCTGATTGGTTTGGAGGGCTGTTGCTGCTGGCTCAATTTCTGGCAGCAGCCTTCACCATCTGGCTCATCTGGCAGTCAGTAGAGGTTTATGTCCAAATCGGTGTTGCACTTGCTGATCGGACGCTGGCAGCCAACTTGCCCCAGTGGTTGGGGTGGTTCATTCGTAATACCTGGATTCTGGGATCTGTCATCAAATGGTTTCTGGATGGTGGTGTAGCGCTAGTGTCGATCGCTGCCATGCTCGCGCTCTACGTCCTGCTGCAAAGCGGTGAAGTCGCGCCGCTGCTGCTGGAAAACAGTCCCCGCACGTTGCGCCGTTTGATTGGCTCCATCACTAGCCACACCAGGCTGCCCATTAATTCTAAAGACCATGCCACTGTTGCCTTCCTGAAAGAACGGCACAACGCCATCCCTACAAAATGGGTGGACTCAATCTACACCGCGAAATGGGTTTGCTATGGGGTTGATTTCCTCATCTGCTTGCTGGCTTGCCCCCCGCTTCGTGGCGGTTGGGACCGGTTACGCCTGGTCATGACAGCACCAACGATGAGCGATTTTGACTTTGTGAACGCTGGCAAGATTGCGATTACCCTGTTTGCCGTTGAGGTTGGGTTCTTCGTCTATCTCTGGATTAAACGTGGTCGCACCATCCTGAACACGCCTGAGCCAGAGCAGGCCACTGAAGCTTAAAACAATTTTGGAGTGAACTGTTCACTCCCTTCTTTTCATTCGCCTCTGGAGGACTCCGATGTTTGCTTACTTGAAAACTTTAAGCCCTAACGATCGCGCCCAAGAGATTGCTGCCATTGAGAAGCTGTTGCAGCAAAATCCATCGGCACTTGTCCCCCTCTACAAAGATGCTGCAATGCAGCAGACAAGCCGTGATGCTTCTCAGTCAATGGTAATGAGCATTACAGGTATTTCGGTCGGTGCCATCTTTGCAGGCGCTTTTGTCGGCTTCCCCCTGGCGCTCACGGCTGGCACGTTGTTCCTGGCTCAACAGTTCTGGAATGGGCAGAGACAGAAGCGTGAAGCACGTTGGGCGATCGAGGATGGGGAAGACTTTACCCGTTTCCTCGACCAAGAGACCCAACGCGAATACAAGCATTTTGCTGCTGCCGTAAAAGACACATCAGGGCACGTCCTACCGCACAGTGAACCTGTGATCGACGTACCAGGCGAGCCAGTCACTGATCGCCCTCGCAGTCTTCCCATGCTCGATCTGTGGGTCGGTAACGCCCCCAACCCTGAGATCAGAAAACTGCCGCTCGATGAGCGTGGGCAGTACATCGTTGATCGCCTCATTGCCGATGGCTTCCACATTGACCGCGCGCTGTCAGGCAGCGTGATTGTCGTGGCTGGCTCCCAGCGTGGTGGTAAGGGCACGCTCTTAGCCCTGCTCTGCATCTTGCAACAGGCGCTAACCAAGGGAGAGACAGCAATTCGGTACTACACCGCAGGCAATGACATCTACCCGTTCAAGACGCTGAAAACCGTCTGCTCTGATAGCTTCCCCGGCGTGAAGTCTAAGGACGAAGCGAATCGGCTGGTCGCTGCTGCACTGAATGAGGAGATTCAGAGCTATCGCCAGTGTGAGAACTACGAGCGCCAGGGCGAGATGTTGGTGATTGATGAGGCGATCGCCCTCGCACTCATCACCGATCCTGAAGTGAACCGCCAGCAGGCCAGCTACTTACTACGCCAGTTTGCGAAGTCAGGCGGGACGTGTATCATCGTCCTTCATGCCTCCAACCTCACTGCATGGGTAGGCAATGGCAACACAGCCGGACTCGCGCAAGCGTTTAAGTCTGGCGTGACGTTGATCGGCTGCAAGTCTAAGGCAATGGCAACCAAAGGGCTGCAAGCAACCAATGTTGCCACTGGTGAATACTTCTTTGCTGACCCCGAAAACTTTGGTACTCCCCTGAAGGACTCGCCAGCGTTGGGTAAGCTTCCCGATTGGCTGCTGAAGGTCAAGCATCCTGGTAATGGTGCCCCCGATCCTGCCCGCTCGCTGCTGGCATTCTTCCCCGAAATGATGAGCCGTGATGTGCTGAACCTGGAGCCGATGCGGTTCCAACCGATGCCGCAGCCAACCGTAACGGAGCCGAAAACGATATCTGCACAGACAGACAAAGAACGATTAGAAGTGCTCTTTAACAAAGGTAGTGAAGATGCGGTTAAAGGCGGACTGTCCAGCGTCTTTGAGTTTATCGCTTCGTTTGTGCCTAATGTGGGTGACAAGCTCACAGCACGGCAGTTGTACAAAAGCGAGAAAGCGAAAGACTACAGCATCACTTCTGAGAATGCAGACAACTTGCTTAAACAAATTGCCCACGCTCAAAGCCGTTGTTTTGAGTATGGGGAAGAAACAAATAAGTTCGGCTCGGTTTCCCGCTTCCTGCTCAGGGTTGCACTTCATTAATTAACAGCAACTCTTTGCTGGTCTAGTGGCAAGTGGCAAGTAGCAAGTGTCTGAGAGAGAGCCTTTTCTAGTGTCTCAAGCGTCTAGACACTGTAGGACACTTGCCACTTGCCACTACAGGACACTAGAGCCAGGACACTACAGGACACTAAGGCAAATAAATTAGGAGTTCCGAGCAAGGGCACGTTTCCTACTAGGAATCTCAGAGAAGAAAGAGTTTACGATCGCTCGTTCTAACGTCTTTTGGCTGGTTGATTTTGACCTACCAGAAGTGGTCAAAGAGCAAGTTTCGCTTCAAGAGTTAGCGTTGGTGCATGGCACCCTACTGATGGGTTTCTACTGCGACCCGCTGCCAGGAGATATGATTACCTACCGCGGTTACAAATGGCGTGTGACGGGAAGGCAATTCTCGCCCAATCGTTACCGATCCAAAGACGATCGCTACATCCCTACATTGCTGGTCGAATATAGGGGTGAAGTGGGCAGTGATTGAGTAACTATCTCTATTTGACAGATTAAAAACGCTTCAGTGTATATGCGAATCATCACAAGTGCTTGGCAAGGAAGTCCCCGATCGCCTCGAAATACTGATTGGTTACTCCATGTGTTGTGGGATGTTTAGAAATGACAAAGAGCGTAGAACCATTAGCACCCCATTGAAAGCTACTTTCATGAGTGTCGAAATGGACTCCCTCCGCAATCACTTTCCACCAGTGCTGATACCAGAGATCGGAACTGTAGAAAACGACAGCACGCGGCTTATGCTCTAGGATTCGCTGCTGAATGTGGTGGGCGCGTTGGGCGGCGTAGAATTCTTTGTAACTCTGTCTCTGTTGCAGTTGCCGAAGCTGTGAACAACTGGAATACAGCCATTGGCCAGTGCTTGGCGACGGTAGTGGCAGCAGTTCCAGGAGACAAGTTTCTCCATGTTCTCTCGCTAAGTGCTGTCTTTGGTACTCTCTGATCTGCTCCACCGTCACTGCTTGCCCTTGCACTTTTAGTAAACTTCGGATCAATTTTCCCCAAGTGCGTTGGATTGTCGGTCGTGGGCTGAAGAGGTGAGTCACTCCAAAAGCTTCGTGGTACTGACAGACATCTTCCAGTTCTTTCTGCCCACGCTGCGACCAAGCAGTTAACCGTTGAAGAACATCATTAATGCTGCCTCCACCGCCCTCCTCTTTCCCAACAAACCAGAACCCTCCTTGATAGTTACCGTATCCATAGAATGTGTGAATATATTTCTCAAGTAATTGGTCGTCAAGCATCACGAAACCTTAAATGCAGAGCTTCTTGGTTACATTACTCTGTAGGGGTGATTGAAGGGTTGCTGCTATAGAATGCAATTAGGCTGAAACCCTTGTAGGAAGAGGAATTGAGGATAGTCGATCTGTACTAATAGATTCCGACGTAGTCCACATCTACCTCTATTAGTTAACGAATTTGCGTTGTTTCGGGCTTCAGATTAGCTCTAATTGCATCTCATGACAACACCCCTTCAATCACCCCATTAGCGCTCTAACACTTCACCACTGTGGGTTAATGGGGGCGGACTGTAAATCCGCTGGTTACGCCTACGCTGGTTCAAAAACAGCTTGGAACAAATCGATCGTCACGGTATTGGTAAAAGCGACACCAGCCTAAAAAAACAAACCTAAACACCAGGCAGAGCGGCTAAACTCGCTCTGCCTGGTGTTTTTTCTCACTTCAACAACGGCAAAAAATATAATCTGTTTTTCTTAATGCACAAGTATCCGTGCGAATTTCGCACTTAATTAATGCAAATTTCAATAAAAACCTTGAACATGTTCAAAGCGCTATATGTAGCAGCTAAAAGAACTTGACATAGGAATACCCTATTAAATTGACTTTAAAGATGGAAGAGGGCAGAATGCAACCGACAGTACTAGAGAACTAAAGCGTAGCTGGTTTTGCTACTAGGTAAGGGGGTTTAATGCACCTTTGACGAAAAATCTCGATTTTGTCAAGAACACAGTATTCTAAGCAGGGGAATAACAGGTTAAAGTCGCAGTGTTACTAAGGAGGCTACATGTAGCGTGGAAGTTAGTCGTTCTCTAACCAGCACTTATGGTTTCAGACATCAATACGGTTCGTCTCAAGTGTGTCGCTAGTGACCAATAAAAAAGGAGCGACGGCAATCGCTCCTTGTTACGTAAATTCCAAGACCGATTCCATTCGCGAAAATTTAGATAGGAGACGATATACGCTATGACTCTCAATCCAACACGCCGAAGCAAAATTATTTACCTCGGTCGTAAATTTCCCAAGAAAAAGAACCGTGTCGCGTTTAGTCTAATCATACTAATTAGGGTGCTGTCAACTGTTCAACCTGACATAGTGGTAAGTCAAGACCGGGTAGATGTTCGACTACACCCGATAAACTGGCATCTGGTCATTATGCGAGATTTGTCTGACAAGTAGACTCATTCGCCTTAGTTAACCCATCAGACCCCAGCACCGTTTGTTGTTGCTGGGGTCTTTTTGTTTTTCACACACCGAACCTCCTAACCTGATCAATAGTACTAATTCAAACAAACAGCATACGTACTAAATTAGTTAGAATAGTAGTACGCTCTTGTAGTCGAGTAGGGAGGACTCCTCCGAAATCCAAGCATTGAAAACGGGACAGTTATCCTTAACGACCATTTTGTCCCCGCTGCTATACAAAGGCGAGATAACCTAACTTATCTGCAATTTCTGACTCCAATGTTAGAAAGTGAGTCTTTGAGGCAGTTTAAAGAAATGACGCTGTGACTTCATTTGCAGGCAGTGTTACGTTCTTCAGGTTACAACTGAGCCATGACCGAAACCCATGGAGATACCCGTTTTAAGCCTATTGGCAATGAAGCGCTAGCTGAGAAACCGATTTCAGTGTTCTTGCCCAAAGATTTAGACATCTACGTTCGATCGCTGCCGAATCGAGCGGAGTGGCTGAGAGCAGCGATTAAAGAAGCCGCTTTGCGTGATACCGAGCGCAGCATTTAAAGCTATCAACAAGTTGATGTCATGTTCCTGTAAGCCTACTGTTAATCCCCATATAAATAGGGCACTTTAGAAAAGAAGTGCGCGGCGAGAGAAAAACGTGGGACTAGCTGACAAAAGTAAGAGAGCGGTAACGCTGTCTTCTCATGGACATGGAAAAATGGCATGAGAAGTTATAAAAAACTGGTAGACCTATGGTCGGAGTTGCCGACCGATTACCGTGAGCAAGACTTAGAAATGAGTTTTGTACAGCCTCTTTTACAGTCTCTAGACTTGAACTTGCAACAAATAAAAGCTGGGCGCAACTTGGGCGCAGGCTTTGGTACACCTGACCGCTTGATCTACCAAGACATCAATCAGCCACCTGTGTTAGTGATTGAAAACAAAAAGCGCGACCCAGGGTTGGCTGCTGTTCCAGAGAAAGATTTTGCGTCAGTCTGTAAAACTCATCCTCTTTATCGGCAAGCAGTAGGCTATGAGGACTGTGGTAGAAGCAACAAAGGTATCAAGCAGTACTTAGATAGCAGCATCCCTTCTGCTCTACTAGCCTCCTACGGTTTAGTCTTTAACGGGGATTTCTTCCAACTCTGGCGACGTGTTGATGGTTTGGTTCTACCCATGACACCCATCCAGAAAGTTACTAAAGCAAGTCTTCCAGGCTTAATGCGGCAATTAGAGTATTGTTTGGCAAATCCCACTACCGCTTTAGTGTCTGCTATCTGGAATCAGAAAGGCGGCGTGGCGAAGACCACAAATATCGTCAACATTGGAGCAACCTTAGCGCTAGAAGGTAAGCGAGTTTTACTCATTGACCTTGACCCACAAAATGATTTAACGCGCGGTGTCGGCGCTGATCCTAATTGGTTCCCTGGCTACCTGGAGCAATGTGACAAGCCACTTCAGCTTGAAGAGTGGGACGAAGCCAAGCAGATCCTAAATAAAGCAATTCAGATTCGCAAGTTTCCCACGACTGACAAAGTAAAAAAAGACTTCAAGCTTTCGGTACTTTCCAGCGACGAAAAGTCGCTTAAAGCTTTTCGTGATAATTCAGATGTCGAACCTGCTGTCACCTTCAAAAAGTTGGTCAGGCTGTTGTACCTGGATTACGACTACATCTTTATCGATGTCTCTCCCACCCCCGACAAGCTCACTCAAAGCGTGCTTCTAGCCTGCGATACAGTGCTCATTCCAATCGATCTTGGTGGCAAATCTCTACACCATGCTGTACAGCTCTACGGCTCTACAATCCCCAAATTTCGTGAGTTAAGGGCCGCGAAAAAAGAGCGTTTACACCTTGGACCCTGGAATCTTGGCATTGTTTTTAGCAACTGCCCTGGAGATGCAGGCGTTGTTTTAGAGACACACATTAAGCAGGTATTGGAGAAAAGCAACTTCAGCGGCAACCAATGCAAAACTCGTTTAAGTACTTTTGCACAGACGAAAGTCGCCGAGTTTAAGCACGTTCCAGTTATCTGCTGGCAAAGCTCTCCGATCACCAAGCTCTATACCAAGCTTGTTGACGAACTCTTTTTAACCCCAAATTTTATTGATCATTAACCATGAATGCCACGCAAGCAGAGGCATCGCCACTAGATGTCACACTCGGTCAAATCCGCCGACTCCCCTGCAAGTTCATCAAGGGCAAGTCTGACACTCAACCAATCATCCTGAAGACGATCGCCCAGGAACTAGCCGGCACAGGCAAGAACATCCTGCCTGTGGTCGTCCGATTAGTGGGTGAAGATAAGTATCAGGCCATTCTCAATACCCAGATTCTGGATGCGGCTCGTCTGATTCACCTCGATTTCGTCTGGTGCATTGTCGTCAATCAAGCGATGCAGACACAGGTAGAAGTGGAATTAGGGCAAACGCTGTGGGTCAACCTAACCACCGCTTCTGAACAAGACCTAGCAGATACCCTTACCTACCTTGCTAGCCAGCCCGGAAGCCCCTTGAAAGGCTTAGAGGCAACGACCGCTGCCAGCAAGATTGCCGCTGAAGATCGATGCACATGGCAAGACTTCACACCGATTATCAAGCTCAAATGTGGCATCACCAAGGGTAAGAAGCTCGATGCCTTAGCCACTGCTTTTTATCTAACGCCGCCCCCGCCACTGCCAGCACCCCCAGCTGCCATCAGTATCAAGCAGGCAACGAGAGCGGCAATCTTTGAGCGTTTGGCTTACCTAACTAGCCATAAGCTTAGTGGCTTTGGCACTGTTGATCCGGAAGCCGTGTCCGATCTGATCGCCAGTGTTGATCGAAGCAAGTGGAAGAGCCTGACCCCAATCACTAAATTGGGCTGTGGTATTGACACCGCAAAACTTAAAGCTCTAAAGACTCTGTTTACCTTGTGACTGGAATACTAGATGCACTTGCTTGAAGCCATTCTTCTACAGCTTCCTGCTAGTGAGCTTGAATCCGTCGCGGAGTTAGGTTTTCAGCAAGTGGCGCGTGGTTTTCAGCCGAGTCTAAGCCCTTGGGGAATATGAGCAACCCTATAATCTTTAAGTGATTTGTTCATAAACGATCGGCACCAAAGAGGGTTTCCTCTAGCTCATCAGCTTTGACTGCAACCATTAAAATTGTTCGATCTAACAGGTCAGTATCAAGATTTGAGATTTTAGCGATCGACGTTAGAACTAGTTGATTGTCTTCGGTGAGTCTGATGCCATAGGGCGCATAAGCATCTACGGCTCTTAAAGCGTGTACCGCAGACTCAACTAAAGTAATCTCGCCAACAATGCTACAGATGGACACCCAGCTTTCGTTTCTATCTGTTGTGAAATTGTACAGCCAAACAAACTGCGACCGCCCAGGTTTGGTTGCAATCTCAAATCTAGCTGTATCACCCGTCGTTTCGTTTAGAATTTGATGCCCATAAATCATGCTTTCACGCAGTCGCAAGAATTCCTTGTAAAGCTGATTCAGTTTGCTGTCTGAAAAGAAATTGTCATCCTCAATGAAAATAAGCTGATCACTTGTTGTTGATACGGCAGGGACAACAATAATTGAAGAGCATTTTGGGCATTTCCCTTTTACACCAGCTTTTGAATCGTCAACCTTAAATTCCTTCTTGCATTGTCCACAGTTAAATTCAATCATTTCTATAGCTCAGACCTAAAGGCTGTTTAAGTATTCCTAACCGCTTAGGAAAAACCCCATTAATGTCATAAAAATGTTTGCTAGCTGGCTACAGCTCTAATCGTCTAATAGGTTTAGAAGTGCCTTGAGCTCATGCACATTGCGAACTTGCTCCCAGTCCACACCCGTTGCTTTCAGTAGGTCGATCGCAACCTGAATAAGATGTTGCGGGTAGGTCCGTTCATTTGCAGGCACTGGTTCAGTATTGTTATCGCGCACCAGTCGAGCGGTCTGATCCATCCAGTCGCGTTGGTCTTGCCTAATTTTGATGTTCACTGTGGTTAGCTTCTCGCGCTGTGGCTTCTGATGGCGTGGCTTTACCTTATTTTGTGGTGTAACCACTGCTGCCGCTTTAGGCTCTGCTGCTGTCTCTACTGGGGCGGGAGTGCCATAAGTAGATAACTTCCCCATTCCCCCCATGCGACTTAGTTTCGTCATTGCAGTCTCCACAGTTTCACGACTTCTTTACCCAAAGACTTATAAGCGATCGCACCCGTTGATGACGGTGCGTACTCAATCACTGGCTGTTGCTGCGCGATCGACTCTGCAACACTGATGTTCTCTGGAATAGTGGCGTAGAGCAGGTGATACCCCATGTCGCTTGCACCTTCTACGAGAAGATCATCGGCTTCCCTCGTCAAGATGAGAGACTTTCGGTGCCGTGTTCGCAAGACATCTATAGGGATAGCCTCGTTTTCTCCCCTGATGAGGCTTATGGCTTCACTGACACCCTTTAGTGCTGCTGGCTCACATAAGGTAGGCAACAGCACCCGATCGCTGTTCAGCACTGCTTGGACGCTGGCGAAGCCCAATGATGGGGGACAATCCATTAACACCACATCAAAGCCTAAAGGTCTAAGACTATTAAAAGCTTTACCGATTAAGTCTTTATCGGTTGAGAGTCTAAACATCCCAATATCACCAGGGATGATGGACAGGTGCTTGCTGGCAGTTGCCAGCGGTGCGATCGTTCCCTCTGTTAAAGCCTTGAGGATGGTTGGTTCTGCCCCATCCAAACCTAAGCCGAATGACAGTGTTCTCTGTCCGTCTAAGTCAATGAGCAGGACTTTACGCTTAGAGCTTGCTAAGACTGCCCCTAGATTAAGAGTGCTGGTGCTCTTAGCCGTACCCCCTTTGAGATTCCAAACTGCAATTTTAAGCATAGGTAGTAAGGTATTAGACCTTTAGATATACCAGGTCTTTGGAACATAAACTCAAAGCATTAGAGCTTAAGCTTCTAATCGTCTAATACCTTTAATCGTCTAATACCTTTAGTTTCACTGTGGCACCATCAGAGTCAGTTTGTTCAGCCGGTGCTCCAAGTCATCTAGACGCCTCCTCACCGTGACCGCCTTCGCCTTCTTCAGGTAGAGGCAACCGCCTCTTTCATTACTTCGCTGGGAGTCTGCCCGGTCGCGTCACAGATGACTATAATTTCCCCATGCCAAGCTGGAGGAATGCGACATCCTACCATTGGCTGCTGACTCATAAGAAAACCTAAATTGCTAACGGGTTAACAGTGCTAACGCAACTGGCACAATGCATCGACTTTACAACTGTCACCTTTGAGGTAGTTAGTCCAATTTTAGTCCAGTCTTCTAAAGGTCTTCATATCAAAAACCAAGAATGGTTAGCCCATAGGAATCTCAGCCTTCGGAAAGCTGGTTTGTATAGTTGCTCGCGAAGCAACGGGGCAAGGGGGTAGAAAAGAGAAACTGCTGCTGTGAAGGGCTTTTAGCGATTGTGCCAGTTGGCGGCTAGTCCAGCAGAGGAAGCACCATATGAATGTTAGCTGCGCTTATCAATGGCACCTTAGAACCAACCCGGTCAGAGCGAGCGGGTGCTTTTTTGCCCTCTACACCGTAAATTGATCATGCCGCTGCTCGCTGGGCAAGTACGCGTCCCTTTGGCACTTGCCTTGAGTCTATGGACGGTCAGCACCTGGCAGACGACGGTCACTGTGGACTTGAACTGCCGCGCCGACGCTTACATCAGGACTTGCAGGGCACCGTCAGGTACAGCACCCTGCTAAATGGTGTTCTGTTGCTGTGCTTGCCAGGGCGTTTCAGTCTTCGGCAAGCAAGTCCTCAACCTCACGTGCGTAGGCATCTAAGCCCTGCAGCACAGGGACACAACCAGCAAACGTGGCGCGGGCAAGCTGGAGGTACGCTTGCATCTCTTCGGCGTCGTCTTGACCACCGGCCTCGGCCACTGCCCAAGGGATGCCGCGGGCACTGAGGAACGCGCTCATTGTGTGGAGCTCTAGCAGTTGTGTGCGGACGACCGGAAGATGAGCGCTGTAGAGTTGGTAAGGCATGGTTCGTCCGTCAAACAACTCCCGCAACAAGTCCTCGTCAGGAGCGGCAGTCACGCCTAACTGGGAACTGACTAGCGACTGCCACACAGACTGACAGACGAGTGCGAAACTCAGCGGCTGGTGGTTCAAGAGTGCTGTCTCTGGATCATCGTTGATGTTTCTCTCCAAGACCTCAAGGAACCACTCGACCTTGTACTGCTCGTAGTCTGAACCAGGCTCAAGATAGTCGTGCTGTACAAGGAACTCGCCAGCTTCAAGCTGGCGCCGCAAGTAGTCCTCGATGAGCGCCACATTCTCGTCCTCCTCAAGCGTATCAATGGCACCGAGACGGTTGTAGGTGCCCTTGATGGCGAGAGCAGCAGGAAGAAACGTGCCGTTAGTCCCTTCGAGAATGA
>NZ_JACJPI010000029.1 GCF_014695975.1 Leptolyngbya sp. FACHB-321
GCTTGGCTAACCAAGCGATCGCCCTTCTCACTCTGGACTAGCTGCCAACTGGCACAACCACTCAAACCCTTACGCCGCCGCTTTTTTCCTTTTCCACCCCCCTGCACCGTTGCGGGTTCTGCAACTAACCAACGACAGAAGCAAGAGGTTCAAAAGGCCATGGTGCTGCTTTATTAGTCCAACTAGCCACAACTCAGGGTGCTTCAGCTGAAATCATGCTGTCGCCTCCTTGGAGTCTGGTAACGATGCGTGTCAAAGTGAGCCCTGGCATCAACATGAAGTTTAGGCGATCACTTCTACTAAGGTTCACTTGCTTTGTCTTTCGTTGTCGGACACGCAGCAGATCAATGCCAAAGGAGGTGCGCTCGACTCAAAGGCTTAAACCCAGGAGCAAGTAGCTTTTGGCGTGTCATTTAGTCCAAAAGCTACTTGCTCCTCTAAATTTCGACCCTTTAGGGAAGTGTAGCTACAGCTTAAGGAGTAACAGCAATACCATCGCACATTCAGCAGAATAATTTTTGGCAGACAGTGGCGCTACTGTAACAGAGATCAAGATAGAGACACTATTTGAATTGAAGTCAGAGAAAATAAAGCCTTCCAACTTTATCATCCTCGCAACAAAACCAATTTTTTTACACAAACTACTGAATTACAAATTGTGTCATGAAGCTGGAAACCTCAAGTTTGCTGCTGAAGTCACGTTGGCTTGGGCTTCTAGAGAGGCTGCTTCATCGGCAACAAACGGAGATTTTAGCAATGGACGAAAATCCAAGTATTATTTCTCACATTTCAATTGGCACAAATGACTTTGAACGGGCTGTTGCCTTCTACGACGAAGTACTACCGACACTAGGCTGTAAACGGATGATGGAACATCCTGGCGCAGTCGCTTACGGCAAGCAGTATCCAGAATTTTGGGTACAAACACCGATGAATGGTCAGCCGGCTGCGATGGGTAACGGAACGCACATTGGCTTTATCGCTCCCACAAAGGAAGCCGTACATGCTTTTTATGAGGTAGCGTTAGCAGCTGGAGCCAGAGATGATGGTGCTCCGGGTGAAAGACCAGAGTATGGTGCGCCCTATTATGGGTGCTTTGTGCGCGATCTCGATGGTCATAAAATTGAAGCTTCGTTCTGGGATCTGCAACTCATGCACAAACTGTAGATCGACACACCAGAAGCAGGGGGTTCGAGCTGCATCGGTTGGTTAAAACTCAATTTCGATGCGATGGCTTTGACTGCGGTTCCTGCTCAGTTGTGCTCTGTGTTAATCGAAAATCTTCGAGTTCTAACGGATAGCCATGATGCCGCAAACAGTCACACATTGCTTTGGAAAACTGCTTTGGAGCAGCGCCATTTTAGGAGTCGTGATCGGACTCATTCAACTGCCCGCCCTGTCTGGGCGAGCACCAAATGCAAGCGACGCTCCTTTAGATAATCTCTATCACGAAAACAATCACTTGCCAGATGATGCTGATGTTTTTCCGCGTATGGGAAAAATCGCTGGCAATGAGCGGGAACAAACAAACTGCCGCGTGGCACCGTGGGGTAGAGTTCTGACCCGTTTTGCAGGAAATGCGTTTGTCCAAATTGATCGCCGCCAAGTTGATCGCCAGCGTGAAGCCTGGTTTTATAACCGCAACGGCAACTGCTGGATTCACGACAGTCGCATTGATTTGTTATGAGTTTTTTAGAACAACCAAAATGACAGTAAATGACAGCAAAATTCAATCGCTCCTGTTCCTTGCGGCAGGATGTTTAATGTTCGGTAGCACAATCGCGGGGTGTGCAGCGACGCAGCAACAGTCTGAAGCCATAACGTCACCTCTAGCTACAACGGCAGCCTCTCCAGCGCCATCTACTAGCCCATCGGCACCCAGGATACCGGGTGTGCAGCAATGGACAGCAATCCTAAAGGGTGAATCTGCACATGGACTGACCTTCAGTAACGACGGAAAACTATTGGATCAGGAAAAACCCCTTCTGACTGGAATTCCAGTCAGCTATGTCAGCGATGGCAATGTCACCGATGCTCAACGCTTATTTGTTTCTGATCCTTCTCCATCAGGCAGATTTAATGTTGTGAAAGCCTGTGAAGGCACGACCGAAGCATCGGGATTGTGTTGGGCAGTGTTTTTGGTCGATCGCCAAGCCAAAACGGCAGCGAAAATCAGCATCGCCAAATATGGCGGGCAAAACTGGGTGCAGTGGTCGGGCGATGAGCGCTATGCCGTCTTTACAGAAGCGATGGAAGGCGTGTCTTGGTTTATAGTGCTTGATTTGCAGACCCGAGAGACCAAGCTGTTTGAGCAAACGTCTGCCGTGGCTGATTTGAGCAGCTTCAGATGGTTAGACAATCGCACCTTCCAAGCTAACATCTCCTGTGATGATCGCTCTGACTGTACAGCAGCGCCGTTTCGTGGAGACATTACGGCACTCTTTACTAAGTAATAAGTTTCCAATGATTCGTAAATTGTTTGCTTCCCCAATATTGTTTGCTTCCCCAATAATGATCACAGCCTTGCTTAGCCTCACCTTCAGAGCCACTGCCGTTGCTCAAACTTCATCACAGTCTCCCTGCCCGCAGTTCGCCTCTCCACAGCCCACCAACTTTAGACCGAGGCTAGTGCAAGAATTGGCTGAGCACACCAGCTTTGTGTACTCCCTCACTTTTAGCTGCGATGGGCGAACGCTGATTTCAACCAGTAGCACGATCGATAAATCAGTGAAATTATGGGATTGGCGATCGGGTAAGCAACAACTCAGCTTCACTGCTAGCAATCCCAATGACTGGTTTACCTCGGCATTCCTCTCACCCGATGGTCAAACACTCGTTACGGCTGACTCTAAGGGTGAAATTCAGCTTCGAGAGCCTCAAACCGGTGCAGTGCGATCGCTCTTTCCCGCTCGCACTCGTGGGGTCGGCATTGTGGTTCTGACCCGCGATGGACAGACGCTGGTGGATGCCACAGGAAGGGGCGGCGACTTCAGTATCACTTTATGGAATTTCACCACTCAGCAACAGCAACAACGGCTTTCTGGCAGCTGGGCCGATGTATGGACGATCACGCCTGACGGCTACATCTTAGCGGCTGCCAGCAATAGCGGCACTGCCAGAGTTTGGAATCTTCGCAATGGGCAGCTTGTTAGCACCTTACCCATCAGTGCTACCGCTGGAGCAATGGCGATCGCGCTTACGCCGAATGCCGAATCACTCATTGTTACTTACACTGACGGTTCCATCAAACAATGGAATGCTAGAACTGGAAGGTTCAACCGCCTGCTCTTTCGTGGTATTCAGCCCAAGGCGATCGCGATGAGCCCTGATGGTCGTACCTTGGCGATCGGCTACTACAACCACGTCCGCCTGTGGGACCTCAACACCAATCGCTTGTTCCATAACCTGCCTGCCAATGCCTCCGGTCCTCAGCTCTTACGCTTTAGCCCCGACGGTCGCTTTTTTCTCAACACCGATGAAGAGGGGAACGTGATTCGTGTCTGGCAGCTTACCCCCTAACGCAGCGTCTTGATCGCCAGTGGTTTCACTAGGCAGTCCGGAGCCGCAGCGCCTCTTAAGATGGCGCAAGCTACACCCAGTTCCTCTGCTCTTAACTGTTTGTAGTCAGGCATAGGGAAGCAACAACAAACTCTACTTCTCTACCATTACATCTTGAGCGCTACCAGAACTTTATATTCTAAAGGTCAATAACCGCAACGGTGAATTACTAAAGTTTGAAAAAACAGGGTAAACGTCGATAGTAAAAATTATTACTCCAGTGATAAATCATACTGGTTACAAGTGAATTGGATGTTCTTTTAAGGTAGCAAAGAAAGATTCCAAAGGCTGACAATGAAAATAGCAGCACTAAAAGAGAGCTAAAGGAGGGAAAGCTACCGGAAAAAAACCATCCTACCAAATGAATTGTAAAAAATAAGAGGCTAGAAACGATAGTCGCTTTAAGGTAACCCATACGAGTCTTGAATTGCTCAAGCAGGAACCCCCTAAAGACAATTTCTTCAGTCATTGGTGCAGGCAACGATGAACTGAATAGTAAAGGTAAGTTATTGCAATAGAGAGGGTCTGGCTTCTTTCCTAAAGGTATAAGAGCGATGAGGGGAATGAGTAAGCTGAAAATAATTCCCCACTTCATTCCCTTACCTAGATTAGTTGTTAGCCGAAGATAAGATAAGGGATTTTGATGTTCAATATAGTAGATATAGGCAAAGACAGGCGGTAACCAGACAAAAAATTGTACGATGAACCACCAAAGTGCAGAGAGCTTTTCGTCATTAAGAGCGGGAAACAAACTTGTTTTGAGGAAAATAAAGACCAACCAGGCGCCGACCCAACTAAGATGCAGAAATACAATATATAAAGCTAGGGGAAGCCAACTACCTAAAAGCTGTTTTCTTTGCATTGTTTTTCAATTGATAACTAAATAAACAAGCTTTTCCACTTTACGGTTCTCATCCAGTTGGAGGATAGTGGGTCTCTCTCTTACATAGCAGTAGATGATTGCTTACAAGCGACTGTTATGGCTCTGATGACGTTTTTTTTCAAAAGCCTTTAAACCAACTTGCGTGACGCTAGCCAGAAGGTTAAGAAGGAGAACCCTGTGAGTGCAACACAGTCAACGATAATGCGTTGCGTCATTGGTTGTAACAAGGTTTGTCGCAAGGCTGATGCTGCATAGGTTGCAGGACTACAATAGCCCACTATTTGCACAAGCTCTGGTAAGCGGCTGGCTGGTAACAAAACTGGACCAATGAACAGTGCCAGCAGCGTTACCAAGAGCGTTAACCCTCCTCCCACTTCTGGGCTCGGAGCATTTGTCCCGATCGCTGCTCCAATGCCAGCTAGCGGCAAAACACACAGCGGCATGACTAACAAAAGCAACGGGTGAAGTATGAAGGGCAAATGCAAAAACCAGGCACCAAAGCCAATGGTCACTAATACGGCCGGAAGCGACAGCACAAAGAACGCCAGAACAACAGCAATAATTAGCAGCGAGCGACGAATGGGTAACGTGGCGTAATAGTCTAAGGCGCCGGAGAAACGCATATAGGCAAACCGGGACGACACATTTCCCAAATTGCCAAACATAAGGGACATCACCAAGCTACCAGAGAGGATAGCGTTGAGTGATTCAGCATCATGCCTGGAGACAAAACTGCCTAAAGCAATGATACTTAACACCGGGCTAATCGTTGCCGTTAGCACCATCACCTGCCAGGACCAGCGCCAATTGCTCAACTCCATGCACAGCAGATCAAATAGTTGTAGAAGCAGTGGTAGGGGTTTACGGTTGGGTTGCATAGTGCAGATACAGGTCTTCTAACGTGGCAGAGTAGAGGCGAAAATCATCAATCTGAGTGAGGTCGAGGCGGTTGAGTGTTGACTCGATCTGATGCCATTCGAGGAAAACGCGCCAGTGTCCCGGAGAGCGGTGATCGCAGTTAAGTTCTGCAGGTAAGACCGGCGGCTTTTCAGGTTCAAAGAAGAGCTCCAAGCGCAACATTCGATCCACCTGTCGCTTCAAGTCGCTAGGACGACCGATCGCTACTAGCTTCCCCTCTCGCAAAATGCCGACCCGTTGAATTGCTTTTTCCGCCTCGATCGCGTCGTGAGTAATCAAGATAATTGTGGTTCCTTGTTCCTGGTTCAATTGGCGCAAATTATCCCACACGAGTCTGCGACGCTGAGGATCGAGGTCATTCGTCGGCTCATCCAAAATCAGGACTGGCGGCGAACCTGCTATGGCCACTGCTAAGCGCAGTAACCGCAGTTGCCCACCCGAAAGCCGCGCCACCGGTTGATCGCGCCAATCGACCATTTGCCATTGCTGGAGTAAGCGATCGCATTCCTGACGGGCCCCACGCCGACTCATGCCGCGTAAATGGGCGGTGAAATAAAGGCTCTCTGCGATCGTTAGGTTTTTCACTGCACCGCTTTCCTGGGGCATATAGCCCACATTCATCTGTACAACGTGAGGAATGGTAGTGATATTTTTGCCCCAAAACTCGATTTGACCGGCACTACTTGTCAACAAGTTCACCATCTGCCGCACAAGCGTACTTTTACCGGCCCCGTTATCCCCCAAGATGCCAAAAATTTCGCCTTGACAGATTTGCAGGCTGATGTGGTCATTCACAGGTCTGGATTGCCCCGGATAAACCTTAACAAGCTCTTGAATGTTATAAATTACAGAAGAATCCATAAGGCTCTGCTTAAGCTTCGATTCCACGACAATGGTGCTTCTTGCTGCCATGACGCTGTGCCCATAAAGCAGCTTGTGTCCGATCACGCAGCCCCAGCCGATTTAGAATACGGGTCACATGGTTTTTCACAGTGCCTTCCGTCAGATGAAGTATTTGGGCAATTTCTCGATTATTTTTTCCTTGACCAATGAGGGCTAAAACCTCCTGTTCTCGCTCACTAAAGTTAGGTTGCTCGCTCTGCTTTACTGCTGGAATGGC
Source organism: Leptolyngbya sp. FACHB-321 (assembly GCF_014695975.1). Lineage (GTDB taxonomy): Bacteria > Cyanobacteriota > Cyanobacteriia > Leptolyngbyales > Leptolyngbyaceae > Stenomitos. The sequence goes on from NZ_JACJPI010000029.1 coordinate 6,480, forward strand.
ATTAAGTTGGGCAAAGACTTTAGGTGCAATGGTTGGTCCTAACTGGCTGTAGCCCTGATAAAGGCTGCGAATGGCAGCTGCTACCTGAACTGAAGGTGTACTTTTGAGCAGATAGCCTAACGCCCCGACCTGAAGTGATCGCAAGATATACTCATCCTCATCGAACGTAGTCAATACTAGAATCCGCATCCAGGGGTAGCGTTGATGAATTTTATGAGTCGCTTCTACGCCATCGCAAAGCGGCATTCGTACATCCATGAGAATCACGTCCGGTTGCAGTTGAGCCGCAAGGGAAAGCGCTGCTTGTCCGTCGTATGCCTGTCCTACAACCTCTAGGTCGGTTTCTAGGGCTAGTAAGGAAGCTAACCCCTGGCGAAAAAGCGGTTGGTCATCAACGAGTAGGAGGCGAATCATAGGCGTTTGGCTTTTATCTTGGGATGGTGATGTGAATGACAGTTCCTTGCTTCGGAGCCGTGTGAAGCTCGATTTGCCCACCTAAGAGTTGCACCCGTTCTTGCATTCCCCTTAGTCCAAAGCCAGTAGAGGGTTGGTTCAGGTCAAAGCCTTTGCCATCATCCATTAACTCCAGGACGACTTCACGGTCGCTAAACTGCGCTCTCACCTCAACTAAGGTCGCATCGGCATGCTTCTGAATATTGGTTAATCCTTCTTGCACAATGCAATACAATTGATGGCTGGTCTGTAAGGGTAAAGACGGCAGTTGCATATCCAGCTGCACTTGAAAGAATTGATGCTGTTTTACCTGTGCAATCAATGTCACTAAAGCTTGCTGCAAGTCAAAGGGCGAGCGATGTAAGGTTTGTAGTGACCGTCGCACGTCTTGAAGGCACTCACCTGACAGTAATTTTGCTAGATCGAGGGCTTGTAAAGCTTGATTAGGATCGTGTTCGCGTAATTTTTGTGCTACCTCTAATTGAATCTGTAAGGCCGTCAGGCTATGACCGAGAGAATCATGAATATCACGAGCAATCCGGTTGCGTTCTAGTGTTGCAGCTAACTGTTCTACTTCTTGAGTTAATGCTTCAGCTTGTAAACGGCTTTTGCGCTCCGCGATGAGTAGATAGCCTACGACCATGGCAAAGGAACTGGCACCCAGATAAAACGTGAAATGGTAGAACATTAACTTGGAGGGCGCAAAATAGCCTGTTGCCCCCTGTTCTGTAATCATTGCTAACGTGCGTTCAATCCGCCCTGGTAAGCTCCAGGTTAAGCCTGCAAGGTAGCCAGCTCCTAACAAGAAGGTCGCTGCAGCGACCTCTTTTAGGGGCAACAGTAGACAACTTTTTGCAATTGTCCAATACATCAGCAGATCAAACCGGAAATTAAACACTGCTGCAATCACGAAAACTGCCATACAGGAACAAACATACTTGCGGCGTGCGTCAAGGGGTTGCTCCATTGGAGTGATTAAGCTGAGCAAAAAAAAGACGCCGTGAAAGGCCGCGAGTTGTGCTTGAATTTGGCGATCAAAGGCATCGTAATAAGTGCTTAGAATTGCCAGCAGTGCACTCACAGCAAGCAACACCCAATCAACATAACAGAGGTTGCGCCGCAGTAACGGAAAGGGTTGAGGCAGCAGCAGTTTCATCTCTGATTCAGTTATCTCGTGATCGGTGCATATAGCATTCTTTATTCTGCCTGATCAGGTGCGGTCAGCGATCGCCTCAACCCATGACTAAAGCCATGGTTTAGCATGACTTTTGCTCAATAGGGCAAACTTGGCTGTTAAGGAAAAGGTCGAGTCACTGGAGTAGCTCCAGTGGCATTGGGTTGGCTTAGAATCAACACATCAGCTCCTTGATCCAGTCCACCAAGCGGTGGTTCGACAACGGTAGAGGCAGCAATTTGAATGAGTTCCTGCTGAGAAATACTATGCCGATCCGTGCCCAGGACAAAGCCAAACCCATCTTGTTGCCATAGCACATAGTGGTCTGTATCCTTTTTGCCCAAAGCTAAGTAATAGCCCTGGATGCCATTGGGCAAACTAACCGGAGTCCCCTTTTTTAACTGACGCGACCACGGAGAAAACCCTTCCTGTGTAAACACGGCAATGCCACCGACTGAACATTTCGGTTGCTTACAGTTCGCTTCAGGAGAAAGATAGACTTGCAACCCCTTTGCATTGGCTTGAACAAAGGGATGCAAGGCCAATGCCTCAGGAGGGAGGTAAGCTGGCAATCGCATTTTCAATCCATTCGGTAATTGCCGTTGAATGTCGTCAACAATAGGTTTGAAAAGTGATGCAGGCTCTGCTTGAGCAGAAATTGCATTAATCGTAATCCACGCAAATGATAGAAAACTCATTCTGTAAAACCAGTTTAGGTCTTTCATCGCTTTAAGTCTCAATCACTACAATAAACAGCAGTATAAGGAACTAGAAAGCAATGTCGTTCAGACGCAAGTCATTGATTCGAGATGACAAAAGTCATGTTCTACAACTGATAGTTCAGGCAAATTCAAGCAACGAAATTGCTGTAATCACGTAAGTTTTGGTAGTTGGGATTGAATTGAAGTTGGCGACAAATCTAACTTGAGGTGAAGATGGCGAGTGTGCCGTGAGCCGTCGAGTTTTGAAACTACTTCTCGATAGTCCTAAGCAAGTAAGGATAGAAGAATAGTTGATGTTGCTATTTAAGTTTTTCGGTCTTGCAATTAGCTTTCTTGTCCCATTTATGCCTCAAAACATACTGTCAAGCATGGCAGAATCCACAGCGACAAACAGAACTAGGGGTGTCAGGCTTGCGGCAGATAATTTATACGAAACCTGCAAAACAAAGTGGATTTTTGGATAGCGACAGTGACTTCAGATCATCTCACATTCTTGACTAATTGAAGTACTGTCTTGCACCTATTTACTCCATTCATCCCATGCTGCTTGCGCAACCTTTGCTATTACTTCTTCGCGTCTCGTCTCGTTAGCCATCGAATCTGAAACAAAAACTGCGATCGCTAGATGTCGCCCATTCGGCAACGTCATCAGTCCAACATCATTGGTTGCCGCCGTCACTCCATTTACAGTAGATGAAGTACCCGTTTTGTGTGCCACAACTGTCCCTGCGGGCAACAGTCCTTTAAGGCGCTTTGGACCTGTGTTTGTCTCTGTCATCAATTGCAGCAATAAGGCTTGACTAGCTTTTGAAAGCCCTTTTCCCTCATGAAAAGCGCGTAACAAAACGACGGTAGCATCAGGTGTCGCATAGTTACGATACTTCACTGCTGCATCTTGTGCTAGCTCCTTTTCCGTGTTAGCAACAACGATATCGTTGACGCCAAGACGACGCAAATACTCCGTGACCATCCTTGGCTCACCGACGAGTCGTAACAGCACATTACAAGACGTACCATCACTTTCAGAAACCATGTACTTCAGGAGTTCAGCCAGACTGAATTTTCTTCCCTGCGCTTTCTTGTCGAGAATCCGACTACCCTGAAGAACATCGCTGACCTCAACATGAATTTTCTGATCCAGCTTCAGTTTTCCTTGGTCTACTTGAGCCAAAACAGCCATTGCAATGGGAAACTTATAAACACTCTGCATTGGAAATTGCTGCTCGCCATTTAGAGTTACTGATTCCCCAGTTTCTAGTACTGTGGCTGTAACCCCAACCCGCCCTTGAGCAGCCTGAGCGATTTGTTCAATGCGAGCGCGTAATTCGTTTTCGTTGTTAGTAGTAAAAGCTACAATCTCTTGCGGTGCACCTGTTTGGTTGTCTCGCTTGTCCGCTCTGTTGCTAGAGTTGCTACTCGTACAACCAACAACCAGTAAAGACAAACAAAATAGGCAAAGTGACACATTTTTAGTTGTTGCTTGAATCATAAAATTTGAATTGGGACTGTGAACAGCCTAGAGCTACACTTGGTAACTGTCGGATTTCGGACTTCAAGAAAATTGACTAGAGGTTGAGTTAAACTCAGCGGAGCAGTCACCCACTCCGCTGGTCTGCAAAACCGTGCTTGAAGCTTGTTACCTCACACGGCTCCTCAACAACTGGGTGCTTGTCATGCATACCGGAATGAACTTGGTCGTGGCAGTGCTGATGCATCAACGTCAGATTTTCCCACTTGTGGTTTTGATGCTTCTTGTCCAGATGGTGGACTTCCAACAGGTCTTCTGACTTGAAATACAATTTGCAGTGAGCGCATTTGCCGCGTTGGCGTTGCAACAATTTGGCAATCTGAGTCGGTAGCTCTGGATGGTTGCCCATCCGAGTCGCCCAGTAGCTCCAGTCGCCATCGAAGGGACTGCGATTGCCTTGGACTTTGATGTGCCGGACAATGAGTGTGTCGCTATGCGTACGAAGCCGCAGTTGCTTCTCCCCTCGTCTGGCAGCAAAGACCCATCCACCTCCTTCTATGAGCGCCTGTGTGCCAAGGGCAAGTTAAAGAAGGTCGCTTTGACCGCCTGCATGCACAAGTTGTTGATTATCCTGAATGCTATGGCGAAAACTGGAGTGCCTTGGCGTCCAGATGTGGCGAAAAAAGCTTGACTTTCAACACAATCGCTTCTGCTGCGCGCGTCAGAAGGACTAACGCTGCGCTGCGATCAAGTCTCTACAACTCAGGCAGGACGAGGCTGGAAAGCCTAATATTGCTATTGCACTGATTTTCTTGCCTGTATGTCCGCCCAGCCCCTAGATCTTTTGATCAGGCTGCCGCAGCCAATGGTTGATTGCTTGCATGACCCAATGCCGTTCAGGTTGAGTCAAGCCGAGACCAAAGGGGTAAGCTTGACCGCTCGTGCGGATGACCAGTTGTTGCAGGAAGAGTCCTTGAGCTTGCAGTTTGGCGGGAATCTCCGCCTGGATCGCATCAATTTGGCTGTTGGAGCCGCTGAACAGCTTCCAGGTGTAACCCCATAGTTTTTTGTAAGCCACGAAGTGATCGCGACTAAATCGCAACGTCGTGGGAACACGTTTGCTGTAAAGCCGTCCACCCACTATAGCCGTAAGCAGAGTGAGTCCAGTACTCACACAAGGGGCGAAAAAGGTAAGCCATGGGAAGGTGACCCAGGTCAGAGACAGCCAGAGTAAGAGCAAGGGCACCGCCGCTAGCGTCCAATATTTCTCGCTGCCGGGATATTGGATCACTAAGGCTGCGGCAGACTCGGTGACTGTAACCCGGTCGCTCTGAAACGGCAGGACGGGCTGCCCCTCTGCGAAGCTACGTTGGGGTTGACCAAGGCAGAGCCAGTCTTGGATTTCCTGGATCACCCAGTGGCGTTCCACTTCTGCCATCGGATTGGTTAGCAGTACGGTTTTACCAGCCTGAATCATAATCCCTTTCACACCTGGCTTCTCTTGCTCGTACAGACCGATGACAGGATGAATTTTGGCCGTCTGACCACGTTGTTGCAAAAGCGTGAGGCTAAACAGCTTCCAGCGGACAGTGAAATGGGTGCGATTGCCCTGAATGGTGGTTTGGCTCCAGGCTGGCACAAGGACAGAGAGCAAAGAGGCTAGCAGCAGCAGCAGGTAAAACCAACTCAGACCGGGATTTAACACTAGATTGGGCAACTGGAACAGCAAAGTCCAGAAACCGCCCAGCACGCCTAAACAGTACAGCCAACTGACCGCTTGCCAGCCGCGCGGCGGAATGTGGATCACCAACTGCTGGCTGGTTTTCTGGAGTCGAATGTGACTGCCCTTGGGCTGACGCCTGACCGTGGGCAAGGAGAGGGACTGGCGCTGGGTCAAAGCCTCCAGCGCCTGACGCGCCGTACTCAAGCGCTCGGCTAGATCCGGTTCGGTCAACTTGCTGACCCAATTGACTAAAGCTGGCTCGACACTGACCTGCTGAGCAAATTGAATGCGGGCATTGTGCTGGGGCAAATCAGCGGGTGCTGTCCCCGTAAGCAGGTGAATCAGCGTCGCACCCAGCGCATAGAGATCCGAGGCTGGCACTGCCCGTCCGCCGAACTGTTCCATCGGCACATAGCCATACGTCCCCACCACGGTGAAGGTGGCACCGTCCAGCGCTGCCTGGTCTTGCACAGAGCCAAAATCGATCAGGTACAGGTGGTTGTCCTCGCCCCAGATCAGGTTACTCGGTTTCAGATCACGGTGCAGAAGCGGCGGCACAAACTCATGTAAGTAGACCAGGATCGAGAGGACTTCGCTCGCAATCGTTGTGATTTCGGCTTCGGTGAAATGTCGTCCTTGATCCAGGAGCTGTTGCAGGGACACACCAGGCACATAGCTTTGGACCAGACAGAACCAGGGAAAGCGGGAATCAGTGAGCTGCTCCAGCAGAAAGTAATCGCAGTAGCGGGGAATACGGGGGTGGTAGAGCTTCTGTAGCAGCTGGGCTTCCCGTTCCAGCAGTTTGGCTTCCTCCCACTGTAACTGCGGACTCATGGCCAGTAATTTCATGACCACAGTCGGCTGGGTTGGACTGTCTAGGTCTGTCGCCAGCCAGGTTTGCTGACCAGCGTGCTCTGCCAGCCGTTGGATGAGTTGATAACGTTGCCGGAAAACTTGTCCTACTTGTGGCATCATGCACCGCCTTTGATCATTAAAAATGCGCTCAATTAGTCTGAACCAGGCTCACTCGAGTCCTAACCACTGCCGGATGTCTTGCAGGAGCCAATCACGTTCTGCTTCAGTCAGCGGTGGCTTGACCGCAGTGATGAGATATTCATGCACCCCGATCGTCAGCTTCACGGCCAGAAAGGTTTTGTGCCGACCCTGCAGCTCACCCGGAGAAACCTGATCAATATCAGTAATCCAACCTTGAACCCGTTGACTGAGACCGCACCAACGCCAGCACAGTTCAAAACGCTGGCTGTCAAACCGGACAGAGGTAGCGAAGGTCTGCAGACTAAACTGCTTGGGGCTAATCAACAGCTCTAAGCTTTGGGGCGTTTTTTGCAATTGAATCTGACTGTTGACTGGCTTGGTTGCCGCGAGATTTGCGATCGCAACCTCATGCTTTTGCAAGACCTGTAAGGCTGCACAGGCAGTGGGAAACCGCAGGGTTGCGTTCACTTCCGTGAGTTGCCAGAGCCAGCGCACAAAGCCTGGATTGAGGTTCAGTCCGGCCGTAAACTGCAAGCGTCCGTCTGCCTGAGGCAGATTCGCTGGTGCTACTCCTGTCAGCAAATGGATCAGCGTTGCGCCCAGGGCATACAGATCCGAGGCGGGTGTGGCGCGTCCCCCCAACTGTTCTAAGGGTGCATAACCATAGGTACCGACAACCGTAAACGTCGCACCTGCTTGCGCCACTCGATCTTGGACCGCTCCAAAGTCGACTAAGTGAACGGTGCCATCAGTCGCCAAAATGAGATTGCTGGGCTTGATATCGCGATGCAGCACCGGTGGACTTAACCCGTGTAGGTACAGCAGGATTTGCAGGATTTGTTTCGCTAACTGGCGCACCGCTGCTTCATCAAACACGTGACCTTGTTCCAGCAACTGCTGGAGCGAAGGTCCGGGGATGTAACTCTGGACGAGGGCAAACCAGTAGAGCCGCTCGTCCAGGCAAAAGAACGCGTGATAGTGGGGAATCTGAGGGTGCGTCAGATGTTTAAGGACTTGTGCCTCACGTTCAAATAAGCGTAACTGCTCCCACTGCACACGATCACTGAAGGTGAGTAATTTCACCACGACTGAGGCTTGCGTCTGGCGATCAACCGCGAGCCAGGTTTCCCGTCCAGCATGTTGTCCTAGAAGGGTCTGGAGTTGGTAACGGTCTTGCAAAAGCTGCTGCTTTTGAAGCATGGGGGCCTTACCTCAGCTTTGTATGATCTTCAAACCTTGAGAGAGACATCACGACGAGAGACTGTCATTTCAAGCTCATAGGATTAAGAAGAATTACAGTTCGTCTTCTTAGCAAGCGCCGATCCGGACGTTTCTGAGTTTAACGATGCTCTCTCAGCAAGCTGGTCACTTGGTACCCCCTCCTTGCTTTTTTGCTGCGCTTAGCAGTTAGCCCAGTGACAACTAGAGGCCTAAACGTCGAAACGATAACGCACGGCGCCTGTCTGCGAATCATTGGTGACTTCGGCATAGTCTAATTCTTGCGCCTCTTTGAGCAACGCCTTGAGCGCCGCTGGTTCTAACTCCGTGTGCAGAGCCGCCTGCGCCAGCGATAAAGTCCCACCGTTCGCCTTTGCAGCCTTTAAGAGCTTCTGCATGGGTGGCGTTGCTGCAGGTACAGGTCCGACACTCGCGGTCGCTACTGACTGATGGGGTTGATCAAGATAGCGACCGCGTAGAGTCTGATTGCGCTCAGTGACCATACCGGGAATCAAAGCCAGATCAATCAGTTGCCCAAAACCGAATAAACCGAAGGTGAACAGGTAGAGCAAGCCAGAGCCAAACTTACCCGCGTAGAACCGTTGCCCACCGCAGAACCCGAACAAACAGGTACACCAAAGTAGGTAAGCGACGCCAGTATCGATTTGAGGCGGCATGATTGTAACCTTACGAAAGCAGCTTTTACTTAAGACTACCCAGCCGCAAGCCGCAGTTCCGCACTCCAGTACCAGCGCGCCTCAAACTGACGTGGCTTCAACCCTGAAGCACAGTGGTACCAGAGGTTACTCTAGACCTTCGCCAAACGGGAGCAAGAGCTGGTCTTGCCCAGCCAAGCGTTGACGTTTCTGCGCTGTTTCCACCTGGCGTCTGGCTTTAATCTGGTGCAACACCTGTTTAATATAGGCAATGCCCTCCTCCTGGGTCATATTTCTGGTCTCTGCCTGACTCAAAGCCGCACTAGGCAAGCTATTACACCCAATTGCCTGCAGTTCTACACATTCCAAAGCCCCAGAACTCCCTTCAGACAAAGTATTACACCCACTTTCACCCAATAAGTTTGTGTGACTGGCGGGGCTGAATGCCGCCCACGAGCAATCCAGCCCCGCCGCACTCTGAAGCGCGCCCATTGTTGTGTTTTGTAAATGCCTCGGATGCCACAAATCTCGATGACGATAGAGTGTCGTTCCACTCAAGCCATGAGTCACGAGCGCATCAAAGCGTTCCGTGATGCCTGCAGGCAGTGCTGCCTGTTCAAGTAAGTCAGCGACTGCCTGTCGAATGCGTGCTCTCGCTTCTGTTTGTTGTTGCTGGTTCCAGCTTGGCTCTGCTGTGTCAGGTTGATCGGGGTTTAAATCAACAGGGCGTTTGTCGGTGCCGTAGTGGAAGTAGTGGCTCTGTTCAATGGCGAACCTCCAGTCTTGAGCACGTTTCTCGACTTCATGGTGATGCTGGCACCAGTCGTGATAGCCAGGAAGGTTCTGGGCGATCGTGACGATGTCATGGACTAAGGCCTGTCCTTCTAAGGGCTTGTCGGTATAGAGGACATGCCCAAAGATGTAAGAACGCATGGCAATGCGTCCGAGTAACCGATTGGTTTGTCCGGGGCCCGTCCAACCCTGCTCAATTTCGGCATTGAGGTCATTCAAGAATTTATCGGCTTTACCCGTGACCCGAAACTGTCGCCGTCGTGCGGCTTTCAGAATCCGCTCCAACGCTTTGGTATCGAGGCTGTTGCGACCTTGAGCAAACTGCCAGTGCTGCACAAAGGTCTCCTGGTTACCCCAAAGCATTTGGAGGTCTTGATTCAAGAGATACGACCCCGCCTGCATCGGCAGACGATGACCGTTGTAGAGACTATGCTCGCCACTGGTGACATAGGCTTTGCAGTTGGGAAAGACTTCCAACTGACCGGGTGCCAGTTTGAACCCAGCATTTTCCAGCAGTGTGGAGACTGCCAGGGCGATCGCCCAAGTCTTCTGCTCGGTGTCAAAGGGGAAGTAGAGATGCAGACCGCCGCTGTAGCTAGAGGTGCAGACCGGCTTAGTTATAGCAGCGGAAAAATTCTGGTCGTTAGTGAGCAGTTAACATGAACTGTCCCATTTACGAGGTTTGACCGAGCACTGCTAAGAAGCCTGTAATGGCGCAAAATCGTTCTCTGTGGTTGAGACCGCCCCATTTATGGCTCAAGATGGGGCAGTTCAACCCAACTGCCACCAAAACGGAGCAACCGCTGAAAGCTTTATCTCATGAGCCTTCTAGCCTTGACGACCACCTTTTGTCCGTTGCTATAACTAAGCCATCCCAAGCTGTTAGAAGCTAGAACGCTTATTTAGAGTCGCGTTGACCGCTTGCGCCATATTTTTTGCTCATTCACACCAGTGGGTTTGCCCTTTCTTGCCTTCTGACTGTGGCAACCAATCAAGCAAGGGTACTGGGCGCAGCAACGACTAATTCCCACGCTGGCTTATTCCCGATCGCGGTAACAACGTGAGGTGTCCCTAAGCTGGGCGGCTGTAGGAGGAACGAGTTTGGGTCGAACGGCTGGCAGGCAGAGTGAACCAGGTTTCTAACCGAGTCATGATTGAGAAGGTGCCAGCATCCACTGTGAGGTAGCGAGCTTGACTCAGGAAACGCTGACGAACAGATGAATGTTCCCACCGCTTCAAATTTTCCAAATGGTCAAATTTGAAGACAATTCGGTATTCGTGCTCGTCTTGACCACTTGGGCGAAACACAGAGGCACCTAAATACACTTCAAAGGTGCTGGCTGTGCTGATCATCTGCTCTAATAGCGCTTCAAAGGCTTGCTCCTTACCCCTTGTGACCTGCTGTACGACATCTACTGTCACCGCAGGATCGGTGTGCATGACTTCAGCCCTGACTTAATAAGGGTGCACCACTCACACCAACGGCTAGACGCACCACTTGCGCCGGTTCCACGCCAGTGGCAGGGGGTAAGAACATCCCGCCATTATTGACAACATACAAGTCAGTGCCGTGAAACGCGACCGCCGTGCAACCGGTTACCCCCTGTTCCGCCTGGGCAATGATCGTTGTGCGGCGGTCACGGTCAATGCGAATCACACTGTTGTACACATGGGTGGCTCCATAGAGATTGCCGTGCACATCAAAAGCAAAGTCATCAAGGTTCGTCCCCTCGATGAGAATCTCCGGCTCCTGTGGTTTGAGGCGCTCATCCAACGGCATCTGTAAGAGCAACAGCCGTTGTGTGTTAGACGCATAGAGACGATTGCCAAAGCGCTTTAGGCCGTTGACGGCTGGAAACGTGCTGGTCTCGTCACTACGAGCGAGGAGGGGATGCTCCAACCAAAGCTCGACGGTTTGGGTCGTGACATCAAACGACCAAATGGCACCCCGATAGGCATCGGCCATGAGGTAAGAGCGAGAAGACAAGGGTGTGATGCCATTGAGGAACTGTGCTTCTGGCAAAGTTTGGAGGTATTGCACCGCCCCGTCCGCTAGTACAGCAACAAAGGGGACACCTTCGGCATTCCAGCCATTGACGAGGAACTGATTGGGCTCAATCCAGGCAATGCCGCTGACCTTGCCGCTCAGCTGAGCGTACGTTGTCAGGTTACCGTCTGGATCGAGCTGGACGACCGCTCCAACTTCGTGGTTGGTGAGATAGATGTCACCGGAGGGGAGAATCGCCAAATTTTCCAGAAAAGTATTGACCGGAAACGTCGCCATGGGCTGGGCAGGCAGCAAAGCAACAGGCATGTCAGCATAGATTGCAGGTAATGGCATTGTTTCGACCTTAAAAGCCTTAGGTGGACGCTTAATCAGGTTGTTTTCTACAGGTAGTGATGAAAAGTCTCACTCCTGCCTCTAGAACAACTGGTTTAGAACTCAAGATAGTGGCAGAATCAGGATAAATCAAATTGATTCTAGAGATGCTTCCTATCAATGAAAGCAATTGACTTGAGTGCCGTTGATCTCAATCTCCTCGTTGCCTTCGAGTCCCTGTATCGCTACCAAAGCGTGACGCTTGCGGCGCAGCGTATCCACATTGGACAACCGGCAATGAGTGCAGCACTGAGGCGCTTGCGATCGCTCTTTGATGATGCATTATTTGTGCGGGTAGGGCGAGAAATGAAGCCGACCGCCAGAGCAGTGGCGATCGCTCCCCAGGTGCTGTCGGCTTTAGACACGATCCGAGCGACGTTAGCTGACTTGCAAACCTTTGATCCAGCCTCTTCACAGCAAACATTCACTGTCGCCACATCAGATTATTTTGCCAGCATGGTTCTGCCAGCGTTGTTAGGTCTTCTAAGCCAGCAGGCGCCACAGGTTAATCTGCGGTTGCTGCCGGTGGAAAAGGAATCGCTGGTAGAGGCCATCGAAAAGGACACATTAGATGTGGCCGTGGGTACGTTTGCTAATTTACCGCCCTACATTCTTCAACAAACATTGCTGTCAGAGCAATTTGTTGGCCTTGCCCGTCGTGGCCATCCGGCGCTGGAGGATGGGGTCATGAGCCTAGAGAATTTTGTCGGGTTTCCCCATGCGTTATTTACTGCACGGCGAGACGATACCGGGATCATCGACCAAGCCCTGGCAAAGCAGAAGTTAAACCGACGCATCGCCCTCACGGTTCCCTACTGGTTTGCCTTACCCTCGGCAATCGCGTCTTCCGATTTGTTAGTAGCTATTCCCTCCTGCCTGGCGGCACAGGTGACTCAACATTACGCCCTCCAGGCTTTTGATCTTCCGCTTAACTTAGCGTCTTGGTCCATAACAATGGTGTGGAGTACACTCAACGACCAGAACCCGGAAAACCTTTGGCTGAGACAGACAATGCAACACGCTTGTCAAAGCCTTGTCGAAGCGCGAAAGACTAAAGCTTGAGCTCATAAGCCCCTTGCCGCAGTGGTATACAACATTGGTGCTATGTCATCAATGTTGTATACCGCTACGGAAGGAGAAGGTTAGCTCACAAACTTTAAGGCGTTATGTAGAGGTACCCTCACGGGTACTGCCAAAAGCCAGGAGCATTTGCGAAACTTTTAATAAGCTCAGTGGTTAAGCTTACTGTGATGCTGAACGTTCTCGATGTTGTTCACTAGAACCTTCAACTTACTAAACGCCTTCTTTATTTTTAACAGGGTAGCGACACTTAGGCGCTGTCAAAATAGCGGTTAGGATACCGCAGATGTAGCCCCTGTTTTAGTAATCATCTGCCCCTATCCCATTACATCTTTAGAGGATGTTTCAATGCGGTTTAAGTCGATTCAGGTTAGTGGTTATCAAATCTTTGCTGTTACAGGCACGAATTCGGTTTCGTTTGCGATCGACTTTACCAAAGCTAAGACACAGGGGTTGCTAGGCTTTGCAGTTGAACGTCATGACCCCCAAGAAGATGAACAATATTTCCTCTATGGGTTTAAAGTTTTCAGATCTGTTGTTGCTGTACCGACTCCCGATCTTTCTATTTCAACCAGAGATCATCCAGTACAAAGCTTTGTTTATGATGACTTCACAGCAAAGCCTGAACGAACCTATACCTATTACTTCCATCCAATTAAGGGAAAGCCCAAAAAGCTGGATCGTTCTGCTGAGCCTATTCCAATCACCATTGAGACAGAATCTACATTCTCTAAGCTCGAACACGATATCTTCTTCAATCGAGGTGTAGCCAGCAGCCAGGCATATCAACGGCGCTTTGGTAATCAAAGTCCAGAACAACTCAAAAAAGCAGGTGAGGCACAGAAAGCAAAAGAGGCCCTAAATTGGCTCAGTCGCGATCTTGATGATGCCATGCTACGTTTTATTGACCAGGCAGAAACAGGCGATACCTTACTAGGCTGTTTTTACGAGTTTCGATATGAACCTGTTATTGAGGCTTTGAGGCGTGCCGCTGTAGAGCGAAAGGTTACCTTAAAACTCATTGTTGATGCTAAGGAAAATCAAACCTCTACTAAGAAGGCGTTTCCTAGAGAGGAGAATCTTCAGCAAATTAAACAGGCTGGTCTGAAGCTTGGCACCCAAGTGCTGTTACGGGAAGCTCGCAAGAACGAAATTCAGCACAATAAATTCATGGTTCTATTGAAAGGGTCAAGTCAAGACCCTAGTGCTGTTTGGACGGGTTCCACCAATCTGTCTATCGGTGGCATTCACGGTCAAACAAATGTTGGACACTGGATTCGTAAGGCTGATGTTGCTGCCAAATTCAAAGCCTACTGGGAGCTACTGGCTAATGATCCAGGTGCTCAAAGAGGCGATACTCCAGCCGAAACTCGCCGCAAGAATAACCAGTTACGGCAAGCTGTAGCAGCAATTGATGCTTCTCCTTCTGAGTGGCGAGATTTCCCAACAGGAGTCACACCAATTTTCAGTCCACGATCCGGTTTGAAGATTTTAGAAATGTATGCGAACTTACTGGATGAAGCTGAGGGCTTGGCTTGCATTACTTTAGCGTTTGGTATCAATAAGTTATTTAAGGAGCGATTGCTTGATAATACGCACCGTAATGCCCTGACGTTTTTCTTACTTGAACGAGAAGACAAACCCGATAAAGATAACCCAGACGCATTTATTCGCTTATCTGCTCAAAATAATACATACATGGCTTTTGGCTCATACTTAAAAGAGCCAATCCACCAATGGGCTAAAGAAACTAGCGCCAAGATACTGGGTCTCAATCAGCATGTCAGCTTCATCCATTCAAAATTCCTGTTAAAAGATCCACTGAGTGATGATCCAATTGTGGTTACGGGTTCAGCAAATTTTTCGGCAGCTTCTACCAATGACAACGACGAAAATATGGTAGTGATCCGAGGCAATCAGCGGGTTGCGGATATTTATTTGACTGAATTCAATCGGCTATTTTCTCATTACTATTTCCGCTCTGTCCAATCTCGACTTAATCAAAGCGATCGCCCCAAAACGCTCCTAGCCTTTTTCTTGAAGAGACCGATCAGTGGCTAGATAAGTATTCTACAGGAAGCCTTAAGCGTAAACGAGTAGAGGTGTTTATAGAAATGGCAGATGCACAAATGTTGAGTGTGTAGTGAAAGCAACAAGTCAATCAGCGTCTAGTGCAACGTTTCGTAATTTTGAAATTCTTACAAAGGAAGTCAAACATGGACATTTATCAGCAAATCTGGGATGCCGACCAAACTGGTAGTGGTGTTAAACCCATCCTTGATAGTCAAGATGGTGATTCAGGACAAGGCTACGTCAAGGTGGCAGCGGTAGCGACGGGTGAACGAGACTTTAAGGTACTGCCAGAGGTCCAAATTCCCGCGTCAAAAATGCGGACTTATGACCTTGTGCGGGCATTATTTGACAACTATGCCCTTGACGAAGCGGACCCTGAAGTTGAGACACCTCAAGAGCGTGAGGAGGTGCACAACCTTTTGTCTGCAATTGTTGACTCGGCACCGATGCAAGTCGCTCGACGATATGTGGAAGAATCCACAAACACCGTCGTTACAAGCGAACGTTGGTATTCGACGTTGCTAGAACTTTGGTTCCGGCGTTTCTCCCAAGGTGGCGATCCTGAATTGTCAGGGTTTGAACATGTCTTTGTCGGTGAGCAAGAGGGCGCAAAGGTACAAGGCTATCACTTTTGGTATAAATACTATCTGGATGATGGTCTTGCCTCCACTATAGACCGTCACCGTTTACCAGGCTTCAAAGATGACGGGATTATTTACCTGCGGGGTAAATATGGCAATGGTCAGGAGAACTTCCCTGAATCGGTCACTATTTCCTTTCAATGGGAGGCCCCAGATTATGAGCGTGGAGCCACTCGTCCTCTAACTAAACCAATAGGCGGTTTTTTTGTTGGCTGCAGCGTTGAAGGACTCATGGCGATCGGAGCAGTCCGGGCTCATATAGGCGCACGGGCACCAAAAGAAGCTGTCATCAATGGTGCTAGATACGACCTAAAAATGTTCCGAAGTGCCAACAATCAAAACATTCGGACTTTTTACCCTGTATATTTGGGACCAGCAGGAGACAATACAAATGCTTCCTCAGGAGGGACAACACGCCCAGATGTGGAACAGTCACCCGTTGCAATTACTGTAGATAGCCCGGTAAGGATTATTGCAGCGCTGGTCAATCCTTTAGGAGACGATGAAGGGAAAGAGACGGTGACTTTGATTAACACTGGGTCAGCTAACGTTTCACTTGAGGGCTGGTTTCTGTTAGATGCGATGAACAACCGATATGTCTTATCAGACCAATCCAACGTCATGGCTCCTGCTGCTACAACCTCTATCACCTTGCCTAAAAACTCAATTCAATTATCAAATAAAGGCGGTGAGATTCGTTTGCTAAACCGTGATGGACAAGTAGTGCATAGAGTGAGTTACACCAAAGGACAAGCTCAAGAGCAAGGGCGTACCCTTATTTTCTAGAGGAAGTTAAGGAAGCTAGCCTCATGTTGATAGGGCGCAATGTCCAACTAAGGTTTCATACGGAAGCTGTCGAGGCGATAGAGGGTAGACAATGCCTAGCGCGCGAGCGCGCTAACCCTTGCGGGCACCAGACGGACTTACAGTTCTGCTTTACTTCAACGCAATCTACCGCCGGTGACGCTTACCGTTAGCTTGCTAAGTTGTCAGTCGGAACGTTAACCGATCGATTCTCTGGGGGACGCCACTTTAAATCGCTTTTCTGGCAACCAAAGCAGCACAAATTTCAGTCCATGCATGGGAAGCAGATGGCATCCTACTAGAGCGCTATGCTTACACAACAGGTGCCATAGAACCGCTGTCCAGACATTCCCACGCAGAGTATCAGTTTGGATTGAGTTTCAACTGTCAAGTTTCAATGTCGTATGCTCAAGCCTACTTGTGAAGCTCGTGTTTATGCTGACACCACTCTTCATAACCTGGGAGTGCAGACCCGCCGTCTACAACAGCCTCTGCAAGCGCATGTTAACGTTCCCGTCGCTTTGGGAGCAAAACCAACGTGAAGCCCAGAAGCAGTTCTAGGCTTCATTCACCCCCTTTGACCGCTTGGTGCAAGCATAGCCAGCCACCGCGCAACGGCTCACTTGACTCAAGCTCCTGCTGCGAAAGCGCCACTTGGACAGCATCCGGCTGCTGCCAGTTGTGCCTACAGGCGAAGAACGTCCAGCAGGCACAACGTTGAAACTGACGCTGGTGGTTGTAGACCAATGCTACCCAGACTGACCTAGCGTGTCGTGCTGGTGCCATGTGCTTGAGCATGATCAACCAGGGGCAGCTGCTTGGCTTGGGCTAAGGTCACGGCAAACTCATAAGCACACTGATAGCCTTTCTGGGTTGAGATTAAACGCCCTCCTTGATTAACAGCCAGCGCCTCTAGCTCTACGGCATAAAGTTCCATGCGCCCCTCAAGGCAGTAAAGCGAGTAGAACGACATACTTTGGCCCTAACCATAGACTCCACTAAACAATGAAAGCTTTAACCCAGTAAGGCTGTCTAGAAGCTTCCTGGCACTAACGCTTCCAATCTTAGAAAGCTTATATCATCTCTCTAGGTGAGGCTATAGATGATATAAGGCAGCTATGGAATTCAAGCAAGCAGCCATGGCAGGCGTTACAAAATAGTTAGCATCGAAACGGAAGCCGACCTGAAGCAACGGCTTAGAAGCCAAAAGATTACTTCTGTCAAAGAACGTATCCAACTGCTTTATCTGCTTAAAACTGGCAAGCGACTACGATTCAGCCCAGCGTCACCCTGCTTTCGCCCTGACGCAGGCTGCCCCAATCTGGATCGGTGCTGGCAGAAGTTCGACAGTCTGACCCGAGCGCGAGCGCTTCCTGCAAGCTTCCAGCGCAGCAGCATGAGCAAGGCGGTTAGGACACTGCTTAACATCTAGACGTTATAACAGCACATTCACTCGTGCGTACTGTGTGCTGCCGTAGCCTGTTAGTGCCAGTGGTTGGTGTTTATGTTCTTCTGTCCCTTTAAACGCTACTCAGCCGAGGCATCATAGACGGCTGAGTCTTCGTACACTAACTGCTCACCGTCTAACCCGAACTGCACCTCGATAATATGCGGCGTTTCCCCGTCCAAAAGTACAGCTTGTTGGCTCTATAGTTCACTACAACGGTTCGTAGTAAACCGTTTGACCCAATTTGCAGAGTTTTGCAGGTTTTTTGTTGTGAATGGCGGTATGCTAGCCGCTTTCTAGTACCACATTAGCTAAGGCAAGGCTATATACTCTGTAGGCGACGCTTTTAGCAGCTTTGCTGACTTTACACTGACAGGAGCCAAAATCGCCCCAGAGAGGCTGTTTTCGCTTGCTATGGCGGCTTTGCTTACTTTTGTTTGCTCGCGCATGTTTTGGCACAAAAAATTAGGGTGAAGAACTGGAGTGTTCCTCGCCCTTGGGGTGGCGTTAGGGGTTTGCAGAGGGAGGAAGAGTTGGCTTCCGTCCTCCAAGTCTTCTTCAGTATCGTCCGTTACCGTTGCGTTCTACGGCTTTAGTTTTGGTCGCTTGCACTCGCTGGTAGGCGTTGACCGTCACCTCCGTGACATAAGCAGTGGCAGCCTCAAACCCTTGTTCCTGGAACAGTCGTTGGGTGACAGGCGACTTGGTGAGTACCTGTAAGCGCTTTGTCGCTTCGGCTAAATCAGGTGTTTCCCGATAAATGGACGTAGCGATCGCCTGGTCAACTTGCTCCGGTGTGGGTGTACAACCAGCCGCGTCAAACACTTCACCAATGCGTGCCTGAGCTTCCTTGTACTGTGCCTCTAGTGGTTTGAGAGCCTGTTGAACGGTCGGTGCTGCTGAGGCGGCGACGGCCGTTGTGGTTGGCTCTGATCCTCGAAGTCTACTAGGAGTCGGTAGCACTTTGGCAGGCTTTGCTGTCTGAGTCTCTGTGGTAGCGGCAGCCTTTGTGGAACTGAAGGAAACCTGATCAACGTGCGGCTGGCTTCGCGTGGTTTCTACGACTGCGGTAACCTTTGTCAATACGTTTTTATTGACACCGGGTTCGCTGGTGACTTGCCCGACTTCGGCGCCTATTTGCCTCAGAGTGCGGAGCCAACTGTCGACGTTATGCTTTGACCAGACTTCAGGCACTTGCACGGTCTCAGGTTTGAGTACCAGAGTGGCTGTTTTTGTCACCCCAGGGACGACGCTAACTGAGCTGCGGCGATTTTGATTGAAAATTTTGCCATACTGTTTTTCTTGTTCGGTTACAAGGGTGTACGATTCTTTATCGAGCTTTCCTAGCTTTTCACCGTCCCAACTGGCAATGTAGCCTATAGCCTTACTGCCGTACCCTTCACTGATTAACCTGATGTCGTGCCGCTCTGCTTCTTCAGTGGGTTTCAAGGGTGATCCGTCCACGGGCTTGACCGTGAGGCTAAGACCGCTCTCTGTTGTAGCAATCAGGGTATCTGTTTGCGTCTCCAGGGTACCTTTTGCTAACAGTCCTACGGGGTACTGAAAGTCTTTCTGATTGCCTTTGCCCATAGAGGAGCTCAGGGTGCCGACCAGCTTCCACCCGTCGTCTGTTTGGGCTTGCAGGATCATTTTGCCGTAATGGGGGTCTTGTGCTTTCCCTGACACGTCCGGGTTAACAGGCTCGGTGCCAATGGCAATGCGTAGCGTCGGTTCCTGTGTCCAGTCAACGCCTTCCCAGTCTTCGTATTGCAACCCAATCACGGTTGCTTGCGTGAACTGGAACGTTTCAGCTTGTCGGCTCACAACGTCTGGGAAGGCAGCTAGAGCAAAGCCTTGCCCCTGGTTCGACCATGCTAGCCGTGCCCAATACTCCCGGTCTTCTGGTGGTACGGTCGCTGCCCACTCCTGACGAGCAGCGTTTGCTGCCTGTCTCAGTGCCTTGGCTTCAGTTTTGTCCCCGGCATGAGTGAATTGACCCTGTACTGTTTCCGGTTGTCGCTCAGTCAAGCTGCCTGTTTCGTGCTTCAACCGAGCAAAAACAGCCTTTGGCAGCCCTTCTGGTGCTTTCGCATGGTCTTTCTGGAGCTGGTAAAGCACACTAGGGTTAGCACGTTTTAGTACTGCTTCTGCTAGTTTTTCAGCACTGATGTTGCAGAGTGTGCCAACAGCACCCAGGCTTTTTCCATTCACAGACACCATGACCGCATAGTCATGGCTACCGCGGTTGCCTTGCTTAGTGTCCTGAGTTTGCCAGGCTTTGCCCTGAGTAATTTTCGTCCTGTCGTTATCGACAACGTTGATTTCTAGCGGTTCGCCTGTTCGTACTGCGTCCCAAAGCGGCGACGTGCCTTCGGGGTCAAAGCGCGTCAGGTTAGTGATATGAATGGCACCGTCTTTGGTCTGAAGTTGAAGTGTTGGTCCTTCTTCAGTCTGCGCTTTTTGCTCCAGTGCCGTCGCTCTGGCATTGGCGCTTTTATATGCCTGAATTTGTGTCTGTATAGCTTCTAGGTCTTTTGAAGATCGAGGCGATGTGACGAGAAACGCATCATAGGCTTTCGCTTCCTGGTAGTCTAACGGGTCAGCACTAAAGGCTTTGTTAGTCAGGGCAACCAGACGCCCGATGGCGTCCTGAGTGTTGTTGGCTAAGGGCTTTGGTGTGGCGATCGTGTTTTCACCAAACTTCTGTCTTTGCGTCAAGTAAACGTTTTTGTCTTTGCGATGGTTTACCCACGCCACGTCTTTGTAAACAGCAGCACGGGAGAACTCTAGCCAGTCCTGGTTCACTGTGCGGGCTGACTTGGGTGTGTCAACACCACGTTGCAGGTTAATTGCATTCAGCCCTTCTACTTGAAACAAGAAGCGTTCGACCTTTGCTAGCTGAGCGTTGACTTGTTCCAGCCGCTCTACTGGGTTAGCAGCAGTAGGAGCGGTGGCACCCTGAGCAAGGTCTTGCAGTTCTGCCACAAAATCGTACCCATCTTTAGTGGGCTGTGGGGCAACAAGCGGGTTTTGGCTTTGAGGATCACTTACGCGTTTGTACAACTTGCTGATCCCTGTTTTGGCTTCACTCAAGTACGCCGCTTTTTGGTCGTTAGATAGTGCTTTTAGCTCTGTCCGTAGCGCTTCCAGTCGCATACCGACGTTGGCTATGAGTCCAGTAGGGTTGTCAGCGGCGTCCAACGCTGCACTCTCTTTGGTCGTAAACCGTGCTGCCATTGCCTGGTCTTCTGGTGACAACTTCGCTAGGCTGGGGTCATAGGCATTACGTGGAATTTTCTTTTCTTTCTCCGTCTGGACAGGTCGATGCTCTGGCAGGTTGAGTTGTGTAATTTCAGTGTGGAGTGCCTTAAAACCGTGGAGACCGTCGTAGTAACCTAACTGTAGGGGTTGCTCTGGGTCAATACCAGCGTCCGGGTGGACGTAGACCTGGTTAAGTCTGTCTCGTTCGGTATTTGGCTCTGGCAGTTCAGCAAGTGTGGTGTTGTTGACGAACTCAGACACCCGGTTCCCACTGTAGTAAAGGGTAACAGCCTGACCATGAGCCAGCCCAGGGACATACACCTCATTGGGTTTAAGGCGCTCGAACGGCTGCGCTTTGACCTTCTGTAGCTCCAGTTCTGGTATAAGAGCAACGGTGTCCCCGTCAAAGTCAATAAGTTGGGCTTTGGCTGTAGCAGGGTTCAGGTACGTGACCCCGTTTTGGCGAAACGCTTCCCGGTCTTGTTCGCGAATGACGTCGAGGTTGTTAGTCAACACAGTAAACGCGCTGACATTAGACACTGGAGAGCGGTAGATCGCTACTTTGGCACCATGCGGCATACCGCTAAAGCAAACTTCGTCTTCCTGTAGCAGGGCGTGGGGCTGTGCCAGGGCAGACGGTACGTTAATGCCGCCCAACGCTAGTTCTCGCCACTCGTTTTGGAGAAAACGGTTGAGTGCGTCAGCGACTTTTTCATGCTCTAGCAGCTGCCCATAACCGCCTCTCTGCACCGTACCGAAGGTAGTGGGGTAAGTCGTGTCACTCTCTACTGGACTCACAATTTCGTCTACGGTAAAGCGCTTGATTGACTCTGCTGCTGGCTCTGCTTCTAGTACGCCGTTAGCTTGTTCGACAAACTCGGTGACTGTCAGCCCTTGAGCAGCGATTGCTTGGAGCTGTGCCCAAGTGGCTTCCGGTAGAACCGTTTGCAACTCTACTGACTGAAGACTTTCAACCACTGTTGTGGGTCGTGCGTCGGCTTTCAGGACGCGGTAGACCCAGTCCTCCCGTTCGGGCGCTTCAGTCTCTTCAAAGGCTTGAGCTTCTAAGAGCTCCTTTCGTCGTTCGTATTTGGCACAATACAGGTCGGCAATTAACCGTGGATCACTGACTGCGGCTTCTAGAACAACGCAGGCTGCTTCAACTTTAGGCTCAATGTCAAGCCGCGTACCCTCTGGTAAGTTGACCAGCACCTGGGCACCGAGCCTCTGTTGCCGCACCTGAGCTTCCGCCTTCCAGCTCCAGAAGAGGTGGTCAACGGTATGGAGTCCCACTGGTGTAGTTTTGCCGTCCCCTTTAATGGCTGACTTGGGTATGATCGCGTCTACTTCTAACTCTTGGCACAGGTTACTGGCGCGACACGTCCCCTTGATCACTCCCTGCCACTCTGGGACACCTGCCCGGAACTGGAAGGGCGTGTTTTGGGACTGTACCAGGCTGTTGAACTCCTGATTGGCAACAGCTTGCTGAGCTGTTGTGCCACCTAAAAGTGTTACCTGGTAGGTGCCGTCAGTGGCTGAAGTACCTACTAACGCTTTACCTTTCAGGAGTGCGTCAGGGTTCTCCTGCGTGGTGTAGCGCCACTGGACGATCGCGCTGCCGTCAGGTCGTACTTTTGTTTGCAGTGTGAGCTGGTCTCCGTACTCAGTATTTGGTAGTAGTTGCTGCTGGAATGCTGCAACGTCCCACAGTTGCTCATGCAAGAGCGGTTTAAGTTGCGCCTCAATGCCCTCTGCATCCAGGCTTGTGCCGCTAAAACTGAGTGTTTGTGCTACTGCCAATCGACCTTGTAGCGTCTGTAGCGTCTCCTGTGCCGTTAGTTCCCGCTGCAAAGCCGGTGCAATAAGCCCAAAGGAGTCTCCCAGTGCAGACGCAGCACGAAGTAAGGTTAGCGGATCAACTTGTGTCCCGTCCTGTTTGAGCAACGGTACGTCACCCCAAACCGCTGTGGTGTCTTTGGGGTCAGCTTCGTCGTCAATGATGAGTACCCGTCGGTTGGCTCTGAGTGTACTGGCGTTTGCGTCAGACACGGGCAGAGACCCGTAAGCGACGGCGTCAGAAAAGTTCTGTAGGATTTCTTCGTCTACCAGCTGGCACGTCTCTGCGTCGCCAAAGTAGGCTGTGCGGGCATTGCTGAACAGCAAGTGTAGCCCTTGTTCTTCTCTAAGTCGAATAAGGTCGGCTTCTGTCACCCCATCGTACAGCTTGGCAGTGTAGAGTTTCAGGTTTGGGTCTTCCAATCGCTCTGCCAGTCCTAGTTTGACCTCTAAGTAGGTATGCTTAACCACTTTAGGCGGTAGATTGAGGGTCTCGTCAGTCTTTGGATCTAGCTCAAGAAATGACAGCATGGAGAGGCCTTGTAAGAAGTTGAGTGAAGGAGCGAGAGCAGGGCTTAACCTGCTGTGGTGCAGCTGTAGAGGGAGCGAGGGTGGGGTGCGGGTGCGGGAGTAAAGTCTTCAGGCAACGGCTACTCTTCGTCGTCAAAAGGAAAAGGGTAAATTTGACCAGACGCAACCTCTTGTAGGAAAACCCTTTGGGCTTCCGAACACCGTTTGTCCAGGTAGACATACTTGGCTGCTGGGTGTGGTATCGCACTTTTCCAAGCACTAAGCGGTAGACCTTGGTCATACATGGTTTTGACGAAGGCAAAGTTGCTTTTCCACATGGCAGCGTCCCTCACTTCAAAAGGGGTGCGGGGTTCCTGGCGCATCAGTGGCGGTTTGAAGTTGGCGTTGAGTTCTAGCCACTCGTGGTATTTATAGACTAAGAGCCATGCCCACTCGTCTTCATGCAGTTGGTCTAGCGGCGGCTCGACAATTTGTCTGGGTTCAATGTCTCTTTCTATGGGTTCGCCCACCCAAACCCAATCGCCCTGGTGAAGCTCTTCTGTGCCAGTTTCTGCGGGTTTCATGTGTCAATATTTACGAGAAGACTGCTATACCAGTCTCTCAAGAACGATTTATGCCGTTCTCCGTAAATGTCTCTAAGTCTCCAAGCCAAACTGTCGCGCGTGTCCGTAATCCGCGCAAAACGGCTGAAAAACCCATTCCCAAAGCGGCTGCTTCAGGAATGCGGTCAGTCAAAATTTGAGTTAGTAGCGGTTGGTACGTCCGGCTGCTTCGTTCTTCTGACGCAGCGCTTCGTTCGCAGCTGTGATCGCCCCAGGGACAATCGATCCGTTCTCTCCATAGCCTTCGTTGAGGTAGGCGACAGCGTCAGTCAATTGCTGAGGGGTATACCGCAAGCCGAGGTGACGTGGGAACCCGTTGATGTCGGACTCTCCAATGACTACACCAGTGGCACGGCTGATCTCGCGCTTGGCAGCGGAAACGCCCATGCCACCGTTTTTGCCCAGGTAAATCGCCAAAGTCAGCGATGTCCGAGAATAGCGTTCGAAGAGTTCTCCAGCGAAGAACGTGAACGCTTCAGACAGGAATGCTGAGTTCACTCGCACTTCCCCAGTTTCGTCCCCAAGGAACCCATAGAGCGCATTCATTTCTGCCTCGGGTACTTCACTCGGGGGTTGGCGCTTGATGCGGCGCATGACCGGCATGAGTGCGTTGACATACGGTTGCCGTCGATTGCCCGTCCCCGAAATCGTTTCTGGTGCATCGAGTTCAGGGATCGCAGGCGGATCGACGTGTACTTGTCTGCTGGGCATCGCGGACACGTTTGCTGTTACGTCAGAAAGGTCTGAGTATGCCTCGATCTCCGGGACGAGGCTGGTTTCGTCACTTTCAGGTGGCTTTGGTCTGCTGGTGCGTCGACTGGAACTACTTGTCATAAGGTCTCCTGTGAAATTAGTAGGAAATTCGGTCTTATGACTCGACAGAGTGAGTATAAAGGGCTTTATGCGTGTGACCTAGTGTAGTCAATAGGTCGGGATGGTTCGGTACTTGTTAGCGACGGCTCATCTTACTTAACCACAACCAAGCCAGGGTGCCGATTGTGAAGCGACAGCACCCTTATGCTTTGGCTTCGGTCTCATACCGATGCCCTTGAAATCTTAAAGCTTGTCTAAACGTCCCGACACCAGTTCGCTTAAGCGCTTTACTGCTTACCTTATCTGACCAACGCGCTCAAGTCCTGTTCCTCATCTACCAGCAGGTGTTTAACGCTACGGTTGAGCGACTTTAGAATGTATGTCCTTTAGCTAGTTTTGCTCTGAGCAATCGCCCTCGATTGACCAGCCTGCTTGCTGCGAGTGTTTCTAGTTGTTGCTGAAGTCGCTGTTTGCTTGCTGCTGACTCCAGTCGGTTGATTGAAAGCGATCGTCAGTGAGTCACGGTCACGGTCTGGTGCTAGTTCTGCGGTCTGCTGCTCTGACTTGACTGAGTTGTGGTTTGTCGCACGTGTAGCGGTGGCGCGGTCTACGGTCAGAGGTTCAACTGCTTTGACGACCGCTGCTGTAAGGACGGTGCTAACTTGGGTGACATCGGTTGTGTCGTTAAGGTTGGGAGCAAACATTTTGCTGTACAGACAGTAGAAGCCTACGAACAAAATAAAGCTGAAAAGAGTGTCTTCCATGGTTCTTCAATGCTGATTGTGGAAAGTTTACTCCAACGCAGCGTCAGCTGTTTGGAGTGTGGTGTGCAAGTTGTTTACGTTCGCTCTGCCAGTTGTCTACTAGACGATTGTAAAAGCAGAAGAAAGCTATAAACAACCCGATTTCGATGACGATTTCCATACTCACTCTCAGTGTTAAACAGGATTAGCCTGCACTTCCCCATCCTCGCGTAGCAGATGGGGATTAAGGCGCAGCAATGGAGCGAACGCGTTGCAGTAGCTGAGCTATGAGCAACGGCACCAGCCGATGTATGAGCGTTTCGTCGTAGGTTAGTGTGGGGAAGTGTCACTGTGGCAGGCAAAAAGACCTGACCTGCTCTGTGGCTTTGCAGAGCGCTTCTGTCGTCAAGTGTGGGTAAAGCGCGTCCCGCTCAAACCCGTTCAGGCTGAAACGTTCGTACTCTTCCCAGGTAACATTACCTCGCTGAATTAATGCTTGGACTGCCTCAGAGACTTTTTTAAGCTCTGCTGGCGGTGTTTCAAGTTCCACTGGTGTTGTTTCGATCGGTTGATGGGACATGCGTCTGCTCTGCTTAAATGCTTACTAATGCTGCGTCAGCAGGGAAATGACTCGCTGATCCTTCGCCAAAAAATTGCAAAGCTTCGCAAAAAACTTTCGAGGCGATGTCTGACTGAAAACCATGAAGTACTCTACGAGGGTACTCCATGGTCGTTAGGAAGCTTAGAAGTGTCGCTCAGGGTCAAAGTCGTCCCCCTCAGTTTGTCCCACTGCCACTGCTGTTTGTGGGTCTTCAGTCCAAGGCAGGTCAGAGGTTTCCTCTGCCTCTACTTGCCCGCATGGGTGCCGACAAACCGTTGTGGCGTGATCAGCGTTATACCAGTTGTCGGGCTCTTCCAGGTTAGAAGCAGGCGGTACTACTTGCGGTTCAAAGTCCAACTGTGACAGTTCGAGCGTTGCTGTAACCTTGACCAGGTATTGCCCAGCAGGCTTATGAGCGAACATTTGCTGCAAGGACTTGCGAAAGTCGGGACTGGTGAGCCTCACTGTGTCGTTGCAGCTAAACCGCTTCCATGCTTCCTCCGCGTCAGGGTCTGACTCTACTGTAAGGAAGCATGTACTAGTCATGGTCTCGATTGTGGGAAAGTCGTCTGGCAGGTCGTAGTCTTTGCGATCGCTGAATTGTATTCTGGAGCTGCTTTTGGCTGTCTTGGAGATCTGGCACATTATAGTTTGAAGTGAAGTTTGTCTCCTGGTTCGTCAGAACCAAGAGAGACGTTCTACTGAGCGGAAAGTCTAGGGTTAGTGTGAACGGCTGCTTGCAGTCGTGGGTGCATAATGTTTTGCCAGTCTTTTAGGGTTTTCAAACTCTTCAGGGCTGACAGCATGTCACCCCATTGATCCGGCTCAATCACGAAGCTGAACTCCGTCATGGTTAGCCAAGCGTCACTCGTTATGCAATCAAAGCCACCGGCTGTTTTACCGTGTACTTCAACTGCCCAGCAGTATTCTCTGCCTGCGTCGTCTACATACGATTCTGGGTGGAAGGTAAGCTCAACGCCTTCTTGCTTGTGCAAAAACACCACTTGTGAGTTGTCTATGCCCTCGAAATGGTCTTGTCTCTCGAAACCAAGCGTTACTAATCGATCGAACTGGGCGCTTTCGTCGTCCGTGAACGTATAAGTCCGGGTTGCCATTGGGGTTGCTCTGAAGGTCATACTGCTTGCAGGAGCTTGTGAGAGGGCAGGAAGGAAGGGGTTTGTTTCCTGCCCCTGTCAACGTTTGAAGTTCAGCCTCAATTGGTAACTCTGGAACCAGCGCTCTGCGAACGACGGTCACTCTTTGGCAGCTACCAGGTGCGGGGCAGCAACAAGGAAATGTTCTCGCCACGGTAAGTCTCCGTTCCAACGGCTTTCCAGGACATGACGGGCATGCGTTGCGGTAGAAGCTGTTTGTCCGTTCATAGCGTGTATGGTTTGTTCGCATTCAACACGACTACCTGTACTCACAACAGCAAGACTCCACCAGTACTGGTTTTTACCGAGCTTCAGTCTGCGGACTCGGTAAATAGCCCATGCTTGGGCGTTCAGGGTTTGTTCGTATAACGTCAGGGCGATTGTGTTCTTGTCTAGCTCTAGCAGCGATCGCAGCATGTGTCGCTTAAAAAGGGACTGTCGGGGGCTCATTGCGAGCGCCATGTACTCCATGAGCAACGCTTCAGCACTGGCTTCAGTATCGTCCCAGTGACGCTGGAGCGTTTCTGCCCGGCTGTCTGCCGACACCCCAAACGGGACTAATGAGGCAAGCAGAGCGTTCATACGGTTCGCCTGCTACTGTAGACGCTATGCGTTCAGTGTCAGCCCGTCCCAGTCTCCTTTCCACCGGTGGGAAGCGCGTGACCATATTGGGGTGGTTGCCGCCATATTCTCGTGCTTTATCCAGTCGCTTCAGTTCGTCTGCGTTGTACTGTATGAGCGACACGACTAAGCGATCGCCAAAGAGTTGTTGCTTGAACGCCTGTAGTACCTCCCCTTTGAACTTAATCGCGCAGACATGACCGTTGGCATACTGGGGCACACCACCGTACTGCGTGTGGTGATCGACAATGCTGTAATCGCCTTCCGTGAAGCAAAGGTCTGGCTCTGTCGTGTAATCGAGGACAGTAAGCGATCGCCCTCATACGCGATCGCTTTTTCATGTCCTGTGTCCTGTAGGTCAGTTACAGAGTGTTTTGTAGTACAGCAAATAGTTGAGTAGCTGCATAGTTCATACACTGATGAGAGCCTATACCTACCCTGACTTCTGACTGCTTCTTAATGCCCAGTACAGTACAGAAATGAGTGCGATTGCCAGCACAACCAACGGCAAGCCTTCAAAGTGTCTCTGGTAGTATCCAGCGTCACGGGCGATAGCCGTGGTAGTGAAATCTTCCCTAGCAAAAAGCCCAGCTCTAAGACCGGGTGAGACTGACTTAGAGTACCTACCCAATTATGCTAAGGCTTGCACATTACTTTAACTAATGAGAGCGGTCAGAATCCAAACTCTCGCACTAGGGCTAGGTTCTTCACTTGCTTGCTCAACTTAAAGCGAAGCCGGAACAGGGTAGTCTTAAGACAAATGGTTAAATGTCACCCAAGCATAAGTCAGAACCCCTAAGAGGCTCATGCCCAAGAGCGGTTCTTGTTGCTTCTGCCATAGGTGACGCAAACCATCACGAAACGAAGCGAAAGCGGCTCGACGCTCTTGACCCAATGCGATCATTAACTCGGTAACTTTGGCATCAACTTCCTGAAGGGAAAGCTCATGCCGCTGATAAGCGGCTTCCAGCTTGTCTAATTCGCGCCAGTAAGTGTTGGTTGCCTCAAACAGGTTAGGCATCATCGTCACCGACCCATAAAATAAACTTTTGTAAATATAACTTAACGTATCGCTATAAGGTGTGAGTCGGTCAATGGGTAGAACCTGACGATCGCTCGGTTTGTGAGTCTACTGAGAGTGGGGGCGTTCGCTTCACTCCCGATTCAAAGCTCCGTTTAGCAAGCTGCTCGTCGAATTACTTTATTGAGCGGTGTGGCTTCGTGCCAGTCAGCTCGCGGAGTGTGTTAGGCGCTTCTGGTAGGGTGGCACCAAGTCACTTTTGCTATCTGGGCACCGCGCCGCTGCTCCTAGCCACTATCTGGTGGCGAGCGCACAGTGCTTGGGCATCGTCGCCATGCCATCCGATTGAACAGGTTGAGGGGGCATGATAGAGAGCGAGCGACAGGATGCTGAAACGCATCAGGCTCATGGCGGGATCGATTAAGTATCCTAGAACATTGTGAATGACTTAGATCGCACCTAAACTGCTGATGAACCAGTTTGTTCAGTAACCTTTGACACCGAACCGCTCCCTGTTCGATTGCTAGCTCATTTGCTCATGTGGAGGCAGTATGTTTATCAGCATCATTGCAGATTACGGGACGGGCGACCCTGCTTTCGCTGAAGTGACTCAACGATTGCTGGCAGCGCTGCCTGATGCTCAACTTCATACCCTTTCAGTGCCTCCCTTCAGCACGCTTGCAACAGGTTTCTGGATTGCTCAATTGGGACTGAACTTTGGTCCGAGTGATCGCCTGATCTATCACAATTGCGCCCCGCGCCAGGATGACCCGGAAGCCCGCCGCAACAATGAAGGGGAAGGGCTGACCTATGCCCTACTGCCCAATGGAGTCAAGGTTGTAGGGGTGAATGCAGGCTATACCCTTTCCTTTATTAAGCACCATGCCAAAGTCTTGCAAGTGGTCAACGTCTCCAAGGGTGGATCCCAGTTTCGTTCACGGGATGTGTTCCCTCCCGCTGCTGCTGCCATCATGCAGGATAACTTTAGTCTCCTAGGCGACAACCTAAGTTTGAAGCAAATCCCGGATGTGCCGCAGGGTCGGGTTGCCTGGATTGATGGCTATGGGAATATCAAGACTACCATTGCGGCAGGTACCCTCAGCCTGGAGCCTGAAAGCAAGATTGTGATCCGCATTGGCGATGTGGTTAGCGATGCCGTTTATTCCGATGGCAGCTTCAAAGTGTCTGAAGGAACACTGGCATTTGCCCCCGGTAGCTCTGGCTGGTCATCCCCTGATGGGGGAGAACCCCTACGCTGGATGGAACTCTTTTTGCGGGGTGGTAATGCCTGGGAGCGGTTTGGCAAGCCACGGGTGAATCAATCGATCGCTCAAATTGCCTGATTTAGATCCGCTGTTTCCAGGGTCTCAAGCTGTTGCTGCGCCCATTCTCGCAGTTGTTCATCTTGGTCATTGACGGCTTTGTCGTTTAGAAGTTCAAGCGTTATGGGATGGTTGGGATAGTGAGTGAGGAGTCCTTGCAGAGCAAACTTACGAGGGTTAACTTCCCAGGATAAAGAAACATTTCGGGTAAACGAATCGTTTCATTGCCAGGTATGGCTTATACGGCGGAACTGCAACAAGCCCTCGACGGCAACTTGGTTCATAATGAGGTTTGGCGCTTCCCACAGGTTGGCAACACAGCTTGTCTCACTATGAAAGGTGATGCAGACTGCGCCGAAGGGGCTTTCTAGAAAAACTGTGTTCATACTGCCCCGAGCTGAAACAGCAGTGTTTTCAAGGTACTGAGCGCGTCAACACCTTGCTTGATTGACCACTCTGCTTGCAGCAGGCATTCCATGACCGCTGCTAACTGCGGTGCTTGCCACCCTTGCAATTCCTGCTTTAGGTAATACAGCCGCTTGGGGTTGCCAAGACCCGAAGCTTGAGCGATTACTAGGTCAGAGTGTCGTCGTTCTTGCAGCATGGACTTGACCCAAAGCCAGGTACGAAACTGCGTGACCAGGCTTTGCAGTATGCGTAGTGGCGCTTCGTTGCGATCAAGCAGTTGGTGCAGCGTTCCTAGCGCTGCCTGGGTCTGCCGTTCTCTGATCTGACTGGCTAACCGTAGCGCTGTAGACGCAGTAGTTTGGACAATCGCCTCTACTTCGGTGGTAGTGAGTGATGCTGGTCGTTCGCCCTGGTAGAGCAGGAGACGTTCGAGGGCTTGAAAGCGCTCTCGTCGCTGGTTCCCCACGGCTTCGACTAGGTAAGCGAGGGCATTGGGTTGTAGTCTGACTCCATAGTCCCGCGTGTCTTGGTCGGTCTCCTGGGTCAGTCGGGTGCTGTCCCAAGACGGTGTGAGTGGAAACTCCTGCACTGTGCCGTTTTGCTGTAGCCACTTAGTAAGACCCAACGTGCCATTCGGTTTCTGCAAACAAGTTAGCAGCAGTCGTTTTTCTGGTCTCATGCTCTGCAATGCGGCTTTAAACTCGTCTTGCAGTGGCTTCGCGACTTTGCCTAGCTGCAGAACTGTGGTGTCCTGTAACCAGAGCCACTGCCCATGTGTCAGCGTGTACTGCCTGAGCGCTGCCATAACTGTTTTCAGATCGTCATCTGTAGTATGCGGTATTTTTTGGCAGGTCTGGTCTGCCATCAGCACCCGTACTGCAAGCTGCAGACTATACTCGTCACTGCCATAGAAGCAACAGATCATAAGGTTGGTCTCTTGGAAAGCGTCCTGCTGCTAACAGCGAAAGGGGCGAAAGGTAAGGGCAAGGGCGAAGAGCGTGCTATCCATCCTTGCCTCTGCTTTCAGGTCGCACAATATGCACTAGCGGTTCGCTTTGTGGTGCGGGAACTGTGGCTTTGCTCTGTGGTAATCGTTGCTGCTTCAGTGCCAGCGTCACTTCCGACCACCTCGCTTCAAAGCCTGGTCTGTGGTACTCGTTTACAACGGCTGGGCAAACGACCAGCATAGTTTCTGTGCAAATGCCTGTCTCAGCGCGTTTCTGCACCCAAACACGGTAGGCGTAGTCCGATCGCTCCACACTCAGCCCATGTTCTGCAGCTAGTACTTGTAGTCGCTCCAGTGCCTCTGTGTAGCGAGAAAACGGAGTAAACCGGAATCTGCTCTCACTGCCTCTCCTCTGTAGTCGCTTCTGTCAGCACTTAGAGCGTTGCTCACACTGACAGGACGTAGTGAAGTAGGAAAGGCATAGGGGGTTACACTGCCCTTGTATTAGCGTTCAAGCAAGTTAGCCGCTTGCTATTTGTATAGAACGCTTAACACACCGTCCTGTTACTAGGAGCGGCTTTGAGTAATAGCGCTCACAGAACTTGAGCGCAATATTGCGACAGGCATTCAAGCCCGCATGCATAATTTTCCCAGACCGTGAGATTGCCAGTGAACCAGGATAGTGACCTTCAGTTTGCTGAAAGCAGTCCCAGTTTTCCGCCAACTCCTGAAGCAACAAGGTTTCGTGCCACAGGGCAGCATCATCGCTAAACGGAAGTGCTACGAAGCGGCAAAGCAACAGGTGATGAAGCGTGTGGAGCAGCGACAGCAGCAGGGATGGCACAACCGTGCCGAAAACTTACAGCAACCGACACGAGTCAGAGCAAGGCACATGCGGCGATGCAAAGCGCCAAGGCAAGCGCCACGCTTTTGAGCTGCCTTTGACCCGATGCGAGGGCACTTTCACCCAAAGCAACATGAACTCAGTGCAAAACGCTACCGAGAACAGCGGCGCCAGCACTTGGAGGATTGGCGAGAAAGCACTTGCTTAAAAGTTGCTGCGTCAAATTGGGCAACGCTGAAAGCTAAGGATGATTGTGCTTAATTTTGGACACACTCGGTTAAGTTGACATTGCCCCAAATCGCTCCTGGAGAAAATCAACTAGTAAGCTTACCTTGGTTGATAGATGACGATTGACCGGATAAATCACCGAAATCGAAAGTTCAGGTGGATGATAGTTGGGCAACACCATTCGCAGCACCCCATGCTGCAATTCCTGCTTGACAATAAATATCGGCAGTAGCGCAATCCCTAACCCTTGCACTGCCGCATCCCTGAGCACTTCGCCATTGTTAGAGCACAACACCCCCTTCACCGCAATCGTCTGTTCTCCCTCGGCTCCGATCAGTGTCCACTGATGTTCCACTACTAATTGACCATAGTGTAAACAGGAATGGTGACGCAATTCCTCTGGGTAAGTCGGAGTGCCGTGAGCCTTCAGATAGTTTGGAGCCGCACACAACACTCGGGGTGCCGCAGCCAACGGATGCACAATCAAGCTTGCACTCTCTTGAGGTTTGGCAATTCGTACCGTGACATCAAAACCTTCTTCGATCGGGTCAATAAAGCGATCGTTCAGCGTTAGCTGCACCTGTAAATCGGGATACTGCACCATGAAATCGGCAAGAGCAGGAGCTAAGTGCATCGTGCCAAAGGTCATCGGCGCATTCACTTTCAGCCGGCCTCTTGGTTCCGCTTGCAGTTGGATCAGCGATCGCTCCGCCTCTTCCAAACTTGCCAAGATCTCGACACAGCGCTCATGAAACGCCAACCCTGTCTCAGTGGGAGTTACCACTCGCGTACTGCGATGCAGCAGTTGTATACCCAGTTCATTTTCCAGGGCAATGACGAGCTTGTTAACTTGCGATCGAGACATTCCCATCGCTCTTGCTGCCGCCGCAAAGCCTCCAGAGTTAACCACTTGAGTAAACGCCCGCATACTTTCAAACTTATCCATCGTGCAGTTATTGTAGCTATTTCAGAGACAGTCTGCCTCTAAAATAACGTATTGTCTTTTATTTGGATTCATCTCATAATAACAGTGTGGTTAAACAAACAACTCTTAACCATTCGGAGGCACCAAAAATGATTACAATTCGACCCGCTCAAGACCGTGGCGCTGCTAATTTTGGTTGGCTCGATAGTCGTCACACCTTCTCTTTTGGTGAGTATTACGACCCCAAGCACATGGGCTTTGCTGATTTGCGTGTGATTAATGAAGACAAAGTAGCGCCTGGACAAGGTTTCAGTACGCACGGGCACCGGGATATGGAAATCATTTCCTATGTGTTAGAAGGCGCATTAGAGCATAAAGACAGCATCGGCACTGGCTCAGTGATTCGTCCGGGAGATGTGCAGCGGATGTCTGCCGGCACAGGCATCCAGCACAGCGAATACAATGCCTCGAAAACCGAGCCAGTTCACTTTCTGCAAATCTGGATTCTGCCAGAACAGAAAGGGATTAAACCCGGTTACGAGCAGAAAACATTCACCGAGGCAGAAAAGCGCGGCAAATTGCGCCTCGTTGGGTCGCATGATGGACGAGATGACTCCATTACAATTCACCAAAATGTTGACCTTTACGCTGCCGCATTGCAGGAAGGCGATACCGTCATTCATCCCTTCGTCAAGGGACGAGTTGCCTGGTTGCAGGTGGCGCGAGGGGCCGTGCAGTTGAATGATCAAATACTGACGGCTGGTGATGGGGCAGCAATTACCCAAGAAGCACAGATCACTCTGGAAGGTGCATCGAATGATAGTGAAGTCCTGTTGTTTGACATGGCGGCCTAAGTAGTTGGGCGGTAGGAGAAAGAAGAAAGGAGAATTTAACATCACACTGTTCTTGCCTTTCCCCTGCCCTTTTCCCGCTCAGTCCATTAAACTCACCATTGTCCCCAGGAAACCTTAATGAAACTGTTTTACATGCCCGGAGACTGTTTTCTTGCCCCTCATATTGTGATGGAATGGATTGGTAAACGCTTTGACCTGGGTCGAGCGTGGCAAAACTCGTGAACCGGAGTTTCTAGCCGTCAATCCGGCGGGAAAAGTCCCTACCTTGATTGAAGCGAGTGGACGGGTGTTAACCGAAGCGGAAGCCATCTTACTTTACCAAGCTGAAGCGTTTCCAGAGGCACAGCTGGGTGCTAGTCCCGCCCCAGAGACACGGTAGGGCGGATGCTGTGCCTGTCACCTGGCAACAAGTGCTGCTAGAGTACCAGCGCGATTGGGCATGCAAGGAAACCTATGATGCTGTCATTGGTCTGGTCAAGGAACACTCTGGTGCTTACGGTGTGGGCGTTGAGTATGCCTACACGATGGTACATGGTGCGCCACCAAGCAATGAGAAAACGCGTGCAATAGCTCATGCCTAAGCTTTAGGAGAGGGGGAAGGAAAATAGTTCCGTCTTCCTCCTTGCTTCTAATCAAATACTGCCGTAGAACCACTTTAAACTTTAGGAGCATCCAGTGAAGAACAAGTTTACCGTCGAGAATGCGGCAATGCTGTTGATTGACCACCAACAGGGCACGATCAAGCTTGCCCGTAACTTGCCTTACGCAGAAATTGTACAAAACACTCGTGCTCTAGCACGCACGGCAGTCGAAAGTGAAATGCCATTGGTGTTGACCATCAGCATGGAAGACCACTTTCAGGGCTTGTTGTTGAATGATTTACAGGAACTGGCCCCTGAAGCCTACAAACATCGCGTTAAACGTCCTGGTGTGGTGGATGCCTGGGAATATGATGAGTACAAAAGTGCAGTTATTGCCACAGGTCGGCAAAAGCTCATTATGGCAGGGTTGACGAATGATGTTTGCATCGTCTATCCCGCTATGAGCGCGATCGAGGATGGGTTTGAAGTGCAGGTGGTGGTGGATGCGGGCGGTTCACCGACAACATTGGCGGACGAAACGGCTCTGAGACGTATGGAAAAGCACGGGGTCACTCTAACTTCCACCAATCAAGTGATGGCAGAACTGGCGAACTTCTGGTCCGAAGGGATTGGACAGACCATCCAGACCATCATGTATCAAGAAATTCTTGCCAAGTTAGTTGAGGTATAAAGATGACCTCGACGACAAATATCCTGGTCGTTTACACCTCAACACTGGGGAACACCCAAAAAATGGCTGAGGCCGTTGCCGCTGGTGCACGATCGCTCGAAAGCACAAGCGTGCTTCTGCGGGAAGCAACCGAGGCAACGAGAGAAGAAGTCCGGGTGTGTGACGCACTGTTGTTGGGTACGCCCCTACGGCATCGGTCGGCGGATGCCCGGGTAAAACAGTTTATTGAGAACACGATCGAAGTTCTTTGGCTCACTGATGACCTGGTGGGTAAAGTGGGCGGTGTGTTCTCCGTGGGCGGCGGCTATGGCAATGCCGGGGCGGGTGTAGAAATTGCCCAACTGGGCTTGCTGGCAGCCATGGCAGCGGCAGGCATGCTTTTAGTCCCCTTGCCTAAAACTACACCTGGAGCCGGTGTTGCTGGCAGTCACTGGGGTGCACACGGCAGAAGCGGCGGACCCAATATGGAGCCAGTCGGCATCACCAATGAGATGCTTCAGTGTGCTTATCATCATGGTGCGAATGTAGCGCGGGTAGCGGTGGCACTCCAGGGCAAAGACTTGATGGCACGGGGCAACCAGGTACCCTCTCAGGCCTTAATTGCTCTGTTTTCCGGCTCTGAACAACTGTGAATGAGAAATTGTTCTTCTTTGATCTTTACTAGGAGCGCTTTTAGACATGACTCACATGCTTCAGCTTGATGCTAGTCTGCGTGGTGAAAGATCCATCTCATGCCAGCTCTCAAAAGCGTTCGTCGCTAATTGGAAAGTAGCACATCCTCATGACACAGTAACTTATCGTGATTTAGGGTATCATCCCGTTCCCCTGGTTGATGAACCTTGGATCGCTGCCGCTTACTCTGCACCTGACCAACACACGCCCGAACAAGCCGCCGCCATTCGTTCCTCCAATGCACTCGTGGATGAATTCTTGCATGGATGAATTCTTGGCAGTCGATCGCTATGTCTTCAGCGCCCCCATGTCTAACTTCAGCATTCCCGCAGGTTTTAAGGCCTACCTTAACCAAATTGTGCGCGTCGGTCGTACCTTTAGCATTGCAGCCGATGGCAGTTACAAAAGCTTGGTTACGGGCAAAAAGCTGTTGCTTATTACGGCGCGGGGCGGTTCCTATCCCAAAGATATGCCTTACTATCCCTACGATATGCAGGAACCCTATTTGCGACTCATCTTTGGCTTCCTTGGCATCACTGATGTTGAAGTGATTCACGCCGATCATCTGCTGGGTGGAGATGAGGCTCGTCAGCCGGCGATCGCCAAGGCTCAATCGGCCTTAAAAGTGTTGGTGTCTCGTTAGTCGTTTGCCTGCAATCGCACTGATGGCTCATTCAAGGTGTGCTGCCTAAAGTTGCCTAACCATTTGCTGTCTCTATGATGGTTGTTCCAGATGAAACGTTTCTCTCGGTTGATCCTACCTTCTTTAATGATTGGAATGTCTCTCATACCACAAACTCTACTAGGGTCTGCCGCGGCTCAGGAGACAATGAGTAGTCAGATGCTACCGGTGAGCCAGCTTGCCGATGTACAACCAACCGATTGGGCGTTTCAGGCCTTGCGATCGTTGATGGAACGCTACGGTTGTATGGCTGGCTATCCCGACCCAGCCTTTGGTGGGCAGCGATCGCTGACGCGTTATGAGTTTGCCGCCGGGTTAAATGCCTGTCTCGCTCAACTGAATCAGCGACTCGCCAGCGCCACAGCAGAGTTAGTTGAAACAGACGCTCTACCAACCTTGCAACGACTTCAAGCAGAATTTGCTGCTGAACTGACAACACTGCGGGGACGCGTAGACACTCTTGAAGCTCGAACTGCAACTTTAGAAGCTCAACAATTTTCGACCACTACCAAACTTACTGGACAGGTTCTCTTCTCAGTCAATGGCGGCGATTTTGCTGGGGAAAGCATCATTGATCCAACTGGGAGAGTATTGGCGGATCAGGACTTGCATCCAACAGCCCTCTATCGAGTTGCCCTCGATCTAAACACCAGTTTCACTGGCACCGACTTACTCAAAATTCGGATTGATACAGGCAGCAATGGCGCGAACGACAACGTGTCAGGGGTTTTAGAGCCAAGCTTTGGCAGCGTGTTAGATTACTCGGTTAAACCGCCCAGCGATGGCAACGTTGGCCTTGGGCGGCTGTACTACACCTTTCAACCGCTGCGGCATTTGAGTGTCTCCATCGGTCCCGATATTCGCACTACTGATTATGTCGATCGCAACAGCTACGCCAACGCTAGTTTTCGAGACTTCAGCACGTTAGCACTAGTCAACAATTTCATTCTGTTTCCAGTCAATGGCCCCAGTGCCGGGGCGGCGATCGACTGGAAACTGGGGGACTTCAGCCTGCGTGCTTTGTATGCTGCCGCCGATGCTGCCAATCCTGGTACTGGACAACCCCTTCGAGGCACGTCTTCTTTCACGCGAGTTTTATATCCCACCAGTGTGACAAATCCAGCAGCACTGGGCGATTCTCCTTTGGAGACACAAGGTGAACGTGGCTTGTTTGGATCTACCCATCAAAGCACGGTGGAAGTTGAATACGCCCCCTCCCGCCATCTGGCGATTCGCTTGCAGTACAGCGGTGGAGAAGTGTTTGACCGTCGCTTTAATGTCTTTGGCGTGAATGTAGAAGCTCGCCTCACGCCTGGAATCGCTCTCTTTAGCAGATATGGTGTGGGCACCTATCACAACACAGTATTTGACGATGTCACTTTAGCTTACTGGATGGCTGGTGTTGCCTTCCCCAACCTGTTTAAGCAAGGGGCGATCGCGGGCATTGCCGCCGGTCAACCGCTCATTGCCTCTGCGATTGGTAACGCGACTCAAACCAATTTTGAAGCATTTTATAACTTTCCTCTCAATGGCAATATTCGCATCACACCTACGATTCAGGTGATCACAAAGGCCGGGAATCAAGATGCAAATGGCACGATCGTCACTGGTACAGTGAGAACTGTTTTTCTGTTTTGAACATGGTCATCAGGAGGGATAAATTCGATGGTGGAAGAACCGCTAACCCTTAGCACAGAGGAAGACGCTCCAGTCACGGCAATTATCTCTCATGTCGTGCGTCCTGGGCGGGAACAAGGCTATGGAAGCATGGTTTCATGGCATCGCCGCCGATGCCCGACAGTTTAAAGGACATTTGGGTGTCAGCACCATTCGACCGCAGGATCATTCCCACCCTGAGTATGTGGTGATCCTCAAGTTTGATCGCTATGACAACCTCAAAGCCTGGCTAGAGTCCGGTGTTCGGCACGAATGGCTTGAACGATTACAACCCCTGATTGAAGAACCGGAGGCTATTCAAACCCTAACTGGCTTGGAAACCTGGTTTACCCTCCCAAACAAAACCATCAAGGCTCCTCCACCGAAATACAAGATGGCACTGGTGACTTGGCTGGGTGTGTTTGTCACTCTGGCTGTCGTCAGTCGCTTACTCGCTCCGCTGCTGTCCAACCTACCAATATTGCTCAATCAATTAATCACTACCGGACTGGTCGTCGCCCTGCTCACTTACCTGATCATGCCTTACCTGACCAGGTTCTTCAAACGGTGGCTATACTCGAAACTCTAAGCGTCGGAGCGTCGCGTCTTTTCCCTCTGCGACAGCAAGTGACATGAGGGGAGAGGAAGGAGTAGTGACAAACTGTTGTGGCTAGTGCTTTCACAGGCTGTCTTTCATACCGCTGTAGCGAACGTTCCGCACGCTGTAAATTGTTTGGTGTTGCTTGTAGCTTGTGCCACAATCAATTCATAGAGTCTTACGTTGACGGGTTTTAAGCATGGTTACTCAATTAGGTCTTTCACCAACTTCCACGCTTGCGGACGTGAGGACGGTCTTACAAAACGCAATTGCTCAGGAAGAAGCCACGATTAGCGCTGCTCAAGAGCGGCTGAATTGCTACCAACAACAGCTTGCAGCGTTGGCGGCACTCGTGTCGTTATCTGTGGAAACAACGAATGACGCACCAAACGGGACAGCGTCAACGCCAGAAACAAACGGTACTAGCGCTGCTGTCTTGCTTACAGAAGCAAGTAATGATGCTTCTACTGATGCAGCGCCACCGGCTCGAACAATACCCAAACGGACAGGTGGCAAGACCACAGCCAAGACTACCAACAAAGCTGAATCCAAACGGTCAGTCGGCAAGGCCACAGCTAAAGCTACGGTCGTGGACGATCAGCCACAAGCGCAAGAGACAACGGAGCCTGCTGAGGTTGCTCCGCCTGTAGCAGAGGTTGCACCGTCAGCGGCACCAGAAGTTTTAGCCGACCAACCGAAACTGCTGAAGCAGTTTAAGGGTAAGTCAATCCCAGAAGCCATTTTGCAGGTGCTTGAAGACCAACCGACAAAGGCATTAACTTCCAAGGAAATCACGAAAACTTTGTATGGCGCAACGTTACTGAAAGACGAGACGTTGGAGAAAAAACTAACGCGTCTGGTGGCTAACAACCTGACTCATGGTCTAAGGCGTAATGCGTGGCAGAAAACAGGCGAGAGCCCGTCTTTGTACCAATTATTGCCGTCCGCAGGTTAGCAAACGACTTGGTTGCTGAAGCAGCCAGAGGGCTTAGCTAAAGCTCAGACTGCCTCTAGGCTAGCTGTTTGTGCTTCCGCTGTGCCTTGTGCTTCCGCTTCTGGCTTGGCCTTGTCAGGTACAGTGACCAACGTTTCTGTTTGTTCTGTTTCCAGGAATGCTTTAAGCAACGCTACACCCAGCGGTTTGTAAAGCGCTTCATTGTCATCCAGGCAACTTGTGTGAGTCAAGCAACGAGGACAGCCTACGTTCTGACAGTCGCATTCTTGTGAGAGTTGGAGTGCATTGCGAGCGACTGTTTGTATATGCTCAAACATATATTCAGTCGCCCCCGTACCCGCGTCAACCGTGTCCATTAGAACGCTTTCTACGTCCATGCCGGGACCTTTTGTTTGGAGGCTATCTTCAATGTCCTGGGTTGAATAGCGATCACCGAGCGGCAACGCAATGATCAGCGCGTGGAGGAAGGAGTGCAGCCCGAGTGCGATCGGGTCGGTTTCGCCCAAGACTTGTTCATGTAATGGCAGTTTGCCGCCATGTTGAAGCTTTACGCCCCGGTTGTGCTGCTTCACCCATTGCCGCAAGTGTGCTTTGAGTGACTCGCTAGCCGCCAAGGTCATGGTGGGACATTCAATGCTGTACCCAATGATTGCCTCTGGTTCAAACAGCACTTCTGCCAGTAAGTCTTGCTTAACCAACTTGAGCTTTAAGCTTTGTCGGCAACCTTCACAGCGTGAAACTCTACTGCTAGTCAGGTCAACGGCACGCTTTTTGCAACCGTTGGTCTCACAGCTTAGGACTTGAATGGCCTCCCACTCCTGCGCTCCAACGACACGCGAGTCTACTTTAGACCAGTCAAGCCGCAACGTGAGCGCACCGAAAGCGCCTAAGTTCAGCACTTTCTGAGCGATCTTCCGTGCCACGGTTAAGTCAGACTCCTCAATGGCCTGCGTGAAGCGGTTTACGCCTTGAATCGGATCCAGTTTAACTGCATTAGTTTCGGGTCTGAGCCCTTGTGAACGAAACTGGTTCAGTTTCCCGGTGCCGTCTTGCACTTTATAAATTGCACCAGGAAAGACTTCCCGCATGGCGTTGTTAAAGGCTAGCGTTTCCAGTACTTCGCCATTGGTTGTGTTAATCAACTTAATGGAGTTGGGTCGATTACCGCGCACAGGAATGTCGTAGTAGGGACGACCTTTCGCATACATATAGGCCAAATTTTGGCTCTGTAGCAGCTTGCCTTGTCTTAACAACTCCCCGGCAATCACTTCGCCTGCTTCGCCAAAGAAGAGACTAACTTCTTCCGACTTGAGACCGCTTTCAGCTGCCGCTGACAGGAGGTGCTGCGCTAGTCTAATGGGGTAATGTGGGTCGAGAAGGGCCGCTTCGACTTGACCGTTGATTAACGCTTGAGGGTGCCTTACATAGTAGTAATCGAGGTTCGTGTTGTTGCTAGGGACGAAGATACAGAGTCCTGGCACTTGTCCCCTTCCAGCACGTCCCCACCGCTGACGAAGGTCTGAGAGTTTTGGAAAGCCCCAGACAATTGAACAGTCCAGTTCAGGCATATCAACGCCTGCTTGAAGGCTAGAGGTGGAGAACACCAAGCGGACGCCGCCATCTTTGATCCCTTGAATGACTTGACGCTTCAGGTCATTGTTGACTGAGCTATTGAACAATTTCACTGTGTTCAACAGCCCACTTTGACCCAGTCGCTTGAGTCCTCTACCCACGGTTTCCATAAGCTTCTTGCTCCCGTTGCGAGAGTTAAAGAAGACAATACCAACTAGATCCGTATCGATGAGTAGCTTCTCGACCAAACGAGCAACAGTGCTCGCAGAGTTGGACTGGTGATTGAAGATCAGTGTGACTCGTCCTGGGCTCGGCGCACCGTTCTGAGCATCGTCAATGACGCGGACTGGGGGCCGCTCCAGTGGGTGGTTGCGTTGAGTGAGGGTGTTGGCTAACTCTGCCTGGTTAGACACCGTTGCGGAGCAGACAATATACTGTAACGACCACGGGTCACCACCAACTTGGCTGAGGCTCAGTCTCAACCGCATGAGCATGCCCGCCAAATGGGCACCCATGACGCCTACTTCTTCGTGACCTTCGTCAATCACAATGTACTTGAGACGGCTCAGGAACTCTGTGTACTTCGCATATTTAGGGTCTCTAGCCCGCCGGATGAGCCCATTGAGACAGTCTGGATTGATCAAAACCACCTGGGGCTGATCATTGAACATGCTTAAGCGGTGCTCCTGTTCAATGCCGCCATGAATTTTGCCACAGACAAGGCTGTCGTCGCCAGTCAGCTCCATGAGGGTTGCCATTTTCTCAAACTGGTCATCCATCAGTTGATTAGACGGCACGATCATGAGCGTTGTATGACCATAAGTTAGCGCTCCTTCCAGGATGGGCAAGCTGAAGGCCAATGTTTTACCGCTGTTCGTGTCCGTTGAGAGTACGAGGTCTTCTCCGTCTCTCAAGGCGTTATAAGCTATTACCTGGTGGGAGAACAATCTGTTAATGCCTTTAGCTGCTAAAGCTGTTTTGAGTGGGGCTGCTAAAGTCTCCGGGATTGAGACGTATTGACCGTCTCGGGGTGGAGCAACGTTAAGATGGCGTAACTGAGTCTCCCACTCCTGCGCTAGCATCTGGTATGGCGCATAGGGAATGGCTTCAATGTCTCGACTGGTGGTGAGTGCTGGATTGGACTGCGGTGGCAGTAATGTGCCAGCGCTGACGGCTTCTAAACAGTCATCAATGTCAAAGGCCTCTGGTTGATGATCAAACAGGATTGTGGCAAAGTTGCCTAGCAGAACTTTGACCACGCCTCTACCGTAGGTCGGACTGAAAACAACGCTATGCTGCTTGAGCCAGTCTGGTTTTGGGGTTTGAGCCTTGCTGATTGACTGTATGAGGTTGCTGTAATCGTCTGTCATGAGCGGTGCGATCGTAAATTGTGCCCTGAGCTGCGATAGCGAGTCGAGCGGTGGGCAGAGGTAGGGGAAAGGAACAAGAAAAAAGAAATGACTAGCCCAACTTCAACGTGGTGTCGAGACACCAC
Source organism: Leptolyngbya sp. FACHB-321 (assembly GCF_014695975.1). Lineage (GTDB taxonomy): Bacteria > Cyanobacteriota > Cyanobacteriia > Leptolyngbyales > Leptolyngbyaceae > Stenomitos. The sequence goes on from NZ_JACJPI010000029.1 coordinate 49,719, forward strand.
TACTCGCTTAGCTTTCAGGTGCTTTTGACGTTAACTAAGGCGTCTTCTATAGCTGCAGGTGAAGTGGCATAGCTCACTTGTTTCCCTGTACTCAGGTCGAAGTAACTGGCCCAGTACTTCAGGTCGCAGGTGACCAGTAATTTGGTGAGCATAGCAGCACCGATCGCTGCGGTCATTTGGTTAACGGCTGGCATTTGTGCATTCGTCATGGCCAGTTGAGCACAGCTCTGCTCTCCTACTGTTTTAGTCTTTAACTGACTTGACTGCTCCGTGACGAGTTCCGGGTGTATACAAGCAGCAGACGGAGTGATCGTACAAACGCTACTCAGGTAGAACGCGGTCTTGAGTCTCTCGACTTGATTAGCGCTGCCCAGGACAACTTGCCCGGTATCCAAGCCGTTGCCTAAGTCCAACCACCAGACCCGAGGGCTGCGTTCCTGGTTGTTCTGCTCTAAACACTGGGCAAGTGCTGCTCTGCCTGCCGGGTTGTCAACGCACCCAAGGAGTATGGTCAACTCACTGTAGTAATGCAGCATGTTACTCTCAAAGCTTGCTGGTATGGCCTTAATCGTGACGCCCCACTTGGCGCTATACCGAAGCGCTAGCGTTTGCGCTTTGTTGAGCCCGATTTCGGCCGCTGAAAAATTCTGCCGTGGGATATTGCCCTTTTCAACGTGGTCAGGGTCAATAAAGAGGAGGTCGACTTTTTGACCTTGCTGGGTTAGCAGACTGCCTACGCGCGCAATCGCTTCCGCCATGTGTGAACCGTTACCACCGCACCCCACCAGAACAATTTTGAGCTGCTGGTAGTCGTCTCGTAGGCGTATCGGTACTGACTGAGTCGTTTTAGCAGCCGTAAGCTTCGTTGTGGGTGGCATTTACTTCTCCTCCAGTGTTTTCTTGATCACGCCCTCAACACTGCTGTCAAAATAGCTGTTGTAGCGCACCAGGTCGGCTTGAGGGTACTTTGCTTTACCGTCCACTGCCCGTAACTGTAACCGCACGTCGTCAGCGTACGCCTTAGACCTGTTTGTACAGGACTCAGCTGTAAAGGCACCGTTGATCCAGGTTTCCCAACTGCTATTAGCAGTTTGCAGGCTTGCGGGCGGGTGCTGGTTGGCGCCAAAACAAACGCGTCCATTTTGGGCCACGTTTGGGAGTGGTGCGTGAAAGACGTACGTGTCCGGCTTGAACGCCGCTGTCTTCACTGCCCAGACATAGAGGTTGTGGTCAACGACTAGGATGACCAGACTGGGTAACGGTACGCGTAGGACGCTCTGTTGCGGCTGGGGCTCTGCCAGGCTCAGAGTGTAGACCTGTGCTGGTTTGAAGAGAACAACCCACTCTTTGCCGTGCCCGTGCCCCCAACGCACAACGTTAGCCGGTAGCCACCCGCTGTCACTGAAGATCGCGTTAAAGGCGCTTTTCACATCTTCGGGGCTGACGAACTTCGACGTGTGGACATGCTTTTCACGGCTACAGAACAGTAGCTGCCCGTCTTCTAGAAAGATCAGCTCAGCCACTGCGTCCTTAAGTGCATGTGGTGGTGGCCTTAGCACTTCTTGCAGCAGCCCTGGCGGCATGAGCTGCGGTGTTGACATTGAAGTCGTCTCAGTTTCAGTCATAAGTCGAAAGCAGCAGTGTAAATGTCCCCCTGATCACTGCTGTGGTCAAGCGTGAAGGGAAAGGGGAAAGAAAAGAGCTTGCTAGGGACGAGCGATCACCCCGCCTTGTGGTCACTTCGTGTTACTACCCGTAGACCAGTTGTTCGTAGTGACGCCGGGTCTCGCGAAACTCGCGGAGCCTTTCACCGCGGACAAAGTCAGTGCTGTTGATTGTGGTGACAAGCGGTAGTTCTAGCTGCTGGTACGGGTTATCTGGGTCATTTGCAGCGGCGTTCCAGACTCGCACCAGCGCTTTGATCCGCTCAGGGTTGGTAGACAGCCAGTCATTAAGTGCGTTGAAATGCTCTACAGCGACTTTTGCCGTTTCGTACTCTTGCGTCAGATGCTCAATGTTTTCATGGCACCACTCACAATTGAATGGGTCCATATCGTTGCTGTCGATCCAGACATTATCTGAGTTGTACTCGATGAGATTAAACGCCTCGGCTAAGTATCGGAGTGGGCTGTTTAGTTTGTCACACTCATTTTTCAACCGTTCAGCTGTCACTTTTTTCACTGACGCGGACCTTTGCAGGTCACTACCTTCTAGTTGGTAGACCTTAACAAGCTGCTCCCAACAAAACTCGTCTGTCAAGGCGAGATAACAGTGCAGGAGGCAGTCTAACTCGTCCCAGGACAATTCTGTCCAGTCAGGCTTGATGGCATACACTACCAGGCTGTCGTAAAACTCTTCACAAGCACGCTCACAGGGAAACCGAAACTCGTCCAAGAGGTCAAAAAACTCCAGTTCACGCTCCGTGTGAGATTCCAAGCTCACTACTTCTGTAGACTTGGTGCTGTGCTGCCACTGGTAGGGAAAGTAGTCCTGATAGAGTTCCAAGAGTGTTAGGCGGAGCTTGATGTGACTAAAAAGCCAATCTGGACTTGTAGCCTGGTACTGGTTTTGAGCCTGTGCTAACCACTCGAGTCGTTCAGAGTGGAACTTTGTGCCTTCAGTCAGCCCGCTTAGACCTTGGCTGAGGCAGTGAAGCTGGCTAGGCTTAGAGTGGTGCATACAGGCTGCTACGACTGGGTAGGTCTCGAAGCTTTTGGATGCTATCTTTGACAGTCTGCTGACTCTCCTTGCCCGCCTCAATGGTTGCTGTCAAGCTGTCCTTATGCAGGAATAAGGTGCCAATGTCCAGGTTGCCAAACGTGTACTGCAGGTACAGTTCGTAGTACAACCTGGTACAAGGGTTAATCGTTTCTGGTGTAGCAATCAGAGCTGCCACAACCAGGGAAAGCTGTTTCGCTCTGGTCATGGGTACCGTAATTGAAGGGTTGGGAGACTCTAGCTCAGCCATTGCGATCTGCCTGTTTCGTGAGTTTGACCGCGCCGTCTGTGCCCCGTTCTAGCAGCGCATTGGCAGCCATGCTCACACCATGCTCTGTCAGTACGGAGCGGAGTAAGTCGTCTTGAGCCGCGATCGCGGCCGGTACCGCAATGCTTTCTTCACCAGTCGGCGAGACAATGGTGACGTTAACGTCGCCTTCAATAAGCCGTTCTAGAACAACACCTGTCTCTGTAGTTGTCTCTTGTCCTGTATTCGCGGTCGTTTCGCTAGTCATAACGTTTTGCTGGCTCCTTTGGGGAAACTAAGTTTGAGTTGTGTCTTCACGCTTGTTGTACTTTGAATCCGTTTGGTGGTGGCACTGGCTGTCACATGTTCGGGTCGTGAGTCTTTCCCTTTTTTATGGGTGACAGGGCGTTTAGCAGCCAGAGCGGCAGCTTTTGCTTCAGCTTCAGCCTTACGTTTTGGCAAGGTAACGGTTCGGTAACGCTCTATGAGTGCTAGGACTGACTTGGGAAGTTGCAAAGCACCCTCATGCAAAGGCGCGATGAACTCAGGCAGAACGCTTTTGCCAGTGCCGTTCTTGCTGTGGACGCTAACAATCACCTGTCGTCCGGCAGCGCCTTCTGCAAGTGGTAGGAAACTCAAGCTGAGCGTCAGTACCGACTCTTCGTAGTTAAATGGGTCAACAGGCTGCGGTAGTGCGGCTTGAGGTGTTTGAGCTTCAGCGTCGTCGCCTGGTTTAGCGGGTTCAACAGCTGTGGTGAGCGTGTCTGCTGTCACTGCTGCTTCGGCTGCACCTGTGTCTCTGCGGGTCGGCGTTTCTGGTTGGTCAGCTATCGTAGCCCCAGCAGCAGCTTTGGTAGCGACCTTGCTGGTAGTCTTTTGGGCTTGAGTCTGAGTACCACCATTGCTGCGTCTCGCTTTCGGTGGCGGGTCAGTGTTTGGCATAGCGTTGCACAAGTGAGCGTTCACCCTGGTAACAAAGTGGTAGGAGGGCTGAGCGGTAGAAGGGGAAGCAGCTTACCGTTTTCAGCTTTTACTTTTTCGCTTTACTTCTGGTCTCATGTACCACGTTGCTAGAGACAGGAGAAAGGGACTGAATGGCAAGGTAGACTGCTGCCCTTCGGCCAGGTTCATCAGTGCTAAATGCACTTTCTCATACAAACTGGGTTCAGACATGGCAGCTTCACTACCCCACCGTTGTCCCCTTGCCGCTCTCGTCAGGAAGGTATCTGAGTCTGTACTGGTCGCGCCCGCAGCAAACAACTGGTGGCACAAAGCTGGCTCACCGACACCAAAGAGATGGATCGGCAAACCGGAAGCGTTTTCGCGCACTGTCTTGACAATAGCTAGAAGCAGCGCTTCGTCAGCTAGATGAGGCACTAACCCACCTACGGCAATGCCGTCGAACTGCTTGCCGTTCAGGTGCATTTGAGCGTAGGTTTTGGCTGTCTGTTGGGCTTGCTGCAAGTTGTAAAACGGTAGTGAAGCAAAGAGCTTCAGGTCCTTTCGCTGCTTATGGCGGAGTGCCCAGGCTGCATTCTTAAGCGTGACTGCTAACCGCTGACTTGCTTCTTGGGCTGAGCACTCCGGCGGTATCGGAATGTCGAGTGTAAACCCTACTTCTGCAAGTGCTTCTTGAGCATCCAGCACTTGTTTGGGGTGCAGTTGATCGCATCCCGCGTGTTTATACTGGGACGGCGGCAGGCTGATTTGGCCCAGACCCTGTAGGCCAGTCGACCAAGTTGCTTGCTCTACTGACAGCAGGGCATAAGCACCACTGTCTAACCACAAACTTTGGGCAAACGGCGCTTCCAGGTAGGCAACGTATCGCTGGGAGACCATGACACCCGGTGCCAGGTCTGGCAGCAGGTACGGTAGGACGTGTTTGTCCAGTACAAACCGACCAAGTGACAGGGTTGGCAGGTAGAGCGGTAACGGTACCGTTCCTTTACGTGTGACCAACTCTGTGGGTGTTATAGGCTCTGTGGGGCTAGGCAAGGCGATTTCCCATAAAAGGCGACCTTGTCTGAATGCGAGAGGTCTTAGGAAGGCATGGGAGAGGAGTGGTTGAGCGGCAGTCTTCGATCCAGTTGGTTGTTACGTCGCTAAAACTCGGTTCTCAATCTAAGGACTGCTGCCGGTTGAACGGCGTGCTTGTGTCAGCGCTGTCGGTGCCAACGTTTTCATCATTGTTGCTTTGTAAGGAGATTGGCTTAACGGTTCCAGTTAGTCTGGGCCTTGATCCACAGTCGTCTCAGGGTCTTAACGCTGTGCTGGCAATTGTCAACGGTGCGCGGTTCACTAAAGTTGGGCAATTGCTTGGCGACGGCTCTGGCGTACCGCACTAAGTTAGTGCGAGTCTTCGCGCCAACCCCTTGCAAGTGGACGAGCGCCTGTGGGTCTGTCTGCCCTAGCTGCTTGGCGCTACGAATACCAAGCCGGATCAGCTGTTTGGCCTTAGCAGGAGTGACACCCGGCACTGACAGCAGTGTGACCTCTTCGGGGTTGAAGCCGTGCGTTACCATTTTCAACAACGCTTCCAGGCGGATTGGTGTTGTGCCTTCTGTTCGGTTCACTGTTGTGGTTGGCAGCTCTAAGACGGTACAGAGTTCCAGGAATGCTGCGAGCAACCGTTGAGCGGAGGCGATCGCCTTCAGCAAGTCTTGAGGGTAGGCACAATACAAGGTGCTAGCCGTCTCTTCTACGTCACCGCACACGGTCCAGGTGTCTAAAGCACAGGCTGTGTAGACAACCTTCAACAGCGCCTCTTGAGGGAGCCGCAGGTACTCTTCCAATGTTTCCTGGGACTGCAAGAACACTGTGGCAATGGACGCTAAACACACTTCACTCTGGCTGACCTGCTCTTGCCTCACCGGCAGCAGTGGTGCAAAGTCAGGACAGCTGCAGACGACCAGAAGTAGGTCAAACAACCACAGCTCCTCAACTTGAAGCAGCCGTTGGAAATGGCTGGCTGTAGACGGTTGCAGGTAGTACCGTACGGCTAAGTCACTCAAGCTAGTGGTCGTAAACTTCCCATCAACGGCAGCAATCATGCCAGACGTTTGCATGTCCTTAAGCAGCTCGGGAACGTCTGGCAACAACCCCTGCTGAGCTGCTAGCGTGCAGTTTAAGAAGCGCTGTAGTTGCGCACTTGTCCGAACATATTGCCCATTAATGGCTGTCAGGACGCGTTCAGTGAGCAATGCCGGATCAGCTAAAGCTGAACGTATTGGCAGGAGTAGGCTTTGGTGCACGTCCCGCCAGTGCCCTACTTCTTTCTCATGTACGAGCAGCGTGACAGTACCCCGTTCGTCAAAACCTGGTCGTCCCGCCCGTCCGGCCATTTGAATGAGTTCGCGTTTAGGCATAGGCACAAAGTCTCCGTTACCATCTGGACGTTGGGTGTCGTAAATGAGGACTTCCCGTGCTGGTAGGTTGACCCCCATCGCCAATGTGGTTGTGGCACACAGCACTTGCACTTTCCCAAATTGAAAGGCGTCTTCTGCTTCGGCTCGTTCGACTGGTGCAAGTCCTGCATGATGCCACAGCGTCGGTATGCCCTTTGCAAGCAGCACTTGACCCAAAAGCTCCGTCCGTTGACGGGACTGGCAGAAGATTAGGCATTGGTGTTGCTGTTGGACTGCGTTCAGCACGTACTGGATTGCTCGTAACTGCTTTTCTGCCGCTGTCCAAAAGCGGATCTGTTGCCAGTCCAGTGGTACGGCTCTGTGGGTGGTGCGGACAAATGCAGCTCCTAACCATGTCCTTAAGGCTCTCTCGTCGCCCAATGTGGCTGTAATGCCGATCACCCGCAGCAGGGGGTTAAGTAGCTGCAACTGGAGGATTGCCCCTTCCAAGCGGGCACCCCGCCACCCGTCGTTGATCAGGTCGATTTCGTCTATGACTAAGAGCGATAGTTGCCGTAGCCACGTTAAATGTGCTTGTGGTTGCCGTAGGCAGGACTCCAAGCTTTCTGGCGTGGTGACCAGCAACTGTACCGCGGCGATCGCTTCCGCGTTGAGTTCATGGTCACTGTCTAAAATGCCAACGTTGTCTGCCCCAAAACGGTACGCCCAATCGGTGTACTGATTCTGGGTCAGCGCTTTAATGGGCGCAACGTAAATCGCTTTCCGTCCTTGCTGCAGCACATGGTTAATCGCTTGCTCAGACAGCCAAGTCTTCCCTGATCCAGTCGGCATTTCGAGTAGCCAGGATTGCCCACTTTCCATGAAGCCGGCGTCTAGAATGAGCTTCTGTCCGGGTAAGAGGTCGCTGTTGTCGTTTGTCTCAGGTTGTGGCGAGCGGTGAGGCATAAAAAGAGCTTGGGAAGAGTAGATTTTTGACCGATAAATAAGGGTTGGGTTGTGTGGCAGAACAAGGGAGGCTTCCTGCCACACAACAACCGCTAGGCGCTACGCTGCGGGCATGAGCACGAAAAATAAGTCGTCGCGCTCCGAGTCGCGTACGTAAGCCGCTTCGGTAGCGGCGCTCATGCTGAGCCTTGCCTGACTGGAAAGCAGTTGTTTGAGACATTCCAACAACAGCTCAGGGTCAAACTTGATTGCCATTGGTCCTCCTTTGACTTGGGCACTAAGGGTGTCTGTGCCATTGCCAATGCCTGCACCAGCAGACGTTAAGGTCACTTCACTGCCCCCAATGTCGAGGGTTACCGCTGCCTGTTTGTCAGTGAACACCGCTTGACGGCATAACGCCTTGACCATTTGATCCCGGTCAAAACTAATCTCGACGGGTAACGTCGGTGGCATAAACTCATTGCCGTTCACGCTTTCAGCCTTGTCCGTACGACAGGTAAAGACTGTTTGAGTTGCTTCTTGTGTCAGAGTCGGCGGTGTTTCATTACTCTGCGCCACAGTTTTGCCTTGTGTATTTGCAGAGCCATGCGTTATGACAAACCGTACAACGACATCTTCGGAGCTGACGCTATCTAGCTCTACCCGGCAGGGGTGCTCGTTCAACAAAGCCATCAGCTTTTGAAGCGACTCGCCAGCCACCGCCACGCCACGGTCTGGTAGATCCAGGTCAGTCCCTTCGGCTGTGTCGAAGTAATACGCTAGGACTGCTGACTGCTTCGTGGCGGTCAGCGTAACACCGGCTGTTGGTTTAGCTGCGTCTGCTTTTACTTTGGTCTTAGGGGGAGCCCAAAAGTTCATATGTACACAGCGGAAGTCCTCTGCGCCCGCGCATGTAAGGGCGCACCCTAGACCCCAACGGAGGTTCTTCAGTACGAAACTCTGTGGGGAGCCTGGGACTGGAATCGTGGGACAATCATCTGCCAGACGCGTAGCGACATCGAACGGTCCTGCCGTACGGCTCACGACCGACATGGTTTCACTAGGTGCCCACCCAATTGTTACTGCCCCAGTGGGGAAGTTTTGCATCAGCTTCTGGAGCTTGCTGGCGTTAACCGTCCAGTCCCCAGAGCCTTCGACATTAGCGGGTATGGACACCTCAAGACCTAATACCAGGTTAAACCCGGTCAGGGTTAGAGTCTGAGCTGCTTGGTCTGTCGTTAATCTTATGCGGTCTAGGAGTGCCGCGTGACCTTGTTTTAAGGGTATGACTCCGATTGTAGTGTCGATCGCTTTAGTAAAGGCGGCTTGCTGAACTGTTGCCAGTACCCGCTCAAGGTGTAACGGTTCATCTGTGTTTGCAGCTTGCTCAATTACGGGAGTGGCTGCGGCTGTCTGCTTGGCCGACGTAGTTCTTTTTGCTTTAGTTTTGTTCTCTGCTGCTTTAGGGTCGGTCTTTTTGTCAGTTGCTCTCGTTGTCATGGTGTCTAAGGTCAAAAAGTTGCCCTTAGTGCCACTGGAGAGGGAAGGAGGAAGGCGAGAGCACGCGTGGGAGTGGATTCAAAGAACTACGACAACAAGGCTATGTAGGCAGCGAACGGACGTTGAGCCACTACTGGAACCGATGATGGCAAGGGAAAGTAACGACAGTGGCTGCGTTGTCACCCGTACTATCCCTACTGCAAATAGCACCACCGAGACTTAAATGTCGACGGTAAGCTGAACTTGCTCAGTGGCTTGGGCTAGGAGAATGATCATGTGACGGTGTTCTTGGGCAATGATGATGGCACCTTTGACGCTGGTATTAACTCTAGAATCGGCATTAGCCCTCAAGCAGTGACGTTAGGCAATTAGATAGTGACAGCAATCCAGCTTTGGGCACCGCTTACAATGGCAATGCTGCGATTGGTCTGAATAGCCAGTTTGGTCCACATCGCTTCATATGAGCCGGTGTTTAATCAGATGACCAGCAAGATTGACACACTGGGTCGAGAGACGATTTCGCTAGTTCTCGACCGCCAAAGGCAATTGTTGCCAATCGGAGAAGGTGGTTGATACAAGACAGATTCATTACTTATTACCAGCGTGACCGGAGTCAATGACTTTTTTACGTGAGGACAGTAGGACAAATTCCGCTAGGAGGGATGGCTCTCCACTCATTTAGGAGGACTCACTTTAATCCTTCAACACTTGACTTTCTACATTACTAACCCTTCTTAAGTCAATTTGGATTCCTTTGCTCACCCAATTTAGCTTCAATGTATAAAAATAAGCATCTTTTTGTAAAGTCATCTTGTGCTTAATCAAAATCGCAGTTAGTTTAATATCGTGCTGCGTATAATTCCGCAGTCTACAGCAGCAATTACCATTCAAGCGAAGGCTGCTTAGTCAATTGTATTGCTATGCTTATTCGTGTTTCTAGAGACGTCCGGCTAACACCTCACTATAAAAAGGAACATGTAAGATTGCTACGTTTACCATTTATTGTCTTATGCTTTCCGTTTGCTTTGTTCTTGCCCAGAAAGAAGCATATTTATGCAGGGCAATACTTGATTGACTGGCAGTTCTGCCATGCCAGTAACCACCTAAGTTTGCTAACCCTGCCTACTTGTCGATCGCAACCCTCCTTTGGTTTGGGATGCGTTGTTTGGTTAGACAGAAGTTGCTCTGTCCTTGCTTAATTTGTTTAAGAGGAAGTTGTATGCCTATTACTCCCACCTATCCTGGTGTTTACATTGAGGAAATTCCCAGTGGTGTAAGAACCATAACTGGGGTTGCGACTGCTATTACTGCTTTTATTGGACAAGCCTATCAGGGACCTGTCAACACAGCAGTACGGGTGCAGAGTTATGCTGAGTACGATCGCCAATTTGGTGGATTATGGATTAAAAGCCCTCTGTCCTATATGGTGCAGCAGTATTTTCTCAATGGTGGCAGCGATGCGATCATTATTCGAGTGACAGATAAGGATGCGGCTTCAGGGAAGGCTGAGATTCCGGGTGGGTTGGTCCTGGAGGCGAAAAATCCCGGAACCTGGAGCACTGACTCAGTAAAGGGCTTAGTGGCAAGCGTCACGGCTGTGGATGAATCAATGGCAGGTGATTCGTCTCTGTTCACTCTCACGATTGGCCAGAAAGTTCCACTTTCTCCCATTCAGCAAGCCTTGCAGCAACCGCCGCCGCCACCTGCAGCTCTAGAAGTTTTCCGTAATGTGTCTGTAGATGCGGGTTCTCCTCGATATGTCCTTAAGGTGCTAGAGCAGCAGTCTGCTCTGGTTAAGGTAACTGGTACTGTCCCAACTGACGCCCCCGCTGCAACTGCTGCACCGATCGAATTTCGGGGTGGCATTGATGGTACTCCCACTTACGCTGACTATCTGGGGGATCCTGGTGAGTTGACTGGTCTGTATACCTTGGATCAAGCTGATCTGTTCAATTTGCTGTGTATTCCTCCCCGCACGTTGGATGAGGCTGTAGCAGACGATGAAGCGGGGCTAAATCTCCTTCGCAATGCGCTGGCATATTGTGAAGAGCATCGTGCCATGCTGCTGGTAGACCCTCCAACCACCTGGCGAAAACCCTCTCCAGATGTGCAGAACGGGGTTGATCAGTTAGGTTTGCGGAGCCCCAATGCAGTTATTTACTTTCCGCGTGTGAAACTGCCTGATCCAATGCGTGAATTTCGCCTGGAGGAATTTCCTCCGTCTGGCATCATGGCTGGGATCTATGCGCGTACAGATGTGCAACGGGGAGTGTGGAAAGCTCCAGCAGGAATTGATGCTGTTTTGTCTGGGGTGAGCCAACTAACTTACAACATGACGGATAAAGAGAATGGTATTCTCAACCCGATCGGGGTCAATTGCCTTCGCACTTTCCCAATTTATGGCAATATTGCCTGGGGTGCCAGGACGCTAAAGGGGGCTGATGCTTTGGCTTCCGAATGGAAGTATGTGCCTGTACGTCGTCTGGCATTGTTTCTAGAAGAGAGTCTGTATCGCGGCAGCAAATGGGTGGTGTTTGAACCGAATGACGAACCCCTTTGGTCGCAGATTCGTCTCAACATTGGCGCATTTATGAACAATCTGTTCCGGCAGGGTGCTTTCCAAGGCAGTTCTCCAGCAGAAGCCTATTTTGTTAAATGTGATAAGGAAACCACCACGCAAAATGACATCAATCTGGGCATTGTCAATATTGTGGTTGGGTATGCACCCCTGAAACCTGCCGAGTTTGTGATTCTTAAGTTCCAGCAAATTGCCGGACAGATTGCGACATGATAACGACTGGCGATTCTTAGGGATTGATTCTCCCTCTGCTCATGCAAACCCTATGCATTGGATTGAGCAGCAATTGCAACTTAGTCATTGGTTATTTGGAGGAAAGAATGCCAGAGTTTTCAACGAATAAAGAGCGCTTTGATCCCTACAAGAATTTCAAATTTCGGGTCAAGGTGAATGGGCAATACATCGCAGGGGTTAGTAAGGTCGGGGGGTTGAAGCGATCGACGGAAGTAGTCAGCCACCGTGAAGGAGGCGATCCAAGTACCCAACGGCACTCACCAGGACAGACCAAGTATGATCCAATTACTTTAGAGCGAGGCGTTACCCATGACACCTTGTTTGAGGATTGGGCGAATCGCGTGTGGAACTATCGCAATGGGCAGGCGGCGGCAGATAGTCGAACAAAGGAGATGGGATTAAAGAATTTCCGACAGGACATCATCATTGATGTTTTCAATGAAGCGGGGCAAAAGGCGATCTCTTATAAGGTTTACCGCTGTTGGGTGTCGGAATACCAGGCATTACCAGAATTAGATGCGAACGGCAACGCGATCGCAATTCAAAGTATCCAACTACAAAATGAAGGATGGGAACGTGACACTGATGTTAATGAACCATCCGAGGAAGAGATTAAGCCTTAGGAACGAGAATTAAATAAGTTCAAAAATTTGGTGGGGCGGGTTTACCAGAATCTGCATACCGTTTTGTACCGTCAATCCGCCCCTACAGTTTGCGGTTTTGTTTAATCCACGCTCCTTATTAATTGACCAATCGTATGCGTCCTTTGACGGCTCAACAAATTGTTCGAATTTGGGAAATTGGGCAGAGTCAGCACCCCCTTGATCGAGCCCTGACTCTGCTGGCCTTTGCCTGCCCAGAGCAATCACCAGGAAATCTCGCAACCCTCAGTATTGGTCAGCGGGATGGCTATCTGCTGCATCTGCGGGAACTAACGTTTGGCAATAAACTTAACAGTTTTGCCACCTGCCCTCACTGTGGCGAGAAGTTGGAATCAACCATGCAGGTATCAGATTTTCGCCTGGTAGAGTTGCAACCTCCAACAACTCAGGAATATACGTGCCATATTTCTGGCTATGACCTGCGGTTTCGTCTGCCCAATAGTTGGGATTTAGCCGCAATCGTGGGACAACGGGATGTCTTGCGAGCCAAATCACTGCTAGGACAACGTTGTTTATTACAAGCTAGCTATGACGGACAGGCAGTAAATTACCCTCAACTACCACCGGAAATCATGCAGCAACTATCTAGCCTGATGGCGGAATGTGACCCTCAGGCAGAAATTTTGCTCAGGTTTGATTGTTCTGCCTGTAAGCATATCTGGAAATTAGTGTTTGACATTGGAACGTTTTTTTGGACAGAATTGACCGCTCAGGCGAAACGACTGTTGCAAGAAGTTCACGTTTTAGCCCGGTTTTATAGCTGGCGCGAGGTTGATATTTTGGCAATGAGTACAACACGACGACAATTGTATTTAAGTTTGGTGAGTTAATGGCGGACTATTTGCTGGGATTGACACAACGTACTCTAGGATTGGCAGATACATTACAGCCGCGTATTCCATCAATGTTTGAGGCTGGTTTACCAATGCCTGGTGACCAGGTCTGGGCTTGGCAGACTGAACCACTAGCAACAGAAACGGCTACAAATTCAGCCGCAAGCCCCCCCTCGCTACCATTGACCACACCTCTAACTTACCAATCTAGTTCACCAATTGCAGGCTCTAGTCTAGCAGCACAGGAAAGCCAGTTCATTCCATCTACTGATGGATCAGCGTTAGCATCTACGCAAAAAAAAAGTCTTTACTAGAACCCACTGATAAAAGTTTTTCCCAATCCTCTAAGGCAAATCAGGCTCCTTTGGGAAGATTGGCTGGATTGGAATCCTCAACGGAACTTCCCACACTGCCTCAACAGTTGTGCTCTATTAATAATGCTCAAGCGAAGACTGCGATCGCCCTAAAGAATCTGTCTTATTCTGGTCGATTGATCGTTTCGGCAACAGCAAGAGCAGAGCTAGTTGCAACAGCAGCTAGTTCATTCTTTTCGCCAATTTCACTATTATCGTTGCCGCCTCTAACGCTAATTCCTGAGCAATCTTTGCCCCCTCATTCAATCTCATCGTTGCCAGTTCCAACGACAACTGCTGAGCCATTGGTACCAATGGCTCGATCGCACCTTGCAGCTCCATCAATCCCACCATTCCCAACCCTTCCCAACCCTACTGCAAGCACAGTAATTCAGCATTCCACAGCTAGCTCCTCTACCAGGGAACATCAGCCTTCTGCATCAAAGCCTTTCAGCCCTCACCATACATTCCCCGCCCCCAACCAAGGAAAGGCATTTTCGGCAACCCGACCAAGCTCATTGGCAGAGGAGTTAGCACCGATTGCTAGCCCACTACTAGTAACAGATCTGCCGTTATCACGTTCGCTTGATCGTTCGCTGCAATCACCTGATCCTGTGGTTCAACGCCTTGTTGCTTCTGAAGCTGTTGCGTCTGAAGACAATTCAATTTCTAATTCGGTAGTTCAACCAACTCAGCCAGCCGATCGACAGTTTGCAGCCTTTTCTCAATCGAAAGCCATTTCATCGTCAACAGAAATAGTCAGTAATGCAGCAACCAGCCCATTCTTTTCGCTAATCTCACTATCATTGCTGCCGTCTCTGACGATGATTCCCGATCAATCCTTACCCCCTAATCCAATCTCATCGTCGCCAGCTCCAACGATAATTTCTGAGCCATTTCTACCACTTACTCCAACCTCATCTCTATCTAACCCGCTAGCAATTACGAACTCTTTACTGCCGCTCATCCCAACCTCGTCACTGTCTGCTCCAGTGACAATAAGTGATCCGTTTATATCATTACCACCATCACCGACTTCATTGGTGATAGCTGATTTATTAGTCTTGCCACCTGAGACTCCGTCGCCACCTGTTCCAACGACGATTTCTACTTCATCTTTGCCATTGACTCCAACCTTATCGCTATCCTCTTCACCATCAGCGATTGACTTATCTTTATCATTGGAAACGTTGCCAGCGATAACGGCAATGGCTGATCCATTTAGCTTGTCAACTTCATCACCATCTCCTCGATCGAGGATTACAGGTTCCTCCATCCCACTAACTTTATCCCCATCTCCTCCAAGCATTACAGATCCCTCAATCCCATCATCCCCAACCCCGTCGGAATCCACTTCAAGTACAGTAATTCAGCCTCGCACGGCTAGCTCCTTTACGGGGGTCCGTCGCCCTTCTGTATTACAGCCCTTCAGCCCTCACGATAAATTCTCCTCTCCTAGGAAAGAACAGGCATCTCCGACAACCCAACCAAGCCCAGTAACAGATGAGCTAGCAGGGCTTCCCAGTCCATCACTTGCAACAGAACGTTCGTTACTACGATCGCTCAATCAATCGTCGCAAACACCTAGTCTTGTTATTCAACGTTTTGTTGCTTCTGAAGATGTTGCTTCTGAAGGCCATTCAATTCGTGGGATGGATAAAGCGAGAACAACAAAAAGCATTGCTGAATTCAGTTCTGAAGTCTTACCAACCCTCAGTTCACCATTAAATCTGGCTAGCAGTGCATTGCAGAAATCCGCCTACTATGGTGATGCAGCGGCCAGAAATCAGTTTTCAGCAGCGCCCAATCGGAGGATTGCTGAGCCTATCTTGACGTCAACTGGTTGGCTGAATATACCACCTGATGATTATCTTGTGAATTTTGCGGCTGAATCCACCAGTCAATCATCCATTTCTAATCCAGCAGTTCAACCAACTCAGCCAGTTGATCGACAGTTTGCAGCCTTATCTCGATTTGGAGCAATTTCATCGTCAACAGGAATAGTCAATAATTATGCTTTTAATCAATCTGGCGATTGGCAGTTTAACCGCTCATTCCAGATATTAAACAATGCCTCTACTCGCTCATCCTCAGTTGAACGATTCGATACTGATGCTCAAACTCAAGGGAGCGATCGTCCCATTCAGAGATTGATTCAACCAGATACTAAAACATCAGCAGCAGAATTGTTGAATGTAGATGTTTCTAATCAACCAGTCGATCACCATACCCAAAAACTCAGAAAGTTTCAGGAAGATAATTACTCTATAGGGACGGGTTTTACTGATCAAGCCCTGGGTTCTAAGGATATTCCAACCAAACCTACGCTTGCAAAAGAAAGGCTGATTACCTGGAAGCCGCTTATTCCACTAGATGCTATATCACCAATAGAATTATCAAATGGTGCTGTGCCTCTGGCAGACGGTCGTCAATTTCAACCATCGGATCAAGGCTTAAACAATTTTCCTGCCATTTCATTAGAAGCATTATCCACAGCGGATGCTCAATCTGAATTCAGAGTTCGCCGCGCTCAACCACTACTCCAGAGAACATCCCAAGCTCAGAGTAATCTATCGATAGCGTTATCAAATTCTGTTCCCCGCGATTATCCTGATCGTTCATCTCAGGTATTACCGACTGATCATATTAACTCTGCTCACAGTGATAGTGCGGTGGTGCTGAATCCAAGCATGATTCGCCCCCTTAGCCCCGCAACTAGGGAAGAAACAAGCACTCAAAGCCCCCCTGGATTGCGAGACCTAAAGCCCTTAAGTCATACAAGAAAAGGGGATAATGCAGAAGCTAGATTAGCAGCATCTATACCGCAATCCAGCAATGTCACGATTGCAGCAAGCCGATCATTTGTGACTTCAGCCCCAACAATCTCCCTGGCTGTCGCTGAATTACAAGTGCTCAATACGACTGAAACAGATTTTGACAGTTCTCTGCCTGAGCAAACAGCGATTCGTCCCTACCAGCGGATAAACCCTCGATCGCTTTCAATCCCTATTTCTGATCCAACAATTTCTGCTCTAGCGACTGAACAAGCCTCATTTGCTCACCCTGTTAACACTAAATTAAAGCCACTTGATGTAGCAAAACTGACCACCCCGCAAAGTCTTCTAGAACTTGAAGAGGTTTCTGCCGCTTCTGCAACTCTTTCCACCCTGCAATCGGGCAATAGTGTTCTGGGTTTACCCCCTTCTCCTCTGCTGCCGTTGCCTGCTCCTGAGTCCTCCAATTCGGCGCCGCCGCTCCCACTTCCACCTCAACTCGATCGCTCTCCGATAGAAGGCAGACAGCCTCCCAACTTCCCCGAACCGATGCCTGTGATTGCACCTCCCCGTCCTGCTCTATCCCTAAACAATTACCTGAATCGCCGCAGGAGAGGTCAGCGATGAGTAATTCCCTAGCGATCGCCGCTGTCACCACTATGCTGGATTACCTGATTACCCAGACTCTGGCTCGTAGTGGAGCGGTGAGTCTGGAGAGTGTTACTGCTAAACCTCTTGACAAGGCCCGAGACAGCGGCGAGAGCACCAATCAGATCAACATCTTTCTCTACCAAACCCTACCCAGTGCCGCTTGGCGTAATCAGGACATTCCCAGCCGGGTAAAACCGGGTGAAACCGGACGATCCCCCCTAGCCCTGAACCTGTCTTATTTGATTACGGTCTATGGCAAAAATAACGATGACATTGAGGGGCAACGGCTGTTGGGCATGGCCATGCAAAGCTTCCATGACCATCCCGAAATTCATCCTCGGGATATTGAGCAAGCCCAGAGCAGCACCAACCTTTCCCCCGATAAGCGAGAACTCCTAGCCAGCAGTGGACTGAAGAACCAGGTTGATCGGGTACGAATTACACCCCAGGTTCTCTCGATGGAAGACATTTCAAAAATGTGGTCAACGTTTCAATCGCCCTATCGTATTTCTGCGGCCTATGAAGTGTCTGTGGTACTAATCGAAAGCGGAGTCCCTGTAAAAGCAGCCCTGCCCGTCTTGGCTGTGGGCGATAAGGATCGGGGCAGCATTATTCAAACGGATCTCATCCCGCCTATCTCCACCATAGAGCGCTTAACCTGGCCTAGCCAGCGGCAGAGTCAGCAGCAAAGCATCACTCCAGGGGAAACGCTCACCCTTCAGGGGCACCATTTAGACAAGCCAGACACCGCTGCTTTTGTCCGGTTTAGCAATGCTCACCTGAGCACCCCCATCGAGATTGCGCTTCCATCCCCCGTTTCTGCCAATGAGATCACCGTTAACCTCCCTCAGGACATTGATTCTACCTGGGTGTCCGGCTTTTATACCGTAGCACTGCGCTATGAGGGGGAAGGACCAAATCAGTTTTCTAATGCTCAACCCCTGGCGATCGCTCCTACTATTGACCCTTCATCCCTGAGGGTTGGCAACAATGGCTTAGCTTTGCATTGTTCACCCCCGGTTCGGTCTGGGCAATCGGTGGCGTTGCTCATTGGCAGCCAGGAGATCGCCCTGTCAAGAGATCCCGATGACACCGAAGCACTGACGCGTCTCAACTTTTCCCTCACAACTGTCCAACCTGGAGAATACTGGGCGCGCCTGCGAGTAGATGGAGTGGATAGCCATCTTGTGATGCATACCCCTGACGGAAAGCTACAGTTTAATCCCGCCTATCAGGTGACGGTGCCAGGGGGAAGAACCTAATGACGGAGCAATGGCAGCGCCAGAATGAACAGTATCTCGCTAGTGCGATCGCCTGGGTGCGGCAGGTGCTGGAACGACAGGCGGGAATTGTTTCAGAGGAGGATGTCCCAACTCTGACCGCTGAGAGCTTGGAGGTGGCGGCAGACGGCGAGTTTGTTCCGGCTCTGGTGCTGCTCAGTCAGCGGTTTGACCTGTCGCCCTTTGAGCAATCCCTCCTCTTGCTTTGCGTCGCGCTGGAACTAGATACCCAGATTGCCTCACTCTGCGCCAAAGCCCAGGACAATCTCCAGCGACCCTACCCCACCTTTGCCCTGGCTCTGACGCTGTTTGACGAACCGGATTGGTCGGTGGTGATGGCGGAAGGTACTCTACGCCACTGGCAACTGATTGAGGTGACCCAAAACGCTACCACACCCCTGACGGTGAGCCCTCTGCGGGCGGATATGCGGGTGGTGCATTATCTCAAGGGGACAAATAGTCTGGATGACCGACTGGTGGCACTGGTGAACCCCCTGCCCGATCATCCTCTGGCAGAACTGCCGCCCTCTCAGCAGGCGACAGTAGACGAAATCATTAGAGTGCTAAAACAATCTCAACAGCGCCCCGGTCCTTTCCCCATCATCCAACTTTTAGGAACGGACACCGCCACCTCCCAGCTGATCGCCCAGTCCACGGCTGACCAACTGGGGCTACAGCTCTATCGATTGCCCCTGGAGCCGTTACCGACCCAAATGAATGAGCTAACCACTCTAGCTCGCCTATGGCATCGGGAGACACTGCTGCTGCCAGTAGCCCTGTATCTGGACGGCACAGATATCGAACCCAAAAGCACCCAGGCGAACGCCCTAAAATACCTGATTTCTCACTGTAATGGCATTTGCTTCTTGAACAGCCCCGACAAAGGCATAACCTTCGATCGCCCCACCCGCACCTTTGAAGTCGCCAAACCCACCCCTCCAGAACAACGCCACACCTGGCAAACCCTCCTCGGTCCGGATTCTGAAGCGATCGCCACCCAACTCGCCAGCCAGTTCCGCCTCAACACCGCTGACATCCTTGACATTGCTATGGGGCAGAGGGCAAAAGGCAGAGGGCAGAGGGCAGAAGAAACCTCCCCCACTCCCCCTGCTCCCTTACTCCCCCACTCCCCCACTCCCCTCTGGACCACCTGCCTTGCCAAGACTCGCCCGCACCTCGACAACTTGGCCCAGCGCATTGATGCCAAAGCTACCTGGGACGACATTGTGCTGCCGGAGGAGGAAATGGCCCTGCTGCACCAGATTGGTGACCAGGTACGCCAGCGCAATCGGGTCTATGACGATTGGGGTTTTCGCGACAAAATGAATCGGGGACTGGGGGTGAACGCTATGTTCGCTGGGGAAAGCGGCACGGGGAAGACGATGGCGGCGGAGGTGATTGCTAATGACTTACACCTCCACCTGTACCGCATTGACCTCTCGGCAGTGGTAAGTAAGTACATTGGCGAGACGGAGAAGAACCTGCGGAAGCTGTTTGATGCGGCGGAAGATGGCGGAGCAATTTTGTTTTTTGATGAGGCGGATGCCCTATTTGGCAAGCGCAGCGAGGTGAAGGATTCGCACGATCGCTACGCCAATATTGAAATTAATTATCTGTTGCAACGCATCGAAGCCTACCGGGGGTTGGCGATTTTGGCGACAAATTTGCGTAGTTCGCTAGATACAGCATTCTTGCGGCGACTGCGGTTTATTGTGACGTTTCCATTGCCGGGTAAGGCAGAACGACATAAACTTTGGGAAAAGGTATTTCCAGCACAGACCCCTGTGGCGGAGCTGGATTATCGTCGGTTGGCGCGGCTGAATGTGACGGGGGGCAATATTCATACTATTGCCATTAATGCAGCGTTTTTGGCGGCACGGGAGCAGGCAGCCGTGGGTATGGAGCATGTGTTGACGGCAGCGCGAGGGGAGTATCGTAAGTTAGAACGTCCCATTAATGAGGAGGACTTTCGGCTATGAGCCTGAGATCGCACATAGAGAGCCTACTATGCCCTGCAGCCAGCGATCGCAGCGATAGGCAGCACTGGAGCGGTTGTTTCTGTCACAGGGGGAACGATCGCATTTTGACAAGGGAGCACATGCCAATGCGACCAGCAAACTTCATGTTAGAGGGGAAGCCTAACCCGACTGAGTAGAGGCAGGCAATTGCACGATCGATTGATACAGACCTAATCTGGAGGATGACCGATGGCTCGACAGCGTGGACCGCAGCAAGTAACCCATAGCGAAGCGCCCAAGACAACGGGGCTTTTGCAGCCGATGAAGCTGCAGGAACAGGCTGATTGGGCGAGCCTGTCTGTCGAGAATTCCGCTCCTCACGAATCACGATTCCAGGCAAATTTGGCAACAGTACCTGTACAGTGCAAAGCGGGTACTGCACAGACGATTACGGAAAAAGAAACAAAGCGTCCTAACCAAGTCGGCTTACCAGACACCCTAAAAGCTGGATTAGAGCAGCTTTCAGGGCTGGACATGAGTGATGTGCAAATTCACTACAATTCCTCTAAACCAGCCCAATTACAGGCGTTAGCTTACACTCAAGGAACAGAAATTCATGTCGCCCCAGGTCAGGAGAAACATTTGCCCCATGAAGGATGGCACGTAGTGCAGCAGAAACAAGGTCGCGCTCAGGCAACCATGCAATTGCCCGGTAATGTCAGCATCAACGATGACCAGGGACTTGAACGGGAAGCCGATATCATGGGAGCCAAGGCGTTGCAACCGCTACGGGTTTCAACTACCAGTCACCCAACTCAATTAAGCAGCCAGAAACCAATTCAAAAGAAAAGCAGAATTGATTTGACCAAAGTGGCGTTAGATGAAAGAACGAGAGAAGAAATCAAACAGAAGATCGAAACTTTAAAGGCGAACAAAAGACAGGCTAAAAAAGATAAAACCTCTGCATGGGCTACATCATCAGGAGAAGACATTAGTAGGGATAAGACCTACAACGATGAAATCGCAAAAATTAGAGAAGAGTTCGAGAAAAGCATTAAGGCGTTGGCAAAAGACACGGGACTAGCGGAAACAGTTCTTATTTCTGGCGATAAATATTATGGAGATGAGGTAGAGGAGGATGCTGGGAACGGCAAAAAATTGAAATTCCACAGGCGCGATGATACGGGCAAAGAATATGTAAAGGATAGCAGAGGCACTTTTGTCCCACGGTACATACGACGGGAACTAAACCACAAAGATGATTTAACGAGCGGAATAACGACGCAAGGGATCAACAATTATGATGCTTTGTGGGGCAAAAAGTCGACTTGGGGACCAGGGAGGAATGGTAGTTTAACGTGGGAAGACCGTGAATTCTTACAACAAAGTATAGGGGGAGGAGGTAATCAATTTGCTCTAAGTCATACATCAACCAAACGACCCATTTTGAGTAATGCACACGAGAGTTTTGGTGCCAAGTCACCGCAAAAGTATACAGATGGGAAAGTGAAAACAGGTTCGTCTGGAAGCGTCATGTACTATCCACATAGTGGTGCAATCATGACTGATCTGGCAAAAATGGGTGACACAAAGTTTGCAGCGCAATGGGAAATTGATAAGGTCACGGGGCATAAAGTTCCGCTACCAGAAGGCAAACACTCCACATTAGACTGGTATGGATTTAATTCCGGCGGTTCTTACGTTAAAGGAGCAGGAAAGGCCAGGGATGAAGTAGTGCGTATGAGCGGTTATCGAAACATGGAAGTCGTCGCAGAAGGCGTGCCAAAGCAAGCAATCATTCAGCCTGAAACATGGAAGAACATTGATGAAGGACCCAAAAAAAATTATCAGGGAGGAGAATCAAAACGGGGACAAGAAATGGTTAAATTCCGTGAGCAAAAACAGAAAGAGAGTTTAGAAAAAATAAAACAGGCGAGAGAGAAGGAGGTGAAACCCCTACCAACAGTACAGAACAATAGAACGCAAGAGTTGCTCGGTGAAGATTATGAGGTATACAAAAAACTGCCACCACAAGGAGCAGTGGGACGCTGGACGGGCGTTGGAACAAGTCAGAAGAAGCGAATAATAGACAAGCTAAAAGCATTGGAGATAGAGGGCTAGCAGTACGATCTCGCCTCGGTAGTACGTAACAGCGTGTTACAGCATTCCATGCTCTAAGCGATCGCTAATCTTGTAAGTTGAGTTGGCGTGTCATGGCTGCTTCCTTGCACTGATAATTCTGATTTTTTCACCTCCAATCGTAAACGCAAAGGCAAACATCATCGCTTAGTGCAACGACCAATCATTGTTTGAAAACCGGAGAATACCTGTAGAACCAGCAAAAATTTCACCCAGAAGCATATCAGATTCTGCTGAAGGCAGGTGTTAAGATTTTGGCTATATCTGGAGGATTTGATTTATGCCCCAGCGATCGCACGTACCTCAATCTCTGCAAATCGCCGCTCTCGGGGTTGAGCACGTCTACACTCCAGGGAATATATCATCGTCAAGGCTTCAAGCGATCGGGCAATGTTAAATCTGAACAGCCTTTGATGGAAATTGATCTATAACTTGTGTCTTAGAAAGAAAGGTATTGCCATGATCGGAAACACGATCGCCCTGTTAATTGTCATCCCCTTCATTTTAGGATTCATCACCTACGGCATCCGTAGTCTCATGAATCCACCCTTAGCGACCCACAATCCCGTCACCATTAAAATTCCTGCCGCAACTTTGAACCAACTAAAAGAAAATGGCTATCTCGACCCCAACACTGGCAAATTGAAAGATGCAGCCGTTGGAGCGATCAATTTGGAAGAAGTCAAGACTTGAAACTGCAAAATTAAAGATTGAAAAACAAATGTGTACAACCTTTAATTTTGCATTACTTGATATTACAGTGCTTAGCTTTTTCCACTAGATTGAGTTTTGCTGGTAGTCGGACTGCTATCTACGGTTGATGTAGCTTCTAGTTGCTTAAACTCCGGCATTGGTGGCAGCTTAATCTCCAGTCCATATTGGGTTTTCAGTTGAGTTTGCATCCAATTTAGTGTTGGCTTGAACACTCCCCAGATTAACTGCTGACCTTTAGATAGCAGCTCTGGAATCGTCGGTTGCTCTGTCTCTAGCCACACCCGGAACGATCGCCCACTTTGGAAACTTACCGCCCATAACCAGACAGCAACCATTGCCAAAAACAATGCTAGCAAAACTACGAGTTGCACTACTTGCTTCAGCAGTTGCCAGGTTTTGGCGATCGTGAGTTGATAAACAGTGGTCGTCTCTGGACTGGAGAGAGTGTACCAGAAATTCCAGGCAGCGGCTTTCATCGGATTCATGCTAACCTCCAGGACAATGAATAGCTAAAACGTAAGAAGATACTGAGTGGACTAAAGACTCTTAAACAGGAAACCACTAACCTGTCATCTGCTAATCTCAGCGAGATCTGCCAATCCTGATAGAAATATTACAACCTGACCAAGAAACATTTTTTACATTTAACTTGAGATAGATCAATTAATACAGGATTGTGATGTTCGCCTATCCAATTAACTCTATATTTCTTTCTTTACTCGAATTCTGCAATGACTTGTAATCTTCAGGTTCGACAAATTGTCTGTTTATTTGATAGAATTTCTCTGCTCAGGACTTTAATCCACAGCTTTATTGTTCGCAAGTACCTGTAACTGTCCTGATGCTATGGCATTAGCTCTTTTTGTCGTCCTTGCTATCTCTCGCTTCGCTGGCTTGCCCCTTTCTGGTTTTGTTGTGCTATGCCAACCCCCCTGAATGCCACAATTTTAAAGAAAGGGGCAATCGTCACCCTCCAGGCTCCCAATTATCAACAAATTGAAACGACGATCGTCTTCCAATACAACCCAGAAAGTCTTAGCCGAACCATCAGTGCCAATGTTCCGCGTGCCAGTCGTGGTGCGCCGTCTAACGAAATTTTGCTGCTTAAAGGGGCACCCCGAGAACAAATCAGCCTGAAAGTTGTAATTGACGGTATTGCCAAACTTCACGAAGGCGACAAAACAGTTCTGGAACAAGGGATTTATCCGCAGCTCTCTGCCCTAGAGCTGCTGCTCTATCCCAAAAGTGACGTGATTAAAGCAGCGAATCAGCGTACTGAGCAGGGAGTGCTAGAAATCAACCCGATCGCGGCTCCAGTCACCCTATTGGTATGGGGAGACAAACGGGTACTGCCCGTCAAACTGACCGGATTCACGATCGATGAATCCTACCACGATGATCACCTAAATCCCATTCGGGCAGAGGTGACGATGAGTTTACAAATTTTGAATTATAGTGATGTGCCCTGGGAAGAACAACGTGCCAAACTGTTTTTTGCCCACCAAGTGAGCAAGGAAAGACTGGCAAAGCGCGCTTACATCACGAACGTTCAAGATATTACCGGAGTTAATGTAGCAGGACGTTTACGGTAGGGTCTGCAAAGGAAACATCTGTAAAGACAATATCAGTTGAGGTCATCATGTTTGATCCTACAAGTCGGTATGCCCGATTAGAGACAGCGCAAATCACCCTAACAGATGGCCGGACAGTGGCTTATCTACAGCGACGGTTTTTACCTCAGGGGCGGACACTACCCTTGCTGGCAACCGTCACCGTGATTGATGGTGATCGACTTGATTTAATTGCCGATCGCACTTTTGGGAATTCGCTCCTGTTTTGGCATATTTGCGATGCCAATGATGCAATGAAGCCGGACGAACTCACAGCTGAGCCGCAGCGTACTCTCCGCATTCCCATTCCCCAAATTTAACCGCTTATTCCACCATCTGCTGTTCTATGCCCACTTTAGGACTGAACCTCACGCTGCTCATTGGTACTACTACCCCACGTCCCGTGTCTACAGCCTTAAGCGAGGCAGTGGATAGTTTAGAGGTGAGTTACCGGGATCAAGGACGATCCGGATTTCAAATTGTGTTTCGAGTTGGACGGGCGGAACCTGCAGATGCACAGGATGACCCACTGCTACGGGGAGCAACAGAACAACTGCTGGCTCCTTTTAATCGCGTCATTGTTTCGGTCATAGCGAACAGTCAACCTCATATCCTCTTAGACGGCATCATTACCCACTATGAGTTTGCCCCCAGCTTGGAGCCGGGAGAATCGATTCTCACCGTTACTGGAGAAGATGTCAGTGTGATGATGGATCTGGAAGAGAAGTCAGTCGAACATCTTGAATTGAACGATCAGAGCATTGTTCAAAAAATTCTTAGTAGTTATACCAAATACGGCATCATGCCCAAGTTATCGACTCCGCAATGGGTCGATCGTCCTCTGAAGACTGATCGTGCCCCTATCCAAATTGGTACCGATCGAGAGTACATTCAAGAACTGGCAGCGCGACATGGCTTTGTGTTTTACATCAATCCAGGTCCCGCCACCGGCAGCAATCAAGCCTATTGGGGACCGCCAAATCGCCAAGCTACCCCCAGCAAACCCTTGACGTTTAAGATGGGGTCGTTTACCAATGTGGAGTCGATCAACTTCCAGTACGATGCCTTAGCAGTAATGAGAGTCCAGGGACGGGTGCAAGATCGAAAAACCAATCAGATTCAACCCGTTTCGATTGAAAGTAGCCGTCGCTCGCCCTTTTCCCAGGAACCGGCCCTGACCACACAAACTCACATCCGCACTGCCCAATTTCGCCAGACTGCCCGTCTCGGTATCCAGGCAACCGCCTACGCTCAGGCAATGGTCGATCGTACTGTCGACAGCGCCGTTACCGTTACCGGAGAACTTGATACCCTCACCTACGGTGACTTCCTGGAACATGGCGGTGTTGTGGACCTGCGAGGAGTTGGTCAAACCTACGATGGTCGCTATTACGTCAATGAGGTCACACATTACATTCAACAAGGAAACTACAAACAGCGGTTCAATCTAACCCGCGAAGGCTTAGGCAGCCGCATCTCCAGTGTCACCGTTTAACCTCATTAACCACTACCTTCCTTACATTTTATGCCCAGGTATTATGGAGAACTTCCCTACGGAGCGCCTCCCAGCACCATTACCCAGCCCTTCTACGGTAAATATCGTGGCAAAGTCGTCTTTAATAAAGATCCATTGAATTTAGGACGTATCCAGGTCGAAGTTCCCAGCGTTTATGGGTCTGGAACCAACAACTGGGCAATGCCTTGTACCCCCTATGGTGGCAAAGACTTCGGCTGGTTTGCTATCCCCACTGTTGGCTCTAATATCTGGGTAGAGTTTGAGGGCGGTGATCCTGACTATCCGATCTGGGTCGGTTGTTTCTGGGGCGAGGATCAGCTACCACAAGCCGCCAGAGTTGAAGAACCTGATAAGGTGCAGGTGTTTAGAACACCCTATGGCATTACTCTGACCTTGAGTAATCTGGGTGAGAATAAGGGACTAACACTCGTCGTGGAAGATCCTACAGTCGAGCGAAAATTGAAGATGGTTTTCAACGCTGACGGTATCGAACTCAATAATCAAGATGAAACAACCATTAAAATCAAAGCTGATATCATTGAACTCAAAAATAAAGCCAATTCCACCATCACCATTACCGCCAGTAATATTGAACAAAAACAAACTTCGGTAACAACCAATCTCACTGCAAATACGATTGACCTGATCTGTAATCCGGCAACAGTTAAATTAGCGACTGCTTCTGGCATCGAATTAAGCAATCCTCCCGCCAATGCCAAGCTAAACTCTACAGGCATTGAACTCAGCGCCACTGTCCCCAAAATCACGATCACCCCTGCCCAAATTCAGCTCAGTAACACTGCTTCTGACATTAAGCTCCTGCCAGTTGGGGTTAATGTTAATAATGGCGCTCTGGAAGTGATTTAAAGGGTTTGAGCTTTAAGTCTTGAATTTATAATTTTACTCCCCCTTCTCCCATGCCCGGATTCCTTCTCAATGTTGGTAGTACGGTAATTTGTGCCCACGGTGGGCAGGCAAAACCCACTATGCCGGTGCCTCGTGTTCGAGTCATGGGCCTTCCAGTGACTGTGCAACCGCCTCCTTATGTCATTGCAGGTTGTGCCAATCCACCGCCTCCTGCCAACGTTGGACCCTGTATCACCGGAACTTGGGTTTTAGCAGCTCTGCGAGTCAAAGCGATGGGAATGCCCGTGTTACTTCAGGATAGTCAAGCCATCTGTGTCCCTACGGGTACACCATTAACGGTCGTACTCACTCAAATGCGTGTGAAGGGAATGTAAATGGAAATTGCTTACCCGTTTCAAATTGATGGGTTAGGACGCACGGCAACGGTTTCTGAGAATGACCATATTCGTCATTTGATCGAGCAGGTATTGTTTACCATTCCAGGAGAACGGGTGAATCGTCCCACGTTTGGTAGTAATATTCGCCAAATTATCTTTGCTCCAAATAACAGTGAACTGGTCACTGCAACCCAATTTTTGTTACAGGGAGCTTTAGAACAATGGTTGGGGGATGTGATCCAAGTCGAAGTGATTGAAGCAACAACGACTACCATTTCCAGCGATGGTGATGCGGTTCAAGTGATTGTGCAATACGTGGTGCACCAGACTCAGCAGCGTCAGATTGTGCAATTTACCCGTGAGGTTTGAGATGCCCTCCCAACCCCGTCACCAGACTCAGCGCCTGATTGCTATTCGGCGGGTCAAAGGCATAGACGGACGCCCAATCCTCAACGGGATTAACTACCTGGAAGTGGCTGCGGATCGTCGAACGTTGCAAATTTATTTCATTCATCCCTTACCCGGGACGCCTCAGGCTGTGCCTCATAACGCTCCTGCCCTGACAGCCGAGAATGTTCTGATCACGGGTGGCACTCGATTGCGATCGATTCGCGCCGAATTTGCCACCGCCTTGGACAACTTGCTAACGGTGCGAGTGAATTTGCCAGGAGATTTGTCTGTTTATACTCTTCAATTGGTTCAGTCTGCCAGCAACCTCAAGCCGCCACCTGGGTTTGATTCTCAGCTTGCCAGTGTGGAGTTTGTGTTTCATGTTGAAGAATTTACGGTTTTAGACTGCCAAACTGATCAAAATTCTCTGTCAGACAAATCCTCCCCCATTCCACCTATTGATTACCTCAGCAAAGATTATGCCAGTTTTCGCCAATTGATGCTGAATCGGTTAACCCTAACCATGCCGCAGTGGCAGGAACGGAACCCAGCGGATATAGGCGTCATGCTGGTAGAACTGCTTGCCTACGCTGCCGATCGGCTCAGCTATTACCAGGATGCTGTTGCTACCGAAGCCTACTTGAGTACCGCACGCAAACGGGTATCAGTGCGTCGTCATGCCCGCTTACTGGATTATTTTGTTCACAACGGACGTAATGCTCGCACTTGGGTCACGTTTCAGATCAGTTCAAGGCTAGACGGGACAACCCTGCCAGGTGCAGCGATCGCCGAAAACCGCCCAGGTGCTTGCCTGCTGACCCACATGACCACTACACCCGGTCTAACCAAGGAACAGTTTGAAGCAGCCTTAACTTCAGCAGCACAAGTCTTTGAAACCATGCAGGATGTGACGCTTTATGCGGCTCAAAACCAGATTGAAATTTATGCTTGGGGTTCGACGGAGTATAGCTTACCCAAAGGAGCAACCCAGGCAACACTGAAGGATACGGGGGGACAACTGCGGCAACAGCTTCAACCAGGAACCGTTTTGATTATTGAACAACAGAAAGGCAGAAAAACCGGCAGGTTGGAAGATGCAGATCCGAGCTGTCGCCATGCAGTTCGCCTGATTCGGGTGACACCTCAGGCAGATGGGTTGCAACAGGAGGGCAGCAATGAACTGGGCGATCGTGTGACCCAGCCTCAACCTCTGGTTGAAGTAGAGTGGTCTGCCGCTGATGCCCTACCAGTTGAGTTTTGGGTGACTCAGGCGGTTGAGGGGGAGACGATCGCCAATATCAGTGTGGTTCGCGGCAATGTTGTCCTTGTGGATCACGGACGCACCCTGCCGCCCGAACTCCTGCCGCTTGTGCCTGCAGATTCGTCCTACCGTCCTCGCCTGCAACGAGGTACGCTAACCCAACAGGGGCCGCTCCGCCCGAGCGGGACTCAAGGACAGGAGCAACCCATTAGTGCCACCGAACTCCTGCACCAGATGCCTCTACGGGACCTGCAACCGAGCGTCTGGCTGCAAGAAATTGACCAACCTGCCCATCGCTGGCAACCTTGTGTGGATTTACTGGTCAGCGATCGCTTCGCCAGGGATTTTGTCGTGGAGATGGAGGAGGATGGTTATGCCTATTTGCGCTTTGGTGATGACCACCTCGGCAGGCAACCCGAGCCGGGAACCCGTTTCGAAGCTACCTACCGGATTGGCAATGGCATTGCGGGCAATGTTGGAGCTGAGGCGATTACGCACATTTATCCCGCTGTTGATAGCCCTGATGGTCCTGGCATTCTTTCGATTCGCAACCCTCTCCCTGCTACAGGTGGCATTGAGCCAGAACCACTGGAACAGATAAAATTCCAGGCTCCCCACGCTTTTCGGCAACGCCAATGTGCCGTGACAGAAGCCGATTATGCTCAACTGGCACAAAGCTTTCCCGGTGTTCGACAGGCGGTAGCCACACGGCGCTGGACGGGCAGCTGGGACACAATCTTTATCACCGTCGATCGCGCAGGTGGAGAAATGCTTGATCCCGCTTTCCGGCAGGATCTACTGGCTTACCTGGAACCGTTCCGTCTGGCGGCTCATAGCCTGGAGGTTGACAACCCCCGCTTTGTGCCCCTGGATCTGGCTTTAACGGTACAGGTTAAATCTGGTTATTTTCGACGGGATCTGCAGTCACAACTGCAACAGACCTTCAGCGATCAGGTGAAGCCGAATGGGCAACTGGGCTTTTTCCATCCCGATCGCCACAGTTTTGGGCAAGCCATTTACCTAAGTGAGTTTGTTAAATCTGCTATGCAGGTTGCAGGGGTGCAATCAGTGGAAATCACCCGCTGCCAACGACTATGGCAGCCGCCCAGAGATGAATTAGCTACGGGACAACTCACCTGCAATCGCCTGGAAATTCCCGTACTGCGAAACGACTCCAGTGCCCCAGAAGATGGCAGAATCACCTTTGAACTGCAAGGGGGGCTGGAATATGCGTAATGCCGACCTTCCGCAGCACCGTCCTAATTCGCCCGGTTTGACTGCCCTCGCCTACCGAATTAGTGACTATACCAGCACCAAGCACCGAATCTTAGAGTCGCTCTATCAAGTAATTCCACCAGGCAGTGCCACTCTAGCAGCTCTCCGCACCCGTGATGAGAATGATACGGTGATCGCCCTCATTGATGCCTGGGCGATGGTAATCGATGTCCTGACCTTCTATCAGGAACGGATTGCCAATGAAGGATACTGGCGCACAGCAACAGAGCGGCGATCGCTGTTAGAGTTAGCCCGGACAATCGGCTGTGAATTGCAACCGGGGGTCGCTGCCAGCACCTACCTGACGTTCAACGTTGAGTCTACACCCACTGCCCCTGCCCAAGTCACCATTCCCGCTGGAACGCAGATTGCCAGCATACCAGGGGAAAATGAACAATCCCAGGTTTTTGAAACCAGCGAACCGTTGATTGCACGAGCCGATTGGAATCTCCTGAAGCCACGTCTGATGCGTCCGCAAATATTGAGTCCCCAGACCCAATGCTTGTATTTGCAGGGTCTTAATCTGCGATTACAGGTGGGCGATCGAGTGTTACTGATTGATGAGCCCCTGCCGGGAGAAACACTGGAAGACAATTGGTATTTGCTGACCTTAACAGCAGTTGATCTCTTGTCAGCAACCGGACAGACCCGAATCACCTGGGAACCTCAACCCACCCCTCTTGTTGCTCTACGTCAGCCCCGCCTGCTTGCCTTTCGGCAGCAGGTATTTCTGTTTGGCAATCTAGCACCGCGTTGGGAAACCCTACCTGCAGATGTGAAACAGCAGTACAGCCCAATTTTAGGTGGGTGTTTGCACTTTACTAAGGGAGAATGGCGATCAGTGAGCCTCGGATTGCCCACTATCGATCTTCGTTGTTTGGCAAGCTCGAATTCTTGCCTGCTGGTCGGCACTTTAGGTAGCGGAATTTATCGTTCCTTGAATCGCGGGGCTTCCTGGCAACAAGTAACGATCGGTCTCTCGAATCTAGCCATCGAAACCCTTTACTGCACCGATCAGAGACACATTTTTGCGGGTACGCCGGGGGG
The DNA here is from genome assembly GCF_014695975.1 of Leptolyngbya sp. FACHB-321. Taxonomy (GTDB): domain Bacteria; phylum Cyanobacteriota; class Cyanobacteriia; order Leptolyngbyales; family Leptolyngbyaceae; genus Stenomitos. Next base: position 80,992 of record NZ_JACJPI010000029.1, read on the forward strand.
CGGCGTGTTTCGCTCTAGGGATGAGGGCGAAACCTGGGCGGCGATCGGTACGGGCAGTGTGCGCATGCAAACAACGGAACCCAATCGTGTGCAATCAGTGAATACAGCCTTACCCAACACGGTGGTGCGATGTTTGTTAATGGACACCGTTACATCTCCGCTAGGTAGCGGCACCATCAGCAGTGGCGAAAATAACACGATTTGTGGTATTCAAACCCAGTTCCGGACGGAATTAAGCGTGGGTGAATCAATCACGATCAACGAGCAAACGCGCCAGATTTGCGAAATCAATTCCGATACTGAGCTAAAAATTACTCACCCCTTTGAGCCTGCGGTTAGGGATGCCCAATTTACCACTCCAGAGAGAACCTTCCTGTTCGCAGGTACAGATGATGGTGTCTATCGATCAACCAATCAAGGACAGGACTGGTACAGCCACGGCTTGGCTGCTCGATCAATCCGGGCATTGCTGCTGCTCTCTCCCTTCCTCTATGCCGCCACCGACCAGGGAGTTTACGGCTTCAGCATCAGGCACTATAGCGGACAGTGGGAGTTACTCAACCCAAACTTTACCCAATCCATCACCTGCCTTGCCAGCCTGAGACTAAATCCAGGACAGGCAAATGAACAGATCTATCTATTTGCTGGAACTGCCAGCGATGGAGTGTATCGATTGTCCGATGTTAGCAACACTTGGGAGAGACAATGGAGCCCGTCTCAACTTGACATCACTGCCCTCGCTGCTAACGGCACAACCCTTTACGCCGGGACGGGTAGCGGCAAGGTGTTTGTCTCCCAAGATGGGGGAGAAAGCTGGCAGGATCTCAGCCAGAACGCAATCGCTACAGCAATCACTGCCCTCTCTGTAGTTCAGGATGATTTATTTGTCAGTACCCGGTTTGGCGGGTTTGTCAATGCAGATTGGTCTCGGTCAGGGCAGCCAGTAACTAATACAGTTCCCACAACTTCCGAATCTACCCTAGTCCCACCTACCTGCCACCTGAATCTCAATGCGATTTATCCCCAAATTTTGCCCCATAGTTGGGTTGTGCTGTCGAATCAGGGGCAAGTGCAACCGTTGCAGGTACAGACCTTATCCACAGCCTTAGCAACAGGATTCACTCTCTCAACTCAGGTCACCTGCCTCACCTGCCAATCCGCCTACAATCCAGTATCTTACCCGCCACAAACCACGATCGTTCTGGCACACAGCGAGCCCCTGCCCCTAGCAGACATCTCTCTCACTCTGGAAAATCAGCAACAGCAGATTGACACCGCAATCGCCAATCCTAATCTGGCAATGCCTAGTGCCCTGAGTCAATCCGAGTGTTTTCAAGATCCGGTGGGTGTTGATCGAATATATCTGGAACAGTTTGTCCAGGGGTTACAGCCCGGACAGAAGATCATCGTTAGTGGTCAGCATCCGAGAGTAGAAATTATCCAGGTGGGAGGGGTGTTTCGTCAGAACCCTTCTCAGGACATCTGGCAACCTGATAACCAGGGGTTAACTAACTTAGCCGTTCTGTCTTTGCTAACCATATTCAGTGGAGAGGCCCTTGCAGGCACGATATCCAGTGAAGAAACAGAGACTTTTGCGGGCACAACCAGAGGACTGTTCCGGCGGCAGAGCTCTAGCCAGCGTTGGCAGCAGATCGAGGATAGTAATCAACTAGGCAGCGGCATTTTAGCTGATCGCCAGATTACCGTCCTTCATGCCAATTCATCCGGTCGCCTGTTCGCAGGTACCAATCAAGGATTGGTGCGATCGTCAGATCAGGGCGACACTTGGCATAGCCTAGACAAAAAGCTGCCCCCTTCTCCAATCTATGCCTTAGCCTCCTCCAGCCGCTTCCTGTTTATTGCCAGCAGAGACGGATTGTTTCGTTCTGACGACGACGGCGACACCTGGACAGCTATTAACCGCGATCTCCTGAATCTCCAGGTACAATGCCTCGCGGTTAATAATCAGGGTTATCTGTTTGCTGGAACCCTTCGTCACGGAGTTTTTCGCTCCCAGGATTTGGGGAGTACCTGGAAGCAAGTCGGCTATTCTGGCAAGACGGGAACGGGCGCAATTGCCAGTACCAAAACAATAGTTTTAGGAACAGGGACGGTATTTAGTGAAGAACTTAAATCTGGTGATCTGCTCATTGCTTTAGGTCAGACCCGTACAGTTCTTGTCCTAGGTCCGGATCGTTTGAACAATCAGCTGACGATCGATGCCCCCTTCGATGCTCCAGGTTTACCTGATGGAACACCCTTCGTTCTCAGCACCGGGTTAACCAATCTGAATGTTACGGCACTGGCAACCGCTCATTGCTCCGGTACGGGCACGATTTCCAGCGACAGCAGAACAGTTCACGGTAAAGGAACAAACTTTCTGCAGGAACTTAACATTGGTGATGTCATTGCTGTTGGCGATCAAAGTCGGGTAGTAATTGCCATTGAGTCCAAGGAAACCTGTATCGTTGCGTCTTCCTTTGCATGGACGATCGTCAATCAGCCCTTTACTAAGTCCCTGCTCTTTGCTGGAACTGCTGGGGGTGGCGTGTTTCGTTCCGCCAGTAACGGCGATCGCTGGCAAGCAGTTAATCAGGGCTTAGCAGACCTGATGATTACCTCATTAGTCATCTACGAAAAGTTGGGGGGGACTGTCTCCTTCCCAGGACCGAATACGACCCTGACCGCCACGTCTAAGCTGAATCTGCAAGTGGGTGCTCGGATCACAATTGCCGATCAAACTCGCACAGTCACTGCCATTCTGGATGAAGACGCAACATTTTCCATTGACAAAGCTTTTGAGCTTCAAAGCCCAGAGCAGCAGGAAACCAGCTACACGGTGCAAACGTTGGTGGTTGGAACAGAACACGGGGGACTGTTCTATTCCCTAAATCAGGGCGAACATTGGCTTGTCGACGGGGGACTGTTCTATTCCCTAGATCAGGGCGAACATTGGCTTGCCGACCAGTCTGGACTAGGGAACACTGCCATTCGAGCCATTGCCCCACCGCTTCAACCCCAATCTCCCTGTCTGGTTGGTGGAGTTGGCATTCTCCTCAGCCCCGATGGTCTGGAACACGTTCCCCTTGCCCCCGGCGATCAGCTCCAAGTGCTGACTCCACCTGAAGTGCCGCGATTGCTCGTGACCGCACTTCGATGGCACCTGCAAGATGTCAACGGTTTTGTGGGCGTTCTTACCACCACTACAGCAGCAGCAGTTACCCTTAAACCGGCACTGAGAAGCGATCAAGTGAGCAGTGAATTGGCTACGATTCTCATGCCCCCAACCGATCAGCAAGCGCCGCTTTTAGTAGTTCAATCTCCCTTACAATCTTGCTATGACCCCGCCACGGTACAGATTCATGCCAATGTAGTAGCAGCTACCCAAGGCGAAACGATCGCTGAGCGACCGGAAGTGTTAGGCAGTGGAGATGGCACTCAGCCAAATCAACGATTCTTCTTGAAAAAACCGCCCCTTACTTACACAAGTACGGCAACAGTGACAGGCATTGCCAGTAGCTTAGAAGTGCGGGTGAATAGCCTGCTTTGGCAACCCGTACCGGCTCTGTACAACCTCCAACCGACCGATCAGGTCTATCTGGTGCAGATTGAAGATGATGGCAGCACCAGCATCACGTTTGGTGATGGCATCAATGGGGCACGGTTGCCCAGTGGGCTAGATAACGTGGTTGCGACCTACCGCAGTGGGATTGGCATTACAGGCAACCTGGCTCCTGGCAAACTTAGCCTCCTAAAAACCCGTCCCCTCGGTATTCAAGCTGTCACCAACCTTCTCCCCGCTACCGGAGCCGCCAACCCAGAGAGCCGCGATGAAATTCGCGATCGTGCCCCCCTTACGGTCCGCACTTTAGAGCGAGTCATCTCCCTACGCGATGTTGAAGATTTCACCCGCACTTTCCCCGGCATTGGCAAAGCTCAAGCGGTTTCTCTGTGGGTGACCCACAGTGCAATCATCCATGTCACAATCGCCGGGAGTGATGGGGCTGAGATTTCCCCCGATAGCGCCCTCTATCAAAACCTGGTACAGGCGATTGAGCAGGTACGAGACCCCTATCAATCACCGCCTCTGGTTACTTCCTACCAGCAGATTGGGTTTGACCTGGCTGCCACCCTTCTAATCGATGCTCGTTACCTTCCAGAGCGAGTCGAAGCGACAGTTCAAGAGAAACTCCAGCAAACTTTCGCCTTTACCAACCGTGAATTTGGACAACCCGTTACTGCTGCCGAAGTGATCGCCCTAATCCAGACGATCGACGGCGTAATTGCTGTCGATCTAGACTTCCTGTACCGTGTTACTGCCTCCAAAACTCTGGAGCAGTGCCTCACAGCCAAGCTCGCCCAATGGCACCCAGACACTCAAAAATTCTCTCCTGCACAACTCCTGACCCTGCACAATGCTAGCCTCACTGCTCATTTATCTGATTCTGGGCTATCTAATCCTGGGCAAGTCAGCAACCCCTAGAGAGGGTAGGAAGCCAAACGTTAAAAGTCAAAAGTCAGAAAGAGCTCCAGTTCCCTCCCATGCCTATTCCCGAACGCTTTTACAACCTTCTCCCTGGCATTTATCAGAGCTACGATGCACTCCAGGGTGAACCCCTGCGAGCGTTGCTGGCACTGTTGGAGCAGGAGCTTGCTCTCCTAGAAGCTGACACCGATCGCCTCTACGATAACTGGTTCATCGAAACCTGTGAGGATTGGGTCGTGCCCTACATTGGTGACCTGCTTGACGCTCAACGATTATATAGCCGCAGTCCACGCCGGGGGCAGGAGCGACGAGCCTTTGTCGCCAACACCCTAGCCTATCGGCGACATAAAGGCACAGCAACTGTTCTGGAACAGCTTGCCCTGAATATTAGCGGCTGGCATGGACGAGCCGTGGAGTATTTGCAGTTACTTGCTCGCACTCCTGGATTAATCACTGAGGCTGAAACGTCTCCAGCTACAGTAGATCTGCGTCGATCGTCCCAATTAGCAACCTTGGGTAGTCCGTTTGAAACAGGTTCCTCATTTACCGTTGACGTGCGCTCAGGGCAAAACCAGGGCAGCTATCATCCGACCGACATTGGCTTATTTCTTTGGCGGTTGCAAAGCTATCCCTTAACGCGAGTGACTGCTCGATCAATCGAGCTGGTATCGGGGAAATGGCGCGGTCATTGCTATAGCTTCAGTCCTCTAGGCGACGATCGCCTGCCGCTGTTCAATCAACCGCAAACCAAACCTCTTGTTACCGCACCCACCGCTGCCATTCATGTGCCAGGTCGCTTGAGCGGTGCCACCCTGGCTCAAGAAATTCAGTGGCGAAGGAAGCAACATGCCAGGGGCATTGCCGTCGAGCCGCAGGGCTACTTCGGTCGCAATCCAGTCTTGCAAGTCATTCTGGATGGACAAACGGATGCTCTACTACCCGAACAATTGTTGATCACCAGTCTAGATGGGTGGGAGTCACCGAATTGGCAGTTGCCCAAAGCGATCAATGAAGCAGAGTTGCCAACGGTGCGCTATGAAGTTGCCGTCGATCCAGAATTGGGACGGTTAGCAATTTTGCATCGTCCGTTACCTCGCAGAGTTGAGGTCAGCTTTGTCTACGGCTTTAGTGACGATGTGGGAGGCGGTCCCTATAGCCGTCCTTCGGTACCAACTGTTGCCCAACCGGTTGTGTGGCAGGTGCAGCAGGAACCACCCTTTACAGAAAACCCTCTAGTAGCTGCAATCGAGCAGTGGCATCAAACAACCGCAACTTGGCAGGCATGTCGAGAGCAACTCTATATTCCCCTAGCAAGGCTAATGGTGCCCACTCTGCCCTGGATTGATCTGGATTTCAGTGTTCAACCGACGTTTAAGCCAGGCATCATTAACGGATTAGAGGTGTTCGCGGTTGCCGGAGCTAGGGCAGTGATTGTGAATCAGGGGCAAGCGATCGATGTGCAGGGACGGGTAATTAGCCTCCGCGATCGCTACTCCCTACCTCTGAATCGCTACTGCAATCAAACTGTGCTGATTTTGGCGACCTATGTCGCGCCCGTCCCTGAGGGGGATGTGGCTCAGCCAACGCAATCAGAAATCGGTCCGATCGTCGTTGTGCCTGCTACTCAGGCGGCTGTGCCTTCCAATCGAACCTACATTTTTCTCAGTTTAGTTTCCGTTAGTGCCAATGGCAAAATCATTAGCTACTCCAATAGCCAGCGGATTCAATTTCAACCCGGCATCATCAAAGGACTCACCCTCAAACTGAACGAACAACTCAATGGGTTAGTTATTGCTCCTGGATTGGCGGTCAATCAACAAGGACAACTGATTCAAGTTGGGATGAACGATCGGATTAAATTTCCAACCCAGCGGCAGACCCCCCTGTTGTTGCTGCTGTCGCGTCGGGTGGAGGTGGGCAAACCGGAAACCCAGGAGCGACGAGGGCAACAATGGCAGCTTGACCTAGTACCTGACACTGAAACCAGGACAAACCAATTTCCGCCCAATCTATTTTTGCCTCTAGTGCGTCTGCCTGTCTCTCAAGAGCGTTCTCAACAGGTCGAAATATCCAGCACTTCTCCTGCGGTGACGAATGGGTCATTGCCAGCTATGCCAATCCGTCCTGACTTTATCCCTGGCATTGTTTGGGGGTTAAAGGTCATCGCCTATCCCGGACAGCAGCGTGTCCTCGTGACGCCAGGAGTGGCGATCGGCAGTCAGGGTGAAACTATTTCCGTTACGACCAACCAACGCCTGCGCTTGCGGGGCTATGCAAATGCCACGATCGGTCTATTTCTGCTTTACGAACCCACCTTGCCCAATGCCTCCTGGCGACTTACCCTAGCACCCAACAAGCCGCAGTCTCCAGCGATTCCCTTAGCAACCCTGACCCTTGACAATCAGGGGCGGCTTCGAGATCTCCCCCGCGATACCCGCCCCTTTCTGGTTCCCGGCATTTCGGAAGCGTTGCAAGTTACTCCAATTACTAACGATGCTAAGCCCCAAGTGGCGATCGCGGCCGGAAAAGCAGTAGATGCTCAGGGGCGACTACTCTCGGTCAACCAGCCTCAAACCTTTGACCTCAGCCATTACCAGGGTCAAACCGTGCTACTCTTCCTGTCCCATCACTCACGGCAAGGCTGGCATTTGGGCGCAGTGGCGGAAGAAACCAGTGTTGGCAAGATCGTACTGCAAGACAATGCCACATACGGTAAAGTCAATTTGCAGATTCGTATCCCAGCGGAGAAACAACTGTATATCGTCGCTGCGAATGGCTACCGTCCACATGTTTGGGGCAATATTACTGTTCAGGGCAGTGACCAACCACAGCACAAACCTGGTGAATTACGGCTAGAGGGATTGCTGATAGAAGGGCAACTCACGGTCCTACCCGGAGAACTGGCTCACCTTTGTCTTAGCCATTGTACTCTTGTGCCCCAACAAGGGGGCCTGGTGGTGCAGACACCCACATCCCGCATGCTGGCGATCAACCCAGATGAATGGTCAATCATCGCTCTGGCAATGTACTACGTCAATCTCATTGCCCAACTGATTGCCCTTAACCTCAATCCCAAGCTGGCTCCAAGCCAGGTACTCACCCAGTTGGTTCAGATAGGTATCCAGCGGATGCACTATCTAATCACAGAGCTCTGGCAGGTGTGGCGCTCCCCTCGATCGCCCATTTTGGAGCCTTTCGATCGCATGGATGCAACCATGAATAATGAACAATTAACCATCGCGATTGATCACAGTATTTGTGGTGCTCTGCGAATTGATACCGCCATTGAGCAGTTGACAATCAGCGATAGCATTATCGACGCAGGGTTGCAGACCGATCAACGGTTGGCGATCGTGGCTCCTCATAGCCCAGTGTTGCTAACAAATACTACTGTTTTAGGCGGGACTCTAGTACTGAGTCTCACAGCAACCAACTCCCTGTTCAACGAGTTGGTTACAGTTTGGCGGAAACAAATTGGTCGCCTGCAGTATTGTTATGTGCCGGACGAATCTCAAACCCCTCAGCGTTACCATTGCCAGCCCGATCGTCAATTAGAACAACAGTTAGCTAGCCAGCCAGCCAGCGTTACTGCCCTTAGCACGGGAGTGGATGCCCAAAAGCAACTGTTGTTATTTGCAGCGACAGCGACAGCAGGCGTTTGGTGTTCCCGCGATCAGGGCACAACCTGGAAGGAAATTAATGAAGGATTAACCAATCTTCAGGTGCAAACTCTGGCACTTGATACCAGCCAGCAGCGCCTGTATGCAGGTACAACTGAGGGCTTAATCTTCTTCTGCATGTATGACCAATACACCCAGAATCAGCACTTGACCTGGGAACCGTTAATGCAGGTGCGGAGTGATGTTCATCCTGATTCAAGCAGTCCCAATACCACCACTATTAATCAAATTCTGATTCAGAACGAGGAATTGTTTGTCGCCACTTTAGGAGGAAGAATTTTTCGCTCCTCAGATTGGACAGCCTCCCAAACTGGTCTGGAGAATGCGATTTGGACGATTAATGCTCTTGCCCTCGATCCGCAAACTGGCTGGTTATTTGCGGGTACAGCCGGAACTGGCGTTTACTCCTCCTCTGATCGCAGCGCTACCTGGCACCGACCGATCAACTTGAACCTGACTAATCAGACAATCACTGCTTTAGCAATCGCATCCAATGGCAGACTGTTTGCTGGAACCACTGGGCTATTTACCAAAGACAGTGGCATTTATTACTCCACCAATCATGGTGAGACCTGGACCTTTGTTAACCTCCCCCTGCACCAACGCAACATTACCGCGATCGCCGTCCACCCCGATCAAGATCTGGTATTTGCCAGCACGCTGCACGGTGGCTTACTCCGCTCTCAAGATCAGGGGCAAACCTGGCAATCCCTGACTAATCTGCCCCATCGCCGCATTACGGCTCTAGCGATTGCACTCAATGGTTGGGTGCTAGTGGGCACAGGGGGGGGAACCCTATGGCGATCAACCGATCAGGGGCAGCACTGGACACCCATCAATCAGGGCTTTAACCAGGCAGAGACAAAACTGAGTCTGCTAAACCAACTGCAACCTAGCTTTACCTCCACTGAGTATGGCAATCCGGGCTATGCTCAGCTCAGCCTTAACTGTGCGAATGAACTTCGCTTGGGGGCTGAAGATAGGGCTGAAATCGGCGGTTTCAACGATTTAAAGCAACCGCAGCGGATCGCAAATCTGCAAGCTGGTCTGGAGGAATACTCGCGCTTCGGTTTAGCCGTAAAGATCATTTACATCACGTAGGACATCAGCCATGAAAGGCGACTTTACCCGGTCTACATTTCGATTCCAAAATCACTACAGCAGCGTTCGCATGCAACAAGGGCGACTGCAACTAGATGCTGATTGGAATGAGCAGATTGATATTCAACGCCATCTGTTGCAAATGCAAGCACGGGATATGATTGGACAATTTGGTGTCCCCTTGGCTGACCCCAGCACAGCCCTCAGCTTTCAGATTGGCATCACAGACGATCGCCAGGATTTGACGATTAACCCCGGTCGTATCTATGTTGATGGTATTCTCTGTGAATTGGAGCCTGGAAGCCGCCTTGACTTTAGGCAGAAAACCTCCCTGTCTTCCGATGCGATAGAAATCGAAGTTCCAACGCTGTTAGTGGATGGACAAAACCTCGCATCGGGGCAGTGGATTGAGCTTTTTGCTGCCCCAGCCAATAGTGAGGTTGAAGTCACTCCCATTAGGGTCAGAATTGACAAGGTTGATCCCACTCAACGTCAAACAGGCTATACCGTTGGCTTCAACAAACCTGCGGCTCTGCCCACTCAAGGGCAGTTGCGCCGTATCCTGACCTGGAAAACTCAACCAGATTGTCCCCAACCGGACTTTCTAACGAGCAATTCGCAACCTTGGGTTACTCCTACTCCGGGCAAAACCTACCTCGCCTACCTTGATGTGTGGCAGCGCCATCTAACTGCGATCGAAGAACCGCAGCTACGCGAAGTTGCTTTGAATCTGCCCGATACCGCTACCCGCACAAAAACAGTTTGGCAGGTCAAACTCCTGGAACTGAAACTGCCGGAGGAACAGGCTTCTGAGGCGAAACGGCAACAAAGGTTGACAACCCTGCAAACCCGCAAAGCCGCTCTGAAAGCTAGGGCTAATCCTGGTCTAAGTAGCAGTGCCAATAGTGTGCGCCGTTTGGAGAACCAACTCTATCGCGTAGAAATTCACAGTCCGGGTGCAGTGGGAACTGCCACCTTTAAGTGGTCGAGGGACAATGGCGCGATCACCAGCGCCATCAAGGAACTAGACGATACGATCGCCAATGTGATAACGATTACGCCCCCTGTAGGTCGAGAAACAACGCAGTTATTTGCTCCGAATCAATGGGTTGAGATTACCGATGAAGTGCGGGAACTCCAGGAAATTCCCGGTACACTGGTACGCCTGACAGCAGCAACAGCTGGGACAAAGCTGGTGTTTCAGAAAGCTAGAGATCGGGATGGGGTGAACCTAAAGCAGTTTCCGATCGCCTCCAAACCTAAAGTCCGCCGATGGGATCACACCACTCCAGTGGCAGAAATTCCAACTGCTGCCGGACAGTGGATTCCTCTGGGAGATGAAGGCATCGAAGTTTGGTTTGAGGCAGAGTCACAGTATAAAACCGGAGATTACTGGCTGATTCCTGCACGCACAGTCACCAATAATATTGAATGGACACGGGATGGCTCCGGCAACCCCCTACCTCAGAGCATCGAAGGCACTCTCCATGCTTACAGTCGTTTGGCGGTTCTACACTATAGTGACCAAGGATTTAGCCTGCCTCAGGACGAGCGCAAGGGCGACGAGCGCAAGGAGTTTGCAGCCTTAGCAGAGTGTCTTCCCTTGAAAGGAGGAAACATTACGGGATCCTTGACTGTGGCAAAAGCTCTGGATGCCAATCAGTTCACCAGTGAAACACTGACTGTAAACTCTGGACAAATCGACAGCCCGAATCAGCTATCCTTGCAAATTGAGGGAAAAAATCAGCTCACGATCGCCAAAAAAACAGGCAATGTGGGGGTGGGAATTTCTGAACCCAAAGCAAAGCTTCACGTTGCTGCTCCCACCGAGCAGGCACAACTGTTACGACTCAGTGTGAGCGATCGCTTTGTAGACATGCGTATATCAGATGATGCCCTAGTGCAGTTACAAACGAATTGTAAGGGCTATCAGTTTGATGAAGACATCAAAGTTGCAACGGGAGCAATTGGTAGTATCAATGCTCAACATTTGTTTCTACGTACTGGGGCTACGAATCAGATAACAATTCTTCAAGATAGTGGCAAGGTCGGCATTGGTACTGATAATCCGTTAACCAAATTGCATATTGCCGCGACCCCAGAACAATCATCGACCTTACGACTCAGCCAGAACGATCACTATGTGGATCTAGGACTGCAACCCGATCAATTTGTTGGCTTTCAGACTAGTGGTACTGGCTACCAGTTTGACAAACCCATTCACATTACACCTGGCAGTCTAGAAAGCCCAAATAGCTTCGTTTTTCGCATCTCAGGCACTCCTCAACTCACTATTCTCAATAATGGCAACGTTGGCATTGGCACAGAACAACCTACGGCAAAACTGCATGTCGTTGCCCCTGTAAATCAACTACCTGTCCTGCAGTTAGAGATGGGCGATCGCCATCTGAATCTCGCTACTGATAATGATGACTGGTTGCATTTTCAAACCAATGTTCAGGGGTATCACTTTGATCAATCTCTTACTGTTGGTCAGTCCCTTACCGTTGCTTCTGGTATTGTCAACAGTCCAAGCGATTTGCAGTTAAATATTGCAAACAAACCACGACTGAAAATTCTCCAGAGCAATGGCAATGTTGGCATTGGTAGTGATACTCCAACCGCTAAACTGCATGTTGTTACGGCAGCGGATGAGGTCGAAGCAGTTCGGTTAACTGTAGGCGATCGACAGCTTGATTTAGGAATTCAAGAAGATGCTGTCCAATTACGAACCAATAGCAAGCTCTACAACTTTGACCAGGGGATTACAGTACAACCGGGTATCTTCAATAGTGCAGGAGATTTACTGCTGCAAACAGCAGGGACAAGTCAGATCACTATCCTGCGTGATAGCGGTAATGTTGGCATTGGTACCACCACGCCAGAAGCAAAGTTACAGCTTATTGGAAATGCGAAGTTTGAAGGCACAGTCGTCCATAGTGATAGTCCCCAGGTTGCTGTGTCCCGCGTCCAGAAGGAAAATATCGTTGATTTTGCCAGTCAGGAAGCGGCTGATCTCCTGAAAGCCCTACATCCTGTTAAGTTCACGCACAGAGCAGATCCAAGTCAACAGCCCCAAGCAGGTTTTCTCGCTGAAGACGTACCATCATTAGTTGCGTCTACTGACGGGCAGGCAGTTCGAATGATGGAAATCATCGCGATTCTTACCCAGAACCTCAAAAATCATGAACAGACGATCGCCACCTTGACGCAACAAACTACCCATCAACAGGCAATGATAGATGGTTTAGTTGAACGAGTTGCGCCAGTGGAACGACGCAACCGTAATGGACAGCGGCAGCAACGGTCTTGGTTTGGTCAATTGTCCAGAAGTCTTACAAACATTCCCCTACTGTTTCGTCGCTCCTAACTCAATACTTCTCGGTTAACCTATAGACTGACGACCGGACTATACAAACAAAACCTGTGGAACGGTTCTGTTGCAAAAACGATTGAAGAACAAAGGCTTGGCTCTAGCTAAACCCGATTAAGCAACAAGCCCGAAGCTTTGAGACACGAATGCTCTTTGTGCGCGCACGTTGCCTTTTTTAACGCCTTGAACCTGTCCTTTCTGAATCATCTTCATCACTGCAATTCCCCTCAAGGTTTTTCTTGCCGTATTAAACGTGAAACCAAGCACTGGTTTGGCAATTCGCTGGCTCTTTCGATGCTCTTGCTCAATCATGTTATACAACGTCAGTTCGAGATAAGGAATCGTTAGAAGCCCTGATTTTCGGTGACCTGCTACCACGCTCTCGGTCAAGTTCTTGTCAAGAAGTCTCACAGTTGCAAATACTTGCAGTAGCACGTCTTATTGAGAAAAGGTACTGGTTGCTTGGCTCAAGCTAGTCATAGTAGAGGCTTTAGCCTTCGGCTTAACCCGAACTCAGGTTTATGCAAATATTTCATTTGCCGTCTCGTTTCGCACTGAGCCTAAAGTCTCAAGTATTGCTTTTCAAAGCCATGGTACGGTAGAGCTATTGCCACGCTCTTTTGCTTTTGCTGTACGTTTCGTCAACGCGCCACGAAGCATTTGTCGGTTTTAGAGGCGGTCGCATGCGTTTGTCCCACTCGGGAGCCTACTTCAACACCTATCGCTTCATCGTCGAGTGATCGGCTTTCACTCCTCGTACGACCATCATCGCCTCTAGATTCCGATCGCTCAAGGAGTAATAGCAATACCAACGCACGTTGAACAAGATGATTTTAGGTAAATGGTGCCGCCACTTGTAGTTTGCTTCCCGCAGGTTACAGAGCAGACATAGACACAGTTGAGGGATTAGGTGAGTCTGAACTTAACAACCTTACCACTGACCAGTTTTTGTGTCACAGTCCTTCTTAAAAGTTGGGGTGCAGTTCTGAGACGACCTCTTTGTCTTTAGAGCCAGATTAGGAGATAGCCTGTGCAAGTAGTCGTAACCGTCGAACGGTGAATAACATACTTTAATTGGCACTTATTCCTTGAAAATAAAAAATCACCTATAAGGGTCTGTCAAGGTGTAATCGCGCTGGTTAAAATCAGACAGGTTTTGCCAAACCATCCATTTGAAGTACTGCTACTGGCTAATCAAAGCTATGCCATTATCGAAGACTTTATTGTCTAGGGCAAAGTTTAGTTGCTTTGTCCTTTTAATTCTTTAGGTATCCATCTTATGTCCCAAGAAAATAAGCTGCAACGTGTTGGTATCTTAGTAGTGCATGGTATTGGTGAACAGTGTCAATTTGAGCATCTTGAGGAAGTTGTTAGAAACATTACCTCCGCTTTACAGACAGATACCAATATAACTAGCGCTCAAGTTAATATTAACGTTAGCAAAGATGCACCTTATCGTGCCCAGCAGCAGACCTGGCGCGGTGAGGGGACTCCAACAGCAATCATAGAAGTTATAGATACAAGTAATAAACAAACGAATCTAGAATTCAGGGAAGTTTGGTGGTCCGATTTGGATGAGCCAAACAGTATCAAAACACTTTTGAGTTTTTGGACATGGGGCCTATCTCTCTGGACAAAGCCTCGATATGAGCGGAGAACCGATACTAAAAACCCAAATACGGAGGTGCCGAGAAATCCTGATAGAAGATTGCCTGGACGCGACTGTAAAGAAGCAAAGGAGCATTTACCTGAGGAAGGTGAGCCAGTTTATCTCATTCATCGTGTTTATTTATTGGTTGTGTCCCTTGTGGTGTTATTGCTTCTACCCTTCCTTTGGGTTTTAGGAAGAGTTCTACGTAGTCTTTTAGGGCTGGAAATCAGACCTGATCTCCTAGTTGAGTATCTAGGCGATGTCAAGTTATACCAACAAGATGCACGAGAAGGGAAAGGACCATTAGTTGATTTAGGCAAAGCACCTCCTCGCTTCTCCATCCGTCGCCGCTTTATCAAAGCTTTAGTTGAGATGAGCTTGGAGAAATACGATAGTTGGTACATTTTGTCTCATAGCTTAGGTACTGTGGTTGCCTTTAATGGACTCATGGAGGTTGAAACAGCGTTACCTCGATACCTCGATCAGAAATTATGGAAAAGGTGGTGTCGCAAGCACCCAGGGCAGGTGAAAGGACAACTAACAGCAGCACAAAAGGAAGCTCAGAAATATTTGCTTCCTCAACATCCAAGCTGGCTTTCTCATGACAACGACGATATCATTAGCCGCAAGGAACTGTTCCGCAACTTAAAAGGATTCCTGACGTATGGCTCGCCCCTCAGCAAATTTGCTGTTCTTTGGCCCTTAGTTGTTCCTCTAAACATTGATGAATCCGTGTTTAGAGAAGATTTTGAATGGATTAACGTTTTTGATCCAACCGATCCAGTTTCAGACTTCACCCGTTTCTTCGATAGCAAAAATGGCAAGGACGCACCCTTAACTCCAAAAGAAATTCCATACAAAGCAGAAAAAATTCATCTCCTTAGTCATGGGCAATATCTAACTTACAATCCGAAACGGAAGCACCCATTAGTTTGTCAGGTTTCGCAATGGTTGTTAACCGGCGAAAAATTTAAAAAACCACAAATTCAAAAAGATGATTTTCCTTCTCATTTAGGCTGGCCTGATCCAAAACTTGCTGATGGTGATAAAGACTCACCTATTGTTTCTTTCTATTTTGGATTAGGTATTTTTGTCTGGTTTCTGTTGGGAGCCATTATCTCATTTGTCTTAAGTCAGCTTGTTCCTCTGCTCCTAGCGCAAATTCCTCAGCTTCTGGCACAGTTCGGTCTGACAACTGCCATAATTGATAAAGCTTTATTACAGTCCAGCGATTTTCTCTCTAACCCCCTCTTTTATGTCTTTATAGCTGCATGTACCACATTCATTATTGGACTGGTAGTTAGAGCGTTGGGACTCAATAAAAATCGAGGCATTCAACCCGAAACACGTAATACCAATTCAATTTGAAGCTGCATAGAATAGTGCTTCTAATACTAATTTAAATCGTGTTCAAGGCAGACAGGGACTCTAGGATGAAGCGATAATCCGAGATGGAAGCAACTCTTTCCGGTGTTGGTTCAGCCAAGCGTTGATCGACTTTGGTCTGCAATTGAGTCAGAGTCTTGAACAAAGCCACTTGAGAGTCACCTTGAGATGTTCCCACAACCGCTTGATAGGATTTAACTCCGGCCAGTAGGGCGCCTGGAACAACAAAATGATGTTCTCTGGCACCACCAAAGCTTTGCCCTTGTGAAACCGTCCGTTGTTCACTTGGAGAATGTTAAGACTGACGGGATAAGCGTTAGAAAACTCATCCAAGAAACGTTGATAATACTCGGTATCGACATGAGAAAACTGTAGGGAAAACGATGCTCCCGTTGCAGGTTCTACCGCACCGTAGAGCCAGAAGCTTTGAACAATCACTGCCACGGCCCAAGCGGTTTGACTCCACTAGCACTAAGCAATCATCCGCTTAAGGTATGTTGTCCAAAGCGGCTTGCATCCTGAAAAATAGCGCCTGGGGCGTTCATCTTGCTGCATCTGCCAAGCTACTGGCTCAGCCGTTTGAGGTCGTCTGCAAGGTTTGCTTTAAAGCCGCTCTCTGCTCACTGTCCTGCTTGCAGTTTTGCAGTCGGGCAACCTTAAGTGTAGAGCGACGAATTAGCTGACCGCAGCGACAAACTAGAAGTCAAGTTTTTCACCCCTGTAACTACTACTAGAAGGGCACTCCATTTTTAGCGTTCTGACATGAGGCTGTAGAAATGGCTTCAACAGAGGGTGTAGAAGGAATTGGATGGATGACAAACAAGCTGCAGTTCTGGTCAAATAATTCGTCGCCTTACAGGTATGCAAGACAAGCATCCGCTGATTGAGGAGCCGTGTGCTAGAAAACTGGCAAGCTCGGTTTTGCAGCCGAGGGTAGGGCAGCGCGGTCCTATTCGACTGCATCCATCCCCAACTGCAGTCTAAAGGCTTTCCTACAATGCTAAGGCGCGATCGAGGGCAAGATGGTCACGCTAAAACAGGTTTGCCCAGCCGCACTGGTAACTTGAAGCTGCCCGTCTAAATGTTCAGTGAGTTTCTTCACTAAGGCTAAGCCTAAACCAGTGCCACCTTGCTTCCAAGGGTCAGCATGAGGAATCCGGTAGAACTTATCAAAAATATGAGGAAGTGCAGCGGCAGGAATTTCGGTGCCAAAGTTACACACTTGAATGTGAATGGCGGCTGACTCCCTACGGGCTGTGAAGGTGATCGTTTCCCCAGGCGGCGTATATTTGGTCACTTCCTGCGAGCACTGATGCCACAAACGTCGCTAGCGTTCTTCTATGAAATGCGAAAGAGTCCGGTCCGGCGAAGATGAGCACAGCAACATTCTTGACTGCACCGAACCGGGTGAAGCAGCAGGCGCGATCGCCGTTGCGATGAAACATTTAGATGGCATCGAAGCCACCTTCAAGGCAGGGGCACTCATGACGCAAACAGCTAAACTGGAAAATATTTGGGCACGTCACATTGCTTGAGGCGAGTCAGATCCACCAGCATTGCTTGAGTCCTTGGAGCATCGCATGACCATTACAAAGCTAGTTGGTTTGCTCCTGGTTGCTGCCGCTGTGGCAACGGCCGGTCAAGCGCTTTCAACGAAAATGACCACGCAACGGCTTCAAGGGCAAGTGACTGATGCTCTAGCTCAAGCACACTATCCCCAAGCCGAGCAGACGGTACGACAACTGCTCACGCACGATCCAAATAATAGTGAGGCCTATGCACTGCTAGGTACAGCGCTAGGTGGACAAAGCCGAGAGCAAGAAGCAGCCGTGGCGTTTCGACAAGCCATTCAGCTGGCGCCAGAGAATCCAACCTATTACTGGTTCCTAGTACAGGAGTTGCTGCGATTACGGCGAGTGCATGAGGCGATCGCGGTCTATCAACAAGGCCTTAGCCAAAATCCCCACTCTTCGCCGTTGTATGAGCTGTTTGTCAACTTCTTGTCTGAGCAAAAACAGCTTGAGCCAGCAGTGGCTCTCTGTCAGGAGGGCAGCATTCCACCGCCCGCTGCGATTGCTTATGCACGTTTAGCCCAACTACTGGCTGACAATCAGCGTGAGCAGGATGCGATCACCTGCTACTGGCAAGCCATTCAACAGTCGCCTAAAGATCTGGTGAATCATCTTCGGCTGGCCAAACTCTTGAGGCAAGAGCAGCAATTCGATGCAGCCATCTCACTCTATCGGGAGGCACTCCAGCGTCCGTTCATTCAGCAGTATCCGCGGCAACATCTCTTCATCCGTCGAGATTTAGTTCAAATCCTACTTGAGCAGAAAAACACAGCGGCTGCCCTGGTCGAGTGTCAGCAAATTCTACAGATTGACCCGACGGATGCCTATGCACTACGAACTTTAGAGATGGTGCAGCGGCAACAGAAGCAAGTTTCTTAAGCAACACAAAGTCTGTTGTTGGAGAGTGAAAGCTGTATAGCTTTTCTGACTGCCGCTTAACGATCGCTGCAATCATTTTTCTTGTAAGCACGATCAGCCCTGCCCAAACCTGGACCAGCGGGCGCATCCATGCAGAAAGTTATGCGGGCCGGAGACCCATTCGTGCAATTTGGTAGCACGACCAGCTTCAAAGGTGCTCTAGAAGGGGGGTTCAGGATTCACCTGTTTGGGGCTACTTTCCAGCATTGAGTGGTACTTCTAGAACGAAGGAATGCGGCTTTGAACCTCTTAAAATTAGATCAAAACGTAGGATGATACTAAATTGCACGAATGGGTCTCCGATCCGTTGCAGCTTCAGTTTTATTGTGACTTTATGACAACCCTTGTTCTCTGGAATAAAAGTTGTTCCAAAATTTGGATCTCCATTTTCTTCCACTTGATTCGTGGTTAGTGGTTGCCATGTAGTGAAGGTTCCAGTTCGATTGTCACCGAATACATTTGGCTGCACTATTTGATATTCAATCATTTCTAGCGTAATGTAGTCATCGTTCAAACCGACAATAGCCCAAAGGTAAGTTTTACGTGCGGCATGATTATTGCCACTAGCCCATGCAGAGACTTCCACGCCGTTTGATAATATCCAGTTTGTCATCCTAATCCCTGAAATAGAGATTAGTAGTGAAGTGATCGAACACCACCGAACAAGAAAAAATTTTAGAGGTAAGGATTAGTACCATTAGCAGATCAACAGTCACCTACCCATGCACGATTTTCAGCATAACGTTCCGGTTGAGCGGCTGCCGATACCTCTGCCACAATGCCGACCGACTTTACCAGTCCACTCCAACCGGGTTGTTAGGCGGATGGGTTGAAATGACAAAGTTGCTTTAGCCCCTTCAGATTTTCCCAATGTTCAGACATTTCCACCTTCCTAATAGTAAACTTCACTCTTCATTCTGTAGATAAAGTGTGTGCTTGTTAGGGAGCGATACCATCAACAGTCCATAAATAAGCACTAAATTTGCAGTATTCCTTAAAACCAAGCCTACGATAAACATTCAAACCCATATGCGATGAATGCAGAATACCGAATCGGTAGCCCATTTCTCGTGCATTAAGTAGCGGAGTTAAGGTAACAGCCGCACCAATCCCCTGACGTCGTGCTTTTGGGAGGGTAGCAACACCGTAGATTCCTGCCACTCTGCCTCCCAACGCCAGCCATGAAGTTGCTACAGGCTTGCCATCTAACGTGGCCAGGTAATAATGCCACGAACCGTTTGGATCAAAACCCAACTGAGTATGAACATCACAGATTGGGTCACGTGCAATATCAGGAATATCATAACCAGTTACGAAAACATCAATCCATTGCTCAAATGCCTCTAGATCATTAACTCGTTCAATGATCAGATTGGAAGAACTAAATGTCTCCGAATTTAATGTCAACAAGTCAATCGCCATCCCGGGAACATCTTCCACATGAATTAATCCATAAGATTCCAAAAGCCTTCTCAAACTTGCTGGACTGGCACTTAGGCAAATAAACCAAAACATGGGTAGTTGTCGTACTTTGAAGTGAGCCATTATTTCGAAAATTTTCCTGTCTACTTCATCAGCACTAAGGTGTGTACGAATGACTATGTTGTAGAACGGAAAAGGAACTTTTGTTGTGTACCACAACAATTCTACGCTTTCGTAAACCTGCCCCTGAGATGTGCGTCCAAGCTGTGAAAAAGTTTCCACGAAATTAGCCTCAATAGCTTCAATCAAAGCTGACTCAGAGAAATTTTTCAGAATCTCCCTCATGAATTGGCTTCCCTCCTCTTGTATGGCTAGAATTTCTGCTTAACGACTCAAATCGGGGTAGCAGATCACCTCAGCAACTCCACCAGCAGACTTCAACCATCCGCTACGAATTGTTAGGCGGGTGGATTGAAATGTCCCAGTTGCTTGAGCCCGTTCAGATTGTCCCACTCTGCCCACGCTTCCACAATTTGCCCATTCTGCATCCGATAGATGGCAATATAGTTCGCTGTCAATTTCCTACCACTTGGTGGATACGATCCCATCCAACCTTGTTGTGTTCCCTGGAATCGCTGCCGAACTGCTACTTTATCTCCTTCAGCAAGGATATCTTCGATACTTTCAAATGCATCAGGAAATGTTGCCAGTTCACGATGGAGAAACTCCTTTAGCTCATCTCGACCACAAATTCCAGGTTCACCAGCAGCGTAGCTATGTCGCACAAAGTCGGTGGCCACTAGTTCATCAAGCTTCTTCCAGTTTTGTTCATTAATTGCATCAACAAACTCTTGAATAAGAGCTTTATGACGGTCAGTTTCCTCTTTGTCTTTACTCTGAATCATTTGGGTTACTCTCGCTGTTTTGAATCAAACTTTGATGGGTTCTCCTCGTTGTATTTCTCGCCTATTAGTAGAATTCTTAAACGCGGGTAATTTCTTGAATTCAGCCAACTAATAGTTACGTTCTGATACAGCAACTTGTTATGTTGCAACTGCTTCAACAATAATCTCTGTCTTTACTGAATTTGCGAGAAAACAACTATGATGGGCTTCATCATGCATTTCCTCGACTTGTTTGGTGGTAGGCAAGTTGTCTCCAGCAAAAATCACCTGTGGACGAAGGCTAACTCTTGTGATTGCAAGCTTGCCACCCTCACTTTTGTTCATTAAACCAATTGCATGATCAGTGTAGCTCTCAACGACAAACTTCTTTTTTGCTGCAATAGAGAGAAACCAGAGCATGTGACAGCTTGATAGAGAAGCAATAAAAGCTTCTTCGGGGTCAACACAGGCAGCATTAGAATATGGCACAGGAACTACATGCGGCGAGGAGGAAGCAAGAATCTCGGCTCCTCCGTCAAATTTCCAAATATGTTCACGACTGTATTGGTTGTCAGTGAACGTAGCTTGGTTGCGCTGCCATTGCACAACTGCGATATGCTCAGACATTGTTGCTATCCCGGTACAAAACTTTACTCTGACTCCTCGATATTTAGATGCTAACTTGACTCTCAACACCGACAAATAATTTTTTGGGTTGCAACCCACCACAGCGTAAAGCCGCCTAACATACCGCCCACCCGCTGCAAATAGCCTCTGCATCATACCCAATTGCCCTACTCGGTCAGTGTGCAGCGGGCTTGTTAGGCAATGATTGTCAACCAACAATGCGATCGGGATTGCCAGCGCCAGCCAGCCATCTGCTAATAATACCGTGCGGGTCACAACAATTCTGAAGTCGCACAAGCTCACACGCCAGTGCATCGTGTCCGAAGTCAACGAGATGCTCAGCCAGCGACAAAAGTGGAATATCTTCATGCCCCTAAAGCAACGACGCTACATCGTTCGGACTGTCCTGAGCAAGTCTTCGTACCTCATAGCCAGGTAGATGATCAAGCAAGTCGTTCAGTTGCTCAGTTGTCAGCGGCGGCAATGATGGCGGCTTTAATACCAACTTAAATGAGCTATAGGGCAGATGAACTAGACGGAGAGAGCTGTTTCAAGCCTTCTACTGATCGCGGGTGTGACCGATCTGGCAGAACAGTTGCGCCAAGTCGAAATGCCAACAGCTAAAGAACGCTTGCCAGTCCTTTACTGGCTCAAACAGGACAAGGCACCGAGTATCAGTGCCATTGCCAAAGCGGTCGGAAAACATCGAAACACGGTGCAAACCTGGTGATGGCATTACCGAGCAGGTGGTGTGCCAGCGATGTTGGCGGTCAAGAAACCCCAGGGGGGTGTGCGAGTCATTCCTCAGTGGGCAGAAACGGCTTTAGCAAAGCGCTTACAGGAAAGTCACGGGTTCCACAGCTGTGGCGCGGTGCAACAGTGGCTAGCCGAAACGCTGGGGGTGGAAGCGGAGTATCACGCGGTCGATCCGATGACACGCCACCGACTCAAAGCCAAGCTCAAGGTCGCACGGCCTCAACATGACAAGCAAGACAGTGTGCAGCGCTCTGCCTTTCAGCAAACCTTGCAGACGACCTCAGACTGTTGAGCCAGCATGACCGCCAGGGACGGCAGGAGGAGCGAGCGATCCGCTACTTTGCACAGGATGAGAGCCGCTTTGGACTCAAAACCATCATCGGACGCTTGATCACCGCGTGTGGTGTCAAACCGCTTGGCGCTTGGCCGTGGTTATTCAAAGCGTTTTGGCTTTACGGTGGGGTTGAACCAGCGACAGGAGCATCCTTCTTCTTGCAATTTTCTCATGTCGATACCGCATGCTACCAGCGGTTTTTGGACGCGTTCGCCCAAGCATATCCTGATAGTCTCAACATTCTTCAAGTGGACAACGGACGCTTTCACAAGGGCAAAGACTTGGTTGTACCAGAGAACATCGTCTTGTTGTTCCAACCGCCTTACTGTCCAGAGTTAAACCCAAGTGAGCGCCTGTGGGAATATCTCAAGGCAGAGCTCAAGTGGGCTGCGTTCAAAACCCTGACGCAACTGCAAACCAAAGTTGCTCAACTCCTTGCTGAGTTAACACCAGCCATCGTTGCTTCCGTCACAGGTTACCCCTTCATCTTGGATGCTCTATCGGCCTTGAACGCCGTTTCAATTGGTATTAAAAGAAGCAGCCATGACAAAGCTTTAGCCACTTAAGGACATTCAAGTACTCTTTGCCTTGGGATGATTGGTATAAACCATATGCCATCTCCTTATGTGTATGAACATGCCTTGCGAAGACAGAAGGAAGCTAAGGTAACTTAGCCCCTCCTGTTCTAGCGGTCATGCAATCGGTGTGATTACCGTCTTAGCAAGGGAGCAGTACAGGCTCGGTTGTGAAGTGAAGGTCTGATCCAGCCTGCTTTGCAGCCATGCTAAAAGGGCAACAAGCGCTTGTCTTAACGCCGTTTACCAGGATGTTAATTAGGATCATCCACGAGCGCTCGTCCCTCAGTGTTTAGATCCAGTGCTTCACGCCGCACCTAGTCTTCAACGTGGACAGTCTCTTGCTTCACTTCCTTACGCACGCTCACCGCTTCCCGCACAAAGGCTTCTTTGTGGATGTCGGGGGTTTCCTCGTAAACCTCAACTCGGGCCACTTCGCCTTGGTCAAAGGTAGCTTCACCCACTGCAACCGGTCTCCCTGCAGCGTCAGCAGTGCGCTCAATCACGACCCGCTCTTTTGCAACTGGCACTTGCACCGTTGCCGGCTCAGTTTCGACGTGCTTGCCGACAGCGACTTCACCAGTTTTCTGTCGCCGTTTATGCGCAATCAGGCGCTCTTCGTACAACTTCAAGCTTTGATGGTCCCGCTCGTTCATGCCGTACAGCGCTGGATCCTGCTCATAACGGTAGCCGTCTCGCTCGTCACGACTAGAAGCAACGGTACGATCAAGGTCTCGGTCAGAGGCGAGAGGGCGGTAAGCGCCGCGCACTCGCTCTTCATAGCCGTAGTCAAGGTTGCTTTCATTGGTAAATGCTGGCAGTGCTTCCACTTGCGCTCGCGTCAAACCATCAGCGAAGGTCCGACGTTGGTTGTAGTCAATACGGGCTTGACCGATTGGCAGCAAGACCTTTTTACCAAAAATCCAGGCACCGGTGTTGATGACCAAATAGCGGAACTGCCCCTCGTCATCTACGAGTAAATCATCAACAGAGCCAATCTTGTCATTAGCACTGTAGAAATCAAAGCCAACAAGATCTCGGTCATCGAAATGGTGGCGATAGTCTGGATCAAAAGCCTTAATGCGATGCAGTGACATAAAAAATCCTCCTAAATCCTGTCAAAAAAAGACTGACGTAGCTCAATATGCAATCTTGGTTTCTAGCAGTTGCATGTTTCTGAGCGGTGAGAGTCAAGGCCGGCGCGAGATTGTCAACGGGGACGAAAAGAAAGCCAAGCAAGAAGGTGCGTCGTATCTCTGTAGTGCACTGATCTAGCACAACCCTAACAACCCAAAGTGGCGCTCTCCTCTACCGGTTGTCATAGCTTGCAGAGAGCCAGGAATATCGATGCAGACTTATGCAAATTCAAGCCCACTTCAAGAAAGATGCGGTCGCTCCTTCAGGAAAGAGGCAGCTGCTACTCAGCTAGTTCTCTAGCAATAGCCATCAAATTGTCAATAATTTTTTGATTCTTGTCGTTACGCGTGCCATCAAGACGGGCTGAGAACACGGTGATGATCTCCAGAATGTCTTCAGCGATGTCGTCCTCAAAGTCTTCTAACAAGTTGATGTTCCTAATCACCACTTCGGTTTGAAAGTGCTCGCACAGAGCAAAGACTAGATCAACGCCAAAGCGCAATAGGCGATCCCGGTTGGTCATCACTAAACGCTCGACGTTACCATCACAAAGGCGCTGGATCAGCCTTCGCAAACCACTTTTGTGATCGTTCACCCCAGAACCAAGGTCTTGAATCAGCTCGTAGTCCCAGTTGTGCTTCGTACAGAAAGACGGCAGATGATTGCTTTGCGCCTTCGGGTCTTGCTTCTGACTCTGATGCGACACCCGAGCGTAGGCAAGGGTCACGCGATCAGAGTATTGATAACTTTCAATTAATTGCCGCACTCAAGAGGAAGCGCAAGATTGCCTCGTAACTGGCATCAGCACTCAAAGCCTTACACAGCAAGTAGTTTTACTTTTTTAGCCACTTGCCCGTCTGCTGCCACCCGCAACGGTACAAACTGCACAAGATGATTAGCAGCAGTGATCAATCACTCTGCTCCTCACGCTTGCGTTGCTGCTGCTGTGCCTCAAGCTGGAGTAAAAGCAGCAAGATCACAGGCTAAAAGTCAAGCAAAGAAGAGCTTTCAGGCAATGTGCTACTTAATTGTCAGGAACGGTGTCAGCCCCCATCATGGCGGTCGTTGGTTATGCATGGGGCAGCTCAGTCGGGCAAAGTTTTGAAGTTCAACTCCAGAAGCTGAAAGCGTGTGGCAACTCTTTCAGGAGAAGCGGACAGGCACTTCTAACCAGCACTCACGGCTGCAAGTTTCTCTCGAATATGTGAGTGAAGGCGATACGCTGGTCGTCACACGCTTAGACCGCTTAGCACGCTCCACACTCCGTCTTTGTCAGTTAGCGGAGCAATGAGTACGCAAGCAGGTCAACCTTCAGGTGCTGGACCAGAACATTCACACTGGTGATGCCACCAGACGGCTCCTCTTGAAGATGCTGGGAGCCATTGCTCAGTTTGAGACCGAAAGCCGTGCCGAGCGGCAAGTGGATGGCATTCAGAATGCCAAAGCTTGGGGCAGCGGACTGGGTCGGAGCAAGCATTTAACGGAGCAACAGTGTTTGGAGTGAAGACAAAAGCGGCAGCGAGGCGTGCTCATCAAAACGTTAATAGCGGATTATAACTGCTCAAAAGCCAGTGTTTACTGCTAGCTGGACGGTATGACTGCCATACTTGTCTCGGAACGAATCTCATATGTCTCGTTGTGGAATATACCTTTTCGAGGGGTTATGCACCCCCCCTATAGTGGGCGTACACAAACGTGTTGGAGCGGCTTTGCTCAACCCTTTGCTAACATGCATAGCCCTCTAGTAACCGCTCAACACGGTCATAGACCTTTTGTAAGATGAGTGTTGAGTGTGCGTCAGCCGCCCAATACTTCATGGTAGCGGACAGTCGAAAGCCCTTAGTGCTGAATTCACGGGTATCTGCCGCCGCTACATTTTGCTGTTATACAGCTTCAGGTATTAGTTAGGGCAGCCGTTGGATCAAGCTTGTTAGTGTTGAGAGTTAAGTGAGCTCCAGTTAGGTAAGAAGTGGTTCTAATTGCACCTGATATAGTAATCCTGACAACGAAAGGAGTTGCTCAAACGATGAAAATTGGAATTATTGGTAGTGGAAACATGGGGCGTTCTCTAGGGCTGCTTTGGGCGGCATAAGGTCACGAAGTTTTCTTTGGTGCTCGAACGAAAGAGAAGGGGCAGTCAGTAGCTGCCTTTGTTGAGCGTGGAACACAGGGTGGCACAAACGATGAAGCAGCAATTTTTGGTGATGTCCTGCTATATATAGCGGGAGGTGTAAATCCTGCTGAGGTACTTAATTCAGTTGAAGTGCTATCTGGCAAAATCTTAATTGACTGCAACAACTTTGAGATTCCAGAGGGGTTCGAGTTTGCACCGATTGTGCAGTCACTTGCCGAAAAGTTAGCGTCAGAAGTTCCCAAGGCAAGGGTTGTAAAAGCCTTTAACACCATGGCTCAGGAAATTTTTGAACTTGCACCGAGCCCACTCAAAGATTATCAAGTCTCTGTCTTTGTTTGTGCTGACGATGCTGAAGCTCGTAAAGCGGTCATGCAACTAGCCAAGGATATCGGCTTTGCTTCTGTTGACTGTGGAGAGTTACGTCATGCTCGTTTAGTTGAAGGCTTAGGAGATTTTATCCGCTTCATGATCGGTGGTCAGTTACAAAATCCTTATGCCACTCTTTCTGTTAATCTTTTGCCTCCTGCATCAGAGCAACGATTAGGTGGACGGCAACCATCTAACCTTTCATCGATGAGAAGAGCACACGCTGTATAACAATTCGATTGGAGCGGACTGAAGGAATCTGCTGGTAATAAGTTCAAGGTCTTCAACCGCTCAAGCGAGCCGTTAGCTGGCTCCCTTTGCACAGAGCCTTTGCACTTGTCCTCCAAAAGTTATCAGTGAGTCAGCAACCGGGCGATCATTGAAAGGGCAGTATTCATGGGTACTCAATGAATAGAGAAGAGGCTGGCAGTGAGGATATGACAGAAAGACTCTGTGGAGCAATCTTACTGCTTAGTTTTGCCTCTAGGTGTTTCTGCCCCAGCTAAGATTAAGGACATTAGCTCGAATTGAAGGACTATCAAATGCTATTCATGCTCATTGAGCGATTCAAAGACAATGACATGCTGCCAATTTATAAGCGCGTTCGTGATGAAGGAAGAATGTTTCCTGAAGGTCTTAAATACATCGATAGTTGGGTAGAAGCAAATTTCAGTCGATGTTTCCAACTCATGGAATGCGACGATTTACGCTTACTTCAGGAATGGATTTTGAAGTGGCGCGGTTCAGGAGCGACCTTTGAGATTGTTCCGGTAGTTAGTAGTAAAGAAACTCAGGAAATTGTTGCTCCATTGCTCGACCACTTGTAAATTGCTCATGGTAAAGGTAGCGCTTGAAAAGCGAGCGCTGAATTCGAGATGTTGCAAGGTTGCTAGTAAGAGCGTTAGCAAGAGGCGAGCGGTAGCGAAAGCCAGCTAACAAACCGCAGTGCACTGGAACTTCGAGTATAGTAGGCTGGATGCCGAGGTCTCTAAGCCCGGTGACTGCGACCGTTAGATGCCTTCAGGTTTCTGCTCAGAAAGTGAATCCGAGGCAGACTGTATCAAATTTCGTCTTGAAAGCTTTTCTGCTGGCATGTAGTAAAGCTTTTCTTCATGTGGAAGAGTGTGAATTTAGGGCCAGGGTGTCAATATACCAGTGGAGATGTCTGACCGCATGATGAAGATAGGCAGAGTCATCATATAAAACGCTCAACAGCATTGCTCCTTCCAACGTGGAGATAAAGATTGCTACGACAGCATCAGTATCAATAGAAGCTGGTAAATCACCTTGCTTGATCGCTTCCAGCATTGTTTGCACAATTAGTTGTTTGAGTTGGCTCATCGCCTCTTGTGCTTTATGCCGCAGGGGGAGCATTTGCCGCTTCGCTTCAACAGCCGTGTTAAGCACCTGACAGCCACAAGGAAACAGCGAATTTTGGGTATAGAGTTCGGCAAAGCTAGTTGCGATCACTTTGAACTGTTCAAAAGCAGTTTTCTGGCAACGGATGCTTTGACTTAGCTGTTGAGCTAGGACAGAGCAAGCATATGTAAATGTTTCTATAGCTAACTCTTCTTTACTGGCGAAGTGGTTGTAGATCCCTCCCCGCTGAATGCCTGTCACTCTTGTAATATCGTGCATGGACGTTGCCGCATAACCTTTCTCATTGAAAAGGACAGCGACCTTATGAAGAATGTCTTGCCGAGTTTTATCGCCTTTACCCATAAGATTTAAAAAATACCGATTGGTCGGTATTATACTACGGTAAGGCTAGCTAAAGTTGTAATCTTCTGATCGCCTATGCAGACTCAAGAGCGGATTGTAGTGACGGGACTGGGGGCAGTAACCCCGATTGGTCTTTCGGTGGATACTTTCTGGAAAGCCATGATGCGCGGAGAGAGTGGTGCTGCCCCAATTACCCGGTTTGATGCTAGTTCCTTCAAAACTCGCTTTGCCTGCGAGGTGAAGGGCTTTGATCCTTTGAACTATATGGAGCGAAAGCAGGCTGGAAGACTCGATTTGTTTTGCCAGTATGCGTTAGCAGCGGCTCAACAAGCCGTTGAGGATGCTGGGCTTAATCTGGATGAGTTTTCCCAGGCAGAACGCGATCGCATGGGTGTGGTCTTTGGCTCAGGTATCGGTGGCTTGCAAGTGCTAGAAACGCAAGCTAGGGTGCTCTTGGAAAAGGGAGTCAATGCGCTATCACCGTTCATGATTCCGATGATGATCGGCAATATGGCCTCTGCCATGATAGCCATGCAATATGGACTCAAGGGTCCTAATCATGGCGTTACTTCTGCCTGTACAACTGGGAACGATGCGATTCGAGATGCGGTGCTGCTGCTACGGCAAGGCTACGCTGATATGATCGTTTGTGGTGGCAGTGAAGCCCCCATTACACCCTTAGGGATCGGTGGCTTTGCAGCCATGCGTGCCCTTTCTGCACGCAATGATGAGCCTCAAACGGCGAGTCGTCCCTTTGATGTCAATCGTGATGGATTCGTAGTCGGTGAGGGTGCAGGGGCAATTATCCTTGAGACACTTAGCCACGCTCAAGCGAGAGGTGCCAAGATTTACGCAGAAGTGTTAGGATTTGGAGCCTCTGCTGATGCGTATCATTATGCTGCACCTGACCCGTCAGGTGCGGGGATAGTCTTAGCCATGCAACGAGCACTTCAAGACGCAAACGTGGCTCCCCAACAGGTCGATTACATCAATTTGCATGCAACCTCAACACAATTGGGAGATGTCGCCGAATCAAAGGCAATCAAACAAGTCTTTGGCACTTATGCTGCTCAGATGCAGCTATCTGCAACTAAAAGTATGACTGGACACTTACTAGGAGCAGCGGGTGCAATTGAGGCGATCGCTAGTCTTCTTGCAATGCAATATGACGTGATTCCTCCAACTATTAATGTGGAGTCTCTTAGTTCAGATTGTGACCTCGATTATACGTTGTCAGCGCCCCAAGCCGGTGAGGTAAACGTAGTTTTATCCAATGCTTTTGGTTTTGGGGGACATAACACAACAGTTGTCTTTCAGAAATTTTTCTCTGACACCTAACACTTCGTTGGAGCGACAAGCAAACGGTTCTAGCTGTATAGCTAAGGTTACCTATCGCCGCTCAACTATGCCGTTATGTCGCAAGTTTTGGGTGGAGGCAATGCTTGAGTCTTAGCCGTCAGTGTTGGGGTTACATTACCTTCAAGCTGTTGCTGCGTTAGTATTCTAGAAGTTTTGGTGCGTGTGATCGACGCTAAGTGATTTCGGTAGTGGTGGGGAGAGCAGATGGAAGTTTTTCAGGCCCGTTTGGAGCATCTTGAACCGGTATCGCAGTTGTTTGACCAATACCGTGTTTTCTACAAGTCACCCTCAGAGCTTGAAACTGCTAGGAAATTTCTCCAAGAGCGTTTCCAAAAAGGCGATTCAATGATCTTTGTGGCAAGTCATAACGGGACTATAGTTGGCTTTACGCAGCTTTATCCCAGTTTTTCTTCTGTGTCCATGAAGCGTGTTTGGCTTCTGAACGATTTATTTGTAGAGCAAACCTATCGCAAGCAGGGGGTTACAAAGTTGTTATTGTGTGCGGCAGCAAAGTTTGCCAAACAAACGGAAGCTATCCGCATTTCTTTAGCAACACAAATTTCTAACGTTGCGGCTCAGTCGCTTTATGAAGCGCTGGGGTACTGCAAGGATGAGGCTTTTCATCATTACTCGTTAAAGTTATAACAGCGACCGCACAAGCCGCTTGCACACTGACTGTACTGAGAGCGTTGCTTGAGTCTAAGAGTTTACTAGCAGCGAGTGAAGCGGCACGTTGTGCCGCTTCAGTAATCATCAACTGGATCAAATTTGGATAGAGCTGAAGTAGAAAATGATGTCAGGAGAAACTAACCTCAGTTACTTGTTGGGCTCGATGCAGCCCATCCTTCGACAAGGGGAGTACGTCTTTTGCAGTCTTAGTCATCAAGAGCATGGCTATGCTCAGCTTGATCCTATTGGCTTCTTCAGGGAAGATGAAGGTTTGACGCTGATCCTCGAGCGTGAACAGGCTGATGCTGTTTCTCTCTCCTACACAGCAGTCTTTTGCATGATTACGCTTTCCATCCACTCAAGCTTAGAAGCAGTCGGCTTTCTAGCGGCTATTACTGGTAAGTTAGCGGAGCATGATATGAGCGTGAATCCGATTTCTGCTTATTATCACGACCATTTGTTTGTGCCTGCTGGTCGTGCTCAAGAAGCAATGGCGCTACTTCAAGAGTTTGCAAAGTGAAAGGATGGAGTGATGATTCAGCTGTCGGCAGTTGCAGCCGCACAACCACCCTAAGGCACACTGTCCGTCGGGGGTCTCTGTTGAGCCTTCGAGGCGATCGGCGGCGGGTGAACGAGGTCGTTAGCTAGTTTTTGTTGAAAGTGGTGGCAGTCGTTTGAGATCATTGGTTTACAACCTTTGTAACAGTTGACATGGAAGCATAGTTGAGCGCTAGCGCAGTTGTTGATTGGTCAGAGCCTAAGATCGTCGAACTCGCTCAACAAATTGCAGCAGGACAGGAAACAGCAACGGCGATCGCCAAAGCCTGCTTTGAGTAGGTGCACGATGAAATTCATCACAGCTTTGACTACCAGATGAACCCGGTGACTTGTCGCGCTTCTGAGGTTCTTAAATCTAAAACAGGGTATTGCTATGCTAAGAGCCATTTGCTAGCAGCACTACTACGGGCAAACCAGATTCCCACAGGCTTTTGTTATCAGCGACTGAGTCTTAATGATCAAGGAGCGCCGTACAGCTTACATGGTTTCAATGCGATTCATTTACCTGAAATCGGTTGGTATCGCGTTGATGCTAGAGGCAATAAGAAAGGCGTCAACGCTCAATTTTCTCCCCCTCAGGAACAGTTAGCGTTTCAGTTGCCTGAAGAGGCGGATTTTCATGCCATCCTTGCTGAGCCACTTCAGCTAATCGTAGAAGCGCTACAAGCACAGACGACATGGGATGCTATGCTGCGTAACTTTCCAGATCTCGCGTTAGAGGCTGCAAGGAATTACGGTCTTGTGACGGCTAACGAGTCTGCACCAGCCAGCTAACAACCCTAAGGCAAACCGACCGTTGAGAGATTATTGGTTGGGAGTTCGAGGTGATCTGCGGCAGTGATTGGGAACGTTGTGCTGCTATACAAAGGCGAGACTAAAGGCAAGTGCTAACGGGAGGCGTACTTGCCCAGCGATCAGCAGCATGATCAACTTGCGGTGCAGAGGGCAAAAAAGAACCCGGTCAAAGCGATCAGGTTAGAGGTGTAGTTGTTGGTTCTAAGGTGCCGATTGATAAGCGTGGTTAACAATAGCTTATGCTGCCGGTACCGGACTAACCACCAACTGGCACAATCCTTGAAAGCCTTATGCTACTGCCCTTTCTCTTTTCCACTCCCTTGCTCCGTTGCGGGCTCTGCAACTAACCCCAAAAGTTAAACAGTGGCTAGAAACATTACTAGGCGTAGCTTTTTCTTAGTCTAGAAAGCAGTCTCTTTTGTTTGGTAATCTATGCATGAGATGTGAAATTGAACCATTAATGCAGGTAGAAACCGATGGCAACCGAGCAAGAGCTTCAAGCTCTTTTTAATAGCTTAGATCGCGATGAAGACGGCAAAGTCTCCCTTAGTGAGCTGTTCTTAAGTCCTGGCTTAAGTGCAGTCCTCGAAGCCGAAACTGATACCCGTAGCCCACAGGCGTTACTAGCAAAGCACGATACAGACAAAGACGGCAAGCTTACCTTTGCAGAGTTAAGGCAAGCCGTTGCGGAAGCAAATAATTTAACCTGGCAGTAAAAAAATGTTGCCCCAAACCAAAGGCGATTGCAGAACTAAAACTGGCACCCACACAACCACTATAGGTGAACAGTAGCGGCTGTAGCCGATTTTCCACCCCTAGTGGTGATTGATCAAAAAGCTTCCCGAAAGACCTTGGATCGCAGTGGATGATCACGGCGTGTTTGTTCCATCCCTGTTGAATCTCGGTAAACCCATGCAAAAACGCTTTTGGTACTTACAGTGGGGCGTCTCTCTCTATCTTGTGCGCTCCTGCACGCTCGCCCACTTACCCTTTCTGAGCACGCCAGTGTTTGAATCTCAAGACGAAGCGTTAGTCTACCGCGATTGGCTCTCTTCGTGCGCCTTACAGCCTCAAAGTGTCAGAGTTGAAAGCTTTCATTGCTAGACCAAGTCAGGACTCACTACACAATTCTCAAGCCAGTAGAAAAAGACCGACAGTTGTCGTGAAGTCTCAATGAAGCGACGAGCAAATAGTACGCCTACAAACAGTCTCTCAATTCATAAGCTTTGCTGACTCAGCGATCGCTGCTAGTGCTTTGGACTACCCTCAAACTGGCACAAACGACGAAAACCCTAGGCAGTAGCAGTTTCAGCTTTTTGTATGGTTGTATGGTTGTATGGTTGCTGCCACCCGCAACGGTACAAGCTTCACAAGCTAAGGAGCAGAAGTGATCAATCACTCTGCTCCTCAACGTTTGCGTCGCTGCTACTGTGCCTCAACTTTGAGCAAAAGCGCAAGATCACAGTCTGAAAGTTAGGCTAAGAAGAGCTTTCAGGCGCTGTGGTACTTGATTGTCAGGCACGGTGTTATACCCCTCCAAGCCGCTCGACAACTTGCCTACACGCTCGCTGGGTCTAAGCTTAGACGTTAGTCTCGTAGCCATTAACCCCCTCCGACGCTTCCTGAAGCCGTCCGTGAGTGCACCCAGTGTGCCAAAAGCTGATTCAGCTCAGGCAGCTTCACAGGCTTACTAAGGTAAGCATCCATCCCAGCGGCGAGGCATTTTTCCCGGTCACCGACCATGGCATTGGCGGTAACCCCAATGATGATCGGCTGGCGTTGCTGCTGATAGCGCTGGCGCAATTGCTTGGTGGCGACATAGCCATCCATGATCGGCATCTGGCAATCCATTAACACAATGTCATAGAAGTGCTGAGCGCATTGCTCTAAAGCCTCTTGTCCATTGCTGACCAGATCAGCCTGATAGCCTAATCTCTGTAACATCTTGAGCATGAGCATTTGATTGAGCGCTGAATCTTCGACCACCAAAAGACGAACCGTTGGCGTAGCAGTGGCACTGACATGGGACGCCTTAGGAGTTGGGAGCGCTGCTGCTAAAGGCTGTGGCTCTAAAGCGGCTGTAAACCAGAAGGTCGAGCCTTGACCGAGCGTGCTCACTACCCCGATTTCGCCCTCCAACAAACCCACAATTTTGCGACAGATCGCCAGTCCTAGTCCCGTGCCCTCATACTGCCGGTTTGCAGAGGTTTCGACTTGCGTAAAGGGGGCAAAGATGTGTGCTTGATCGGCCTGGGCCAGGCCAATCCCAGTATCTTGTACACTAAAATGCAATGTCACTTGTGACGGTGCCTTCGCTGGCTCGACTCGCTTCACACTGAGTACGACTGCGCCGACGGTTGTGAACTTAATCGCATTGCGTATCAGGTTGATTAATACTTGTTGCAGCCGCTCAACGGGACCAATGAACCACTCAGGCAACTCTGGTGCCAGCACTACGCTCAGGCACAATCCTTTTGCTTCTGCTTGAGGCTGAAAGAGTTGCATCAAGTCTTGAATGACCGCTCGAAGTGCAAATTGGGTGGCACTTAATTTTAAGGCTCCAGCTTCTAATTGAGCTAGATCGAGAATGTCGTTAATAATGACTAAGAGATTGTTACCACCGTGGGTGATGGACTGAATGTAACTCTGCTGTTCCCGATCAAGGGGTGTCCCCTCTAACAATTGGGTAAAACCCAAGATGGCATTCATGGGAGTACGAATTTCGTGGCTCATATTGGTCAGAAATTCACTTTTTGCCTGGTTGGCTCGTTCTGCTTGGGCCACAGCTTCTTGCAGTGTTGTAAATGATTCGTCCAGTTGCACTGCCATGTGATTAAAGGAGTGGGCAAGCGTATTCAGTTCTTGAATGCTGCTGTCTTCTACAGTCTGCTCTAAACGACCAGACGCAATCGACTCACTGGCCTCATTGAGCCGCAGAATCGGACGCGCAATCCAACGAGACGTGAACAGACCCAGCACCACTGCGCCCCCCAAAGCTGCTATACAGAGCAAGATTGTGGTGTGTCTGTTGGCGTTAATCTGTGCCATAAAGGTATCATCCGGCACGCTGACCACCACCAACCAGTCCAAGCCGTATGGGTCGCGCCAGGGGGTAACCTGCACAAAATACCGTTTTCCCTGTAGATCAAGCTGCAGCACTTTCGCTTCGCGAACCGTCTGAAACCCCTTGAAGGTTGTCTGAAGCTGTTGAGCAATCCCCTGAACGGTTGGATCAGGGCTGTCGCTCGCCTGCAAGCGTTGAATCTCGTCTTTAACCGAAGTAAAGGGTTGCTTTGTACCAGAATTCGCAATCAACAGACCATTCCGCTCGACAATAAACACCTGCCCGGTGCGGCTGACCGATAAGCTGCGTAGATAATCACTCAACTTTAAGAGATGGATATCGGCACCAAACACGCCCAACAATCGCTTCTGAGCATTATAGATCGGACGACCCGCAGAAGCAGCAATGTAAGGCCCATTGGGGGAATTCCAGGTATAGACGCGTGACCAGGTAGACTTGCCGACTTTAAGCGGTTCGGTGTACCAGCTTTCGGTGAAATTATTGTAATCGTAACGGCTGACGACCCGGGTACGATTGCCCTGGTTGTCTGTAGCGTAAGTGTCAGCGTTCTGGGGCAGCTGAGCGCTCCAGTCGTCGATGGTCAGCGTTTTGCCATCATAACGGATTGCCCCTACGCCTTCGCCAGTCGTGAGTCCGTAGCCAAGGAAGGTCAGGTCATACGTCTGCATTTGCTTCCAGAAAGCTTTGCCGGCCGTTTGACGATCCCGCACATCCAGCAAGCCCAGCTCAATGGCATCAGCATTGGTTTGCACTAACTTCTGAGGGAGGGAGAGATAGGCATCCAAATGCTGGTCAACTAAAGCGCTGTCGCGGTTAATCAACTGGTCTGCCAGGTCGTTTACAGCTTTTTGTCCATTCTGAAAGGATAGATAGCCCACCAAACTGACTGCTCCAAAGATTTGCACAATAAAGGGAACAACCAGAACGAGTTGCAGCGGCAAGCCCTTCGTTCTGTTGGCTGGGGGGCGTTTGATCATTGAAAATGCAGTTGCGAGATCAGATTCCCCTCTAGAGTACCCAGACGGGCTGGTGCTGTCTCTGTTGGTTCTAAGGTGCCCCTTGATCAGCATGGCTAGCGATTAGCTTATGCTGCCGATGCTGAACCAGCAGCCAACTGGCACAAGTGCTCAAAGCCTTCCACCGCCGCTCTTTCCCTTTTCTGCCCCCTTGCCCCGTTGCTGCCACCCGCAGCTAACCAACCGTTTTCAGGGTGAGGCACAAAACCTCTATTGCTTGATGCAGTAGTCAGCCGACTCAAGCTTGCTACTGCTGCAGGATCAAGGGTCCTTTTGGACACGCAGCGTTGCCAGACCCTTTGGGTTAGAATCACGCGGCGAAAGGTATCACCAGCACTAATCAAAGTTTGATCGACCGTCAGCTCCACCACGAACGGTTCGGTGCTGCCACCATCAAAGGCAAGGGTGCCGTTGTAAGGAACTGTCTGACCGAGCCAACCGCAGCCAGCCAGTGGCAGCAGTCCTTAGGGGTGCCAGCGTGCACGTTGTTCTGCCATGAGCGTCTCGAGAAGCGGTGGGATCGCCGTTTTTGACCACTCCCCCACCTCTGGGTTTTTTGCCCACTGCTTCAATTCCCAAATGGCCGTTTGCAACCCTTGGTTTGACAACTGCTGGGCCTGGCTACGGTGCCTTAAAGGGTTTGGTTCGATGCTCAGCAAGCTGTTGACAGCTGACTGCCGCACCCACGCATTGGGGTCGTTCATGGCAGCCAGGATGGCTTGCGTCGCTTCTGGCTCGGCGGCCCGATGATAGCGCAAGGCATGCAACGCGACCGCACGCAGCCCGGCATCAGGCTCCTGCTGCACCACCCTCACGATTACAGCTACGCTTTCGGCGGCATTAACACTGGCGGGACCTAAACTCATGAGCGCATGGCTACGCGCCCAAGCACTGGCATCGCTGGCGGCCATGGTCAGCAAGTCTGGCAGCAGTGGTTTTAACTCGTGCCGTGTCGGTACTGACTCCCAGAACAGAGATTGGAGCGAATCAGCCGCGGTAGCACGGACGCAAGCGCTGCGGTCCTGCAAGCCCTGCTTGAACAAAGGGAGGACTTGCGGCCGGAAGGTCTTTTGCTGTAGCGCCACCGCGGCGAGCCCATTAAAACTAGCGGCACGCACGCCTGGATCTTGATCCTGCCGGGCTTGCGTGATGAGGGGGAGCAGCTGCGGACTGAGTGTGGCTTGCGCTGCCACGGCTGTAGCCAGTCCGCCCACGCTCGTGGCGCGGACCCGCGGATCGTCATCTTGCACCATGGTCAAAAGCGGACTCAAGAGGGCCTGGGGCTCGACTCGCGTGAGCAGCACATGCAGTGCTTGATAGCGTGTTGTACCGTCCCAACTCTGGAGCCCCCTTTCAAGCCGAGCGGTCGCAAGGCCTGGATCCGTCCTGAGCCGATGGAGTTCTTTCTCACCGACCCCATCTCTTACATCGGTGCAGTCGCCGCGATCACCTTGCCGTTGCAGCGGTACAAAGGCACAACTACTACTGCCAAGCAGGAGCGCGAGTAACGTCACACAACGCCCCAGGTTCAAGGCAGCAACGAAGGCGGGTCGCCCTTTCAGCGTCATCAGAATTCACCATCAGCTTGGTCAGGGGCGCTTTGCAGCCGCAGGCTGGCTGCAAAGCACGGGCTCGAACGGCACCAGTGGCAGTGAGCGGCTGTGTTAGTGCGGTGCGTGGCTACCCCTACAATGTACAAACTTTGAGCACCAGTGACAGGGTCAAGGCGGTGGCAGCGCTCGCTTCTTATGCAAGCTTCATCTGGCTTCATCGTCGCTTTACAGCACACGGCACGTTCTAGAGTGGTCGGCTGTGCACTCAGAGGGCGGCTAGCTACCGAAACACGACCGGCTCTGGGGTGCACGCCCCTCAGGCGGCACTGGCTGGTGCCGTTGTTGCCACCCGCAACTAGCCAACAGCAGAAGCGGTCTTTCAGCGTGTGTGTCGGAGCTAATTAAAACGAGGCAATCGGTGTTGCAGACTATCACTGAATGGTGATGAAGTTCAAAGGCAGTCCAAAGCTAAAAAGCCTCGTGTCACCAGTGCAACGCTGCTTCCGGTCAAACTCCCTTAGTGGCCGCGCCAGCGAAGGCGATTTGAAAAGCCTTGCTTAGGTGGCTTTGTCATGGCCATGCTGAGACACATGCCAACCTCGGGCAATCACTTTAATGCGGTGGGCTTCCGGTTTGAAGTCGTAGACATGGACGGGACGCGGGTCGATCAGGTTTTGGTCACGCCCATCGCTTCAGAGGCGGCAGCAGCCGTAAACCAGCTAGACTCAGACACTGGAAGCCGCAGCCGGTTCCTGATGATCGGTCTGGTCTTTTGTTTTTAGTGATCGCGCCTTGGTGGAGTAGAGTTATTGCGAGCGTGAGTCCCCTGAGGCACCAGCGTCATCACCGACATCAGCGTCAATTCCATCAGTTCGACATACGCTTCAAGATCAACCTGATTTGCCAGCAGCATCTCCCGATACTGCTGCTTAATCTGGCTTAACTTTTGCATTGCAGTGGCTGGATCGGTTTGGAGCATTGCCTGCCATTCGTCTAGCAGCAACAGGGTATCCATCACAAACTGCTTGCGCTGCTTTTCCAACAGGTTGCGGCATTGCTCGGCAAACGTTTGCGTTTTTTGTTGGAGTTGCTCATACATATCGCTGGTAATGGCACCATCAATAAACCGCAGGCGGTGCTCCTGGCGTAGTGCTTCAATGTCCCGCAAAGCTTGTTCAGGATCAGCCGCCAGCAGCGTTTGGAGTTCATTGATGCGGTTAGTCGTGGTGGTGACTAGCTTCAACGATCGCGCTTGGCGCCACCGTTGAAACAGAAACCCAACCAGGCTGCTGGTGCCCACAAGGAATACCCCCGCTTGGAGATCACCATTGTTTTCCCAGTAGCGAATGAGTGCTGCACGCGGATCGCCCTGCTCGAAGACAGTCTGTGCCGCGGGGTGAATGTAGAACAGGCCCTTTCGCAGCAAGGTTGCTTCCTCGCCATTTTGCAGGTCTGGATAAAACGGGGAATAAGTGCGGGCGGTGTCAACAATCGCCCAGGTGACTAGCCCTACTGTTTGCTGGCTCACATCGGGACGCGTGACCAACACCGTTGCCGTCGAGAGGGTTGTCACATCGCGCTCGGGGATCGGCGGACGGGCGGTATAGATACCAAGGGGCAAGGTTGCAGGCTGGTAAGAACCAGGCGCTTGCGCCATCAGATGATTGATCAACTCAGGCTGGAGCGGCAGAATGGTGACATTAGGAGTCGTCGCTAACTGCTGCCGCAGCCGTTGACTGGCTCCCACACTGCCCACATAAAGCAGCGCCTCGACCTGCCGCCGCTGCAATTTTTGGAAGGCTGCGTCAAACCCGGAGTCATCGGCTTGCAGCTTTAGCCCATTTGCCTGGATGAGTTGGTTGGCAGTGAAGCGAATACCGCTACCAGGGGCACCGATCGCCACCCGCTTGCCCTGCAGATCGGCAAACGTGCGGAAACCAGCGTCTTTGCGGGCGATGACGTGCACACTCTCGTTCGACAGGAGGGCGACTGCCTGAATCTTGCCCTGCTCCATTGGTTTCTGAGCCAGGTCTAGTTGCACTAAAGCAAAGTCTACCTGGCGATCAAGCAACCGCTGGAGGTTTTGTGCCGACCCCTTCGATTCAAGGTTCTGCACCGTTAGGTCAACGGTGGTGGTAGCAGCTTGACGCACCTGTTCGCCCAACCGAGCGTAAAATCCGCCAGCAATGCCACTGGAGAGCGTGACCTTGTTTGGCTGCGTGCTACAGCTACTCAGCAGGGAAACCCCACAGCCACCGATGAGACTGGTGGCAACCAAGACCAGTGTTTTGGGGTGACCGACCCACCCAGGCAGTTGCTTCCAGCGGCGAGTTGAGAAGCGTTTAACAAAAGGTGCAGCAGCGTGCTGAAGCATCAGATTCCCTGTCGGTATCGGTAATGAAGTTATTTTAAGACTAGCGCCCAAACAACCCAGACACGCTCTGCTGCCTCTGGTAGGGGTTCAGATGTGGAGTAGGACATCGCTGCCCTACCCTCTGCTACAAAACCGTGCTTGCCAGTTTCCTGGCACACGGCGCCTCAACCATCGGGTGCTTGTCATGCATACCATGAGCTGCTGGCACGCTGCCTTAACTCATGGCTCAGTGGCTTTGTTTTGGCAATTGCAACACCAACTCTGCTAGCAATCGCCTTAGTCAGGGCAACCCGCTTAAACTAAATAGCTGCGGTATCTATCTGAGTAGTCCTTGCCTCAGCAAAGGGTCAGTTTAGGTTACTTTCTGACGCGGCTCGGATTACCACCAGCTTTGAGATAGTCGTTGACAAAAGCTTCTTGGGTATAGAACAAGCTGCGGTTGGCGAACTTCCAGCCCTGGTTAAAAATCTGTTGCGCCAGCGGATGTTTCAGTTTGTCGGTGGCGGCAGCGAGGAGTGCATAGCTTGAATCCTCAACCAGCAGTTCGGGCTGTTTGACCAGCGCCTTGAGATAAGGCGTGGCTTGGTCGAGTCGTTTGAGCTGGAGATACAGACGAGCCAGAACAGGATCGCCACCCCTTGAAGGCGAGAAGACTGCCACACGATCAAGCAGTCGTAACGCCTTCGTGGGTTGTTGAGTGTCCGCATAGGCCTGCGCCAAACGAAGAAGCGGGTCTCGACCGACCTGACCCGGACGCATCAGTGGCACGAGCGCAGCTTCAATCGCACTGAGAAAGGGTGCAATGCTTGCTGTCTGGTGCAGTTGGGAAGCGGTGGTCAAAAGTGCGCCTATGTTCATCGCGCGGTCGAGTGCATTGGGCTGCTTCAAGCTCAATTGCATGGCACGAGTGAGGGTGGTTGTGGTGCGATCCGAGGCACCAAGTTGTTGATAGTAGCGTGGCAAGTTTGACAGCAGTACGATCTGCTGTTGTAAATCGCGAATGCGCTCGATCTGAGCCGTGACTTGATCTAACACCTTGATCA
The DNA here is from genome assembly GCF_014695975.1 of Leptolyngbya sp. FACHB-321. Classification (GTDB taxonomy): domain Bacteria; phylum Cyanobacteriota; class Cyanobacteriia; order Leptolyngbyales; family Leptolyngbyaceae; genus Stenomitos. The sequence continues at coordinate 121,567 of NZ_JACJPI010000029.1, forward strand.
GTTGCGCCTTTTGATGCGGCTGCGGTTGAGTCGGAAGGTCTCTCAACAGTGATTCCAGTTTGACGGGCCAGTCTTCAGGATTGTAATCGCTTCGACGATCGACTCTTTTCACTAGCCAGCGATTGAGACTCTGGATGACTTCTGTTTTGTTCGCATCAGGAGCAGCAGCAAGGGCGGCAAGCTCAGCAATTTGGCTCGTCAGAGCATCGGACACAGGCGGAAGCGTGGACGGCTGAGACTGAAGAATCATGATCGTTTGGGCATTGACAATCGCCATTTGCTGCCCATCAGGACTAAAAACGACCTTTGAGACTGAGGAGTCAGGTTGCAGCCCTTGAGGAAAAGCTAAGCTTCCGTTACTTCGCAAATTTCCAATGTGAAAGCCCGTCACGTCTCCCCCGTAAACATAGGTTTCACTATCGGGGCTGAGTCCTAAAAACCGATCAGTTCGATCAGGGCTAAGAGCTGCTGTACCTTTGAGCTTGCCCGTTTTAGCCTGCCAGCGGTAGAGCTTGCTGAAGAGTCCATCATTGGTATAGGCGATGATATCTTGCTGATCCGCGGTGAATTGAACCGCTAAAATCCCCAAAGGAGACTTGCCTTCGCCAACTTTGAGGATGGCTTGAATTTTACGATCGTTCAAATGCCAGAGGTGCACTTGAGCTTGGTTGTCCACCAGCGTGGAAAATCCTAACATCGAACTATCGCGACTAAACGTTAAGTTGCCGATGGCTGCAACGCTTGAGCTGGTCACAGCTTGCAGCTTTCCCTGCACGGCACTCCATAAGCGCACACCAGGCTGAGACTGGAAGGTAAGACCGCTGACGCTGGTTGCTAGGCTTTGACTATTGGGACTAAATTCAACTTGACATGCAGTCGTTTGATTCCCCTGAATCATATGATCCCGAATCGGGCTGGTCCACCGAGCTTGCCCAGTTTTGGGGTTCCAGACGTTGAGTTCGATTTTGCGCTTTGTGGGTACGCTTGAAGCCTCACGGGCATACAACAGTGCTGCCGCAAATTGTCCATCGGCACTCAGCGCGACATCGCAGAAAGCAAAGCCAGCTTTGGCGGGAACTATTGCCTGTTTCTGCCCAGTGGTCAAGTTCCAGAGTGCAGCAGTCTGCCTTGTGGCATCAGTCGTGAGTAGATGTTCACCATCCTGGCTAAACTTAACTTGAGTCGCAGTCGTTGGCAAAGTAAGGCGCAAGGTTGGGCGCTCCCAAGCTTTGGCTGGAAGAGTGGGTGTCGGAGCTTGCTGAGCCTTGAGCACAGGGCGCAACTCCGCAGCCATCGTGGCAGAGGTAAGCGCACCACTCATCAACCCCGCTAGCAAGGCTTGGCTAACCATCAATTTCATGCACCACTCTCAAGGTTCAAAACGCGAATTTTGTTGTGATCAGAAAGCGAAAATTTCATGCAGGTGTCGCAGTGGAAGACTGTTCCTAGATTCCACGGAGACCTGAGTGATTTCGGTCACGGTGTGCCGCTTCTACGACTGGTAGAGAGGCTGGAACTCACCTCATTGAATCGGGTAAACCTCCAGCTCGGCTAAGGGACTCACAGAGTTTTCAGTTTCGATCATAGTTGTCACGACAGGCATGAGCGGCTGGGGTAGCAGGGTTGCTAGCTGTCGTCACTCGCCAATGTCGCTGTCGACTCATAGAAACCCGCACAGGCAGACAAAGTGCGCTTGCGTCTCGCCTGAGGCGAGCTTGATGAGTGGCCTCAATCGGCTCTCCGTTTTGTTTGGTAATCTATGCATAAGATGTGAAATTGAACCATTAATTCAGGTAGAAACCGATGGCAACCGAGCAAGAGCTTCAAGCTCTTTTTAAGACCTTAGATCGCGATGAAGATGGCAAAGTCTCCCTTAGTGAGCTGTTCTTAAGTCCTGGCTTAAGTGCAGTCCTCGAAGCCGAAACCGATACCCGTAGCCCACAGGCGTTACTAGCAAAGCACGATACAGACAAAGACGGCAAGCTTACCTTTGCAGAGTTAAGGCAAGCCGTTGCGGAAGCAAATAATTTAACTTGGCAGTAAAAAAACATTGCCTCAAACCAAAGGCGCTTGCAGAACTAAAACTGGCACCCACATAACCATTAGGGGTGAACAGTAGCGGCTACAGCCGATTTTCTACCCCCAGTGGTGATTGAGCAAAAAGCTTCCCGAAAGACCTTGGATCGCAGTGGATGATCACGGCGTGTTTGTTCCATCCCTGTTGCTCTCGGTAAACCCATGCAAAAACGCTTTTGGTACTTACAGTGGGGGGTCTCCCTCTACCTTGTGCGCTCCTGCACGCTCGCCCACTTACCCTTTCTGAGCACGCCAGTGTTTGAATCTCAAGACGAAGCGTTAGTCTACCGCGATTGGCTCTCTTCGTGCGCCTTACAGCCTCAAAGTGTCAGAGTCGAAAGCTTTCATTGCTAGACCAAGTCAGGACTCACTACACAATTCTCAAGTCAGTAGAAAAATACCTACGGTTGTCGTGAAGTCTCAATGAAGCGACGAACAAGTAGTATGCATACAAACAATCGCTCAATGCATAAGCCCTACTAACTAAGCGATCGCTGCCAGTGCTTTGGACCCCCCTCAAACTGGCACAAACGACACCCACTGACTCAGCCTCGCACCCGCCTGATGGCTTTGAAGCCGAAGCGCATCACGCCATCGCCCCAGCCAAGCACACCGTTGCTTAGCCCACTCCCACCGTTACCAGTAGCCAGCCTCGCGAACGCGGTAGAAGTCAGTGGTGTGGTTGTGGTCGGCAGCGTGGCTCACGTGATCGTTAAAGCACCCAATGAAGCCAGCAGTCGTCATCGTCCGGTAGGGCAACGTCTTGCCAATGGGCCAGTGTTGGTCAAGCGCCTTGAGCTCAAGACTGGCTTGGAGCCCATCATCATTCTTGAAGAAAACGGTCTTGAAGTGGCCAAAGCGATCGGTGCCGCCAGACAGACCACCAACCTGACCTAGTGGTAGCGGCTCTAGAGAGAGCCCCCTGCTTGGCCATGCCAGGGTGAACGGTCGTTAACCTAAGCTTGGGTGGAGCGGTTTGCCTCTTGTTTGCACACGCAAGCTCGGTGCCCGCGACCGGGCGCTGTTGTAAAGTACAGCAGGGTGACTCTCGGACTAGGCTGGCAGGCTGAGTGTGCCCCAAGGCCACTTGAGTCAACGCTGAGCACTGGTATGGCAAAAACGATGTTCAAGACTGTCTTTTGGCTGACTGCTCTCAGCCTGATGGCCCTCGGTGTGTTGAGCGACAGGGATGGCGGCAGCCCTACCCGGAGCAAGCAAACCAGGTTGGACCACATGTTGTGTCGGCTGCACCCCAGTCGCTGCTAAGCACTACAGCTAGTGACAGTAACGACTGCAGAACGAGCGCTAGGGGCGGCGGCCGTTGCTGTCATGCGAGCCACGACGTGAGCACTCCGGCGAAGCTTGCAAAACGACAGCGCACGTAAAACTAGCGTGATTCAGTTTTTGCTTGCTAACGGTCTTGACGATACGTTAGCGATTAATGCCTTCACCAATTTGGCGCGCTTGTGCCAGTAAGGGCTCGGCTTGTTCCCGTTGCCCGCGGGCGGCATACCCGCTGGCGATCGTCGCTAAGGCCACTGCCTTTTCTGCCTCTCCATGGATTTGTGCCGCAATCTGACGGGCTTGTGCCAGTAAGGGCTGGGCTTGTTCCCGTTGCCCGATTTCGGCATACCCCTTGGCGATCGCCGCCAAAGCAAGGTCTTTCCTCGCATCTCTAAGAATCAGCGGTTTGTCTGGAGTACCGGCGACTTCAAGCGCTTGAGTCAGTAGCTGGACAGCCCGATCTCCCCGCTCCGCTCGTACCACTGCCTCAACCACTTGAGGCAAGGCTCCGTAGACGGTAAGTTGTTTAGATTGGCGCAGCAGCTGAAACGCCCGGTCATACTGTTTTGCCCTGGCATACTCAACGGCGAGTTTAGCCTTAGCTACTGCTATGTTCCCTTCCCCTTTAATCGCTTGGATGGCTTGCAGTGCCAGGTTGTATTGCTTGGCTTCCGCAAACCGACCAGCAAGCTGGGTAAAGACAAAGACTTCATTACTAGTGCTGCCACTAATCAGCCCGCCCGGGGTTCTACCCGCTTCCTCAGCGAGATCCTTAGAGGGTTGAATGGTTTTGGCGAACTGAAGGGCTTGATGATACTCGCCAATTTCAGCATAGCCAACCGCAATTTCCATCATGACCCTGTGTAGATAGTGACCTCCCATCGGATTAGACGCTTCTTGTTGCTTCACCTTCTCTTTGATTTGAGCAAGAAGCTGCAAGGCTTGGTCCTTTTGTCCCATTGCTGCATAGGCAACAGCCGCTTTGATAAAGTCATTGCTATAGAGGGAGGTATGTTCGTCGGTATCGATCCGAGTGGCTTGGGACAAAAACTGCAAGGCTTGGTTTTGCTGTCCGACTGCTGCATAGGCAAGGGCGATCGCAGCAAGATCAGTCCTCTGTTGAAGGGCTTGATCCAATACCTTCAACGCCTTCTCCCTTTGTCCTGCCTTCGTGTATTCACCTGCAAGTCTGGTGAGTGCCATCGGTTGGCTAATTTCATATTCTTCTCCCACCTCAACTACATATGAAGTTATAGAAGAAGATGATGAAATTAGTTGAGCCACCTGAGTGGCTTTATCAAGTTGTTTTGCGGCTACTAACTCTCTGATAATTCGATCTAAAGCAAGTGCCACGTCTCCATCAGCTGAACCTTGGTACTTCTGCGTTGCCAGTGCTTGAGCAGCTTGAAGTGCGTCATTGTAGCGACCCATTTTTACGTAACTGGCACCAACCTCACCCCACATTTCAGTCTGATAGTGAATAGATGAGTTGACTTTGGCGGTTTGCATGGCTGGAGACAGTAACTTCGCAGCCATATCCTGCTGCCCCAGCTTTTCATAGCCCACAGCAACCTGAGCTAGCACCTTTGCTTGAGTAATGCGTTTGCCTGTATTTTGTGCATAGATCGCCTGCGGATCAATGTTGGCGCTTTGTAAGGGCTTGAGGGAAAAGGTACAGGCGGCGTTGGCGAGGGAGACCACTGCAGTGAGCGCCAAAACCTTGTAATGCAGCATCTTTCACCCTCTGTTTTGGCTGTTCTGTGGCAGCAGCGCTGATGGACCGTCACTGCTGCGGCTGGCGCATCTATGATAACCGCTCCGACAAGGAGACGATAAAGCTGGGTAGGAACGAAAAAGCAGACCTTTTAGCGTTGGTCACCTTTTTGTCATCCTACCTGTAGCCCATGCGCCAACAGCATCCAATGTGACTCACCCCCACTTACGGTTCAGAGGGCAAAAAAGTACCCGATCGCTCTAACCGGATTGGTTCTGTCTCTATTGGTTCTAAGGTACTCATTGAATCAGCATGGCGAACGCTCAACTAGTGCTGCCGGTGCTGGACTAGACGCCAATTGGCACAAGCGCTCAAAGCCTTACACAGCGGCAATTTTAGTTTGTTAGTCGCTTGCACGTCTGCTTACTTAGCAACTTATACTTCCGCAAAGCTTTCCAGGCACGTTTACCGGCACTGTACCAACGCGACACTTGCCATCTGCTAGTGGCACATAAAGTACTCCACCAGCCAATTTTGCAGATTGATGATTTGTTGCCATCATGTCAGAGCAGGTAGATGAACGTCGCAAGGAACAATTTAACCCCTTGTAAGCAGGTTAAAAGAGCAAGCCCCATTAGCCTACTTAGACACTAGGTTGGGCTCGCTATCTAGGATTCCCTGGACATCCGATCAAATCTCAGTCGTTAATTGATCTAATTCGGTCAATAGTTTAGTAATTCGCTCGCGTTTCTTGCGATCGCCCCAGGTTTCACTCTTCCGCAACCGCTTGCCAATCTCACCCAATCGCTCAACCAGCACTTTCTCATGTGTCGGCTCTACTGCTGGCGCGAGTTCTTTAATCGCTGCTTTAATCTCATTCAGCGATAGGTTTTTAGTAATTGCCTGCTTGAGCAACTTAGACCGCTGCCCCTCATCTTTTACACGGGCGATCGCCTGTGCCTTGGTATATTCCAGCTTCCCCTGGCGGAGAACATTCAGCACATTTTCCGGCAAATTTAGCAGCGGCAAGCGGCTAGAACGAAAGCTGTCAATGCTAAACCGACCCACTCCTGCCATCACATTTTGAACAGTTTCCAATTGGGACAAAACGTTTTGTCCCAATGCCTGACCGCGATGTTTTGCCCGATGCGCCTGATAAAACAACGAAGTCACTTCCTCTCTCGTTGTCTCTAGACTAATCGCCAGTAAATCTAACACCGCATCTGTTTCTTCCACCGGATTCAGGTCTTCCCGCTGCAAATTCTCGATCAACGCAACCTGAATCGCTTGTCGATCGTCCAACCCACGCACAACGATCGGAACTGCTTCTAGCCCCACTTCACGAGCTGCCCGCAACCGACGCTCTCCTGCAACCAGTTCATACTCCCCATCCTTTAGAGGGCGAACGAGAAGTGGCTCTAGAATGCCATGCTCCTTAACCGATGCAATCAGTTGAGCCAGCTTGTCAGCATCGAAAAAGCGACGAGGCTGCTTTGTAGGCAGATGGATTTTATCAAGTGAAGCAGATTGAGACGACTGCTCAACTTGTTCAGCCTCAGCGGGCGCCTCGCGGTTGAGAAGCGCTGCAACATTGCGAAGCTGCGGTTTGAGTGCAGTTTTACGTGGTGGCACTATAGAGACTCCAAGCTTTGAGTAACAGCAGTCAGGACTGCGAGGGCAGGATGTTTGGGGTCATATAGCCCCAAAGGTAGGTGTTGCATAGAGGCATCAGCAAAGGCAACAGCCCGTGGAATGGGCAGAAAAACAGGTGCAACACCGCTAAATTGCTCCGTCACAGCCTGTAGGATCTCTTTTCCTTGTGCCGTACGATCATGCAGATTAGGAATGACCCCAGCAACCTTTAGGTCTGATGCAACCCCTTCCTGTTGAAGCTCATTGATTGTCCCTAACAGCAGATCCAGACCCACAAAGCTTTTATATTGCGTCTGCATCGGAATCAGGATATGGGTCGATGCCACCAGTGAGAGAATACTTAACACCCCCAGTGTTGGTGGGCAGTCGATCAACACAAAATCAAAGTTCTGCTCAACTGGGGCGAGCGCCTTCTTAAGACGGGTTTCTTTCGCGATCGCGGTCGCTAACCTGACATCGGCTGCACTCAACGTTAGGTTGCTAGGCACTAAGTCCATCTGATGAATGCTATGCAGAATAGGTAGAGGTGCCCGGTCTAAAATGCTTTGAGCGATCGTGTTCTCCAGTTCATGCGGCTGTAAGCCCATAAAGACGGTTAGGGAGGACTGCGGATCCATATCTACGAGTAGAACTCGATGCCCTCGCTGAGCCAAAGAGTACCCCAAGTTCATGGCAAGAGTTGTCTTGCCAGTGCCCCCAGCTTGGTTAAAGAGCGAGATGACGTTGGTCACATGCTGAGTTAATCACGTACAGAGCTAGTGTACAGCGAGTTTGTCTGGACGAATGATGGTAATTTCCAAGACGCACTTGGTCCATCAAAAGCTTTGTTTCCGTTGAACTCAGTCTTTAATGAATGAACCGCCCCACCGGTAAGTTTTCAGAGACAGCTTCCAAAACGAGAGAAACAGCTTGATTAGCATCATCCTTGCAACACTAACCCTGCTTATTCTCTAACTCAGAAATTGCTGCCTCTAACTCCACCTCTAGTTGCTCTACGGTTGGTAAGCATTCTTGTAAGGTAGATGGCAGTCCATCCCGCAGCTTATAAGTAGAGACACCGATCGGGTTATGCACGGTGTCCAGAGCAAATTCAACGACTGTCTTCTTCTTTGATCGACAAAGAATAATGCCAAGCGTAGGATTTTCCACCTCAGTCCGCAGAAGGTGGTTGACCGCTGAGATATAGAAGTTCATTTTGCCGGAATACTCTGGTTTGAACTCGGTTACCTTCAAGTCAATCACGATATAACAGTGCAACTTCAGGTGATAGAAGAGCAGATCAATGAAGTATTCATCGCCTTCCACTTCCAGGCGATACTGGCTGCCAACAAACGCAAAACCAATACCTAGCTCTAAGAGAAATTCTCGGATGCGTACCACCAAAGCCTTCTCTAGCTCCCGTTCTTTAGCCTCCTCAGTAATAGAGAGGAAAGCAAAGTTGTAGGGGTCCTTAATGATTTGATGAGCCAAGTCAGAGTCTAGCCCTGGGAGGGTACGCTCAAAATTGGTGATGGCTCCACCCTGACGTGTATAAAGGTTAGACTCAATCTGCATCACCAGCATATCCCGGCTCCAGCCATTCTCAAACGATTTCTGAGCATACCAAAGCCGCTGTTCAGGCGTCTTCAACTTGTCCAGGAGCACCTGATTATGCCGCCAGGGGATTTGTGCAGCGTAGCGCTGCACAAATTGCTCATCAGGATACGCTTCGGCAAACGCCCGCATATATTTGAGGTTGCGCGGTGAAAAGCCGCTCATGTCGGGAAATTCCCGCTTTAAGTCTTGCGCCAGTCGCTCAATGACCTTCGAGCCCCAACCTTCCTGCTGCTGCCGGCTTAAAATCTCGCGCCCCATCTGCCAGTAAAGTACGATCAACTCGTTATTGACGGCCAGCGCTGCTCTGATTTGCGCTTGCCGAATCCGTTCTTTCAGCGATCGCAAAAAGTTCGTGTAGTCATCATCAGTCGGAAACAGAGAGCCAGATTTTGGCACGCGTAGAACCGCTCTAAACAATGGACAGATGTTAGTGGCGTATTTAGACAACAACAAGCAGTAGTCGCTGCCTCAAGCTATCAGAATCACTCTCTTCGCAATAGTACATCAACAGTACACAACAAAGATGTGCCAGTTAGAAGTGTCAATTAAACGATGATTGTTTTACAGCAGCAAGTCTTCGGTTCAGATGATCGCTCCCTTGCCTCAAACCTAACTATGATTCAGTATAGTGAGGTGCTGACAAGTCAGAGCAAAAAGGCAGTACGTCTTGTTCTCTTAAGTCTCTACGTCGTTACAGAGGGGGAGAAGTATGTTGGCCGAAAAAACTTGGGAGCAGTGGATCACCCACTATGAGCAGAGCCACCAACACCCGGTGAATCGTCTCTGCCACATGATCGGCATACCGCTGATTGCAGCCTCAATGCCCTTGCTGGGGTTCGAGTTGCTTGTTTCTGGCCGGTGGTGGTTAGCCGTGCTGCTGTTTACGGTGGGTTGGGGGTTTCAGTTCGTAGGGCATGGGTTTGAGGGTAAGCCGCCAGAATTCTTGAGCGACTGGCGCTTCCTGTTCGTAGGGTTAAGGTGGTGGTGGCAGAAAGTGCATGGACCCGCTGAGTCTAAAGGTGATCGGCAGACGTCAGCCGAGTAACTATGACACCTACTGCCAAAAAGTGCATTGTATGATCAAGCTCAGGAGACCCTTATGGCAGACATGAGACCAGCCAGTGACGTGGGCGACTGGCATGACCTGCAGCGCTTCGTGCAAGCACAGACCAACGCCTACGAACGTGCACTCTCCGAGGTCAGGCAGGGACAGAAACGTTCTCACTGGATGTGGTACATCTTTCCGCAGTGCGATGGTCTCGGGTCCAGCCAGACCGCCAAACGCTATGCGATCAAGAGCGCCGCGGAAGCGAAGGCCTACCTGAGCCACCCTCTGCTTGGTCCACGGTTGATCGAGTGCTGTGAGGCGGTTCTTCGTGTCGAGGGACGCTCCGCTGACGCGATTTTTGGTACCCTTGACGCGATGAAGTTAAAGTCTTGCGCGACCTTGTTTGCCTCCGTATCTCCTGTAGGATCGGTCTTTGATCAGCTCCTCGACAAATTCTTTCAGGGCGAGCGTGACAAGCGGACGCTCCATTTCCTCAAGGCTGCAGGCGAAGATACATAAGACTTCAAGGTGAGGCTCTGAAGTGAACTCTCGGGGACAACCAGGCACAAGACTTATACGGCAGCTGCAGCGATCAGGCGGGCGTTACTGTTGGCAGCGCATGAGGTGTGCCAGTTATACCTGTAAAACAAACGGTCGTTTAATTGACAGTTTTCACCTCTTTCCTGAAACAACCCAAAAGCCCACTTTCAGGTTGACCAGAGTGTAAATTAACTTGTCAATGAATCTATGTATCAGAATCACCCAGTTTTAATGAGTTCTGAGACAATAACAGTACCTTAGAACTTCCTTTATGCTCATTGGGTACGAACGGGTCTCGACCGACGACCAAAACCTGGCGTTGCAACACGATGCGCTGCAAGCCGCAGGGTGCGAAAAAATCTTCTCTGATAAGATGAGCGGTGCGAAAGTCGATCGCCCTGGGTTAAAAGAAGCCCTTGAGTTTGCCAGGCAGGGAGACACGCTCGTGGTCTGGCGACTTGATCGCTTAGGGCGCTCGCTCAAAGACCTGATGGCTCTGGTCGAGGGGTTGGAGCAGCGCGCTATTGGGTTTCGCTCGTTGCAGGAAAGCATTGATACCACCAGCAGTGGAGGCAAGTTAATCTTCCACCTGTTTGGAGCATTGGCAGAGTTTGAGCGCAACTTGATACGGGAGCGCACTCAAGCTGGCTTGCAAGCAGCGAGAGCCAGGGGACGGAAAGGTGGACGGCAGCCCAAGCTCACATCGCAGCAAATTGACGTTGGACGAGCGTTGGCAACCGATCCAAAGCGTTCTGTGACTGCGATTTGTGCCCATTTGGGTATTAGTCGCCCAACGTACTACCGCTACATTGCTCCGACGGTTGTGTCGCAGAAATGCTAGGGTGAGAAGACTTAATTTTCTCTGACCTCAACCTAGATAACAGCGCCATCCCTGTTTCAGTGGAGACATGGCTTGCCAGAGCTGCTCGTGCTGCCTGTGCGGTGGTACGGTCGCTAGCCCTTGAGCGACCGGGAGCCAAAACTGCTAAATCAGAGAGTGTAATGATGACTTCTACTAGTGGTGTCCTTCTAGAGTTTGACTCCCAACTGAACCAGCTCAGCAAGGGCAAAAAACTCCACGATGGGTTATCAGTCGTGGTGCAAATTGGTCCGACGCTTTGGGTGGCAAACGATGAAACAGTCAGTGTAGAGCGCCTTTCTCGTCAAGAAGGCACAGATGGTACTGACAAGTATGGTGAGCACAAACAATTCGCGCTGCATGACTATCTTCAACTTCCCGTCCCGCCTTCTGACTCCAAAGATGGGAAAAAGATTGAAGAGGCAGATATAGAAGGACTTGACTACAACAATGGCTATCTTTGGTTGGTCGGCTCTCATAGCCTAAAACGCAGCAAACCAGATCCAGAAGACTCGAGCGCTAAAAGCATCAAGCGCTTAGCAAAGGTGAGCCGCGACGGTAACCGCTTCCTGCTAGCGCGTATCCCTGTAGCCGAAGAAACCTACACCTTAGAGAAGGTGGTGGAGCAGAACGGCAAGCAGCTGACTGCTGCCCAGTTACACGGCACTCAAACCGGCAACGCTTTAACCACTGCCTTGGCAGAAGACGAACACTTGCAGTCCTTCTTAGCGATTCCCGGTAAGGATAATGGCTTTGACATTGAAGGACTGGCTGTGTTAGGAAGCCGCATCTTCCTTGGACTGCGCGGTCCTGTACTACGTGGTTGGGCGGTCATTCTTGAACTAGAGGTTGAGGAAGAGAGTCCCTCAAGCTTAAAGCTGCGGCCGATTGGGACCGGTGGTCGACCCTATCGGAAGCATTTCCTTGACTTAAACGGACTCGGTATCCGTGCCTTGTGCGTCCAAGAGGCGGACCTACTGATTCTAGCCGGTCCAACCATGAACCTTGATGGCCCTGTGATGCTCTTCAGGTGGTCAGGGGGTACCCAACCAAGCGGGGAAAGTCTGGTTGATGGTGATGCGTTGGACACCATCATGAACATTCCCTTTGGACAAGGGCAGGAGCAACGGCAAGACCATGCCGAAGGTATGACCCTCTTCGGCCCGAATGGCAGCGATACTCGCTCTATCCTTGTGGTCTACGACTCCGCGTCGGCAAGTCGTCAAGTCGGGACTAGCGGCGTTAAGGCCGATGTCTTTGCGTTGATTTGATCTGTTGATCAGAATAGGCTGCCAAGCTAGACAAGCCAGTCTTCTAGCCGCCCTCCCAACCATTAACTTTTTTACAATAGTTAATGAGTAGGAGCAGGATAGCAGCAGTCAGCTTTTATTGACCCACCGAAAAGATTCTGCCTCAAGCGGCTCGCGATGCTTATAGTTGGGAAGACTAGAAGGAATTCGCCTGCCTCGGCTCTATCAGGATCTGAGTAGGCAGAGTTTTTGAGCCTGGTAAGGAGGAATGGTGCTACGGACTGTCCCTTGCTGCTAGCGCCGCAACCAAACCGAGACAAGCCTTAAAGGAGCAGCAAGTCATGCACTGGTATGTGAAAGC
>NZ_JACJPI010000003.1 GCF_014695975.1 Leptolyngbya sp. FACHB-321
GAGCATGAGTACGACTTAGCGATGACACTGATGGCTATCATTGAGCAATGCGGTCAAAGGCGCGGCTATCCTGTTGAACGTTTTATATTTAATTCTGACTAGCTACTTACAACTGCAACACAACCCGATTGGTTGCAAGCAGAACAATTTCCTTCGAGGTTTCTTAAATCGAGGGAAAAGAAACCCTTAAACAGCCTTAACCTTGACATGAAATGCTTGAGAGAAGCATCAGCACTTTGTTTAGAGAGACCGCATGAGTTGTGACGAGTCTCTTACAGAAGAAAATTTTAGCTTTCAACAGCCGCTGACCCGGAGTTAAACCAGCAGCAAACTCATCGTTCGCATCACCCTTACTTGTGCTCCAACGGCACTAACCGTTGGAGGAGTTTTTGTGCGAAAGCGTCAGGCAAAACTGCTCCTGACTAACAACGAGTCTTTACCCACCAATCAAAAAATTAAAATATCATGACCACTGGAAATCACGTTATTTTCATTCACCCTGATGGCACCAGCCCTTCTCACTACGCGGCCGCCCGCTTTATTGATAAGGGTCCCGATGGGCGCTTAAATTGGGACACGCTTGATCGCGCAGGCGTCTACTTGGGGCACCTGGAAGACCAGTTAGGAGGAACCTCCAATGCGGGTGCCGTTACTCATGCAACGGGCGCAAAAACCTATGCAGAGTCGTTTGGTCTCAATGCCGATGGTTCTCCCATTAAGTCGTTATCTGGCAACACAGGTAAGACGATCGTTCAAGAGGCGATTGCCACCAATAAAGTGACCGCTTTAGTGCAGTCAGGAGCAGCCTATGAACCGGGTACCGCTGCCTTCGTGGCTCAAGTCGGTGAGACGACCGTCGACGGTCAGCGGATTCCACCCCGTCAACGGTTAGCAGACATCACCAGAGAGGTGATTCTGTCGGGTGCCGATTTCATTCTGGGCGGCGGCGAACTCAACATGATTCCGGTGGGACAGAATGGCTTTCACGGCACTGCCGCTGAGTACAATGCCCTGAGCACCAACGCGCTGCAACGTCCATCGGAGAACTTGATCGACCTGGCAAGGAGCTTAGGTTACACCGTCGTCTATACCGAGCAACAACTCAACGCTTTGCTCGATCCTACTAAGTACTCCACCCCGCCAACCAAAGTATTAGGGGTCTTTGCTCCGGTTCACACTTTTAACGATCGCCCTGAAGAAGTTTTAGCTCAAAGCCAGCTGCCGCTCTACCGTGAGACAGCTCCAACCATTGGTGAAATGTTGGATGTCACTCAGAAGTTGATGGAAAAGCACCCCAACTTCAACAATGGCTCCATTGCGATCGTCGAAGAGGAAGGTAGCGACAACTTTGGGAACAACAACAATGCCGCTGGAACGATCGAAGGCACCCGACGAGCCGATGCCGCAATCGGTGTCGCAGTAAACTTTATCAATAAGTATCCCAACACTTTGCTGTTAACAGCGGCGGATAGTGATGCCGGCGGATTGCAAACCCTTGATCGCGACGATCCCACGGCACCCGTTGGCACTGTTAACAGTAACCCCACCACTTCAAGCCGACCGGTTCCCCTTGACGGTCAAACCGGCGCCAATACCCTACCCTTTGTTGCAGCTCCTGACGCCAATGGCGATGTTCTACCTTTCGCCGTTGGCTGGGTGGGCACTCCTGATTTCAGCGGCTCGATCGTTAGCAAAGCGCATGGCCTCAATGCAGACAAACTGCCTGCTACAGTCGATAACACAGGCATGTACGAGTTGATGTACGAGACGCTGTTTAAGACTGAATTGCCCTCTCGCGTTACACCACCCACGACTGCTCCCACTGCAACCCAGGACACAGGGAACGTCATCTTCATTCACCCAGATGGTACCAGCCCTTCGCATTACATGGCGCTACGGAACATCGACAAGGGTCCGGATGGTCGGTTGAACTGGGATCGGATGTCCAACGCGGGCGTTTACCTGGGGCATATGGAAAACCAGCTGACTGGAACATCCAACGCGGGCGCTGTCACTCATGCCAACGGTGTCAGGGTCTTTGATGAGTCCTTTGGTCTAGAGGAGGATAATACTGAGGTTGTGCCGCTGTCTGGGAAAGTTGGCAAAACGATCCTGGAAGAAGCGATCGACGCTGGCAAAGCGACCGCCCTGATCCAATCGGGCCATTTAGCAGAACCTGGCTCTGCTGCCTTTGTTGCTGAAACGACAAATCGTTTAGCAAACGACATCCGAGCGCGCGATAAATACTCTGAAATCATTGAACAGGTGATTCGCTCTGGCACCAATGTCATTTTTGGTGGTGGCGAACTTTATATGCTGCCCAAAGGCACAACGGGTTTTCATGTTACGGCTGCACTTGATGCTAATGAAAGCCGTCCAGAACGCCGTCCAACAACTAACTTGATTGAGCTAGCAGAATCTTTAGGCTACACAGTGGTCTACACCGAGGAGCAAATGAATGCAGCGGTGAGTGGATCAAACCCACCCCAGAAACTTCTGGGTGTGTTTGCGGCTATTCATACCTTTGATGATGTCACCGAGGAAGCACTTGGTTTAAACACAGCAAATCCACAGCCGCTCTACGTCGCCACCGCTCCTACGGTGGCTGAAATGCTGGATGCATCGCTCAAAATCCTCCAGCAAGACCCAGATGGCTTCTTTGCAGTGGTTGAGGAAGAAGGTAGCGATAACTTTGCCAACAACAATAATGCGGTTGGCACGGTGGAAGCGATTCGACGAGCCGATGTGGCGATCGGGGTTGCCATAGACTACGTTGATAGCCAAGATCCCAACACGCTGGTGATTACGGCTGCCGACAGCGATGCCGGCGGGTTACAGGTTTTCCAGTATGTTCCGTATGCCCGTCCGACCGGAAACTTCACCAGTACCCCGGCACTACTTGACAGTGAGCCTCAAGTTCCTTTTATCAACGTCAACCCAACGACGACGAACACAACTCGTAATTTTCTGGATGGTGTGAATGGCAGCACGGCGAGCGCTGACTTTCCCTGGAGACCATTCACATCGATGGCTAGTCTGGATGGTGCAATGGGAAATTTTGCCGTTGGGTGGGTCGGCACACCCGACTTCCCTGGCAGCATTGTTTCCAAAACCTACGGTATGAATGCTGAACAACTGCCTAGCACTTTAGACAACACCGAAATTTACCGCCTTATGTACCAAACATTGTTTGGAGTGCGTTTTTCGGCAGTGGTCAAGGCTGAGGGTGGAGCCAGGACGGCTGAAGTGACGGCAGGCGAGGGCTATCTAGCCGTAGTAAATTTCGGCGGGATTGGTCGCGGTGCCAATCCTTCAGAAAACACGATCGCTGAGGTAGACACGATCCAATTTAAGGGTGCAGACTTGACCGCTCGCAATCTGGTACTGACTCAAAAAGGCGATGATCTAGTGGTCAGTTTTGAGGGCGTTGCCGCTACGGGCGCCATTCTACGGAATTTTCAATTGGACAACCTGGACAATTTGAGCCAGTCTACTGGAGCCTCTGTGAACCTTGGAAACCTTGTGTTTGATGGGCAAAGCAGTGTTCAAGACAGCTTTGACGTGTTTAATGCGGAGTGGGATTTAGAGCAAATCTTCAACCGCAACTCGGTCACCTTTCTCAACGAGCTAGACAACAGTGTGCGCGGGTTTGATCACTCCGATGATGTCATCAATACTCAAGGTGGTGACGATCGCAGCTTCGGACTCAGCGGCGCCGATCTCCTACGCGGGGGCGCTGGCTACGACTACCTGGATGGCGGACGTGGAAACGATACCCTAGTGGGCGGCTCAGACGCTGATGTCTTTGTGTTGGCAAGGGGGAGTGGCTCAGACACGGTTCAAGACTTCAGCCTCTTGGAAGGGGATAAGTTTGCCCTGTCAGGTGGTTTAACTTTTGGACGGTTAAGCATTCTCCAAGGGACAGGTGCAGACGCGAATAACGCGCTGATTCGAATCGGTAGCACCAGTGAGCTTCTAGCCACCGTGGTCGGTGTTCAAGCCAGCAGTCTGACACAAGCTAATTTCCTGCTGACTGCTTAAAGTAGAGCTGGGCAGCTTATTTGCACTTTGCTCTTTTGCTGCGTTGACGAGGACAGGAGCAAGTACGGTTCAACGTACTTGCTCCTGTCCTTTTGTTATCAGATGTTGCACAGATTGACTAATACCTCTTTTGTCACTTTCGATGGAGTAAAGTCTGAAAGCCTTATCCATCTTCTCTTTCTCAATAAGAGAGCTAAAAGGCACCAGAGAAGCGAAACCGCTGTGCAGCACAGCTTGTAAATTTCTATCCGATTAGAGTAACAAAAGAGGGATGACATAGGGACTCGCTTGAAGACAAAGTGCCTGTTGCTCGCAGACATCGTGTTTCCAGGAAACAGTGGTGAGCCATTAGCTGTTGCTAAGTCTGACCGCTGTCCGTCGGTAGTGCTGTGGTGTACTACAAAACAGATTATGCGTTGAGGCTGATATCTGAGTTGCTCAGTGATGAGAGTGGTGAGAGAGTGGCAAACTTGCCACCAGTGCCAAACCCAGCGCTAGCAACGTTTTGGTTGTAATAAAGGTCGCCACTGAAACGATCGAAAACGATGCGGGCAGTACTACCCGCCGCGAGGGAGGCACCATTGGCAGGGGTAGAAAGGGTGGCAAAGTCGTCTGCAGCCAGCGATCGCCCAGTACCCTTAAGGTTAGTGAAGGTAGTGCGGCTCAGGATAATTCTGTCGCCCTCAGCTCTATTGAAATCAGTAATGGTATCAACGCCTAAGTCTTCAAGCTTAAAGGCTCTATCAGAGGCAAAGAGAAAGCGATCGACACCCGCATCGCCTGTAAGTTGATCGTTGCCAGCCCCCCCGTACAAGCGATCGTTACCATCTCCACCGCGTAAAAGATCGTCACCGCTGAGACCATTGATGTGATCGTTACCACCCTGACCATTGATGACATCTTTAGAGGTTTCAAACCCCTGGATGGTGTTGTTCAAATCGTTGAGGAAGGTAACGGTGTTGCGGTTAAAGACTTGACTGTAGTTCCAATCAGCGTTGAAAACATCGAAGCTGTCCTGGATAGTGGTTTGCCCATTGAACAGGATGTTGCCGATGTCTACACTGGCACCTGTGGAGCGCTGGAGATTGTCCAGGTCTTCGATCGCGAAGTTTTTCAGCACGACCTTGCCCTCGGTCTGACCGAGGAAGCTGAGTTCTAAATCGCTGCCGAATTGGGTCAGTTGCAAAGTCTCGGCAACCAAAGCACTGCCGCTGAAGATGAGCATATCTACTTCAGCGATCACGTCGGCAGTAGGATTCACACCTGTACCAGCGCCACCAAAGGCTTTGATTATCAACGTGCCTTCGGTAGCAAAAAATTTGGTGTTACCGCCTGTGTCAATC
The DNA here is from genome assembly GCF_014695975.1 of Leptolyngbya sp. FACHB-321. Taxonomy (GTDB): domain Bacteria; phylum Cyanobacteriota; class Cyanobacteriia; order Leptolyngbyales; family Leptolyngbyaceae; genus Stenomitos. The sequence goes on from NZ_JACJPI010000003.1 coordinate 5,385, forward strand.
ACCGACTGTGACTGAGCAAAAGATTTTGCGCAATTTGCAAATAGGTAGCACAAGCTTATAAAGTTGAAACCTGTGCGCGTTGCAGGGTTTGATTCACTTCCAATTGCTGTTCCTTCAA
>NZ_JACJPI010000030.1 GCF_014695975.1 Leptolyngbya sp. FACHB-321
CGTTCTCCAGTCAATTGCTTTGTCAATATCTTGGGCGGATTGATTGCCTATTGCCATCAGCCAAAGAAGCCATCCATTGCCCTTGACCACAATTTGCTCCTTCCGGCTTAACCCGAACTGACGTTAACTATGTAGTAGTGCGAGTGCCAGTCATGCAGCAGCAAGATGGTACGACCGCTCGAGAATTAATGTTTCCTTTAGAAAAGGATTTAGTATCTAGAAAAGGATTTAGTATCCTTTACAAAGCTATTGCCAGAAACGCCAGCCTCTAGCCCAAAGCCATTGTCCCTGTCAGACACTCCTAACATGGGAACACCAGACGATTCGCGACCAAGAGAAGACCCATCGCTTCCGTCAGACGCTTCTAACGGAAGAACGCCCGATGATTCGCGAGCAAGAGAAGCAATCTTGCAACGGTTGTTCAACTTGACTGAACCAGAGCGATCGCCCGACTCAGAGCGATCGCCTCATCCAGAGCCTTTGTCAGGTGCAGAAACTGCCCCAGCCTTTCCCAGGTCTATGTCAGAAGTTCGGTCTGTGTCAGAAGCATCGGCTGTTGTTCCGTCTAAGGCTCAATCAAACATGGATAGAATTCGACGGTCTGCTTCCAACTATCAAGCGTTGATTATCCCAGCGATTTTGCTAGCAGCCATTGTTGGGTTACTAGCGGCAGTGTTGTCGTCTACCAATCGCTCCAATTGGTTCAAATTTGGGCAAACGCCTGCTGATCCTGCGGCGGCACAGCGCTTTAACAACGATGGTCTACGAAAAGCACAGGCAGGTTACAACAAGGAAGCGATCGAGGATTACAACCAGGCGATTGAGAAAAATTCCAATGATGCAACGGCTTACCTCAATCGTGGGGTGGCGCGACACAAGCTGGGCGATGCGGGTGCTGCCATTAGAGACTATGAGCAAGCACTGAAACTGGACCCCAATTCTGCTGTGTTGTATAGCAACTTGAGCTACGCCTATTATGATCGCCAGAATTACGATAAAGCGCTGGAAGCAGGGAATCAGGCTGTAGCGCTGGACGGTAACTTTGCTCAGGCACATATCAACCTGGCAAATGCACGTGCCAAAAAAGGAGACAATGACGCTGCATTGCAAGATTATGCCCAGGCGATCGCGCTGAGACCACAGGCTCTCATTCTGGCTGGTGCTTACAACAATCGAGGCAATGTGCAGTTTGCGCTCAACAGAACCCGTGAGGCGATTGGTGATTACAATCAAGCGATTCGGTTGAACTCAAACTATGCCGATGCCTACTACAATCTGGGGCTGGCACAGCAAGCGCTAAACGACCGCCGTGCCGCCATTCGCAGTTTGCAGACCGCTGCTAGTCTCTACCAGCAAGAGAATAAGGAATCGCTGCAAAGAGCAGCCACCGATCGCGCTAACGCCTTGCAGCGAGACAATTCCTAGCGCTCCTATGCTGCTGAGGCGCGATACGCCAGGGCAAAACGGTCAATGCCTGCTAGATCAGGATAAATCTGAATCTCGCAGTAGCTACCTTGCTGATGCAGCAGCTCGGCAACCGCGATCGCCTGTCCTGCCATCATTTCTACAAGCCAGATGCCACCCGGTTGTAAATAATCTGGTGCTGTGGCAATCAGGTGCCGCAGGCAGTCTAGCCCGTCCCTGCCGCCATCTAATGCCAGGTGAGGTTCGTGTTGGGCAACCTCTGGCTGCAAGGCTGGCACCATTGCACTGGGAATGTAGGGTGGATTGGCAACGATACCGCTTAACTTGCCTTTAAGTTGCTCTAACGGTTGCAGCCAGGAACCTTCATAAAACTGGATGCGGTCTGTCAGGTTGTACTGCTGAGCATTTGACTGGGCGATCGCCAATGCTGCCGCACTGCGATCGACGGCATGAATCACTGCTTCAGGAAACGCGGTTGCCAGTCCAAGGGCGATTGCCCCGCTACCTGTGCCTAAGTCTGCCCAATGCCCGTGGGAGAGTAAGGACGTTGGGCACTGAGAATTGGGCGGAGCCTTGATTGCCACGATCGCCAAATCAATTAAATATTCCGTCTCCGGACGGGGAATCAGCACTGCTGGCGAGACGTTAAGCAAAAACTGTCGCCAGGGAGCGATCCCAGTAAGGTATTGAATGGGAATACGATCGCTCAGCCGACGCTGCCAGAGAGCTGTCAATTCAGAGAGCGGTAGCTTGAGCCGCAGATCTGTTTTGTCCCTGAAGGTCTGTAGCTGAAGCGAGGGGCGGTCTAGTCCAGCCAAATCTTGCAAGAGCCAATCAACTTCCTCGATCGCAACATCGGCAGCGATCGCCTGCTGACGTGCCAGCATTCGCCATTCAGAGAGCGCTTGCCCAGACACAAGAAACTCTCGCCTCACTGGTTGAGACGAGAGTGCTTGAGATGAGAGTGGCTGAGACAAGACTTGCTCTGAGTCGTCTCTTTCTGGCTGTTTGCTATGGCTCACCCATGACTCTGCCTTGCCTACTTTTTCGGTGCAGGAGCGGGTGCAGCAGCAGGCTTATTCGCAGGCGCACCCCGTTGTGGTGTGATTGACTTCAAAAAGTCGATCGACTGCTGTGGTGGCACCAGCACAATCTGGTCTAGTTGAGGGTCATTCTTTGTCTGTAAGACCTCCATCAGTCCTTCCAGGTTAAGCACCTGAATATCAATGGTGGACGCTAGAGTAGGCTGCTGCTGCTTAAAGCGATCGAGCAAACCCTGCAATTCTTCCTTGTTAAAAAACATGGGAATAATTGGCTTGCCGTTCTGCTGAATCGTTAAGTAGCCCTTATCCTTGCCGCCACGAGCCACAAAAAGTGGAGTGCCGTTGAACTGCTGTGGTGTTTGCCCACCTTGCTGCTTCAACAGCGAAACGGCAGTGTCAACTTGCTGCTTCGAGGGTACATAGGCAAAGTCAAGCTGCTCTGGCTTGCCTTTGTTAGTCTGGTTGAGCTGATAAACTTCTGCCAGAGAGATAGGCACTACCTGTACATTCTTTGCTAGATCGGGTTTTTTGCTCTTTAGATTGTTCAAAAAATCCTGTGCATCTTTCTGGCTAATGAAGACACCTGCCACGGCTCGTCCTTTCTGACCACTAGGAGGAGATGCGACTAGGGGCGCACCCTGCGAGTCGGCAATTGTAAAGACAGGAACGGGGCGAAGCTTCTGGATAATTTGCTCTTGAGGAAGCGCAAGCACCTGCATGGTACCTGCCAAGAACGACCCAACAAGAGCGCTTCCAACTAGCCCAGCGGCTGCACTCCAACGAACCAATGATTTCATAAATTGCTCCTAGCACTAAAACGGCAAAGGGTTTACAGGGAACTGGATTGCGGGCTTAACCCAGGTGAATGAGGCGGCTAAACTCTATGACGCTTGTTTGCCTACCCATTCTGATGCATCCGCCGCGATTTGTAAAATTACGACAACGTGGAGTCATCGCAAAAAAGGGGGCATGGAAACGTACGCTAAATGTAGCCGATCGCAACTGTTATAAGACCATATTTGAACTCAAAGATAGACGTTGAACGCTGCTATCGTTTGATGCAAACATCTAATTCACCCATGAGATCGAGCCGTCACCTTAAACAGTCATTCGACTAACAGTGACCGTACTCTCACAGCATATTGGCGTTTTTTGTTGGCGCTAAATCCGGGCGATCGCATACAAATTTTTAGAAACAAAGTAGTATGCGTTTTGCCCCCGTTCCCGTCATCAGTGACCGTGCAGCGCCGTAAATAGTTCCGAGGACAGCTAGCAGCAGAAAGCAGAAAGCGTTGGTGCCTTGATTGAATATCTGCTGCTTGCAGAAGGCGTTATCTCTTTTGCTTTTTCTGTGATTCCTTACTCATTTCAAAACCTTTTGCACCAATGCATCACGACGGGGTTGCAAGGCAGTATCTAGTTCAGGCGCGTAGTCAAATGACGGGATCCAATCTTTGCAAAATTGGGCGATCGCCAGATTGTCGACAACGGTCAGAAAATCAACTGGAATCGAACCATCAATATGGCGGCTGAGTACGCTAAACCCTGCCCGTTCACGCCGATACGTTTGACTGGGCGCATTTTGTTTCAGCCATTGGTCAAAGGTCGATGAACGCGCCATTGTCGCCGTTAGTTCAGCTATGATTTTGGGCGGTGGATCAGTATGAGTGGCAACAATCCATGCCTGCTGGAGCAAGGTCTGCCGTTTTGCTGGGTCAAGCCATGCCGCGATCACCAGCGCTCCACTTCGGCTTGTCGCTGATCCAGTGCTACTGTCTGCCAGAAAGGACGGCGCGATAGTTTGTTTCTCAGCCAGGTCGAGGACAACACGACTCAGTGCCGTACCGTAGGTTGTCAAATCGGTACGCGCTCCAACAATGTTTCCCTGCCACCAGCGTAAGCCGCCCCGGAGCTGGTGTAACTGCGCTGCTAGTGCAGGGCTAGGAGACGCTTCGAGCAGTGTGGTCAAGGTACTCTCAACGCGACGGACAACTGGCTCGTACAAAGACTGTAGCCCTGGTAGTTTCCAGATCGGGCTAGTCAGCAAAATGGGATCGCGCACAGCTTCTAGGGTAATAGCGTCGATCGCCAGCTCTGCCTCTTTCTGTGCCAGCAAGCTCAGTCCTAACCCGTAAAAAACGCCCCGTTTGGCTGGAATCAACTGCGCCGATCGGGCAAAGGCTCGGCTAGCTGCTTTTGGCTCCCGGTTTAGCAACAGCCATGCCAGGTTGGTTGTGCCAAATTCCTGGTTTGGCGCGCTTTGATTGCCCAGCTTCAGCCACTTAATACCGTCCTGGATCAGTGCTTGCTGCTGCGGTGGGTTACTAGCTTGCAGCCCCAGGTTGCCTAGATTCCAACCTAGTTCGTAGGCATAGTACGGTTCCCAGCTTGCTAGCTGGTGTGACTGATTTAAGCGATCGACAAAGGTGGCAACATCATTTCGACTGAGTGCAGCAAACCCCTGGCTGGACAGCAACCAAGCGCGATGGACAGGTATTAACCAGATGATCGCTGCCAGAAGAATGCCAACCCCCATGAGGGGAAGAAACGGCACCGGATGCAGACGTAGCGGCGTAAGGGGATTGGATGTAGCGGCGGTTAGCTCAATAAGCTGGCGATCGTCGGCTGCTCTCAACCCACTATCAGGGCGATCGCGAAATTCTGCTGTCAAGACGGCTAAAAATACTACAAGCGTTCCGCTGATGCAAATGTTGTCAAGCTGGTAATCCGTTAAGCTAACAATGCCATAGCCCAGCAGACTACTAAAAAGGCAGCCAATGAGTATTGATGGCGTTTGCGCTGCTGTGCCGGTGGGTAAGACAATTGTACGCAACCATCCGATGGCACACCAAGCCAACAACGCGATCGTACCGACACCAACTACCACCGCCCATAGTCCCAATTCTGCCCACAGGTGCACCGGAGTACTGTGTAGTTGATACGCCCATTCTGCCTGCTGCCCTGCCCACCCCGGACGATGTAGTTGAAACAGCAGCGGCACTCCTCCGGGGCCCACCCCTGTAAAGGGTCGGCTCCAGCCCATTGACCAGCCTGTTGCAACCATAATGAGCCGATACGCGAGTTCACCGCCCGCTTGCCCACTCAAAACACCCGCAAATAGCAGCCGTAAGCGGTTGTTGGTTAGTGCCAGAAGCGCCAGTAATACCATACTTGCAAGTCCGATCGCGCTCAGCCAACGGCGAGGCAACCGCTTACGCCACAGCAAAGCCCCAAAGGTCACAATGACCATCGCCAATAGCCCTAGCCAGCCACCTCGCGAACTGGTGGTATAGAGGTCAAGCAAGCCCAGCCCAAACCCAACTAGCCACAGCGATCGCCGCCATCCAGCCTGCACTATGCCTAAGGCCAACAGCAACGGCAACGCCAGCACCAGGTAACCTGCCACATAATTTTGGTGCCCGACAGGTGCCCAGTTGCGTAGCTCCACGATCGCAAAATCAAAGGGCAGCCGCACGCCATATGCCTGCCATGCTTGCAAGTGTGCCAGTTCTGGTAACAGCGTTGTGTTGACCCAAAGCGCCAAACTAACGACGATAAACGCCAGGCTCAAGTACCCCTGTGCAACCAGTAAGCGCGATCGGCGCTCTGGCACACTTAACCAGGTACTCAGCGCATACAGCGCCGCAAGAAAGCAAAATACTGCCCAACTATACCAGCGCGCTTGCATCGGAAAGGGTGCCAACCCTGCTGAAATGATCAAGCCTACAAGCAGCAGCCCTACCACCCAATCAAAACCAGCACCTAACCAGCGCAGTCGTTTTTGCCACAGTAGCCCTAGTAGCCAGAGCACTGGACACAGCAGCCCTACCTGCCAGATAAACACCCACGGCCAGGCGACCATGAGGCTATTGCTGTTGGGCAGCAGTGTGAAAAGGCTGTAAAAAGCGGCTGTCAATAAACCTAGCAGGTTTCCTTGAGCCGTCTTATTAGCACTGGTGCCTGGAGATTCCTTTGAAGGTTGTGCTGGAAAATCAGAGTGGGTCATCTAAGCGTTAGAGTCGATTGGGCTTTAGATTAGATTGGAAGCCTAACACCACAATATTGCCCTCTAATACGTCCGGCTTACCGTTTTGCCAAAATTGCCCTGCCGTCCATGAATGCTCAATCTCCACTTTCGCCATCAGAGACTGACTCAACGACTACTACCGCCACTACCGCCGATACTTTAGCGGCTTGTGTGCAAGCCTTAGGGCTACCTCGCATTCAACGCCACGTTTTTCTTTGCGCTGACCAGACAAAGCCAAAATGCTGCGCCAAAGATGTTGGTATCGAGGCTTGGGACTACCTCAAAAACCGTTTAAAAGCCTTAAACCTCGATCAACCGACTGAAGGTGTGCCCGAGTGTATTTTTCGGACAAAAGCAAACTGTCTGCGTGTTTGTGTGCAAGGTCCCATTCTGGTGGTGTATCCCGACGGAGTCTGGTATCACAGCGCTACACCACCCGTCATTGAACGCATCATCCAGGAACATTTGCTGGGCAATCAGATTGTGCAAGATTATGCCTTTCTGGTGCATCCGTTGCCTAAAGTGCGCTCACCAATTCCTGGCTCGTCGAACGTTCCCTCTCCAGAGGTTAACGATCGAGACATTAACGATTTAGACGTTTGCTCAATAGAACATCCGTCAGAAAAACAAGCAGAGGCGAGCAAGCTGCAAAGTGACCCGTGAATCGCAAACAAATAGTGTGTGCATGAGAACCCTATTAACCTGAAGCGCTTCAAGTAAACTGAGGGTCATACGATCGTTCTGTCTCCAGCACTCCCAACTGACTCAAGAACTTTACCTTTGTAACCTAAGCATCGGTCATAATTAGAGTTAGCAGAGGCTTAACCGCGATCGTCCCGGTAAGATTACCCCGGTGCTACAACGTTTACTGTAGTCTCCGGCTCTCATTATGATGAAAGGCTTTCTTTTCAGTGAGGCTATATAATGACACAGGGAAAGATTGGTTTAGAAGACCGTCTGTTCCCAAATCCGTTCAGTATTTAGATTTATTGAGATTTCAGTGAATTCTCTAATGCTGTTTACAATAATGTTTTCTAAAGGAAAGGCTGGAAAACATGGTGGTTTGTTAAGCATTCATCATTGTTTCAACATTTTGTAGCATGTTCAGGGAATCTGTCTGTATAGTCTGTAAAGCTTGTCAATAGCAACGATAGTGACCCAGGAATAGTGAGTAGCACAGCATGAAGGAAACCAGCGTGGGCAATCATAGGCGACTGCTGCTGATTGACGATGACCCTAATCTAATCCTGCTCGTCAAGGACTACCTGGAGTTTCGGGGCTATGAAGTCGTCACTGCCGAGAATGGGCGTGAAGCGCTAGAAGTACTAGAGCGCGAAATCCCAGACATGATCATCTGCGACGTGATGATGCCTGAGATGGATGGTTATTCACTCGTCAAACACGTTCGAGAAGATCCCCGTACCAGTTGGGTTCCCGTGCTGTTTCTGTCTGCAAAAGGTCAGAGCCAGGATCGGGTCAAAGGGCTTAATACGGGAGCAGATGTTTACATGGTCAAACCGTTTGAACCTGAAGAACTGGTTGCCCAGGTGGAATCGTCTCTCAAGCAGGCTGCACGCATTGCCGATCGCCCCGGTAAAGGGAACGATAGCGGACCAAAAATTCAGGTGCCATTTGATGTTGAGCTGACTCCTACAGAACTTCGGGTAGTGCAGTTTGTGGCACGAGGGATGGCAAATCGTGAAATTGCTGATGAGCTAAACGTTAGCCAGCGCACAATTGAAAGCCACGTCAGCAATATGCTTGGTAAAACAGGATTGCACAACCGTACTGAACTGGCTCGTTGGGCGATCGAAAACAGCATGGCATAACCCATGAAGGGATGGATACGAATGAAAAAGGGGCGCCTAGGCGCCCCTTTTTCATTAAAATGTCACCGCAACGTGAACGCTAGGTTCTGAACCGATGAAGATCACAATTTTCAGTGAACGCTTGCCCCTACTAGACTGAGGTAGTGAAGGATAAATCAGCGGATTGCATCCGAAAGCGGTAATCAGCGACCTGCTGGTAGCAAGGATGCAAGAGCGCTAACCAACCGTTGGATGCGTGCGTGTCATAGTCAATCTCATCTATCTGATAACGAATGATGTCAGAGCCACTTTGTACCACCATATAGTCGCCCTGTTGGATCATGCCTCCACGACCGCGCAGGTAACATTGCTTACTACCGTCGAGTGATTCAAACGTAAAATCACGCTCCCATTCTTGCCGCGTGTAATGATGAACAACCCGAACAGTCGTGTTTTGAAAGGCTTGTGCTTTCTTTAGCAGCGCCATTAATGTTTTAAGCCGCTTCATTTGACTAGCATTCGCTTGTGTCGTGTCAAGTGTAAGCTTCATTGTGCTGCGCATACCTCGATTGTCGTGCTAAGTAGATAACCCATTCTGATACCAGTTGCAGAAAGCTGGGGGAGACATCAAAGGCTGTTAAGGCGAACGATCGTTGCCCTCAGCAATTGAATCCACTAAGATGTTGAATCCAACTAGTGTAAAATGCTACCAACGCCTTAATAGAAGCATCAAGCTTCAATGTCTTTTGTTATTAAAGTGTAAAACTAAGCACTCCTGCATCTCAGTATTGGACATTCTTTAAACTGTCCTACGGCTTGACAGGTTGCAGCCGTAACAGAGTGTAAGCCGTACAGAAACTGCTTAGGCTTTTTGCTACTGAGCACATCAACTTAGAAGTAATGAGTGCTCTGGAAGTACTAAGCTGATCATTCAACCTCTGCTGAGCTTGCAACCTTAAACCAACTACCAACCGTCGCTTTGGTCTTCGGTGTCGTCGTGCCACGTTTCTAAGTCAAGCTCGTTGAAGTAGAGAAGGGCACTGCGAATTTGCTGATTTGTACCATGAAGATCTAGATCAAACCAACCATCATCTCTGGCATTTGCTCCTAGCAGTGCTGCCGTAATATTGACGGTCAGCCCATAGTGAGAGATCAACCGCGAAATAACAGGCTCATCATGATAGTTTTTGGGAATCCGAAGTCGAATGCGGGTATGCGTTGGACGAGGGTCATCCTCGTCACCACCAACTGAGGCAACAGTCTGTTGTGGTGTTGCCAGTGACTCTTCAGAGAGACTGCCGTTAGCCATTTAAGCCTCCTTATCGACGTCTTCAATGCGCGTTTTGCGTTCCAAAATTTCTTTTAAGACGAGGGTAACAACCGCTAACAATGCTAGTAAAACAGCCGCAGAATAAGAGGATTCGGTCTGGTATTGCTTGTATGCCTCTTCTACAAACAACGGTAAGGTTTGGGTCTTGCTACCAATGTTGCCAGAGACAACCGAGACGGCACCAAATTCGCCCATTGCTCTAGCGTTAGTGAGCAGTACGCCGTATAGTAAGCCCCAGCGAATGCTTGGTAGAATGACACGCCAAAAAATCTGCCAGTTATTAGCACCGAGAGTCTTAGCTGCTTCTTCCTGATCACTCCCGAGTTCTTCAAGTACTGGAATGACTTCACGTGCCACAAAGGGCAAGGTGACGAATGCAGTAGCAAGGATCATGCCCGGTAGTGCGAAGATGATCCTAATGTTATTGGCTTCCAACAAGGGACCGAACCAACCATTGCGCCCATAAAGCAGCACGATCATCAACCCAGCGACCACTGGAGAAACAGAGAAGGGCACGTCGAGAATGCTGATAACAAGGGCACGACCCGGAAAACGCTTGCGGGCAATGACCCAAGCAACACATAGCCCAAAGACTGTGTTAACTGGCACTGCGATCGCGGCAATGATAAATGTCAGCTTGACTGCATTCAAAAATGTTGGCTCAGTCAGATTCTTAAGGAAGGGTCCAACACCTCTGCTGAAGGCTTGCACAAACACATTCAGCGCAGGAATGAAAAGAATGAGAGCGAGGTACAGTACCACGACTGTAATTAACCCAATTTTCGTCCAGTCACGCTTCTTGATCTCAACTGGCGTCGATGTCGACGTAGCTCCTAGTGATGGTCCAAGACTAGCCATATCTACGCCCCCATGCTTGCAGAAGATTAATTAGAACGAGCAATAACAGTGAAAGGCTTAACAGCACAGCGCCAATGACGGTAGCACCCGAATAGTCATACTGCTCTAGTCGCTGAAAGATTAACACAGGCGCGATCAAGTCTTTATAGGGTGTGTTGGATGAGACGACCACAACTGAGCCATACTCCCCAACCGCGCGCGAAAAGCCGAGTGCGATCCCAGTTAGCGTTGCAGGCAGGATGCTTGGCAGGATGACTCGCCAAAAGGTTTGAAATTTACTCGCCCCTAAACACCAGGCAGCTTCTTCAACTTCTTTCTCTAAATCGGTGAGGACTGGCTGCACCGTCCGTACAACGAAGGGCAGGGAAATGAGCAACATGGCAAGCGCTACGCCCCATTGGGTAAAGGCTAGTTTGATGCCTAATGGTGCGAACAAGGAACCAATCCAGCCGTTTTCGCTGTATACCGTTGCTAAGGTTACACCTGCTACTGATGTGGGCAGGGCAAACGGTAGGTCAACTGCCGCATCAATAATGCGCTTGAAGGGAAACTGATAGCGCACTAGCACCCAGGCGATCAGCAGCCCAAAGACTCCATTGATGAACGCTGTGATCAACGCAATGCCAAAAGTTACCCTATAAGCATCCAGGGCGATATCACTGGTGGCAATGTTCCAAAAGCGTTCTGGTCCTTCAGTGCCCGCCTTGATAAAAAGGGCGATCGTTGGCAGAAACAGCATGAAGAAAAGATAGGCTGTTGGCAGAATCCAGATCCAAGGAAGCCGTCCAACTATGCCGAGCCACTTGCGCCAGTTTGGAGTGTGATACGAAGACGTTGCAGTCATGAGGGGTAAGCAGCAGCCGTGCAGCTAAAATTTAGATAGGTGTAAACGAGATTTGCAAAGACTACCATAGTCACAGTCGCAAATCTACACTAAGTAACTAGGAATACCGTTCTTATCATACATGGAATAATGGTTCTTGGTGTAATACTGCTCCAGCAATGATTATTCTGGTGATGGGCGTGTCTGGTTCTGGTAAAACGACGATCGGTGCATTGCTAGCCGCTACTTTGCACTGGCAGTTCCAAGATGCTGACAGTTTTCATCCAGCCGCTAATGTTGCAAAGATGCGTCGTGGTATGCCGTTAAGCGATACCGATCGACTGCCGTGGTTGTTGGCAATGCAGCAGGCGATCGCCGACTGGCAGCAAGCAGGCATCCACACCATTCTTGCGTGTTCGGCGCTTAAGGCTGAATATCGCCAACGTCTTTGTCAGGCAGCACCAATGAAGCAGGTCTACCTCAAAGGTTCCTTTGCACTGGTGCAACAGCGCTTGCAGCAGCGGCAGGGGCATTATATGAAAGCAGACCTACTGCAAAGTCAGTTCGATACGCTGGAAGAACCCGACGATGCACTAGTGATTGACATTGACCAATCTCCAGAGGCAATCGTGGCAGAAATTAGAAAGACACTAAACATTTGAAAGCGGTAGATAGCAGAAATAATTGGCTGGTTTCGTTATGGCTGAGGTGGTAGCTTGAGTTTTACCTTTTTGAGTTCAAAGCTACATAAAACTGCGTAACTTTGGTGTTGATTGAGAGTAACCTTGCGATGCCTTCCCTATCCTTTTTTGCAGACGAACAAGATGCGAAAGCTCTGCTCAACTGGTTGAACGCGGAAGATGAGATTGCCTTTATCGTCTCAGATCAAACACAAGCTAGTTGCCAGCATCGATGGAAAGCTGTGCATACAATTGAGCGATTTATAGAAGAGAAATATAGTCTCTGGCACGTACCTACTGGATCATTACCCTTACTAACTAAGACAGGACTAGATCAAATTTTCTCTGATCCCTGGAAAGGTTGGATTGAGGAATGTCCTGGTCCTGATTCTCGATCGCCCTATTTTGGTCCAGGGCATCCAGCAGAAATTCGTCTTGAATTGTGGCTTCGCCATCGCCCTTACTCCGAAGTTGAACGCAATTCACTTCCAATCCTTGACTCTCGTTATTTAGGCAATACAGATCTTTTGTCTGTGTCTGACTTTCAGTGGATTGGTAATCGTTACAAAACATCACCTCCACAAACTTGGCGATGGTGGCAACGCTTAAAAAGGTGGATGGCAAAAAATACTACTAGACTGGTTGAGGGAAAAGATAGTTTTTGGGCTTTCCCGTCTGCTTTCAGTAAGTTAAGCAGTGGAATGGCGTATGAAGCTAGAGGGTGGAATTTAGATAATGCAATTCGGAATGCAGAAAATAGAAGTGATTAATGACTTGAACTTAAACTTAAAACTTTTTCACTAACTCATATCTCATGTTTCTCCCATTGGTTAAACGGGTGCTTCGCTAGATTGGCGTTGAAGTAGCGGGGATCGTCGGAGACTTCGCAATCGATCCAATCCGGTAGCGCAATCGTCTGCTTTGCGTCCGTCAGTTCTACCTCTGCAATAATCAGCCCTTGATTGTCGCCTTCGAATTCATCCACTTCCCAAAGCAAGCCTGCATACTCGATTTTGTACCGTTGCTTTTGAATTAACGGTGGATCGCACAACGTCTTGAGTAGTTCCAGTGCATCGTCTAATGGGATCGGATACTCAAACTCTGCACGTGAGATGCCGATTGTTGCCCCTTTGATCGTTAAGTAACCTTGCTCTCCGACGACTCGTACCCGCACCGTACGTTCTGCAGTTGAGGCAATATAGCCCTGACGGTAGGCAACGCCTGTTGCAAGCGATCGCCATGCGTCGCCCTTAACGAGAAATTTGCGCTCAATTTCGGCTGGCATAGAAGGTGAGGGGGAGAGGAGTGAGGGGAGAGGGGTAGGGGAGTGAAGAGAGAGTTTTGAGTTGATTCTGACTTCTGACTCTTCTCTTTGCTAACAACGAACAACCAACGACTATTGCCTACCCCGGTTGCTGTTGTAGATAGAGAAACGCTTCGATTTCAGCGGCGGTGGGTTGAGCAGCGATCGCGCCCGGTCGGGTAGTCGTTAGGGCACCCATCGCGCTGGCATAGCTGACAATGCGTTTCACCACAGTGGGATCAGCTAGGGTTTGAAGATCGTGCTGACAGAGTTGATGTAATAGCCCTGCAACAAAGCTATCACCCGCGCCAGTCGTATCTTCTACTTCAATGTCAAAGGCAGGGATTCTACCCTCGTTGCCACCTAAACAGTAAGCACAGCCCTTTTCGCCTGCGGTTACCAGAACGCCTTCAACACTGCCAAGACGATGAGCAATCACACCGGGATCATCTGTTTCGTAAAGCCAGAGCGCTTCTTCTTCAGAAAGCTTGAGAAAGTCGGCTTGGCGGATTAGCTCATGAATAAGCGGCAGAGCTGTGGCTTCATCGCTCCAGAAGACGGGTCGCCAGTTGACATCTACCAAAATTTTGACAAAGTGCTGGTTGGCAAATTGTAAGGCACGCTCGATCGCCGCTCGACTGTCAGGATAGGCTAGCTCTAACGTGCCTAAGACGAAGAAATCTGCTGTTTCAAACTGAGCAATCGGTAGCTGGTCAGCTTGAAGATGGGTATCGGCAAACGCGGCTGTATCATACTTGCCAAAGCCTGCAAACGTCCGATCACCTGTGAGCGATCGCACCACATAGACAGTGCGAGTAGGTGCCGTGGGATGCCGCTGGATGCCAGTGCTATCGACACCGATCGTTTGCATCAGTTCCACCAACGCGGTGCCCAAGTCATCTTGCCCAACACAGCCGATGAACCCAGTGGGTGTACCCAGCTTCGCCAGACCGCAAGCAACGTTAGCTGGTGCGCCACCAGGATAGGGCGTCCATGATTCCACTGCTTCTAGGGGCAGTCCTGGCTGGTCTGCTAAAAAGTCGTACAACACCTCACCGAGGCAAAGCACACGTGGTTGGTTCACAATGGCATTCCTTCTACAGACCTAATAGCAGCGTATCAGGCAGAAGGTAAAAGGTAAAAGGCAAAGGGCAGAAGGCAAAGGGCAGAAGACAAAGGGCAGAAGACAAAGGGCAGAGGGCTAAAGGCTAATTTTTTATACTTCATCCTTTATCCCTTAGCCTTTCCGCCTCACTCCTCGCGCCTCACCTATATACTCTGATCAGGCTCTCATTGCTGGCGCGATCGATGTAAGGGCTGTGGGACTCTCCTCTCGCGGCAAGGTGGAATCAGGTTATGGCACTAATTGTTCAGAAGTATGGTGGTACGTCGGTTGGGTCTGTTGAGCGTATTCAGGCAGTGGCTCAGCGGGTTGTGCAGTCGGTCAAGGCAGGAAATTCGTTGGTGGTGGTTGTCTCAGCGATGGGCAAGACAACAGATAACTTGGTGAAGCTTGCCAACGAGATTGCCCCCAACCCTAGTCGGCGAGAAATGGATATGCTGCTATCGACTGGCGAACAGGTGTCGATCGCCCTTCTTAGCATGGCGTTGCAAGCACTGGGACAGCCTGCAATTTCGCTGACTGGCGCACAAGTTGGCATTGTTACCGAAGCAGAACATAGCCGTGCCCGCATTTTGCAAATTAAGACCGAGCGGCTAGAACGCCATCTTAAAGAAGGCAAAGTTGTCGTTGTTGCAGGCTTTCAAGGCGTTTCTGATAGCGACGATTTGGAAATCACAACGCTGGGACGAGGCGGCTCCGATACGTCTGCGGTGGCATTGGCAGCAGCTTTGCACGCGAGTTTCTGCGAAATTTATACTGATGTGCCAGGTATCTTGACCACCGATCCGCGTCTGGTGCCCGATGCCCAACTGATGGCACAGATCACGTGCGACGAAATGCTAGAGCTGGCTAGCCTGGGCGCAAAGGTGCTACACCCGCGCGCCGTCGAAATTGCCCGTAACTATGGCATGCCACTTGTTGTGCGATCGAGCTGGACGGCAGAACCGGGCACCTGGGTTGTGTCTCCGCTCCCGCAGGCGCGATCGCTAGAAGGGTTAGAACTGGTGCATCCCGTTGATGGTGTCGAGTTTGATACCGATCAAGCAAAGGTGTCGCTGTTGCGCGTGCCCGATCGTCCTGGTGTTGCTGCCCGTCTCTTTGGCAACATTGCTGCCCAAAACCTGGATGTTGATTTGATCATCCAATCCATTCACGAAAGCAACACCAACGACATTGCCTTTACAGTGACCAAAAGCTCTCTGAAACAAGCGGAAGCGGTTGCCAATGCTATTCTGCCTGCTTTGAGTGCAGGTGTGACGCACCCAGATGGTGATGCCGAAGTGCTGGTCGAACAACAGATTGCTAAAGTATCGATCGCGGGCGCAGGCATGATTGGTCGTCCTGGTGTAGCGGCACAAATGTTTGCCACTCTCGCAAGTGCAGGTGTAAACATCCGCATGATTTCAACTTCTGAAGTGAAGGTCAGTTGCGTTGTGGATGAAGCGGACTGTGATAGGGCGATCGCGGCACTTTGTGAGGCATTTAGCGTGAGCCAATCATCTGTTAGCAGTCAGCAGTCAGCTATCAGCTATCAGCCTGTAGAAGAGTGCACTACCGTCACCGCCACTCCCCCAGTTCGCGGCGTTGCTCTTGACCTTGACCAAGCACGTTTGGCGATTCGTCATATTCCCGATCGTCCAGGCATGGCAGCCGAACTGTTTCAGCTTTTGGCACAGCAAAACGTCAGTGTCGATATGATTATTCAATCGCAGCGCTGTCGAGTCATCAATGGCATCACGACTCGTGATATTGCTTTCACGGTTAGCAAGTTAGACGCAGAGACTGCGTGTACCGTATTGGAGAAAGCGGCTTCTCAATTGGGCTGCGGTGAAATTGTGGTCGATCGTGAAATTGCTAAGGTCAGCGTCGTCGGTTCTGGTATGGTGCATCATCCTGGGACAGCCGCCCGGATGTTTGAAGCGTTAGCCCAGCACCAGATTAATATTCAAATGATTGCCACGTCTGAAATTAAGATTAGCTGTGTTGTGGCGAAAGAAGATGGCGTGACAGCGTTACGGCTAGTTCATGCTGCCTTTGGGCTTTCCAGTAACCAGCCCATCAAGGCTTTAGCTTAGGAGCATGGCTAAAATCGCACTGACAGTATTTATCTCAACGTGCCACAGCATAGGCTCAACGCGCCGAAATTACCTTGATAACGGTCTTTGCGCTGGCTGTTGTAATGTACTTGCGTTACCACCAACTTTAAATTCCTGACCATCGGGCATCCTGGCACCGTCAAATTTTGCATCTGTCAACGTTGCTCCTGCCATTCTTGCCCGCAGCAAGTTTGCCTTTTGCAAATTTGCGCCTTCTAAAATCGCACCACGCAGATTAGCTCCTTCTAGGTTAGCGTTGCTCAGATCGGCTCCTGTCAAATCGGCTCCTGCCAAATCAGCGCTGTACAAACTTGCCTTAGCAAGCTTTGCTCCCCTTAAATCAGCCCCGTTCAGCTTCACCAATGCCAGATTTGCTTGCTCCAGGTTGGCGTTGGTCAATGTGGCGAAGCCTAAATTAGAACCCTGGAAAGCGGCTTCTGTAAGATTGGCATTACTAAGATCTGCGCCCTGCAAGTCGTAGCTATACAGATTGGCACCTGCTAAATCACAGCCTACGCAGGCTCGATCGTTAATTAGTTTAGCCATGTCATCAGGTTTGGCGGCTGAAGACGTAGTAACACCGAAGACGGCAAGAGAGGCAAAAAAAACTGAAGGAATTGCTTTCATTGCAAACTGTTGAATGGGTGGGAGTCGACTACAACTGATCGCAGGCGGTGTCGTTACTCTTCCAGTAAACCGCGATCGCACCCCTTCGCGCTGTTGTGTGCTGAATTTTTTGTCTGCTCCCTACATGATCAGCATCGTTGCATTGCTTATTAACCACTGAGTGACATTCACCCTGATGGATTGTAGCTAGCTAACGTCAGTTCGGGTTAAGCCGGAAGGAGCAAATTGTGGTCAAGGGCAATGGATGGCTTCTTTGGCTGATGGCAATAGGCAATCAATCCGCCCAAGATATTGACAAAGCAATTGACTGGAGAACG
>NZ_JACJPI010000031.1 GCF_014695975.1 Leptolyngbya sp. FACHB-321
AAGTTGAAGGAGTTCCTTAGAGAGGCTGAAGCTCGTACCGCTGCAACCTTACATCAAGCCATTGCACAAGGCTTAGGGCAGATTACCTTAGACGATGTACGCAGTTGGTTTACCCATGCCTGCTACTGTACTTGATTAACCTGCTCACCGCTATAAATCTCCTCGAGCTGAGGCACCTTAAACAAAGCTGTACCCCTCAGCCCGAAGGATGAATGAGTGCATTGGTAGCCTATCGCAACGTTGATGCTTGAAGGGCGAGCGCCCTACTGACCCGCATTACCCAAGCGACTTTGCGCCCGATCTCGCTCCCGATTGATTTGCCGAACCAATCCTGGCGGCAGTTGTTCTTGCTTAGTGAGCGCCTGATTAAAGTAGGCAATACTACCCCGATTGTCGCCCTGACGCACAAGGATTTGCGCCTTTAGATAAAGTACATCCGGATTATTGGGTGTCACTTTAAGAGCGCTATCGACGGCAGCTAATGCCTTAGCTTGCTGGTTTAAGTCCCGATAGCCCAGGGCAATGCCCCGATGAGCCAGGTAACGGGGAGTAGCGTATTTATCCAATCGGTTGATGGCATCGGTCGGGCTAGAAAACGGCAAGTTGAGCGAGACAAACAAATCAATATAGCCCCGCAGCAAGTTTAACTCTGGATCGCTTGAATCAATTTTTTCAGCGTTATCCAGATACTTAAACGCCTGCTGAATTTCACCCAGCGCTCGCGGTGTACCCTTGACTGTGCCGTCTTTGCTGAAGATATAAGCACTTTCTAGAAAATGCCCGACTGCCTGGTAAAGGTTGCCGCGCAACGGGTCTTTGCTAACCATGTCTGCGGCAGCTTCCCGAGTCTGAGTCGCGTAGGTTTTAAACACCTCTAGCTGTGCAGACTTTTTCGCTTCATCCTTCTCACCATCCCAGTTGATATATGCCAGTGAAGCTCGGAGCGCTTGCGTCAGCGGATCTCTTGGGTCTGCTTTCTGTGCAAACGAATCAGCTTTTTTATAGTTCCCTTGCTCAAAGAGAGCTTTGAAGGCAGCTTCGGTACGATCGCCAATTTGTCTAGCATTCGTCGTCCGAAACGGATCTTTTGCCAGGGAGGGACTCGCCCACAGGCTCAA
The DNA here is from genome assembly GCF_014695975.1 of Leptolyngbya sp. FACHB-321. Classification (GTDB taxonomy): domain Bacteria; phylum Cyanobacteriota; class Cyanobacteriia; order Leptolyngbyales; family Leptolyngbyaceae; genus Stenomitos. The sequence goes on from NZ_JACJPI010000031.1 coordinate 1,119, forward strand.
GGAAACAAGTGTCGCACTGGCAACACGCAGCACACGGCTGGGGGTAATTTGCGAAAGGGTAGTCAACTTAACAGCCATAACATTCCAGTTAATCGGGTTTAAGAAAGCACGGTTCAAGAAAGCAGTAATCAAAAAACTAATACTAACTTGGAACCAAGTTAGTTAGAGTGGTAGGACAAAACCCTGTGCCGAAGGCAGTTTCTACAGAGTAGGGACATAGCCTAAGAACCCTTTGTGCAGGTTGGGGCGGCAGTCGTTACCTGGCTCACCCAAGTAATACGCTCTGACGCTGTGGCTGCCTGCAAGTTCCGGCAATGTCTTTACGCGATCGCTCTCTTCTTTTGACGAACGGCATGCTCCAGCTCAAAAACCTGACCTACCATCCCACTGCCAGCCACACTGCTATTCTTAAAGCCATTAATTTTCAGATTGCACCGCAGCAGATGAGCCTGGTGATCGGTCCCAGTGGATCAGGCAAAAGTACACTACTAGAAATTTTGGCTGGGCTGGCAGAAAAAACGAGCGGTGGCATCTTTTGGCGCGACCAGGAACTCATCGCACTCCAACTGCAACAACTGAGTGGTCTGGTCTTTCAGTTTCCAGAGCGCCACTTTTGTGGTGGCACTATTCTAGAAGAGCTGAGGCTGGGGCATCCAGAATTGACGAGCGATCGCATCGAGCAAGCCCTCACCGAAGTCGGACTGACCCATTTACCCCTCAGTACGTCGCCCAATGCCCTTAGTGGCGGACAGCAGCGTCGTCTTGCCTTCGCCGTGCAGCTCATTCGCCAACCGAACCTGCTGCTGTTAGATGAACCCACCGCAGGCTTAGACTGGTCAATGCGGCAACAGTTGATTGGTCTACTGGCAAAGCTTAAAGCACACTGGAGCTTGCTCGTTGTCTCCCATGATGCTGGAGAGCTAGCAGATATTGCTGACCAGTGCTGGACATTGAATCATGGTGAACTAACCGCAGTGCAACCGGATGAGCTTAAAAAAACGCGCAAAAAAATTGTAGAAGCAGGAAGGGGTGAGGAATGAGGGATAAAGGGGTGGAGGAGCTGAACTGGGCTGAGGCAGAGGAGGCAGGGGAAGTAGGGGAAGAGAAAGAGGCTGCGATGCATAAGGGGGGCGCAGAGGTAGAGACCCTCACAACATCGCCGAGGCAAAGGAAACCGCACACTACAACCCTTACGCCTGACCTGCGATCGCCCCTGTTACCTCCAATGGAGGAATGGCAATTAACGTTGCATTGGCAACCAGAAGCACATCAACAGGCGCAGTTTCAACAGCTTTATGCCCTGACGCTGGCTGGTAATCGTCAGTTTAATCTCACGCGCATTACAGAGCCAGCAGAGTTTTGGGAGAAACATCTGTGGGATTCGCTGCGAGGAGTGCAGCGTTTTTTGCACGAAGATTGGGAGTCGGGAGGCAGAAGGCAGAAGGCAGAGGGAGCGGGGGAAGCAGGGGCGGCAGAGGAGGAAGTTAAAACTCACCTCTCATCTCTCACCTCTTTCAAGGTCATCGACATTGGCACGGGTGCTGGGTTTCCAGGTTTGCCTGTGGCGATCGCTCAACCCAATTGGACGGTCACGTTACTGGATGCAACGCGCAAAAAAATTACCTTTATTGATCAGGTGATTGCCCACATGGGACTTACCAATGCCACAACGTTAGTAGAGCGGGTCGAGCAGGTGGGACAGCAACGACTTTGGCGGCAAGCCTATGATCTGGCATTGATCCGAGCGGTGGCAGCAGCACCAGTCTGTGCAGAGTATGCGCTACCGTTGCTAAAAGTTGGTGGCTGTGCGGTGCTCTATCGAGGACAGTGGTCAGAGGCTGAAACTACATCCCTGGAAGCGGCAGTCGCTGTTCTGGGTGGCAAGATCGATGCGATCGAAGCCTTTACAACTCCGCTAACGCAGGGCGATCGTCACTGCATCTATTTGAAAAAGATTGCACCCACTCCAAACGAATTTCCACGGGCGATCGGCATTCCAGCGCAGAAGCCGCTTGGGTTGGAACTGGATACTGAAGCGTAAGGGCGATCCTTCGTAATCGCCCTTACGCAATGGTGTAACTCTAATGTCGTCCACTAGGGCGACGGGAGACGGGCGATCGCGCACCAGGTCGTTCACCATCCACATGGCGGGCAGTACGTGGCGGAGCAACCGCTTGGGGCGATCGAGAGGGGGCACGATCGTGACGTTTGCTGCGAGAGGCTTGTCCACGCTGTCCGTTTTGGATGGGTTCTGGTTTGGCGTGTGGGTTTGGCTCGAACCCTGGAACGATTTCTCTCGGTAAGGGCTGCTTGATGAGCCGTTCAATATCTGCCAGCAGTTTCAGTTCATCGACGCAGACCAGCGACACCGCTTCGCCTTCGGCACCCGCACGACCCGTACGACCAATGCGATGGACGTAATCTTCAGGCACGTTGGGTAGCTCAAAGTTGACAACGTGCGGAAGATCGCTGATGTCAATGCCGCGTGCCGCAATATCAGTAGCGACTAACACCTGCAAGCTACCGTCTTTGAACTTCGCCAAGGCACGGGTACGCGCTGCCTGACTTTTGTTGCCATGAATTGCCAGCGAGGGAATGCGATCGTCCATCAACTGTTTGACTAGGCGATCAGCTCCGTGCTTGGTACGAGTAAAGACCAAAACCTGAAACCAATTGTGTTCTTTGATGAGGTGAGTTAACAGTTGACGCTTTTGCTCACGATCGACGGGATACACTTTCTGCGCGACGGTATCGGCAGTAAGGTGGCGGCGCTCTGCCTCAATCAACGTTGGGCGATCAAGCAGGCTAGACGCAAACGCTTTAATGTCGCTGGAAAACGTTGCAGAGAACAGCAGGTTTTGCCGCTGCTTGGGCAAGAGAGCAAGAATGCGGCGAATATCGCGGATAAAGCCCATATCCAACATGCGATCGGCTTCATCCAGCACCAGAATCTCAACGCGCGATAGATCTACCGTTCCTTGCTGCACGTGATCGAGCAGCCGCCCTGGGGTCGCTACGAGAATATCAACACCACCTTTGAGGCGTTGCACCTGCGGATTCATCCCCACGCCGCCAAAGATGGTCATTGAGGTGAGCCGCACATACTTGCCGTACACGCGCACGCTTTCTTCGACCTGTGCAGCCAGTTCACGAGTGGGGGTGAGAATTAACGCTCTGATGGGCGATCGTTTCTTGGGCTGGCTGCTAGACACAGACGAACGATCGCCTTTTTCCGACAAAAGATGCAAAATTGGCAGTGTGAAACCAGCCGTCTTGCCAGTACCCGTTTGAGCACCCGCTAGCAAATCACCACCGGATAGCACAGCCGGAATCGCTTGCAGTTGAATGGGTGTGGGTTCGGTATAACCGCGCTCTGTAACGGCGCGGAGAATGGCATCGGAAAGACCGAGATTGGAAAACGACATAAGGCTCCAGTAATAGCATCAGCCCCCGCCGTTAGCAGCGTCAGTCTTAGGCGGACGGATCAAAATTTTGAAGGGCTGAAAAGGCAGTAACGCTAGGACTGGAAGCGAATGCCACAGCTTTGCATTCTAGCAGAGTGTAGCTTTTTGTGTTGCCGAGTTGCGATCGCCCACTGCTCAGCCCTCAAACCTCTACTCCCGACACACCCCGCTTCCGACTCTTACTGCCTCACACGCTTCAACACCTTCAGCAACTCCTCCGTCTGCCACGGCTTCACTAAACTGTTGGCACACAGAATGCCAGATGCCGCGACCGCAGGGACACCAATTCCAGGCATGGTGCTGTCGCCAACGCGGTATAAGTCGGGAATGGGCGTTTGGGTGCTGGGAAACATGCCCTGACCAGCCGCGATCGCAGGACCATATGTTCCCTGATGGCGGCGCAGGTAGCGGGCATGGGTAAGCGGTGTACCGATTAGTTCTAAAACGATGCGCGATCGCAGATCGGGGATGACTTTTTCTAACGCTCGAAACAAGGGTTCTGCGCGTGCTTGCTTGCGTTCTGCATAGTCACCATCTCGTTGCCAGTCGGTGTAGAGTTCTAAAGTGTATGCATGAACAACATGATGACCTGGTGGAGCGAGAGTAGCGTCCCACACAGAGGGAATAGAGATCATGCAGGTGTTGCCCGGAACGGTGATGTCCTGTTTGGCCTCGTGCAGGACAACATGATGTCCCGTGAGATGCTCCAACCCGTCAGCCCGAATGCCCAGATGCAAATGCATAAAGCTATCGACAGCGGGGGTTGCTAAGGCTGTTTGACGATAGGTTGCGGGTAAAGCGTCCGGTTTCAATAGGTGATTGTACGTGTCCCAAATAGTGGCGTTGGAGATGATGATCGTCGCCTTCAAGATCTCACCATTTCGCAAGCGCACCCCCACCGCTTTACCAGCTTCCACCAAAATCTGCTCCACATGAGTACCGAGTCGTAACGTACCGCCCCATTGTTGCAAGCCCCGTACCAATGCCTGCACAATTGCGCCACTGCCACCGATGGGATAATCGATCACCGATCGCGTCCGTTCGCCAAACATGAAGGCAACTTCGGGTGCGATCGTCCCCTCGGCTTTCAGACCAGAAAGCAAAAAGCATTCTAAATCAATCAAGCGTCGTAACCAGGGGTCATGCAGGTCGCGCATTAAGTCGGCAACTGAGCTTTGGACGGCACCCAGTTGGGGCAGAAGTTTGAACAAGGCAGGCAAATAGCGACCCAGAAGGACAGGCACCAAATTGAAGTCTGCCCGTAACGCCAAAGTAGGAATGCCTCGCAGCGCGTCATACAAACCCAGCAGCCGTTTTTCGAGTCGAGCTAATTCTGCTGCACCCTGCGGTGTAATTTGCGCGATCGCTTCCCGATAGCGATCGACATTGCCGTAAACCGGGAAGGTGCCTTCAGGAAAGTGGTAATGCCCCATCGGGTCGTAGGCGACCGCGGGCACCGTTTCACCTAACACATCCAACACCTGTCGTAATGGATTGAGCGAGTGGCGATCGCTCAGACCACAGTAAAACGACGGCCCTGAATCAAACTCAAAGCCCTGTCGCGAGAAGCTATGCGCCGCGCCGCCCGGAATCGTGTGGCTCTCACAAACCACGACTCGCTTGCCGTAACGAGCCAACAGCGATCCTGCAACCAGACCACCAATGCCGCTGCCAATGACGATAACCTCATACTCGCTAGGATTAATCTGTTTCGACATGCTCGATTTATCCTGCTAAAAGCCGTCAAGAAACGCCTTTGGCATTGTAACGAGCTACAGAGCAAGGTGGAGATCAGCGGTCAGCGGTCAGCTTTTAGGCCGTTAGGAAACTAGAGTTTGCCAAGCCGATCGCGCAAAATTTCCGCTTGCTTCTCGGCTTCTGCCAGGGTTGCCCGTGCGCCTTCGACGACATCCGCAGGGGCTTTATTGACGAAGCCAGGATTGCCGAGACGACCAGACAAGGACTGGATTTCAGCCTCCACCCGTTTGAGATCACGTTCGATCTTGGTACGCTGTGCCCCCAGATCAACGACACCTGCTAGCGGAATCACGACCTGTACAGTACCGACTACGCCTGCGATCGCCTGGGATGCATCGGTGTCTACCTGCGCTGCATCATTAATAGTCGTAATGGTCAGGGTTTCCACTTTCGCCAGTTCTTTGATGTAAGCCTGTCCAGCGGTGAGGATTTGCTGTTCGCGATCGCTCTCCGTCTGCAAAATGGCGGTGACTTTCACCGCTGGCTTAATTTCGGCATCGGCACGTAAATTGCGAATGGTGCGAATGGTGCCGATGAGTAAGTCAAACTGCTGTTCTAAGGCGGAATCAATCAGGCTGGCATCCACCTCAGGATATGGTTGCAGCGCCAGGTAGCGATCGTCGCCTGCTTGCGTCAACGTGTGCCAGATCTCCTCAGTGATGTGTGGCGTGAAGGGATGCAGCAGCTTGAGAATGCCTTCCAAAACAAAGACCAGCACGTTTTGAGCCGTGCGCTTCGACTCAGCATCATCGCCTAGTAGCCGTGGTTTGACCAGTTCAATATACCAATCGCAGAAGTCGCCCCAGATGAATTCATAGAGACCTTTGGCGGCTTCGCCTAACCCGAAATTGTCGATTTGGTCGCGGGTTTGCTGCGTGACCTGGTGGAAGCGAGAGAGAATCCAGCGATCGGCGAGTTCGAGGGAGTGGGGAGTGGGGAGTGGGGAGTGGGGGGTAGACAACTGCAACTCCCGACTCCCGATTCCCGACTCCCCACTCCCCAGATTCATCAACACAAAGCGAGAGGCGTTCCACAGCTTATTAGTAAAGTTGCGGGACGCTTCCACAGTGGCGGATTCATCAGTTTTGCGGTTGTACTCCAGGCGGATATCCTGTCCGGCTCCGGCTACTTCGCGGATCAGCGTATAGCGGAGGGCATCGGTGCCGTATTTGTTGATTAACAACAGCGGGTCGATGCCGTTGTTGGACGATTTGGACATCTTTTTGTTGTTTTCGTCCCGCACCAAGCCGTGAATGTAAACGGTCTGGAAGGGCATCTGCCCAGTAAAGTGCCCTGCCATCATGGTCATGCGGGCAACCCAGAAGAAGATGATGTCGAAGCCCGTCACCAACGTTGTAGTGGGATAGTAACGCGCCAGATCTGCTGTTTGTTCGGGCCAGCCTAGCGTCGAAAAGGGCCACAGCCCTGATGAGAACCAGGTATCGAGCACATCGGGATCTTGCACCAACTGCACGTCAGCTCCAAACTGAGCGATCGCTTTCTCTTGTGCCTCCGCTTCATTCTTCGCCACTACAAAGGGCGTATCGTCTGTGATTTCGCCGCCTGTTTCGTTGACAGCATACCAGGCAGGAATTTGATGCCCCCACCAGAGTTGACGCGAAATGCACCAATCCCTCAAGCTGACGAGCCAATCGCGATAGACTTTCGTCCAGCGATCGGGCACAAAGGCAGGCGAATGCTGCTGATCCAGAAACTCCAGCGTCTGGTCTGCCATCGGTCGAATTTTGACGAACCATTGAGTGGAGAGCAGCGGTTCGACGGGCACTTTACCGCGATCGCTGTAGGGCACCGTATGCTTGTAGTCCTCGATCTTGACCAGAAAGCCTTCTGCTTCTAGCTGCGCGACCACATTCTTCCGGGCTACAAAGCGATCTTGCCCCTGAAAAGCGCCTGCATTCTCATTCAGAGAACCGTCTTTGTTCATGATGTTGATGAAGGGCAGATTGTGGCGTTTGCCCATCTCAAAGTCATTCGGATCGTGGGCAGGGGTAACTTTAACGCAACCTGTCCCAAAGGTGGAATCTACATACTCGTCCGCAATGATGGGGATTTGCCGACCCACGAGAGGTAGCGTCAGGGTTTTGCCAACAAAGGCTTTATAGCGATCGTCGTTGGGATTCACCGCAACGGCTGTATCGCCCAGCATTGTCTCTGGTCGTGTGGTTGCCACTTCCACAAAGCCAGAGCCATCGGTGAGCGGATAGCGGAAGTGCCACAGATGCCCGTTTACTTCCCGATTCTCAACTTCAAGGTCAGACACGGCAGACTGGGTGGCAGGGCACCAGTTGACGAGATATTTGCCACGATAAATTAGCGCTTCGTCATAGAGTTTGACAAACGCCTCTAGCACTGCCTCAGATAGCCCTTCATCCAGAGTGAATCGCTCTCGCGACCAGTCCACCGAAAGCCCTAACCGTCGTAGTTGACCCACGATCGTGCCACCCGATTCTTCTTTCCATGCCCAGGCACGTTCTAAATACGCTTCTCGCCCCACATCCTGACGCTTCTTCTTCTGCGCCTTTAGTTCTTTATCGAGAATCGCGCTGACTGCAATACTGGCATGGTCGGTGCCCGGTAACCAGAGGGTGTTGCGCCCTAGCATTCGGTGATAGCGCACCAAGACATCAATTAAGGAATGCTCAAAAGCGTGCCCCATGTGTAAACTGCCCGTCACGTTGGGCGGCGGAATTACAACGCAGTAGGGTTCACCGGGATGGTTGGGGTCGGCTTTAAATACGTCGTTGGCTTCCCATAATTGCTGCCACTTGGCTTCGGCGGTTGCGGGATCGTACTGGCTGGGCAAATTGGGGGTTGCGGCGGTCATGGGAGCAGCTACGTGTATTTAACTTTGATACATTCTGCCACGATGCGCGGTTAGGATGTGCCCCTTGGTAGCGTCACTTAGGAATGCTTTGTAGCCATTCCCGGAGCGATCGCAGGGCGGTCATCAGTCCCAGCGCATCGCTTTCGTCAATAAATTGCAGAATTCGACCGGCGGGCAAAAATGGAAACGCCAGCCCATGAGCCGCTTCAATGTAGTGATCGCCCTCTAAACAATAGATCTGCAAGGTTCCTTTGAGAAAATCATCACCGAGTTGACTAACGTAGCGCCACACTTCAGCGACACCGATCGCGGCATAGAGCGCAAGCCTGTCACTTGTACGCGGGCTAAAGGAAACGTCCAGCACTAAATCGGGTGGTGGATCGACCGCAAGATCGATCGCTCTCTTACCGCCCACTGCCACAGCGTGTTGGATGTAGTAACCGGTCTCTGGTTCGATCGCGATGCCCAAATCAGGACGCTTCAATGTGGGTGCCTTGTAGCCTTCCACGCGCAACGCCCCTTCATCTGCCAGCACAAGGATCAGCGACTCGATAAGCTTATGGCAGCGATCGTGTTCCTCCAGTGGTGTCATTAGTTCCAGGCGATTGCGATCGAACGTGAAGCGAGCCGATCGTTCTGCGCCCATTTCTGCCAGTAGTGTTTCAAACTGCTGCCAGCTTACTTTTTCCAGCACGACTCGTTGTTCGCTGGGTTTCGGTGCTTTTGCCATGAATCGTTCGTAGGAATGCGCTTGTTTCTATTAACGCATCTGTAAGGCGAAGCGCGATCGCACGGCTTCAATGATCGTCGGGCAAATGATCCGTGTATTGATTAATCGCTTCTACCATGCTCTGCGAATACGGTTCAAGAATTGTGGCGGAGACGTGCAATGCTGCTAACGCATCCGAAAAGTCTTCTGAATCAGGGTTAGCCGTCTGTAGCGTATTGAGTGCCGCGATCGCCCGTTCTAACTATGGTTGATAATCAGCCAAGTGTGCCTTGAGCAATGCTAAAGAGTTAGCGTACGTCACTGTCATTTTTTAAGTCTCCTTTCTAACTTGGCAATTTGCTGTCGGCACACTGCCACTGTTTTTTCCCACTTTGCAATGAGTCCTTGCCGCTGTTGTTTAGGGGGTCTGCTCAACTCACCCGCAATCTTCTGTAAATGGTCGTCTAACGCGCGATGCTGACTCTCTAGCTGCTTGCGGTACTCTTTATTCTTCGCGTCATACCTTACGTTGTGTTCTATCGCCCTTAAGGCTGACGGAATTCTTTGACAAGGCAATAATGAAAGGCAAAAGTTGCTAGGGCGTGAGCATTAGGGAACGCTAGCAGGAGATCTCAAGTAACAGATCCCGCAGCAGCATTTTTGCCAACAGCATATGCCCATCAATGAGTGACATCAAGCCATACTACGAAATGCTTGGGCTAAAACCAGGCGCATCGCCAGCCGAAGTGAAGCAAGCCTACCGCAGTCTAGCTAAGATTTGGCATCCCGATCGTTTTGCCCATGACTTGCCACTTAAGCAGCAAGCCGAGACGAAAATCAAAACCATTAATGAGGCATATCAGCAACTCAAGCTCTACCAATCTGAATCTGAACAGCCATTTACGCCTCAGTCAACATCTCAGCAAACATCTCGAACAGAAGTTGTTACTAGACCATCAAATGCAGAGACTTGCTATAAGCGTGGGGCAGAAAATGTTAAGGCGGGCAAGTATAAAGAAGCGCTAGACGACTTTAGTACAGCGATTCGTCTGAACTCAGATTACGCTGAAGCATACCGCTATCGGGGTTTTGTAAACTCACTGTTAGGCTTTGAACTGGGAGCGGAGGCAGATTTAGCCAAAGCAGCAAAATTAGGGCTACAGCAGAATGTTGCGGCGCGGTCGTCGTCTGCTCAAACCACGAATGATTCTATAAGACAGCAGACACAATCATCATCCGTTCCACGATCGACTCCACAACCAGCAGTAGAAAGGCGATCGCCTACGCCACCTCCCTGGGTCTGTGTCAAAACGCTACCAGATCATACTGACGTTGTTTCCACTGTCGCCGTGAGTCGGGATGGCAAGTTGCTTGCTAGCGGCAGTTGGGACAAAACTATTCAGCTTTGGAATCTCCGCACAGGCAAACGCATTTGCACCTTCAACGGGCATTCAGAGCCAGTGTGGTCGGTTGCGTTTAGTGCCGATGGGCAACTCCTCGCTAGCGGCAGCAAAGACGGAACCATCAAGCTATGGTACTTGCAGACAGGTACATTACTCCGCACTTTTACCGGGCATGCAGACGCGGTGAAATCGATCGCGATTAACCCCGACAAACGTACCTTGGTCAGCGGTAGCTGGGATAGCACTGTGAAATACTGGGATTTGAGTACTGGCAGACTCATTCGCACGTTGTCTGGTCAGAGCACTCCGGTGTGGTCAGTGTCAATCAGCCTAGATGGAACAATGCTTCTGAGCGGTGGTGAAGACTCAACCGTGAGGTTTTACCACGTCAAAACGGGAGAGCTATTGAGAACGTTCACTGCACATTCCAAGGCTGTGCTTGCTGTTGCCATTAGTCCTGATAGTCGGCAGTTTGCCAGTGGCGGCAATGATTGTGAGGTTAAGCTTTGGTCTACGATCGCCAACAACCCAAACCGAACGCTGCTGGGACACACTGGTTTAATTCGTACTGTTGCCTTTAGCCCAGATGGTCAGACGCTTGCCAGTGGTAGTGAAGACCAAACGATCAAACTCTGGAACGTCAACACGGGCGATCGATTGGGCAACTTGACCGATCACACAGGCGCAATCGCCGCTCTTACTTATACCCCAGATGGACAAACGCTGATCAGTAGCAGTTTCGACAAAACGATTAAATTCTGGCAGCGCTCTTGAAAAAGACAACAACGCTTAACCGCTGTACAGTAGAGTGAGAAGCCGTTACAAACTGAAACAGTGGATTCCTCGCCAGCCGCAAAACCTCAACTCAAACGCCGATCGCTCCAGACGACACCAGCCAAGATTTTTCACTGGGTCAACATCGTTAGCCTGTTCTTAATGCTGACCAGTGGCTTGCAGATTTACAATGCCAATCCAGTCTTTGGTGGGCGTGAAGGGTTCCACTTTCCCTTCTTTGGCTTACTGGGTGGCTGGTTAGCAGGTGGACGGCACTGGCACTTTGCCGCCATGTGGTTTTTCTCGCTCAATCTGCTCTGGTATAGCGTGTATGTACTGGTGACGCAGCGGTGGCAGCATCGCTATGTGGGCGGCAACGACATCAAAGCACTGAAACAGAGCAAGAATCCCAAACGACGTGTTTATGCATGGCATCGCCTTGTTTATACGTCCATTATCCCAATTTTGCTGCTGGCGCTTTTGAGCGGTATTGGTATGTATAAACCCGCTCAGTTTCACTGGATTGTTGATTTTTTCGGTGATTGGTTTGCGATCCGCGTCACACACTTTCTCACGGTGCCGATTGTGATTGCGTTTGCGATCGCCCACTCTCTCCTTGCCTTCAAAGCAGGCGGCGATCGACTCGTAGATTCCATGTTTTTGGACGAGAAGGTAGAAAGCTAGAAGGCTAAAGGCTAAAAGCTAAAAGTGAGTGTTCACATCAACTCAACACTCAAAACTTCCCCTAACTCATAATTTTCCTTATCCCTCTCATGTCCCCAACTGACGACACTCCTGACTCTCTCCCTCGCCGTAGTTTTCTTCGCATCGCTGGTCTGACCGGCGCAGGCTGGATTGTGGGCACCGCTGGGCTAACGCTGGCAGAAGGCTTGGCAGGCAAGCTGTTTATGCCTGTGAACGATCGCCTGGATGCACTCTTGCTGAATCCCCAAAAGCTCATACCAGAGTTTCCTGTGAGCGCGATCGAGCCAGCGGCACTTATTGAGAATACGTTTCGGTTTGTGCCACGGATTGACCCAGGAGTGTTTCGCTTGACGGTGGATGGTGCTGTAAACAAGCCGCTAAGTCTGGATTTAACGACGCTTCAGCAGATGCCGCTCACATCAATGGTGGTTCGCCATGTCTGTGTTGAAGGGTGGGCAGCGATCGTGCAGTGGGGCGGCATCCGACTGAGTGATCTTATTGCACTGGCACAACCAAAGGCAGACGTGCGCTACGTCTATTTTCAATCAGCCGATGGCTATTACGAAAGCTGGGATCTCGCATCAGTGCTGCACCCTCAAACCATGCTGGCATATCAAATGAATGGTGCGCCACTGCCTGCCAAGAATGGTGCGCCGCTACGTCTCGCCTCGCCGCTAAAGCTAGGTTACAAGCTGAGTAAGTGGGTGACAGGCATTACGCTGGTGAGCGAGCTATCGCAGCAGCGAGGCTATTGGGAAGATTTGGGCTATGAGTGGTTTGCAGGGCTTTAGGGGTATCAGCGTACAGCACGCACGTTGAAGAAGGGTCGTGGAGGGGTAAAAGCGTGGAGGGGTGAAGGGTGGAACTGATACAAGTAAGACTGTTTGGAAGTAGCGGAACTTTAGGGCTGCAAGATTAATTGCCATTCAACTGCTTTTGGGTTCCATGTTGGCATAGCAGTTTCGTCCACAACGTAGGGTCCCCAGTAGCGCCCGGAGCCGTCTTGAGCAAATGCAACCAGTACATCCCCTTTCTTTAGCTTGAGGGTACGATCGGGCAACGACACCAGCAACCCATTCGCACCACCTTCTTCGGGTGCAAAATCCCAGTGGGCAGGCACTTCGTAGTTGGCTGGCTTATCTGGCTGGGCGATCGCCGACTCTGTCTTACCGCTGCCCTGCTTTACCTCTTGTTTTGGCAACAGCGCCACCCGTACTGGATAACTAGTCGGATTGCCAACTCGCAAGACACCACTCCGGCTGCTAGCCGTACCAACACGCTTGTCAGGAAGCACTTCAACGGGCTGGGCTGCTGTGGGTACAGGAACAGGTTTAGCGCTGGGTGCAACGGTTGGCTGATTCGTTGGCTGCGTAGCTGGCGAAGCGGGCACGGCTTTAGGCACCTCGCTCTCAGCTGAAGGTAGATCGATTGCAGAGGGCACGATCGCGCTGGTAGTAAAGCGTTGATAAACGACCCACCCACTGACCAGACATAAAAGCGCTGCCAAGGTTGCACCAACAACGGGGTAGCATCGCGATTTCATATACCTAGCTGGTTTGCCCGCCATGGTTTGCCTGCCATCCACATCCACATCCCTGCTTTAGTAATAGCAATCTTTCAGTACCTGCGGGAAAGAAATATTCTAAAGTGAGACAGAGAAAACGTTGAGCTGGTCAATGCTGTCCTGGCGGTTTGAAGCGACCACCTGCTCGATGATCGAGACCGTCCATCAAGAGCCATTCAGCTATGCAAAATACTCGTCTCAACAGTTTGGTGGATCGGACGACCGATCGCCTGGGCAGTTGGCTGCAAAACCCGTGGCGACGCGTCTCGGTTCTAATCATCAGCCTGTTGTTCGGTAACTATGTTGGACCCGCGCTTTCTCTGGTTGCAGGTCAACAAGGGCAGGTAGACATCATTGTTGCCGCGCTAGTCGTCGCGTTGACCGAACTAATCAGTCTGTTTGCGTATCGCCGGAGACCCGAAGGGACGCGATCGCTCTTGCTGGATTCTCTCAATGCCTTCAAGGTTGGCTTAACGTACAGCTTGATTGTGGATGCATTCAAGCTTGGCTCATAAACAGTGGTTAAAAGTCAGATTGGAATTTATTGCCTCCTGCCTTCTGCCTCCTATCCTCTGCTTCCTGCCTTCTGCCCTCCGCCTTCTGTAAATGCTATAAATCGAACTAGACGCTCACTCATTGCCCATGTCTCCTACTGATTTGTCCTCTGCTGATTTGTCTGCTGCTAACTTATTGCCTCACGTGTCTACTGTGACTCAGGAGAAGTTTGCGGCGCTGCGATCGCACCTTGCCACTCATCGGTTAGATAGTTACCTTGTGCCTGCCGCTGACGAACATTTGAATGAATACTTACCAGAGGCAAAGCGGCGACGGATCTGGTTGAGTGGCTTTTCGGGTTCGGCTGGCGATTTGCTTGTCGGTCAAGAGACGGCGTGGCTGTTTGTCGATTCGCGCTATTACGAACAGGCGGATCTAGAAGTTGATCCGACGTTGATGCAGGTATCCAAGCTGGGGCTGGACGGGCAGAAAACTTTGGAGGAAAGGCTGGAAGCGCTGGGTCGAGAGGCAACGCAAGCAGGCAGCCGTTTTCGCCTGGGGTTTGACCCGTTTACGCTGACGGTAAGTCAGTTTCGCAACTTTCAGAAGCAGTTGGAACCATCGGGGGTCGTGTTAGTGCCGATCGCTGGCAATCTGGTCGATCGCGTCCGCCTGCAACAGCCCTGGGTGAGTGCAGAACCGTTGCCAACCTATGCTGATGCCAAATTGTTTTACCTGCCCGACGCACTGACGGGAGAAACGATTGAACAAAAGCTAAAGCGCGTCAGAGAGGCGATGCACAAAGCGAATGCAGACGTGTTGCCCATCACCAAGCTCGACCAAATTGCGTGGCTCTACAACCTGCGTGGTTGGGATGTCCCGTATAACCCGGTGTTTATTGCTTATACGATCGTCACGCCCAAGGCTGCCTACCTGTTCACTAATCTCGATCGCATTGATCTCGACTTGCAAGCATTCTTGCAAAAACAGGTGACGCTGCAACCGTATGAACTCTATGGAGAGACATTGAAGGCACTCGTTGCCCAGGCTCCAAACCAGCGGGTACTTATCGATCGCAAGCACACGACAATGGGAACCCATGAGCTGCTTACCGATCCCGTTGCCCCGATCGCCTGCAAAATTGTCGAGGGAAGCAACCCGATCGAGGGCATGAAAGCCCGCAAGAACGCGATCGAAATCTCGCAGATGCAGCAGGCAAACCTGAAGGCAAGCCGCGCCAAAACTCGTACTCTAAAGTGGGTTTCTGATCAATTCAACAGCAAAGAAACGCTCACAGAAGCCGATGTCGCTGCAACCGTGGAACAGTTTTATGCCGAAGAAGCTGATTTTCAAGGCTTGAGCTTCAACACGATCGCTGGAGCCGGAGCTAATAGCTCGATCGTCCACTACGGCACCCCTAACCCTCAGCGAGTGCTGCATGACGGCGAATTTCTGCTGCTCGATTCTGGTGCACAGTACGCCTCCGGCACCACAGACGACACACGCACATTGATTGTCGGCGACCCCACGCCAGAGCAAGTGGAATGCTACACCGAAGTTTTGAAAGCTCACATTAACTGTGCCATGCAGCGCTTTCCCAAAGGCACCACCGGAGCGCAACTGGACGGCATTACGCGATCGACCCTCTGGTTTGCAGGGCTAGACTACGGGCACGGTACGGGACATGGAGTAGGCGCGTTTCTCAATGTGCACGAAGGTCCAAATGGTATCAGCAAGCGAGTCAGCGAACCACTGGAACCGGGCATGGTGACTAGCATTGAACCAGGCTTTTACAAATCAGGCTGGGGCGGCATCCGTATCGAAAATCTGTACGTCGTTAAGGATCTAACACCCGCAGGCGAAATGTCAGAAACAGACGCAAAGCCAGATCCCAACAAGCTCACCTGGTATGGCTTTGAGCCACTAACCTACATTCCCTTCGACAAACGCCTGATCGATCGCGATCGCCTTGACGAGCGTCACCAGGCATGGCTGGCACAGTATAACGAGGCGATCGTTGCTAGGCTCACCCCCACACTTAGCCCCGAAGAAGCCACCTGGCTCCAGGAGGTTTGTACCGTTTAGCCACCCTTGCAACGTTTGGATGATTGGCAAAAACCGTGATGCTATTGATGAGATTGAAGCCATGACGATCGCCACCCAGCAACCCATCACCCTCGAAGCCTTTCTGAAACTGCCAGAAACAAAGCCTGCCAGTGAATACATCAATGGCGCAATCATCCAAAAGCCAATGCCAAAGGGAAAGCATAGCCAACTTCAGTTGAGACTCTGTAATGCTGTCAACGAGATCGGAGTAGCCCAACAAACCGTCTATGCCTTGCCGGAATTGCGCTGCACGTTTGGTACACGCTCGCTCGTGCCGGATGTGGCTGTGTTCCAGTGGTCGCGTATTCCCTTTGATGCTGATGAAGAAATCCCTAACGATTTGTTGATGCACCCAGATTGGGTCATTGAAATTCTTTCGCCTGAGCAGGCTTCAAACCACGGCACAGGGAACATTCTGCATTGTCTCCATCATGGTTGCAGCTTGGGTTGGCTGATTGATCCCGGCGATCGCTCCATTCTTGCCTTCCTACCGAAACAAGAGCCAGTGCTGTATGAAGGTAATGACCTACTCCCAGTGCTGGCAGGAGTGCCGCTAGAACTGACCGTACAGCAGGTTTTCAATTGGCTCAAAATGTCCGGCTAGTTCGTCATCGTGATCATGGCTGCAAGCATTGAGTAGCAACCGCCGGAACTCCACACCGCTGCTAGCGTCTGCCTTGTAAGTCTTAGCATGACTGAGCGTTTCAGTCCTTTAGCAACCCGCATTTTAGGGGTGAGCTTTACTAGCAGATTCCGTCTGGACAAACAGTAAGCGTGACTGCAACGTATACGTCTAATCTAGATTTTGAATGGGCTAGGATGAGCGTAAGAATAATGCTATGCAGTGCTTTCATCCTGGTCTCACAGTTGTGAAAAACAACGTGAGCGGCTAGAGGTGCGATCGGTTTCAGTGCTTTGACTTAACGTTTTACACTTGCGGACTGGACAGTACAACAATGAAGATTTCCATTTATAAACAAGGCAACGTACGCAAATCTCCCTGGAAAACGCCAGCGGCTTACTTGTTACTGCCACTCTTAGGAGCAGGGACAGCGCTGCTAGGTGATCACTGGCTGTCGTCTAACACGGCTTCGACCCAGGTGGCGGTCGCCCAAACAGCCCGTCCTCCAGCACAAACCCAGTTGCTTGCCCAGACACCCAACCGCAGTAGCGCCATTCTTTCGTCTAGCGATCCCAACTTTGTTGTCAACGTGGTTGATCGCGTGGGTCCTGCTGTCGTGCGTATTGACTCCTCGCGTACCGTCAAAAACCGCCGACCCGCCATCTTTAATGATCCGTTTTTTCGACAGTTTTTTGGCGATGTGCCAACGGGTCCATCGACTCGCGTTGAGCGTGGCACCGGTTCCGGGTTCATCATCAAAAACGATGGGCTAATTTTGACCAATGCGCACGTAGTGGATGGTGCCGATACTGTAATCGTGACGCTGAAAGATCAGCGTGAGCTAAAAGGCAAGGTGCTGGGCGTTGACCCCCTCACTGATGTCGCTGTCATCAAAGTAGAAGCAACCAATCTGCCGACTGTTAGCATCGGCAATTCCGATCAACTGCGACCAGGCGAATGGGCGATCGCGATCGGCAACCCCCTCGGTCTCGACAATACTGTGACAGTCGGTATTATCAGTGGTACGGGTCGCACCAGTTCGCAAATCAAAGCGCCCGATAAGCGCGTAAGTTTTATCCAAACCGATGCTGCGATTAACCCTGGCAACTCTGGTGGTCCCTTGCTCAATCAGCGTGGCGAAGTCATCGGCATGAACACCGCTATTATTGGAGGTGCCCAAGGCTTAGGGTTTGCCATTCCCATCAATACCGCGCAGCAAATCTCAAACCAACTTGTCACCACTGGTAAGGCGAGCCACCCGTATCTGGGCATCCGCATGACAACCCTCACACCAGAGCTGAGGAAGCAGGTCAACAGCGACCCTGAAGCAGGTATCACCGTAAAAGAAGACAGCGGTGTGCTGGTTTATCGTGTGATGCGTGGTTCTCCGGCGGCTCAAGCAGGGCTTCAACCCGGTGACGTAATCCAGAAAATCAATGGTCAGCCCGTTAAAACAGCGGACGGTGTGCAGCAAGCCGTAGCACAGAGTTCCGTTGGCGGTAGTCTTCAGGTAGAGTTTAAGCGCAATGGACAAACGATGACGCTGGCAGTCCGCCCTGGTGCGTTCCCTACGCAGACAGCGCAGACGGAGTAAGGGATTCAGGGCAGGAGAAGGGATGAGGGATGAATGGCTTTCTCTCCCTTGCCTCCCCTGCTCCCTCTGTCCCCTTGCCTCCCGGCTTTCCTCACATAGACGATCGCTTTAGACCAAAAATATCCATTTGTTGTCACGTCCTATGCCTGAGTTGCTTGAAGTAATCGAGTTGGGAAACCCCATTCTGCGTCAGAAAGCGCAGCCTGTGCAGGATGTTCAGTCAGAACGCATTCAAACGCTGGTTGAAAATCTACTGATCACGGTTAAAGAGGCAAATGGGGTTGGCATTGCTGCACCACAAGTTGCCCAGTCCGATCGCCTTTTCATCGTGGCATCGCGTCCGAATCTGCGGTATCCCAACGCACCAATGATGGAGCCGACAGCCATAATTAATCCACGCTTGCTTGCCCATGCTGATGAAACAGTAACGGGGTGGGAAGGTTGCCTCAGCATTCCAGGTATTCGGGGAAAGGTGCCTAGATATCGAGCGATCGAAGTTGAATACACCGGACGTGACGGCAAGCTTCATAAGCAGGAGTTGACCGATTTTGTGGCTCGTATTTTTCAGCACGAACTCGATCATTTGGATGGCATTGTGTTCGTCGATCGGATAGACAGTACGCAAGACCTCAGCACCGAGCGCGAATACCAGCGCCTTTTCCCAGGTTAATCAAACTAACGGAAAAACAGGTAACGAGCGCCAATAACGAAGAGAAAAATGCCGTAGAGCTTTTTCATCAGGGCGCTGCTGATAAAGGGTTGATTGGCAAACAATGCACCAAATAAAAAGCCGACAAAAAGTCCAGCCGCAATAAAGAGTGCATCCCGAATGCTGAGGTTGCCTTCTCTGTAATAGACCGCAGCGCCGAGAAGACCGATCGGCAAAATTTGGGCGGCGATCGAGGTTCCTGTTGCAAATTTTTGATCCATCCCCAGCAGCAGCACCATTGCAGGCACCATAATGGCACCCCCACCAATGCCAAACATCCCTCCTGCAACACCAGCTACTAAACCGATGAGCAACAGTTGAACCATCAATAGAGACATAGCTTCATTCCGCTCAGCGCTGTTAAGTACACACTGAGACTACTTATAGCAGTACTTAGACATGAGTTCGGTCTAGAAATGCACGAAGTTCAGGAAAAGGCTCAGGACTAAAGGAATTGCAGACATTGTGACGGTACAAGGCGTAGTTCGCCTGATTGGAAGCGATCGCACTCAATCCAGTAAGCAGTGTAGGTTTGATCGCTATCAGCAAAGTTGACTTGTTCCTGCTGATAGAATGTCTGATCGACAAAATCACAGCGGTAAAGCTGAACAAATTCATGCCCCGGCTTGCCATCAAAGGTGAATACGTTTTCCAGACAGCCGAGATAGTGAATGTTCGTTAGTTCTGCCTGAAGTTCCTCTCGAAATTCTCGCTTCAGCGCTTCCAGGCTTGTTTCGCCAAACTCAATACCACCGCCCAACGCACGATAGAAGTAATCCTGTTTTACGGGATCAAACCCTTCCGAAACAAACAGACGCGAGCCATTTTGAATGAAGCCCAACGCGATCGCTCGTATCCTATGTCCCAACTCCTCACTCCTCACCTAATTCAAATCACTGGTATCCAAAAATGTATCTGATCGATAGCGACTGTCACCTGTTGTCCAGTCTTCGTTTTCACCACCAATAATTAGGCTTTCAAGGACAACATAATCTTTGCTGAACTGACGCAGGGCGGTGATAAGTACATCTAGGGCGATCGCATCACTGGTACCGAGGTCAAACCAACAGCGTCCCCAGTTGCCCTCGTATTCCACCTCGCCCATATTGTGCATCAACGCCACCATGCTGCTGTCAGCCAGATCATCGTCGTATTCCATCTGGCTCACTTCTAGCCCCATGTCTTGCACCTGGAGGTTTTCGGCATTAAAGCCGCCAAGCTTGCCTAGAAAGAACCAGGAATTGAAGACTTCCTCAACGTACTGTTTTTCCATTTCCGAGGGCACTGTGCTGAACTCGATCCAGATCCAAACGTTAAAGGGATCAAATTCTCGAAACTGTACGTTCATCTTGATACTCCTGCATTCCCGAGAAAAATTAAAATCGCAAAACTAAAAATGGTACAGGTAAGTGATGCTCGCTTTTAGCCTTTAACTTTTAATTCATTACTGATTCTTAGCTATCATGACACGGCACAAACGGCTAATAGACCCGTCCTTTCCAGGCTCCACCCTCGCCGCGCCAGTGACGGAGGGCAGAATCGAGCGTCATGATGGTGTAAAGGAAGGCGATCGCGGGTAGCCCCAATGCCAACAGGTGTGGGCATTGATAGAGCCGCAGCGTTGGCAAATACGCCACACCAATAAGCAGCCAGGTGATAAGTCCAACCAGGGCGATCGTCCACTGTCCAGTGAGAAGTCCCGCGATCGTGCTCACAGGTGGCACTACATAAATGATCGTCATGCCAACTAACGTTCCAAACAGCAGCAACGGCGAATAGTTGAGTTGAGTAAAAGCAGTACGAGCCACCATATCCCAAATCGTTTTAAGCGACGGATAGGGGCGTAAACTGTGGGTTTGGCGAGTCAGCCCCAACCAGATTTTGCCCGTCGGATATGGGGTTTGGGGTGTGGGGTGTGGAGTGAGAAGTGAGGAGTGTGGGATGAATCCAGAAGTTTGCCCCCCTGCTTCCCTAGCTTCCCCTGTCTCCTGCCCTCTGCCCTCTGCCTCCTGCCCTCTGCCCTCTGCCTCCTGCCCTCTGCCTCCTGCCTTCTTCCCCCTGCCTCCTGCCTCCTGCCCTCTGCCCAGCCCCTTCACTGCCTGCGCCAGAGAACAGTCATCAATCAGCGCTTGACGAAGAATTTGCAGACCACCGATTTGTGTCAGAGCGTCGCGACGTAGGAGAATACAGCCTCCAGCCGCAGCCGCAAGCTTACGGTTCGGATCATTTGCCCAGCGGAACGGGTAGAGCTTTTGGAAGAAAAAGACGAACGCAGGAATCAGAAGTTTTTCCCATGTGCTCTTGCAGCGCAACAACACCATCAACGAAACCAGATCCAGGTCATCTGCCTGTGCTTTGGCGACCAATTGATGTAGGTTTTCGGAGTGATGCGAAATGTCAGCATCCGTTAGCAAAAAGTAGTCAGGCGGTGGTGACAGCGTTTGGGCGTAGCGAACGCCTTGTTCCATTGCCCACAGTTTGCCCGTCCAGCCAACCGGAAGTGGTTCAGCAGTGATCACCGTTAGCCTTGAGGGGTCAAGAGCCTGAGCCGTCTGCCGTGCGACAGCAGCAGTGCCATCAGTACTCTGATCATCAACCAGGATGATGCGAAGGTTGGGATAGCCCTGCGTAAGGAGCGATCGCAGCGTCACGGGCAGCAGATCGGCTTCGTTACGGGCGGGGATGATGGCGCAGACAGTGGGGAGCGGGGAGTGGGGAGTGGGGAGTGGAGAAAGAGTACCTTCTGCCTTCTGCCTCCCGTCGGCTGATGCTCTGGGAAGCCTGCCTTCTGCCTCCTCATCCAAAAACTGATCCGATCGCCAAAACTGCCCGCGTCCAAACAGCAGCACGAGCCAGATGATGAGCGACAGCAGCGTTATTCCCAAGCCAATTTCAGCCATTACCAATTGCCAAGACTCTTCACTAAGGGGCAAAATACAACATCTGCCAATTGTAACGACAGGTGTATCGGTAAAATTGGCAAAAGCGGTGTGTTGAGGATGGACAGACGGTATGCAAACTCAGGAACAGGGTGTCGGGAACAGTGCAACGGCTGGGTTGATCGGAGTGAATGAGGCGATCGCCCGCAGTCAGAATTACTTGCTATCGCTTCAGTATCCAGAGGGTTACTGGTGGGCAGAGCTAGAGTCGAACGTCACCATTACGGCAGAAGTGGTGTTGCTGCATAAGCTTTGGGGCACCGACAAAACCCGTCCATTGCATAAAGTAGAGGCGTATCTGCGATCGCAGCAGCGTGAGCATGGCGGTTGGGAACTGTTCTACGGTGATGGTGGTGAACTGAGTACTTCCGTTGAAGCGTACATGGCGCTCCGGTTGTTGGGCGTACCGGCTACCGATCCAGCGTTGCAAAAGGCGCGATCGTTCATTTTGCGACGGGGCGGCATCAGCAAGACACGCATTTTCACCAAGTTTCATCTAGGGTTGATTGGCTGCTACGACTGGCGAGGCTTGCCCTCCATTCCATCGTGGGTCATGCTGCTGCCGGATGCTTTTCCAGTCAACATCTATGAACTGTCTAGCTGGGCGCGGGGTAGCACGGTACCCCTGCTAATTGTGTTCGATCGCAAACCCGTTTATATTACTGAGCCAGCCATCAGTCTGGACGAACTGTATACCGAGGGACGTACCAACGTGCGCTTCGAGTTACCGCGTCAGGGCGACTGGACAGATCTTTTCGTGCATCTGGATAGTGCCTTCAAACTAGCGGAAGACTTGAACCTGGTGCCGTTTCGGCAAGAAGGAATCGATGCTGCCGAAAAATGGGTGCTCGAACGCCAGGAAGCCACCGGGGACTGGGGCGGCATTATTCCCGCCATGCTGAACTCTCTGCTAGCACTCCGGGCATTGAATTACGACGTAGCTGATCCGATCGTCGAGCGAGGTCTAAAAGCCGTTGATAACTTTGCGCTCGAAACTGACGAGCATTACTGGATTCAGCCCTGCATTTCGCCTGTGTGGGATACAGCCTTAGTAATGCGCTCGCTCGTTGATTCTGGTCTCGCTCCCGATCATCCGGCTCTAGTACGCGGTGGCAAATGGCTGCTAGAGAAGCAGATTCTCGACTATGGCGACTGGGCAGTCAAAAACCGCAAAGGCAAACCCGGAGCCTGGGCGTTTGAGTTTGACAATCGCTTTTATCCCGATGTGGATGATTCTGCGGTTGTAGTGATGGCGCTCTGTGCCGTCCAGTTGCCCAACGAAGCCTTGAAACAAGCGGCGATCGATCGTGCCGTAGACTGGATTGCTACCATGCAATGCACTCCCGGTGGTTGGGCAGCCTTTGACCTCAACAATGATCAGGATTGGCTCAACGCCATCCCCTACGGCGATCTCAAAGCCATGATCGACCCCAATACGGCAGATGTGACTGCGAGAGTGCTGGAAATGGTCGGGAAGTTGGAAACCAGGCAGAAGGCAGAAGGCAGAGGGCAGAAGGCAGTTTCAACTCAAAACGCTCTCCCCACTCCCTACTCCCTACTCCCCACTCCCGCCGTCGATCGCGCCCTCGCCTATCTCCGCGCA
Source organism: Leptolyngbya sp. FACHB-321 (assembly GCF_014695975.1). Lineage (GTDB taxonomy): Bacteria > Cyanobacteriota > Cyanobacteriia > Leptolyngbyales > Leptolyngbyaceae > Stenomitos. The sequence continues at coordinate 24,409 of NZ_JACJPI010000031.1, forward strand.
GAGCAGGAACCCGAAGGCTGCTGGTTTGGTCGCTGGGGTGTGAACTACATTTACGGGACGAGTGGCGTACTGGCAGCGCTGTCGTTAGTAGCGGCCGAAACCCACCAGCGAGAAATTGAGCGGGGTGCAAGCTGGCTGGTGAGTTGCCAAAATGCGGACGGGGGCTGGGGGGAAACCTGCTTTAGCTACAACGATCCATCATTAAAAGGGCAGGGAGACAGTACCGCGTCGCAAACGGCGTGGGCGCTGATTGGACTAATGGCAGCAGGCGACGCAACTGGGACGTATGCGATGGATACACTTGATCGTGGCATCCAATACCTTCTCCAAACTCAACAACCCGATGGCACCTGGAATGAGGACTACTTCACAGGTACAGGTTTTCCCTGTCACTTTTACCTGAAGTATCACCTCTATCAACAGCACTTTCCACTAACGGCGATCGGGCGTTATCGACTCATCAAGTAACGTTTAGCGGTTGCGATAACGTTCCCAATCACCGGACTCAGAAAACTTTTGTCAACAGCCACTGTACTTCAAAGTTCCGGTGCATTGCGGTTGTTATACCTCAGCCACTGATTTCTTAGCAAGGAATTCACTTGAACTCACAACTTTGAATCCCCTTACTCTAGTCATATGAAATGGTCGGCTTGAACCGAGCAAGCTTGCGACAGCAGGATAAGAACTACCCAGCTTTTCTAAAACATCTTTTGAGGCTTGATTAGATTTCAACATAGCAGCCCAAATTGCTTTAACCTCATATGACCAATTAAGATTAACTGGCGTACAAAGAGCGTCCTCCAAGCGCACAAAAGCCAGTTCGTCTTTTGTGCAGTATTCGCTTGCTACAAACTCGAACTCAAATATCACTTGTTCATCTTCAGATTCAATATGACGCCAGCAGATGTATAAACCACTGAGTTGACAATCATCAATAAATAGTCCATCTACCCCTGTTAGTGCATCAATAATGGGCTTGATGCCGTTATCAATATCCGCTTTCGCATCTGTTTCATATCTACTTTTTGTTGGCAAAAGCCATGTCAAGTTTAGAATAATATCTCCCGTCAATATGTAATCTAAATTCTTAAACTGGTTTTTAATTGAATGAACGTATTTATTGCGAGTTTCTTTACTGGCTTGAATTGAAGCAGGCGATCCTTTGACCGTAAATTCGGCTCTTCCGAAGGGGGACGGAATTTCGCCACGCTTTGTCCTATCTAAGCCCTCAGCCAATTCGTCAGTCATCAAGAGTAAGTTTTTTCAAGCGATATAACTATTATTGAACGGAAGGATTCCGTAAAACATTTCAACTAACATCAGTAGCCAGTAGCTTGTGTTTACTCCATCATTTATAGAGGCTAATGTTAGGCATAGCTACGCTTATTGAACCAGGTACGATCGCACCGCACCTGACTCAAATTAGCACCCACTTATACGGCACTGAAAAGAAATTACTCCGCAAGATTAGCTTTTATGCCTGGGCATGCGTCACAGCTTCCGGTTTTGGCAAGCCGTTTTCAGGATTGATCGCCAGAAGATGAAGAATGCGTCGCAGTGAAATTTTGACTTGTGTGGATTGATTGGTTAACTCACGTCCCAAGTCATAAATGGCTTGCTCGATCAGGTAATTATTTAGCATCACCTCTAACTCTTGCTGGGTCTTGGGCAAGAAGCTGTCACGAGTAGCAGTGGTCAGGTACGCTTTGATAAAGGTTGTACTCACCCAGCGATACCAAAACTCTGCCCATTGCTGCATTCGATGGAGTTGCTCAGGATGGCTCATGCCGCTTTCGATTTCGTTGTCAAGCGCAGTGTTAACGGCGTAGTAAAACGATTGCAGCATCCCTGCTACATCGCGCAAGGGCGATCGCTTCATCCGTCGCTCACTCAAGCTGCGGGCTGGGTCGCCTTCAAAGTCGATGATAAAGAAGTCTTTGCCCGTATAGAGCACCTGCTCTAAGTGATAATCACCGTGATAGCGAGTTCGCAACGCCGTAATTTTGTGGTTTAAGACCAATTGAAACCGTTGTAAACAGGCATCATGCTGGCTTAAAACAGTGGTGGCTAGCGATCGCGTCTCAGGTGGCAACACACTCAAGCGATTTTTCAAGAGTAGGAAGACGCGCCCAGTGAGGTTGCGGCTGTACTGGTAGATCGATCGTTGGTAGAGCGTAGTAAAGGGTTCGGGCGCAAAGGCAGGCGTGTCAGCATCCACTGACAGAGCAATATGGAGTTCAGCAGTCCGCTGCCCCAAAAGCTGCATATTTGCCAGATAGCTATTGATCGCTTTGCAGGCAGGAATCTGGGAAGGAACGGAGGGCAGAGGGCAGTAAGGAACCGGGAAAAAGACTTCTGGCGAGGTTGGATCGGCGGGAGCGTTAGCGCTTGCAGACTCTAACTCTAGCGGCGAACCGACGGGCATGGGTGCTTCAGTAATATTCGACTGATCCATCGTGACAAGATCAAAGTAGTCACGCAAATGGTCGATCGTATAGTCCCAAGCGCTGCGGGTATCGGGGATAAACTCCTGCAGAATGCCGATCGTGATGGGTTCAGCCGAGGGACGATGGTAAGTCAGCGTACCAGCAATCGAGGGAATGCCGGTAAAGTGCTTGTGTTCATCCAGAAAGCGGCGGACTTCTAGATCTGGATGCAGCCCTTCCTCAACCTTTTGGAACAGCTTTAGAATCAGGCGATTTTGAGCGGCGACGCTACCAGTTTGAGCATAGGTAATCGACGTATTGTTGTGTAAGCCTTTCAGCAGCGCTGGCTCAAAGGGCTGAATGCTGCCACCACGTTCATCATTAATAAGGGAACCATCATTCGGTTCACTACCGCTTAACTCGTTGAACAACGACGTTGTGGCTGCCACCAACGTCCCCGCCGTATTCTTGTAAACCTGGTTCTCAGCAATGCTATCTAGCAACGCGGTTAAAAATTGCTTGTCGGCGATCGCATCAAACAGCACTGCCACATCATCGCTATTTGACAGCTTTAGCCGTGCCACTACTGACTGCGGTGTCTCGGACAACAACTGTAGCGCTTGTTCACCCTCAGCAACCGCCAAAAACAGCACATAGGTTTGCGGGTTGCCCTGAATGTAGTCCACGTGCAGCTCAAGCATTTGCGCGTGGCTATTGCCGTAGGGAATCGCGATCGCTTCTACGAGGCGAGTGGATTGCACCGTACGGACTCTGCCGCCAAACCAGGGATGGCTGGACAAGTAATTGGGCAACAGGTTTTCTAAACCAGACGTAAAACTGCGTGTTTGGGCTGACTGCAACTGAGAAAATGCTCTTTCCCACGCGCCATCTAGCACCAACATGGGTAGTTCCGCATGGGGTTTTGCAGTAGGCAGGGGAAGCACTTGCGGCTTGAGTGTAAACCAATAGACCGCGTAGGGACCAATACTAAGGAAGTAGGGCAAATCCTCGATCGGTGGAAACTCAGTGCGTCCAAAAATCTCGACGGGCACCCACCCCTTCAACGCCGATAGCTCTAGCTCAACAGTCTGCACAAAGCGAGACAAATTCGCGACGACCAGAATTAGCTCGTCCTTATACGTACGTGTGAAGGCAAGTACCTTACGGTTTTCGGGATGCAGAATCTGAAAATCGCCGCTGCCCAAGGCTTGAAAGCGGTTCCGCATTGCAATGAGCCGCTTCGTCGCATTCAGGAGTGAGCTAGGGTTCGCCCGCTGCGCCTCGACGTTAACGGTTGCATAGTGATACTCTGCCTCGACAATCAGGGGCAAATACAGTCGTTGAGGGCTGGCGTTGCTAAAGCCTGCGTTACGGTCAAAGTTCCACTGCATTGGTGTGCGAACCCCGTTGCGATCGCCCACGTACACGTTGTCGCCCATCCCAATCTCGTCGCCGTAGTACAGCACCGGCGTTCCAGGCAGGGAGAGCAGCAGACTGTTAAGGAGTTCAATCTGACGGCGATCGTTACCCAGCAACGGAGCCAACCGACGCCGAATGCCCAAATTCACCCGCATCTCTGGATCTTGGGCATAGACGCGATACATAAAATCCCGGTCTTCATCCGTTACCATTTCCAGCGTCAGCTCGTCGTGGTTCCGCAGAAACAAGCCCCACTGACAGTTATCGGGGATAGCTGGCGTTTGCTGTAGGATGTCAGCGATTGGAAAGCTATCTTCCATCCGCAGCGACATAAACAGCCGTGGCATCAGTGGAAAGTGGAAGTTCATGTGACACTCATCGCCATCGCCATAGTAGGCGGCAGCATCTTCAGGCCACTGGTTTGCTTCTGCCAACAACATCCGGTTGGGAAACTTTTCGTCTACGTGCTGGCGCAGTTGCTTCAAAAAGGCGTGCGTTTCGGGCAAATTCTCGCAGTTAGTGCCATCACGCTCATACAAATAGGGCACTGCATCCATCCGCAGCCCATCCACACCTAGCGCCAACCAAAAGTCCATGACATCAAACACTGCTTGGCGCACCGCAGGATTGTCGTAGTTCAAATCGGGCTGGTGGGAGTAAAAGCGGTGCCAGAAGTACGCCTTGGCAACAGAATCCCATGCCCAGTTAGAGGTTTCAAAATCCTGAAAAATAATCCGCGCTTCCTGATATTTGTCAGGGGTATCGCTCCAGACGTAGAAATCGCGCTCTGGGCTACCTTTAGGCGCTCGTCGTGCCCGCTGAAACCAGGGGTGCTGGTCAGACGTGTGGTTAACAATCAGTTCAATAATGACGCGAATACCACGCTGGTGAGCCGCTTGCAAAAGCTCCTTAAAGTCGTCCAGCGTGCCATAAATGGGATTCACATTCACATAATCGGCAATGTCGTAGCCATCATCCCGCAGTGGTGATGGAAAGAAGGGCAGCAGCCAGATCGCAGTTACACCCAGATCTTGAAGATAATCCAGTTTCTCAGTCAGTCCACGAAAGTCGCCAATACCATCACCGTTACTGTCGGCGAAGGCACGCACCGGCACTTCATAAATAATGGCATTCTTAAACCACAAGGGATCATTCTTCAAGGTCAACCCATCCATTCGCACTCAATGTCCGTCACCAAATTAGCGGAAATAGTCCACTTCGTCATCGTACAAAGGTTAGAGCGATCGCGTGACAATGCTTTCAACGCTCATCTGTGTAGTGGCTATAGACTTTAAAGTGCTCTTTGTTAAATAGAAAATAATTTTATCCAATCCTTAAGAAGGATGCGTTTGGCGAACATTTTCTTTTATGAATGGCATTGCTGATCGTGAAAGAAGCGATCCTAAACTCCGGTTTCTTTATTGCGTCCTGATTAAACAAGCTAGACCTACTTGAGAAAGCAAAGATCCGGCAGTGATTTTCTGACATACCACCTTTAAAAGCGATCGCCGAACCAATATGAGCTTTCAACGTGCTAGCGGCGTTTTGCTGCATCCTACCTCTCTCCCCAGCCGCTTTGGTATTGGAGATCTCGGTCAAGCCGCTTACGCCTTTGTCGATTTTTTGGCGAAGAGTGGTCAAACGCTATGGCAGGTTTTGCCATTGGGACCCACAGGCTACGAGCATTCGCCCTACATCATGAATTTCAGCACCTTTGCGGGCAACCCGCTGCTGATCGATTTAGAGCAGCTAGCCGCAGATGGCTTGTTGGACACAAGTGCCTTAACGCCTTTAACCAATGTTGACCCAGAGAAGGTTGATTTTGAGAAAGTCATTGCTCATAAAACTCATTTGCTGAAGCAAGCACACGATCGCTTTCTCACCGCACGATCGCCCGACCAGGACGCGAAATTCGCACAGTTCTGTCAAGAGCAAGCGTCATGGCTGGATGATTTTGTGCTGTTTATGGCGTTACTAGAAGCAAACGGCGGCAAAAGTTGGCATCAGTGGGAACGCGCGATCGCCCGACGCGAACCAGATGCCATTAAAGCGCAAACTGAAGCGTTACAAGCAAGCATTCAATATCAGCAATTTGTACAGTTTAAATTCTTTGATCAATGGCAGAAGCTACGCCAGTATGCCAACGCTAAAAACATCAAAATCATTGGCGATATTTCCATTTACGTCTGCCACAACAGCTCAGACGTTTGGGCTGATCCAGAGCTATTTAAGCTTGATCCAAACACGTTTGAGCCAGCATTTATTGCTGGTGTACCGCCTGATTATTTCAGCGCTACTGGGCAGCTTTGGGGCAATCCTGTTTACAACTGGGAGCAAGCGCAGAAAACAGATTTTGCCTGGTGGATCAAACGCTTTCAGGTGACGTTGCAATACGTCGATATTGTCCGTGTTGACCACTTTCGTGGCTTTGAAGCCTACTGGCAAGTGCCGGCTGGGGAAGAAACTGCCATTAACGGCGAATGGATTGAAGCGCCCGGTGAACAATTTTTTACCGCATTAGAAAAAGCATTGGGAACGTTGCCGATTTTGGCAGAAGATTTAGGCATCATCACGCCCCCAGTCGAAGCCTTGCGCGATCGCTTTGACTTCCCTGGCATGCGAATTCTCATGTTTGCGTTTGGTGATGATGCAAACAATGCCTATCTGCCTCACAACTACGTTAGAAACACGGTGGTTTATCCCGGTACGCATGACAATGACACCGCGATCGGGTGGTGGCAGCAAGCCAGTGCAACCGAGAAACAGTTTCTTGCCAAATATCTAGGCTACGATTCGCCCGACGCAATCAAGGACATTAATTGGCTGCTCATTCGCACGGCGCTAGCTTCGGTTGCCGATCTCGCCATCATTCCACTGCAAGATCTCCTGGATTTGGATGGGCGATCACGCATGAATGATCCTAGCCACAATGCAGGCAACTGGCGCTGGCGCTACCGTAGTTCTGATCTGCTCACACAGGAGTTGAGCGATCGACTTCTCGCTCTGACCCAACTTTATAGCCGGTAACACTCCGGTTGAGCGGCATAAGGGAACTATAACTGAAGCAAAAACCCCGTATGCCGCTCCAACAACTTGTTAGGCTACGAAACTAATTAGATCCGTATGCCTTCAACAACGCTAACAATGCCCTGGGTTGGTACAATTCTGCTCACTTTAAAGCCAGCAGCAGTAAATAGGGCACGGAATTCTTCCGCTGTGCGTTCCTTACCACCCGGACTCATTACTAACATATTCACATCGAGAAGTTTGCCGATAAAGGGATCGTTGCCGGGAGGAATAACTTGCTCCACAACCAGCACTTTGCCACTGTCTGCCATTGCTCGATGACATTGTTTAAGAATAGCGATCGCCCGTTCATCATCCCAGTCGTGAATGATGTGTTTGAGCATATAGGCATCGGCATCAGCAGGCACAGATTCAAAAAAGCTGCCGCTTGATAGTTGGCAGCGATCGCTCACGCCACTGTTTGAAATATGAGCTTTTGCCCGCTCAATCACCTCTGGAACGTCAAACAAAATCCCGGTCATACCCGGATTGGCTTGCAGAATAGAGGTCAGCAAACTACCATGACCACCGGCTACATCCACCAGAGTACGAATGGATGAAAAGTCATAATCTGCCCTTACGCCCGCATTTTCAACGCTAGAAAAGCTCGTCATCGCTCGGTCAAAAATGTCGGCGGGTTCAGGATTCTGAGCATAATAATCAAATATATTCATGCCAAAGAGGTTTTCAAACCCACTGTCACCAGTCTTAACGGCGTGCAGAATGTTGCCCCAACTGTTGTAGTGTTCGCGATCGCCCAGCATGATTGCCACATCCCGCAGGGAACTGGAAGAACCACTCTGGAGAAAAGCTGCCAACGGTGTCGTGGCAAATTTTCCTGGTGACGTTTCAACAAAGATTCCGACGCTTGCTAGTGCCCGCAGCAGTCGATAGAGCGACTGCTCATTAGTCTCGGTTGCGATCGCCAGTTCTGTACAACTCTTTTCACCAGCAGCTAAGTGATCAGCAATGCCGAGCTTGGCAGCAGCGTAGATCGTTTGCGACACCCAATAGCCCGTGATCATCTGCATCAGGAGCATTTGGGGCGGAGGTGCTTCAATGCCTTGAGACAGTGTTGAAGTGGTTTCGAGCTGAGATGATGTTTGCATATTTGTAGACCTAAAGCTTCTGCTCATAGATACTTTAGAGCCTTCAGGGAAAACGGACAGAGACCCAATAAATTTCTTAATTGGTGCACAGCTCTACAAATATAGAGCAGTCTTTCTACCGCCTTTAGGCACACACAGTAAGAGGGCTTAGTTCAACCGAAAGTATGCCCTGGAGCATCAGCTTCTTGCGCTCACTCAGCTTTATAATCGCCAGCTATATCACAAAGCATCTGCGGTTTCTCGCACAGATTGAAGAAACTGAATTACCTCTTGAATAACTGGAGCTTTACGGAGATCTTCAAGATCTTCATTTGTGAGTTGCTCGACCAATTGAGATTGACTCCGAAAATTCTTCGATTGAGAAATTAATTGCTTTAAAGCTTGCCAAGGCTGGTGCACTGCTAGACTAAGCATATCTTGAGAAGGCGTATACCCTAGTAGACGCGAAAGCAAGGAAATATCTCGAAAAAAAATGATTTCGAGAGCAGGAATAGCCAGTATTACTTTAACTGGCGTATTCGCAGCAATGTTTCCAACGATTTCTTCAGTATCTTTAAGTCGTTGTTCAACTTGCTCCGGGATAGATGCATCAGCATCCGCCACGATTGCGACAGGGGACTGTCGGCGAACAATCAAAGAACGAGCTAGCGACTTGACAGCAGAGAGTCCACCCGCTGCAACAATCTCAACATTGCTAACAAATTCTTCTGGAAGAAGACGCTTCAACAATTGTGCGTCACGCTCACCCTCACACACAATGTAAGCTGTCATGGAATATCCCTCTCTCTAACATCATAGTCAGGTAGCCCATCTTCTACGCACACGCGATATTTAAGAAGGAGCAGTTCACAGATCGATTCTCGCTCTAAAGCATATTTTATCTCTTCTCCACTCCAGAGCAGAATTGTCTGAGGCAATGAAAAATAGGAGAGATGGCGTGCTGGATCAGTAAATCCTGTTCGACTAAAGACTAAACCAAGTGTACTTGCAGGGCGACGCAAAAGTTGATTACGTAGTTTAGCGATTGGTGCGATGTCAACATTAACCTTATCAGCAAAGTCTTTGCTCTCTATTAAACAAGACAGCCCTGAACAGTAAACTACACCATCAACTTGTTCAACCTCTTCCCCAAACAATCTCACACTGTACGAATACTTAACCTCTGCTCCATCAAGCTGAAAAGCTCGTAGAACCAAGTACTCAAAAGCTTTTCCTGAATCCCATCCTGGAGTGTTACGGTTCTCAATGCGCTCCCAAAGCGATCGCAAATCTTTCCATTGCAGGGATTGAATCATTGCTTCGTATTTTGCCGCCGCCGTCAATCCCAATCCTCCAAGCCGTGACTTGTGATCTGCCAGACCTAGCTTACAACGTTAACTCAGCGCTTATAACGGTTTCCAGTTAATTTACTTTCAACAGCGGTTTCCATGGAACTCTTCTCAATAGCTAAAGCCAGATAACAATTATTAGACTGAAACTTTCCGCCTAAGATCCTGTCGTGGATGAATGGGCAAGATAATTCAGCATAATGTCCCAACTTTCGTGCTTCAGTAGAACCGTTCCGCGTAATACGCTTGCTGAAGGTGGATAGGCAAAATCTTTCTGCTTATTTTTCAGATCTGCTACGGTTTTGAGCGAACGTACTATTGGAGGCACCATAAAATGCTCGTGTATCGCTACGTGGGTGTAAGCTCTCGATCGCCTTCGTTACTTTGTCTCAAATATTCAAGAAATTGCACTCATAAAATGGCTTGAGCGTCTTGCGGCAGTGCAAGGACTTTAGCTTTAAGGAGGGTAGCCTACTACTACGATCGCCCCTCATGATCTTTCCAAAGAATGTGTCCTGAAACAAACGATCGCACTTCACCATTAGGTAGTTGCAATAAGAGATAACCACGATCGCTGATTCCAGCAGCTTGTCCTGTCACTTGTTCGCTACCTATTTCGACAGTGATGGTATGTCCCGACAGTGCATCGCGGCTTCGGAGCGCAGGTAATAGTGCTTTTAGTCCAGTGCTTTCGCCCGTATTCTGTTCTGGTTTTAGCAAGCCTGCTGTTTGCAGCAAATAATGACGGAGGCGTTCCAACAGCAATAGTGGATCGGGAACGAGCGGTGAAATCTGGTGCAGGCTCATAGCTTGACCGATCGCGCTAACGTCCAAGCCTGCCTGCTCAAAATCAACACGGCAGTTCAGACCAACGCCAACCACAACACGCCCCGAAGTACCGCTAGCAGTCGCCTCGCACAGAATGCCCGCTAGTTTGCGTCCGTTCAACAGCACATCATTCGACCACTTCAAGCGCAGCGTACCTTGCAAGCTCGGCAACAGATCTTCAACAGCGTAAATCACGCTCAGTCCTGCGCCCAGGCTGATGACAGGCAATTGTGCAACGGGAATATGCTCCAAAACAAAGCTAGCGGTCAACACACCAGGAGGAGAATGCCACACTCGTCCGTGTTGTCCCCGTCCAGCCGTTTGTTGTGGGGTGTAAACGACGTCACCATGCTGCAACTGCGGGAGATGCGCGATCGCCCAGCTATTAGTGCTGGGGCAAGACTCTAGCCAATTTAACCAGATGGGCAATGGGGGCTGCGATCGTGACATCAAAAAGGATGTTGACAATACAGACCGTAGTTTACAGCAGCACTGAATGACGATCGTGGTGTAAACGGCAGTAAAGCGTTCATGCTTGAGGCAGAAGGCAGCGCTACTGTATGCAAAGCAAAGTGAAAGGAAGAGAATCCTAGTGATCGCCGAAATCATCAACCCGTGCGGCATCAGCAAAGAGCCTCTCTCATCACCTTTTCATCCTTACCATTTCATCCTTCATCCCTCTGCCTCCTGCCCTCTGCCTTCTTAGTAAAACGATGAACACTACATCTAAATTCCTTAGTGCAGTACCAGTACTGCCAGCCGTTGATATTGCTGCCACGATCGCGTTTTACGAACAGCAGCTCGGCTTCACGACCGAGTTTCAATACGACGATTACGCTGGCTTGCGACGGGGTGGCGCTCAAATTCACCTGCGGCAATGTAGCGATCGACAATTGGCAGAAAACACCAGTTGTCGTATCAACGTCAGCGGTATTGAAGCACTCTATGACGAATACCAGACGCAGAATGTGATTCATCCCGATGGGGCGCTGACAACCAAACCTTGGGGCTTAAACGAATTTACCGCTTTGGACTTAAACGGTAACTGCGTCGTCTTTGCGGAACAGCCCGCCACCAGTAATCGGCGCGATCGTACCGATTAATTTCAGCCGTACCAATTTGAGGAAATGTAAAACCTCGATACAATGAAGCCTGTTCCCTTGACGTGCGTACTCTATGTCAGCCTCGATCGCTGCTCCTTTCTCCGCTGAAGACATTGCCGCAGAGGGCATCAAGCCAGAGGAGTATGAAGAAATTGTGCGTCGTCTGGGTCGCCATCCCAACAAAGCCGAACTGGGTATGTTTGGGGTCATGTGGTCAGAACATTGCTGCTACAAAAACTCGCGCCCTTTACTGAAGCAGTTTCCCACCGAAGGCGATCGCATCTTGATGGGTCCCGGCGAGAATGCGGGCGTAGTGGATCTAGGCGATGGGCTGCATCTGGCATTCAAAATTGAGTCGCACAACCATCCATCGGCTGTAGAGCCGTTTCAAGGTGCAGCGACGGGTGTGGGTGGTATTTTGCGCGATATTTTTACAATGGGCGCACGACCGATCGCCCTCCTTAATTCTCTCCGCTTTGGTTCGCTGGATGATGCCCGTACCCGTCGCCTGTTCAGTGGTGTGGTGTCTGGCATCGCCCACTACGGCAACTGCGTGGGTGTGCCCACGGTGGGCGGCGAAATCTACTTTGATCGTGCTTACGCTGACAATCCGCTGGTCAACGTTATGGCATTAGGCTTGATGGAAACGCCAGAGATTGTCGTGTCAGGGGCAAAAGGCATTGGCAATCCCGTCCTGTATGTTGGTTCAACAACGGGACGTGATGGCATGGGTGGAGCCAGTTTTGCCAGTGCTGAATTAAGTGATGCTTCAATGGACGATCGCCCCGCCGTGCAAGTGGGTGATCCCTTTCTCGAAAAATCCCTCATCGAAGCCTGTCTGGAAGCATTCAAAACGGGGGCAGTCGTTGCCGCCCAGGATATGGGTGCGGCGGGTCTCACCTGTTCTACCTCTGAGATGGCAGCCAAAGGTGGCGTAGGCATTGAGCTGGATTTGGACTTAATCCCGTCGCGCGAAACGGGCATGGTGCCGTATGAGTATCTGCTGTCTGAATCGCAAGAGCGGATGCTGTTTGTAGCGCACAAGGGGCGCGAACAAGAACTCATCGACATTTTTGAACGTTGGGGACTTCATGCTGTCGTCGCTGGAACCGTCATAGCCGAGCCGATCGTTCGCATTTTCTTTCAGGGCGACATTGCTGCCGAAGTACCCGCAACTGCACTTTCAGACAACACGCCCATTTACCACCGCGAGCTTTTAGCAGAACCACCCGACTATGCTCGCCAAGCCTGGGCATGGACTCCAGCTACTCTCCCTCCTTGCAGCGCTGATGGCATTGAGCTTCAAGGCACACAACACACCTGGAATGACATTCTGCTGCAACTGCTGGCAAGCCCGACAATTGCCTCCAAACGTTGGGTTTATCGTCAATACGACCATCAGGTACAGAACAATACAGTGATGCTGCCTGGTGGTGCTGATGCCGCGATCGTCCGTACCCGCCCCCACTCTGCACCCCTCACGCCTCACGCCTCGCTGAAAGGCGTTGCTGCCACCGTTGACTGCAATCCTCGCTATGTCTACCTGCATCCCTATGAAGGTGCCAAAGCAGCTGTAGCAGAAGCGGCGCGTAATCTCAGTTGTGTGGGTGCCGAGCCGATCGCGGTCACCGATAACCTGAATTTTGGTAGCCCCGAAAAGTCGATCGGCTACTGGCAGCTAGCCGAAGCCTGCCGTGGGTTAGCCGAAGCCTGTAAGGCATTCAGCACGCCTGTAACGGGTGGCAACGTGTCGCTCTATAACGAAACACTGGATGCAGACGGCAAGCCCCAGCCCATTTACCCTACGCCTGTGGTTGGAATGGTGGGGCTGATTCCCGATTTAACCAGAATCGCTGGGCAAGGCTGGCAAGCAGAAGGCGATGTTATTTACCTGCTCGGCGCACCAATCGAACCTCTAGCTGTTGACCCGTCCCCATTCCCCTCTCCTAACGCCCCACTCCCCACTCTAGGCGGCTCTGAATACCTGGCAGTGGTGCATGACACGATCGCGGGTATTCCTCCCATCATCGACTTTGACTTGGAGCGCCGAGTGCAGTCAGCCTGCCGCGAAGGTATCCGTCAGGGCTGGGTTCGCTCTGCCCATGATTGCGCTGAGGGTGGTTTAGCAGTGGCATTAGCAGAATCATGCCTTAGTGGTGGTCGTGGAGCCACTATTACCCTTAACCCTGTGCAACTTCAGCCCTCAAACGAGACTCGTTGGGATCATCTCTTGTTTGCCGAAGGTGGCGCACGCATTGTGGTGTCTGTGGCTCCAAATCAAGTTGCACAGTGGGAAATGTATCTTATGCTACATTTGGATACTGATTGGGGCATCATTGGTCAAGTTGGTGATCAAGAGGCTGCTTTGCAAATCGCGATCGCACCGACTTCATCCTCAAGTCATAACAAGCCTTTAATCAATCTTGCGCTTGCAGATATGGGCGATCGCTGGCACAACGCTGTTGAGCGAGGGCTTGCACCCTAACAACACGCTGTCTTGAACCTCAATTAGGCATCAGCTAAGTAGGTTTGAGGATTGTTACGATGTAACTGTCAGTTAATGAGAAGATTAAATAAATATTAAGCAATCGCTAATTCTACGTGTCCTCAGCGGTTCGACAGCAGAGCATCGATTCTAGATTGATTCCTTCTAAACCGATGCCACTTTGTCGTTCCAGCGTCTTTTAGTCATCCGCTTCCGCCCGATCGCCCAGTGTACTCGCCCAAGTGTGTTTTCCCGATCCCATCCATAACCAGGAGCTGAACTGAAGCATGATCCCAAACCAACCGTCTTCTGTTGACCTGTCCCTTGCTCAGTCTGCTTTATCCCTAGCTGAGTTTATGGCAGAGTCAACCGCTGCTGATAAGCCAGAAGAAGCCTGCGGTGTTTTTGGCGTGTATGCGCCAGAGGAGGATGTTGCCAAGCTCACCTACTTTGGGCTGTACGCGCTCCAGCATCGTGGTCAAGAATCTGCCGGGATTGCAACCTTCGACGGCAATCGCGTCCATCTGCACAAAGAAATGGGGTTGGTGTCACAAGTCTTTAGCGAAAATATTTTGGGCACGTTAACCGGGACGATGGCGATCGGGCATACCCGCTACTCCACTACAGGCTCTAGCCGCGTCGTCAATGCCCAACCCGCTGTTGTCGAGACTCGCTTAGGCTACCTAGCACTTGCGCACAACGGCAACCTGGTGAATGCGCCTGACCTGCGAGATGACCTACTGAAGAGCAACTTTACGCTACTGACCACGACAGATTCGGAGATGATTGCGCTGGCGATCGCTGAAGAAGTCAACAATGGTAAAGGCTGGCTCGAAGGAGCAATCAGCGCGTTTCATCGTTGCCAAGGTGCCTTTAGCCTGACGATCGGCACACCCTCTGGTTTGATGGGGGTTCGTGATCCCAACGGCATTCGTCCGCTGGTCATTGGCACGCTACCACAGGCAAACCCAACTGACCCGCTCCGCTACGTTCTAGCGTCCGAGACTTGCGCTCTCGATATCATTAGCGCTGACTATGTTCGTGATGTCGAACCGGGCGAACTGGTCTGGATTACAGAAGAGGGACTGGCATCGTTTCATTGGACGCAAGAGACGAAGCCCAAACTCTGCATCTTTGAGATGATTTATTTCGCTCGCCCCGATAGCACCATGCAGCAAGAGAGCCTGTATAGCTACCGTATGCGGATCGGTCGGCGGTTGGCGATCGAAGCTCCGACTGATGCCGATATTGTGATTGCAGTTCCTGATTCGGGCATTCCTGCGGCGATCGGCTACTCGCAAGCGTCCGGCATTCCATACGCAGAAGGGCTAATCAAAAATCGCTATGTCGGTCGCACGTTCATCCAACCGACCCAAACGATGCGTGAGTCGGGCATTAAAATGAAGCTCAATCCCCTGAAGGACGTGCTGACTGGTAAGCGCGTGATTATTGTGGATGATTCGATCGTGCGGGGCACCACCAGCCGCAAAATTGTCAAAGCACTACGCGATGCGGGGGCAACAGAGGTGCATATGCGTGTCTCCTCACCACCCGTCACCCATCCCTGCTTCTATGGCATCGATACTGACAACCAGGATCAGCTCATTGGTGCGACCAAAACAGTTGCCGAAATCGCTGCTCAAATCGGCGTTGACTCCCTCAGCTACCTGACCTGGGAAGGGATGCTAGAGGAAACGCGCAGTGATCCTAACAACTTTTGCTCTGCCTGCTTTACCGGCGACTATCCCGTCCCTGTGCCCGAACCCGTGAAGCGCACAAAGCTACGGTTGGAGACGGTCGCAACGCTGGAGACAGTGACTACAGGGTAGCAATAAGCTTTCAGCCGTCAGCCAAAAGAGCGGTGAAAAGGGGAACCGTCTACCTCAACAGGTAGCATAGCATTCAGCTAGCGGTAGCCAATTCTTGATTAAAAGCTGATGGCTGAAAGCTAGCCGTAACTACAGTATCTCTGCTCACGGCTTAATCTCCGCAATGCGAAAGCCCATTTGGCATTCAAACTGATAAGGCTGTGTCTCTGTAGCGTTGCACTCACTGGTATTACTAAGAGCACGACCGCAGTAAAGTTTGCCGCTTTGCCAGCGAGGTTTGCCGCTTTGGTCCGCCAGCAGACACGTTGAGCAAACCAGGTGCGGGGAAATCAGTTGATTATCCATGAGGATGACTAGCACGCAACACCTCCAGTGAACGTCCAAGCCTTGAATTTAATTGTCTTAAGCCCATTGTATGAGGCAGTTGAATGGCTGCGAGAACACGCATACAGAGCTTAATATGCTCGATTAGGGATCGCTGTATGCGCTGACTCATTTTGAGCGAACCATCGCTCCGAGCGCCTGTAAACAGCGTTATTATTGTTTACCTGGGACGGTTTTCTTTGCTCAAGCTTCTGGCTGTTAGAGTGAGAAAGTATGCGTCTTGCCGACATGCCAAACGTTTATTGCGCTTTTAAGAGGTTTGCTCCTGTGACTCGAACAGATTTAGATTTTCTTGCCGAAACTGATCCCGCCATCGCTACGATTATCCAGCAGGAACTCCAGCGTCAGCGGGATCACCTGGAACTAATTGCCAGCGAGAATTTCACATCTGCGGCAGTGATGGCAGCGCAAGGGTCTGTGTTGACCAACAAGTATGCTGAAGGGCTGCCGGGCAAGCGTTATTACGGCGGCTGCGAATTTGTCGATCATGCTGAGGCGATCGCGATCGATCGTGCCAAGCAGCTTTTTGGTGCCGCTCACGCTAACGTACAGCCCCATTCTGGTGCACAGGCAAACTTTGCGGTGTTTCTGAGTTTGTTAGAACCTGGCGACACGATTATGGGCATGGATTTGTCCCACGGTGGACATTTAACCCACGGTTCGCCCGTCAACGTCTCAGGTAAATGGTTTAAGGCGCAGCACTACGGCGTGAGTGCTGAAACAGAACAATTAGACTACGACCAGATTCGGGATTTAGCGCTGCAACACCGTCCCAAACTGCTGATTTGTGGTTATTCTGCTTACCCTCGCGTCATTCAGTTTGACAAGTTTCGAGCGATCGCTGATGAAGTGGGTGCCTACCTACTAGCAGACGTAGCGCATATCGCTGGACTAATCGCGACAGGGCATCATCCCAGCCCAATCCCCTATTGTGATGTCGTCACGACTACGACCCACAAAACGCTACGTGGTCCCAGAGGCGGCTTGATTTTGACCCGTGATGCCGACTTGGGCAAGAAGCTCGACAAAGCTGTTTTCCCTGGCAGCCAAGGTGGTCCTTTAGAGCACGTCATTGCAGCGAAAGCGGTTGCCTTTGGCGAAGCGTTGAAACCTGAGTTCAAAGCCTACAGCGGTCAGGTGATCGAAAATGCTCGCGCTCTGGCGGCTCAACTGCAAGCACGGGGGCTGAAGACCGTTTCTGGCGGGACGGATAACCACTTAATGCTGGTGGATTTGCGTTCGATCGGTATGACAGGCAAGCTGGCAGACCAGTTGGTCAGCGGTATCAACATTACGGCAAATAAGAATACGGTGCCCTTTGATCCCGAATCACCGTTTGTTACCAGCGGCTTGCGGTTGGGTTCACCTGCCATGACCACTCGCGGCATGGGACAGGCGGAGTTTACAGAAATTGGTAGCATTATTGTCGATCGCTTGCTCAGTCCTGATGATGCTGCCGTGACGCAAGATTGCCGCCAGCGCGTGGCTCAATTGTGCAGTCGCTTTCCGCTCTATCCACATCTCAGCGTTCCGGTGCCAGCGTTGGTATAAGGGGGGTTAATCGCTTGTTAGTCATTGGTTAGTGGTTAGTCATGAGAAACTACGGACTACTAACCAATGACTACTTAAAGAAAAATAGCCAGAGTGGGATGGTAAAGAGAAGCGCGATCGTGCTGAGGGCAATGCTGCTGGCAATTAGCTCTCGGTCTAGCTCGTATTCTTCAGCGAGAATGAGTCCTGCAAAGGCGCTGGGCATCCCAGACATCAGCACTAGCGCCAAACGTGCATCGCCAGGCAACCTTAGTAGCGTGGTGCCAAGACCAACCGCAATCGGTAGAATGACCATTTTGAGCAGCGTCGGCGGTAGGGCTGTCTGAATGCTTTTCCAACCGTGAAGCTGGCTGAGGCGCATTCCCATTAAGAGAAAAGCACCAGGAATAACGAACCAGAGAGAGGCATGTAGTACCTGTTCTGCAGGTTCTGGGAGTGCTACTGATCGCGTTGAAGAGCCAAGTGCAAATGCCCATAAGGACGGCACTGTTAGCACATCGCGTAGCTGCACAAACCAGTGATTTTGTTGCTGCGATCGCCCGTAGTAGCTAGCAAGAAAGACACCGATGCCATATGTGCCAATAATGTTGTGTGTCACGCTGTAAAACACCGCCCAGCCTAGAGCCGATGGATGAATAAGCGCAGGCACTAGACCGAGACCAACAAAGCCCGTATTACCGATCGTCGCTGCCAGAATGAAACTGCCCCGTTGAGGGCGGTTAAGTCTGGTCTGCGTCAGATCATTTGGTAGTGTTGTGTCAAGGGCGATCGCGCTTTCATCCGCTGGCATGAACAAGAGTGGCATTGGCAAAGCCTCTCTTTGAGAGCACTGTGGGCTTTCTGAAGAAGGCAAGCGTGCCAACCAGCGCTGATACATTTGCAGACTGACCCATGCCAGCAGTAAACCCAGCACAAGGGCAGCAATCGTTACAGCAGGAGCCAGCTCCAGTGTTTGTGCATAATCAGTTTGCCGTGCCAGCGCCAAGATCTGCCAGGGTACACCAACCCAATAGAGCGATCGCCCCAACAAACGAGGAAGGGCTTGCGGCACAAACCGAAAAGCAATTAGCCCCAAACCAGTCCATAAAACTAGCGGCAGGTAGGCATCAAACAGCGTGTCAGCCATAATTTAGATACCTACGGCGTTCAAATCATCTGGCTACGCGCTCATGGACAGGGCAAAAGTTTGTCACCCAACCCGTTGTGATCGTTAGCAAGTTACGAAACTTTACTCTAAAAGCTTCCAGTTTTGAATCCGCCAAATGCCATCTTTTCGCACAAGGCTGTAATTAATGCTTAGGTTAGGGCTAGTTTCAGCCTTATCGCGTTGGTCAGCTTCGTAGTACTCAGTTGCTTCGGTAACATCCGCCAAAACGTTTGCCTGGTTAGGATCGGCTTGATTCAGCTCGACCGATTTTACTGTAACGGTATGCTCGTACTTCCGGTATTGATTATTGCGTTTGGCTTCGGCAGCGGCTCCTTGCCACTCAGCCAGCTTTGCCCCTTCGAGGATGTTTGCCAGAGGCTCTAGCTTATAATCAGGTCCCATCGCATCGGCTTTGGCTGAAAACCAGGTTTGAAGGACTTTCTCAGCTACCGCAGTGGTGAGAACACCAGTAGTTGCAGTCGCTGCGGTCGGTGTAGGCAAAGTAAAGAGAGGACGATCGAGTCGCAAATCAAGCTGCTCTTCCTGGGGCACAGGCTTTGTTGCAACTCGTCGCCACAGTGATCCGGCTATAAATCCCAGCGTGATGATCGCTACCGTCAAGCCTAATGGCAATAACCAGGGAAGTAGTGTTGCCAGCTTTGTCTTAGCGACAGGACGATCCCCTCGACGACGTACGGGAACCTTACCACGTCCATCGCCATTGCCATTGGAACGATCGCCAGAACGAACACGATCACTAGAGGGTCGATCAGCAACAGGTCTTGCTGTTGTGGCTGTACCGCTACCGACCGCCTGCGGCACCCGTTCGGCGACTGGCATTGGCGTACCCTCCGTCGGGATACGATCGTCTGAAACAGCGGTGCCCATCCGCGCTGCAATGTGGGCGCGAGCCGTATGAATCAAATACTCGTGGCTGGTGTCTTGCTCCAGCGATCGCTCAGTCATAAGACTGCTATCTTCAGCAACATTGCCCGCAGACTGCACACTAACCGGACGCGCACGTCCACTCGCTCCTGCTAGAGGCGATACAGTGGCTGGACGCTCCACTCGCCCCCGACTAGACGATCCTCCCCTTGCCTCACCGTTAGCACTAGCTGCAGAAGCGGATGATAGCGCCCAAGCCGTAGTTGAATCATCGGCTTCCTCTGGTAGTTCTTCTAGATAAGACTGCACCTGCTGATCAGCAAAATAATCCTTAAGCGAGGCTTGCTGCGGCATCAGGTCACGGAAGTGTGGAAAGACCTCATCTTGTAACCAGCGCTCACCGTAGAGACATAAACCAGGGAGAAGATCAGGTGCACCCTGAGAGTGCTCACGGATGAAGGCGATCGGACCGTAATCTTGGCTCCGCTCTAGCGCCTGACTGGCGTTCTCAGTCTGCCCTAGCAGCAACGCACAAACAGCCTGCTCCAAATGCACATCCTGACGGCTGCTCAAGCGCGTGAGCATCAGCTTTGCCCGTCGTACCAGGGCTGGTTGCCGTTCAGCAAAGCCTCGCGCCAATAGCGCATACACCGACAAATAAGTGGCGACAGGAGAGGGGCGCTGTGCCTCTTGCTCAAAGAGTACCTGTTGTTCAGCAGCGGTCAAATAGCCACGCAGTTGTTGAATAAAGCGCAAAAAGTCATCAATGTTTAACCCAGACTGATCATCACCTGCCCCATCAATGCCGTCTCGCTCTTGCAGCATATCTTGCAGCAACTGCATTCCCTGATGACGCATGGCGATCTGGTCTTCGGGCAGTGCCAGCAGTTCCAGCACACGGTACGGGCGCAGTTTATAAAGGTCTGCCTGGATTTCACCCCGCACCTCAGCAAATAGACCCTCGCGCAAAAGCAACTGTTGCCCTGTTTCTAACGCTTCTGAAGCATTTTCATACTGTCGCTGCTGCCACTGCTCCCGCCCAAGTTCCATACAGGCAAGCGCAACAGTCAGCACAATGTCAGAAAAAACGATACTGGGGTCGCCAAACTGCCCCTGCTTAAGGCTGGCACTGCCGCCTGCCAAATAGGGACGACCAAGCCGTAGTACCAATTCGTATTCGCCTAAATCTTGCAGCACCAACAAGGCACCAACAAGCTGGTCATCCTGAACGTCGATGCTAGGCGTGTGAGGGTCGTTGCCGCTCTCGCTTGCGGCTGGTCGCCCGGACACCTTACTGCCTGCGAGTCCATTTCCTGACTCCGACTCTGGCTCTATCTCGTAGGCTCTGGCTAGAAAACCAGCATCGTAAAGCTGGCGCTGCTCCGGCTCAGACAGCACTGCAAACGCTTCGTCAAACAGCTTTTTGCGGGAGGCGATCGCCGCATCAGAGTACTCTCGCCGAGGCAATTGCAGCGTGCGATCGCGGTGTGCCTGTCGCAACTGTTCTGCGGTTGCCTGAATCGGCAAACCCAGTATCCGATAGTAGTCGAGCGGAATACGCACGGTGCACTTTCCTAGCGGTGAGCAATAAGGTTAAGCTATGGTAGCGGCTAGAGCTAGCCCAAAAGTTGCCATCATCATAACCTGCTAAATGCCAGAGTGGCAGTTTAACCCAGCATACGTAAAAATCCACTGAAGATAGCATTAATTCAAGAAAACTTGACCGATTCAAGCGAATATAGAAAGTCCCCAGCCAGGATTGCAGTCATAGGATTAAGTTAAATGGTTCAAGAGAGAGTCTTCCCAACGTTTCAAGCCGCTACTGCCACCGTGACAAAAGAAGAAGGGCTGTGGCTCTATGAAGACATGGTGCTGGGGCGCTTCTTTGAGGATAAATGCGCCGAGATGTATTATCGCGGCAAGATGTTTGGCTTCGTCCACCTCTACAACGGGCAAGAAGCTGTTTCAACGGGCGTGATTCAGGCGATGCGACCAGGTGAAGACTATGTTTGCAGCACCTACCGCGATCATGTTCATGCCTTGAGTGCAGGGGTGCCTGCGCGTAACGTGATGGCAGAGCTGTTTGGCAAAGAAACGGGCTGTAGCAAAGGGCGCGGTGGCTCCATGCACCTCTTTTCGGCAGAACATCGGATGCTGGGCGGCTACGCCTTCATTGGTGAAGGAATTCCTGTGGCAACGGGTGCAGCATTCCAGTCCAAATACCGTCGAGAGGCAATGGGCGATGCCTCGTCTGACCAGGTTACAGCAGCCTTCTTTGGTGATGGCACCACAAACAATGGACAATTTTTTGAATGCCTAAATATGGCGGCGCTGTGGAAGCTGCCGATTCTCTATGTGGTAGAGAACAATAAGTGGGCGATCGGCATGGCGCACGAACGCGCAACCTCTCAACCCGAAATTTACAAAAAAGCTAGTGTGTTTGGGATGCCTGGCTACGAGGTAGATGGCATGGATGTGCTAGCAGTTCGCGCCGTGGCGCAAGAAGCCGTAGCCCGTGCCCGTGCAGGTGAAGGTCCCACACTGATTGAATGCCTCACCTATCGCTTTCGAGGGCATTCGCTGGCAGATCCTGATGAGCTGCGATCGAAGGCAGAAAAAGAAGCCTGGTTCGCTCGTGATCCACTCAAGAAACTAGCGGCACATCTCCTTGAGCAAAACTTGGCAAGCCAAGACGAACTGAAGGCGATCGAAAAGAAAATTCAGGGAGTTGTCGAGGAAGCCGTAACGTTTGCTCTGGAAAGCCCCGAGCCAGATCCTAAGGATCTCTACAAGTACGTCTTCGCAGAGAACGATTAGACGCTGAACTCACACGTTGGTGAAACTTCAGAATGTATGTAGGTGAGACGCTAGAGCACTTTCAACAGCAGGTGTTGACTGAGTTAAAGCAGCTTACCCAGTGGCTCGATCGATTAAAAACTAAGGTCGAAATCGGCTACAAGTTCAACACCGACCGAAAGGTGTTCGATCGAGTCGTGCGACTGCTACCACCATCGCCGCCGCATCTGTATTTATGCTCCAGCCAACAGAGCCTGTGTCTCTGGTGATGCGGCTAGTGACTGAGAGATATCATGGAAAGTGTGATCGTCCGTTCTGCTTCCGCCGTACAATGCTGAGAGACGTGAATCATTGACGGTAAGCGCTATGCCAATCAAACGCGGTGACTTTGTGCGGGCTGTGAAAGAAAAGCTAGAAAACAGTTTGGAGGCACAGGCAAGCGATCCTCGCTTTTCGTCCTACATCTTTGAGACAAAGGGTGAAGTGGTTGACCTAAGCGGCGACTACGCCTTGGTTAAATTTGGCGTTACCCCAACGCCGAATATTTGGCTGCGGCAGGATCAGCTCGAAGCGTTTAAGTAAGGGGAAAGGCGTAAGGAGTAGGGGCAAATATTAAAACCATCATGATGGTTAGCTGCCCCAACGCTTTGAACTGTTATGAAATAGACGGTTCACGGCTCCTCGCTTTTAGCTCACCTCACTCCTTACCCCTCTCTCCTCTCCGAACTATGGCTTTAACCCCGTCTACGATCGCCTGTTTTCCACCTCGCGTGACTGTTGTTGGCTCTGGCAACGTGGGTAGCGCCCTGGCACAGCGTCTTGCTGAGAAAAACCTTGCTGATGTTGTGCTGCTAGATGTAGTGGAAGGTCGCCCGCAGGGGTTGGCGCTGGATTTAATGCAGGCACGGGGCATTGAGCGGCACGATCGCCAAATTATTGGCACGAATGATTATGCGGATACGGCAAACTCTGATGTCGTGGTGATTACTGCTGGGCTACCGCGCAAACCAGGCATGAGTCGAGATGATCTGATGCTGATCAACGGCAAGATTGTGCTGGAAGTGACGAAGCAGGCGATCGTCCACTCGCCCAACACGATCTTCATTGTTGTCACCAATCCCCTTGACCAGATGACGCACATCACCTGGAAAGCCAGCGGACTGCCGGTACATCAAGTAATGGGCATGGCTGGTGTGCTGGATTCTGCCCGGTTCCAGACCTTTGTGGCAATGGAGCTAGGCGTTTCAACAAGCGATATTAGCGCGACTGTGTTGGGTAGTCATGGTGACCTCATGGTGCCGCTGCCCCGCTATACGACCGTAAACGGCATTTCCATTACAGAATTGATGGACGCTGACACCATCGAGCAGTTAATCGATCGCACCCGCAAAGGTGGTGCCGAAATTGTGGACTTGATGAAAACAGGCAGTGCATTCTACGCGCCATCGTCCTCTACCTGCGTCATGGTGGAGTCGATTTTGCTCAACAAGTGCCGTATTCTGCCTGTCACGACGTATCTTCAAGGTCAATACGGCTTGCGTGATGTCTTTGTAGGAGTGCCTTGTCGTCTCGGCTGCCAGGGCATTGAGAGCGTGCTAGAACTGGATTTGACCGAGGCGGAACAGCTAGCACTGCATCAATCCGCTGAAGCTGTACGGCAAACCAGCGATCGCATTGAGGCATTACTGGCATCAAGCTAATTCAACTGGCATCAAGCTAATTCAACAATTGAGAGGGTGGGCATGAAGGTCGATCGCGTCAGTATTCTACTTGCCAGTCTATGGCTTGGGTTAACCTTGTCAGCTACTTGTTCTACGGTTGCCACTGCTCAACAAGCCCCAGATTTGATTAAACAGTCGCGCACTTCGGCGATGAGTGAACGCCAGATTCGCGACATTCTTGACGCGATAGCAAAAGCAACGCAGCAGCAAGATGTTGATGGCATTGTGAAGTACATGGCTCCTAAGATTGCCATCAAGATGACTCTACGCTTAGGCAAAGCCTCCCAGCAGCTCAGTCTGACACGAGAACAGTACCGTCAGTATCTTGAGCAGGGCTTTGCCCTGCTCCAACGTTATGATAGCCAGTACAAAAACCTCAAAATTCAGATTGCGTCCAGTGGGCAAACGGGAACAGCAACCTACACGCTTCTAGAAGAAGCAACCCTGAAAGGACAGCCAGGGACTTTGATCTCAACCTCTCAAGAAACGGTCAAATTTGAGCGCATCAAGGGACAAATTTTGGCAACAACAGTAACCAGCAAATCAACGATCGAGATGAAGCGAATTTGAGGTTAAGTAAAAACTGTGTTGGTGAAGCCAGTGAACTGACTGACCTTCAACGCTGACCGACAAACGTCTTCTCAGCAGGACCCGTCATGTAAAGTCGATCGTCCGCTTCAGACCATTCTATTTGCAGCAGTCCACCAGGTAGTTCAACGGTGGCGCGTCGATCGCACTTCCCATTCAAAACGCCTGCAACCAATGAAGCACAAGCGCCTGTCCCACACGCTAGCGTGATGCCAGCGCCTCGTTCCCAGACGCGCATTTTGAGATAATCCGATCGCACCACTTGAATAAATTCTGTGTTGATCTTCTTCGGAAAAACGGCATGAGTTTCAAACTGAGGACCAACCGTTTCTAGCGGAATCGCCGCCACATCCTCGACAAACGTAATGCAGTGGGGGTTGCCCATATTGACGCAAGTCACTTGCCATGTTCTTCCAGCCACCTCCAGTGGTTGATTCACCACTTTTTGATCGGCTGCTGTTAGCGTTGTGGGAATTTCGGCTGCTAACAAGCGGGGTTTGCCCATGTCGACCGTAATGAGTCCATTCGCTTCTAGCTTGGGCGTAATCAACCCGCCTAGCGTGTGAATTTTGTAGGAACGAGGTTCTGTTATTTCCTCTAGCTCGGCAATGAATTTAGCGAGACAACGAATGCCGTTGCCACACATTTCGGGTTCCGAACCATCGTTGTTGAAGATTCGCATTGTGTAATCGGTGTCGTCCTGCCCCGGTAGGGCAAAGATGACACCATCAGCACCAATCCCAAAGTGACGATCGCACCACTTTACCGCGTCGTCTGGGGTCAACCGTGGCTCTGATGCGCTTCGGTTGTCAATCAAAATGAAATCGTTGCCCAAGCCATGATATTTGGTAAATTCGATTGCCATGATTCTGCTAAGAAGTGATGTGAAAAGGACTCTGGTGAGGAATGATAGAGGGGGAAAGACAATGATGAGGGATGCAGGCTAACAGCTAAAACGTTTTAGTCTTTAGCCTTCAGTCTTTAGCCTTTAGGAGAAACGACCATCATGGCGACAGAACTAGAAACCGGATCACCAAGTGTCCGTCAGATTCAGGAGATGATTCGGGAAGGGACAGAAGTAGAGTTAAAGCTAGTGACAGGCGATCTGTTGGCTGGCAAAGTCCGCTGGCAAGATAACGATTGTATCGCGCTGGTAGACCAGTACGACCAGGTGACGATCGTCTGGCGGCAGGCAGTGGTGTATCTCAAACCCAGAGTTGCATGAGGCTTTGTAGCAAGCGACAGTCAGCGGTCAGCAAGTGAAAATCGGGGCAGGGGAGGCTGAGGGAACCGGGGAAGTGACCCTTAACACGGCTAGAAGCAGCAATCGGATTAGCATTAAAAGCTGACTGCTGAAAGCTGACCGCTAAACGCTACACCAGCCCCCACTGATCAAAAAGAAAAGCGTACTCAAACGCTATCTCTTTAAGGCTTTCGTAGCGCCCTGATGCGCCGCCATGCCCTGCACCCATATTGGTTTTGAGCAACAGGCAATTGTGATCCGTTTTAAGCGATCGCAGCTTTGCCGTCCACTTTGCAGGTTCCCAATACGCTACACGTGCATCGTTTAAGCCTGCTGTAATCAACAGATTAGGGTAGTCTTTGGCTTCAACCCTGTCATAGGGCGAGTAGGACTTCATGTAGTCATAGAACGTTTTGTCGTTTGGATCACCCCATTCTTCGCGCTCCATAACGGAAAGCGGTAGATGGTCATCCAGAATTGTGGTGACAACATCAACAAACGGAACATGGGCAACCACTGCCTTAAAGAGGTCGGGTCGCAAGTTAATGACGGCACCCATAAGCAAGCCGCCTGCACTGCCACCGACAACGGCTAACTGTTCCTTAGAAGTCCAGCCTTGAGCAATGAGATGTTCGCTACAGGCAATGAAGTCGGTAAACGTATTTTTCTTCTTAAGAAATTTGCCGTCTTCGTACCACTGACGACCCATCTCTGACCCACCGCGAATATGAGCGATCGCCACTACTACGCCTCGCTCCAGCAGCGACAGGCGAGTAGATGAGAAGGCGGCGGGATAGCTGAACCCATACGAACCGTAACCCGTCAGCAATAAAGGCTTTGCGCCGTTTTGCTCCAGTCCTTTTTTGTACACGATCGAGATCGGCACCTGTGTACCGTCGGTAGCGGTTGCCATCAGGCGATCACTAGCGTATTGCGTGCGATCATAGCCACCCAGCACAGGAGTCTCTTTTTTTAGTTCCCGCTCTTGCGTTTCCAGGTTGTAGTCAAAGACCGATCGAGGCGTTACCAGCGACGTATAGTTAAACCGCAGAATCTCTGTGTCGAACTCTGGATTGCTGCCCTCATCCGCGCTGTAGGTCGGGTCAGGGAATTGGATGAAGTGTTCTTCGCCACTGGCAAGCTGCCGCACTCGAATGGTAGGTAAACCAGACTCCCGCTCATAAATCACGAGATGCTTAGCAAACGCGCTGACACCTTCTAGCAAAACCTGATCGCGATGGGGAATGACCAGTTGCCAGTTGTCCTTTGCAGGAGTTGTGACTGGCGTTTGCATGAGTTTGAAATTTAGCGCCTCATCGTTCGTCACGATATAAAAGGAATCGCTGTGATGCTCAACCTGATACTCAATACCCGACGATCGAGGCTGAATCACCTGAAATTTACCCTCTGGCTGATTCGCATCCAGATAATGCACCTCAGACGTAATTTTGCTTCCTAGCTCCAGCAAAATATAGGCATCGCTGCGTGTCTTGCCCACGCTCAAAAAGTAAGATTCATCTGCTTCAGAGTAAACCAACTCATCGTCACTTGCCGCACTGCTCAACCGATGACGCATCAGCTTAAAGGGACGATTTGCCTCATCCATCAGCGTATAAAAGATGGTCTGATTGTCGTTACCCCAGGCAAACCCATAGCCCGTTTCAAGAATAGTTTCAGGATAAAGCTGCCCCGTTGCTAGATCTAAAAAGAACAACGTGTAGCGCTCTGAGCCAGTCGTGTCTACTGAGTACGCTAAAAGCTGATGGTTTGGGCTAATGTCAAACAGTCCCAACTCAAAGAAATCATGCCCCTCTGCTAAAGCATTCTGGTCAAGGAGTACTGTTTCGGGCGCATCCAGGCTACCCGCTTTACGGCAATAGATGGGGTAGGCTTTGCCCGTTTCAGTACGGGAGTAGTAGTAATAATCGCCTTTACGGTAGGGCACCGACAGGTCAGTCTCTTGAATCCGCGCCAGCATCTCGTCATACAATGCCGTTTGTAGGGACTCTGTATGCGCCATCACCGCTTTGGTGTAATCATTTTCAGCCTCAAGGTACGCGATGACGTTGGGCTCGTCGCGGTAGCGCAGCCAGAAATAATCATCGGTGCGATCATCTCCGTGGATCGACAATCGGTGCGGCTGCTTGTCAGCGATCGGTGGCAAGACAGTAGAAGACACAACACGTTGATTCATTAGTTACCGTTAGTGACCATGGGTAGAATGTTATCCCTCTTCTCGTTTGCTAGCAGAACCATCGACACTTGCAAGGAGAACAGGGGTTATAAGTAAATTAAATAGGAATTTTTACTCAGCAACTAGGTGAAACGAGCAGATCTTGCTAATGTGGAGCAGAAAGTATCTTAAGATTATCGTAAGAATTAAGCTTATTTCTAGAAGCTGATTACCAATCACCAGGAGGACTGTTTATGGCGCTCGTACCACTGAGACTGTTGCTCGATCACGCAGCAGAAAATGGCTACGGCATCCCTGCCTATAATGTCAACAATTTGGAGCAGATCCGGGCAATTCTGTACGCTGCTAGCGAAACCGATAGCCCTGTAATTTTGCAAGCGTCTCGTGGTGCCCGCAATTATGCTGGCGAAAACTTCCTCCGCCACCTAATTCTGGCTGCGATCGAAACCTATCCTGACATCCCCATCGTGATGCACCAGGATCACGGCAACGCGCCTTCCACCTGCTACTCTGCCATGAAGAACGGCTTCAGCAGCGTCATGATGGATGGCTCCTTGCAAGCTGATGCAAAGACGCCTGCTAGCTTTGAGTACAACGTCAACACCACCAGAGAAGTGGTCAAGGTCGCTCATGCGATCGGCGTGAGCGTTGAAGGCGAACTCGGTTGCTTGGGTTCTCTGGAAACAGGCAAAGGCGAAGCAGAAGATGGTCACGGGTTTGAAGGTGCGCTTTCTCACGACCAACTGCTGACCGACCCCGATGAAGCTGTTGAATTCGTAGAGCAAACTCAAGTAGATGCGTTGGCAGTGGCGATCGGTACCAGCCACGGTGCCTATAAGTTCACCCGCAAACCAACAGGCGAGATTCTGGCAATCAGCCGCATTGAAGAAATTCACCGTCGCCTGCCCAACACACATTTGGTCATGCATGGTTCTTCCTCTGTGCCCGAAGACCTAATTGCAATCATTAACCAGTACGGTGGTGCGATTCCTGAGACCTATGGTGTGCCTGTCGAAGAAATTCAAAAGGGCATCAAGAGCGGTGTACGGAAGGTTAACATTGACACCGACAACCGTTTGGCAATTACTGCTGCGGTGCGTGAAGCGCTGGCAAAAGAGCCAAAGGAATTTGACCCCCGTCACTTCTTGAAGCCCTCCATCAAATATATGCAAAAGGTTTGTAGCGATCGCTATGAACAGTTTGGTACCGCAGGCAACGCCAGCAAGATCAAGCAAATTGGCTTGGATGAGTACGCCGCTAAGTACGCTAAAGGCGAACTGGCAGCCGTCACCAAAAAGGCTGTAGGCGTGTAATTACTTCGTCTGAAGTAAAACTTGTTAAAATACCCGGATAGCTTTACTGCTGTCCGGGTATTTTAATGCAACAGCTAACCCGCTATTGCTAACTTACGAACAACAGAACAGCAAGGGTTGTGCTATGCGTAAAACTCTATGAGACCAATCATGTCATTAGCGACAGAAAGTAACGAACCAAATGAGATACAAACGGAGGCTAGTGCAGCGGCAACCGTTGAAGCAAAAAGCTTGCGATCTGCCCCTTTACTGAAGCAAGGGCGGTTTATCTCACCAAAAAATGATCAGCCAACTCTATTAGGGCACATTGTTATTTCAACTAGCTTGATTCTAGGCATTTGTTTAAGCTATGCACTGATGTTTTGGTTTGCAGGCACAAAACAAGATGAGTGGTTAAGCGTAACCTCTTCACTAGAAGAAAAAGCAGTCAATACCGCGATCGCTAATCTACCCACTAAACCGGCTGAAAAAGCACGACTCATTGATCAGTTTGACCAGATTCAAGACCGGATTCAGAAGCATGGTAGTGTTATGGGCTTCTTTTACAAGCAATATTATATTTCGCTCTCAATGATTTGTGGCGGTAGCGTAATTGCTTCGATCTGCTTATTTTTTATTAGTAAAAGCGGCTGGGAGCGAGTCAATAACGCTTTGATTAATATCTTTATTGTTTCATCCAGCACTGTAATCTTGTATGGGAATATTTCTTTAGTGTTTAAACAGGAAGAAAACATCAAGGATAATCAAGCGCTTTATCTTAGCTACTTTGCCTTAAGAAATGAGATGTTGAGCTATTGGGCGACGCAACAAGTTAGTACAGGCGACACAATAGTGCCAGCAGCAAAATTTATTCACTATATGGATGGGCGATTGCAAGAGCTTAGTCAAATCCGGCTTGGCTTTGATGCTACAGGCATCACGGATTTGGGCGATCAGATGAAACAACTCGATGGCTCCAGCCAAAAGCAAGCTCAACCTAACGTAAAAAAATAACCTTATCTATAAGTAGGCGTTAAACCAGTGCTGTAGCTGAATTGGGTATGCTTTTGATTAAGAATAAGAAGTAAATTTCAGAAAACAGCAGTTCACGTATGGCGCTTGATATCATAGGACCCACAAAGCGAAGTGCGATTACGGATGAGGATCTGGATCTCTTTACAATGATCCAAGCTTTCGATATCAAAGCATCACAGTTTAAGATCATTCGGGAGAGATTTTATCAAAATCCATACGTTGATGTTCCAACCTGGCTTAGCGAAATCCATCAACTTCGAGATGTTTATTTTGAACAGCTAATCAAGGAAAAGAATGTTCGCGCTAAAGACTCTATAGTAAGAGAACAGATTTTGGCACGCTTGAGACAAAATGACCAATGGATGCTTAAATTTGATGAGCTAATCGCGGTATGCGAGGACGCAATCGCCGCTGATCAAGGCTTGCGATTCCTCAGTGATTGACCAAGCGTTTGGTGCAGTTACTGACCATCAACTGACTCAATGCCTAAAGCGTATTCACACAATCGGGGCTGTCATTCGTAGCACGATTAACTAGCGTGCTAACACGATCGCCTCGCATTAAAGCTGCATCATAAGGATGCAGCAGAGTGTGATGATCAGGGATTTCGGTTGGGTCTAGCCAGCGATCATACTCTTCTGGGGCAAGAATTACAGGCATACGATCGTGGATGGGCTGCAACAGTTCATTCGCCTGCGTAGTAAGAATGGTGCAGGTTTCAACGGCAGTATCATCACCCTGCCAGCGTTCCCATAATCCTGCAAAAGCAAAGGGTTGTCGATCACTTAACTGAAAGTAGTAGGGTTGCTTCGTCTTGTGATCGATCCGGTGCCATTCATAAAAGCCGTCTGCCAGAATCAAACAACGCCGCTGCTTGAACGCAGCACGAAACGATGGTTTTTCGGCAACGGTTTCAGCGCGAGCGTTAATTAGCTTTGCCCCGATCGTCAAATCCTTTGCCCAACCGGGTACCAAGCCCCATCGAAACAAGCGCACCTGTCGAGAATGTGTAGGCGCAGCAGCGATCGCCATAACCGCTTGCGTGGGCGCAACGTTGTAGCGTGGTGTCCACTCTGGAAGCGTTTCGAGTTGAAAGGTCTCAGCAAGCGCATTCGCTGATTGAGTAAGGCTAAACCGTCCGCACATGGGTACACGCTGGCATAATCAGCTTTAAGGTTTGAACGTTAAGTTATACCTTCAAAACTTACACGTTTGTACTGAAAGCGCTCCCCCTCTCAAGCTAGATTCAAGCTGCTGTAAGGACAGTTTCGATCGGGAACCCAACGGCTTTCCACGCTGACACGCCTCCCCGGATTTCAGACACATGACGATAGCCTACTGTCCGAAGTTGACTAGCAATTAGCGCAGTGTCCTCGTCGGTTTCGCCATAAACATAAAGGTCACGGTTCAATGGCAGACTGGCTAAAGCACGATCAATCAACTCATCCGCAGGCATCGAAATAGCCCCAACAATATGGCTAGCATTAAACAGCACGCGATCGCGCACATCCAAAATCGTTAGCGCTGGCTTACCCCAATCAAGGCGTGCCTTGAGGTCATAAACGAGCGATCGTGACTGTAGCGGTTGAGGAATAGGAATGATACCGAAGAGATGGTGCATGAGGATCTTCTGCCAGCGATACCTGCAATGTAACAAGTTAATTTACAATTTGCAAAAATTTGTGCTGAAACGTTTACAAATTTCCCTGCTTATGCAGCTTTACTTAGAGCTAACGCATATTTGAGTGCGATCAGTCTTCTAGACACAATTCAATATGTCTTTGCTTAAGGGATAAAGGGCAAGGTCAACAGCTTAATTTCCAGCCCTTTAGCCTTCTGCCTTCTGCCTTCCTGCATAGTGTTAACTGGAAGAAGCGTCTAGAGGAACTGAACTAGTGTTGAACTATGACCTCATTGTTTGCGGTGCGGGTCCAGCAGGGGCAATTGCGGCAACGAGCGCAGCCCAGGCAGGACTAAAAGTTGCCTTGCTAGAAAAGCACATTCTGCCACGACACAAGACTTGCGGTGGCGGAACACCAATGGTGATGCAGGCGTTTCTACGTGACCTTATACCAGAAGCGTTTGTAGAAGCGACAGTACTGTCAATGCGCCATACGTGGAACTTTGGCGATCCTTATCTGGCGAACATTAATGCACCAGGAGCCGATCGCCCCCTTTCCCTTTGGATGGTGCAGCGTTCCCTTTTTGACAATGCCCTGGCACAGCGAGCCGCCCAAGCAGGAGCCGACTTACGCGATGGTTTAGCCGTGCGTTCGATCGTGGTGGAGGGCGATCGGGTGCGCGTCTCTGCCCAGGCAGGCAAAACGCATGGCACTTTAAGTAAGGGAGATGCCTTTGTAGCAACCGCACGCACGGTCATTGGTGCGGATGGAGCCAACGGCATTACGGCAAATGCGGCTAACCTGCGCCAAAAGCGGTCGATCGCGCTGGGCATGGAGGTCGAATTTCCGCACGAATGGGGCACTGGACACCCTGACCTGCGACCAGATGTTGCTCACCTGGAGTATGGTGCGGTGAAGCGTGGCTATGCTTGGGTCTTCCCTAAAGCCGAGCACTTAAATATTGGTGCGGGCTTGTTTCGTCCGACCCGTCAAGATGCTCGTAGTGACCGTCAGGCACGGAACGAATTGCGGCAAGCCATTCTCCATTATCTAGAGGCACTTCAACTGCCACACGATCCGGCACAGATGAGATTTCATGCTCATCCTCTGCCCCTCTGGAGTGGTAAAGAACAATTGCATACCCGCGATGGGCGAATTCTGCTGGTTGGCGATGCCGCAGGGCTAATCAATCCCTTCTTTGGTGATGGGCTTTTGCACGCCGTGAAGAGTGGCGCGATCGCTGCCGAATGCGTTGCAGGGAATGCAGTAGAAAGATACAGCGATCGCATTCACACTGAGTTTGCTGCCAACTTCGATGCTGCCCTGAACCTGGCACGCTTTTTCTACCAATACCCTGGCGTTTGCTACAAGTACGGAGTCAAAAACCCCAAAGCCGCTCGTCTGGCAACCGAATTGCTCTGTGGCGAACTCTCCTTCAACAGCATCTTTGGTCGAGCCGTGAACCGCATTCGGCGATCGATGACAGACGGCTTCTTAGGGCACAGTGCTAGCAGTGAAGTGTAACCTTGATCCTCAAGTCAGTGCGAACCCTGCCATGACACTCATAAATTGCCTAGACTGGAACTTATGAGAGCGGGAATTGCAGCCTTACCATCAGACGTTGTGCATCTCATTGCAGCAGGCGAAGTGATTGATTCGCTGGCAGCAGTGGTACGAGAACTAGCAGAAAATGCTCTGGATGCAGGTGCAACTCGCATTACCATTGCGCTTTCTCCGGAACACTGGCGCATTCGCGTGGCTGATAATGGCAGTGGCATGGCTTTGGCAGACCTGAAGCAAGCAGCTGCACCTCACAGTACCAGCAAAATTCGGTCTAGCCAGGATCTTTGGCAGCTTACCAGTTTAGGATTTCGGGGCGAAGCATTGCATAGCCTTGCTCAACTCGCAACGTTAGAAATTCTCAGCCGCTCAAATGATGCGGAGGCAGGCTGGCACGTTACCTATGACTCTCAAGGCACACCGTTGCAAGTAGACCCAGTGGCGATCGCACCAGGAACCGTCGTCATTGTTGATCATCTCTTTGGCACCTGGACAGCCCGTCGTCATGGTTTACCACCTCTTGCCCAACAGCTACGCGCTGTACAGACCATCATTCATCAGCTAGCACTCTGCCATCCGCACGTTACCTGGCAGGTACGGCAGAGCGATCGGGATTGGTTTCAGCTCTGGTCTGGCAAAACAGCTCGACACATCCTGCCCCAGATACTGC
The DNA here is from genome assembly GCF_014695975.1 of Leptolyngbya sp. FACHB-321. Taxonomy (GTDB): domain Bacteria; phylum Cyanobacteriota; class Cyanobacteriia; order Leptolyngbyales; family Leptolyngbyaceae; genus Stenomitos. The sequence continues at coordinate 58,690 of NZ_JACJPI010000031.1, forward strand.
GCGATGTGCAGCCAGGAGATTTGCAGGAGTTGACGCTCACAGTGCCTAACTTAGATGAAGACATAGAGATGATTGATGTCTTCAGCCCTTCACCCCTTGACTCCTCTACCCTTTATCTCCTCCTTGGTCTGCCCGATCGGTGCCACCGCCACCGACCGGACTGGGTACGCGTCGCTTTTAATGGGCGCGTTGTGCAGATGCCAGAATTAGAGCAGACGCTTCTGGCAGGGTTTCGGCAAACGGTGCCCCGCGATCGCTTTCCCCTTTGCTTTGTTCATCTCCAGGTGCCGCCTGAACAAATTGACTGGAACCGCCATCCCGCCAAGTCTGAAATCTATTTACACCATTTAGCTGACTGGCGCGAACAGATTTCCAACGCGATCATGCAGGCACTTCGGCTTAGCCCCATTAACCTTACAGACACACTTTACTCTCAGCGAACGGGAACGCTGCTAAAAACGGCTGAAGCAGAAAGCGGCTATGGCAGTAGAAGAATTCAGGAAGTGGAGGAGGCAGGGGAGGCAGGGGGCGAGAGCATTCAAAATTCAGCCCTTCACTCCAATTCTCTCAAGGCGATCGCCCAAGTCCATAACACCTACATCCTCGCTGAATACCCTGGTGGCATTTGGCTGATTGAACAACACATCGCCCATGAACGAGTGCTATACGAGCAGTTGTGCGATCGTTGGCAGCTTGTAACCTTAGAACCTGCCGTCATTCTGCCTCAACTCACCATCGCGCAAGTGGAGCAATTGCAACGTCTAGGGTTAGAAGTGGAACCATTTGGCGAACAGGTCTGGATGGTGCGATCGGCTCCCGCCTTGCTGGCACAGCGGGAAGATTGCCCAGCGGCATTGCTGGAACTTAGCCTGGGCGGAGACTTACAGGCTGCACAGGTTGCGACAGCCTGTCGCAGCGCCATCCGCAATGGGACATCACTGACTCAGCAAGAGATGCAAACCCTGCTGAATCAATGGCAGCAAACTCGTAACCCACGCACCTGCCCGCATGGTCGCCCCATCTGCCTCACGTTGGAAGAATCATCGTTATCACGCTTCTTTCGTCGTCATTGGGTTATTGGCAAGAGCCACGGAATTTAGTGTGTGGGCATGACTGCGGGAATACCTTGCTGGAAAGGGCACACCTTGTTGAAAAAAGGGCGATCGCTCCAATAACTATGGGAGCGATCGCCCTTCCGCTTACTCTAAGTAGCTAGGTGTGATTATTGATAACGTCAGTTCGGGTTAAGCCGGAAGGAGCAAATTGTGGTCAAGGGCAATGGATGGCTTCTTTGGCTGATGGCAATAGGCAATCAATCCGCCCAAGATATTGACAAAGCAATTGACTGGAGAACG
>NZ_JACJPI010000032.1 GCF_014695975.1 Leptolyngbya sp. FACHB-321
AGGGTGGGGACCATGAGGACGCCGAACCAGCCGACATATAGTCGGTTGTCGGTGCTGGTTACCCAGTTGCAAAACTGCTCCCACACGTTGACGCTCTCGCGTCTCTGTAAGGTTGTAGTCATGATGGTAATAAGTGCTTGATTTACGTTTTTGGGTAGGTTTCACTACCTGTACGCAGTGTAAACCGAATATTGCTTTTTGTAAAGAAGATGACGCAGCAGTTTACAAGTTTAGATGCGGCAATGCTTCTTAGGCTTTACTCAGTAGAGGCTACAGCCTCATTAGGGTTTGTTAAGCCTTTGTCCACTTTTATGAGAAAGGCTGAATATGTTGGAGCGATCGCCCTACTGCTTTCCGCTGCTCTTAGCCCCTTTGACAGCTATAACGAGCCTTAGTAGGGCGGTTACTACTTGGTTAAGCCTTGCTTCATTTTGTTGAGGGCTTGCTCAATATCTAGCTCTAGAAAGCGATCGAGTGCTAGGTAGACCCAGTGATAAGACCGCTGGGTATCCTGAAAGGTCTTCTGAAAGCCCAATGCTAACCGCAGATCTTCGTACAAGGGGTGCAGAATCAGTGAGTAAATATCGCAGAGATTAGGAAAATCTTGCTGCATCTCTACCAAAGTGTTGCGGCTGTCTTCAAGCAGCAGAGAAATATTCTTGCTTTGCAGATAGGGTGTATCAATAACCCAGGAGCGAATGTAAACAGATGTGCAGTGTTCATCGCCTGCGGCAGCCATCTTAAAGGGATCGACCTCAACATCTGATGAGAGATAGAAGCTTTTACTTGGCGGCTGGAAGAAATAGACCTCAGATTCGCTAGTGACAGGATAGAGCACAGAGATACCGATCGGATTCAAATTGTCAGAACGACGTAAGACCCGCAAGCCTTTAGGATATTGCCGTGCCCAACTGCGTAGAGCCTGAGCAATTTTGTGAGAGGCTTTGGCTACGTCTTTCATTAGCTCTGCATACGTGCGAGCGATCAGATTCGCGATCGGAATCGTGTCTGTGCGAGGGTTGAAAGCATCGGCAATGAGTGTGACAGCTATTTCTGCCTGGATGGGCGTTTCCAGTTCGGGAAGGGAGCGAATCTGAAGACAGAGCGTTTGTCCGTCAAACTGTTTTTCAAGGAGACCCAGTGCCACAAAGCGATCGATCATCATGCCTGCGGCGCGATCGCTGCCCCGCTCCTGGTTGCTATAGAACAAGTCTGCAGCTTCTCGATGGGTACAGGCAATCAAACCTTCCGTAGAGCGCAATTGGCTCAACGGTTGCGATAGCTGTAGACCCAACTGTTGTTGTTGTTTAAGTAGCAAATATGCCCAAAGGCGCACAAAGTATTCTGCTCGACGACGCGTTAAACCACCACGACCCATCAGCATTGCTACATAAACACGTTGCTGCGCTAGAGGAAAAAACTGATCCAGCGACTCAGGCTCTAAACGTTGACTGTCGCGGGGCATGGCTTTCAGGGAACTCATTTATTTACAGGGAAGAAGCGGCTTAAGAGATGGAGCGTTGAGGCGATCTCTAGCTGAAGCAGCAACTAAGGTTCGTAGCAATCTAAGCGGCAGCAATGCAAAGTACCCGAACGGGTGAGTACTTTTAGGCTTGCTGAACCGAGAATAATGACAACAGCGGTACGGAATCTGAACGTCTTTGCTGAAGCTAAAGGGTTGGCAGCCGAGAACAAATCAAAAAATCAGGTTTGACTGTTTGAAGCAACAAACTTGCTGCATCCAGATACTTCTAGTGATCAAGATGCTGAGACGTTGAGTGTGATGAAGCCAAGCTTGAAGACAGTCACAATCGCTTCCAAGAAGACAAAGTAGCAGCAAAACCATGTTGATTATTAGTTGGAGATGCCTAGTTCCCTCAGATTGAACTCATTATTGACCAATTAGACCGTGACTACAATCCGGAATTGGAAAAACTTCACCCTGTTTCAGTGTCGTTCATGCTTTTTCACCAAGCCTAAGTAAAGTTCGTGCCCCTGGTGCGGCTTACGGTCTTCTCATTGCATCTTCATAAACGAAGCAAGCACACTATCAGCATCGTTTGTGGAGTCTGATCTATGACAGCCCCCGTAGTGTTTGCCCCTCTAGAAGCGGCACCCGTCGGTCCCTTGTTTCGTCCTTATGCTGCCGAAAAAGCGAGCCACTCAGCAGCGTCCCGTCGCGTTAGAAAGGCCTCTAACCAATTGCCACAGAACAACGCACAATCCAGCGATGCATCGGCTCTAAACCTGATTCAGAGTAGTTTGCTGGAATCGCTGCACCAGGGCGTAATTGTCACTTCTTGTAGCTTGAAGCCGCTTTATTGGAATGCAAGAGCACGGCAGTTGTGCCAGCATCTAGCAGGCAGTGACGTTCAACCACTCGAACTACCAACGGCAGTGGCTGAAGTATGCCGCCGGTTAATGCGACATGACCGTTTGAGTGAGCTTCCCCTCATCCTGGAATGCCAGACAGCCACTGGGCAAACCATCCGTATGAATGCTCGTTGGCTCCATCTCGCTGACGATCGCGGCACGCAGCAGCCCTACATCTTGATACTGCTGGAAAACTGCAACGACTTGCTGCAAGAAGAAGTGCGGATTGAGCGTAAGAAATATGACCTGACAGAGCGTGAAGCAGAAGTCTGGATGCTACTACGACAGGAGTATAGCTATCAAGACGTTGCCAAGCTGCTTCAAATCAGCCTGAACACAGTCAAGACACACGTTAAAAATGTCTACGCTAAGAAACGCAGTTGCCAGGGGCGCGAAAAGTTCTGGTGCGGTGAGTAAGCGCCGCCTTGGTCGGAATTCAGGATACGGAAAGCGGAAATAGAAAAAGCTTCAGCTCTAGTTTTGAGGCTGAAGGGATGGGTCTATCTCTGCTATCAAATGAGTATGGAGACAAATGTAATGCGACTTGAGAAACGGTTAGCCTGGAAGCGACGGACTACAACGACTCCAGAGTGTTTGCTACGCTATCGTGCCTCTGGTCGGTAGTCCTGACCTCTGACGTTGCGCTCAAGCTTACTGTGATGGATTTTGCGAAGACTGTGACGTATAGCCCTGCTTATACGCTAGTGCCGACCTATGAGTGCTTTAACCGTTGCAGCTACTGTAATTTTCGTGCTGACCCGGGTAAAAGTCCCTGGCTAACACTGACCGATGCAGAAACACAATTACGATCGCTCCAACATCAAGGTGTTATCGAGATTTTGATCTTAAGTGGTGAAGTGCATCCACACAGCGATCGGCGATCGCTATGGTTTCAGCACATTTATGACCTTTGCGAACTGGCTCTGTCGCTAGGTTTTCTACCCCACACCAATGTGGGACCGCTGAGCCTGGTTGAGATGGAGCGTCTCAAGACCGTCAATGTTTCGATGGGTTTGATGGTAGAGCAAGTCACCCCAACCCTGCTACAAACGGTACATCGCCATGCGCCCAGTAAGCTACCAGCACTGCGCCTACAGCAGCTTGCACAAGCGGGCGAATTGCAAATTCCTTTTACCACTGGGCTGCTGCTCGGCATTGGTGAGACAGAGGCAGAACGGTGGCAAACACTAGAAGCGATCGCGCAATCGCATCAGCGCTGGGGACACATTCAGGAAGTAATTTTACAGCCCTACAGCCCTGGAGAAACAGAAGCATGGGCAGGAGCAGCCTTTTCGCCACAGCAACTCCTCGAAACAATCACCCTTGCTCGACGCATTCTGCCGTCTGATATAGTGCTGCAAATTCCTCCTAATTTGGTGCCACGATCGCACTTGTCTGCCTGCCTGGACGCTGGCGCACGCGATTTAGGCGGCATTGGACCGCACGATGAAGTGAACCCTGCCTATCCGCACCCGATCAATGTAGAGCTAGCGAGCGATCTCAGCAAAGCTGGCTGGACGTTAATGCCGCGCTTACCGATCTATCCTCACTATGACGAATGGTTAGCAAAAGCATTGAAAGACGCTGTAGAACGGTGGCGCGAGAGGATTGAAGGCAAAAGGTAGAAGGCAGAAGGCAAAAGGCAGAAGGCAAAAGCTAGAAGAGTGTTTGGCGGTTAAAACTGCGACAATACGCATGAAATTTGTCTAGACAGATGCAGAGAAAGCGAGGGTTCTGCAATCTGTGGCAGTAGGTTTTGTCCTGTAGCTGATACTTCGGTTGCCCAAGCTATAAGCATCTGGATGTTCAAAGCATCGTTGCAGTCCTTACTTTTGCCTTTTGTAGCAGTCGAAGAGAAGTTAGGACAGACATAAACCTTGAAACTTTCTTTGAGCAAGGGCTTCAATTCATCCCTCATCCTTCATTCTTTTGCTAAACCGCTCTAAATCCCTTACTCCTTTTTGGCAGCTGCCCGATCGTTGGTCGCTAGAGGAAGTACCAGTCGGCTTAAGCTGCGGTTGTCTTCTAGGGTGTACAGGTTCAGTTCACCGCCGATTTGCTTCATAATCGCTTGGCAAATATGTAGATGCTGACCCGGTAGTTGGTCGAGGGCTGAGTGGGCTAACCAGTCTATAGCTCGCCCGTTTTCCAGTTCGGACAGCAGCCGTGGCTCGATGACACCGTTATCAGTAATCGAGAGTTCGAGCCAGTGGCTATCAATTTGACGGCACCAGATGTCGATACGTCCTCCAACAGCGGAGCGTTGGCTAGCAGCGAGCAGTAATTCATACAGCACCAGTTCAATCTTCGCTGTATCGCCATTAAGAGTGAGATTGGTTTCATTGTGTACCTGCGTCCAGAGCTGCTGTTGCTTCAGCACATGATCGACTCGCGCCAGCGATCGCTTCAGTAAACTTACCAGCGACAACGTACGTGAGGTTAGTTGCAATTGCCATTGTTCAGCTTCAACCACTTTCGTCAGGGGCATAACCGCCTCGTTAAGCTGTCGCAAAATTTGCTGATGACGAGTGCTAAAGAGGGGGTCTTTGGGATTGCCGAGGTCTTGCAGCCGTTTCAGGTTGGGAATGAGCGATCGATACAGTTCTTCTAAGGAACGATGTTTGTACCAGTTCAGTCGCTTCAGCTCTTCACGCTGTGTAGAGAGCTTTTGGGTCAGCAGCAGGTAGCGACGAGACCATGCAAGTTGGCTGGCAAGAGTACTGAGCGCTTTCAGATGACGCTCTGCCCATTGGCGATCGCTACCATCAGCGACCAGCAAAATGCCGGATGGCTCGTGTTCTGGAGCGGTGCGTAAGGCGATCGCTAACACTTGACCAATGCCAACCCCATTGAACCATTGGCGCGTTTCAGTCGGTAGGTCGGTGATCGCTAGCGACAGTACACCGTCATGGGCTAGCACCCATTGAACCAGTGCATCGGTTAGAACTGGGATCGTAGCATTGGCATTGACGGTAAAGCGATCGTTGCTGGTGAGTGGTACGACAACACGACCGATCGCCGTTCCAGGCGCCCACGCAATCAGGGTTGCCAAAGGAGCCTGAAGTACTTGAGCAATATGTTTCAGTGCCGCTTGTTCCAAGGGTTCCAATTGGTGGATCTGCTGCATGAGAGTCAGACCCTGCTGAAGGTTTTGGCTCACTGTTTGCTGCTGCTCGTTTTGCCGTTGCAGTTGCCACTGATGCAAGATCAAGCCAAGCTGCTGGCTGACAATGCGTACCAGATCGTACTCAATTTGGCTCCAGGTACGCGGACTTTCGTGGCAAACTACGACGAGTCCCTCGACGGCATGACCGAGGGAGACATTACAAAGGATGAGCGATCGCACGCCTAATTCTAGAAGGCGATCGCGCCATGCTAGCAGCCGTAAGTCGCCCTCCAGATTTTCGATACCAATGCTACCCGTACTTTTTTCAAGCAACTGCCAGTCAGCAGCGCCCAGAGTCTCTAGTGATGTTGTAAAGGGGCGACGGTTGGTTGGTTGACTTTGATGGGCAAGCTCAAAGGCGCTTTGCTCTGCGTCGTAGAGCAGCACCAGAAAGCGATCGGCACGCAGGCGTTTGCAGAGTTGTTCGGCTGCCAGATTAAGTGTTGCTTTCCAGTCATCTTCGCTGTAGAGGGAACGGGCAATTTCAGCAGTGAGGAGGCGATCGCGCTGGATCTGTTCAATCGTGTTTTCCATGTCATCCAAGGGCGCAATAAGGGCAATAATTTGCGCTGCCCCACGGATGTAGCTTTTCTCTTCATCTTCCCAAATCCGGGGTTCCTGCCCTTCTACTGCCAGAAAGCCCAGCAGTTCGTCTTGAAATAAGATCGGCGCAGCTAGCAACGAACGTGCGCGAATTTGCTGCATCAGGCGGCTAGTCGTATCAGCCTTAAGAGAACTGTGCGCCTCGCCGATCGACACCAGTTGGTCAGCACATAATGCCTGGTAAAAGCCGCTCACTTCCTGCACGGTAATGCCGGATGCCGGTTGACTTGTTTCACTAAAGCCAGTCGTTTTTTGGCGATTGCTCATCCGCCGCCAAAAAAAGCGTTGGTTGCGCTCAAACCAGTACACATTAGTGCGTGCAGGCTGTATGAACTGATGTGTCTCTTCGACAATGGCTTCTAGCCGTGGACCCAAGCCAGCCAGCGATTGTAGCTTGGTCAACAGCGACAGGAGGGGTTGATCGGGACGTTTAACTTGCTGCCGGAGCCACTCTGCTTCAATCTGGTGCAGTGCTGCTGCCAAAGCACCCAAAATCATTGACAGTCGCGCTTTTTCGTCCGATCGCGGCGCGGCGCCCCAGAGGCTTGACCCCAGCAGCGTCACCCCAAAACATTGATCTCTGTACCGAAGCGGGAAAATGACTGTTCCCTGAATACCGTCAATCTGTGCTGTTTTACGCCAATCACCAGCTCTCAGTTCTTGCCGCAAGTCGGGCACTGCCAGCGGACGCTGCTGAATTACAACCTGCTCCAACAAATCGCCAGGATTCAGCACAATCCGCTGCTTCAACAGGGGAATGTTACCAGATGGTGATACCCCACCCTTGCCATGCAACCGATGCGCTAGACGATCGTATAAGCCAATCCAGATCAGACTGTAATCAAATTCAGCTTGCAGATAACTGAGCGTTGTATCAATGAGAACATCAGCATTTTCTTCTTCGCGAAGAATTTGCAGGATTCGTCCCAAGGCAACCAACTGTTTGTCGTTGGCGTTTGGCTCTTTTGGTTGAACCATGTGGTGTAGCGATGGATACGCCAATACGATGAAAAGAAGCAGCCTGCTCGAAGCAAACTAGTTTCGGGCAAAAATTACACCGAAACCCGTTGGATAATGCAACCTAGATGGACTGCTGAAACCTGTGGGAACGTTGTCTCCATCCTAGTTCGTTTTCAAGGCTTCAGCGCAACGGCAAGTGCTTAAGTGTCAAGCAACGTTGGAAGTATGTTAGTGCGTACGATTGCGTAAGGCAAAGAGTCAGGACGCCGCTTTTAGGAATACGACTTACGTACAAAGTGCTCAAATCCCTAGCTTCTGGTTAAAACTTAGCCATTAACCCTACTCCAGCGTAGAAGTCAGGGATTGCATAAGCTCTAAGGAACTTCGATCGGATGGCTAGCTTATCTCAGTTCAGCCGTTCTTATCTGAAGAAGCGCTGCCTATACAAACAGGGGCAGAAAGGTCAGTCATTCTTCGTTCGAGAAAAAATTGCCATTACTTAGGAGTATTTATAAAGCACTAGAAGGTTGCAAGGCATTGTAGTGCCCTGAGCCGACAAAATGCTTACCTTTAGTTAGCAGTGCCCTTTTTATCCTGTATGCAGTTCAAATTTTAGGGGTTGCCAGGTATGCTAATCAACGATCGCTTAATGTAACCCGTGAATATCTATCGGTCTGTCGTTCGTCCTGTACTTTTCTCTGGTCTCAAGGCAGATCCGGAGTGGCTGCACCAACAAACCTTGAATACGTTAGGATGGCTCGACCAGCATCACAAAGAGCCGTCTGTACGCTGGCTTCAGCATCAGGTTGGCAAGTCCTATCGTTTAACGGACGATCACCTCACGCAGCAGCTCTGGGGCTTGCACTTCCAAAACCCGATCGGTCTGGCAGCGGGCTTTGACAAAGATGGCGTTGCCTCTGGTGTTTGGAGCAGCTTTGGCTTTGGCTTTGCCGAACTCGGTACCGTAACGGCGATCGCCCAAACGGGTAATCCACTACCGCGTTTATTCCGCTTACCCCTAGACCATGCCGCTCTGAACCGTATGGGTTTTAACAATCGCGGTGCCGCAGTGATGGCAGCAACCTTGCAGCAGCGCTGGGGGGAGAGGGGAGAGGAAAAAGGGGGAAGCAAGCGAACGGGGAAGCAAGCAGACGGGGAAAGGAGGAGAAGCACAACGCAAGATTCAGATTCTTCCCTCACTCCTGCTTCCTCTGCACCCCTTCCCCCCTGCCTTTTTCCGATCGGCATTAACCTGGGCAAATCGAAAGTCACGCCGCTAGAGGAGGCAGCAACCGACTATTTAACTAGTTTCAAATTACTCAAGAACTGGGGCGATTACTTTGTGGTAAACGTGAGTTCGCCGAATACGCCAGGGCTGCGATCGCTCCAAGCAGCCGACCAGCTTAGTCCCATTCTGGCGGTACTCCAGCAGGAAAACACCAGGCAGAAACCATTGCTGATTAAAATTGCGCCGGATCTAGAGTGGGATGAGATCGCCACCATCCTTGACTTGGCTCAAAAGCATCATTTGGCAGGCATTATTGCGACAAATACGACCATTCGACGAGATGGGTTGACCACACACGTGGTACAAGCAACGGGTAAATCTGTGCAGGAAGAAGCAGGTGGCATTAGCGGTGCGCCAGTGCGGCAGCGATCGACAGAGGTGATTCGGTTCATCTGGCAGGAAACGCAGGGTCAGTTGCCTATCATTGGCGTAGGTGGCGTTTTTACTCCAGACGATGCGTGGGAAAAAATCACGGCAGGAGCCAGCCTGGTGCAAGTCTACACAGGTTGGGTTTACGAAGGTCCGGGGATGGTTCGTCGCATTCTAGAAGGCTTGTTGCAAAAACTAGAGGAGAGAGGATTCACATCGCTGTCACAGGCGATCGGGCAGCAAGACTAGCCTTTGATACGTTACGGACTTCTAGCCCCTTGGCAAAGCGGAGTTAAAGCCACACAGGCAAGGGTTGCTATACGTCAACTGAAGGAAGCTGTAAGCAGCTAACGCAGGTTAGCTTAAAGTCAGAAGCCACTTTTCAGGAGGCTGCCCTAAATGAAATGTGCAGTTTATGCCATTGCTACCGTGATGGTGCTGCTGGGTACGGGTACGACGATGGCGCAGTCATTACCCTCGAGCGATCGCCTCACACCGCTACAACGTCAGCAGTTTTCACGAGATTTAGTGCCTTCGAGCGCTCAGGACTTTTTTAGGACAGGACAGGCAAACTTAGAACAAGAAATTCGCTTGCTTATAGGTCCGCGATCGCCTAACAAGCCGTTGCTGAACGTTAATCAGGATTTGCAATTGCAGCCAGAACCAAACAATCAACCGCCCCAATTGCAGCGCGATCGCACTCAGTAAAGGAGAATAGGTTTGTTGAAGTGCCTGCATCCAGCCGTCATTACCAACTATGAGTTTTTACGCAGGCATTGACTTTGGCACATCAGGCGCACGGCTTGCACTCGTGAATGCAACGGCAGAGCTTTGCTATGAGGCAAGTATTCCGTTTGGGACAGTGGCAGAATCAGACTTAGCCGCTTGCTGGCAAGAAACGCTGTTCGCGCTGTTGCAGAAGGTCGATCGCGCTGAGCGAAAAAAACTGGCTGCGATCGCCATTAATGGCACCTCTGCCACCGTGCTGCTGTGTGATGCTGCCGGTCAGCCGCTCACGCCACCATTGCTTTATAACGATCCCCGTAGTGCAGCAGAAGTCGAAACCTTACAGCGACTCTTTGCTCAGGAGCAATACATGAATGCGCCCTGTCAGCACACGGTACTAAGTGCCACATCCAGCCTGGTCAAGCTGTTGTGGTGGAGTCGGCAAGCCACCGTTTCGCACGCAAAATACTTGCTACATCAGGCAGATTGGTTGGCGTTCTTGCTGCATGGGCAACCCGGCATCAGCGACTATCACAATAGCTTGAAGCTGGGTTACGACGTGGTGGAGTGCCGCTATCCTGCATGGCTGACAGCGCTAGCGATCGCGCCTCTTCTGCCCCATGTCGTTGCGCCGGGAACGCCGATTGGACGAGTCCAACCGGATGTTGCCACACAGCTTGACCTATCGCCTGACTGCCGGGTGTGCGCTGGCACCACTGACAGCATTGCCGCCTTTCTGGCAAGTGGAGCAACAGAGCCAGGGGAAGCCGTGACATCGTTAGGCTCAACGCTGGTGCTAAAGTTACTCAGCCAGGTGCCTGTTGAAAACCAAGTTTATGGCATCTATAGCCATCGTCTGGGAGATCGCTGGCTGGTTGGCGGGGCATCGAACACGGGTGGAGCCGTTTTACAGCAATTTTTTACGCCAGCAGACTTAGCGTGCTTGAGCGATCGTATTCCCACTGAGCAGGTAAGTCCCCTAACGTATTACCCACTCACGCAGCCAGGAGAGCGCTTTCCAGTAAATGACCCAAACCTGCTACCATGCCTAGAACCACAACCTGACGATCCGGTTGCCTTTTTGCACGGGCTGTTGGAAAGCATGGCACGGATTGAAGCAGAGGGCTATCAGCTCTTACAGACGTTGGGGGCAACGCCGTTAAGTCGTGTGTATACTGCAGGGGGCGGAGCGCAAAATGCTGCCTGGACAGCACTACGGCAGCGACACCTTGGCGTGACAGTCGAGCGATCGCGACAACCAGAAGCCGCTTACGGCACCGCGTTACTGGCACTAGGTGGAGGCATTTAATCGAGCTAATGCCCTTACGCCCGCATTTCTTCCTCTAGATAGCGTTTGTAGCCTTTTTCCTCTAGCTTCGCCTGCTTCTCGATCACGATTTGAGCAAGGTTCTGGCGATACTGCTGCACTTTTTCGAGCAGCGCTGGATCGTGGGTTGCCAGAATTTGCACAGCGAGGAGTCCAGCATTACGAGCATTGCCGATCGCCACCGTTGCGACGGGAACCCCTGCGGGCATCTGCACGATCGAATAGAGCGAGTCCAGTCCTTGCAGTTGACGACTGATGACGGGCACTCCAATCACAGGCAGAGGAGTCAGGGCTGCGACCATACCGGGCAAGTGCGCTGCGCCTCCTGCACCTGCGATGATCACCTTCAAACCTCGCAGATGTGCTTGTTGAGCATAATTGACCATGCGCTCTGGCGTACGGTGCGCTGAGACGATACCAATCTCGCAGAGGATCTCAAAATCTTCGCAAGCCGCGATCGCGTCCTGCATAGTGGGCAAATCTGAATCGCTGCCCATGATAATACCGATAAGGGGGGAAGGCATTTGTAAAGATAGAGGATGATTTTTGAGTTAATTTAATCAACGATTACTCTAAAAGTTAGATTGATTCTTGGTTCTACCTTTCTAGCGGTTTTTGGAACTTGATGCTGCCAGAAATGTTGAGTTTCCCCAGCCATAAGCAGAAAGCTGCCATGTGTCAACTCAACTTCCGCTTTCAAATCCCGATTTTGTCTGTGTCGAAACATAAATCTTCTTGTTCCACCAAAACTGACAGAGCCAATTACAGGATTATCCCCTAATTCTGGCTCGGCATCAGCATGCCAAGAAATTCCATCGCCTCCATGACGATAGAGATTTAGTAAAACGCTATCGAATTGGACTTCTGCAACCGCTTCAATACGCTGCTTCACTTCCAGCAAACTCGGAGTCCAAGGTTCAGGATCGAGATGAATACCTGAGAATGTATATGATTTGCCTTGATCGCCATACCAAGCAGTCTTTCGCGGCAAATCTATTTCTTTGCCATAAAGTTTCATTCTGTCTTGCCGCCAGTTAATTTCGTTCAGCAAAACTTGAAAGAGCGTATCACTTTCCCGCAAGTCAAAAAAGTTACGGTAGAAAGTCGCCTTTGCGTCGGGCATAGATAGGACTTCCCCTACCAAATCATGGTCGGCACTGGTAGCAGACCCAAACCCAGAGAACAAGTCTCCCTGAAGTACTCTCAAAACACCGCCTTACCGAAAATCTTATCTAAAGACCTTCCCTGACATGTGACCGCTATAACTTCGATTACGTTTCCATTAGGGACTAGCAGCATAATCACTTCGTCGCCATCCAGTTTTCGCCAGAGTGAATTTCGACCACCAAGGGAATAGATAGCTCGACTGCTGATTCCATTGTGGCTTTGATTTTTGGTCCTAGTTCCGCCCATTCGTCGGGTGGCATCTCGAAGATAAGTTCATCGTGGACTTGCAGCAAGAGCCGTGCCTGGTAATCCTGCAATAAATCGTGCAGTTTTGCCATTGCAATTTTAATAATGTCGGCACTAGAGCCTTGAATGGGTGCGTTGGCAGCGGCACGGAGCGATCCGGCGTCGTACTGGTCGCGGAGTTTGAGCTTGGTGAGGTCGATCGACCCTGGTTCTGTTCCTCTTAGTCGCTTGAGTGACTCGCTGGCAAAGTTGAAGTAGCGACGACGACCGAGGATAGTTTCGACGTAGCCATGAGCGATCGCTTCTCGCTGCATTTGCTGGAGGTACTCAAAGACTTTGGAGTAACGTTCGTTGAAGCGATCGATAAATAGTCGAGCCTCGCTGGATTTGACGCCTGCTTCTCGTGCAAACCGTTGGGCACCCATGCCATAGATCACGCCAAAGTTGATGATCTTCGCCAAGCGGCGTTCTTCGGAGTTGATATCCTCTTTCTCTAGCAACAGTCGTGCTGTAAGCGTATGAATATCACCATTTTGCCGATAGGTATCGAGCAGAACTGGCTCCTGGCTCAAGTGCGTCAGAATGCGGAGTTCGATTTGGGAATAATCTGCCGCAACCATCACCCAACCGGGTTCAGAGACAAAGGCTTTGCGAATCTGGCGACTAAACGCGGTTCGGATGGGAATATTTTGCAGGTTGGGATTAGAGGATGAGAGCCGTCCCGTTGTTGTGCCCGTCTGGTTAAAGTTGGTGTGGACTCGATGGGTGTCTGGACGCACCAGCAACGGCAACGCATCCACGTAGGTAGATTTCAACTTACTCAGAGTGCGCTGCTCTAAAATGGCATCAATGACCGGATGGTCGCCTTGCAGTTTTTCCAATGTGATGGCATCGGTAGAAAAGCCCGTCTTCATGCGGCGCGATTTTTTGGTGTCTAGTCCCAGAGTATTGAACAGCAGATCGCTGAGTTGTTTGGGTGAACCGAGGTTGAACTTTTGTCCAGCGACTTCATAGGCGTGAAGCTCGATCGCCGCTAGATCGGTTTCTAATTTCTGAGACAGTTCCTTGAGGTAGGCAACGTCAATGCGTACACCGCAGTATTCCATCTCTGCGAGAACAGGCTCTAACGGTTGCTCCACGTCCAGTAACAGCCGATGCAGGGCGGGAATTTCGTCTAGCAGAGCACGTAGCTTGGGCACGAGGAGAAAGGTCGTGTAGGCATCCAACCCGCAGTAGTCTGCAACGGCAGGAATATCAACATCCGCGATCATCTTGCCTTTGGGTACTAGATCGGTATAGCTCTGGGCCGTGATATTTAGATGCTTGCCGCTTAACTCGGTTAGATTGTGGCTTTCGTCGGGATTGAGGACATAGCTTGCCAACATAGGGTCAAACACTACGCCTGCCAGTTTAATGCCCTGACAGCGCAAGACCAGACGATCGAACTTGGCATTTTGCAGTACTTTGGGATAGTCAGCACTTTCGAGAATGGGGCGCAGTGCCTCCAGGGTAGTTGCTTTGTCGAGATTGCCGCCATCGGTATGTCCCAGCGGAATGTATGCCATATCTGACAGTTCTGGTCCCCAGCAACAGCCAATCCCGACGAGATCAGCATCGCGGGGTTCCAACGCGGTAGTTTCGGTGTCCCAGGCAACGGGAGTTTCAGGGCTGGTGAAGGTTTTGAGGCGATCGATCAGCTCGGTCAGCTTCTCAGGCGTATCGATGATGTGAGGCGCAATGGCGACGGGGAGAACTTTTTGCGCGGCAGCGGTATCTTCGGCGCTGAAGAACCACAGATCGCCGTCTTCCCGGTACTGAGGTGTAGGAGTTGCCTTCTCTGCAGGAACCGTAGCATCGGACGCGTCCTCGCTCTGATCGCTGTTGAACTGACGATGTACTTTCTGGATGCGATTAATGAACGTGCGAAATTCCAGTTTTTCCAGCAGTTCATTCACGGCTGTCTCATCGAAATCGCGGATGCGGCACGACTCCCAATCGACCTCTAGCGGCACATTTAGGTGAATCTGCGCCATCCATTGCGAATGACGAGCATCGTCCTTACCTGCCTCCAGCTTCTGTCGCACAGCACCTTTGATTTGATCCAGCGACTCGTAAACCTTTTCTAAAGAGCCATAGGTTGTGAGCAACTGCACTGCCGTCTTATCGCCAATGCCCTTCACGCCAGGAATGTTGTCGGAACTGTCGCCACACAGCGCTTTGTAGTCCACGATCTGCGAAGGCAAGATCCCCATTTTCTCCTTCACCTGCTCGACGCCAAACTCGCGGGGTGGAGGTGTGCCTTTGCCGTAGACCGTGCTGAGGTACAGGACTTTTGTAGTGGCTTCTGGATCGACCAGTTGAAAGAGGTCACGATCACCACTCAAAATCTTGACTAAAAAGCCATCTGCACTCGCCCGTCGTGCCAGCGTCCCAATCACATCATCCGCTTCGTAATTTGCTGCTGTCAAAATGGGCAGATTCAGCGCTAACAGAAGTTCTTGCAGATTTGCTAGATCGGGGATGAAATCCTCTGGCGTTTCGGCTCTACCCGCTTTATAGGTGTCATCGGCCTCATGACGAAACGTCTTTTCGGACAGGTCAAAGGCGATCGCCACATACTGCGGTTTCTCTGCCTCCATTGTTTCCAGCAGCGCTTTCAGAAAGCCGTAAGAGACACTCGTGGGAATCCCACTTTTCGTGCGGAGCCCACCATCCCGACCCTTCGCAAAGGCAAAGTAGGAACGGAACGCTAGCGAATGCCCGTCGATCAGGAGAATAAGCGGTTTGGTGGGAAAGGAAGCAGAGGAAATCAAGGGAATATTGGCGAGGGGAGACAAGCCCTATTGTAGAGAATTCACCTGCCAATCAGAGCTTCGACTTGAAGAAGTCAGAGATCTTGGGTTTAAACGCTCTTGGGTCGATCGCAAACAATATATAGAGCACCACTTTTGTCGATCGTAGTTTATGAGCCAAACCTGCGAAGGCAATGCTGGCGTTACTCTATCCCTGCTAGCCAAGCTGAACTTTGAGGCACGATCACCAAGCGCCCTTCGGTGAACTACCTGCCTAAGATCCGTAATTCTACGTCCGTAAAATTAGTTATAGATTGATGCAATCTTTAATTAATGGAGACAGAGACTGTAACTTAATGAGCTTCAGTCAAGCACAGCTGCCTTAGCAAGGGGTTTTGAGGCAAGCTGCGTACAAAGACGTAGAGTTTAAGGTTAACTGACTATTTTCCTGGTAAATCTGCCGGATACCTGTTCTTAACCTTTGTAAAGAGGTGAGGCAATACCAAGACAGAATGATGTGCCAAGACCAGTGCGAGTGCTTCTGCTGCCGTAGTAGGAGAAGCATTCAACGTATGGCGATGGCTAGTGGGTGACTACCTGATCCGATCGTTTCGTGAACATGGCTGAACTTGGTTTAGCCAACTCATTGTGAACCAGGTAGGTAGCAATATATGAACCAGACAGCAGAGTTATCAGCAGCAAACACGACTACAGAGCTTGAGCTTCAAACTGTTTCAGCGTTAGAACATCGCAAAATTCTAGGGATGCGAGTGGATGTAACCGATTATCAAGATGCCACTCAACGTGTGATCAACTGGGCAAAAGCGGGCGAGAGCCGTTATGTCTGTGCGGCAAATGTGCACATGGTAATGGAAGCTTACGACCAAGGTGAGTTTGCTGGCACTGTAAACAATGCTGATTTAGTAACACCAGATGGGAAACCTCTAGTACAAGCACTCCGCGCCTTAGGCATTAAAGAAGCCTCCCAAGTGCGTGGACCAAATTTAACGTTATGTGTGTGCGGAGCAGCAGCGAAGGAAGGAGTAGCGATCGGTCTCTATGGTGGTACGCCTGAAAGCCTCGCCTTATTTACGACCTTTCTGCAAAAGCGCTATCCCGGCATTCAGATCGTTTGCCAGATTTCACCACCGTTCCGACCGCTGACATCGGCAGAAGATGCTGCTTATACTAAGCAAATCGTTGAGTCAAAGGCACGCATTTTATTTGTTGGCATTGGTTGCCCAAAACAAGAACGCTGGATGGCAGCACACCATAGCAAAATTCCAGCGGTGATGTTAGGTGTAGGAGCTGCGTTTGATTTTCATTCTGGTAGGGTGAAGCAAGCACCAGTTTGGATGCAGCAGGCAGGTCTAGAGTGGGTCTTTCGACTAAAAGCAGAACCGCGACGCTTGTGGAAACGCTATGCCATGCACAATCCACGTTTCTTACTCTTCTTCTTGACTCAATGGTTGACCAGTTTGTTTGAGCGGCATACCTTAGAGGCGACTAGCCACGAATAGCGGCGTTGCCATTTAGTTTGCTCCATTTACCCCAAGGAAAGGATATTTTAACGATGATGCAAGTAAAACGAGCACTACTGACAGGCATTACAGGACAGGATGGGTCCTACCTGAGTGAGTTTTTGCTGGAGCGCGGCTATGAAGTCCACGGCATTATCCGCCGCACCTCAACCTTCAACACCGATCGCATCGACCACATCTACGAAGACCCACACGTCGAAGGCGCACGGCTGTTTCTCCACTATGGCGACTTAAACGATGGCACCACACTGCGCCGCATCCTCGAAGCCGTGCAGCCAACCGAAATTTATAACCTGGGTGCTCAATCCCACGTCCGAGTCAGCTTCGATGCACCTGAGTACACAGTCGATACCGTAGGGACGGGTACCCTACGCTTGCTTGAAGCGGTGCGTGACTACCAGCAGCGGACAGGCATTCAAGTCCGCTTTTATCAGGCAGGGTCTTCTGAAATGTTTGGGCTAGTGCAAGCAGTACCGCAAACTGAGACGACTCCGTTCTATCCCCGCAGCCCCTATGCGTGTGCCAAGGTGTTTGCCCACTGGATTACGGTTAACTACCGTGAATCCTACGATCTGTTTGCCTGTAACGGCATCTTGTTTAACCATGAATCGCCACGTCGGGGTGAAACGTTCGTAACGCGCAAAATTACCCGAGCGCTGGCGCGGATTGTGGCAGGGCAACAAAAGAAGCTGTATCTGGGCAATCTCGATGCCAAGCGGGATTGGGGCTACGCAAAGGACTATGTGCAAGCAATGTGGCTGATGTTGCAGCAAGAGAAGCCGGATGACTATGTGATTGCAACAGGCGAAACGCATTCAATTCGCGAGTTTCTTGATGTCGCGTTTCGGTATGTCAATCTCGACTGGCAAGACTATGTAGAGTTTGATGAGCGGTATCTGCGTCCGACTGAGGTGGAGTTGCTCATTGGTGACCCAGCGAAGGCGAAACAAGCGCTAGGTTGGGAACCTTCAGTGACGTTTGAGCAGTTGGTCAACCTCATGGTAGAAGCAGACTTGAAGGCACAAGGATTGGTGCCCCTTAATGGCAGCGTGCCTCAGATCAATCAAGAGTTCGCTACAGTGCGGTAGCTCACTGCTGGGTCGTAGCCATTCCGTCAGCGAGTATTCATGGACAAAGCAATGCCTTATTCTTAAGGGCGTTTGTTTAACATTGTCCAGATTACAGGCGATCGCCTGCTGGTAACAGGCGTCTAGCTGGAGAGAGCTGATGTCTTTTGGTCTATCGTGCAAAGCTGGCTTTGAGCATTCATAAGACTGTGTAACAGTGCAGGCAGATATAAGGTGAATCAGTATGACAGCATTGGATCTGAAGAATAAACGGATTGTGGTAACGGGTGGTGCAGGTTTTCTGGGGCGGCAGGTGATTGCTCAACTATGCAAAGCTGGAGCTGATTTGCAGAAGATTACCGTACCACGATCGCACGACTGTGATCTGCGTCAGATGGAAAGCTGCCAGCGCGTCGTCAGCCAGCAAGACATTGTGGTTCACCTAGCAGCACACGTGGGTGGTATTGGCTTAAACCGCGAAAAACCTGCCGAACTGTTCTACGACAACCTCATGATGGGCACCCAGCTTATTCATGCGGCATACGAAGCGGGTGTCGAAAAGTTTACCTGTGTAGGCACTATTTGCGCTTATCCAAAATTCACGCCCGTTCCCTTTAAAGAAGACGATCTGTGGAATGGCTATCCCGAAGAAACCAATGCGCCCTACGGCATAGCGAAGAAAGCGCTACTAGTGCAGCTAGAAGCGTACCGTCAGCAATATAACTTTGACGGCATTTATTTACTGCCAGTGAATTTGTATGGTCCTGAAGACAATTTTGACCCAAGCAGTTCGCACGTGATTCCTGCCCTTATTCGCAAGGTGCATGAGGCGCAGCAACGGGGCGATAAGCACCTGCCCGTCTGGGGAGATGGTAGCCCGACCCGCGAGTTTCTCTACTCGGAGGATGCAGCACGGGGCATTGTTATGGCAACGCAGCACTACAGCAGCCATGAACCCGTCAACCTGGGGACGGGCTACGAAATCTCGATTCGGGTTTTGATTGAGCTAATCTGCGAGTTGATGGGCTTTGAGGGTGAGATTGTTTGGGAAACCGACAAACCCAACGGTCAGCCTCGCCGCTGCCTTGATACAGAACGCGCTCAAAAAGCCTTTGGCTTCACGGCAACGATGGAGTTTAAGGAAGGGCTAAAGCGTACGATCGACTGGTATCGCCAACACGCTGCTTAGTGAGGGCATAGGGAGTAGAGAGTGGGGAAGAGAGACTGCCCTTCACCCTCAAGCGATCGCGGTTTGGTAAAAGGTTTGCATAGCGGTGAACCATTGCTGGCGCGATCGCTCCCAGGTATAGAACATATGCCCACCTTCGTAATGCTGCAAAGTGAGATTCGGGCGAAGCTCAGGATTCAGCTTCATGAGTGCGGCTAGATGATTGGAGGCGAAATAGGGTGTCACCAGGTCAAAAAAGCCATGCGTGATGTACACCTGCATATAAGGGTTAAGCGTCATCCCAACGCGTAAATCGTCCACTGCGCCGATAAAGCCTTGCTTTAACTCACCTTTGAGGTCAAATTTCCAGGCTTTAAAGGTCTCGTAGTTCAGCAGGTTGTAAGAGAGATCAGTTTCTACAGCCAGGGTGTCACGCAAGTGGCTGTTGATAGCCCCTGTAAAGAGTCGATCGAGCCCGTCGAGTGTTGGATCAATGCCTTCGTAAAAGATGCGATCGGGAAAGGGATCGATCGCCGTAATCGAAGCATCATAGAGTCCCACAATCCGCTGCTGGTCGCGCAGGAGTTCTCGCGCAAAGACTTCAATGCCAATGCGTCCGGCTTGCCGTTCCACGACTGACAGTGGCAAACCCACCAAAGCCGCAAGCTGTTGGTAGGCGGACTGCTGCTCGTCAGGTGTGCTGGTATCGCCTGCCGCTAAGAGCGGAATAAGCGTCTTGAGGGCAAAGCGTTCTGCTGCTGCTGTATGCGCTGAAAAATCGCCTGGCTCGCCTGCCCACTGAGCGCGATCGTGGTGTGCGGCTGAGGCTGCCAGCGATGGTAGCAATGTTGCCCAGGCAGTCAGGTCATAATCGCTGCCTCCTAGCAAGCTAAACTCCAGCGCCGGAGAGATCAAAATGGCACCCGAAAGACCAATGCCAAATTCCTGCTGTAGCTTGCGGGCTAACCGAGCTACCCGAAACCCACCGTAGCTTTCGCCTGCGATGAAGATTGGTGAGAGCCAGCGCTTTTGGCGGGACAGAAACCGTTGGATGAATTCTCCAAGGGCGCTTAAGTCGCGCTCAACTTCCCAGAAAGCGTTTTCTTTGGTGGTGTCTGCCTCTTTCGCTTGCTCCTTCTCACCCTCTTTAGGGGCTGGCAGACTGCGGCTAAACCCAGTGCCGATCGGATCAACAAACACCAGATCTGTAAAGCTCAACCAGCTTTCTACATTGTCTACTAACTGAACAGGCGGTTTTGGTAGGCTACCGTTTGCACCAAACGCAATCCGCTTTGGTCCTAACGCGCCCATGTGCAAATAAGCAGAAGCCGCTCCAGGTCCACCGTTAAAGACAAACGTGAGCGATCGTGGCGTAGTCGTTTCGACCGCAGCAATATACGCCACATGAAACATTTCGGCTACAGGCTTTTCTTGCTCATACAAAAGTTGCCATTCGGCTGTGGCTGTGTAACGCAACGGTCCATCCGGCAGCGGCAGCGTATGTTCTGTTTTGGTGGCAGCGCGAGGGGTGGGCGGATTAGGAGTATCGGTCATAAGACAGTTAAATGGGGGCAGTGTAGACTTCTGGCTGCACTTAAGCATACTTTAGTCCTTCAGATTCCCGGCTTCTTCAAGAAGTCAGAGATCTTGGTTTGACCTTTAGCCGTTCCAGCGTAGAACCACAACTTCTTCACGCATTTGTTCATTCGTAGCAGTAGCAAGCCGTGTGCGAAACAGATCGATTGCCACCACTTCGTAGCCGAGGGATCGTGCAATATCAGCCAAAATCTGACCTGTACGAATCATGACCCGCAAATAGGAAGCTTGATCACCCACGACATAAGCAAGCTGGGCACCGGGACGTAAAATCTGCCGTAATTCAGCCAGGTGCCGTGCCATGCCCCCAAAGTAGAGCTTTGTGGCGCGTGCGTAGAGCCGCTCAAACCCACTGGTTTTACCAAGGGCGATGCGTCGCGCTTCGATTTCGTAGGCAAGTCGTTGCACTTCAGCCTGGTCAGCGACCCAGACATCATCGTCATCAACCTTATAAACATTCCTGGTGTTGGAGCGCACCAAACCTTGCTTTAAGGCGCGCAACGCCGCTTTATCGTTGATGAAGCCTAGCAGCACAGATTCTAAGCGCGTCGTGCGGGTATAGTCCTTTTCGTTAGGGTACGGCGGGGACGTGATCACAGCATCGATCGACTGGGGCGGCAGCACATGGAGCAACTGGCGGGAGTCAGCATGATGCACGATCGCCTCGACCGGGGCACGCTGCCCCAACTCTCGCAAATCAGCCACCATTATGGCGATCGCCTCTAGCCAAGTCTCTACCACGGGCGCATCCGGCTTGGCACGTCCCACGCCCACTTCTGGACCAAAGTGCAGATTGCTGATGGTACTTACCAGCGACTTTGCCAAAGCTAACCGAGCGTGACCAGAACACCGTTCATCCACTTGATGCTGCAACTGCTCCAGCAGCACCAGGGTTTTGTGCAGCGGCAGTGGGCTAATCGAGTTTTTCAGGATGAGCTTTTCCTGCTCTTCGTTCAAGGCGCGCAAGCTTTCAGCCGCGATCGTACCCTCGTCTAGCCCAGCCAAAGCCGCGATCGTCGCGTCGGCAACTTGTTCTGCATAAGCCATCAAGCGATCGGGGCCAAGGCTCCAATCAACTTTGACACGACCCGCAAACTGAGCCATTGGGTTTGCCTCTACCCCAACGCTGGGTATCCCCAGTTTTTTGCATTCCACCACTGTTGTGCCTGTACCACAAAAGGGGTCTAAAACACGATGGTCTGCATTCATGCCAAACCGTTGCAGATAGTCGCGTACCAGATGAGGCGGAAAAGACAGCACAAAGCGATACCAGTTATGAGCAGCACGGTCTGCCGCAAAAAGCTGGTTGATTTCACTGCGATAGCGGGCTTGTTTGGCGGCAACAGGGGAGAGAGGCTCCAGAGACGACACCAGTGGTTCTGAGCCTTCGGTCATAAATTAAAAAGACGGTTTCACTAAATGCAGCACGTTACCCTTGTCACAGCTTAAGGGCACGAATTAAATATAAGGCGGCTTTTTCCTATAAGGGCACGCTATTGCCTTAGCGCAGCCACGCCAGAGGCTATGCCCCTATAGATTGTTTGGGTTGCGGGTGGCTCTATTCACGCTTCTGAGGATTGCTTTGTGGGCGTTCCAGCCGATGTAGAGGCTTTACTGGCAGCATCACGTAGCTGCGGTGCTTCTGCAAGGATCGCAATAATACCCGTTCGCTCTGTCTCAAGGGTGACATCACTTAACAAATCAAGGACAGACACACCAACCACTTCTTCGATCAATGCTTGCAGTTGCGGTCGTATCGCCTGTTCGAGTTCAGAGTGTAGTGTTTTAACCAGTTCGGCCTTACCCTGCTCGACTAAAAGCTGCTCTGGTTGAGTCACTGACTGCTCTAGAACGATCGCAATCTTAGTTCCTAAAAGCTCGCAGTCAACGCTACTAAGACGATGCCCAAGCTGGCTACGATAGAGAGCTTGAATACGCTGCGAAAGCGTTCGTTCAAGCTGCCCACGCGTCGGAAGTGAAGTAGTCATAGATAGTTCATCACGCAGACAACAATTTTTACCATAAAACTGATGACCGTTACAGACTTGCGGCAAAGACTCTCTGCGCGTTACCTCTTTCCCAAAATGCCTAGATAGTCAAGATGCTTGAGAGACTTAAAGGCATAGAGAAGGAGGCAGCTAGAAAATTGCTAACCGCTTTGCAACGACCTTACCCTGACTTCGCGACCCTCATCCTGAGAGTAAAGGAAGCCAAATGTGTTAATAGTTTTACGCTATCATTCTCAACTTCAACTAGCTAGTAACGCAGGTATGAGAAAAAGCGGCAACAAATAAAGGTGCGGTAGTTTACATTGACTTGTTACTTTACCTTCCTAAAATCATGTAGGTACACTCAGGCAACCTAGAGAACCATTCAAGCGAGAGACGATCGCTATGCCTTAAGGATATTGACTGACATGATTGAGAATTTCGTTAAAGTTGTTTTGAGCGTAATCACTGGTGATTTGATACATCAAAACTCCTGATATTCTCAATACTTATACAAACGAGCAAAAATATATCTAAAGTGTCCCTTCAGCAATTGCAGTATATTAAAGCCTTTAAGCATTATTGGCTTCAACACATTTTTGCTTAAACCATAAATCAGCAATTCTTGAGACGAAGCCTTGAGCTTCACTTAAAGACATCGGGTTTGTAGGTGGTTTCTCGTTTGAGGTTATATGTCTTGAATCATTCCCAAATACTTCTGGGTGATTGATCGACCGGAAGAACCTACTCAGCTCATTTTTAGATGCCAAGTTGTTCAACTCTCCTCCAAGATCAGCCTTAATTAAATCCATAATGTGACCCATACGTAGTGGAGTTAGCTCCTGCTGCAAAAAACGATGAACTTTGAGGGCACGCTCATCTCGAAAAGCTGGTAAAACGCGAGATGAAACAAGAGCTAACTTATCCTGATACTCGCGCGCTAATCTCTCTGCTTCCAGCCTAGCCTTTTTTTCCTCTGAAATCTCTGGAGTGACTGTCCATTCTACATCGTTAGCAAACAACCTCAATACAGGTGCTACTCCAGAGCGAAAAACGGTTCCATGCCGAGAGCCATCCTCTTTTTGTTCATACACAGTGCCCAGTTTGAAACTTACACCCGCATCAAGTCCAGAACTGATCTCAGATATGATGCTACGGATCTCGTTAGCTTTCTCTCAAACTTTGAAACAAGTTGATAGTAATTCAAAGTCATCGCTAATCAGGTAAAATCTATTTTCTTCTGGAAACAGCCCAACCTTTCCTTCAGCAAGTAGAGCAGATAAAAAGCGTGTATCTGTAATGTCAGTAATCTCAACTAACCATCTCATCTAAAAACCTCTTTTGTACATAAATATTTTCATAATGCACAACACCTGGCTGAGAAGTTTGCAAATACTTTAGCGTGGGTTCTATATGATCAAGCAAAACCACCGAATTGCTCAGTTCGCCCGACTTTGTGGAACATCACGAAGTATAAAGAATCGCTGTAGGGGTAGTGGAGGCTGATTTGTAGCGAAGTGGCTCTATGTTAACAGAGGCAATGGTTTTAGCGATCGCCTATACTTTAAGCACTTAACTTGACATAGCGAGCCACGCAAGGAATTCAATTTTTGGTCGATAGCGTGGGTCGAAAAACTGCTGTCGTGCTTCATTTAGAAGAGCATGGTGAGCTTTGGGAAGATATTTATGATGCGTGGCTGGCACGATCGCGTGAGGATGAACCGCGAGAATCGCTGGAAGATGTAAAGCAGCGGTTAGTGAAGTAGCGCGATTGCAGAACAAATCTCTCCTCACAAGGTTTTACAGCATTGCATCAGCATTAAGAATGATGACAAGCTAATCAAACGGATGAGCGGTTTGGCATCGCTGGAACGTATATACAGCAGTGATTTTGAGTGTTTTCTAGCGTTGAAACAAACTCAAGCCACTGGATAAGACGCTTATCAGAACACAAGATGTCTGAGAAAATCGATAGGCGATTCTAAATCAGCGATCGTGCTGCGGCTTTACAGCAGGAAACGGAGCTAGGCACCTCATTCCTACTCCCCACTCCCCACTCCCCACTCCCCCACCGAGGCACTCTATGAAATTGGCTTACTGGATGTATGCAGGTCCCGCCCACATTGGCACACTCCGCGTCGCCAGTTCCTTCAAGAACGTCCACGCCATCATGCATGCGCCGATCGGCGATGACTACTTCAACGTCATGCGCTCCATGCTGGAACGGGAACGCAACTTTACCCCAGTGACAACCAGCGTGGTCGATCGCAACGTTTTGGCACGTGGTTCTCAAGAGAAGGTAGTAGACAACATCACTCGCAAAGATGCCGAAGAGCATCCCGACCTGATTGTGCTTACTCCTACCTGCACCTCCAGCATTCTGCAAGAAGACCTGCAAAACTTCGTCGAACGTGCTCAGCTTGAGTCGAAGGGCGATGTCATGCTGGCAGATGTCAACCACTACCGTGTGAATGAGCTACAGGCAGCCGATCGTACCCTCCTTCAAATTGTGCAGTTCTACATTGAAAAAGCTCGTAAGAAAGGTGACCTGCCCACCGACAAAACCGAGAAGCCCAGTGTCAACATTTTTGGCATCTCCACCCTTGGCTTCCACAACAACCACGACTGCACCGAACTGAAGCGCCTGATGGCAGCGTTAGATATCGAAGTCAACGAGGTTATTCCTGAAGGTGCCTCCGTCCACAATATTAAAAACCTGTCTCGCGCCTGGTTTAACCTCGTGCCCTACCGCGAACTCGGTCCGCTATCAGCAGCCTACCTCGAGCAAGAATTTGGCACTCCGTCTGTAGACATCACGCCCATGGGAGTCGTTGAAACAGCACGCTGCATCCGCAAAATTCAGGCAATCTTGAATGCTCAAGGTGCCAAGGTCGATTACGACGACTACATCAATGAGCAAACCATGCACGTTTCTCAAGCTGCGTGGTTCTCACGCTCGATCGACTGCCAAAACCTGACTGGTAAGAAAGCCGTTGTGTATGGCGACAGCACTCATGCTGCTGCAATTACCAAAGTGCTGGCTCGCGAGATGGGCATTCACGTTGTTCTGGCAGGCACCTTTTGCAAGTATGACGAAGCCTGGTTCCGTGAGCAGGTCAGCGAGTACTGCGACGAGGTGCTGATTACCGACGATCATGGGGCTGTAGGAGACGCGATCGCCCGTATCGAACCCTCTGCCATCTTTGGCACCCAGATGGAACGCCACGTTGGTAAGCGGTTGGATATTCCCTGTGGTGTCATCTCGGCACCCATTCACGTCCAGAACTTCCCGATCGGTTACAAGCCGTTTCTTGGCTACGAAGGCACCAACCAATTGGTAGACCTAATCTACAACTCCTTTACGCTCGGCATGGAAGATCATCTGCTCGAAATCTTCGGCGGTCACGATACTAAAGAAGGCATCACCAAAGGCATCTCCGCCGACTCCGATCTTGCGTGGAGCAAAGATGGACAAGCCGAACTCAACAAAATCCCTGGTTTTGTACGCGGCAAGGTTAAGCGTAATACCGAGAAATTTGCGCGCGATCGCAACATCGAAGTGATCACCGCTGAAGTCCTCTACGCTGCCAAAGAAGCTGTCGGCGCTTAAGGATTGGTAGCAAGTTAGTTATAGTCTCGCTCACTCCTGCCATCGCTGGTAGGAGTTTTTTCTTGATAAAGTAGTGAAAAACTGTAAGGAATAGGCGATTAATGAATACCTCTATTCCCTTTCATGACTTGGTTGAATACGTTGATGCACTGCCTGCCGATGATCAGGAGTTGCTGTTTGAACTCATCCAAAAACGCCGTATTGAAAAGCGACGACTAGAAATCGCTCAGACTGCAGCCAACACATTGGAGGTGGTGCGGACAGAAACCGCTAAACGAGGTTCTGTTGCTAATTTGCTAGACAATGAATTGGAGGACATTCTCCTGGTGATTCGTTCTGCCAAACCTGCGCGTCATGGCTGGGAAGATCAATTTCGCTTGCTAGCATAAGGCAATGAGCAAACCCTTGACACCACAACGGCGCTCCTTACCGCCTGGGACGAGTGGAAGTGGTAGTCATGAACAAATGATTACATTGATTCAAACTGACCTGTAAAGCCATCAAGCGTCAAGCACTCGTCCTGAAACGACTCTGCATCGCTGACATCCTCGACTTCAAAGGTCATAATCCGTCGTTCATCATCTTTCATCTTTTTAGTAGCAAGCGGTTTGACCCCGTACTTTGCCACGATCGCATTAAATGCCGTTGCCTCTTTGCGCCAACTCTCAGCCGAGCAGTAAATCGTCACAAGCCACATTGGGTTCATTCTCTAGGTTTAGTAGTGATGATAGGCGATCGATCAACCCAAATCTCATTGGTACCTGCCAGCACACCCTAATTAAATGCCGCAAGCTCGACGGTTCAGGCGGCTGTAGCCTCCTTGCGTTTAAGACAGACAACGCAAAAACGTCTTAAAGCGATCGCAGTGCTGATTCAACGTTTTAGATCTGGCTGTCTTTTGACAAGCGTTTCACTTGACCCGATGATAATGCTCGTTGCAGCATCGTCAGCGCTGTGATGTCGTGTAGATTGCAGTTGCCATCAAAATGCTGACACAACGCCTGCTCCGCTTCAGCTGTTAGATAGCCACGCCCGATCGCCTTTTGCACAACCTGATTGACCGGATTCATAATGCTTCCCTGCGCTAATCTTGATGAACTTAGTATGAAGGGCTTACTCAGTTTTCAGTGTGACTGTTAGACCATGTAGCGTGTGATGCGCTGAAACGCTACGCGTGATTGCAGAGCGAGCGCAGAGTGATCGTGTTGGCAGACTAGGGTGATGTCACTCACACACAGCAAGCGCTCGCCCTGCACTCTTTTGTAGTAGGCGTGTCGTAGCGCCTAAGAACTACCTAGAATGGGAAGAGAGTAACCCATTGACGCAATTTGATCCAAGCTGAAACCCTTGAACTTTTGGAATGGTCGCGGCTTTGCCAGCACCTATCGACCTTTGCGGCAACCAAGCTAGGCGCGATCGCAGCCCGTCGTCTCCGTATCCCCGATACACAAGCAGAAACGCTAACCCTGCTGGCACAAACGCAGGATGTGTATGCATTGGAAAGCCGCCTCAGCACTGGGCTAAAGTTTGACGGCATTACTGACATTGGCGAGTCATTAGAACGTGCAGAGCGGCGGGCGTTGCTGTCGGGCGAAGAACTGCTAGCGATCGCCACCACCCTTGCCGGGATGCGTACCTTGCGGCGAGTCATCGACAACCAACCCGATCTCTTAGTGCTCAACGCGTTGATTCAAGACCTGCGAACCTATCCCGAGTTGGAGCAAGAAATTCATCGCTGCATTGACGATCGTGGACAAGTTGCTGATCGTGCTACGCCTAAGTTGGCAGGCATTCGAGAGCAGCAAAAACAACTGCGCGATCGCGTTTATAGTACATTGCAAAGCATTTTGCAGCGCAAAGCAAACGCGGTACAGGAAAGCTTGATTACTCAGCGTGAAGGGCGCTTTGTCATCCCCGTCAAGGCACCGCAAAAAGATGCAATTCCGGGCATTGTCCACGACACTTCTATGAGTGGCGCAACGCTCTACGTCGAGCCACAAGCTACCGTCAACCTAAACAATCAATTACGCCAGCTTCAGCGCCAGGAACAGGTTGAAGAAGAAGCCGTGCGTCAAGCGCTAACTGATCAGGTCGCCGTCGTGAAGCCTGATTTAGAACGCTTACTGGCGATCGCGACTACGCTTGACCTCGCCACAGCGCGCGCCCGCTACAGTTTGTGGCTAGAAGCGAATCCGCCTCGGTTTGTGACAAGGGAACGGAAGAATGCGTCTGCCGCCCCACCTGAATCGATCGTTCTTCGTAATCTTCGGCATCCACTCCTCATCTGGCAGCAGCAGCATGAGCAGGGGCGACCTGTAGTACCGATCGACCTTGTCATCCAGCCACACATTCGCGTCGTTGCCATTACTGGACCCAACACTGGCGGCAAAACCGTCACGCTCAAAACCCTTGGTCTCGCTGTACTGATGGCAAAGGTCGGGCTATACGTGCCTGCCCGCGAACCCGTCGAGTTACCCTGGTTCGACCAAGTGCTAGCAGACATTGGCGATGAGCAGTCCCTAGAGCAAAGCCTGTCTACCTTTTCAGGACACATCCGGCGGATTAGTCGCATTTTGGCAGCGTTGGGCGAGAGGGATGAGGAGGCAGGAGGCGAAAGGCAGGAGGCAGAAGGGGAAGCAGAGGAGGCAGAGAGCAGAAGGCAGGAGGCAGGGAGAGAAATTCAAATCTCAAATCTTGTTGCCGTATCTCCCTCTGCTTCCCCATTCCCCGCTCCCCGTTCCCCACTCCCCACCCCCTACTCCCTCGTCCTTCTTGACGAAGTAGGCGCTGGTACCGACCCTTCTGAAGGTAGTGCGTTGGCGATCGCGCTGCTAAACCACCTAGCGGATCATGCAGGCTTGACCATTGCTACGACTCATTTTGGGGAACTCAAAGCGCTGAAATATCAGGACGATCGCTTTGAGAATGCCTCCGTTGAGTTTGATGATGTGCTGCTGTCGCCGACCTATCGCCTACTATGGGGCATTCCGGGGCGCTCGAATGCACTGACGATCGCTCGTCGATTGGGGTTAGACGCAAGCGTTGTAGAGCAGGCACAAGCCCTAGTCGGTGGTGCTTCAGAAGATGTCAACCAGGTGATTGCCGGTCTAGAAGCCCAGCGTCGTCGTCAAGAAACAAAGTCCCAGGAGGCAGCGCAACTTTTAGAAAGTGCCGAACATCTCCATCGCGAACTGTCTCGGAAAGCTGCGTCACTCAAGGAGCGAGAGCAGTCCTTACAGCAGGCGCAAGAACAGGCAGTACAAGCAGCGATCGCTCAAGCAAAGAGTGAAATTGCTCAGGTCATCCGTCAGCTACAGCAGGGACCCGTATCAGCACAAGCGGCACAGCAAGCAACCGATTCACTACATCAGCTTGCCGAACGCCGCCTACCCTCACGCCAACCCAAACCGCCCAAGCCAGGGTTTCGTCCTCAGGTGGGCGATCGCGTTCGCATTCCGCGTCTTGGTCAAACGGCTGAAGTCCTGACGGCTCCCAATGATGATGAGGAAATTACCGTTCGCTTTGGGCTAATGAAAATGACCGTGCCGATCGACGATGTGGAATCGTTAGACGGGGAGAAAGCGGTTAAGAAGCCGAAGGCTGAAACTAGAAGCCAGGAGCCAGAAGCCAGGAGCCAGAAGCCGGGAGCAACTCAAAGCCCACCCACCCACGACACCCCAACCCCTAACCACGACACCCCCATTATCCGCACCGCCCGTAACACGATCGACATCCGGGGTAGTCGCGTTGCCGATGCTGAGCCAATGATGGAACAGGCGATCGCCCAAGCGTATGAAAGTGGCGTGCTATGGATTATTCACGGACATGGGACGGGCAAACTGCGGCAGGGCGTACATGCTTTCTTACAGCAACATCCCCAAGTCGAACGGTATGAACTGGCAAGCCGTGCGGATGGTGGCGCAGGTGTAACGCTAGCTTACCTGCGTTAACCAGTAAGCCTAACCAAGTAAGGACGCGTTGTGGTGGTAAACAACGTGCTAGTTAGCAATGCGGTGGTTCTTCATAAAATTCTTTCAGAGTAACTTGCCAGTATTCTGGATAAGGCGGTTGTTTACTGGAGACACTCAACAAAGTCCTGTACGTGGCGAATCGACCCGTGTTGTACTCGTGAACAGCAATGGAAGCCGTCTGCAACTCAACCGTTCCAGAGTTTCTCCCACCATAAAATTGCGAATTAACCTCTTGCCAATCCGGCCAATGATAAGCCTTTCTACTCTCGCTACGATAGTCCTCAATGCGTTGAAGTATCTCGTTATGAGCCTTTCTGCGCTCACTACGATCGTCCCCAAGGCGTTGGGGTAGCTCATCATGAGAAACCTTGCCGCCGCGATCGTCCTCCATCAGTTGGCGTGGCTGATCGTGCTTATCAATAGAATGGCTTTGCAGGGCGTTGCGTAGTGCGTCAGGAAGCCTAGGAATGATTTCAGCTACCATTGCTTGACCGGGGGGATGCCCAGGAAAATGGTATGGGGGACGTATGGTGCACTGATACAAGGTAGCAACTTCTCCACTGATAAGACTGACCGCATACGCTGCTACATCCTCATTGGGGTGATGAGGAACCCATATGCCAGTGTTCGGTGGTGGTGGAGAATATTTTGAATAGATTCGCAAGGTTTGCTGCGACAAGTTACACAGAGTATGGGTCGCTCCACCTGGTAGCCATAGCGGTTGCGATCGCATCAGCAGTTGCCCGTCTGTCGTCGCATAGGCGGCAATGGCATCACCTTGAATTGCCCACAAAATATGGTCGCTGACGCGCAAGGGATAAGCATTGTCTTTCGATTCCCACTCAATCGCACCCGACGCGATCGAGCGGGACACGAGCTTACCCTCAATAGAGCAGTAAAACAAGCTGGATTCAAGCAAGTCAAAGGCAAGTGGATGCGGTAGAGCCTGGGTAACTGCGGCTCTAGGGGCAGGGTAAAGCAAGGTGGTTGGTGGTGGCGGCAGCTCTTTAACCACAGGTTGTTTGCCCCCAAGTTGGAGTCTGTCGATCGCGCCTCGCCAAAGGTCTAACCATTTCCACATCTGGTCGTTCTCAACAAGTCAAGGATGCACTGTAGTCGTGAAAGTACTAAATTGCTCCAGTCCGATATTCTAACTTTTTGGTAAATGATCGCAGCTTTCTTTCCAGCCACAACATTCGCTGGCATAACGTGGAGCGGCTGCCCAAGTAGCTTTTGACAATGTGATCTACTTAACCTGAGTTCGGGATAAGAACTGGGACAAGAAAGGGGCAAACCCGATAGGCTGAAAATGCAAAATCTCATGCCTGGTTTGCCCTCATGCTTAGTCTAGAAGCACTTTTTTGC
>NZ_JACJPI010000033.1 GCF_014695975.1 Leptolyngbya sp. FACHB-321
TAAAACGCTCTCGTTCTCAAAGAAGTTGGAGAATCACATTGGCGCGATTTGGTACTTCATTCATCACTACAATGCAAGTTTGCACTCTTGACCATTACTCTTACAGGACTACCCCCAGTCTAACCATTTTAGATTACCGAAGCTGAACCAGATTTTCTTCAGTCAAAGTGCGATTGATGGCTACAGCAGCGAGCGTCCCACTTGCGACTGCTACGGCGATCTGTGAATAGGGGCTAGACACATCGCCCACCGCGTAAAATCCAGGAATCGAGGTTTGCTTACTCTTATCCACTTGTACGACGTCATTGCTGCCAAACTTACACCCTAACTTTGTGGCTAGATGGCTGTGCTGATACGATGCAGGGCGCAGCAAGATACCGTGGCGGGGCAGCACTTCATTGTTTGTAAAGACAATACCTGTTAGCTTGTCGTCTTGATATTCGAGTCGAGCAATTTTTTCTTCGCGTAGCTGACCCCCCCCAATCTGATAACTGCTGTCGTTGCTCATGAGTTAATCCGGCAGGACCATCGGAACAGAGCACTAAATTGCGGCTCCAGTTGGTCAACATGAAGGTCATTTCAAGTCCTACCTCACCTTTGCCATAAATGGCTAAAGGTTGATCTCGCACTTCCCAACCATGGCAGTAAGGACAGTGGAAAATGCTGCTACCCCAGAGTTCTGCAAATCCATCAATTGTCGGAAGTGAATCTTTCATTCCGGTGGCTAACAGCAGTTTGCGACCGACAAACTGGTTGCCATCACTCAGGGTCACTTGAAAGCGATCGCCCAATTTTTGAGCATCAACCACTTCACCCACCTGAATTTCAACACCATCATAAGGACGCAGTTGCTCGCGTCCAATTTGCAGCAGTTCTGCAGGTGAAATGCCATCCCTAGAAAAGAAACCATGGGCAGCTTGAGCAACTTAATTGCGTGGCTTTCCAGCATCACAGACTAAGACTCGTTTGCAGGCTCGTCCGAGCATCAAAGCAGCAGTTAAACCGGCTGGGCCGCCACCGACGATGATGACATCAAAAACATCAGTCCGTGAGTTAACATTCATAGCTTGTTCTAATATTGTTAGCAATTGAGTCGGCAGTAAGAGAACATTGAAACCTGCCATTAAGTGGTGTAGATGAAGAAGGCGATCGGTCAAAAACTATCCACCTTCTTTAAGCAGCTTTGTCCAGAAAAGGCACTTAGGTACTAACTCTGCTTCTAAAGATCAGCACTGCTAGCTGGTAAACCCACGATGTCTGCATAGGCGGCAGCGATCGCACAAGCACTGAGCGGAATCGTCACTAGCAGACCCACACCTAGCAACAAAACACCCGCTAAGTTGAGTAGTACCAACACCAAAGCAAAGCCAAGGAAAGAGAACCACTGCTTGGAAATTAGCTTGCGGCTCAACTCCATCCCAGCCCAGAAGTTCATCTTCCTTTCGAGTACTAGGGGTAGGGCAAAGATGTAGGCGACTGCTAGGTAAAGACCCGGAATGAGAAACAGTAATAACCCAATACCAATCACCAGGCTAGAAACGAGACTGACCAGGAACAGCGGCAAGTAGTGATTGAAACCTCTGAAGAAATCACCAAACGTTGTGGCTCGCTTTTTCAAAAGTTTAAATGCCACGATTAGAAAGCCTGCATTTAAAGGAGCAGAGATTAAGAGGCTGATGAATCCCTCTAGAGTGACAGACTGACTCACTTTGGCAATCGCAACATTAACCAAGAAAAACAAAAGTGTAAAGCCAGCAAACCCAACAGGATTTTTCTTGAATGTTTTCCAACCGCTGCCAATGTACTCGTTGATCTTAACTGTGTAGCTTTGTTGAAGTATGCCTTCAAGCCCCGCTGAACCGTAACTTTTCATGGTCGTTATCCCCAAATATTGTTGGCATCGAGTTGACAGTAAGAGGAAACTGAAATCTAGCATCGAGTATCGAGTGTGTTAGGCGATCGCAACCGCAGGTCGCCAACGATACAGGGGTCAATCAGCGTGGAACTGATTGTCATGGCATGCTTGGTTGCGACGCCATGACAACACAGTTTCTAGCCTGAAATGCCCCCCAGCATGGCAATCAATCCGCTGGCAGCAACGACTGTGATCGCGCCCCATTTGATCGGTGGGTTTCTATCGAGCCAATCTGTGAAGCTGGGTACGCTCAAATTGCCAAAGTCGCCCTCGACGGTGTCGTAACCAGAGATTGGGGCGTATAGGTTGTCGGGTGCATCTGCCGCTTTTGGCTCACCTGTTAGTTGAGCGGTAAAGCCAACCTGAAGAAACAAGCGATCGACAATCGACGGGGCAATGCGTTGCAGCATCTCCAAAATTCGCCCCATGTCACCCACCACAAAGTCACGGGTAGGGTGTTCAGCCGCATATAAAATGGCATCGGCAACGGTGCTGGGTTTGTTGTAAGGCGGTAAGCCAGCAGGCGCGACTCCCATCTTTGTCCGAATTTTGTTGAAAATGGGAGTATTCGTGATGGCGGGCATCACATTCGTGACGCTAATTGGCTGTTTCTGGTGCTGCAACTCAATGCGCATGGAATCCAGAAAGCCTGCTACGCCGTGCTTGGAAGCTGCATAGGGACTTTGTAAGGGAAACGGCACTCTTGCCGCTAATGAGGAGACGTGAATGAGTGCGCCACCTCCCTCCTTTTTGAGGTGTGGTAGAGCGACCATCGCGCCATAGGCTTGCCCATTCAAGTTGACAGCAATGACTCTTCTAAATTCTTCCGGTGTGATTTGGTCAAACGGGGCGACAACGCTGGTTCCGGAGACATGCACCCAGGTATCAAGTCGTCCATAAGTGGCAATGGTCTGAGCAGCAATCGCCTTCACCTGTTCAAATTCGCTGACATCGGCAATGACGGCGATCGCATCTCCACCCAACTGTTTAATTTCATCTACCAACGTTGCTAATCCAGATTCGCCACGAGCAGCAACCACAACCTTTGCCCCTCTTTTAGCAAACCGCAGAGCTGTCTCTCTGCCAATTCCACTGGAAGCGCCAACGATGGCAACTACTTGCTGACTGATCGGCTTTAATTTCATGGGTTCTACTCCTAAAATCGAGTCTTTTTGCATACAGTCCCCAATGCTTGCGGCGAATGATTGCCAGTACTTACACCGGGGTTCATGCCTTTGAGAAAGATGTCTCACCGCAATGTCCAGTGTTAGTCCTTGAGGAACGATAAAAGGTCGTTGTTGAGTTGTTCTTTGTGCGTGTCGGTTAGACCGTGGGGTGCATCTGGATAGATCTTCAGGGTGGAATGCTTCACCAGTTTGGCGGCGGTGATCGCAGCGGCACCAATCGGTACAATCTGGTCATCGTCACCATGAATAATCAGCGTTGGCACGTCAAACTTTTTGAGATCTTCCGTAAAGTCAGTTTCAGAAAAGGCTTTGATACTGTCGAAGGCGCTCTTGTGTCCCGCCTGCATTCCCTGCAACCAAAACCAGTCAATCATGCCCTGAGAAACCTTGGCACCCGGACGGTTGGAGCCGAAGAAGGGTCCGCTAGCGAGATCTTTGTAGAGCTGCGATCGATCAGCCAGAGAGCCAGCGCGAAGTCCGTCGAACACGTCGATTGACAGTCCATTCGAATGATTCTCTGTCTTCAGCTAGGTTCAAAGGAACGAAGGCGCTGGCTCGACAGTTACTTCGTTGTTCTCAGTCTTCGAGTGCTTTCAAGGGATCATTGACCCGACATTGGCTGCGCTTCTGGCTGGTTTTGCCAGCCGTGATCGCGCAAATAAGCTTCAAAGTCAGTCGGTGCAGAAAAATCACGTTTCAGCTGTGCTAAATCTGCTGCGTAGCCGGTGCTCTCAAACCAGCGATACATGATCGTCAATTCTTCTCCAATTTGCTGCTCAAACGCTTCAAACGGGATTTGTTGGTATTGGACGGTTTTTCCTAGAACTCGGCTGAACGCAGCCGCGATTTCCGACATGGTCATGTCCACACTGGCAAGTTCAATTTCGCCGTTCATGAATTCTGCGGGGCGATCGAAGACATCAGCGACCATCTCCCCATAATCTTCTTCAGAAAGCTGCTGCAACTTCGTTTCAGGGCTCAAGGGCTGAAAGAGCGTTCCAGCCTCAACCATCGAGCGCATCATGTTGTAGTTGTAAAAGAAAAAAACGGGTCGCAGGATTGTGTAGGGCAACTCGCTGGCTCGGATGTATGCTTCGACTTGAAACTTGCTGTCGAAATGCGGAATACCCGTGTTGCGTTCGGCACTACCTACCGAACTGTAGACGAAGTGCTGGATGCCCGCCGCTTTCGCTGCGTCTGCAACCGTTTTGCCCTGACGGATTTCGGTGTCTACTCCATCTTGAAAGATCTGTAGCGAGAAAACACCGTAGGCACCTTGCAAAGCGCGATCGAGGGAAGCGCGATCGTTGAGATCACCAACTGCGAGTTCTGCGCCTGCTTGTTGGAGGGCTTGAGCCGCAGGCTTGTTGGAGTCACGCACCAAAGCTCGAACCTTGAAATTGCCGCGTTGCAACAGATGACGGGCGATCGCGCTGCCTTGATTGCCGGTAGCGCCGGTGACTAAGATCAGTCGTTCTGTGTTGCTTGACTGTGTCATGGAATTTCTCCTGAATCGGTATAGGTTGGGTTTAAGGCGAAGGCGCTGACTTGTCCTTTGCTTCGTTGTTCTCATTCTTCAACAGACCGTCCATTTAGCCAACGCAAGTTCCTTGAGTTAAAGCTGCAACTTAGCGTG
The DNA here is from genome assembly GCF_014695975.1 of Leptolyngbya sp. FACHB-321. Classification (GTDB taxonomy): domain Bacteria; phylum Cyanobacteriota; class Cyanobacteriia; order Leptolyngbyales; family Leptolyngbyaceae; genus Stenomitos. The sequence continues at coordinate 4,739 of NZ_JACJPI010000033.1, forward strand.
AAGCGTAGTCTTCCTCATCACCAGGCTGTAAGGCTCCAGTCTTTCTGGTGGAAAATGGCTTTAACTTGTCGTTTCATGAGTGGCTATTGAGTGGTGCAATTGGGTAAAGTTTTACCAACTAAGTTTGTGTTGCATCAATTTTCAATTACCACTGGAATCGCTCGAATATGTTTTTTAGACTTGCCATCGCTGTTATCACCGCAGTGTTGATGATTGCAACCTCAATGATGTTTCCGGGCATGACCGCAGAGAAAACGGCGAAACCTCAAGTTCCGGGTGTCTATCAATTCGAGTTAGGCGATTTCACAATTACCGCCCTCAGCGACGGCACAGTGCCATTGGATCTGCATCCCATCCTGACCAATACGAACCAGTCCGAAATCGATCGCCTCCTGCATCAAAGCTTCCTTAAAAACCCTGTTGAAGCTTCGATCAATGTCTTTCTCATTGACACTGGAGACAAGCAGGTGTTGGTAGACACAGGTTCAGGGGAATTGTTTGGAGAACTAGGCGGCAAGCTACCAAGGTCGTTGCAGACAGCAGGTTATACAGCCGACGAGATCGATATGGTTCTCCTTACTCATATCCATACCGATCACAGCGGTGGTTTGGTTGTCGGTGGTCAACCCATGTTTCCTGCTGCTACGGTCTATGTCGGCAAACCCGATCTTGATTTTTGGCTTGACCCTGCTATTGCAAAGCGATCGCCAGACTTTCAAAGATATTTCAACGAAGCAGTTAAGACAGTCAAACCCTATCTCGATAGGGGCAAGCTGAAACCGTTTTCGGGCGAGACGGTGATTCTACCTGGGATTACCGCACGCCCCACGCCAGGACATACACCCGGACACAGTTTCTTCTTGGTGGAAAGCCAAGGCAAGAGTATTGAGTTTTGGGGTGATATTATGCACGTTGCCTCGGTTCAATTGCCGAAGCCCGAAATCACGATCGACTTCGACATTGATTCGAAGGCCGCAGCAGGACAACGGGCAAAACAATTTGCTGATGCAGAAGCATCCCGTCGTCTCGTCGCAGCCGCTCATGTCTCTTTTCCAGGAGTCGGTCATCTTCGTGCAGACAAGCAGGGCTATGCTTGGGTGCCTGTGGAGTATCGCTGGCGTGAATGATGAAGTTGCGCTGCGAAAGGAATAAGACCTTGAAGCGTCCAGCTATGCCGCGAGTACGCCATGTTAGCTGTTGGCGATCGTTACGGCTTGATTCACGTGCGTGTCTGTAGTCAACTGCTCTACGACGAACACGGCTAGATCGGCGCGGGTTACCTGTCGGCCCTTCTCTACCCCTGAGAGCACACGCACAGAGCCGACAGCAGGCTGGTCGTTCAACACAGCGGGGCGGATTAGCACATAAGGGACTCCTGCCTGTGCGATCTCCTGTTCCATGACAGTCTTATCCGCTGTCGATCCACGTAGGAATGTGGGCAACAGCAGCAACCGGAACGGGAGCGTTGCTTGCGCCGTGCTGTCTCCCACACCCAGAGCTGAGATCGCGATGATCCGGCGTATGCCGTGCTTCTTTGCGGCTGCGACGATGGCGCGAGCAACCCGTTGTTCGATCTCTGTCTTCTGCCACGGCGTCTTGCTGCCGACTGTATCGATCACGGCGTCTTGACCAGCTGTCGCGTGGGACATCGCCGCTTGGTCGGTTGCATCCCCCGTGAAAACGCGAACGTTAGGCGGGGCGGTGTAGTGAGTACTATCGCGCATGAAGGCCGTTACGGTGTGACCAGCAGCAATGGCTCGGTCCACCACCTGTCTTCCCGTCTTGCCCGCCGCTCCGATCACTAAGACATTCATTGTGGTACCTCATTGGGGTGTATCGCAAAACTAAGTTAATGGTTAGGGGGAGAAGCCTAAAACTCCCCCCATTGCTTGCTATATCTACTTCTTCTCTAGAAAGGACAGTACTTTTTGCCTACTGTTATTCAGAAGTTTTTGTGCCACACTCAGCTTCTCTACTCTGCGGTTGCAGCATGCTCAATGACTCTAACGACGGCATCTGGATGAGAAACCATCACTACATGCGATGCGCCATTCACGACAACCGTTTCCTTCGAGTTGGCACGCTCTGCCATGAAAGAAAGGGCTGCCTCCGGAATATTTAAGTCGCGATCGCCATAAATGAACCAGGACGGGGTGGACTTCCAGGCAGCGGTACCAGAGGTTTCGTTAAGAGCAGCTTCCGTGATGGGTCGTTGAGTGCTAGCCATTAGCTGTGCCGCTGCGACAGGTACATCTGCAGCAAACTGGGCGTGGAATTTGTCTTGCTGGATATAAAGATCTTGACCCCCATTAGGTATTGCAACAGGTGCCGCAAGCGCTGGCCCAAGGGTGCTGCCAGGATAACGTCCTGAGAGTTCGACGGCGGTCTCCCCTGCATCAGGAGCGAAAGCCGCAACATAGACGAGTGCCTTCACGTTGTTGTTGTCATTGACCGCGTTAGTGATCACCGCGCCTCCGTAGGAGTGTCCGACTAACACCGTAGGACCCTTAATGCACTTGAGGACACTGGCAACATAGTTCGCGTCGCTTTTCACGCCACGTAGAGGATTGGCTACGGCAACCGTCGGGTAACCCTTTTCGTGCAGTTGGGTCAATACGCCATTCCAACTAGAAGACTCAGCGAATGCGCCGTGAACAAGAACGATAGTGGGTTTGATGTCTTGTGCGTTTGTGGTGTTCATGACAGTTCCTAATGAAGTGATTAGAGTGGTTCCTAAAAAGAGTGCGACGAGCAAAAACAAACGGGTGCCGCTTCTAAAAGTGGGCATGTTCATGTTTTGGGCTCCTTGGTGTTCGTCTCCTGGTTGAATACTTCTTTGAGCCCTTTTCTAAAAGCTAGCCAGTACGATCGCAACGCTGTTTAGTAGGGGCTGGGTTCGAGCTGAACGAAGGCGCTGACTCAACAGTTGCTTCGTTGTTCTCATTCTTCAACAGACCTTCTATTGAGACCACGCAAGTTCCTTGCGTTAAAGCCGCAACTTATGGTGAAGCGTGGTATTCTTCAGGAAAAAAAGCACTGATTCAGTAGTTTGCAAGGCGCACAAAAGGATGCAGCCCCCTATAAAAGAGACTGCCTTGCCCTTCAAGCCGGCAACTTGTTTATGAATGCTAATGCCAAGAAAGCCAAGCGCAGTGGAGTTGCCTCGGCACGAGTCAGAGGAGTCATTCTATCACCGCATGGATGGCAGCGCTTTCAAGCGGCAAAACAGCAGGCAGAGTCAAAGGAAAGTTGGGGTAAGCGGTTCACGCAGGAAGATCTCAACGATCGCACAGGACTATCCCCCAATACCCTAGCCCGAATCCTTAATCGCGCACTGGGTGTCGATCGACAGTCGCTAGAGATCCTGTTTCAGGCATTTGGGCTAGAACTCACAACGGCTGATTATGCACCCCCTGCCGCAGCCCCTAAAACATTAGAGTTGCAGCGAGAAGATCCGCAGCAGGACTGGGATAACGCAGTTGATGCCTCAGTGTTTTATGGTCGTGAAACCGAATTGGCGCAACTGTGGCAGTGGGTAGTAGCTGAACGCTGTCGCGTAGTCGGGCTACTGGGGCTCGGTGGGATTGGCAAAAGTACGATCGCTGTCAAAGCAGCACTACAGATGCAGTCTGACTTTGAGGTTGTGGTATGGCGATCGCTTGCCAACGCACCCTCCTTGGATGACCTCCTGACCAGCCTACTGAAATTTCTGATGCCGCTTCAGGGAGATGCTCCGCTGATCCCGGCTACGCTCAATGAAAAGCTTGTCTTGTTGATGCAATATTTGCGATCGCAGCGCTGTCTATTAATTTTGGATAACGCTGAAACGATTTTGCACAGTGAACAGGTCGGGCAGTGGCAGTCTGATTATGAAGCTTATGGGCAGTTCTTAAGAACGCTAGGAGAAACGACTCACCAAAGCTGCTGCTTGTTGACTAGTCGTGAGAAACCCCGTGAAATCGCTTTGTTGGAGGGCGAGCAGAGCGTTGTGCGATCGCTTTCTCTCAGTGGACTCACGCCCGATGATGGACGCGCCATTTTTCGGCAAAAGGGAGCCTTTACAGGGTCAGAAGCCGAGTGGCAAACCCTGATTAACCACTATGGTGGCAACCCTTTAGCGTTGAAATTAGTGGCATCTGCTACGCAGGATTTGTTTAACGGAAGTATTGCTGAGGTAGTCAGCTATCTCAACCAGGGAACGTTTGTGTTTGAGGATATTCGCAATGTCCTCGATCGCCAATTCAATCGCCTATCGAGCGAGGAACAGAAAATTCTCTACTGGTTTGCCATTTACCGCGAGCCGGTGGCGATTTCAGAGCTTCGCGAAAACGTTATTGGCGCAGCCTCACAGCAAACCGTTCCCCAATAAGTCAATTCCCTGCTCCGGCGCTCGCTACTCGAAAAAATAGAGGGATTATTTTTCTTGCAGCCCGTTGTGATGGAATATGTCACAGAACGGTTGATCCAACAGGCCTGCACAGAATTTACAACCCGACAGCTTGATGTATGGCAAAGTCATTCATTGCTTCGAGTACAGGCGAAAGACTATATTCGAGAAATGCAGCTGCGATTAATTTTGCAGCCTGTGATGGCATGGCTTTTATCGGCTTACCGAAATGTGTCCGAAGTTGAAAATAGAGCAAGGCTACTTCTCACACAACAACGGTCAGAATATGGAGCAGGATACGCGGCTGGGAATTTGATCAACCTGCTGGTGCAGCTCAAAGTAGATTTGCAGGGTTCCGATTTTTCTGAACTCGTAGTGCGGCAAGCCGACCTGCGGCAGATTAATTTAGTAGGGGTCAATTTTCAAAATTCTGATTTAGCAACATCCCTTTTTTCAGAGACCTTGGGGGTGCCAACATCGGTTGATATTAGCCCAGATGGACAAGTTTTTGCCGTGGGCGATATCAGCGGTTTAGTGTATTTGTGGAATATTGCATCCCATCAACTCATTGCGACGTTTGAAGGGCATTGCGGTGGGGTTTGGGCGGTTGCATTTAGTCCCGATGGCAAGACGCTGGCGAGTGGCGGTAATGATGCGATGGTACGGTTATGGAATGTGCAAAGTGGTCAGTGTTTGTGGATTTCGACAGGGCATACAAGTCGAATTTGGTCTTTAAGCTTTAGCGCTAATCGTCAATGGTTAGCCAGTGGTAGTGATGATCAAACTGCAAGAGTGTGGAATTTACAGGGTGACTGCCTGCACGTTTTAAAAGGACACACCAAAAACGTTTATTCCGTTCATTTCTCACCTAACCATCCAACTTTGGTCAGCGGCAGTAAGGATACCTCGATTCGGCTTTGGGATGTTGAGACTGGAAAATGCCTAAATGTGCTGCAAGGGCATGCTTCCGGTGTTCGCTGTGTGCGCTACAGTCCGGATGGTCAACGGTTGGTAAGTGGCGACCTCGATGGCTGCATTCAACTATGGAGTCATCCGCTCGATTCTAAAACTCATTCATTTAATTCTGAATTATTACTGCGGGGGCATACCAATTGGGTTCGGAACATTGTATTTAGTCTAGAGGGTGACACTTTAGTAAGCGGCAGTGATGATGGCACCCTTCGGCTTTGGAATGTCCAAGACGGATACTGTACGAATATTCTGGGTGAGCAGACTGGACCAGTTCTAGCACTCGCCATTAGTGTTGATGGTCAGATCTTGATCAGCGCCAACCACGATCGGACAGTGCGAACGTGGCAGATGCCGAGTGGGCAAAGCCTTAAAACGTTGAGCGGCTATACCTATGGAGAACACTGCTTAAGTTTTAGTCCTGTCACAGTTACAGCAGTTCAGCATCAGAATAGTTCTGCCACAGCGGGAACCGAGTCAGCTACTATGAGTCACCTACTTGCCAGTAGTAGTAGCCAAACCGGAACAATTCACTTATGGCAGTGGCAGGTGGATCTCGATCCACTCAGCTTGCCTCCCTGGAAAATCATCTACCGAGAAAACAGCCAGATTTCAAATTTAAGCTTTAGCCCGGATGGTCAAACGATCGCCACCAATGGGGAAGATGGCTCCGTTTTTCTATGGGATGTGCAAACAGGACAGGGCGATCGCTGGATTGCTCACGATGCTCCTGTGTTAGCAGTGCGTTTTAACCCCGTTGGGCGAACCCTAGCAAGCAGTAGCTATGACCGAACAGTGCGTCTGTGGGATGTACAAACTCACCAATGCTTACAAGTGCTACGAGGTCATCAGAGCAGTATTCGGGCAATTGCCTTTGATTCCAACGGTCGAACGTTGGCAAGTGGCAGTTATGACCAAACCATTCGGCTATGGGACGTGCAGACAGGGGATTACCTGCGGGTGCTAGAAGGACACAAGGGCGGGGTTTACACGCTAGCCTTTCATCCAACCAAGCCGATTCTGGTGAGTGGCAGCTTTGACCAAACGATTCGATTGTGGGATGTACAAAGCGGAGCCTGTCTAAGAATATTACAGGGGCATACCAGCATTGCATTTACCATTGCGATTAGTCCGGATGGTCAAACTATTGCCAGCGGCAGTGATGACCAAACCGTTCGCCTCTGGAATTTGAAGACAGGAGAATGCCTTCATGTGATAGATGAACACACTAGTTGGATCGCATCAGTTGTCTTTAGTCCTGACGGTCAAATTCTATTGAGTGGAAGCTTCGATCGCACCATCAAACTGTGGGATGTCGCAACAGGACGCTGTATCAAAACGGTGAGAGGCGATCGACTCTACGAAGGCATGAATATTCAAGGCGCAACAGGATTGACAACAGCTCAGAAAACAACATTAAGAGCCTTAGGAGCCATTTCACAGTGAAGCGTTTATCTACAACACTATCGTTTGCATAGCGTCTTGCAAAAAACTGTCTGTGAGATTATTGAGAGCGGCAATCACAATTGCCTTAAACTCAAAGCCAATCAAGCGAAACTGCCATGAAGTGCAATGAGGCTGGAACTATTACAGTGTAAGAGATTGAGGGTAGTTATGCCGTACTATTTTTTGTCATCTTCTACATCAGCCTCTACTAGTTGACGAATTTGCGTTGTTTCAAGCTCTGGCTTTGGTCTGATTGCATCTGGTGACAGCTTCGCTTCAATGAGACCAACCTGAGCAGAGCAAGCTCCCGGAGCCGATCGCCTGGGTTCGTTGCCCCCCGGAGCAGCAGTGCAAGTGGGTCGGCGGTCTGCTTAGTTGCGGGTGGCAGCAACTAACCACGAAAGAATGAGCCTTAGTAGCAAGGCTCGAAAGGACTGCCTTTTGAGCCCATGGCTCACTTTGACCCGCCCCGTTGCCAGACCCCTTTTTGCCCTGAGAACGCTTGCAATCTTTATTTGGGTAGATGTGACGTTCCCGACGTTTGTTGACAATCATGATATTGACCGAGTGGGCATGTGCCTTGTGTAAGTCGCTGCACCGCTAGCTTCTGCTGCACTCAAATGAAAAAATTCTCTCTCCCGGTTGACGAACAAGAAAGTATCCTTTGTTCACAGCTTGTGCAGCACAACATTAAGTACTCGCAAGCAGTTGCCGTCTCCAAGCTTCTGGTAGCCCAAGGAAGCGGTCGGGCTTTGACTGAGGCAGAGTCGCAAATGACGCACCAGGTTTGTCGGCAGTGGTTAGAGCAGCGGCAACGACAGCAGCGTTTAGCGGCATTGCTTGAGCAGTTGCCCGGTTAGAAGAACGCTTTAAAACTCACTGACATGCGGCAAGCTACTTGTTCCTAGGGCTGAAGCCCTTGGTGTAGAGCCGCACTCCTTGCGAACGTTTAGCTTCTGTGTGCTCAAGCGATCCTGCGTCTGGCTTTCAGGCGGCAGCGACACCCTAGTTGGGCTGGAGCAGGTGCACAATGGCACTCACCAAGCATTCCGGCTCTAGTGGTTTCGTCAAGTGCTGCTGAAAGCCAGCTTGCAGGGCACGTTCTTGGTCGCTTGCGGCGGCATAAGCTGTGAGGGCGATCGCGGGCACGCTCCCGCCCTGAGCGAGTGGACGGGAGCGAATTTGCTGCATGAGTCTGTAACCATCCATGTCTGCCATGCCGATATCGCTGACCAGGACATCGGGTAGACCTTGCTCCAACGCCTGCAACGCTGCGCTACCGGAAGCCACGGCGGTGACGGTTGCCCCGTATTGCTTGAGCAGAAACGCTTCAAACTCACGCGTATCGTCATCATCCTCAACCAGCAAAACTTGCACGTTGTCTAAGGGTGTAGCGGCAGCGGTTGGCAGCTGCTTTGGTGCCGCGGCAAACGGCAGGTCCAGTAGCAGGATCGGTAGCTGCACACTAAAAGTGGTACCTTGCTGCTCGCCTTGACTTTCAGCTGTGACCGTACCACCGTGCAGCTCCACAATTTGCCGCACGATCGCTAGCCCCAACCCTAGACCACCAAATTTGCGCGTCGTAGAGCCGTCTTCCTGCCGAAACGACTCAAACACATGGGGCAGAAAGTCCGGACTGATGCCCTTGCCCGTATCGCTGACTCGCATTTGCACCATTGCCTGACCCAAGCCGTCTGCGGCCGCTACTTGCCGCAGCAGCACCGTCACCTGTCCGCCAGGGTCTGTGAACTTGACCGCATTGGTGAGTAGGTTCCAGACCACCTGTTGCAGCCGCTCTGCATCGCCAGAGACCGGCGCCACGTCTGGGTCCAGGTCAAGCGTGATGGGAATCTTTTTCGCGGCGGCCGCTAAACTTACGGTTTCAGCGGCGGACGTAATCACAACGGCCAAACTAACCGGCGTCGCTGTTAAGGTCAACTTGCCCTGCATGATGCGGGAAATGTCGAGCAGGTCTTCGATCAGTTGCGCTTGCAGTTTCGCGTTACGCTCGATCGTGTCTAAAGCATTCCTTCGACGGGCAGCATCGAGGTTGCCATCTTGTAATAACCGCGTCCACCCCAAAATGGGGTGTAAGGGCGAGCGTAATTCATGCGACAGCACCGCCAGGAATTCATCTTTAAGACGATTGGCGCGATCGGCTTCGGCGCGGGCTGCTTGTTCAAGGACAAGCAGCTTTTCTCGTTCGGCTGCTGTCTGCCGTTGCTCAATCAGATCGGCCGCTTGACGCACGAGCAGATCGAGAAACCGCAACTCGCGCTCACTGGGTCGGTGGTGTGCGTGCCAATGGGTGGAAACCATCCCGATGATTTTGCCGGCACGGGTGATCAGCGGGGTGGACTGTCCAGAGCGGTAGCCAGCCTCTACCAGCAGGCGCAGCGAACCGTCGGGGTCCTCGCTTTGGGGCCCATCGAAGTCAACGAAGGTGCGACCGCCGCTGCCCAGCGCTAAACCACAGGGTGTGTGTGAACTCGCCTTCACGCGGTAGAAAGTTTCGGTTATCTTTGGCTCAAAGCCTTGGTTGGCAAGCAGCACCAGCTCTTGGGTGGCTACGTCCAGAATTTGCACCGTGCCAGCCTCTGCCCGTGTCAGCGCGATCGCGGTAGACAAAAGCGCTTGGTACAGCGTTTGAATATCATCTTCGTTGATCAGCCGTGCCCCTAGGTCGCGCAGCCGCTGCATATCTTGCAAATCGGCTGCGACCACCGCTTCGGCACGAGCGCGTTCGACTGCCGCCCAAGTGCGCTCGGCGACTTCTTCCGCCAGCATTATCTCATCCGGTGTCCAAACGCGCGCCTCGCTTGTGTGAATCGCCAGCCCCGCGACGAACTTGCCCTCCTTAACCAGCGGGACGCTGATATGAGCGCCAATTTCGAGCGCAGCATAGGCTGAGCGTTGCTCTGGTGAGAGGTTGGGATCGGCGGGCACATCGGACACGGATACGGTGTGACCGGCGCGGAAGGCAGCAAGCAGCTTCGGTCCAAACGAAGCAATCGGGTAGCGTCCAGTGAGTCTTGCGGCTCCATTGACGTAATCGCGCTCAACCACGTAGTCAGTGTTGTTCACCTCGAAGTAAGCTACACGGTTCGCACCGAGATATTCGCCTAGCACACGGCTTGCCATTGCCTGCATCGCTACTGAGTCAATCATTGGGCGCAGCGCGTCAGTTAGAGAGACACGAAACGCATTGAATGCCGCCGCTTGCCGCAAAATTTCTTCTGCCCGTTTGCGCTCGCTAATGTCTTTGAAGACGATCGCTACTTTTCGCTCCTCCGGCTCTCCTGTGCGGTAGGCATAGACATCAAACCAGCGATCGAGGGTGGCGGAGCCATTTTCAAACCGGATCGCTTTACCCGTCAGCGCGACTCGACCGTACGTTTCAATCCAGTGTGCTTCTAGATTAAGCTGACGCGCTGTTTTGCCAACGGCTTGTGGCAATCCGGCTTGTTGCTCAAAGCTGGGGTTGATTTCCAGAAAGCGGTAGTCGAGCGGCGTATCGTCAGTATCCAGCAAAACTTCAACTTCACAAAAGCCTTCATCGATCGACTCAAACAGCGTCCGATAGCGTGCCTCAGATTGGCGCAAGGCGGCGGCAGTCTGAATCTGCTCGGTGACATTGTTGAAATAAACGGCGATACCGTTTGCGGCGGGGTAAGTGCGGACATCGTACCAGCGATTATGGTCGGGATAAAACGCCGTCAGTGCTCCCGGCACACGATCGTCCATCGCCTTTCGGTAGACAGTTTCAAATTCGTTGCCTGCTACACCGGGATATTCTTCCCAAAAATCTTTGCCAATCAGGTCGCGGCGATCAAGCAACGCTGCGCCAGATTGATTTATGTAAGTAAACCGCCAGGTTTCATCAAGGGCAAAGAATGCCTCAGCAATGCTTTCCAGAATGTTGCGCGTCTTCTCCTCGCTTGCCCGCAGGACACTTTCCGCTTGCATTTTCTCGGTGACGTCTCTGAAGTAAACAGTGATGCCGTCTGCGGCAGGATAGAGGTAAACTTCATACCAACGGTTGTGGTCAGGGTAGAACGAGACAAACGAAGCAGCAACCCGCTCGCTGGCGGTGCGGCGATAGGCTCGCTCGAATTCCGTGCCGACAGTGCCCGGATAGGCTTCCCAGAACACCGTGCCGAGCAGATCGCCTGGAATCCGATTAAGGATGCGTTCTGCCTGCGGATTCACATAGGTAAAGCGCCAAGCTTGGTCAAGTGCGAAGAAGCCATCGGTAATGCTCTCTAAAATACTGCGGCTCTGGGCTTCGCTTGCCTGTAAAGCTTGTTCTGTCCGCTTGCGATCACTGATATCGTTGACCAGTGAAACAAACCCCTCAACGGCTCCCTGAGCATCGAAGCGCGGCACATAGGTGGTACTGACGTAGCGAGTGCCGCCCTCTTTGTGAGGCACCTGGTGCTCAAAAGTGACTGGCTGGCCGGCCAGGACTTGCTCGATATACGGACGAATCGCTTCGTAGACAGCTTCACCTAACACTTCTCGGACGGGCTTGCCATAGACTTCCGTTAGCGGTTGCCCAAACCATGCTTCGTAACCTCGACTGTTGAAGCGGTAGCGTTGGTCTGCATCGACAAAGGCAATTAAGGCGGGGACGGCATCGGTGACTAAACGAAGTTCCGCTTCTCGTTGTTCTAAGGCGGCTTCGGTTTGCTTGCGATCAGTAATATTGGTAAACAAGAGGGCAAACTGATGACTTTGTGGCTCACCCATGCAAAAGGCGTGGACCTTAAACCAACGGTTCATGGTGATCGCCTGCTGCTCAAAGCATATCGGTTCCCGGGTGCGCACGACGCTGCCATAGAGCTCAAACCAGTAGGCTTCATGCTCGGGCACCAATGCCCGTATCGTTTTACCGCTTGCTTGCTCTAAGCCGGTCAGCCGCTCAAAGGCTGCGTTCACTTCGAGGAACCGATAATCATTGGGTACACCGTGCTGATCAAACAGCAGTTCGCAGAGGCAAAACCCTTCCTCCAGCGACTCCAACACGGTGCGATACTTTGCGGCGGCTTCGGACCGTCCCTGGTGTGCCTCTCCCCTCATGCTTTAAGCGTTCTGTCCAGAACGTCTTTGCCTCGGTTCGCCTGGCTGGGTGCTCGTAACGTCATTGCGGGTGACGCCGCTAACTGGTGCAGCAAAAGTTCAATTTGTTTCAGGGCTAACGGCGAAGGAGTAGCGTGCCCGTTTTCCCAACGATTGATGGTGGGGAAGCTAACGCCCAGTTGCGCCGCAAACTTCTCCTGGGTGAGCTGCAAGGTGTGCCGCAGCGCTCGAATCAGTTGACCAATGGCTGGCTGCTCTATACCGGCATAGTCTTGATGAAACGCCATGGCACTCACAATTTATAAAGGTCGGTATGCCTATCAGCTTCGGTGAGGGTGCAAGCGCTGTCAATCCGCCACTAGAGAGACGCAGCTACTTGGAGGGAAGGCACCTTTGTGTGGTCCAAGGTGGTGTTGTCTAGCCAGACGCAGACGCAAGAGAGGGCTAACGGGTTGAAGCCAACGGGATTCAAGAACTCAGCAGTCTGTCTCTGTCGTTCAACGCCATGGCCGGTCAACTGCGCGGCTCGTTCACCGCCCTCGAGTCAAGCAACGCCGAGTTAGAGCACCGTGTGCAGCAACGCACTTCCGAACTGAGCCAAAACAGTCGCCAACTCCAAACCACGCTCGAAGCGTTGCACCAGACGCAGACCCAAATGGTGCAGAGCGAGAAGATGTCGGCACTGGGGCAAATGGTGGCTGGCGTCGCTCATGAAATTAATAACCCCGTCAATTTCATTCATGGCAATTTGAACCATGTGGAGGCGTACACACAGGAGCTAGTGGGTCTGCTGCAACGCTATCAGAGCACTTACCCGCAGCCACCGCAGGACTTGCAGGCAGCAGTGGAGGACGCTGACTTAGCGTTTTTGCTCACGGATCTGGTCAAGATGTTGCAATCCATGAAGGTGAGGACAGAACGCATTCGCGAAATTGTGCTGTCGTTACGCAACTTCTCGCGGTTGGATGAAGCGGAGTTTAAGGCGGTGGACATCCATGAGGGCATTGAGAATACGTTGGTGATTCTGCGGCACCGCTTCAAGGCACGGGCCGAACGACCCGAGATTCAGGTGGTGAAAGACTACGGTCCCTTACCGCTAGTGGAGTGTTATGCCGGACAGCTCAATCAAGTCTTTATGAACATTCTGAGTAATGCGATCGATGCGTTTGAGGAAGCGAATCAGGGGCAGTCCTTTGAGGCGCTTGCAGCGAAGCCGAACACGTTGTGGCTGCAGACCGCCGTGACCGGTCAGGGCACCGTCCAAATCATCATCGCGGATAATGGTCCTGGCATGGCCGAGACGGTGCGGACCCGTTTGTTCAATCCGTTTTTTACCACGAAGGCAGTGGGTAAGGGCACGGGCTTGGGGCTCTCGATTAGCTATCAAATTATTACAGAGAAGCATGGGGGGCGCTTGTCTTGCCACTCCACACCGGGACAGGGGGCGAAGTTCATCATTGAGATTCCCATCCAGCAAGCCACTCCAGTACGGAGTCAGTTGCCGCTCTCTCAAAGCAGCGAGCCGTGAGGAACGACATTGCCAGTTAGGCTCTAGCCACTACTGCGCCTTAAAGTCACTACAGTCTTCACCATTGCCATAGGGATGCATCCCATAGACCAGGAGCGTCCCGCTATAAGAGCGCCTGTGTCGGTGGCGACAACCTTGGCAGCGAGCCGGTTGTTTGACGGTTGGGTGCGACCGCTCCTGCCGCAGTTGCTCCAGTACTTTAAGGCGCTCAAGTAGCAACCCAGCCCGCTCTAGCCGCCGGTCATACGCTGCCAGTTCATGCTGATAGCGTTCAGTCGGCACCGTCAAGCGATACCGGACGCCACCATCCGCCTGTGCTCTAGCTTCGCTGGCTTCAGGATGCAAGAGTAGAGTGAAAGCGAGGTCGTCTTGCCTCGGTCTAAACTCCAGCACTTCACCAAAGATGATGGCGCTGCTTTCTAGGCTTAAAGACCAGCGGCTGCTTTCGCGCAATTGGTCGTGAGGCACCGTAAATGTGAGCAGTACCCTGCTCTGGTAAGGTTGAAAAGAGACCAGTGATGTGACTGAGCAAAAGATTTTGCGCAATTTGCAAATAGGTAGCACAAGCTTATAAAGTTGAAACCTGTGCGCGTTGCAGGGTTTAATTCACTTCCAATTGCTGTTCCTTCAATGCAGTTGGATGTCAACTTATCAGAAGCTAGAACACTAGACTGGAGCTGCTCTCACTCGTTGCGCAACTCATTTGCAAATTGCGCTATATTTTCTGCTCATTCACA
>NZ_JACJPI010000034.1 GCF_014695975.1 Leptolyngbya sp. FACHB-321
TACCCAGATAGCTTATCGGGTGGACAAAAGCAGCGAGTGGCAATTGCCCGTGCCCTAGTCAGCCGTCCCAAGCTTGTCCTGGCTGATGAACCTACTGCCGCGCTGGATAAAAAATCGGGACGTGATGTGGTGGAACTAATGCAAAAACTAGCAGCAGAACAAGGTTGTACGATTTTAATGGTGACTCATGACAACCGCATTTTAGACATTGCCGATCGCATTGTATACATGGAAGATGGTCGTCTAGCAGATTATCCCGACTTGGTTGCTGCAGCCGAATAATACTTTCAAACCGAGCTTTTTCCTTGTCTACCGCGATCGCCTACAGGCGGTTGCGTTCATAATGTTTCGAGTAACAGCTTGCTGAAGGTGACAGGCAGCATCCAGCCTTTCCCTGCCCTTTGAAAGCTGAATTGGTTGTAAGCCATAGGTTTTATTGTTTCGTTTGTCGTCCACCTTGTGTCCTTTGTCGTTAAACTTCAGCGTCAATCACACCAATAAGTATACGCATCAGCGTTTCTAACTGTTCTGGTAGTTGCCACAAATGACGGTCTTCGACAATTTGCCGTTGGCTGCGTCGATACGCGCCAAACTTCCACAAGTCTCCTGTAGTGACGCTACCGTAAAAGGTCGGTGCTGGGTGTTGGATCCACTGGTCAAGGGCAATTAACTCAGTAGCTAGTTGGGTGAACCCACGTGCTAGATCAGCTTGCTTTGCCTCAATGATCAGTAGTCCTGTTTTGCCAGGAATAAAGTAATCAGCACTGCCCTTCAAACGGTCGCTTACGTTCATGGTGTATTCAGATTTGAGCGGGCTGTTAACCTGTTCACAAACTTCAAAGAGCGTTGGTGCTATGAGTGCTTCACGCCTGGAAGTCTCTGTCGTCAGGCTTACGCGGGAAAGGTTACGTTCTAACTGTCGTCTTAGTTGGTCAAGCCCTACAATTTCGCCCTGCTTCATTGGTAGAGTGAGTGTTTCCCGAACAAGACTGCAATCTAGCTCTGCGAGTATGTCTTCTGGTTCATAGGGCATTTTGCCATAGTCACTGAAGGTGTAGCTTTGATTCGGTTGAAGTATGGGCACAGTGTTACGCTCCTGTGGCTAGGTTTGAAACGGTTGTAGACTTAACTATGCCTGTAAAGCTGATAAGCTTTCGTTTCGGGGTCTTGTTGTAACCGACAGTCTCCGTTGACTAAGGCGGCAACAATAGCCGTTTGTGGCTCGTTGAGGTTAATTTTGGCGCTAATGTCGATGTTGTTTTGGCCTGAAGAGTCTTGGGGGTCGAGCATAGTTGTTGGTTTTGCTTGAGCTGCAAAGCTCAGTTTACCGAGGCTGTAGTAGCCAGACCAAAACGCCGAGTATCGTGTCAACGGGTGGTAGCGTATGGTCAAGCAAGTTGATTGTCAGTGTTTGTTCTTCAAGCTTAAGTGTGAATGAGCAAAAGATTTGGCGTGATTCGCAAATGAGTGGTGCAATCAGTCAACATGTCTCCAGACTACCGTTCTGGGCGCTGATCACCTGAGATGAACTGTGTTGATGCAGCAGTGATTAGAAGTAAGCCAAGAGCCTAAAACGCTGACAGATTCTAGCTTTACAGGTTTGCGCCACTTATTTGCGAATTGCGCCATATTTTCTGCTCATTCACATTAGTTGCGGGTGGCAGCAACTAACCACGAAAGAGTGAGCTTTAGTCGCAAGGCTCGAAGGGACTACCCTCTAAAACTACGGCTCACTTCGGCACGGTTTTGGTCGCTGGCCAGAACTGTGCCAGTGTCTAGTGCCCGTTTCGAGCTAAGCGGTCGTGAAGGGTCTGACGCTCCACTCACTCGGGACGTGAGGGAACTGATACGCTTGCAGATAGCTAAAACCGCTCAGTTGCCAAACCTCGGCTAGCCCCGTCGCCGCATTGCGCCAGAGGAGGTCAGGCGTACTGTCACCACCTAAATGGGGTGATTGAAGGGTTGCTGCTATAAAATGCAATGAGGCTGAAACCCTTGTAGGGAGAGCAATCGAGGCTAGTCGGTCTGTACTACTAGATTCTGACGTAGTCCACATCTACCTCTATTAATTAACGAATTTGCGTTGTTTCGGGCTTCAGATTCGCTCTCATTGCATCGCATGATAACAACCCTTCAATCACCCCTGTAACTAAGCCTATTTGAGCAGTTGCAGACTCAGTTTGAGCCAGTGCCAGTCCAAAGTCTAGACACGCCAACGGAGCAGACCCGTGACCGCCAAACGCAACGCACAGTGAGTGTCTTAGACCGTGTTACCGGGATTAATCCGCAGCGGGTGGGCGTACAACGGATCATGCGCGTGGAGCGGGTGGTCACCAGAGCGAACCGACCGTTTACCGAAACCATGTTCTACATCAGTTCGTTGACGCTGGATGCAGCTGCGTTTGCGCAACGCATTCGCCAACATTGGTACATTGAAAATCGTCTGTATTGAGTCAAAGATGTGGTCTTGAAAGAGGATGGTTCTCCTCTCTGTGATGGCAATGCCCCAGCGAATTTTGCCATTGTGCGAACGATAGCGCTCAATCGCTTTCGGCACCACGGCTTTGACTCCATTACCAGGGCTGACGCTGTCTTGCCCATGATCTCCCGACGCTCTTTTCCTTGTTTCAATAGATCAGCCCTGCTTTCTTGGGTAGGGAAGGGTTACCCACTGCGGCAAGCGAGCCACAAGAAAGAGGGGCTTAGGCAATTTCTACGCTAGAGCCATAATGCTAAGTCCATGGCGAATCAGCAAAGGATTTATAGATGATGAGTCTCACAGTTAAGTAAGATGGTCTTAACTCAGTGGATAGGTATTTATTCTTATCATGATTGAACAGTTCCCCTGGCTGACCGTGATTGTGCTGCTGCCGTTGGTAGCCGCGTTGTTCATTCCTTTGATCCCTGACAAAAGCGGCAAGACTGTCCGCTGGTACGCGTTAGGGGTTGGCATGGCTGATTTCGTACTGATGTTCTATACCTTTTGGCAGCATTACGACGCGAGCCAGGCGACATTCCAACTGGCGGAAAAGGTGATCTGGTTACCGCAGTTGGGCTTGAGTTGGGCGCTGTCGGTGGACGGTATTTCGGCTCCGCTGGTGCTATTGGCAGGCTTTGTGACGACGCTGTCAATGTTTGCCGCATGGCAGATGGATCGGCGATCGCGCCTGTTCTACGCACTGATGTTGATTCTGTATGCTGCCCAGGTAGGGGTGTTTGTGGCCCAAGACCTGATGCTCTTCTTCATCATGTGGGAAGTGGAACTGGTGCCGGTCTATCTGCTGGTATGTATTTGGGGCGGGCAAAATCGGGCCTATGCAGCGACGAAGTTCTTGATGTATACGGCCCTGGCTTCGATTTTCATTTTGGTGGCAGCCCTAGGGATGGGGCTCTATGGTGATACGTTCACCTTTGATATTGCTGAACTAAGGTTAAAGCAGTTTCCCTTGGGGCTGGAATTGTTTTTGTACGCTGGCTTGCTGGTGGCCTTTGGGGTCAAATTGGCAATTTTCCCCCTTCATACTTGGCTGGCGGACACTCACGGCGAAGCTTCTTCTCCAGTGTCGATGATTCTGGCAGGGGTGTTACTGAAAATGGGCGGGTATGGGCTGATCCGGTTGAACTTGGAACTGCTGCCGCATGCCCATGTGTATTTTGCGCCAGTGTTGGCGATTTTAGGGCTGGTCAACATCGTTTATGGGGCGCTGAACTCCTTTACACAGACTAATATGAAACGGCGGTTGGCCTATTCCTCAATTTCTCACATGGGGTTTGTGCTGCTGGGGATTGCTTCCTATAGTGATTTAGGTGTAAGTGGGGCGATGCTGCAAATGCTGTCTCACGGGCTGATTGCGTCGGTGTTATTTTTCTTGGCAGGCGTTACCTACGATCGCAGCCGCACGATGATGATGAATCAGTTGGGTGGATTGGGGCAGGCAATGCCTACGGTGTTTGCCCTGTTCACCATGGGGGCAATGGCGTCCTTAGCGTTGCCAGGGATGAGTGGGTTTGTCGGAGAACTGGCGGTTTTTGTCGGCTTGGCCACAACAGACATCTATGGTTTGACCTTTCGCTTGGTGACCATTTTCCTGGCGGCAGTAGGGTTGATTCTGACGCCGATCTATCTGCTGTCGATGGTACGGCAGGTGTTTCATGGAGCCAGCGCTGATCAAATGTGTGACCTAGTGCCTGCCTGTGACCTGAATGATCTAGATTTGAAGGCCCAGGGCAACCAAGAGGCGAACTGTTTTGGCACGGACTGTGTCTTGCCAGAGGAGGCAGAGTTTAAGGATGCCAATTACCGGGAGGTTTTTATTGCGGTTTGTTTTCTGGGGCTGATTATTGCGATCGGGTGTTATCCCAAGTTGGCGACCCAAATGTATGACGTGAAAACGATGGCGGTCAATGCCCAGGTGCGGGCGGCCTATCATGAGGCTTTTCCAGAGGCGTTACAGCGCTCGGCACAGGGGCGATGGAGTTCTGAGATCGCAGCAGAGCTGATCCATCAGTCGTAGAAAATGGAAGATAGAGAGGTTGTTACCTAGAACCGGTGGTCGCATGAGTCTCATTGAGCCTTTGCAAACGATTCGGGATTTCCGGACGCAACCGGAGTACCCGCTGTGGGTCATTTTGTTACTGGTTCTGATGGGCACGATGAGCGGTTGCACGGGGTATCGGCCGCTAGCCGACTTTGTGGCTCGACATCAAACGGCATGGTTGACGCTATTGCAGTGACCGCAGCAACGACTGCCCAGTCTCTCGACGTTGCGGCGCATCATGATACGGGTGAATTTTGAATCGTTCACGGACGCTTTCTGAAGACCAGCGGAGTGGGTGACCGCTCCGCTGAGTTTAACTCCGCTGCTACAACTAAGCCTCATAGGGCAAAAAAGAACCCGATCACTCTGACCGGGTTGGTTCTGTCTCTGCACCGTAAGTTGATTACGCTGCTCGCTGGGCAACTACGCCTCCCGTTGGCACTTGCCTTAAGTCTGTGGACGGCCAGCACCTGGCAGACGCCGGTCACTGTAGACGTGAACCGTCGCGCTGCCGCTTACACCAGGACTTGCAGGGCATCGTCACGTACAGCGCACTGCTAGATGGTGTTCTGTTGCTATGCTTGTCTAAGCGTTTCACTCGTCGGCAAGCAAGTCCTCAACCTTACGTGCGTAGACATCTAAGCCCTGCAGTACTGGGACACAACCAGTAAACGTTGCGCGGTTCAACAGCCACCGCCAGAAGAGCCACCACCATCACTACCAGAAAACCCACCACCGCCATCACTGCCGCTATAGCTGCTACCGCCGCTACAGTCTCCACCATAGCTGCTAGCACCGCTATCACCGCTAGAAAAATTGCTACTACTGCTGCTATCACTATAATTGCTATGACTCGCACCACCAAACATGAAAATAGGACTCGCTAAGCGATCAGAACCGCCCCGACGTTTACGTTGCAAGCTCGCAGATTGAGCACCAGTGCCGCCGCATAGAGCGAAAACAAGAAACAAAATGCTGATGAAGATGATTAGTTCCATCGGTTTGAGTGCGTAGATGTTGCTGGCACTTGACTGCTAGTACTAGCTCAAGGGTAACAGATAGCTAACTTGATGCAGTCGGTGTGCAACGGGATTGTTATACAGCTGGACGGTGAACAAAGCGGTAGCCGATATCATACTGGTTTTGCTGGCGTAAGTAGCTGGATGTAATTAAACTGAAGATAATTTTGAGGGTGGAGAGGGTGGAACCCCCTGCTTGGGAGCGAAGCTGCCAAATTCTCTCTTACAATTAATTACAACCACCTACTTATGACCTACAAATTAGAGAATTTAGGAACTGGATCAGCACTGAGGCAAAGGTTAGAGGAAGACTTATCTACAGCAGAAATTGAGGCACTCGAAAGCACGATTCAGCCGTTTATCGAAATCGATGTTGTGCCAAGTCAGAGCAGTCAGGCTCCCACAGTTGGGCAAAGCCGATTGGGAGGCTTCCCTGATCTGCCAGTTGGATTTGAATATCCTCGATTAAAAGGCAAACCTGCGGTTTTATTAGCACAGATTAATTTTGCAGAAGTCCCATCACTAGAAGAATTTCCAGAAACCGGGTTGCTTCAGTTTTATCTTGCCGACCAGCCTCTTCAAGAGTTTGATTATCGATTTGATCTGCATCAACAGAATGATGCAGCAGCTTTATTTTTTCCTGCCCCCCTTGATGACTTCATTCCCCAAACTCACAACCGACCTCAATCCAATAATCCCTTCATCCCAACTCACCATACGCTTCAGTTTGAGCGAAAACTTGCTCCTGCTGCTTCATCCGATACAGAGTTTGCAGACCTGACGATCGCTCTTGAAGACTTTGAGTTTTTTGGGGAGAACTATGAAACTGCATTAGGAGAGTTGGCAGATTCTGACGACAAGAATCTGATCACAGCATTGAATTTATTAAGGGGAGGTGGCCATAAACTCAGCGGTTATCCGGGCTTTCTACAAGGTGATCCACGACACGACATCTTTCCTAGAACGGACTGGGATCCTGATGAACCTTTTGAACTTCTCTTGAGGCTGATCAGTACGAGAGACGTCAATGTTGCTGGGTTCCATCTTTACTTCCTGATCAAGCGATCAGACTTACTGCGGCGCGATTTTTCAAAAGTTGTTTTCTACTTCGATCGCTAGTTACAATTCTCGGTTGTGTCACTAAAAAGTATTTACGACACAACCCTTAGCAGTGGGTAAGAATAGGTTTGCTTCGATCTCCTCTCGTACTGCTTGGCTGACGTAGCAGTCGCTCTTCAGGCAGGCTACTAAAGTTAGGCAGTGCTGCGATCAAGACAAAACACTAGCTAACGGTTCAACGCAAAGCGCGGAAGTGATTGAGTTGCTCATTGTGATTTTTTTGGTTTGAGCCGACTGCTGGGAGAAAGAGTGCAAGAAGATTTGGCGGCACAGCCTCCGTAGCGGTATATTCCACAAGGAGACAGGCGAGACTCACTGGGCTTTTAATGTGACCTCTACCCCCTTATGGTTAGCAACGCTAGACCCTTCATGATGGCAAGAGTGACAAGCTTCACAATCGATGGTGCGAGTTCCACAGACCTGGACGACGCGGTTTGGGTCGAGACAGAGGGCAATAATACGCGGCTTCAGGTGCATATTGCGGACGTAGCACGTAAGGTAAAACAGGACGGTTTTCTAGATAGGCAAGCACTTAAACGTGGCGAGACCGCGTACCTGTCAACCACGCGCAAGCCAATGTTTCCCCCTAGCCTTGAAGCATCGATGAGTCTGTTGCCCTTCGTGGAGCGACCTGTACTTACGGTGGGCATCCTGGTTGACCTACAGGGTGAACTGCTGGACATGTCCCCACGTGAACAGGTGCTCGTCAGCCAGGAGCAGTTTAGCTATGACGCCGTAGAGGGGATTCTGCGGGGAGCGCCACACCACTTGCAACCCGAACTCCAACTGTTAGAACAGGTGACGCGGCAACTCGCACAACAATGGCAGCAGCAGGGGGCGATCTACGGTCGGACAGTGGGAACGAATTACATTGACGAAGACGGTCGCGTAGTCGCGCAAATCCTGCGCTCCCAGCAAATCAATGCGGAACTCATGATCCTGACGAATCGGGTCGTCTCTGAGTTTATGCACGACCATCAGCACTGTTGGCTGTACCGCAGCCATGACTACCGTGACCTCAACGAACTGCCGGTTGACCGACAGCAGTTTATGCAGGCGTTGAAGGCGATCGCCGGCAACCCCATGAGCCTGCAAGTCATGAACCTGATTCGCACGCACTGGCACTCAACTCCCACCGTTGAGTTCAAAGAACAGAGCACACCGGCTGGTTGGGCAGTGCTTTGTGTTGTGAATCAGGAAGGCAAAGAGCGGTGTCCGCCTGCTTGGTCGATCGCTCCGCGTAAAGTGTTAGCACAGCAAGACTCTGCGTACCGTTGGCTAGAAGCGTGGGTTTGGAAGAAACTGGTCAGCAGTACCGCAGCACAATTACCAGAAACAGCAGCGCCACTGCCAGTTGAGCTGGTGCGTCCCGCGCCAGAGACTCTGCTAGCAGCGAACTAGGCATCGGACTATGTGAGTTCGCTCAACCAATACGCTCAACACTTGGGTGTGCCACTGCCTGAGTACACGTGTGCCTCAGTCGCCACAACCAGCGGCTTGTTTCAGTGCGTCTGTGAGTGTCTTGACCTTGTGGGTAAAGGCGAGGGCAGCAGTAAGAAAGTGGCTAAGAGCAAACCCGCTCAGGGTCTTTGGGAGCAGATTGAGAGTGGTGCTGCCAGTCCACACGCCATCAGGGCTGTGACTGAGCAAAATCTTTTGCTCAATTTGCAAATAGGTAGCACAAGCTTATAAAGTTGAAACCTGTGCGCGTTGCAGGGTTTGATTCACTTCCAATTGCTGTTCCTTCAATGCAGTTGGATGTCAACTTATCAGAAGCTAGAACACTAGACTGGAGCTGCTCTCACTCGTTGCGCAACTCATTTGCAAATTGCGCTATATTTTCTGCTCATTCACAATTGTGACCCTAAAAGCCACTTTGGATCATCGCTTTTGATAAGCTTTGGGTGTCACCCCTGTTAGCTGCCGGAAGACTTTTGTTAGATGAGTTTGATTGGCAAAGCCACAATTTAGAGCAATGTCACTAATTGAAATGGCTGGCTGTTTCAGTAATTGCTGGGCTCGTTCCACACGTTGTTGCATCAAATACTGATAGGGCGCAATGCCCACTGATTGCTTGAAGGAGCGGCTAAAGTGGGATTCGCTCATGCTGGTTAGGTTCGCCAAAGCCAAAATCGACAAATCTTGTGCCAAATTCGCCTTGATGTAATCCATGACTCGCGCTAACTGTGACTGGGGTAAACTGTTGGCTTTGAACTTAGGCTTGCTGACTGCATAGTTCTGCACCAAACGAGCGGCAAGCGCTGTTCCCAAGGACTCGCCATACAACCTGCTAGACAGACAACCCGTTTGGGTTTCCATCTTAAGCGCGAGGGCTAATTGCTGGATGACCGGCTCAGCGATCGAAAACTGTGGAATCAGTTCTACTTCACGCTGCATCAATTCCTGAGTGGTTTGCTTCACTAAGGTTAGACAAATTGCAATCACCGAAAATTCGACTGCCTGATCCCAGTTTGTCCAATGGCTTAGAAAGGCTGGGATCACATCGACACAACCATTGCCGTGGGCATAGTGTTTAACTTTGCCGTCCAACCAACGCTCTGCCTAAAAACAACTTTTGGGGTCTGTGATCACCAGTGAATGTTGTAGAAGGCAATGCTCCACCGTTTTGTGGGGCGGATGGCAGTAGTGGATGAAAGTTAACCCTTTCCAGCCCGTATGATAGCTAGCGACTAGGGGTGTTTGTGGCAGCACTCGCGCTGCTTCCTGCTGGTTTGTCAGATCAAGTGTGCGGTTGCATGATTCATGATGGGCTTTAACCCAGTCAAGCTTTCACGGCTCAAGCAAGATGAGGCTAATTTTAGCAGAATTGGATGAGACGGCAGGTTGAGGCTACACCTACAGTAGGAATATTCTCCTCTCTCCTTCCCTCTTATGTCAAAGCAACCGGTCCCAGAAATCGAGCTACTACGCGCGGCTTATGCAGCCTTTAACGCGCGCGATATTAATGCCGCACTCGTCATTATGACTCCCGAAGTGCATTGACCAAGGGCGTTCAAAGGCGGTTTTCTCCGTGGGCCGGAAGCAGTGCGCGCTTACTGAATGGAGCAGTGGAGCGAGATTAACGCACATGTCGAGCCGATTGCCTTTAGCCCGAAGGAGGGTGGGCAGGTCTTGGTCGAGGTCCATCAGGTTGTGCGCGCTCTGGCTGGAACTGTGCTTGCCGATGAGCACGTCGGTCAACGTTTCACTTTTAAAGATGGATTGATTCAATCTATGAAAGTCTGCCTACTTTCATCATCCGGACTTAGTGCCTAACAACGCCGGTTGTGTCGCAAAAACTTTTTAAGGACAACCGATCGGTAAT
The DNA here is from genome assembly GCF_014695975.1 of Leptolyngbya sp. FACHB-321. Classification (GTDB taxonomy): domain Bacteria; phylum Cyanobacteriota; class Cyanobacteriia; order Leptolyngbyales; family Leptolyngbyaceae; genus Stenomitos. Next base: position 10,002 of record NZ_JACJPI010000034.1, read on the forward strand.
GTTTGCATCCCCTGAAGCAGCCATGCCAAAGCTTGCTTCTATAAACTTGGCTAGAGAGACACTATCCCCTTAGCCGCTTCCTTTCATTTGCCCTTTACGAAGCAGATTCATGGTCTCGATGCCGCTCAACGTGCTTCTGGCAAGATTAAAAACCTTCAACCCCAGCATCGGTTTCACCATCCGCTTGATGGTTCAATGATCTGGCTCAATGACGTGATGCAAAGACTGGCTCTGCCGCAACTCGGTCTCCTTCGCAAACGTTGCTTCAGACTGCAGCGTTGCCATGCCCACTGGGTCAGCCGCATGCTTAGCCACGTTAATACCCCATCGAGTCTGAGTGTGCTGACCCTTGAGCACTTAACGCAAGAAGCTTGCTGCTGTCTTGCCATCGCGCTTGGCGCTCAGCATCAACTCAAGGGTGTTACCGGCTGAATCGACAGCGCGATACAAAGATTTCCACACTCCCTTGATTTTGATGTCAGTCTCGTCGGTGCTCCACGAGTCGTTTGTCGGCTTTAGGTGGGGTCGAAAGCGTCTGTCCAGGTCCGAGGCGTACCTCAAGACCCTACGATTGCTTGTTGAGTGATCCATGTTCACTCCACGCTCAGCCATCATTGCCTCCAAAGCCCGCAGACTCAGGGAGTAGCGACAAAACTACTGCATGTTCAGCAGGATGAGCTCCGGCAAAAAATGCCGCCACTTAAACAGGGATGAAGTAGACATCGGAGTGGGAAAAAGCAAGGTTGGGCTTACCGCCCTTACCATTCACCGGTTTTTGCAACACAACCGCAATTTCTGTGTTTGCATAAAGTCGCTAGCACTGGCTTCAACGCATATTCACCACTTTTGAAGGACTTTGCTGCGTTCGACGTTCCTGCAAAGCCTTATCAATTAATTTTGAAACTAGCCAAGAGACGGAGCGCTCATCTGCCTCTGCCCATGCTTCCAATTCCTTTTTCCACACTGAAGGAATGTAAGCGACCACTCTATCTAAGTCTGTTTTTCCGCCCATACTAAATTTTGTTTTTACTCTCTGCTTCATACCCAGCATACAATCAACAAGCTAGACCATGCTGTGCTAGACCATGCTAGCACAGCATGGTCTAGCAAGAGTAACGGAGACTTTAGAGATGAACCATCAAAATTTGCTTTCCATCACCGCCAATCGCGTGCAGCCATCAATGAATCGGGGGCTTGTCTTGCTCTCAGCCAGAGAAATGGACAAAATGCGTCGTGTTGGACAACTTGCTGCAAAGCTCCTCAATCATCTCGAACCAATGGTGCAACCTGGAGTGAGTACGAAAGCTTTAAATGATGAGGCAGCGCGTTGGATGCAAGCTCATGGTGCCATCAGTGCCACACTTGGCTATGCTCCTCCTGGTTACCCCCCGTTTACAGGTTCCATTTGCACTAGCGTGAATGAAGTGGTTTGTCATAGCATGCCAAACCCAAAGCAAATTCTTAAAAACGGCGATATCATCAATATCGATGTCACCCCCAGGCTAGAAGGTTATCACGGCGACACGTCTAGAACATTTCTAGTGGGTCAGGTATCCACAATAGCCCGGAAACTAGTTGAAACCACTTAAGAATCGATGATGCGAGGGATTGCTGAAATCAAGCCTGGTGCAAGAGTGGGTGATATTGGCGCTGCAATTCAAGCATATGCCGAGGCAAGTGGATTCTCAGTTGTGCGAGACATGGTTGGACATGGCATTGGCAGGCAGATGCATACAGAGTTTCAAGTGCCGCACTATGGCAAACGAGGCAGTGGGTTGAAGCTGCGTCCAGGAATGGTTTTTACGGTTGAACCGATGCTAAACGAAGGGACTTATGAGCTTAAAGCTCTCGCGGCTCGTTGGACTGTGATTACGAAAGACAAAAAACTCTCTGCTCAGTTTGAGCATACAGTTGCTGTGACAGAGGAAAGCGTAGAGATCTTAACTCTTGCTTAAATTTAGAGAAGCAGTGCTTTCAATAGGTTTTCCGTTGACAGCACAATCATGGCATGACAAGCACCGCGCAACGGACGAGCAAAGATTGCTGGTGTAGATGCAAGGGTTCTGTCGCAAAGACTTGAAAGTGACAAACGAGTTGGTCTCGTTCGAATTGCTTCAAGCACTCACTCCAAAGCGTTCATTAATGAATCTTGCTTGAGATCCACTATTCCCTTGATTGATTCCTTTCACTTGTCCTTTACGAAACATCGCCATTGCTTCAATTCCACGCAACGTTCTGCTTGCCGTGTTGAAGGATTGAAATCCCATCATCGGTTTGACAAGCCGTTTTACATACCGATAGTCTTGCTCAATCATGTTGTTCAAGTACTTGCTCTATCGTCGTTCGGTCTCGGCTTTCAACGTCTGATTTTGCTTCAATGCCTTTACAGCAACTGGATAAGCAGCATTTTTATCGACCGTCATCACTCGGAGAGTTTGAGTGTGCTTCGTTCCCAACACTTTGTGGAAAAAGCGGACCGCCGCTTTTCCATCCCGCTTCGCACTCAGCATAAAATCTAGGGTGTTCCCTTCCGAATCTACGGCTTGGTACAAGGATTTCCACTCGCCTTTCACTTCAATGTCAGTCTCGTCCACTCGCCACGAATCGTGGGTGGGATTCAAAAAGGGTCGAATGCGTTTATCTAGTTCTGGAGCAAATTTCAAAACCCAGCGGTTAATCGTGGAGTGATCCACCTGAACTCCTCGTTCTGCCATCATTTCCTCCAAATCTCGGTAGCTCAAGCAATAGCGACAAGACCACCGCACGTTCAGCAGAATAACTTCAGGCAAAAAGTGCCGCTATTTAAACAAGGAGTCAGTCGTCATTTAGAACAAGACTAGAGAAATTCAAGGTCCCCACCTTATCATTTCTTGCGACACAACCGAAGGGGATACGATCGCCAAAGACATTAAAAGAAATCGATTTTCTACTGCATGTTAATTTCCTGTGTTGCTTCATGCCCGTTTATTTCCCAGTCCCGACATTCAACCCCGTCCAGTGAGCCGCAAAAGCCCACATATCCGCCGTTTCCGCGATGATTTTGTCGGTGGGCTTGCC
>NZ_JACJPI010000035.1 GCF_014695975.1 Leptolyngbya sp. FACHB-321
AGATCGGCTTCCATTTCAGTGATCTCTAGTTTGTAAACGCCTGCTATGTTTGTTGCTTAAGCCCGACAGCTACTTTATACCATTTGTAGCCCAACCTTGAGGAATTGGTATAAACGGTTTCAAAACAAGGCTCAAGACGTTGTCGATGGCATGATGGCAGCGATCAGTGGAGCTAATCAGTCTAAAAACGTACTACATAGAGCTTGGACTTGTTTTGAACTAAGTAGTACAGCCAAGGGGCAGATTACAAACGTAATCTCACGGGTTGCCGGTGGCTGAAACCCCGATGCTCTGGTTGCCCTTCTGCGTCCTGGGCAACGGACCGAGCCAAATCAAGCGATTGAGCAAGGTTATCAGTTGCTCTATTTCTCAGTTTGATTGAACCAAGATGTTAAACAGTGTAAATCAAGCTCAGAGGTACTTTCAGGCTTAGCGTTGTTTTTAGTCCGATTGCTACAGGAACGCCTACTAACGGCATTCTAGGCTCAAGTGAGCCAAATCGACCTGAACTGAGGGATAGATCGCAGCGGTGTAGACAAAGCAACTGGCATCGAACCTCCTTTGTCCCTTGTGCCAAAGTTTGGGCATGCCACGAGTTCAAGAGCGGAAAAAAGTTGGGGATTTCAACAAAACGGTTGCCATCGTATGCTTCTCATCGAACTCGCGTTGATAAAAGAAGCGTTGAATTGATAGGTAGGAGGGTCCTAGTTTTAAGCACCCCTCGATGCTATCGTACGAGTTTCCAAGGGTTCCCCAACTTTTTCCGCTCTCCTACGTTGTTTCAGACTGCAACTTAGTCCTGATTGCACTTGGTGACACATTCGCCTCAAACCCCTAGAATAGTGTCTGGAAAAATCCAAACACCATTTTAGGGGGAACAATCGCCTTTTAGAGGATAGCAGTAATCACCTTAAATTCAGAAGCAGCCATCAACGCCGACTGCAACTTTATTGAATGCTGGTCCCTCAGTAATTTGAAGAATCACTGATGCATACTCTTTACCGCTGCTTTTTCTGCAAACATCTATATCGCTGAACAAATTTCTACCAGGTCCTCCCAGACCATCTTTTACGAACTCTACAGTTGTTGAAATAGAAGAAGCCTTAAATGCCTCCCCCATAAAGCTTCCTGATTTCTTCAGCATGTTGACGATATCTGTGCTTGCGTCTGCACTGATCAGGGATTTTGTTTGAAGGGCGACCAGCAGCATTGCTAAAGCATTGGCTGTTGCTGAATGGACACTGCCTTTGACGGGAGGAAAGCCCCAATCCTTGCTACTTTGGCGAAAGGCGCGCTCAATCCAGAGGTCCAATCCACCCTTAACTGCAAAGCCCTCCGCCTCAAGTGCCCCTTGAATGTACTGGAAGCCGAGATCCTCAGTACACAACGTGGCTGCTTCATTATTCGAGTTTTGAACCATCAAATGCATCCTCTCGCTGGATCCTAGTTGTGTTCTGCAATGGATTGCTCTTGGTGCTAGTTCCACGTCAGTAAACGTAAGAGAGGACGTCGTGATGAAGTCAATGTCCCAACCTAAACCATGCAGGGTTAAGTTCGGTGGAGTGAAGCTCAGCACTTTGTCTAGCTTCGGAAAATCTGAATTGAACTTGTATGCCTTGCTCACGATCGGTTTCCATGCGCTAATGATTTCTGAGATCAAAGCTGCAGGTGTAGTCGCAGAACTCTGCTCGGCAAAGTCACGAACGGCTTCTCGCAGACGGTATGCTGTGATTGCGACACCAACTTTGGAGATACTGGCAGCCAACGCCAAGTCACCACCTTTCACGCTCGCCATTTTCTTGGTTGAGAGTTCGACCACCGCTAATCCCCCATCTGGATTGGGTGCTGCTAAAGGTGAGAGTTTTGCTAGCAGGGCAGGATCTTGAGTTAGTCTCAGCGAAGTGAGCGTCAAAGGTATTGTTGCAAAAGGTGATATGGACGAAGCGCTCATTGTGCTGCTGTCTCCAAGCCCCCCGTCTGGAATCTTGGCGAGAACCTTATCAAACAGTGTAGAGCGTGGCTGACTATCACCCCATGTTGCCGCTAGTGCTGCAAGGTTTTGAGAATAGCTGCCACCAGTACCGTTGTTGTTGAAGCTTCCATTGCTACTGCCGTTCGCATTGCCGCTGCCACTTTGACTGCTACCGCCAACAGGCGTGATTGTACCTGCTCCACTGGCATTATTGCCTGCCGGGATTTGTCCTTGAGTCTTGTCGAAGTAGTTAATCTTTGCACCATCTTGGGAGTGGTTGCCGCCACTACTGATACAACCATCGGGGCTAATAGCACCACCTGTGTAAGCAGATGCTGCGGTCTTGGCCAAACTGATAATCACCTCAGCAGCAATTCGCTGTCTCTCGGTGTTTGCCTTGAGCAAGTTGTTCATGTTAGTGCTTGCTTGGTCACCTGTGGTTGCAGCACCTGCGGATGTTGCTTGTAAGGCAGCTTGAGACAATGCGATCGTGCCTTGCAGCCCGCTCATATCACGGAACATATTGCCATTCTGGATTGCCCCCAGAATGGCTGCCGTGCCAGCAAGGTCAGACAGACTCGGGGGCGAAGTGATGTTAATAATTGGGGTACTTCGTTGACAGGTTTAGTATCTTCGTTAGTTGCCCGACTACCCGTTTGAATAGCAGCAATTTCATTAGGCTGAAGCGGGATCGGAGAATCTTGCCAGTTCCAGAAGCGGGTAATATCCAGTTTCTCAGCACAGTTTGAACGTCTTAGCATGGCTTCAGCAAAAGTTCCACCAGATGCGAGCGGAACGATATCCTCCTTAGCACTACCAAGTTGAATACCATGTTCTTGAAGCCAATTCGCCCAAGTTTCATCGCTGGAAGCATCCGTATTCATTTTGAATGCCAAATAGTTACTATAGCAATCCGGCTCACCCCAGCATTAGCCTGCAAAGGGTCACGAAGGTAAAAGATGATAATCTCTGATCTGCCCGTATTACTCAAGGATTACGCGCCATTATCTACAAAGAAAGTAACTTGGGCGCTGCTCTATGCCGGACAGCATGACCATGCCTATACTTGGGCACAAGTACGCCGAGTTGAGCAAAATGCTAAAACAGGTGCCCTCCAAATTATTGAGTTTACGGAAGCGATCGAGCAGCAATTTGCTGAGAAACCTCAAAACCAATTCGGTCTGTTCGACACTCATAATGATGACTACCTTCTAAATTTAGGCTTACCTCCAATCTGGCTAGCAGTTATTCGTAAGCTGGTTATGAGGATGACTTGTTGAGTATCCTCGAAAAATTACCAGAAGATGTCGCAGAACGGTTCTTACGATTGGCAGGAGGTGAACTTGTCACTCCTCCACTGCCACCATCTCCTGAGAAACCAACCTTTGAAAATGAAGACACTCAACGTCGTTTTATTGTTGTCAAGAGCAGTGATGATATTGCCAAAATTTTGGCAGCTCCCCTAGCAACCTGGATGGGCTTTCTACATCCCTCACAACGCAAACTGGTAACCAATTCCTATAAGGGATCCGTCAAGGTGACAGGTTCCGCAGGTATAGCTGTTGCCAATACAGTTAGGACATAGACTAAGAGATATTCTTCCGCTAGAAGTGCTGAGTGTGTTTATGGCAAAAGCTTACAGTTGTGACT
>NZ_JACJPI010000036.1 GCF_014695975.1 Leptolyngbya sp. FACHB-321
TTAACGTGAGTTCGGGTTAAGCCGAAGGCTAAAACCCCTACTATGAATAGCTTGAGTTAAGTAGCCAGCCAGTCACCCTTTCTCAATAAGACCTGCTACTGCAAGTATTTGCAACTGTGAGACTTATTGACAAGAACTTGACCGAGAGCGTGGTGGCAAGCCGCAGAAAATCAGGGCTTCTAGCGATTCCTTATCCCGAACTCACGTTATTTATTCGTGGGGCAACGGGGTTGCTTGACAGTAGAAACGATGAGTACACGGGTAAAGACCTGGTGCCACGATGTGGGACTGAAAGGCAATTATGGCAGCCATACACTGTGGAAAACGTGGGGCTATTGGCAACGCTTAGAGTGAGACACAGCAATCCCCCTGCTGATGGAAGCGTTTGGACATGCGACGCAGCAGCAAACGCTGGCTTATTTAGGGATTCAGTCGAATGAGATTGCGGCGATTTATGAGTTGGAGTTGTAGGTGCTTTTGATTTTGTCAACAATGATTGTTGAGCTGATGACGGCAGCAACGGGCATGGCTAATGATGCGTGTGCTTCTGGATCATAGTTAGTCGGCACTGCTTGTTTAATTAAGCGGTCAGGAATTGCGTTCTAACAGGTTTAATTGACGCTTCTGTAACTTTCGCTACTCATTGGTTTCGGCAGAAGCAGTGTAATGCGGTAGTTATCAAGGGTTGTGGAGAGTTGACGTGTACTTAACCCCCAGAGAAATGGAGCGGTTAACAATTTTTACGGCAGCAGAAATTGCTCGTCGCCGAAAGGAAAAAGGTTTGAAGCTGAATGTGCCAGAAGCGATCGCCTATATTACCGATGCCATGATTGAAGGCGCACGCGAAGACAAAAGTGTGGCGCAGCTTATGTCTGAAGGCGCAACCTTGCTAACGAGCGACGATGTGCTGCCGGGTGTGACTGAATTGATTCCGCTGATTCAGGTCGAAGCACATTTTGCCGATGGCACCAAGCTCATCAGCATTCACAATCCCATTCGTAGCGTTGGAGTTTGAGACGATGACCACTAACTCAAGCGCCTTTCCGGGTGAGGTGCTGTGTGCCCCTGGAACCCTGCACCTCAACGTCGGACGGGCGTGTAAAACCTTAACGGTCGCTAATTTGGGCGATCGACCGATTCAGGTTGGTTCGCACTACCATTTTTTTGAGGTGAACCGCGCCTTGCAGTTTGATCGCGCTGAAGCGTACGGGTTTCGGTTGGATATTCCGGCAGGGACAGCGGTACGATTTGAACCGGGCGACACCAAAATGGTGACTCTCATCGCGATCGGCGGTACACGTCAGATACAGGGACTCAATAATCTGGTCAATCAAGCATTAGATGCTCCTGATGCAAAAGCAGCGGCAGTAGAGCGCGTGCGATCGCTGGGTTACAGTACACGTCCTGCGGAGCATGAGGCAGCGGAGGAGGGGCATGGAAATTAGTCGTGAGCGCTACGCTGAACTCTTTGGTCCGACAACAGGCGATCGCATCCGGTTGGGCGACACGTCTTTAATTGCTGAAGTCGAACGAGACACTACTGTCTATGGCGATGAGTGCGTCTTTGGCGGTGGCAAAACGCTACGCGATGGGTTGGGGTTGGCTGCTGGTGTGACGGCAGCCGACGGTGCCTTGGATCTGGTGATCACCAATGTGGTGCTGATGGACCCGGTGCAGGGCATTGTCAAAACCGATATTGGTATCAAAGATGGTCGCATTGTGGGTATTGGTAAAGCGGGCAATCCGGGCGTGATGGATGGCGTACAACCTAACCTGGTCATTAGCGCCAATACTGATGTGCGATCGGCGGAGGGTTTAATTGCGACGCCGGGTGGCATTGATTGCCACGTTCACTTTGACAGTGCTGGGCTTTGTGCCGAAGCACTCTCTAGCGGACTTACAACCATGATCGGCGGTGGGCTGGGACCCGTGACAGTGGGCATCTGTTCCGGTGGAGCCTACAACATGGGCTTGATGCTGCAAGCGTCCGAAGGCTTTGCCATGAACTTTGGGTTTCTCGGCAAAGGAAGTTCTAGCCTGCCTGCGAGTTTGGTGGAACAGGTGGAAGGAGGGGCGATCGGTCTTAAAATCCATGAAGACTGGGGTGCTATGCCTGCGGTCATCGATACCTGCCTTTCTGTAGCAGATGACTATGACTTTCAAGTGCAAATCCACACTGATACCTTGAACGAGTCAGGCTATGTGGAAGACACGATGGCAGCCATTCGAGGGCGCACGATCCACATGTATCACACAGAAGGCGCAGGTGGTGGACATGCACCAGACATCATTAAAGTGGCTGGTTACACCCATTGCCTGCCATCATCCACCAATCCCACAAACCCCTACACCGTCAACACCTTTGATGAACACCTGGACATGGTGATGGTGTGCCATCACCTCAACCCCAAAGTGCCAGAGGATGTTGCTTTTGCTGAGTCCCGCATTCGGGCTGAAACGATCGCCGCTGAAGATATCTTGCACGACATGGGAGCCATCAGCATGATGGGTTCGGATAGTCAGGGGATGGGGCGCATTGGCGAAGTCATCTGTCGCACCTGGCAGTTGGCATCCAAGATGAAAGACCAGCGCGGCACGCTGCCAGAAGATAATGAGCGCAACGACAATCAGCGTATTCTGCGGTATCTGGCAAAGTACACCATCAATCCAGCCAAAACTTGTGGCATTGATGCCCATGTGGGTTCGATCGAGCCTGGCAAGATCGCAGATATTGTGCTATGGCAACCGGGCTTTTTTGGCATCAAACCAGAACTCATTATTAAAGGTGGTTTCATTGCCTGGTCCCCAATGGGCGAATCCAACGCCTCCTTAATGACCTGTGAACCTATTCTCTACCGTCCGCAGTGGGGCAGTTTTGGCAGTGCGAAGCAATCCACTTCTTTTTGCTTTGTCACTCAAACTGCGTTGGAGCAAGGGTTGCCCGATAAGCTGAAGCTACGTAAACAACTGCTGCCTGTGAAAGGCACGCGATCGCTCAGTAAAGCCGATATGTTGCATAACAACGCGTGTCCTGAGATTGAAGTTGATCCAGATACGTTTCAGGTACGTGTCAACGGTGACATTGCAACCTGCGAACCTGTGTCGCGGGTACCGCTGGGTCGGCTGTATATGTTTCGGTAAATCCAGCGTGAGGGCAAAGATGCAAAAAACAGTCGCTCGTTTGGGGATAGGGGGTCCTGTTGGCAGTGGTAAAACGGCGCTACTGGAACGATTGGTACCGTTGCTGATGCAGCAAGGCATTGAAGTGGCAGTCGTTACCAATGATTTGCTGACACAGGAGGACGCCGATCGCCTCAAGCGCAAAGGCTTCTTACCCACTGATCGCATTATTGGGGTGGAAACGGGCAGTTGCCCCCATACCGCTATCCGCGAAGATCCCACCATGAATTTATTGGCAATTCGCAACCTGGAGCGGGCGTTCCCAGAGCTTGATCTTGTGTTTGTGGAGAGTGGGGGTGACAATCTCGCCTCGACCTTCAGCTACGACTTAATTGATGCATATATCTTTGTGCTGGATGTGGGTGCAGGCGATGATATCCCCCGCAAAAACGGCCCTGGCTTCATGCAGGCAGACCTGGTGGTCATTAACAAAATTGACCTTGCTCCTTACGTTGAAGCCGATTTAGACCTGATTCATCGCGAAGCGACAGAGCGCCGATGCGGTAAGCCGATCGCCTATACCAACTGCAAAACGGGTGAAGGATTGGATCAGGTAATGCAATTCATCTTTGACAAATTGCTGTTTCAATCAGTGCGGGTGCTGACTTAATGACTGCAATGGAAACAATCATAAAAGATAGACAAACGGCAGATAGTGCTGCTGAACGCAGCGATCCATCAACTGTGGCTTTCGGTCGTACCTCTTCCAACCAGCTTGCTGTACAGATTGGGCTGGATCAATACCATCAATCTTTTGTACAGCGTCAGTATGCCACCTACCCCTTCAGGCTTTCGCGAGCGCTACGGCTTGATCCAACCGATGCTCACCGCACTTATCTTTACATCATGAATTCCTCACCCGGTCTACTGGCTGGTGATGCCTTTCAGATGAGTGTCCGACTCAGCGATCGTACTGCCCTTTACCTCACTGATCAGTCGGCAACCAAGGTGCATCAAATGGCGGTGGAGCAAAGTGCTCGCGTTCATTACGAGGTCGCAGTTGGCTCTGGCGCAAGCTTAGAGTACGTTCCAGAACCCATCATTCTTTACCGCAATGCCAGTCTAAAACAAACGATGCGGATCACGCTGGCACCCACCGGGAGCTTATTTCTCAGCGACATCATGGTTCCTGGCCGGCTAGCGCGAGGCGAATACTTTCACTTTCGTCAATATGTCAATCGGTTACAAGTTTACACACCAGCTGGAGACTTAGTTTTTACGGATGCTATGCAGCTCAAGGGGCAGGTCGATCGACCTCACGCTGCGGAGCCAGATCGCACCTCGTTTGATCGCGCGTCCCAAAGCCCTTTATTTTCGCCGTACCCTATCCTTGCCAGCCTGCTTTTGGTTCTGCCTGAAATTGATTTGCAACCGCTGAGCCAGGATTTAGCACAGTTTGCTCAGGTGCAGACCAATCTAACTGCTGCCAGTTCCCCTCTCCCAAACTGTAATGGTTTGTGGCTACGAGCAATGGCGGGTAGCGTGTCGATCGCTAAAACCTACATCAACCATGCGTTAACGAGAATGCGTCATCTCAATGGTCAACCTAGCTTGCCAGAGGTGCCCAAATGACAACTCTAGCAGAAACCTATCTGGGTAATCAGGTAGGTGACTCAGCGCTACAGCAGCAAGTGGAGCAAGCGCGTCAAGCCGGAACCTTACTAGAGGTTTATTTGCAACCAGGCGATCGCGCCAAAGGTCGTATTCATGCCCACTCTACCTGTGGCGTTGAGCTTGGCATCATCAAAAGCCGCGACCATGCCCTGAAAATGGGAGATATCTTTGTCACCCAATCAAACCAACTGTTGCTTATCCATCTCCATGCCCAAACTGTTATGGTACTGACCTTTGACGGCGATGCCACGGGTCATGCTATTGACCTCATTTATCTAGGGCATGTGCTGGGTAATCACCATTGGTCAGTGCTGGTGCAGGGCGATCGCATCTATGTAGAAATGATGGCTGATCCAGCCGTGATGGAAACGACGATAAGAGCCGTTAACATTCCAGGTTTGTGTATCGACTACGAGGTGCGATCGCCTGCCGCTCCGCTACAATTCTCGTCTCATTCTCATCATTAAGGGGCATAAACGACCGCTATGATTGATTCTCGGTTGGCGCTGATGCAATTGTCCGACTCCTTTTTCCCCTCAGGCTCCTTTACGCTTTCCCACGGGCTAGAAAGCTTGGTGCAAACTAAACAGATCTGCACGGCAGCAGATGTGGAAACGTTTCTTTACCTGCTGCTACACCATAAAATTGGCTGCTCAGATTTGGTTGCCCTGATCCATGCCTATCGCGCCAGTGCTGCCAATGAGCCTGACGAAATTCGACGTGCCGATGCGTACCTGTATGCCCAGACCCTGATTCAAGTAACCCGTGACGCGCAATGTCGAAGTGGGCAAGCACTGTTGATGGTGGCACGATCAACTTGGCGCGATCAACAACTGGAGTCTTTACAGAATGATGTGGATACCAAGCGAACTCCTGGCTTACATCCGATCGTGTTTGCAGTTGTCGGTCGTGCGGTTCATCTGAGCGAGAGCGACACCAGCCTTGCCTTTCTCCATAGTTTTATCACTGGTGTCGTGGGAGCGGCGATTCGTCTAGGTGTTTTGGGGCACTTGGGCGCACAAACACTTCTCGCTAAGATGGCTGTAGAAATAGAGGCGATTGCTACTCAAGCCCTATCGCTGTCATTAGGCGAGATGTGGTCGTGTACACCTGCGATCGACGTGGCTCAAATGTTACATCAACGCTCGCATAGCAAGCAATTTGCTACTTGATAAACGCCTATAGGGGAAACTAATCGTGTTCATCATGCTGCATATTTTGAACATCATTATGATTTCTCTAAAGGCTGGTTAGCCTGAGTCTGCATCTCGATCGAACTCCTTAACTACAGCTGCCACCGCTTCAATCTCATGTTGTAAGTCCTCAACCGAGGGCAGCTTCGCTTTAAACTCGTCTGGTAATGCCGCCGAGGTGCGATAGGTAGAGATGTTCTAAGTCACGTTTAGGGGCTTTTTCACGCAGATCGAGAAACTCCAGGTTGTATTCTAACTTGAGTAAGCTTTGGGCAAAATCAGAGACTGAGGAGCCGGAAGTACTGCCTGAAAATTCGTTAGTGCGCCTCTCTGACAGTTATACAGATCAGTATCGATCTGGTGGATCAGGACATTGCGGCTCCACCCATTCTCGATCGTCTCTGAGGCAATTGATTGAAACCGCTTCGATCGCAGTAGTGCTTTGTACCAAGCATGGTAGAAACCCTATGGACCCGATTTCACCGGGCGTCAGGGACGAGGACTTATTCGAGATCAGGGCAACCCTGGCAACCGAGCAACGAGCAAATTTTGTGAAGCTGTCTTGAGTTTGGCACTGCAAACTAATGAGTTGTCCGGTGGTCAAGCACGGGGCGGCATTCTTACACTAGCAACCGGGTTAGGGGATGTTCTAGCAGAGCGCTTACGTCGGGTTGGGATGACGCTAGAGGTGAACTTATCGTGATGCATAGGCTGGAAACGTGCTTAGATTTTTCTTAGAGTGATTGCAGTTAGCGTCTTTGCAACCCTGAGCATTCTTTATATCAACGTCAAATCAAGCTTTTGCGGCATCGACTGTCCCATTTATATAGCAAAAGGCTGCAAGCTGAAGGCTGAATAGAAACCCTTACTCAAAAGAAGTTTCAAGTCTGATGTCTGTCCTAACGCTCTCTTCGACTGCTATAGGTGAAAACGGGACAGTTCAAGCGGATGGACATCTCAACCAAACGCCTGTTGAGAACCCTAATTTATGCGCTTTTCAGCCTTAACGATCTGTTGCTAAAACTGAGCCTAAGACCCCTCTCACAGTTGGTCCTGCGATCGCCAAAACCCAGTCTTCAATCTGGTCTTCGGGCAGAACGAATGAACGACTCTGACTCGTTCCGGGTCTAAGCGAGAGCCGAGTTGCCACCGAAAAGTTTTCAGTTTTCATTGCCAAATATTGCCCCTGCCGCCAGGGTTCTAGAAGATTGTCGAAATAGGGCGAAAAGAACCGCCCTGACTGACCAATGGGGTAGATATAGCGCGATCGCTCTGGGTCAGATAGATCAATCAACTGCCGATAGCTGGGACCGTTGCGATCCATCAAGAAGTTAGTGGAGTTGTAAGGACCAACATTGACTGTGTAGCGATCGCCTCCATAGGGAACCTGACGACGAATTGGCAACACCGGATGTTTAAAGACCGCCTGATGCACGTCACCCCACTGAGGAACGTTGCCATTAAACCCGTCAACTACTCGTTGTAGCGCCAGTGCTGCGTTGGTTAATGCCTGAGCCGCAGAACCACCTAACACTGGATCGCCCTGCGTCAGCGCTTTGAGCAAAAAGCGGGGAGCAGGTTCCTGAGCATTGCCTTCCAAAACTTCTAACCCGATCGATCGAGCTACAAATTTCGTCAGTTCGTTAAACCAGGCTTCAAACACAGTGCCGACTTGAGAATCGGGATGCAGATTGCCATCCCAATTCAATAGTTGGTTTAACCAATTTACGGTTTCAGTTGGAATTGGATTCAAACTATTGAGAATGGGCTGAAGCTGTTGCAGGATCGGTTTGAAATCGCTATAGAGCAGGGTTGTCTGGTCAAGCTGAATCGCCTGCATATCATCCAGCGAAAGCTTGTCCTTGCTCAAAATTAGCTGTTGAATGCGCTCTGCGCGATAGGGTTCTGCCCACTCCTGACTAATGGTGTAGGGATAGTTAGAAGGTGCAACCCGGTTGTTGGCAGTGACAATGAAACCAGAGTCAGGATTTAACACATGGGGTAATTGATTGAAGGGGATAAAACCTTGCCAATCAAATTGCCCAGTGCCGGGAACGGGCAACAGCCCCGAATGACCATCTTGACGAATGGGAATTTTACCTGGGGTGTAGTGACCAATATTGCCATCCACATCCGCATAAACAAAGTTTTGGATGGGCGCAACATAGTTTTGCAGGGCGGTGGTGAACTCATCCCAATTGCGTGCCCGATTAATGCCCTGGAAGGCGGTAAGTGTGTTGTCCGTTTCACTCAGGCTGACAAACTGAAGCGCTAAAGGTTGCGAAATTCCTAGTGCATCCGAAATTACAGGACCGTAAACACTCTCACGAACCGGAAGCACAACATCCGCCGCACCGCGCACCTTGATGGTTTCGTAACGCACACTGTAGGGCCGCAGTTGATCACGGTAGAGGTATTGCCCAGGTTGGGTGGGATCTTCTACCAGCGCATAGAGATCTTGCACGTCGGCTTGAGTTGTCGTCACGCCCCAAGCAATAGAGTTGTTGCGCCCAATCACGACCCCGGGCAGCCCCGGAAAGGTTGCCCCAATCGTCTCATAAGTAGGTGCTTCCAGATGCGCCGCGTACCAAACGGAAGGAATTTGTAGCGTGATGTGGGGGTCATTGGCTAAGAAGGGCTTGCCAGTGGTGGTGCGGCTACCTGAGACGACCCAGTTATTTGATGCAAACGTTTCGGGAGACAGCAGTTGGCTAGAGGCAAGCCGCTCTACAGCAGCATCGTTCACAGGCTCAGTCAGCGCCGAAAGGTCAGTTTGGGGCAGAGCTGAGGAGCTACTAGAAGGTAAACCGGGAATTTTCGCGACATCTTCAGGGCGAAGAATGGTCACATCGCCGGTATAGGGTGGAAAGATTTCTTGAATGCGGGCTAAGGGAATGCCTTGAGACAGCAGGCGCGATCGTAGAAGCTCTGATTGAAAGTTGCCCGATTGAACCAGACTTTGCAGCTTGACCGCTCCCAAAACATCAATGGGCTGCCACGGCTCAGGTCTGTAGTTCAACACCTGAAATTCTAGTGGTAGTGAAAGATTGAGGTTCAGGTAAGCATTAATACCATTCGTGTAGGTATCGACAATGTGACGTGTAGCAGCATCCAAGTTGGTGTAGGCTGATGCGGCTGCCTGATAAAGTCCCAGAGTGCGGTTGGTAATGTCCTGTTGCAGTGTCGTTTCACCCACAACCTCTGATAGTCTACCCTGCGTTATCCTGCGTTGAAAGTCCATTTGCCAGAGGCGATCGTTCGCGTGCATGAACCCCAACGTGTAGAACAGATCATCCTCATTTTGTGCCTGGATATGGACAATTCCAGACGGTTCACGAGAAACGTTGACTCGATCGCTTAACCCCGGCAGATTAGCCGATGCACGTGACCCAACAAAGGACAGCGCCTCTCTCACAACACCCCTTGCGCCTGTTAGATCTTGATCGGCTGACTGAAGAAACTGTGTAAGTTGAGCCAGGTTATCGAGTCCATTGTTGGGTTGTAAAAGAGCATTTAAAGCGGCGTTTTGTGAAAATGGCATGGGTTATTATTTCTCCTCAGGTGGGGCTGTTCTTTGAGAAATTTTTCAGTCAATAAGCACAAACCTTTTAACCAACGGGCTGTTAGAGACGTGAGGCTAAGTAGCTGGACGTAGCTATTTACAAACTGCTTTTCGACTTCGCGTTCGACGTTTCGGCTAAGCTCAACGTCGAAGCATGAGCGCCCTTCGGCTTAAGCGCTCATGCCGAAGTCTCAATGCTCTTAGTCCTGTATGTCGGCGGGTTGAGCGCAGTCGAAACCCGGTCGCTAAGTGGTGCTTAATTTAGCCCTCCTACTTAGAACAATTCCGAACGCCGCTAAGGCAGAGTTACAAAGATAGTTTCCGACTTTGCAAGCTCCTGGCAAACCCGCCACAGTAGGGTGTTATGCAATAAGTTTGATGATACGATCAGCAATGGCATAATGGCGTTTATAGGCATTGCTAAACTGGTTCTATCGCAAAAATTGTTGAAGAACAAGCAATTTGGCAAGGGCAGTGCAGAAAGACCGAAGAGTAAAGACGCAGCACTAGCGTTAGCGTGCCAGCAAAACACAGTTAGTTTTGAGTCTGAGACGGCAACTCAAAACTCAGCGCCACAGACTCAGATGGTGGCGCTGGTGGTGGCACCGTGACAGCAACTGCCACAGGTTGCAAAGGCGGCGGCGGCGCGTGAACAAAAGCCTCAACCGCTCTCAGTTGAGACCCGGCATCAACGGCAACCCACTGCCCCTCAGAGAAGCGGCGTAATTCAAAATGCAAGTGAGGACCCGTCGAGTTACCAGTGCTGCCTACACGCCCGATCGTGTCCTTCGCCCGCACTACCTGCCCTTCGGTTACTAGTAGCTCTGACAAATGCGCGTACAGCGTCTCATATTTTTCGTCAGGGTAACTCACAATCACAGTCTTACCGTAGCCACCTTTCCACCCTGCAAAGACGACTGTACCAGAGTGTGCCGACTGAACGACAGCACCATGAGCCGCCGCTAAGTCAACGCCAGAATGAAGACGCTGCCCACCTGTGATTGGGTGTGTTCGCCAACCAAACGGCGACGAAAACGGCACGACTTCTGCCAGTGGGTAGTAAAAGCTTTTGTCTGCTGGGTCAAGTCGGAACGCCCAAGCAGGTAGCGAAGCCAAAACAGTAGCGGCAGTCAAAAGGACAGAAAACCTAACAAAGTCACAGGGCATAGATTCAGCCTCCGGTTGGGAAAGCCTTGGGAATGAGTGCAATTGTACTATAAACTGAGGTGATAATTGAGGGGCGAGACCAATCCCCTTCACCCTGCTTCCTCGCGTTCGTTAAGGGAACTAACAAAGAGGAACCCATGTCGCTTGCACTGCAAAGCCAAACAGTCAACTTGTTGACTTCGCTTTAACCACTTGAGAAATTGCTGCCCTAGCGATCGCTAGCAGTCTTGGTTCAGGAGCAGCCTTTCTGTTTTGTCTTTGTCGGTGGAAGAAGCCCAAAACTTAATTGGTTTAGTTTGACCTTGCTCTTGTACTCTTCAAACAGCTTCACTTAAAGCCTTTGACATTGCTTCACCCGTAAACTCAGCCATTTCAGCTACCACCTCTTTAGAAAGGCGACTGGACACAAAAAACGTTTCGCCTATAGCCGCTGTCTTAAGCTCAAGCCTAAACTGAGCATCAACAATGCCAAAAAGAGGTACAGCCAGCGTGAGCAGTATTGTTTCAAGTGGATAAAGCAAATTCTTTGCTGCTAACCTAAAGCCCAGCCAAAGCAGCCAAACACCTTAAGCCTAGAATCAGCACTTCGTTACTTTTGGCGCAGCTGCAAGGCTGCAAAAATGTTGTCAACTGACAATTTTAGGTTTGGAAACACCTGCGATCGTGCTGGCTCAGTACCACGAAATGGCATAAACTGATACTCGCCATCAAGCAACTGGTAAACCATGATTAACGGCTGCTTCGGAGAATCGATATGACGACTGGCTCCAAGCACGAGATAATCGACAATCCATATTCAGCGATGCCCATTTCTTCGTAATCTGGCAGCTTGCGCTCATAGTCGTCACGCTAATTGCTGCTGGTGATCTAGATGACGAGTTAGGTGGAGATTCCCTTTGTGAATGAGCAAAAGATTTGACGTGATTCGCAACTGAGGTGATTAGAAGTAAGCCAAGAGCCTAAAACGCTGACAGATTCTAGCCTTACAGGTTTGCGCCACTTATTTGCGAATTGCGCCATATTTTCTGCTCATTCACAGAAGCAATCACCGTTTGGGGCATTGCCTCTAGCCGTGCCCGCATCAACAACTGCAACTCATTCAGGTTCTTTGGCAACTGCCATCGCAAGCCCAACTTGAAATATTGCCACACGCGCTCAACGGATTGGTTGCTGGTGAATGGGACGGTTGAAACATCAAGATGATGCTGGTTAGCATTTTCAAACGTTTGGCGCGGTGCGCTCCAGCTTGGTCTAGTTGCATGATCACGGTACTGTCCTTGTACCGTTCGCTGACTAAGTTTAAGAACACCTGAAAGCAATCACTGTTGAGATGGGTGAAAGCAGTGCTCACCAGTGCTCGGTTCTACAACCCCGTAGAGATCAGCTGCCTTGAACTGCCACTGCACTTTGCCTTTGGGCTTAATGCCTTTGGCTGTGATCTTGTGCCCACTGATGGTTTTGGGTCCAAGCCGTGTTTCATCTTCACAGAAGAAGCGTACTGGTCCGGGCAGTCCCATGACCGCTACGGCATACCAAGACAGCAACGCCAAATGCTTAGCGAGTTTTTTTAGATGCCTCGACTCGCAATCTGCAGTGGCAACACTTACAGGTCTTGCCACCTTGGGTGCGGCTTTGAGTCAGTAATGCACCAACTGATGCACTGTTTTGTAGGGGGCAGTGATGCTGAGTTGCGTCTCTAACCACTGGCAAATCTCATCGTAGCTGTTGAAGCCCTCACTCTCGTGCAACTGTTGATTGAGTGCCTCCTATGTCCACTGGGGAATACTCTGCCGCCGCCCGGTGCGGGGCGTGTGTGCAAGTATAGCCTCGAGACCGCCACTACGCTCACTACGCTGCACGGTGATGCGATGACGAGCGAGGAAAGTAGCCACATCCTGCACCGTTTTGGCTTGCCCACTTTGGAAGCAGATAAAGCAATTAAAGCCGTTCTTTGCCAGAAGCAGTCTTGGCGTGTCTGAGGCGTTGCTTCAGGTTAGCTTCGGTTTCGGTAATATCGAGCTTATAAACACCTACCATATTTGTTTGATTAAACCCAATAGTTACTTTATATCATCTGTGGCTTAATCTTGATGACTTGGTATAAAAAGATACTGAAGCCAAACCGAGGCGTTGGCTGGCTCAAAGTCCCTCACATTGTTGGACTCAAAAGCGACGAGAACACCTCAGTGAGCCCAGCGAGTAGAACGAGAGCGCCGGAGTTTCAGGCTCCGACTGCCTCACAGGTACCCTAGTCCACCCCTTCATGCCACTTGCGGGCCGGCTACTCATTCAATCGCGATCTTCTGTGCGCTCGTAGCAGTACGCTCCACCTGACGCACAAAAGCCAGCAGCAGCGCTGTAAATTTTTCGGGATACCAGAGCCCCCATTCGTGGAAACCCTCTTCGACAGTGGTTAAGCGGGAGTTTAGAATCATGGCCGCCATTTCCTGAGCGGCCTCGAGCGGCGTAGTCAAGTCCTTATCTGACCACAACAACAGACAGGGTGCTTGAATCTGCGGTAATAAATGTTTGAGCTCCACCTGTAAGGAAAGCCATAAGGCTTGCAGCAGGTTGCCTGTTTTAAACAACAGGGGTAGTCGTGTAAAAGTAATGTTGCTAAATTAACAGTGCTGTTCAAAGTGCTAATCCCCGATGCGTGCTTGCCCTAGTTGTACTTCGGCTCAAACTATCAAAAGTGGTCGTATCCATACA
>NZ_JACJPI010000037.1 GCF_014695975.1 Leptolyngbya sp. FACHB-321
AGTTGCTCGTCGGAAAAGTCTGACATGGCTCAAATGGCTACTACTTTGGACAAGGTCACTGCCTCTAAAGTGCCCGCCGCCTGTACCTGTCAGTCAGCGAGATGGCTGAAATTCACCTAGTGAGTGTGCCGATCGCTGGTGCACCCTTGCAGCACCTGCTCGTTCTGACCGAGTTGGCTCTGTCTCGGTTGGTGCTGCGGTGCCCCTAGTGCAGTGTGATTAACGCTCCGCTGGCGCTGCCGGACTCGCTCAGCACTGTCACAACCCTTAGAAGCCTGGCCCAGTCATAGTTCTACTTTTTACTTGCTTGCCCCGTTGCAGAACCCGCAACTCACCAACGACAGAAGCGGTATTCTCGCTCATGCAGAGGAGCGAACAGGAACGAGAGCATCGGCGTTGCAGACTATAACCGAACGGTAATTTATGCCAGTTTCAGTCCAGCGATGGCTGATGCACCTTTTAACGGACAAATAGACTGCTCTGGACATACCCCTTAAACATCAACAGCTAAAGTCTCAATTTACCTATGCAATTCGGGATAATAGACTTAAATTCTCCGCTGGATAATATTTAGAGCCCATGCAAACCGAAGACGTAGCACCCCTTAAATTCACTGATGAGCATTACATTGCTCTCGGCAGGATAGTTATCGCCTTCCAGTCACTTGAGCTAGTGATAACCTACGGGCTGGCTTGCCTCATGGAACCCACGGAAACAGTAGGCTCTTTTACATATACCGTTCTTGATGAGTTGTCCTTTGCAAACCGCTTGAAATTTTTGTCTAATTACGTTGAGACTCACCCGCTTCCCCATTTCATTCCTCCAGGTGTATCGTACGAGGAAGGGAAGGCGAAAGACTTCCCCGAAGTATTAGTAAAATTGCAAGTCGGCATTCAAATCGCTGGAGAAGCTGAGGAGAAGCGCAACCAACTTGTACATTCCTACTGGCTTACAGATCCGGTAGCTGGTCCGACTGGAACTGTGTTGCGATGTAAGTCAAGAGTCAAACATAAAAAGGTCCACCGCTCAAGTGAGTATGTTACCGCTACAACAATTTCCGCAATTGTCGAGGGAATCGAGAAGACGAAATTGATGATTTTTGAGGCTACAGAACGCCTCCATTTTTATCCCAACACTCGATCTGCTAAGATTCCGGAACCTCACGAGCCTCTCCAATAACGGGTTAAGCCGACAGACGGGCAAAAAAGTGCAACATGAGGCTACAAGCCTTACTACGTTGAGCTTCTGGATCAAAACCCAGTCAAAGGGAAAAGCGTCAAAAATCCACGACAGAATCAGGCTGTTAGCCCTTTCTTGCACTAAATTGGTCGTATGTTGGCTCAATCCCCCAAAGACTTGATTCACTAAGTTCAAGCTTGAATGGCAAAACTGTTGGCTGTTAACGTAGTCACGCCCGCTAACGTGGCGAAGCGCCCCCCAGTGCCTAACCCACTTAAACTACCATTTGGGTTGTAGAACAAGTCGCCACTGAACTGATTAAAGACAATCCGTGCAATATTGGCGGCGGCAGAGGTTGCTCCGTTGATGCCATCATTGATCGTGGCGAATTCATTAGCATTGAGTGCGCTTCCTGGACTACTGGAAAGTGCGGTAAAGGTGCTTTTGTCCAAAACAATTTTGTCAGTGCCTGCCAGAAAATCGGTGATCTGATCGACTCCGATCGCATTAGTAAAAGCATTGCCCGTGTCAAATACAAACGAGTCTGCTCCACCCCCACCGGTTAATGTGTCGTTGCCCAAGCCACCATTAAGACTGTTGTTGCTTAAGTTTCCAAGGATGGTATTTGTGAGTGCATTGCCTATGCCATTGATTGCAGACATTCCCGTTAGCGTGAGATAGTCAAGACCAGTACCCAATGTCCAAGAAACGGACGATCGCACCGTTTCAAGACCTGTACCTGATATATCAATAATAGTATCGCCTACACTATCCACAATGTAGGTGTCGTTGCCTAAGCCACCTTCAAGAGTGTCATCACCAATGCCGCCATCTAAGATATTTACCGCACTGTTACCAACAATTCGGTTGGTAAGCGTGTTACCTGTACCATCAATGGCAGCGGCTCCCGTTAAAACTAAATTGTCTAGTCCAGCCCCCAAGGTCCATGAGACTGATGATTGAACGGTTTCGATGCCCGTTCCAGAGGTATCGATGATGATATCACCGAGGCTATCAATAATGTAGGTATCGTTGCTATCCCCACCAATCAGAGTATCGTTGCCAGTGCCGCCATTGAGAATGTTTGCAGCACTGTTGCCAGTAATGACGTTGTTGAGAGCGTTCCCAGTACCATTGATCGCAGCAGTTCCAAGCAGAACTAGATTTTCTAGATTATCACCTAATGTCCAGGTTAGGGATGTATGAACAGTATCGATGCCTTCATTCAGTAACTCTCTAATGATGTCGTTGAGACTGTCTACACTGTAGATATCGTCTCCGGCTCCCCCAATTAAGGTGTCATTCCCGATACCACCTTCAAGAATGTTCGCAGCACTATTACCAGTGATAATGTTATTAATCGCGTTTCCCGTGCCATTAATCGCGCCAGTTCCAGTTAAGGTGAGATTGTCAAGCCCTTCACCCAATGACCATGAAACCAATGATCGCACAGTTTCAATGCCACTACCTGCGGAATCGATAATGACATCACCAGTACTATCAACACTGTAGACATCGTCGCCCGTGCCACCTTCTAACCTGTCATCGCCCGTGCCGCCGTCTATAACATCGCTACCATCTCCGCCGCTGAGTGTGTCATTGCCCTCAGCCCCATTCAATGTGTCGTTCCCGATCCCACCAATCAGGATATTGGCAGCACTATTGCCCGTGATAAGGTTATTGATCGCGTTTCCCGTACCGTTAATCGCGTTGATTCCAGTCAAAGTGAGATTATCAAGCCCTGTACCTAATGACCATGAGACTGATGATTGAACGGTTTCAATACCTGTTCCAGACGTGTCAATAATGGCATCGCCAAGGCTATCCACAATGTAGGTGTCGTCGCCAGTACCACCTTCAAGAGTGTCATTGCCAGTCCCACCATCTAAGACATCACTGCCATCATCACCGTTGAGATAGTCGTTACCACCACGTCCGTTGAGGGTATCGTTACCCATACCACCTCTGAGGATATCGACTTTGGTGATGTTACCCACTAAATCGTTATCCAGATCGT
This sequence comes from Leptolyngbya sp. FACHB-321, assembly GCF_014695975.1. Classification (GTDB taxonomy): domain Bacteria; phylum Cyanobacteriota; class Cyanobacteriia; order Leptolyngbyales; family Leptolyngbyaceae; genus Stenomitos. The sequence continues at coordinate 3,197 of NZ_JACJPI010000037.1, forward strand.
TGCCGATGCTAATGGTGGCGTTATCGGTCAGCGTCAGATTTTCGATCGTTGCTCCCAAGATCCAATTATCTATAGCAGCATAGACACGATCGACTCCTTCTCCAGCCGCTTCAATCACCACATCTTGCAAGCTATCGACAAAGTAGGTGTCATCACCAATGCCACCGACTAACGTATCGTTGCCGATTCCACCATCTAAAAAGTCATTGCCTGCAAATCCACTGAGGACGTTGTTGCGATCATTACCACTTAAGATATTGTTGCTGGCATTGCCATCACCATAGGACGCAGATCCAGTTAGCACTAGGTTTTCAACGTAAAGCGGCAAGACATAGCCGACCGAAGACTCCACCCTATCAAGGCCACCAGCATCGTTATTGTCTTTGTCGTATTCTTTGACCTGATCCAGAGAGCTATCGACGATATAAGTGTCGTTACCATCTTGCCCCTGCATGGTGTCTGCACCAAGACCACCATCTAGGCGATCGTTGCCAGTGTTGGTGTAACTTAGGGTATCGCCTCCGGTCAGGTAGTCGTTGTCGTTGCCACCTCTCAGGCTATCGTCACCGGAACCACCTTGAAGATCGTCATTTCCATCAGCACCGTCTAGGGTGTCTGCATCAGCATCGCCCTGAAGATAATCAATGCCAATTCCACCATAAAGGTAATCATTGCCATTGCCACCTAAGATAACGTCAATATCGCTGCTGAAGAGAGAAGCAACAGCACTGCCATATAAAGTGTCGTTACCATCACCACCTGCGAGCCAGCTATCTAATTCATTGCCGAAGATTGTGTTGTCAAGCTGGTTACCAACGCCTCTGATTGCACTTCCGGTCAGGACCAGCACTTCAACATTGGAAGGCAGGTTAAAATTAATCGACGCTTCAATGCCATCTTCTCCACCCGTGTCGATGCCGTTGGAGCCATACTCAATGACCTGATCGCCCACATTATCCACAATGTAAGTGTCATTCCCATCCTGACCTTGCATCGTATCCGCACCAATGCCGCCATCTAGTCTGTCATTACCTGTGTTAGTGGGGTAACTTACTGACCCGCCAAATAGAAGATCGTTGCCATTATCTCCTTTAAGGGTGTCATCGTTTTGGACACCATAGAGCGTATCGTTCCCGCTTCCCCCTTCTAGATTATCGTTTCCCCAATTTCCATAAAGGAAATCATCATCATCGCCGCCGTACAAACTATCATTCTCCGTACCACCGTCTAGAAAATCATTGCCTGCTCCACCCCCTAAGCGATCGTCTCCAGCATCGCCAAATAGAAAATCAGCATCACTACTGAGTGCTGAGATTTGACCAGAAGCACCTAGAATAAAGTCTTTACCAGCTCCACCCCGTATAGTATTACTGACTTCATTTCCAAAAATAAAATCATCACCACTACCACCATTAGCATTTTCGATCGTAGTCCCATAGGCAATTGCAAGGTTATCAGTTACATCCTCAGAGCCATTTTGGGCACCAATAGAACTAAATTTCCCTGCAACTAAATTGATAATGACGCGACGAATTTGGTTGCTGGCATCGATCGTGTCTGTACCACCCCCATCCCAGATCGCTTTGATGAAGGTAGAATTAGTTGCCCAAGCGTAATTATCGTTACCTGATCGCGTTCTCGTATTTGCGCCGTAGAGATACTGAATTGCCGCAATGTCGTACAACAAGGGTGTGCTGGGATTTGTTAAAACACCTGTGTATGGAATTGCTTCACCTTGAGTGTCGTTGTAAGACATCAAGCTGTATTGCCAATTATCCTCTCCGTTGGGTAGGTAAGGTGCTGGCGGTAATGGTCCACCACCAGCATTATATTCACCAGGATGCTTTAGTCCTAGGGCATGACCAATTTCATGGAGCATGGTGTAAAAACCGAAGCTTCCAGAAGTTTGGGTCAAATTTGGCGCAAATGAGTTGTTCAGCCAAACATCACCGCCCCACTGCTCTTGATCAGGATATTGAGCATAAGCAGACTGATTAGTGTTTTGAGCATTAGTACCAAAGTGGATTTGACCGCCGCTTCCATTGTCAGATACCTGCACAAAACGAATGTTAGCAATTTGCTCCCAGAGTGCTAGAGCAGCTCGTGCTCCTTGTTGTTGTATTGCGTCGAAAGCTACAAAGGTATTAGCGGTTTTTCGCTCATGAGTTTCAGCATTGTAGTAAGCAGGTACCTGCGTCATGAAACTGTAGTTAATTTGAATGGGAGTGGTTCCAGTCCAAGGACTGCTGCTAATCCCACCGCCAATCGCCCAACGGGGTTGCTTCGCTGGCAGTAATGCATTGATGTAAGATGTGGTGCTGTTAGCAGCACTTACAGCAGAACCGTTAGCCTGACTTAACTCAAGGGCTTGATTACTAGACGCAACACTACCTGTCGATCGCGCTGCACTGCAGGATGGACAACCGCAGACTGCATAAGATGGCTTTGATGCGGTAGTGGGCAAAGGGCTAGATAACTGGACAACCATGCGAACTCCGGGGGGTAGATGTAAAATCAGCAGCGACAATTATGTAGAAGACTTGAGGGTGTGAACGAGTAACAACAGACCCACTGCGTTGTAAATTCCTTGTTGCCTACAAGCGCAATGCTGTCTTTTCGGCAAACGAACGTCTCGAATCTTTAATTACGTTGTCTCAGACGACTCAGCGACACACTGGAGCAGCTTGTTCTGCGGTTTTGACCTGTACACGAACAACTGACTGTTTGTGTTGCTTGCCGAAGTAGGTAGAGCGAAACCCTGCCTGCTTTATTTGATCACTGGTCAGACTGCTAGGCAAATCGAAGGTGTACCAACTATCTGAGTCAGGTTCAGAATTGGCGCGAAAATCTTGATACATCACCCGATCCATGCATTCCCCAAAGCTGCTTCCACCGCTGACAGGATTGTTCATGGGCTTCTGTGTAGCAGTGGCACCCAAGGTATAGCTCGTATTGATACAGGTATCGATATTGCGCTGCGTTAGTTCGTTGCCGTCTGCAAGCCGCGCTCTGAGATCCCACTGGCAGGAACCTGTGAGCGAATAGCGGAAGGAGTTACCGTTGTAGAGCATGTTATCTAAATCATTGGGGCACCAGTCACCAGCCCCCGAACTGGAAATATACAGCCCTGTAATATTGGTGCCTGTGTTGTTGTGGACGGTGAACGATCGCTTAGCGTCGTTAGGATTACTGGCAGCCCTAGGGGGTGAAGCAGGACAGCTAAACGGAGTACAAGCTCTGGCACCCGGATTAGGGCACCCGAAAGAATTACACTCGCCAGCTCCTGGATTAGGGCATCCAAACGGATTGCACGTTTGTCCGAGCGCCGCAGACTGATGAGGAAACCAGGCTATCCCACTACTGAGAGCGCTCAAAACTAAAAGCTTTACAGCAAAAGCTTGAATCGCTCTCAGCTCTTGTAAGCCGTTGATAGCCATTAAATTCTCTATCTATGGAAATAAAATTACGTTTCACCAAGCATAGCGGTCATGTGTCTAATTTAAGATCCAGAAAAGAAAAAATCATTAAAAAGTCATGCTTATTCACAGATCAGCAGCATGATTAACTTACGGTTCATAAGGCAAAAAAGAACCCAATCGCTCTAACCAGGTTAAATGTGTTTCTGTTGGCTCCAAGGTGCTCATTGATAAGCGTGGCTCAAGATTGGCTCGTGCTTCCGGTGCTGGACTAGCCGCCAACTGGCACAACACCTAAAACCCTTACACTGTTGCAGTTTTACTTTTTCGCCCCGTTGCGCCGTTGCGAAGTCAGCAACTATACAAGAGGATGAAAGAAGAGGCTCAAAGTGCCATAAAAACTAGGTTGTCAGTTTTAGTTAAGTCCGTCTTTCAAAGCTCTGGACTACATTTGGACTAAATGTTTTCCATGTGACAGTTGTCAAAGCAAGGGCTTGTGCCAGTTGCGTCAATTAAGGGCGTTGCTTCATACATCAGGTTTGCTGATGAGTCGGCGAGGGCTAGTGCGAACCAGTGTCTCAAAACCCGTGGGTGCAAAACTGTCTTGCACCCACGGGTTTTGAGACAAGTTGTGAGACAACAGCCAGCCTCTGCTGCCGTCGGTGAACCAGCCTATCGTCAAGTGCCTCAATTGGGACCGTTTCTGATACATATGCAACTGGCACACTTCTGGCACTGTAAAATTAATCTTCGCCTTTGAACGAGTTGGCACCTGCCTTCCCGCTCAAATTCGTGCAAACTGGGCACTAAAGCTTTTGACCAGGAGCTTCTGGCTGAAAGCTAGTGACGTTTTTGCCTGAGTTCTCCGAGATATCGTTCTCTAAGCTGCTTCGGCTTGATGGTCTTGACGATACTGCTGGAGCAAATGAACTTGCTCTTTTTGAACACCGACCTGGCAATCCTCAAAACTGCTGGCATCCGGATCAAGGAGAAACGTGACTGCCAGTTCGACTACGGCTTCTGGCGGAAACTCATACTCCATTGCATACTGTTCAATGCCTTTTTGCATCGCTTTGGGGAAATGAGCCAAAATGCCTTGACGTGGTTCTGGAAAAGCTTGGTCATTCGCGCCGGCATCAATATCCGCTGATTCCAAGAAATAACCGATCCCTAGCTTCACCAGAGTCTCTAGTGGCAGATTGAGTTCAGCAGCATAGTGGCTCAGCGCAATTTGAATGCGCTCAGGGAAGTAGTTGAGAAGCATGGCTTTTGTCGTTGAGTCAGCAGTCTGCATCTATCAAGTCTCCGCTGTTAGCGATCGCTGTAGGGTGGCTGGATACGCCTGATCATCACTTGTTCTAACTAATATGATACTCGATTCCACTCGAAGGAAAGGGGTGTGTAGGCTATGCGTACGTCATTAGGATCCATGCGATCAATGAAAGCCCACCCCAAAGCTTTATGTCCACATCTTAAGCGTGCTCGAATGCTATTGCTTTTGCCGATGTACAAAATCCCTAAGCCTCGATGCTTACAGGCGTAGATGCCAAGGCGAGGCGGCAGCTCATTGAACTTCCGAGTTAAGGGGGCACAATCACTAAACGGTGCAGCACTCAACAGATCGAGAAGACGCAATGCTTCCTTAAGCACAAAATCAGGATAATCGTCCATTAAATTTGTTTAGAAATTGTACCTACCGGATAAACTAAGCTTGTCGCTACAGGCTGCGTTGTGCATAAGGTCATTGCTATTTTTAACCAGGCTGGTGGTGTCTGTAAAACAACGGTGGCAATGAACTTGGGCTACCATCTAGCTCTTCGTGGTCATCGTGTCCTTTTAGTAGATGTTGATCCTCAGGGATCTCTCACAACTTTTATGGGCTTAGAGCCTCATGAGTTAGAGCAAACTGTTGCAAATGCCATTCTGGAAGAGGATACGGCGTTGCCCATCCACCATAATTTGCATCAAATGGACCTTGTCCCAGCCAACATTACTTTAAGTGCAGCAGAACTCCAATTAGCCTCTGTGATTGCGCGAGAACTGCGTTTGAAGGATGCGCTGGAGCCAGAAATCACTCACTACGACTTCATCTTGATTGATTGCCCTCCCAGCTTAGGGGTGTTGAGTATCCTTGCTCTCACTGCAGCCACCCATGTGCTCATTCCGATCCAAACTCACTTTAAGGCCTTCAAAGGTACTGAGCTCCTGCTTGATACGATCAAAAAAGTGAGGAAGCACCTGAATCGAACACTGGCGATCGCGGGTATCGTTCCGACGATTTTCAACAATGCAAGCCAAGACAAAGCCATTTTGGAAGCGCTGAAAGAGCAGTTAGCTTCGATTGCCACAATTTACGCGCCCATTCCCCGTGCGACTGCCTTTGCCGATGCGGCCATGTCTCGTCAGCCTCTCGCCGTTTATGCACCGAAGCATCCCTCGCTGATCATCCTGGATGAAATTGCCAAAGGTATGGAGGCTTTGTAATGGCTAGCAAACGTCCCCAAGTGCCCCAGATGAGAGGGGTGACTGATTTATTCAGTATGGAAGTCGAAGGGGCACAGCCAACTAGCACTGTCCCAATCAATAAAATCCTACTTTCTAAACATCAGCCACGGCGCTACTTTGACCCAGAGAAGCTGGCACAGCTGACTCAGTCGGTCAAAGAGCATGGCATTCTAGAGCCCCTGTTGGTGCGTCCATCAGGCAGCAGCTATGAATTAATTGCTGGCGAAAGACGTTACCGGGCTGCTCAGACCGTAGGACTAACGGAAGTACCGGTTGTCGTTCGAGCGTTTGATGATCGACAGGCGCTCCAAGTTGCGCTAATCGAAAACCTGCAACGGGATGACCTCAACCCCGTAGAGGAAACGGAAGGGCTCTTGCAGTTACTAGCCATTGATTTAGATGTCACAACTGATGAGGTGGTGTCGGTTTTGAATCAAGCTGCGAACGCAAAGAAACGAGGACTTGACTTGACGGATAACGTTATCCGTCAAGTCAAAGCGATTGAATCGCTTCTCTCTACAGTTGGTCGTTTTAATGCGGAATCCTTCCGAGTGAACCGTCTTCCTCTGCTCAATTTGCCAGATGAAGTGCTGGAGACATTGCGAGAAGGGAAGCTAGAGTTCACCAAAGCACGAGCGCTCGCACGCGTAAAAGATGAGGGGCAGCGGTCTAAGTTGCTCAAGCAGGCAATCGCTAAGAACCTATCGCTGAATGAGATTAGGGCGGCAGTCAAAGAGCTAACGCCTGAGGCAGCACTGACTGTTGAGAAAATGGTTGCTCAACGGTGGAGTGAAATTGGCAAGCAATTACAGAAGACTGAGGTTTGGAGCGATCGCAAGAAGCGCGACCGCATTACTAAGTTATTAGATGAACTAGAAAAGCTGACTCAAGAGGGTTAGCATTCTAGCCTCATATTTCAGCAATCGCGATGAAACTTTTTTAAGCGTTTTTCTAGAGTTAAAGATTAAATTTGCAGCGTGGGAACAATGAGCTGTTCCAGTAAGAACTTTAGTATGAAACGCGTTGCAGAGCAGGTAGTGTATTCCCCTACAGACCTAACCCAATTCTTTGAAAGTGAGTTTGCCTGCTGGATGGAACGGTACAGATTAGAGATGCCAGAAGCGACAGGGCTCAACGCTGACCCAGTCGATGAAATGCAGCAAATTCTGTTTCAAATGGGTCAGAGCCATGAACAAAGGTATCTAGAGTCTTTGCAACACTCTGGCATAGACCTCTGTATGGTGGAGCGTACGGATGCTTGGGAAACGACGTTAGATGCTATGAAGTCTGGACGGCACTACATTTATCAGGCTTGTCTTCAGCATGAGAATTTTATGGGCTATGCGGATATGCTGGTTCGCGTTGAGGAACCATCAAACCTGGGTAACTGGAGCTATATCCCCCTTGAGTGCAAATTAGCCCTTAACCCAAAACCCTTCTTTATCATCCAGGCTTGCTGTTACTGCGACTTATTGGGCAGCATTCAGGGTCTTGTGCCAAAAGAATTCCGTCTATTGCTAGGGAATACTGAAATCAAGCGTTTACGCACGGAAGATTATATTCACTATTATCGCCAGCTGCGTCGATCGTTCCTTCAGTGCATGGCAACGTTTTCTCCTGAGTCCAGACTGTTACCGAAGGGGGATAGCCATGGATGCTGGAGTGGTGAGGCAGAACGAGTGTTGCAAGAGCTTGATCATCTAAGTCAAGTAGCGAACATGACGCGCAGTCAAATTCGCCGATTGGAGGCAGCAGGCATCACAACAATGCAACAGCTTGCGGACGCTGGTCCAGTCCATCGGATTGTAAAGTTAGATCCCCTGATTTTCAGCCGCTTGAATCAGCAAGCTCGATTGCAGAAGCAGAGCCTTAGGCAAGGCATTCCCTGTTATGAAGTGCTCCATCCAAGCGAAGAGGATCCCTACAGAGGTCTGGTGTTGTTACCGCCTGCCCGTCAGTTGGATATCTACTTTGATATGGAAGGTTACCCCTTAGCAGAAGGGGGCTTAGAGTACTTATTTGGAGTCACCTATGAAACGAATGGAGAACTCCATTATCAAGATTGGTGGGCTCATAATGAGCGGGAAGAAAAGCAGGCGTTTGAGCAGTTCATCGATTGGGTCTACGCTCGTTGGCAGCAAGACCCGCAGATGCACATATATCACTATGCTGCCTATGAAACGATTGCCTTGAAGCGGTTAATGAGCCGTTATGCTACCCGCGAAGATCAGTTAGATGATTTGCTGCGAGCCGGTGTCTTTGTTGACTTGTACCGAATTGTGGCGCAAGGCGTTCGGGTAGGAGGTAGAAATTATTCAATCAAAACCTTAGAAAAGATTTACTGGCAGGGACGGCAGGGTGACGTTCAGAATGCTCAAGATTCAGTAGTGCAGTATTTTCGGTGGATGCAACAGCGAGAGCATGCCCCTCACTTAGCTGAACCGCTTCTCGAAGAAATCCGTTCTTACAATAAGGATGACTGTGACTCAACAAAGTATTTAACAGACTGGTTGAGAGGTCTCCAGACAGAACACGGCATTTCTTACCGACCTAAACCTGGCCAAAATGGTCCTGAAGCGCCACAACAACTGACTGAACCTCAACCTTCAAGAGTTACTGGTTCTGAGTTGGCTTCCGAGTTGCTTGCTGGCATTCCAACAGAGTTGGGTGATGAAGCAGAACATTGGAAATTGCAAGAGTTACTGGCTCATCTTCTTCAGTTTCACCAACGAGAAGCAAAACCATTTTGGTGGCAGCGCTTTGCCTGGTTGGAAATGGAGGAACTGGAACTCTACGATGAGCTGGATTGCCTAGCTGGAATTCAACGGACCAGTAATCCTCCTTATCGCCCCACGCCAAAAAGTCGATCGCTTGCCTACGCCTACCAATTTGATCTGGCTCAAGATACTAAGCTTTCTGCCGCAACTGATTGCTGGTTTACCCCACCTGAACCATTGCGGGGATGCAGGCTTGAATCACTTGATACAGAGCAAGGATACTTAACCCTCCTCATTAGCGATAACAAATTAACTGAGGTCAGACAAACTTTTGAGAACTGGGAACCTCCCCAACGTACAGGTTTATTACCAGCCACTTTTATCAATACTGACCAAATCAGCCAAGCCATTTTAGAGACTGTGCAAAATTGGCAGCCATTTCTAACCCTAGCGCCTGTCTTGCACGACCTACTGGGACGGCGATCGCCCCGCATTCGTAACCATTCTGGTGGAGCGCTGATTGCGGGTGGCACAGATTCTCTTGAAACCATTGTTCAGACTGCCCTGAATCTAGACCACAGTGCTCTCTGCATCCAGGGACCACCAGGTAGTGGTAAAACGTATACAGCTGCTCACATCATTTTGCGCTTACTACAGGAAGGCAAAACAGTTGCTGTTTCGTCAACTAGCCATAAAGTTATCTCGAATTTGTTAGGACGAGTTGCGGCACTAGCGATTGAACAAGGAGTTGTCTTTAGTGGAGCTAAAGTGGGAGGACCCGCTGATGATGCAGTTTTAGAGCATCCACAAATCAAATTCAAACAAACAATGGCAGAAGCTCAACCAGCAGCCTTCCAACTGGTTGGTGCAACGGTCTTTCAGTGTTGCCGTTCAGAAAACCAGGGCCTGTGGGATTACCTGTTTGTAGACGAAGCAGGACAGGTTTCTTTAGCAAATCTAGTGGCGAAAGCTCGATGTGCCAACAACCTGGTCTTGATGGGAGACCAGATGCAACTGGAACAACCGATTCAAGGCTCACACCCAGGGGAAAGCGGGACCTCTGGCTTGGGCTACTTCCTGAACGGTAAAGCTACTGTCCCACCTGACTTAGGAGTGTTTTTAGATGTCAGCTTTCGGATGCACCCAGAGATTTGCCGCTTTATCTCTGAACTGGTGTATGAGGGTCGGTTGACTAACCATCCTAATACTGCCCATCACACGATCGCGATACCGGCTGATCGCAATGGTTTGATTTGTAAAAGCAGTGGCATCCTGTTTATCCCTGTGGATCACGAAGACAATACGCAATCCAGCGAGGAAGAAGTAAACCAGGTTGAGGCACTGGTAACAGAACTGACTGGTTTGGAGTACGTTAGCGATCGTGGACAGAAATTAGGAGTTATTGGTAATCAAGAAATTCTAGTGGTTGCTCCTTACAATATGCAGGTGCGAAAACTGCAAGAGCGTTTAAAAGGTCGCGCCAGAATTGGTACAGTCGATAAGTTTCAAGGGCAGGAAGCGCCGGTGGTAATTGTTTCCATGTGTGCCAGTAGTGGAGATGCGGTACCCCGAGGACTGGAATTTCTGCTTAACCGCAACCGATTGAATGTAGCGATTTCTCGTGCTCAATGCCTTTCGGTTGTTGTTGGCAGTCCGGCACTAGCGCGTACATCTTGTTCAACAATTTCTCAAATGGAGTTAGTCAATACCTTTTGTAAGATGATTGATCATGCTGAGGGTTAAGTTAGACTGAGCTGCATCTGTGACGGAATGACTTAGTTCAACCCCTTATCCAGATCATCCAAAAACTCGGAGGCTGGATCAACTCCGGTGATGAGCAAGTAATCCCGCGCACGGGTGCAGGCAACATAGAGGAGATGTCGCTCGGTATTGTAAACCTCTTCAAGATCGGATTCATCGGAAATGCTTTCGATGCGCTCTTGGAGTGGCAGAATTTCGTCGTCGCAGGCCATGACAACAACAGCACGGAATTCGAGACCTTTTGCCAGATGCATAGTGCTGACAGCAATACAGCCTTGAGCCGGAGTGGCTTGATCGTCTAACTCAACCGGTGTTGCTCCTGAGCGTTGAACGACAGCGATCGCCCGTTTAAGCTGAGGTGTATCTCTAACGAAAACACCGATTTCATCTGGTTGCAGCCCAGCGGTAAGACGATTCGCGATCCACTCGCTGACCGCTTCCGTCTCTTGCTCCAGGTCAGCATAAAGCTCGATCACTGGGGCAGGTCCGTTGAAGACGGACACTGTGTTTTGCCGATCCTCGACATTGCCGTCTACATCAGCCAGAGTTTTAGGCAGTAGGCGATCGGCTTGCTGGCGAATCTGGTGAGAAGTGCGGTAGTTGATGGTGAGTGTTTGCGATCGCCCACGAATATCGACACCCAATGCCTTCCAGGAGAACGGCTGCTGAAAAATGCGCTGCCCCAAATCACCGGTAAAGAACAAACTATCGGGTCGCTGCTTGCCCATCACAGCTAACAGGCGCAGTTCGGAGATGCCCATATCCTGAGCTTCGTCCGCAACCGCGAAATCAAAGGGTTGTTCATTCGATTTGGTGAGATAGTCTGCAACCCGATAAAAGAGTCCGGGCCAGGTCAAAAGGTTTTGTTGTCCGATTTCATCATGAACCTGCTGGAAGATCGACCAGAGGAGTTCTCGCTGTTTGCCACCAATCCGCGTTTTGCGTCCCAGGCGTTGCACATCCCGGTAGGCTTCCCAGGAGTCTAGCTGCCACGCATCAACGACATCACGCCATTCGCCGAACAGGAAGGACTCAGTGAACCGATGCTCTGGAACTTTAGCGGCAGCTGCCCTTAACAGCGATCGCACCTGCTCTGGTATAACGACATTGGGTTCCTCAAAGATGTCTGTGTACAGTGCGTAAGCAACGCTCTGAATGGAGCAAACTACGAGCCGATTGCTGACTTCGGACTCATTACTAAGGAACCGACTTAGTTTGACTCGGAGGGCATTTGCCAGGGCGTCGGAGAAGGTGGTCAGCAAAAGGCGAGCTTGAGGATGCCGACGCGCTAAAAAAACAGCGCGATGGAGTGCCACAATGGTTTTGCCTGTGCCAGCGGAGCCTGAGATGCAGGCAGGTCCGGTGTAATCCCGTTCGACCAGATAGCGTTGGGCAGGATGGAGAAAAACTGTCCATTTTTCCCAGGGGAATGCCAGCGCTTGTTCCAACTCCTCCATATTGGTCATGACTCGGAAGCGACGTTGAGCATCAGGGTGACTAAACGGATCGATGGTGGTTGGGATGGTAGTTGGTTTCTGTGGTTTGCCACCTGTCGCCAGTTCTAGGAGAGCTTCGGCTGCTTCCTGGGGCAAGCGATCAACTAAATCAAACAGGGTGTCCTCGGTCGCTTGCCGCACAGCGTCTAACCACTCAAGTGGGACACCGTAACTCAGCAAGTCGTCGTCAGAAACTTGGGCGAATAGAGGCAGTTTTGTGGGTGCTGTCCGCTCAACTGGTTTCTGGACGATGACTTCCTCAACTCGCTCGCGTACTTCTACCAAATGAGCCGCGCCAGTTCTGGGATGCCGTTCGATTTTGCAACGGCTCGCCCAGGTGTAAGCAGCGTCATGGTGATCGACATAGCAGAGCAAGAGGCTAGTCTCTGTTCTATGGACAATCAGACGAATGTCCATGTTGACGCTGACTGACCAGAAGTTAGGGTCTTTCGCCCGATCGAGCTTATGAAATCGCATACCTGGGCTAGCCGGATTGAGTTGCAGGTCAAAGGCAGTCGTTTTCACTGCCTTCTGTTCCTGCCCGGTGAGTCTGGTCAGGCTATCGGTAAAGGTGTCGGCAATGCGAAATTCCATGTCCAAATCTAGCTGCTTCTTGAGGTTTGCATCCGAGTGATGATTTCATTCGTGAGATTTAACCACTCCATTCGAGTCGCATTCCTAGCCCTGCCAGTATTAGAGTCAGGAGGTTGATAAGCTAGGACAGGAAAGTGGGAAGCTTCAGCTCTACGAATCACATCTCGCTGAGAAATACGAGCGTTAAAAACAATACTTTCATGAGCTTGATTTCGTCGGTTCAATAGATGATTGTTTTCTCTTTCCCATTCGCAAAACCTCTCATCCCATCTTGTATTCTCGTCGGTTGCGTTGTTATCAACTCTAGAATAGAGAACTCCAAGGAGTTGTACTTCACAGCTAACTGTGACTGAGCAAAAGATTTTGCGCAATTTGCAAATAGGTAGCACAAGCTTATAAAGTTGAAACCTGTGCGCGTTGCAGGGTTTGATTCACTTCCAATTGCTGTTCCTTCAATGCAGTTGGATGTCAACTTATCAGAAGCTAGAACACTAGACTGGAGCTGCTCTCACTCGTTGCGCAACTCATTTGCAAATTGCGCTATATTTTCTGCTCATTCACAGCCGTTGCCGTTTGTATCTTGCACGGCGGGCAGGAATTTTGCTGGGATGGGCAGCGATCGCACCTGTTGTCCGGTTGCCAAGTCAAACTCGTCGATAAACGGGTTTGTGACGCGGCTGGCTCCCAACGCAGGGCTAACTTCCCCTTCGGAGGTGATAAACACTGTGCCATTTGGGGTCAGCGCAATGTCTTCTGGGTCGAGGCTGTTGGTCGCAAACGGTTGACCATTCGTATCTTTAAGCTGCGTGACGTTGGTGAAGGTGACCCCAGCTGTTGCGAGTGTGGTGGGGTCAGCCGTGAAGGTGTAGAAGCGAGCCAGCGAAGAGCGATCGTCCGCAATGGCGTAGTAGCGATGGTTCACGGCATCGTAAGCAAGACCCGACAAGCCACCGATGGGTACGGATATGCCGTCGATCGCACCTGCTGCCCCAATTGGCGTAAAGCCCGTTGCCAGAATCGTTTGCCCCAGGAAGCCTAAATCGTCTGTCAGCGTTTTGCCTGCGGGCGTTGCACCTGTCTGTACATCTACCCAGACTAAGCTGTGGTCTGAAGCGGGGGTAGCCGCAAAGCTCTGGCGATCGCCCACCAGGTAATACAGTGGATCGCTCGTCGTGGGCCAAAACACAGCCGCATCGACAATGTCCAAAGACGCTGATGGCAACACATAGTCAGCGCGTAGATTACCGGATGCCGTGAGCGCATCGCCAAAATCTGCTGTGTCAAAGGCTGGGTTGCCGCGATGCTCCAGATTTTTGCCACCATCTAAACGCGATTGCTCCGGTCCACCCAGGCTTGTTGGCGCAGTATTGGTGTTGACGTCGGGGTTTTGCAGCAGTTGCAGAATGGCGTTATCGTAGCTGTCGCCATCATTCGGGTCTGCATTCTGGTCGCCCATAAGCACAAAGCGCGAGCCGGCAGCCAGTCCGCCAGAGCGATCGCGATCGTCGTAAATGTAGTCACCGCTACCAGGGGTAACATAATCAGACCAGAAGCGGATCTCGTCATGGTTCCGCTTGCCATTGCGATCTTCAGGTCCGTCGAACACGGGCGGCGTAGGGTGACTAGCCAGCACATGCACCACCTTGCCATTGATCAAAATGGGTACATCCCAATGGCTTTTCGATGACAGCCGCAGCGCTGCTTGTTCTTCTGCCGTGTAGAAGCCACCCAGGTTTTCCTCCACGGCGGTAGCAGGATTATCTACAGTTGGGTCGTTCGTCAGCAAGTTTCCTGGTAAGTCCCGCCAGCGAAAGTTTTGAAAGGTTCGCACATTCGCTGTGTCGATCGGATATTTAGACAGCAGCAACATGCCAAACTGACCGGGGAAGTTACCGAAACCATAGGCATCATCGCCATACCCTGGCGCACCTGGAGTCGTTACCGCAACACCGTTGTTGTTCAGGTCAAAGCCAGAGGCAACACCCGTATTCGACGGCGCAATGTAAGCGTAGGGATACTCAACCGGTGTGGCACCGTTTTGACTGACAGAGAGATAGTTTTGCTGCAAAAGCTGCACAGGCTGAAGCGGGTTGGCAGCTACGTAGTCAAATTCATTGATTAAGAGCACATCGGGGTTAACGCGCTGGATCGTTTCAGCCACCGCCTTTACCTGGGCATTGTTTGGCGTGGACAGATCAGAAACAAGCTGTCCCTCTGCGTTGCGGTTCAGTGAAGCATTGAACTGGGAAAAACGAATGGGGGCGCTTGCCATAGCGGTGTCCTGGGTAAAGGAATCGGTGGTGAAGTCAGAAATTTGCTGAGGGCTACAAAGAGCGCTGCCATTTTCTGTACCAATCTTTACCAATCCCACAAGAACTTTAAGGTGTCTCTAACGCACCGTTAACAATGTCAGTAGTTTTACCGAAACGTTAGCGCGATCGCCTGATCAGGCTTTTCCTCCCTGACAGACTACTCTCGGTTAACAATGAACCGGGATCGAGTTTAAAGCCAGCATAGGCTTCAATCTCGATGCCGAAGGTGCGGTCAAACATGGTTGCGACTCGTTGGCTCTCGACTCCTTGCATCACCAGGGTTAGCGGTGAGCGATCTCGTTGGTAGTAGCGATCGCGCTCATTTAAACATGGGTCAATGAAAATTCTGTGAAGGCTCGGCAGTCGGACTAGCTGTAGCAATTCTGTGGGTGCATGGTTAAAGAGCACCTGTACCTGCTGCCTTCATGAACCGCCATCTTTGGTCGATCGCTGCCGCTGTTGGACTTGCCTCAATGACGCTCACTGCTTTGCGTGCCGAGGCTTTACCAGTGGAGTCTGATAGTGCTTGTTACATGACCACTGCGTCTGGGCAAGTCATCGACCTAAGGCAATCGCTCTGCCGCACTCAACCTGCCAGCCGTTCGACCCAAACACGTTCCTCCTACAGCCGCCCAGCTTCGTCTCGCTCGCACACGGGAGTTCGGTCTGTGGTGAAAAGGGTTAACGGTGGTGTGACGACTACGGTGTACTCTTCGCCTGGCTATAACGCAACCATGCGCTCCGTTTATTCGGGCTCCAACTATGGCTACAGATCCGGTCCCCGCACCCAAACGTCTTCATCGTCCAGGTATTAAACTGCTAGTGCTTCGACACAGGTTGCAACTTTGCATTTCGGTAGTCTACGACCGCAGACTATGTTTTCGTTGTTACGGTTTCGGCCGCCAGACACTTTTCACAAAGCTTCTTAACATACAGTTCTGTTCCCTTCTGCCTTGAACCCTTTACGCAAACTTCATAGAGCCTTCAAATTAGTGTAGTTTTGCCTTGACTTTCCGCAATATCCCTCAGTGTCCGTGAAGTCAGCCGCACTATTTTTTTAGGGGTCTACTTATCGCCGTTGGTGTCGTCTACTCGCACTGAGTCACTAAGCAAATCGGAAGGAATCCTGCATGACCAGCGATCATTTAATGCGTCTGGCTACTCGATCGCAGACCTTTAGTAAGCTAGAACGAACAGCTACAGCCGCCCTGCTGCTGAGTTGGCTATTGCTTAATAGGGCTACGTTGGGCTGGCTGATCCAACCAGTTCAAGAAATTTCATTGTTTAACCAGGTTATGCTGCTGGCTGGAGTCGCACTCTTGCTCATTCAAGGAGTTCGCCATCGGCAGCAGTTCCGCTTCTCAGCCGTGCCAATTTTTCGCTGGAGTCCGCTACTGCTGCTGCTGAGCAGTGCCATCGGCATGATTGCTGCTCAGTGGCTACTCATGCTTGACCAGGTGCCTATAGTGTTTGCACTATTGGGTACTTATGGTTTGCTGGGGCTATTTCTAGAGTCTACTGTTTGGCGAAAGGGTTTACCCATTGGGGCGGCGATCGCGGTTATGGTGCCGTTTGGAGTGCAATACAGCACTGGACTAGGGTTTCCAGCCCGTATTCTGACTGCTCACACAGTTGAGCTTCTCCTGAGAACTTGGCACGTCGCTGCTTTGTCCTCTGAGGACATCATTGTGCTCGATACGGGTATTGCTCAGGTCGATTTGCCCTGTAGCGGGCTGAAAAGTTTGTGGACAGGTACGCTCTTTTTGTTAATGGCGACCTGGCTGGAACGGCGACAGTTTGGGCTACGTTGGTTAGTTGTGTTTATCGCAAACTTGGGGTTGCTAGCGATCGCCAACATCGCTCGTGTGCTGACGCTGGTGCTGGTGGCACACGTATGGCAGCAGATCACTTTAGCAGAAATACTGCATGTGCCCTTGGGAGTCATCACGTTTGTGGTCGCCTGCGGTTTTACCTTGCTACTGCTGCGCTGGGTGCCGCGATCGATGGCTTCAGGGCAGAACGATCACCAGCAGAACAACGTGCTTGCAGACGCAAAACTCCCCTTTCTGCTTGCCGCTTGCTTGCTAGCACTCGCGTTGATTCCTCATCCCCCTGCTCCTGCGGCTCCACCTGCTGTCACGAAGTTGGATTGGGCGATCGCAACCCAGACCCAAACGATTCCACTGACACCGACTGAGCAGAGCTTTTTTGCCAACCATCCTGATGTAGTAGCGCACAAGCAGCGCTTCACTTATCAAGGACTCACTGGCTCGGTTTTGTTAGTTAGCAGTCCCAGTTTGCAGGCGCATCACGCTCCCGAACTCTGTTTAATTGGCAGTGGATTTCACCTGGATCACATCGCTCCACAGCAATTTGTTGCGGGACCCTTGGCACGCTGGTTGTCCTTAAATGACAGAACCCAAACGGCTGTCTATTGGTTTCAAGCACCGGATCAAACTACAGGAGATTTTCTGACTCGGATTTGGCAAGAAGCTTCGCGACAGCAATCGTCCTGGACACTGGTTTCGATTTTGTTTGACCAATTCCACAACCCAGATGATCCAAAGCTGCAAGTGTTGGTAACGGACATCTATCGGTCGCTCGGTGAGACTCTACAAAAGGCTTGAGTCTTTGGTCTGGACACTTGTACCCGCCGCCTATCCTCTCACTTATGAATACCCTCTTTGTCGCTTTTTTCTGGATCTTCAATCTGACCTTACTGGCGATCGTCTACCTGGGAGTGGTGCCCTTTTTGGGGTTAATGCTCTTGAGCGATGCAGTCACCGGGCAGGTGCCAGTCAACTTCCTGCTAACATTTGTTGGCTTAGTCGGCGTACCAACGACTTGTACGATCGCGGGCTTCCGTAACAGCATGCAAAAACCTGCGACGCTGTTTGAGTTGTTTTACGGCATCGAAGCACCATTGTTGCTGATTTGCGTGACGCGCTTCTTCTGGTTACGCGACCTCACCTTGCCAACCACTTTTTTGCTGCTGACGCTGCTATTGGGCACGATCATCACCGGGCACTGGCTACTGAATCGGCAAGAAAACTGGCTGCGCGTGAACCTCTGGCATCTGGCTAGTCAGGTAATGGTGCTGGCGATCGCGCTGTACGCCACGGCAATCTTGAGCTTTTACGTGCCGCCAACCCTGGTGAATCTGCTAGCGGCACTGCCAAGCGTGCTGCCCTACGCACTCATCATGCTGCCCTTGACACTTGTGATCGTTGGCTTATGTACTTTGCCGCTTGGCATCTCAGTCATGTATGGGCGATCGCTGCACAGTATCTTCAAGCAACTGGGCACTCGCTATGGCACCTGGCAGGTAAGGGCGTTTATAGGAACCGTTTTAGCGGTTGGGCTAGGAGCCTTTTTGCTGGTGCAGCAACAGCCACAAATTGCCGCCTTCCGTCTGCTAAACCCAGCCCCAAAAACTGATCAGCAGCGGCAGTCTGTGCTGAAAAAGTCGGACACTATTCGCAGTGGGTTGCTAAATGCCTATCTCTCGTCTTACCGCTATCCGCGATCGAACAGCAGTGCGATGGAAGACTATTACCAAAGTAATCTTCGCGTTCCCACCGTGATCGCCCAAACGATCCAAAAGGGCTTCAATGTTCTAACGGCCCCCTTTACCTACCAGGGCACCGCAGCAGACATTGACAAAGCAGCTCAACTCTACGCCCAGTTTTTTGATACGCCCATTCTGCGGGGCGAACACGCTACCATCCAAAAAGCCTTGCAGTCTACCTTTAACCGGAGTGAGGCAAAAGCAGGGCTGGATGATATCAACCAGAAACGGGTATGGCTGGAGTCACAGCACCTTACTGTTACACCGCAGGGCGATTGGGCAGACGTAGAGCTTTACGAGGTGTACCAAAACAAGACAACCCTGCCGGAGGAAGTGCTTTACTATTTCTCGCTGCCAGAAAGTGCTGCTATTACAGGCTTGTGGCTCAGTGATGAAGCAAAGGTTCCGAAGAAATACCCGTTTGCGATCGCGCCTCGCGGAGCGGCTCAACAGGTGTATACTAACCAGGTACAGCGAAATGTTGATCCTGCCCTTTTAGAGCAGGTCGGTCCGCAGCAGTATCGCCTACGGGCGTTTCCAGTGCCAGCGATGACACAAACTCTTGGTTCGCAAACTGAGACACCGAGGCTGTTTCTTTGGCTGCAATATAAAGTGCTGAAGCAACCGTCAGGTTGGCAGTTGCCTACATTGCGAGAACAGCGCAACGTCTTCTGGACGGGCGCAACTAAGCGGTTTGTCAACGGTAAAACAGTTAGTGCCTCAGAGCAGTGGCTACCCGCAACGCTTCCTGCTGAGAGCACACCGCCGACTTCGCACCAAATGACCCTGCCGTGGGGTGCCCAATTGCTGGCAACACCCGTTGCTCAAAGCGGCTACCAACTACCGCAGGGCAAACGCTTTGCGGTGATTCTCGATCAATCTCGCAGCATGGAAGCCCATCGACCGGAGGTTATAGAGAGTTTTCGCTGGCTAAAAGACAAGATCCTGCCACAAAACAGCGCCGATTTATATCTCACGGCGATCGCGCCTGCTCAACCCCAACGCCTTGAGGGCTTGGAGCAAAGCAACTTCGATCCCTCTAGCACTGTTTTCTACGGTATGGTGCAGCCCAAAGAGATGCTGACGCAGTTCCAGCAGTTGCGCGGCGATCGCCCCTACGATGCCATTCTCGTCATCACCGATGCGGGCAGCTACGAGCTGAACAACAACACTAAACTAGCAGGAAAGCTGCCAGCCCCACTCTGGTTGGTGCATTTAGGTGGACTGGCATTTGCGTATGATGATGCCACCTTAAAGGCAATTCAAGACAGCGATGGCGGCGTTGCTACTCAGGTCCAAACCGTGATGCAGCGGCTTGCTACCCAGCCCTCACGTGGTGCAGGCACCTCGTTTTTAAATCTGGTTGATGGTTATGCCTGGTTCCTCATCAAAAATGGTGCGACAGCCACTGCGACATCTGAGCAGAAAGCGTTTGGAGCGCTGGCTGCTCGTCAGTGGACAACTCATCTCAGCCATTACCTGCAACCGAACCAGCTAAACGAGTTGGATGCCATTCACGCCGCTGCTAAGCAGTACGGCATTGTGACACCCTACTCATCCATGCTGGTGCTGGTGAACAACCAACAACGCGACGAGCTAAAGCAGGCAGAAAAACAGTCCGATCGCTTTAATCGGGAGGTCGAAGACTCACAACTGCCCCAGCCTAATCAATCGAATATTAGCGCTGTACCTGAACCCACTGAGTGGCTGCTGCTGCTCGCTGGAGCGGGAATGCTCTGGGGTTACAGACAGGTCAAGAGCAACTAAATCAGGTTGGTAGTAATGTGAATCCTCTTAGCACCCATTGCTCTTGCGCTACAGCGTAGACATTGCTTGGGCGCAAGCGCAAGCGCAATTTGATTGCTAGCGCCAGTTTGCTTACCCTGGTTTCAGCTCTCTGTGCATTAGGAACGCGGCTTGATCAAAGCCCTAGTGGAACGGGCGTTTGCCACAGGGTTTGCAGCGCTTTGTTTGACCGTAGATACGCCTGTTCTGGGACAGCGGGAACGTGATCAACGTGTATCGCTACGTCACTGCTGCTAGCGTTTTAACTGCTGGTACAGGGTAACTAACGTGAGTTTCGGATAATAAAAGGGGAGGGAAGTACGCTGAAGTTAACCAAAACGCTCAGCTCCCGCCCCCGATGTTTAGCTTAGAAGAGTTGTTCTGCTCCGTCGATGACTTCTGCCAACGCTTTGAACCCGTGTGGCAACGGTAATTGCTCCGCCGTGGTTTGCAGCAGCGCGACCGAGAGGGTCGCTTGTGCTTGAGCGAAATCATGACGATTCTGATTGGATTCCACAAGCAACACTATCGCACCTTCAAGCACTACTACTTGAACCATGTCTGTGTGTACTGGCGGGAAGCATTTCCCCAACTAGTGTGCTACAACCGCTTTGTCTGCTGGGAGCCCTCGGCGTTGCTGCCGTTGTGTGCCTACTTGAAGCACTGCTTTGGTAACTGCAGTGGCATCAACTTCCTCGACTCAACCAGCTTGAAGGTGTGCCACAACCGTCGCATCCACTGCTATCGAGTGTTCCAGGGACTTGCTGCACGGGGCAAAACCTCAGTCGATTGGTTCTTTGGCTTCAAGCTCCACTTGGTGGTCAATGACCAGGGCGAACTGCTCAACATCAGGCTGACTCCCGGCAACACCGATGACCGCAAGTCCGTGTCCGACCTGCTTAAAACCCTGTTTGGCAAAGTGTTTGCAGACCGAGGCTGTGTCTCACAAGCGTTGTTTGAGCACCTGCTTGCCACCTATGGCATCGAGGTGTTTGCCAAACTCAAGCGCACCATGAAGCCTCGGCTGATGCGGCTCATCGACAAGCTATGGGCGCGCAAGCGTGCCATCATCGAATCAATCATCGACCAACTGAAGAACATCTCCCAGATTGAGCATTCGCGTCATCGCAGTCCGGTCAACTTCTGCGTCAATCTCCTGTGCGGTTTGATCGCTTACTATCACCAACCGAAGAAGCCCTCCCTCAACCTGGACGACCCTTTAGCCTAATTCTCTTATCCGAAACTCACGTTAGATAACAAGCAAATTGATAGCAGAAGAGGGAGTTTGAGTATCATCGGATGTTGTTGGCGAATCGATTACAACTAGCCCTACAGGCGTAGTACAGGGGTTAATGAGCAACGAAAGAGCAAGCGCTTTGGCGCTTGTTAACTTTTGGTAAGCTTGCACGTAACATCTTCGCCGACAACATCCACTGCACCTTAAACCCCATGACGACCACTCCCCTGTAAGCAACCTTACATGGCTGACAGTCTTGGGTTGAAGTGAGAAACTGTTAGCAAAGCTAACGTTTGAATGAACTTTGGGGAACAGATGCAAGGATTAACCTGTGTAAAAGGTGTTTGGCTTGTAGTGCCACTGCTTTTAAGCGTTGCACTTCCTACCCTTGCCCAGCCGTCCCCTGGTTCACCGAATCCTCCTGCTCAGTTGCCGACTCCTTCATCAAAGGCGGCTCAGCAAAACTCTAAAGCACTCATCGATGAAGTTTGGCAAATCGTAGCACGCACCTATATTGACACCAGTTTCAATGGTCAAAACTGGCAAGCTGTACGTCAG
>NZ_JACJPI010000038.1 GCF_014695975.1 Leptolyngbya sp. FACHB-321
GGCAATGTGGGGACGACGTTCTTCCTCATGACTAGCCAGGACGCGCCGCGCTTCAAGGTCGTGACGATGGACATCGCCGTTGCCGACCCAGTGATCAAGGATGTGGTGCCGGAACAGGATTCGGTTCTGCTCAATGCGTCGCTGGTTGCTGGACGGTTGCTGATCTCCTATCTGGCTGACGTGAAAACAGAAGTTCGACGCTATACGCTGGATGGCAAAGCTGATAGTGTGGTGAAGCTGCCCAGTATCGGCACTGCTGGCGGTTTTGAGGGCAAACAGGACAGCCCAGAAACCTTCTTCGTCTTCACCAGCTTCAACACTCCGAGGGTAATCTATCGATACGATGTCGCCAGCAACACGGCGCGGGTGTGGGCACAACCCAAGGTGGCGATCGATCTCAGCCAGATCGCAGTCGAACAGCGTTTCTACAATTCAAAGGATGGCACCCATGTCCCAATGTTTCTCGTCCGACGCAAGGATGTGACCCGTCCGGCACCGACCCTGCTCTATGCTTATAGGGGATTTGGAATCCCTCTGGTTCCCGCTTTCTCGCCAGCGTTGCTAGGGTGGGTCGAACAGGGCGGAGTGTACGCGATCGCCAATATTCGCGGCGGCTCCGAATATGGCAAGGCATGGCACGAAGCAGGTCGTCGTCAGAACAAGCAAAACGTCTTCGATGATTTCATCGCAGCAGGCGAGTATCTGAAGGCGCAGGGCATCACGCCTCAGGGCGGTTTGGCGATTCAGGGCGGATCGAATGGCGGAATCCTAGTTGGCGCGGTGGTCAATCAGCGACCGGATCTGTTCGCCGCCGCGCTGCCCCAAGTCGGGGTCATGGACATGCTCCGCTTCGACCAGTTCACGAGCGGAAAAACATGGGTAGACGAGTTGGGGTCTCCAGCACAGGAAGCGGATTTCCGGAACCTCTTGAACTATTCGCCCTATCACAACATCCAGTCCGGCAAGGCATATCCCGCAATCCTTGCCACCACTGCCGACACAGACGATCGCGTGGTGCCAGGACACACCTTCAAATATGTCGCCGCACTCCAAACAGCAAATATTGGACCCAAGCCCCACCTTGCCCGCATTGAGACACGCGCGGGGCATGGCGCAGGCAAGCCCACCGACAAAATCATCGCGGAAACGGCGGATATGTGGGCTTTTGCGGCTCACTGGACGGGGTTGAATGTCGGGACTGGGAAATAAACGGGCATGAAGCAACACAGAAGACCAACCTGCGGTATGAAAATTGATTCTTTTCATGTCTTAGCGCTTAAGTAGTTCTGGCGATCGTGCTTTGCACAGGCAAGCTACCGCTCAACAACCATCAAACAATCACTCAAAAAACTGATGAGGAAACATCCAATGAACAAGATTTTCTCCACCTTCAAACGCTTTCCGCTCATCGCCTCAGTAACAATTCTGCTCAGCCTATTTTTGCTGTTCAGCTTTCCAGTTCTGGCTCAGGTTTATGCACTTCCAATTCCCAGAATTGAAGTGATCGATGGCTCTGAAGGTGTTTCACCCGCCTACCGTTTAATCATTAGCCAACCTGAAAACATAGTGTATGTTTCCTGCCCTTCTAACTTTGAAGCTGAGTTGGACTATGTGCGAAACGTTAAGACGATTCGATGTCAGCGTTTTTCCACTCCCTAAAAAACGTTGACTAAAACCCCAGCAATCCTAATCAATTTGTGGGGTAGGCATCCTATTCACCGTGACTAGAAGTCTGTCCCACTCCTACAACTGAAACAGGATTGCCATACTTTTGAATTTGATGGAAATGAATGATAAAGATGATGGAATCGAACACAACACAACGACCGCTTTCTAGAACTACCGCGATGCTTGCTAAAGCGACTTTGTCAATCGTCGTCACAACAGGAGCGGTTGGGGTTTTGCGAATGAATCCGGCGATCGCCACCTCTCCACCTCAGCCCTCTCCCATGCTGGTCGCTACTGCCTACACGGATTTCACATTGCCAGCTTTAAGGGGTTGTGTCGCAAAAACTATAGTCAATGGTAAAGTAAGCAGGCTCAAACTTCCTTCCTTGCCCGCCGATGTCTACTGCTTCTCTGTTTAAGTGGCGGCACTTTCTGCCTGAAATCATCTTGCTGAACGTCCGCTGGTACTGCTGCTCTTCTCTGAGCGATCGGAACTTAGAGGCGATGCTGCCGGAACGCGGGATGGAGGTAGACCACTCAACCCTCAACTGCTGGGTGTTGAAGTATGCCCCGGAACTCGATCAACGCATTCGACGGCATCTGAAACTGACGAACGCTTCGTGGAGGGTGGACGAGACGTCTATCAAAAGCAAGGGTGTGTGGAAGTATCTCTATCGTGCTGTCGATGCGGAGGGCAAGACGCTGGACTCTATGCTCAGTGCGAAGCGGGATGGCAAGGCAGGAGCACGCTTCTTGCATAAGGTGCTCAGGGCTCAGCACACTCAGACTCCCCGAGTAATTAACGTGGACAAGCATGCCGCTGACCCAGTCGCAAGGGCAACACTGAAAGGAGATGAGACAATGGACAAGGAGACCGAACTGAGACAGAGCATGGGCACTGCTCCAGAACCTGACTCAACTACAAACCAAGGTGGGCGAACTGATTGCTGATTTAACCACCGAAACGGTTGCTTCTGTGACTGGCTTTAGCTTTATCGTAGAGGCACTATCTGTCGCAGGCATTTTTTGATGTGGTATGAGACCGTAGTTATCAGTCCCTATTCCCTCCACTCCAATCGCCACAACTTGTTCCCTAGTCTTAGCCCAGTCCAACAATTGTTCCCCGGTTGAAGTTGCCGGTCCGATCTGATCACCGAGCAGTTCTCCTACGTCATTGATTGCCACAACCGCGTGATTATCTTGGTGGTGGACCAATGCCAATAATCACCGGATTGGAGTTGATCAAGATTGGCGTGATCATCCACCACCCAATTGAAGAGAATCAGCTATGCAGGACTGGAGCAGCGGACAAGCTAAGCTGGCGATGAGACTTCTGGAAGAAGTCTCACAGTTCCTAAGCCAAACAAGCTGCGAATGTATTTCTTCTGCAAATTGACAAATCAATTTGGCAAGGTTAGTCGATTCGTCTGTTCCTCAAAGCGCAACTTGTCATGGACCTCGCCTTTTCCCTCAAATTTGTAGCCAATAGTTAGGGCAAAGGCAGAAGTTGATAACAAATGTATCCGCAAAACTCGAAATATAAGTCTTTTAGCAATTCATGAATTTTGCGCAACTCATTTGCCCATATTTCATTTTAACATCACCGAAGGACTGGAAGTTCTGTTCCTCGGAAGTTGTAGCGATTGCATATTCTGCGCAACTCATTTGCAAGTGCTTTAGAAGGGAAATTTGCAGAAGCAACAGACTTTGTGCGTGATTACTTGCGACGCGGATTTAACTAAGCCTGGAGCCCTTTCGTAGTAGTGACTTCAGCGACTAAAATTCTGCGCAACTTATTTGAAAGCGCCTAAAAAGGGCAATTTTCGCCTGAAAGATTATTTGATTCTCTAAAGAATAATTCTGCGCAGCTCATTTGCTCTTAGGGTTGATGGGGGTGTGCAAGCTCTAAAAAACTTGAAGTTGCTGCTGTATAAGGATTTCAGCCTTTAAAAGAAAGCGCAAGTCATTTGCAAATTGCGCAATATAATGTGCTCAGTCACAAGTGTGCGAGCGAGACGAAGCGGGTCGGCTGTAGGAGGAACGTGTTTGAGTCGAACGGCTGACAGGCTGAGTGCGGCAGAGCGATTGTCTCAGGTCGATGACTTGCCCAGACGAATTGGTCATGTAACAAGTACTATCAGACTCCAGCGGTAAAGCCTCGGCATGCAAAGCAGTGAGCGTCATTGAGGCAAGTCCAACAGCGGTAGCGATCGACCAAAGACGGCGGTTCATGAAGGCAGTAGGTACAGGTGCTCTTCAACCATGCCCCCACAGAACTGCTACCGCTAGTTCTACTGCCGAGCCTTCACAGAGTTTTCATTGACCCATGTTTAAGTGAGTACGCGCTCGCCTCCTTTACAAGCCACTGAAGCTGGGTATGCCCGCAAAGTAGCCGATTTCCTTGAAGCTGATGGCGATCTAGCCACGCTCGCTCGCCATCAGTATGGGCTAAACATTGAAAAGCCATCGGTGCCACCAGCATCGATAAAACCAGGGTTTGCTCCAGCACCGTGACATTCATTTTGCGAGCACTAACGCAGCGGTTGGCTTCAGCGCCTGGAAAACGCTTGTGCTGATTTAAAGGGCATTGGCTAGTGTGGCAGGAGGTTGATCCGCATTCGTTAAAGTGCGAACAGCTATGCAAATTAAACAACCAACGCTAAAAAGCGAGGAATTACATGCTAGACATAGCTAAAATCGGGCAGCTTGCCCAAGACTCTAGCCCTCAAGACCTTCACGCAGCTTGGGTTTGGCAGCAACAGTTTAATGCCTTCAATGGGCAAGAGATTATCACAGATCTCGCCCAGCAGCCTCAGTTATGGAGCAGCTTTTTCTTCACGGCAGCCAGCGATGGTTCTGCTCAGGAGGCTTGAAGCATGGATGAAGTCATTGGGACACTGGTGGCAATGGCAAGCCACCGTGCTTTCCCAGCCATCCCGAGTGCTCATGATGCGCCTTACCCAGCCAACACTTTGTATATTTTGGCTGCCCAGCAGGACACAACTGTGGCTCAATTGGTGGCTCTGGGAAAGCAGTGGCGTGCTAAAGATGTAGCTGTCCATAGCGCTACTCAGTATGAAGGCGATTACCCCTGTAGAGCCGTTTTACAATTAGCGCTCGAAGGCGCTGCCTTGAGTGAAAACGGTGAGGCGCAGCAAGAGGCTGTTGTGATTTCCTACTGCTGGTATCACTACACCTTGTCCCGTCCTGCCGCGTCCAACGCCAAGCGCAAAGCTGTCTCTAGGCTTGCAGCCAACAGCAAGCACACGCAATTGACCTTGATCTAGACGCTGTTAGCAGTGAGGGTGTAGCGATCGCTTGTCAAGGGCTAATCGGCATCCAAGGGCACGAAGAGTGCTTGACCCAAGTTTTGGTGATCCGGGTTCTGCAACAGTTTGGAAACCTAACATCTTCGTCATCAAGCTCAGCGGCTACGCCCTTTTTCACCAAAGGCTGGGAAGAGCCTCAATAAAAAGTCACTGTACAATGATCGAGGGCACCGGGGCATGGTGACTGAAATGTTATGGTTTGACGGGATGGGAAAGATAAAGAAAGCTTGGGTTTGTTACGCCATGAACAAGGAAGGGTGAGTTGTGAAGCAATCCCCCATTGCAGCAGCATTGATTTCAGCACCGCTCGGTAAGACGATCTATCCAGAACCTTATGCACTCCTTGTGAAGGGACGACAAAAGCGAAAACTGGGTGAGCATTTTGGGTTGACTCATTTTGGAGTGAATTTAACCCATCTCTTACCCGATGCTGTTTCTGCTCTTGCGCACAGCCACTCAAAGCAAGAAGAATTTATTCTGGTCTTGGAAGGCAGCCCAACGCTAGTCTTAGGCGAAGAAGAATTCATTTTACAGCCCGGTGACTGCTATGGCTTTAAGGCCGGCACAGGGATTGCCCATCAACTGATTAATCGCTCTGAAGAAACCGTCACCTATCTTGAGGTTGGTGATCGCGCTGAAGGCGATGAGGTCGAATACCCAAAGGATGATCTCAAAGCAACACAATTGCCGCATGGTAAATGGGCTTTAACGCACAAAGATGGGCGCTCCTATGAATAGCACCACCTAACGATTAGAGGCAGCAAGTTTTTGCCTCTCTCATCACTGGCTGGACGAGAACTGGCAGACATTACCATGCGGTGATAGTCTGCAATACTGATGTTTTCGTTCCTGGTGGCTCTAATACACAAGCGAGAATGCCGCTTCCGTCGTTGGTTAGTTGTTGATTTCGCAACTAACCAAACAGACAAAAAGCTGAAACTGCTGCTGCATAGAGCTTTTGTCGTTTGTGCCAGTTGGCAAGTAGTCCAGGGAGGAACAGGCGATCGTCCAGTTAGCCTTACTTATGAATGGGCATCCTAAACAAGCCAGCCGTGGCTTCGGGTTCGTAACGCTTTACCAATAGTCCGTGGCAAACCAGTCTGCCTCTGTATAGTCTTCCAGGCTGGCTCTGGCTCCCAGTACTAAAGTCAGCTCTACCTCTGGCTCTGGTCGGTCACAAGCAACATAAGCGAGAGCGCCGCGGCGCTGCCAGTAAGCTAGTTGAGTACCGAGAGCCGCCCAGGTAGGAAAGCCTGCCGTTTCCCAAGTGCCCTCGAAACTCGGCACACCCCAAGCAGCGGTCAGATCTTGAACTACCGCTCGATACTGACGCTGAAAAGCAGCCCACACCACCTAGGTCTCCGGCTGGTTTAGCAGCGGCGGTTCAAGCGGCGTTGTTGTACGAAGAATATGTACAACCGCGACTCTTGCTGCTGGCACTTGTTGTAGCAGTCTTTCCAGTATGACCACAGCGGCTTCAGTCATAAACCACAGTCTACCAAGCTTACCTGTGTAGCTGCTTGTCTCAGTGCCCAAAACAGAAGTAATCTACTCTCACCAACGGCGGTACAGCCGTCACAGTTCCTCTCCGTCCCATTTGATCAGGAGGAAGTCTCAGGCCACAACCTGGGTTCTGCACACGGTAACGCTCGCCTCGCTGGAGTATGTTGTAGCCACCCAAGAAATAGCGGTCGTCTAGGGCAGGGTCATAGGTCTTGTAGTCGCGCAACAGTTGATTAGGAAACTGCCAAATATTGCCCATGGTTTTGGCGGTGACTTGGCGACGGCTTGACCAGAAGTAAGCTGTTTGCTCCAACACTAGCGAGTTAGGATCAATGCCTGGCATGACGTGGTTGAGGTTTTCAAGCGCTGCGGCACTGGGGCGTGAAGTGATCGCATAGCGCTGGGGCTGCACACCGTACTCATGCGAGTCACTGGTGTCGTTTCCTTCGGTGCCTCTGAAGTACTCCACCAGTACCCCCTGCTCAAAGAGGTCACAGCCAATACGACTCCCCGTGTCACTGACCAGCAGTTTGATCAGTGGTTGTTGCAAGTGCTGGGACAGTGCTGCTAGGTGACTGGCTTGCAGCACAGGTGGAGCGCCAAACGCAGGAACATAACCCTCTACCAGGATTGACCAGTCGTGTCCTTCAAGCTGGTACGTGAAGACAAACGAGCCCTGGATCTCCACTTGTGTGCCCACAACGTCCTGTTGTACGGCGCTTGCTTGGGCGCTCAGAAACGGCACGAGGGCGTCTAACGGTGCTCTCACCAGCACCACTGTAGCATTGCGGTCAATGGTCTCGCACCCGCGTCGTTCAAACCACGGACGGGTAAAGTCTGCGGCAATGTTTTGAAACGGTTGTGTGTCCATAGGGGTTGGTTGCGATCGCTTAACCCCTCGATCACTCAAGGAATGCCTGTCTTCGGTTTTCCAGTCGGGGCGCTCGCTGGGATCAGGATGCTCGGCATAGATGAAATCAAACCGTTGTGGAAAGAGCTGCAAAAACGCGTCTGGTCCCTGGGTTGCCTGGAATTGAGGGGCAGGAAGGTTCATCGGCTACCCTCCTTGCCCACGGCAACATTCTGAGTCATTTCCTCCCTGAGTAGGATGAAGTGCAGGAGTCAGGAGCAAAGCCTTAAACTACAAATGTATAAGTTCAGTTCCCACAGAATCAATCGCTCCATGCTCACCCCCAAACCATACATCCGTTACTCCCAAACTGTAGAAGTCAAGCA
>NZ_JACJPI010000039.1 GCF_014695975.1 Leptolyngbya sp. FACHB-321
ACCGAATTGTTCCTCTTAACCTCGATCGATCGATGATTATGCGGGCACCGGGGGAAGCTCCGGGTTCATTTGCCTTGGAGTCGGCAATGGATGAGTTGGCTTACGCGCTGAAGCTCGACCCGATCGAACTGCGCGTGCGTAACGAACCCCCGCGTGACCCAGAAAGCGGCTTACCGTGGTCGAGTCGCTCTCTAGTACAGTGTTTTCGGGAAGGGGCAAAGCGCTTTGGGTGGGAGAAACGCCTCGCCGAACCCGGTTCGATGCGTGAGGGTCGCTACCTCACTGGTTATGGGGTGGCGAGTGCAAGTTTCCCAGCACGCCTCCGTCCATCGTCAGCTATCGTGCGAGTGTTACCGGATGGTCGCGTGCAGGTACACACTGGCGCGACCGACCTGGGGACTGGCACTTACACAGTATTGACGCAAGTGGCGGCAGATGCGCTGGGAGTGCCACCGGAGCGAGTGCAGGTGGAAATCGGCGACAGTAACTTTCCGCCAACTCCAGCGTCGGGCGGTTCATTTGGTGCAGCCAGCTTCTGTACGGCGGTGCAGGAAGCGTGTGTTGCAGTACGACAGCGCTTCGCTGCCTTGGCGCGTGACGATGCCAACTCCCCACTCCGGGGCGCAAACGAGGAGGCGATCGCCGCCGCTGACGGACGACTCTTTACCAAAGGACAACCCGCACGGGGAGAGTCCTATGTCGCCATCATGCAACGGCACAACTTGACACAAGGCGTGGAAGTGCGGGTTGACTCGAAACCCGGTGACGCAGCACAGAAGTTTTCCATGCACGCCTTCGGCGCACACTTTGTCCAAGTGAGCGTTGACCCAGACACAGGCATGATAAGGATTCCACGTTTCCTCAGCGTTATTGGCGCAGGTCGCATCCTGAATCCCAAGACAGCGCGATCGCAAATCGTCGGTGGTGTCGTTTGGGGCATTAGCATGGCGCTTCATGAAGAAACGCTGCTGGATTCACGTTATGGCAACTATATCAATGGCAATCTTGGCGAGTACCACGTTTCCGTTAACGCTGACATCCCCGACATCGATACAGTCTTCATTGAGGAGAACGACCCGCACGTTAACCCTTTAGGAATCAAGGGTATCGGCGAGATCGGCATCGTCGGCGCAGCAGCAGCAGTGGCTAACGCCATCTACCACGCCACGGGGAAGCGCATCCGCGATTTGCCCATCACACCTGACAAGCTCCTGTGAACAGCACAACTAAAATCAGCTCATACCAGCAATGAGAGAATTCCAAGACATTATTAAAGCCTTTAAGCAGGTAGCAAATGACGGACGGTGTTCCGCCCTTGCTACGGTCGTGAAAACGAAAGGCTCAGTTTATCGCCGACCGGGGGCACGGATGTTGCTCGTAGAAGACGGTCAAACGATCGGTTCCATCAGTGGCGGATGTCTTGAAGGAGATGTCTTTGAGCGATCGCAACCCCTGATGTTTTACTCCGGCAAACCCGTTGTGGTGCAGTACGATACCACTTCCAGCGAGGATATTGTGTGGGGATTGGGATTGGGTTGCAATGGTGTGGTAGACGTATTGATTGAGCCCCTCAATGATGCGTCTGCAAGAAGTCAGATCGAGTTCATCGCCGACTGTCTGCATCAGGGACAACCCGGAGCGATCGCAACGGTATTCCGCGTTGAGGGAGAAACCTGTGCTAGCATTGCCTCCCGCCTGCTGTTGAAACCGGATGGTACTGTGGTTGATGGGATTGAAGACCGTCAGCTTGCTCGCTGTGTGCTGGAAGATGCCCGTCGGATGCTTCTCGGGGCGCAATTGTCCAACGGAAACGCTACGCGATCGCAGGTGCAATCCTACAGGTTACCCAACGGTGCAGCAGAAGTTCTCATCGAAGTCATTCAACCCCTCGTCCCCCTGCTAGTATTTGGAGCGGGTCACGATGCCATTCCTGTTGTTGAGTGTGCCAAACAACTTGGTTGGCACGTTACGCTAATCGATCACCGACCAGGCTACACCACACGCGATCGCTTTCCGTTGGCAGACGAGATTATCCTCAGCGAGCCGGAGAACCTTCAGGCACATCTCACTTGGAATCCGCGCATGGTTGCAGTCGTGATGACCCACAACTACCTGCGGGATCAAGCACTACTGCGATCGCTGCTTCCATCACCGCTTCGTTATGTGGGCATCTTAGGACCGAAAAGTCGCACTCAACGATTGCTTCAGGACTTGCAAGCCGATGGCTTCATCCCCACAGCCGCTCAACTGCATCGTCTTTACAGTCCGATCGGCCTTGATATTGGTGCTGATGCACCAGAGGCAATAGCTCTGGCAATTGTCGCAGAAATTCAAGCTGTTCTCGCCGATCGTTCTGGCGGCGCATTGAGAGAACGAATCGGCTCCATTCATAGCGAAGAATTGATACAAAAGGCAGAAGGCAGGAGGCAGAAGGCAGAAGGAAAGAATATGAACGGGGCTTTGACTCCGCTTAATTCTTAGCCACCAAACAAAGTAACAATAAATGTTGTCATCCCATGCATGGTTGTCTCCTCTGCCTTTTATTGCTCGTCTCCCCCAAAAGGCGCTGCATTGATCTGGGGGGCATGTAGGCTTTCTGAAGTTCATGGCTTCCCGCGTCCGCCGGGCAGGTGAGCGTGGTCGTTATATGCCTCAAGTTCTCGGTAGGATGTCATGTCGTCACCGAGAACTTGAAAGCCTTCATTCGCTATCGTTCCTTCACGCTCCTGGGCCCCCTATCTGTAATCAGTCGATTCAGCCAGCGCGCGCCATTGTGCCGTTTCTTGCTCGACGTAAGCGTTCTTCTTGGCAATGGCTTTCAGGGTGTCTGTGCCGAGCGGCAACCGGAGCGGTGGTGTATCAGCATTCGCGAGCTGAAGCATCGCTTGGGCAAGCTTGGTAGGGTCTCCCGGTTGTTGATAGCTCAGTTCAGAGGCGATTTTACGAACTTTACCGACCGTCTCTGCGTAATCCTCAATTTCCATTGCAGTACGCTGGAGCGAGCTGCCATCGAGAAAACCGGTGCGGAAGTAGCCTGGCTCGACCACAGTCGCATGGATGCCTAGAGGCGCTAACTCATCATGCAACGCTTCGGTAATGCCTTCAACTGCAAACTTGGTTGAGGAGTAGATGCCCCACCCGGGAGTGGAGCGGTAGCCCCCGATCGACGATAGGTTCATAATGTGTCCAGAGCGGCGCTGACGCATACTGGGCAATACCGCACGGATCACATTCAACAGCCCGAAGACATTTGTGCGATAGACCCGCTCAACCTCTTGGGCACTAGTTTCTTCGACGCCGCCCAAGATACCGAATCCGGCATTGTTGACCAACACATCAATCTGCCCAAAGCGTTCCAGTCCTGCTGCCACTGCCGCTTGCACTTGAGCCTCATCAGTAATATCGAGGCTCAGCGTCAACACATTGGGGTTCGACTCGAATTGCTCCAAATCAGTCTTTCTGCGGGCGGTTGCGATCAATTGGTCTCCTGCTGCCAAAACGGCTTTCGCAATTTCGGCTCCAATGCCACGGGATGCACCTGTAATGAACCATGTCTTTTGAGTCATTGTTTTATCTCCTTGATTGCCTTATCCTTTCATCGCCTTTCTGGTATGGGTTTATCTTAGGCTTTTGAACAAAGACTCTAAATACATAAACCTTTCAGGTTATTGCCTAATTTTCTCAAGCATGAGAGTGATGCTCAAAAGAATCCTCTACTGCAAATAAGCAAACAATATGGCGCAATCGTAAATCAGTAAGTCACTGTGCAGTCGGTTAACGCCGGTCAAAATTAAGATTGGGGCTTCTGACATCTGAGAGGAACTCATTGAATGACTACGGCATTGAGGCACGCAAATCATTTCGGTGGCGAAACCCGGTTCCAAAATTCGTCGAACACCCTGGTATCGAAGAACGCTGTCGCCTTGACGACTTTCCCGTCTTTCATGGTGAAGTACCAAGTGTAGGTGTTGCGGTACGGCAAGCCATCAAGAGCCGTCGTGGCACCGTCGAAGCAGATGATCACCGTATCGCCATCGGCGTAGAGTCCTTGCACGGTCGGCACGAGTGGACTCTTCACCCGCGCGTTGAACGGAGTGATGACCTCATCCATGAATTGCTGCTTGCTGCGATAGATCTTCGAGAGCGGCGAAGAACCAACGATCGTCCACTTGGCTTCCGGTAGCAGCAGGTCGAACGGGCTGCCCTGCCCGACTCGCCATTTGTCGAAGGCAGCCTGGACGACGGCGCGATTTACTTCGGTTGCGTTTCGTTCAGACTCAGCGGCATTCAGCATCTTGTTGCAGCCGACAAGGGCAGCAGTGAGCAGGGCAAGCAAAATCGCCCTGCGATTTGAATGGTTCCACATTCTCTGCTTCCTCATGCGTACTTGATGACGACGCGATGGACTTCAGCCTGCTCAACATCGGGGACAGGAATATCTTCGAGGACAAGTCGTTGGTTGTATCCATGCAGTCGCACTGCTTTCATGCCTTCCATCATCCGAAAATGTTAGTGTGAGTTCACTATAGGTAATCGACTTTGGTTTGTCGCCTGCTCAGAGTTTGTAATTTTTCGTCTTCCAGAGAATGATTTATCAATCACTCTCTGGAATGAAACTGATTTCAACTCAGGTTGCACTTTAAGATCAAACTTAAGTGTGTGAGTCCTCTAATTCAGATATCCTCTTGGAAGTCAAGAAGCTTAAATTTTACGGTTGGACGATCGTGAGCGCCTTTACTCATTCACAATTTGCTCTGCTGTCATTCAGTAAGGTTCAGCAGCAGCGTTGGAAGATGGAGCTTAAACAGACAGAGGCGCTCCAACGATCCAAGTGTCGTGCTGCCGTGCAAGCTCTGTCCAACCTTCAGGCGACGTTTGACCGATTTGGGGGAAGAATTCGTCGATGCCACCAGGGACGAAGGTGAAGATCAACCGAGCCCTTCCGGGTCCAAGATTTACCCATCCATGCACGGTGTTACGAGGCACCACGACCGATGTTCCAGGTCCGACCTCAAGCTCTTCGCCCTCGACGTGAAAGCGAAATCTGCCTTCAAGGACTTCAAAGATCTCTTCCCTATCTTTGTGATAGTGGAGTGGCGGTCCGATGAACGGTGGAACATCCACTTCAATTATTGTGAAAGCCCCATCGACATCTTTACTATGGACGCGGATAGCCATCTGCTCACCAGGCATTGTATCGAACCACTCAAGGTTCTCGCTCTGTCCGACAATTGCAACGTTGCTTTGACTGAATTGAGTACTCATTGTTTTAGGGGTAAGGGTATAGTGATTCTTTCTGAATTTGAACGGGGTGTGGGATTGAAACCCTGCGTGGGGACTTCGCTCCCACACCCCTTGTTCACAATCTGTTTGTGAACGCTATAGCGCTATGAACTCACTGAGGTGACCAGCGTCGTTGGGGCAACAGTGGGTTTGATATTCTGGTTGCGATGAAACAGATTGGTCGGGTCATACTGGTTCTTGAGCGCCACGAGTCGTGCATAGGTAGCGGGTGGGTAGACCTCACGAATCCGCTCTCCCTCGTCTGCCAGGAAACCGACATAAGCGCCGTTAGCGTAAGGTAAGAGTGCCTGAAAGACTCGCTGGGTGCGGGCATCGAGACTGGCAGCATCAGCCGATAACGGTGCGAAGTGAGTGACCAACACCATGCCCTGTTTGTCCCGGTGAGCAAAGGCTGTTGCATCTGGTGCGACCCGACTCATAGCGCCACCCAGGACACGCAGGGTGATCAGCGTTTCAGGAGACAGGATGGATTGAGCGGATTCAACTAATGCGTGAATCATCTCGTTTGAGAACGTCTCGAAAAACTGCGATCGCGAATGATGCTGAAAGCCAGGGATCTCACCAACCGCTGTGAGTGCAAAAATAGCCGAATAGGGCATAGGCGCAATCAGGTCGGAGATCGGGGTGGCAAGCTGACGCAGAGGAGCCACAACCCGCTCACCCTCGCTGATGTCACCGGTGTAGCAGACCATAATCACGACGACTGGGGTTCCCTGCTTATCGGGTGGGATGAAAGGGGCGGGAGGTGCCAGCATGAACAAAACTTCAGTGGAAAGTTCATCCGGTGCTGCCGCTGCTAGACGGGTATACTCCCGCAGGATACGCTCGGCCTCGGTTGCCTCATAAAAGACGGCACCGCCCAAGATAGTTCCACCTGGATGTAGGTTTACCTCGAAAGCGGTCGCAATACCAAAGTTGCCACCACCACCGCGCAGTCCCCAGAACAGTTCGGGATTTTCGTCAGCACTGGCACGCAGCAGTTTTCCATCCGCTGTAACCAGTTCTACTGCTTGCAGGCGATCGATGGTTAAACCATAAGCACGAACCATCCAACCGATGCCGCCGCTGAGCAGCAAACCACCCACACCCACGGAGGCAACGTCACCTGCTGTCAATGCCAATCCAAAGGGCTGGAGCTTTCCGGCAACTTCACCCCAGGTCAGACCAGGTTCCAGACGGGCTGTGTGACGTACCGGGTCAACCGTAATCGTCTTCATCTGGGAAAGATCGATCACCAGTCCACCGATATTGGTGCCATGTCCGGCAGCACTATGTCCTCCGCTCCGCACAGAGAGCGTCATCGCCTGCTCACGGGCAAAATTGACGGTGACTTTA
The DNA here is from genome assembly GCF_014695975.1 of Leptolyngbya sp. FACHB-321. Taxonomy (GTDB): domain Bacteria; phylum Cyanobacteriota; class Cyanobacteriia; order Leptolyngbyales; family Leptolyngbyaceae; genus Stenomitos. Next base: position 6,640 of record NZ_JACJPI010000039.1, read on the forward strand.
ACATCTTCCGCATCAGCACAGCGCACGATCGCAGTGGGATAGCCATCAAAGCTACCATTCCAGACTTTTCGTTCTGCTTCATAAGCAGGGTTGTCAGGCAGGATTAGTTCACCTCGGATCTTTGAGGCAAGGATCTTGATCGCTTCTTTGTAGTCATGCTGATCCTCTTGTGGAGATGTTGTTTGAACATGGATTTTCCCATTTTGCTCGTATTGAGCCGTATCTTGATGTTGTTCTAACATTAGTTACTTCCTTTCCTTGTTGAGAGACATGAGAATATTCCTGTTCATCATTGAGCTGTGTCATGAACAGTAAGTAATTAATTCACACCAACACACTCCGCCATTCACCATCTGTTGTGATGGCGCAGTTAACCCTGCTATCAATGGCGATCAATTGTTCAGTAACAAAACTAGAAGTGCTGGAACAGAGCAGCAGCAATCAGGGAGTTTGACGAATCACACCCACGTTTGGATCAAGATTGTCACCTGTGCTGTAGACATAATCAAAAGCACCTTGAGCATGGAGAAGGTGTGATCGCAAAAACAACCTACTCCAGCGTTTGATCGTCTCAATTGCTGTGGCTTGACCCAGCGTCGAGCAAATTGGATCGTAATTTCGGCTCTAATTCCACGGGAAGCACCTGTTATAAACTATGTTTTCTGAGCCATCGGTCTATCTCCTTTATTGCCTTATCCTTTCATTACGCTTATGGCATGAGTTCATCATAGGCTTTGGAAAAAAGGTTCTGAATACATAGACTTTGCAGATTATTGCCTAATTTTCTCAAGATAGTGCTCAAGAGAATCCCCTATAATAGGCGTAGAAAAACAATGAAAGGAATGTCTCACAATCCGCTACTAAGCGTTGACGAGGACCTGGTATGGCAGATGAATTCCTAAAGCGCGAGACCACAATTGATGCTTGTCAGAAACTGGCGGAATTAGTGACCCGCCACACGGATGGCAGAGGAAACGGTATCCATGCAACGGCGATCGCTCAGTTGGAATTGATGCGGGAATCTGCGGCTCCGACAGAACTCTGCACAGTGTATGAACCGACGCTTTGCATTATTGTTCAGGGTAAAAAAGAAACTTTACTGGGTAAGGAAACCTATTACTATGGGACGGCTCAATACATCGTGGTCACAGTCGATCTCCCGCTCAGTGGAAACATTATTGAAGCAACACCGGATAAGCCGTATCTCTGCTTTAAGCTCAGCCTGGACGCAACTCAACTTTGGGACATTATTGACCAAATTCAACGTCATCCAGATCAAAAAGAAAGTTCAGTCAGAGGCTTATTCGTTAGCGAAGCAAATGCTCCACTAATTGAGTGTGCCACCCGAGTCACACGGCTTCTCGATACGCCCGAGGATATTCCATTCCTGGCACCGATGATGATTCGCGAAATCTATTACCGTCTTCTAATGGGCGGTCAGAGCGAAGCGGTTTGGCAGATTGCGACCTCCGGTAGCCAGATGCAGCGCATTGCAGAGGTGATTAACCAGATCAAAGCTGAGTTTACCAAGTCACTGAATATGGATGATTTGGCAAAGCAAGCAAGCATGTCTTCGGCATCATTTCATCGGCACTTTAAGGTAGTGACCTCCATGAGCCCGTTGCAATATCAAAAGCAGTTGAGGTTATTGGAAGCTCGTCGTCTGATGCTGGCTGAAGATGTGGATGCAACCCGTGCGGCGTATCAGGTTGGTTATGAGAGTCCTTCTCAATTCAGTCGCGAATATTCCCGCATGTTTGGTGCGCCACCGAAGAAGGATGTTGAGCGTTTACGAGTTGCCTGAGGATTGCCTGTTCAGCGATCACTGAGATTAACGTTAAATTAAGTGACTCGGTATAAAACAACCCTGCTCCACCGGGACATATTCAAGCGGTCGCTGATCTGTAACAGTTGCTGTGTCCGGTAAGCAGGAGCATAATCTGGCTCTACTAGACGAATTTTGAGAACGCTACTGCCAGATTAATGGGGCAGGATGTCTGGCTGTCGCCAACCTGCCAATGTCACTGTCCTTTAGTACCCTCGAGCACACCGCGCCTTTCTCTCATGCCGAAAGTCTCGCTGCTACAGAGGCATCGGCAAAGCTCCTGTTTAGATTTTACGTAACTGTCCAATCTCCTTCATGGGGGACATACCGAACAGACGAGAATATTCACGACTGAATTGTGAGGCACTCTCATACCCAACTTGATAAGCCGCATTGATGACATCGACGTTTTCAATCAGCATTAGACGACGGGCTTCCATCAACCGCAGTTGCTTTTGATATTGCAACGGGCTCATGGAGGTCACTGCCTTAAAGTGCCGATGAAATGATGCCGAAGACATCCTCGCTTGCTTGGCTAAATCATCCACGCGCAATAACTTTGTAAACTCAGCTTTGATTTGTTTAATCACTTCTGCAATGTGTTGCGTATGACTCCCAAAGGTCGCAATTTGACGAACCGCTTGACCATGTTCATCGATTAGAAGGCGGTAATAGATTTCGCGAACCATCATCGGTGCGAGGAAGGGAATATCCTGCGGCTTATCCAAAAGCCGTATCAGCCTAATAGCACAATCAATCAACGCTTCATCAGCATCACTCACGAAAAAGCCTCTCACTGAGTCTTCTTTTTTGTCTGTGTTGTGTTGAATTTGGTCAATAAGATCCCAAAGTTGAGTCGTCTCCAAACTTAGCTTGACTCCTAAATACGGCTCGTCTGGTGTTGCTTTAACAATCAAACCGCTGAGCAGCTAAGCCACTGTGACCACGATGTATTGGGCTGCACCGTAATGATAGATTTCCTTGCCCAGCAAGGTTTCTTTTCTGCCTTGAAGAATGATGCAAAGCGTCGGTTCATACACAGCACGGAGTGTGGTGAGAGCCGTAGATTCCCGCATCAATTCCAACTGATCAATAGCGGTTGCATGGATACTGTTGCCCCGCCCATTAGTGTGCCGAATCATTAATGTTGCCAATTCTTGGCATGGATTGATTGCGGTACCCCGCTTCATTCTTTCAATCGCCATGCTGGATGCTTGAGGGCTTCAACCATTATATAGAGAATATTCACTCTGGTCAATCCTCTACCTGAGAGTATTAGGCAAGTATGTGCAAGGTTTATGTATTTAGTGCCAATTCTTTCAATCTTATGATGAACACGTTCCAAGCGGAAATGAAAGGATAAGGCAATGAGCCAGACACAACAAAACTTACTTTGATTGCTGGATCAATCTGAGAATTGGACAAAAATACTGCTACTCATTCAATGAGATAACGTAAATCGGCAACTTTGAGAAGTGACCCTCAACTCAAGAAGGAGTGTACATGTTTACCCACGTAGGATACTTTTTTGTTGCCATCGTCATCGCATGTTCGATGGCAACTCCAACCATGCATGCCTCTGAAGCAAAGACCGAAGTGAACAAGCAACTGATTCAAGCAAGCTTCGATCGCTGGCGCACTGACACCGGAGGACCGTTCGAGTTACTTGCGGCTGATGCTACCTGGACCATTACAGGACAGTCTCTAGCCGTTAAGAGATATGCGTCTCGCGACGAATTTCTAGACGCGGTAATCAAACCGTTTAACGCCCGGTTGACCAAACCGCCAGTCCCCACTATTCGCGGTCTACACAGCGAAGGTGACACAGTCATCGTGTTGTTTGACGGCGAAGCCACGGCACTTGACGGCAAGCCCTATCGCAACACCTACGCTTGGTTCATGCAGTTGCAGGACGGAAAGATCGTCAATGTCACCGCCTTCTTTGACTCGATCACCTTCGATGAATTCTGGAGACGCGTGCCGCCGCGCACGAAGTAATAGAACATCGCGACTCGCAGTGCGCCGGCCCTACACCGCTCATCTGAATTCAACTGTAGCGAGTCAGGCAGTAAAAAGACTGACTCAATAAGGCAACGTAGCTGCAAGCAAAGGCGCTTTTGGGTCACCCACGCAGCACGCCGAAACAGACAGGCCGAGGTGGTAAACAAGGCGATGAAGACCCTATTGAGCACCAGCAATTCTGCCGGTCCGCTCCACCGGAAACCTAACCCTACATGAGTTCCGGTTAAGCGGCTTGGGGTAAAGCGAACTCTAATCGGAGCGCCGGTTTCTTCGGTTGGTGGCAGTAAGCAATTAAGCCGCAGACCAAATTGGTCAAAAAATTTACTGGAGAACGATGTCGAGAATACTCGATTTGAGAAATGTTCTTGAGTGGGTCGATGATCGTCTCAATGATTGAGCGCTTGCGGGCAAGCAACTTGTCGGTCAAACGCATCAAGCAATTTTTCATATTGCGCCTGGGTTTAGCAAAGAACTCAATGCCACAAGTTTTGAGCAACTGTTGTGCCAAACGTTGGGAGACATAACCTCGGTCCGCAAAGACCTTGCCAAACAGGGCTTGCAGGAGTGGAACGACGGGCTTACGGTCATCGGTATTGCCTGGCGTCAGTCGGTTGTTGAGAAGCTCACCGTGCTCATTGACGACGAGATGCAACTTGAAGCCAAAGAACCAATCCACTGAGGTTTTGCCACGGGCAGCAAACTCTGCAAATACTTGATGCTGGTGAATGCGGCGATTTTGGCAGACTTGCAGACGCGTCGCGTCGATAAAGCTGATGCCCGTGCAGCGACCAAAGCAGGATTTGAGGTAAGCAAACGGCAGCAGCGCCGAAGGCATCCAAGCGACAAAGCGCTGGTAGCTCACCAATGCGGGAAACGCAGTGCGCCAACAGACGCAAACGTGTTTGGTGTAGTAGTCCTTGAACGTGCGATAACGCTGCTGGTGAAAGGCAATCACAATCGTCATGATTTCGCTCAGACACAGTTGTCGCGCTCGGTTCCGCCTTTGTAGCCCGTGGCTCAACAATTGCTGTTGCCAGCGCGGTTCAAAGACTTGGCAGAAGTCATCGACTGAGCAGAGGAGTTCTTCTAAGCTGAACATGGGTGGGGGCGGCTGAATAATTTAGTAATTCTCAGCGTACTTGTCCCCGCTCTTTCTTATCCAAAACTCACGTTAATCTAGAATTTGCCCAAAATTGAGCCACCTCTCCTTTAGCTTCTCTTTATAAATCACCTCTAATACCTGCTGCGCTGCCTGCGCTGCTAGCCCGGCAAAATGCTTGCTCGGTTTGACCTAATAGTTTAGGTCAAACTTACTGACATATTTGCCCGTCTTGAAACACCACTGCCGAGCATAATAAATGCCCTAGTTTGTGAGCTTATTTGCTTCACTGCAAACAAACTCTAGGACTGGATTTGATGCGATCAGTATGGATTATCAAATGACAATGGGCATAGCGGGTAGATGACAGTTACTTGGCGGGAGAGATCAGCATCTCAAACTGCCAGCTGGTAGTCGAATTTATGCGTTCAACCAAGCATTGAAAAAGACATTGGAGATCACCCTATCAGGGGGCTTCTCTAACGCCTGGAAAACGAATTGAAATCAGTCAAGTCAGAGTGTACATGAGATCACGAGAAATCGGCTTATCTCAAGCTGAAACCGCTTACGTTGCCAAATTTTCAGAACGCAGGTGTGAATGAGCAAAAGATTTAGCGTGATTCGCAAATGAGTGGTGCAATCAGTCAACATGCCTCCAGACTACCGTTCTGGACGCTGATCACCTGAGATGAACTGTGTTGATGCAGCAGTGATTAGAAGTAAGCCAAGAGCCTAAAACGCTGACAGATTCTAGCTTTACAGGTTTGCGCCACTTATTTGCGAATTGCGCCATATTTTTTGCTCATTCACAGAAGGGCTATGTTGATAATGCGTTTAAGGGTATTGACCAGCCGTGCCATCTTCGTTGCGCCACTGCGTCAAAGCAACACGAAAATCAGGACGATGATCTGGATCACCTGGTATAGCTACCTCAAAATCGGCGTAGCCTCCCGGTGGCACCGCTGACTGTTTAGTCCGCATCGATTCCACCAGTTTTTTTGATCCAACATCAATGGAAACGGTGACTCTCAGGTCACGAATAGACTGCTTTGTCTGATTTTGCACCTTGCCAGAAAGCGTCCAACCATTATCGCCACGACCTTTGATCTCGCGTGCTGTCTCAGCCACCTGCCCACCTTTAGCAGCTTGCTTCTGAGGCTTCAGGGTGGTCTGTCGAACGATCGGATTACTAGCGACATTGATGGCTGTTGGCTTGCCAGTACATAAAGCCGTCAGGTTAACTATGCGCCCCGACTGAGTTTGCACATAGCAGGGGTAATCCGGTTCAGTCGGTCGGCTAGAAGCCCCCGAAGTTGACAGAGAGAGTGCAGTAGTAACAACTGAGACAACAGCCCAACGAAGAAGGTTCATGGTTTGACCGGGTAAGTGCTGTTTCAAGCGTTCCCGGTGTAGAGAGAAAAACCTCAACGTTGTTATAAAGAGTTCACTAAGGCGGTGATACCAAAGTCAAAAGTTGGAAGCGATCGCCCCTAAAAGACCCTCAACCGAGCGACGAAAGCGCAAAGTACGGAGCGACGCTGGCAGCAATTTATGGACGATTGCCGCATGAGCGTGATGGCAATTTACGGACCCTTGGTGCTAGCGACTCTGAGTGGATGGAAGCAACCGCGATTGTATTTAGCCTGAGATACGACAGTTTTGTGGATCGCTTTTGCATGATTTACCTGTCGGTAGTGTGCTGTGGACGGGCAGTTCCCTTATTGTGGCGAGTCCTTGAACATAACAGTGTTACCGTTACCTTTGAAGTGTTGCTGCTCAGTTTTGCCCTTACACAACGAGTTTGATAACGTTCCTTTGCCACACAAGAAACCAAGGGGTAAGGCATTGAGTGAACAACAAGCAGGAGCGCCGAGGGTTCAGTCGTTAACGAGTGGCAGGTGAACATGCCCATGCTGGTATGAAGCGCTATCGTGCCGTAGCAGATGTCTACCGAAAGCGTGTACCTAATTTCGATGACCGCTTAATACTTAATGCAGTCAGTTTATAGAACTTCTATCTTCATGCAGCCTAACTTGGGGGGACAGCAGAAAACCTCGTTCTTAAAATCAGGTTATTTCTCAACAAACCTAATCTACTGAGTTTCCATCCAGGTCAGGCATTTTTGCATTTGCTCTGCCATGGTTGAGCGATCGCTATGGTAGCGACGACCATGTCCTGGCAACACCCACTCAAACGAATAATCTGCCAGCCGTTTCATTGAACGGGTGAGTTCCGCCCAAGAATACCAGCAGGCTCTGCGAAAGGCATACAGGTGATGCCGTTCGTCTGACCAGGCAAGGTGATCGCCGGTAAACAAAATCGTGTTGTTATAAAGTAATACCGTATGCCCTTTGGTATGACCGGGAACAGGAATAATCAACAGATCAGGTTCTAGCTCAAAGGGTTCTAAGCCTGATAGTTGAATTTCAACATCCTGGGTGGAATGGTTAATTTCATCTTGGTGAAGGATGCGATCGCAACCAAAGTGCTGGTGAAATTTTTGATGATCTGCCACATCATCTCGGTGAGTTAAATAGAGATAACGAATGCCGCCCATCGCCTCCAGTCGTTTCACGAGCGGGGGTGCAAAGCGAGGTGAATCAACCAGCACATTTCCTTCGGGTCGTTGAATCAAATAGCTAGCCGCTCCATAGGAATTTTCGGCGTGATAGCCGCAGTGATACACAGTTTCTGTAATGGGAATCGGCAAGCTGTGGTGAACCTGCTTTATATCTTGCGGCTTTTCGATCGTACCAATGGATGCCGTTGGACAAGCCAATAACGCTTGCATTGCCCGCAGACGTTCTGCTGCATTAGTTGGTTGATGGTGCACAGCAGACTGATCACCTGCCGCATGAAACGTTTCTGGAGCCATCCATCGACAGGTATCACAGTCAATGCAAGTGGAATCAACGTAGAAGTCACCACTCACATTTTCGGAGCGGCGTTGAGTGAGGTGTGCCATAAAACAAAGTGTCGTGATTACCTCCAGGCTACACATTGACGCTCATTTTGTGGCAATGCTTCTCACAAGTTTGGCTAGTAGTTCGGGCTTTTTAAGGGGTTGAGCTATAGATAGGTAAAAAGTGCTAAAGCCTCATAAGTAGGAGGGCTAAATTAAGCACTACTAAATTAAGCACTACTTAGAGATAGAGACTGGGTTTCGACTGCGCTCAACCCGTCAGCATACAGGACTGAGAGCCTTGAGACTTCGGCGTGAGCTTTCGACCTGAACGCCGTTCGGCTTGAGCGCTTAGGCTTCGACGTTGCGGCTAAGCTCAACGTCGAATACGAAGTCAAAAGGTAGTTTATAAAGAATTATGCTCAGCTACTTATTGAACGCTTTTTTTACCCACTTTTAGCGTCAGGACAGTCTAAAATGCGGCTACTTGATGAAGAGTAAACTAGCTGAGTCGTACAAACTTGTATTGTTTTCTAGTTACTTGTGCTGCGCTAAGGTCGGTTTACTAGGTAAAGAGGATTTGTCATGGTGAACTACTCTCAGGCGGTCAAATGTGCCCTTCTTTCGCAGGAAATCTATCAGGATTTCTCTCAGCTTCGATTTAGTGAGTTTCCTAACCTGACTCCAGACTTGATTGACCAAACGAGTACTGATACGCAATGTGCGCTCTTATTGGATGTCTCAGGTGCCATCTACATCGTTTTCCGTGGCAGTGAAAAGCGTCTGGACTGGAGCACTAGCTTTAACTTTGAGCAAGAAATGGTTGAGTTTCAGCAAACAGTAGTTCAGGAACAGATTGTGCAGGAGCGAGAGCAAGTTTACCCCTATCAAGGTGAAAGCCAATCTGGTGCGAAAATGCATCGGGGGTTTGTCGCAGCCTACTTGTCAGTCCGAGAGCAAATTCACAACTATTTAAGGAGCCGTGCTGCTACAAGTGTGACAGTTACAGGTCATAGTCTGGGCGGAGCCTTAGCAACTCTGTGTGCCGTTGATGTGCAGTACAACTTTTCAAGTAAGTTTGTAATCGACATCTACACGTTTGGTGCGCCGAGAGTTGGCAATCAGGGGTTTAGAGAGTCCTTCAACCGTCGTGTTCCCGCTAGCTATCGCTTTGTTTATGGCATGGATCTGGTGCCTGCTTTGCCAAGACCCTGGCAGGGCTATAGTCATGTGGATCAAGAATACAGATTTGGTCCTCGTTTTAGTCTGAAATTTCTCTCTCAACGCTTTGAAGACCATAAGATTGCAAACTATATCACTGCGCTGAAGACTCTGGCAGCGACGCAGGGCAGTTAATTGAAGTTTCAACTTCTCGACTGGAAGGAAAGATGACGTGCCAAATGAAGGGTCACCAGCGGAAGTCGAGGCTGTTGTTGCAGATTACTTCACCATGCTCTCCCTGGAATTACGACGAGAGCCTTACAACCAAGCTGCACATCGACGTAATCTCCTCCAACTTCTTAAGGGGCGATCGGAAGGAGCCATTGAGCGAAAGCATCAAAATATCAGTGCCATTCTGATGGAGTTTGGTTATCCCTACATCTTTGGCTACAAGCCGTTGGGCAACTATCAATCTCTACTTTATGAGGTTGTCGTCGATCGCATCAGTTTAGATTCCAGCTTTAGCGCCATTGTGCAGCAGGCAGTGGAAGAACCTGCCAACATCCCGACTGTAGAGGATTTGCTGTCTCGGCTTGACTCTCCCCCTGAACCATACACTCCTGCGCCAACTGGAGAGTGATCGGAACCGTTGCATCGTGTCCGTCCTGCCATCAATTATCTGGAACGAGAAGCCTGTAATGCCTCCCTTAGCAGGGCTGGTGAAGAATTTGTGCTTAATTTTGAGCGAGCGCGGCTCATCCGATTAGGACAAGGAAGCCTTGCAGACCGAGTAGAACACATTGCTGTGACCGAGGGCGATGGGGCTGGTTTTGATGTTCGATCGTTTGAAGCGAATGGGGGCGATCGCTTCATCGAAGTCAAGACAACCGCTTACGGGAAGCAAGTTCCATTCTTCGTTTCCCAGAATGAGGTAACGGTCTCCCAGAATTACAGCGATCATTACCATCTATACCGTGTGTTTCGATTCCGGGATGATCCACGGTTATTCACACTCGCAGGCACATTGGATTGCATTTGCAACCTGAGTTCAATACAATTTGTTGCTCGGATTGCGTAGGCGATCGTCTTCCTTATTTCATTTATTCAGTTGTTTATTATCTTAGGGGTGCCTAGCGGGACTCGTTCGCGAAGCGTCTCGAAGGGAGAAACCCGTTAATGACCAGCTACCCTGCGGGAACGCTTCGCGAACACAGGCTGGTGTCTTGACCTTACACCATCTGTGCATTGGTCGCAGTGGCGAGACTTGAACTCGCAATGACCAAGTTATGAGCTTGGGGTGCCATTAAGCTACGCGTGATGAGTTGCCAGCGCTTAGACAGACGTTAGGATTTGCTCGAAGGCGATCGCTAGTTTGGTTTGAAACCGTTGCTGGTGCTTAATTTTCCAAATAGGCTGCACAATTTCGAGCAGGGTGCCGATGCCTTTACGGCTCCTGGTAATCTCGATCGCGCGGAGGGTTAGTAGTTGTAATTCCTTTTGAATCATGAGTTCAGGCAGTGCGGCAGCACCCACCCCTGTTTCCACGATCGCTTTGACCATCTCACTACTGCTTAAGATTAAAACGATCGGCAATTGAGCGCTATCAATGCCCCAGTTTTGCAACGCTTGCTCAAACATTTGTTGAGCCCCTGACCCAGATTCACGCATCACCCAACCTGTTTCCATCAGTTCTTGTACTGAAATACGCGCACGGTTGTACCAGGGATGGGTTTTGCCGACAACCACTTGTAGCCGTTCATGTCCAACGACAGTTTGTTCTAAAACACTTTTGAGCGCTGGTTTCACATCACCAGTGACAACGCCCAGATCAAACAAACCCGTAGCGGTGCCTTCGCAGATTTCTTCAGCGTTTGCCAAGGTACAGTTGACTGAGATGCCAGGATATTTATGTTTGAAATGGCTAATTTTTGCGGGTAGCCAGTAGTTCCCGATCGTCAAGCTTGCCCCTAAACGCAGTTCACCGCGCTGCAAATTGTTCAACTCCCGTAAGCCCCGTTCGGTCAGCGCTACTTGCTCCAAGATTTTTTGGGCTTCAAGCTGTAGCAGGATGCCCGCTTCTGTAATCTCAATCCGACGACCGACGCGGTGAAAGAGTTTGACGCTGTATTCTGTTTCCAGGCTTTGAATAGCGGCGCTGACAGCAGGTTGGGTGACATAAAGTATTTCAGCCGCACGTGTGAAGTGTAACTGTTCAGCAACTGCCAAAAAAATGCGTAATTGTTCTAGTGTCATCAGAGCATTTTAAGGGCTAGCAAAAGCGATCGTTTCATCAATACCTGACGCTTTTGTAACCCTCAGAAAGCGATGATTTTGTGCGGGTTACCTTCATCGCTTCATTAATCATCTCAATGGGATCATTGCAGGCTAGTTTTCCTGTGCCATGCTGGCTGTCGGCACCCGCAATTCAAGTTTGCCTTTTAATCATGCATAACCTGGCTTTATGCATAAACAAGCAAAGAACATTTGATTCTATTGATATAGCTCTCTACATTGAGACTATGCTTTTTGCATGGAAACCTTGCTGAAGCAAACCCCACATTCCAGGTTGGTGCAGTGGCATCGATTGGAGTTTCTAGGCTTGGAAATTTGCACATGATGAGTGAAGTTCAATTGAGTCAAAGTGTTCATGGTTTAAGACCAAATTATCTGTCTTCGGGAGAAGTGTTGGCGCAGTCGTTTGCTGTGATCGCGCCTATCACCATACCCGCATCCAATTTGGGCTTGATTGTAGCGCTGGCTGGTAATGGTGCCTGGCTGAGCTTTGTGATTGGGTTGGTGGGACTAGTGTTTGTTAGTCTCAACATCAATCAATTTGCGAGTCGCTCTGCCTCACCTGGTTCGCTTTATACCTACATTGTGAAAGGGCTGGGACCGACCGCCGGTGTAGTTTGTGGCTGGAGCTTAGTACTGGCATATTTATTTACTGGGATGTCGGTGCTCTGTGGGTTTGCTAACTTTGGCGGCGTGTTATTGGGGCATTGGGGCATTCATCCCTCTAGCCTGACACTCTTGGCGATCGGTGCTGGTATTGCCTGGTACGCTGCTTACCGCGATGTACAGCTTTCAGCCGTTGCCATGCTGTGGCTAGAAGGCATTTCTCTTGCGTTGATCACGGTTTTAGCGATGATCATTTGGGCGCATCACGGCTTTGCGTTGGATGTGCCTCAGCTCACGCTGCAAGGTGTGACACCAGGAAATGTGGCAATGGGCTTAGTGCTGGTCATGTTTGGCTTTTCAGGCTTTGAAAGTGCAACTTCGTTGGGTGATGAAGCACGCAAACCTTTAAAGACGATTCCTAGAGCGGTGATGGGCAGTGTGGTGCTGGCGGGTTTATTCTTTATCTTCACCACCTATGTGGAAGTGTTGGGCTTTAGCAGTACGGGCATATCGATCGCCAACACAGAAGAACCGTTGGGCTTTCTTTCGCAGCAAGCGGGCGTGGGTTTTCTAGGTGAGTTGATTGCCGTTGGAGCGCTGTTTAGCTTCTTTGCCTGCGTGTTGGGCAGCATTAATCCGGCAGCGAGAGTTTTCTTTACAATGGCGCGTCACGGGTTGTTCCCAGCCTCTCTAGGTACAGCTCATGCAGACAACCGCACTCCCCATATTGCTGTCACGTTGTGTTCGTTGCTGATGTTTTTGGTGCCTGCGTCATTGTCTCTGTTTCACATCAAGCTGTTTGACTGTATGGGCTATTTGGGCGCGATGTGCAGCTATGGTTTTTTGACGGTGTATACGCTGATTTCGATCGCTGCACCTGTTTATCTGTACCGCTGTCATCAATTACGAGTGCGCGATGTCTTGATTGCAGTGGTCGCAGTGGGTTTCATGCTCATTCCCATTTTGGGTAGCGTGGGTCTTCCCGGTAGCACCTTGTTTCCCATACCGGCAGCGCCCTATGACGCCTTCCCCTACTTGTTCTTGTTGTACCTGACGGTGACCTGTGGCTGGTTTGTCATGCAGCGGCTGCGATCGCCTGCCATTGTGCGTTCAATGCAACGCGGTATGGAAGAGATTCACGTGAGATTTGCTGCCCCCGACCCCGTTACCATTCCATCTGCTTCTGATGAATCGTCATTCCTTCAATAGGGAGAACAACCGCCATGAATGAGCTTTTAGCAGCAATAACAACGGGGCTGACTGCATTTACAGCTACCAACCTGGACGATATTTTGATTCTGCTGTTGTTCTTCTCACAAGTGAATACCGTGTTTCGACGACGACACGTCGTAGCGGGTCAGTATCTCGGCTTTGCTGCTCTGGTTGTGGTCAGCCTACCTGGTTTTTTTAGTGGTCTGCTGTTGCCGCGTCCGTGGATTGGTATGTTGGGCATTGTCCCGATCGCGATCGGCATCAGCCGTTTACTGCAAACAGAAAGTGAGGCTGCCGAGACAGAAACGCCGCCCTCAGCTACACCGTCTACCTGGCTCACGATGCTGTCACCCCAGGCTTACAGTGTTGCAGCCGTCACGTTTGCTAATGGTGGCGATAACATCGGCATCTATATGCCCTTGTTTGCCAATAGCCCCTGGGAAAGCCTCATCGTGATTCTGAGTGTCTTCTTTGGGTTGGTCGGTGTGTGGTGTGGTGCTGCCTACCAGTTGATGAAGGTGCCAGCGATCGCTGAAATGCTGACGCGTTATGGCAATCAACTCGTGCCGTATGTTCTCATTGGTCTAGGTGTGTTGATTTTGCTTGATAGCCACACCCTCGAAAATCGTGGGCTAGTCGTTCTCACACTCCTGATCAGCGGCACCTTTACGCTCAATCTGCTCCGCAAGCTGGAACAGGTGTCAGTGGCAAAGCTTTACTCCACTTCTAAGGCTGTGTCCAAGATGGAGAAGAATTAAAAGAGTTTCTTAGCGTAGTGCCATGAATTGGTTGACACAAGCCATTGTTACTGAGGTGACAGCGTTTGCCGCAACCAACATTGATGACATCGTGATTTGGATGCTCTTCTTTGCTCAAGTCAATGCCACGTTTCGACCAAAGCATATTTTTATGATGCAGCACCTCGGATCCACGGCTTTGTTTGTCCTGAGTCTGCCAGGTTTAGGATTTATTCTAAGCGTTTTTTTGTCATGGTCAGTGTCTGTTGTTTGACCGCGTACCAACTCACTCGACAACCCATGATCGCTCAAGGTCTCACCCGTCGCAGTGGTGCGATCGTTCCCTTTGTGTTAAGCGGCTCAGGCGTTTTTATTTTGATTGATAGTGAGGCGTATTGGCTTTTGCCAGAGTTTTGAGAAAGGAGCCAGCAGCCAGGAGGAGGGAACAAAGAAAAAGAACGAATGACGAATCACGCACCACGTATTTTTGACACAAAAATCAGTCCCACTTTCACGCTTTATTAAGGAAAACAACCATGAAACGATTCAAACTCGCCCTCATTGCTCTAGTGATGCTCATTAATTTTGTCGTTGTGCAGCCATCGTGGGCAGACCCAGTTAAATTAACGGAAACCCCTGACTATACAGATGTGACTCAGGCGATCGACAAGCTGCTCAAAATCAAACAAGATCCCAATCAAACTGCTTGGAAACCGGCAGCACTCGAACAACAATTGGGTGAGTTGAACTTGCAAAAGTACATTTTAGAATCGGCAACCGAATGGGGACAGTGCCGCAACGAAACAGGTAAAACGTTAGCGGTCTACGCACATAAAGGTAAAAAAGCCGATCAACCCAACACGCTTTACTATTTAGGTAATGGTCAGGTGACCGACGATGATTTCAGTTGTGACGGTGTGTATCTGCCCACAGGCGCTAAAGTCGATGGTTTTGGTACAACAGAAGCACCCGCACTCACTGCACCACTGGCTTTCAAGGTGGTGGGTGGCACTCAACTCGTGGCAAAAGCAAACCCTGATACTGACACGATCGCCTTTAATGTGAAGCCTGCCAAAGTATTTAAGGTGGGTGAAGGCACCTGGTCCATTCCTGACCTGACTCAAGCCGATGTCGAAGCTGCGAAACCCAATGCCCCGATCGAAGATTAACTACTTACAGCAAGTGGGTTTCTGACGCTTTCGCTTCAGTCCAAACGCACCGCTTGCGTCAAGAAGCCCACTTTTGCCTAGACACCAACCATTCCGCTTTCACCTGAGATCCTGTTGATGCAACTGTTCCTTAAACCGATGAACGCAAACGCCGAAAAAACAGAGCTTGCTAGAAAACGCAATCCCAACCGTGTTCGCGACCATCTCGCTAACGAACGTACCTATCTAGCCTGGATGCGAAGCGCGATCGCCCTGATGGGTTTTGGCGTGCTGATTGTGCGGCTGCGAATTTTGCGTCCCCCGATCGCGCCACAGCCGCCCGGTAACGGATGGAAACTGGGCTTGGCTTTCTCCATTGTTGGCTTATTGATGGTGCTACTGTCTACTCAACATTACTTTAGTGTTCGCAACGATATTGATGACGACACTTATGAGCCTGGCGATCGCTGGGTCTTGCTAGCCAGCATGGCAGTGCTCATTCTGGGTTTAGGCGTCGTGTACTACGTGTTTTCAATTCCCTTCGATACGCTCGGCACTGTCCTCGTTGAGTAAGGTTTTGGATGTCATCAAGCGCGGTTTAAGCACAAAGCTAGTAGCGATCGCCCAGGCAATGGCAATAAGCCAGCCCGCCAAAATATCACTGGGGTAATGGACGCCCAAATACAACCGCGTCCAGCCAATGGTCAGCACAAAGAGACTGCCGAGCGCTACAACCGCACCACACCAACGGCTACCCCACGTCAGAATGATCAGCACTGCCACGAACTCCATACTTGACATGGCATGACCGCTGGGAAACGAAAAGTCCTGAGGTAAATACGTCTTTTCCCACAGATGCGGTCGGACGCGGTGTAACCACACTTTTGCGTTTGTGTTAATCAAGGCACAGCCCGGAAGTGTGATGAGAAGATACAGCAACGATCGCCACTGCCGCCGGACAAACAGCAGCAGCATGATGGCAACTGTCGCCGGAAACACACCCCAACGCGTGCCCAACTTAGTGAAGAACGTGGCAAACTGATCGAGGGGTGCTTGAGCGTTCGCGTGAATAGCGATCAAAAGTGAGCGATCCCAGTGGAACCCATTATCTTGTGACCAGACCTGCACTGCCAGCACCGCAAAAATCTGGAGTGGTAGATAAACCCCGATCAGCAGCAGCAACAGCGATCGCCAATGTTTACTAAACCACTGCTTGAGAAACGTGCCAAAGGACTGCAACTTCGCCCATGTTTGAGCTTGCTTAGACTGCTCCATTGTTCACACCGAATGCGCCAACTTCCAACTCACCCCGACAAGAATCACATAAATCATAAACCGCAGCGCTTTCTGCGGTGCCAACTGGCAGAGTTTTGCACCCAGTAAGACACCCGGTACCGAGCCTGCCCAGATCGGTAAAACCAAACTCCAGTCAACCGTGCCTAAGGTCAAATGCCCAACAGCAGTGAAGCTCAGCAGAATCGCCGCCTGCACAATATCGGTGCCGACTAGCTTGCGTGCATCAAGCTGAAAAAACGCAATCAGCACTAGCGCAAACATGGAGCCGGATGAAACACTTGTCAGCCCCACAATGCACCCTAAAATTGCGCCAATCACGATCGTCAAAAGTCGTCCCCACCCTGTTTCCAGATCAAGTTTTGGCAGCGCTGGTACTGTAAGCGTTGGCACAAACGAGAATAGCAGTAGCTGCAACAGCGCCAAGAGCGTCACGCCTAAAATGGTGTAACCAATGAGGTGCAGCAGCAATGCGTCTAGATCAAGGTCATGAGAGCGCCGCATCAGATGTAAAAGACCGACACCCGCTAACGATCCGGGCACGCTACCCAGCGCTAGCCACTTCGCTACAGTGTGGTCTAGTGTTTGCTGTTGCCAGTGCTGCCAGCCTCCTACCACTTTCATCAAAGTCGCCGCTACTACATCAGAACTGATGGCGATCGATGCGGGCACTTGAAAGACAAAGATCAACATTGGTGTAATCAACGATGCGCCGCCAATGCCAGTTAAACCCACAACAATGCCTACAGCAAAGCTGAGAAACGAAAGCAATAAATAGTCCACACTTACCGCCCGATCACTGTAAGGGGCAGTTGTAAACCAAGATGCAAGGGGTTTGTCGCGAAGGGCAGAGGCACCTCAACAAGCTTAAACTGCGCCAATACCACGATCGCCAGCGTAAAAACGGTCGAAGCGCACACACCGATCAGCAACTCTTTCTTGCGATCGCGGTCATGCGTCTCAGCTTGAAACACATCTACCGCACCCGCTTGCATAAGGAAGATGCCAACTAGGTTAGAAAGCCAATAACCTACAACCATCCCCGGCAGCAGCCAATCAGCTACAAGCAACTGGCAAAGCAAGCCAAACCCGTAGGCGATGGGCAGATTAAAGATGAGATCATTCCACCAGCACAACGGCGATAGTAACCACCCCACCCCAAACAAGAAACCGCCCCGTAGTTTTTTGGCTGTCAGTCCTCGTAGCAGCGTTAGCACTGACCAATTGCTTGGTTGCGGAGCACCTGGTTCTAGTGCCGCCAGCGTTTCGTGCCTCTCGTTCAAATCCACCATGTTAAATACGGTATCTCGACGAATTTTCCGTATTTTATCATCCTTAGGGATTAACAGCTTCCTTCTGTCGAGGGAAAGCTTTCAAGACACTCTCTGTAGCACGATCGCCAGCCAAAAGCGGCGCTGGTCTCGAAAGCCAGCCTCTAGCCAGTAACTTTGAGCAAGTGCGACTGGTTTAGATGTAGTACATAGGGCTTTTCTGACGGCGTTCGCTCAACTGCTGGCACAAATCTTGCAGCGTACAGTTGCCCAAAAAGGTTTGAGAAACCGTATTCGCCTGTTGCCAGAAAGCATAAATGGTTTCACGCTCTGACGTTGAAGCAGGCGTTTGCTCTCGCACCTTTCGCGCACCATCCATCAACGCCAGTACTTCTAGTAAACTAATTTGCCAGGGTTCACGGGCAAGTACATAGCCACCCCGTAAACCACGCTGACTTTGCACCATACCACCGTGCCGTAAGATGGTGAGAATATGTTCCAGGTAACGATCGGGAATGCCGTGTTTAGCCGTAATACCGCCGATCGTCAGCGGTGGCTGTTTCTCAGTCTGAGTTGCTAATTCTAAAAGCGCGATGAGTGCGTACTCCATTTTGGAGGACAAATCCAACGGATCGTAGTCTGGTGGGTTTGGTGTTTTTGAAGTACGCCGACCGTTTGCACGATTAAGCGCTTGTTTCACTGGTTCAACCATGTTGCTATGTCAGATAGTAGCGATGTGAGGTGTTTTAACCAAGCACTTTCAGTGCTTGACGGCTGTCTACTGTTTCACGCCTGCGTTGGGCTCAGCGTTCTCTAAGCAGCAGTTCAACGAGTAGAAGATAATGCAAGCCGCTGTCTGTCTGGCAAAAACACCAGCGCAGTCGTCTTGAGGAACAAGCATTGAGCCAATGCCAGTCTTAAAAAGGGGGTGGGCTATGCCTCAGCGAAACCATAGCCAATAGTGATGAACTGTACAGCGCACATCTTCAGTTCACTTGGGTTCCGCTCTGCTCAAGAGCACTGAGACGCTGCCACAAAGATCGATATCACAACAATTAGTCACCCTTTAGTTCAAGGCATAGCTAGGGCTAGGAAAGGTTTTAACTTTTTTGGGTTTGACAAAGACCGTTTGATAACGCTCTAGCTCAAGTTGCTTGAAGTCCTTAAACAAGGCATGATGCTGAAACACAAAACCAATGCCTCGATCTTGTACTGATCGATCTGTAGCATTCTCGCCTGTTAACCAAATCTCGCCCTGATCGGGTCGCTCCAGACCAGCGATCATTCGTAGCAAGGTTGATTTACCAGACCCAGAAGGACCCAGTAGCGCCACTAATGAACCTGTCTTAATTTCCAGGCTAACGTCGTCAACGGCATGGAACGAGCCGAAAGACTTGGAAATGCTCTGCACCGCAATGCCCACGCGAGCCCTCCTAAGAACCATTACGTTCTTTATACTACGAATCACCTACCAAGATATAGTACATTAAGAGGAGTTTTTGTACACACTGTAACAGGAGACAACGAGTGCTCAATCACATGGCAGGTTTAGAACCACTTCACGCTGCTTTGACCCAACGCTTTGCTTGAGGATCTACTCCACGACGTAAGCAGTGCAAGGTTTAAGTGTTGAAGCTGTTAACGCATAAACAACATGAGTGATCGAGTCTAGGCGCACGATCGCATTTACAACGGTTGCCTGCTTGTCAATCGTCCCTTGTGTTCTATTGCAAAACCGCTTTGATGAAAGCTTTTCTAGCCAACGCAACGATCACTTCTGGCTAAACTTCATCAAATCATCCAATCCTAACTCTAATAATTTTGCTGTTTCATCACCCACAATCAGCGGCAGCTTACCATCCCACCGTTCGACTGCTTGCTTCCTTAACAATTCAGGCGTTAAGGTCTCACGGATTAGCCGCTGTGCTTCGGCTTCTCCCTTCGCCAAATTGACCCTTGCTTCTGCCTGCCTGACCGCCTTACGTGCAATAAATTCCGCTCGTTTCGCTTCTTGCTCGGCAACCTGTTTTGCTTCTACAGCATCACTAAACCGCTTTGAGAAGTGTGCGTGTACGAGCGAAATGTCATCAACCGCAATGTAATAGCTTGCCAAGCGCTCGGTTAAAGCATGATCAAGACCAGCTTTTACTTCCCCACGCCGTGTAATAATTTCTTCAGCCGTATATTGCGCCATGACAGCTTTCAACACTTCCTCAACGGCTGGATTAATAATGCTATTGGTAATGACTAAGGCATTACCAACTCGCTGAAAAATAATGTTGACCTTCTCTGGAATGAGATGCCAGTTAAGTGCCACATCAGCATAGACATCTTGAAGGTCTTTTGAGGATGCTTCGGCAGAAATTTCCTGATTCTGAACGCGTACACTCACTGGTTCAACGGTCTGTACGATCGGGATGAGTAGATGCAATCCCTCTCCTAATATTTGCTCCTGCACCTCACCAAATTTCATCAGAATGCCCCGTTCTCCGGCGTTAATAACCACAAAGAAAGTAGACAAAATTGCTAATGTCAGCAGCAGCGTGACTATTTTAATGACGACATGAATGTCATTTCTCGTTTTTTGGGTTGATTCTAAATCTTTAATCTCATTAGTCGATTCTAAATTCATACAGATCGTAGTTATTAAGATCAGCGTAGAGGGGCAGCCAATCAAGGCACTAATTTTAGGTTAGGTTATAATTGATACTGCTAGCGAAAGTATGACAACTGCCTTTAAGAGCGTATTACAATATTAACTCAATTGGGACTTCGGAACTTTAAAGGAGAAAGTTTTCAATTGTTGTCGAATCTTCAATGATTTTCGAATAGTGAAGAGGTGCATATGCGTAACCCTTTTGTATAATTGCTACGCTTATCTTAATCTTATTCATAAGTGTCATCTTTTGCGGTTTTATTTCATTGAGGCTTATCCCAATATTGCTTCTCTAAATCTGGAAACTCTTGCAACAACCTAGACGTTCGTCCTTTAAGGCGCTTCACCATGTCACTGATCGACTTGGAAGGAGGATACTCAATGTAAACAGGCATGATCCTTACTTACTGTCCTTTTAAGAAGTTTGATGCCCTCTGCATCACAAATCTGAATAATCAACTCTCGAAACCGCTTTTGAATCTTGCCTTTAAGCACGTGTTAGCGATATTTCGTTACCCAAATAAGCTGAACGGTCAAGCGACTAATCGTGTGGCTCCTTTTGCGTTATTCTGCCGTGACGTTTTTCGTCAAAGCTATCATCTACTAGGTAGCGTCAACCTCTGCTCAGATGTGTGTCGGTGCTAAAGCATCTCACTAAAGGGGGAGTTTTTGACTAACGGGCTGGGACAATAAATTAGGGTTAGCGTGGTGAGTTAAGTATATAAATACCCAATTGTAAAGACAACAAACTATTTAACCAGAACGGCAGCTTGTTTGTTATCAATTCAATTCTTTTTACACCGTATGTTGAAGCAATTTCTATAGCCCCATGTCAGAAACGCTAAAAATGAAGTGTCTTTCTAGTACTGGTTTCAGGCGTGAAAAACTAGACTTCTAATTTGTCGCTGCGGTCAGCTAATTGGTTGCTCTACATAAGTGGGTTGAATTGAGTTCATGAGTGCCCTACTTGTACTGCAAACAATAGCAGTAAATAGTCTTTTTTATTAGAACGATAGATTGAAGCAATCAATTATCAGAATGCTGTGTTTTTAGTCCGCAAACACTACTTAATTGGCATTAGCACTATGTATGTAACCCATCTCTACTGCTCATCTTGTAATAGCCACTATGCGCCGCGTCGGCTTCATAATCTATGTAACTGTGGCAAACCGTTGCTGGTTGCTTATGATCTCGATCGCGCCGCTACAACGTTGACTCAGGAAGCATTGCGCGATCGCTCCCCGACGCTATGGCGCTATGCCGAAGTTTTACCCGTCAACGATCCCGCTCATTGTGTGACGTTGGGAGAGGGTATGACACCACTATTGAAAGCTGATCGCTTGGGTCAATCGTTAGGATTGCAACACCTTTACATTAAAGACGAAGCGCAAAATCCCACCGCCTCATTTAAAGCGCGAGGTATGACAGTCGCCGTTTCTATGGCGAAAGAACTGGGTGTGAAAACGCTAGCCGTACCTTCAGCAGGCAATGCTGCTGGGGCACTTACTGCCTACGCCGCTAAAGCTGGACTAGAGGTGTACATTTTCATGCCGCAAGATACTCCCAAAGCAAACATCATCGAATGTCAACAAATGGGTGCCCATGTAACTTTAGTGGATGGTTTGATTACTGATTGTGGAAAGATTGTGGCAGAGCGCAAAGCCGCCGAAGGCTGGTTTGATGTTTCGACGCTAAAGGAGCCGTACCGGGTTGAAGGCAAGAAAACAATGGGTTATGAGTTGGCGGAACAGTTGGGCTGGGAGCTACCCGATGTCATTCTTTATCCGACTGGTGGTGGAACGGGTTTAATTGGGATGTGGAAAGCCTTTGATGAAATGGAACGTCTGGGATGGATTGGGAGTCAACGCCCCCGGATGATCAGTGTGCAAGCGGCGGGTTGTGCGCCGATCGCTCAAGCTTTTGAGTCTGGTTTGACAACAGGAGTTGAGATCATCAATGCCCGCACAATCGCATCCGGACTGCGAGTACCAAAGGCGATCGGAGATTTTATGATGTTAGCGATTTTGCGTCAGAGTGGTGGCACTGCCATTGCTGTAACTGATGAAGCGCTGCTAGCAGGTGTGAAGCTCATCGGAGCCACTGAGGGAATTTTTGCCGCTCCTGAAGGGGGTGCTTGCATCCCTGCGATTACGCAATTGATCGGGCAGGAGAAGCTCGATCGAGATGAGCGCATTGTTTTATTCAACACAGGCTCAGGGCTGAAATACCTAGAGACTTTTAGTGAATGAACTACCCTGCTGCAAGCAGACGGGGTATCAGAATCAAAAAAGAGTAAGCTGCTCATCTCGATGGAGCTTGAGATATTCCTTACCCTGATTCTTGAGGTATTTCGCGATCATCCCTTCATCCCCGTGTTTGCCTACTGTGCTAGTAAAATAACCATCACTCCAAAACTCTCCGCCCCATAGCTTTTGTTTCACATGAGGACAGCGTCGAAACACTTCCTTTGCCGTCAAACTCTTGATTATCTTGACCAACTTCGTCACGCTATACGTCGGCACCGATTGCACTAAAAAATGCATATGGTCTTTGTCTACACCAATTTCGACAAACTTGATCTCGTAGCGTTTCTCAATCTCCAAGCAAACTTCTCGCAACACCTCATCGACCTGTTCATCGCATACAGCCTGTCGATATTTTGCTGGAAACATGAAGTGATAGAGCAAAACGGTTACGTTATGGCTTTTGTGAATGTACTTGCTCATCCTTGCATTTTACGCCGCAGAGCGGCGGGAAATTGACCCGCAGAGATTAAAGAGTTACTAGATTCCCAACTTCTTTGCTCAAAATTTAGTTGGCTCGCAAGCGAACGATCTGTTCCGTAAGGGGAGTACTGCTGACCTTATCTTTGGGCAACCGCAGTTTCACGTCAATACAGCGTAGACGCACGTTTGACCCAGGCAACCGCACGCTGTGTCAGAACGTGCTGCGTCTGCTGTTTGCCATCCTATGCACCCGCCAAGTAGTTAGCGTCCTTTAAACTTGTAGTTGACATTGCCCTGCTGGTTGCCATTATCTAAGGCATGGCGGTGCAACTTGCAGGTTTGCGGCAACAGGTAGACCCGCACTGGCGATGCGGCATTAGCTATCTCAAAATCGGACTCCGTTGGCTGCAAGGGGTGATTCATAAAGGAAGAACCTTGTTGCCTTGCATTCCGTTGTTGCCCAACGATCCTCAAGCTTGTTTCGCCTCCCTCAAGGTCAAGCGCGACTACGATGACTACATTTGGTTTCATCGAATTCGTTCCATTGTTTGTAAACCTGGTTCTTCCTTCAATTAGACAACAGTTGCTAGGCAGTTAGCTCCTGTGTTGTTATAGACTCAGCATCAGATAAGTAGTCTATGCAAGCGATGGTCCAAGTGCTAACGCTGCTCCAGGAATATCACCAGGAGTTGCACCACTTTAGAGTTAAAAGTTGTGGTATTTTCAGCTCGTTTGCCCCTGACACTGCAATTCACCCTCAAAGTGATGTTGATATCTTGGTTACTTTTGAGCCAGACCAGAAAACATTTGATAACTTTATACACCTATCCTTTTTTCTAGAAGATCTTTTTGGCAGAGCAGTTGACCTCATTACTATCGAGTCATTGAGTCCTTATATTAGTCCACATATTTTAGATGAGGTCGAGTATGTCTCCGTCGGCTCGTGAATATTCACAGCACATTCTTGATAAAACGACCAACATCATGACAAGTGCTACGAGTTTAGACAAGACGAATTTTGTACAAGATAAAACGTTGAAGCGTGCTTACGTTCGTAGTATTGAGGTAATTGGCGAAGCTGTCAAACAGTTGTCAGATGGGTTGCGTCAAAAATACAACGCTGTTGAATAGCGGTCTATGGCTGGAATGCGCGATCGATAACGATTAATTCATAACGACTTCGGTATTGACTATGACATTATTTGGGATGTTGTAAGTAGCTAGTCAGAATTAAATATAAAACGTTCAACAGGATAGCCGCGCCTTTGACCGCATTGCTCAATGATAGCCATCAGTGTCATCGCTAAGTCGTACTCATGCTCAAACAACTGAGAACACAGTTCATGCCGTTTGAGATGCAACCATTCATCCTTAATCCGATTCATCTGCGGTGAGTAGGGCGGCAAAAAGAAGATGAATCAGCCCATCTCCTGCCATTGCTGCCAACAGGCTTGCACGATTTTCGAGCAGTGAAATGAGGCTCCATCTTGGACAATCACTGTGATTTGTCCAGTTGCTTGCCAGTGAGTGTTGGCTCGTTCGGCTTGCCAGAGCATCAAGCTCAAGTAGCGATCACTATTGAACCCACCAACGACCATGCCGTACTCAAACCGACGTCCCGGTTGCCAAAACCCAAGTAGGCTGATGCGGCGACCGCAACGATGCGGTTTCACAATCCGGTGCTGTTGTCCTTGCCGAACATAGCTGTACGTTAAGGGAGTGCTCTTTTCAAACCCACTTTCATCAAAGTACACCAGTCGCACCAGTCCTTCAGCTTCCCATTGCTTGAGCATCTCCCAATCTGACCGTTTGGACGTCACATACTCTGGCTGTTTGGGCTGCGGAGGGCTGTAGCCTAATCGTTGCCAACGGATCCCCTTTTTTGCAACAAGCGGCTCATGGTGCGCTGGCTCAAATGGACCTGGTGTTCATTCGCCAACTTGTGACACAGTTGCAACCTGGTGTAGCTGCGTT
>NZ_JACJPI010000004.1 GCF_014695975.1 Leptolyngbya sp. FACHB-321
CGTTAAACGCGGCATTGTAAGTTTGTAGGATGTACTTTCGATCAAATTCGGATTCTAACTTAAGTTAGAGTCAGCCTTCTACTTTGCGATCGCATGGTTGCTCTATCAATTTGCACTGTAAAAAATTTAACTTGCTGTAGGCGACAGCTTGAAGGCAGCCACCTATATTTAATTTATACAAACAGTCATGCAGTCAGGAGATAAATCTATGACTTCTACTTTCATCGCTACAAACCCAACACTACGCCAAGGCGATTCCGGTGCTGCTGTTACTGAGCTACAACAATTGCTCAATGCGAAAGGAATCAACATTACAGTCGATGGAGTCTTTGGCGGTGCGACGCGAGTCGCAGTGGTTCAGTTTCAACAGCAGAATGGTCTTGTTGCAGATGGCATAGTTGGTATTCAAACTTGGCAAGCCCTTCGTCGCAATGCACCCATTCAACTGACGGATGCCGCCACTTACTACGAGCCATCGAACTACCCTTATCAAAAACAGGCATTTGACTGGTTGCAATCCCGGATTTCTAGATTTGATCTGGAGGAATTTGCTCGACGCTGGCGAAACCTCCGCTAACGCAGCAATCCCTGATCTCAAGACGCTGGGAATGCCCTGAATCACAGGGTTCTTCCCAGCTTTTATTGCCAGGTTCCCTGCTTCAATGGTCTGCCCCTGACTGCTCTCCCTTTCTTGATCGCACAGGCACATGGACAGAAGCCGCTTAAGATCTTTACCTTTCGGTATCAGACTTGCGGTTAGCACCGAGACGCAGCTCCGGAGGAACCGCAGCATACCTCAATAAGAAATTCATCATGCAATATCTTTCACAGGACTTAATCCTTCTTGCACTCAATCCCCAAACTGGAAAAACTCGCTTCTCTTGGTACTCTGCGCTTGACTATGGGTTGGTCGGTTCTTTATTACTAGATTTAGTACTGCAAGGCGAACTTGAGATCGACAACGACAATCGTGTGATCGGTGCGATCGCAGGCAACACAGGCAATGAATTCTTAGATCAACGCCTCAGTGAGGTTCTAGCATCGTCTCGTCCTCGAACTGCAAGGTTCTGGGTGACTCGTTGGAGACGAAGATACCTAGGAATTCAAACGATTGTGTTGCAGAACTTAGTTGATTTAGGTGTTTTAGAACGACAAGAGCAACGCATTCTTGGACTGTTTCCAACGCAGCGATATTTTCTAACCGATGAATCTATTCAACGCGAGATTGTCCAGCAAGTTCGTGCAGCCGTGTTAGAAGGCATTGGACTGGATTCTCGGATGGCAGCATTGATTAGTTTGATGCAAGCCTCTCACCTGACCGATGCGGTGTTCAGACCTGAAGAACGTTCTGAAGCGCGCTCAAGAATTAAGGCGATCGCAGAAGGGGAGCTGGTCGGCAAAGCAGTTTCAAAGGCAATTTTTACGGTTCAAGCAGCCACGACTCTGAGTACAATCAATGGCGGATGAAATCGTTAAGAGCTCTATAGAACAATAGCTCGGAAATTTTTGATAGGAAAGCTTTTCTGTCAGAATTGTCCAGAGTGTTGCTGCTTGATGCAAACGTAAAAAAATGAACGACGATCGTAGTCACGGTCCCTTACTTGTACCCCCTTCAACCCAAGATTGGATGCAAGGTGTGCTGAGTGCAAAGGTCGTGCTGGTGATGTATGGAGACTATCAAGA
>NZ_JACJPI010000040.1 GCF_014695975.1 Leptolyngbya sp. FACHB-321
ACCTGACCTCAATCGGATTGAAAAATGCTGGGCGTGGTTAAAAAGTCGTATTCGCAAACACTTACGTGCTGCCACTCCTTTGCGCGATGCGATGGAAACCGTGCTCAAGCAGGCTGCGTCCTAACTTCTATGGTGGTGGCTATATCAAACTTTTCCTGACGCAAAAAGCGCACTGTGCGTGAACACAATGCGCTGTTGTTTGAAAGCTCCGTAAACTAATGTCCGAGCGAGAAATCGCTTTGCGGTACGCTGACGAAACTCTGTGGAGTTCCGGTAAACGATGTAGGTGGTCTACGGGGCGGTGGATCACGCGGAGGCGTGTAAGACGGTAAAACCACTGTCGTCAACACTAGTAAGGAACAGAGAGCCTGTCCACCTTGAAGCAGTGGTGAGGCTTGAGGAAGCAAGCCTCTGAATCCAGAGGCTCTAATAACGTGTAATGGGTTTCGTGTCATGGTTCTGAAGGCGATGTACGTACATGATTTATGGGTTGGTAGATTACCTCGCCTCAAATATGCACTCTCAAAAAAGGGGTGAGAATGCAAACCTGGAACAATTGTGCTCAAACCTGGCTAAGAGACCGCTCTGAGACGATTTCAGGAATCCAGGTAAAACTTTTGCAAGTGCTTGCTGGAACTGTCTTGGTAGATGTCCCCAGTGCACCACTGAAGGCAGAGACGGTCAGCCAAGTGTGTGAAACGGTCCAGGCAACTGTAGGCGTAAGGGAAATGCGCCCTATACCTAGAGCTTAGGTCAGTTTTTTTGCATCAGGCTTGCAGAAAAGTGCCAACTTGATGACCGTATTGAGTACCAAACGTGCTTACTGAAACCAGGGTTTAGTGAGAGGAAAGGCAAGCTCGCAAAGGGTTCCTTGAGGGGAGGAGGTTTCGCGCTTAAACTTTCCGCCCAACCTGAAAGCAAGTTTACGAGCATGTTTTGTACCTTCGCCAGGAGTGGCTGTAGCGATGCCCTTGCCGTTATCAAAGACTCGCAAGCAGTACCATTTTTGGCTCTGTGTACCGGTGACATCGAGGTGGGTTGCGTCTTCAGCGTGTTTGCCTACATTGCACAAGGCTTCTTCGATGAAACGGCACAAGTCTCGCTTTTGATCGATCGTCAACGGTCGTTTTTCTAGCGGTTCAAAGTAGCAAGATGTTTTGAGGGTGGCAAACTGGGAGAAATCCGATCGCTCTAGAGTGTTGGTGTAGACCTCATAGAGCAGTTCATGCAGGGGAAGTTTGAGGTCGAGCTTGAGTCCACTTCTAAGGTGCAGGCTCTCCTCTTGCGTCAAGGCTTCTTGCTTGAGATGCTCACCTACCCCCCGAATTTCAGCATTGAGATTCTCCAGCGTTAAAAACAGTTGCTCTTGTGGCAGCTTGTTGTCGCGCCCTTGTCTAAGCAGACTGGCTAACGTTTGTAGTGGACCATTGTGAAGGGTGTTAAAGGTTTGCTCGATCGTGCGTTGGCGTTCATCCAGCCGAGTTTTGAGTGTTTTCTCATGCTCATAGACGTAGCTGTAGACGGCGGGGAGAACTACACTCAGATTGAGGACAATTAAGGCTGGCAGCACTGGTAACCACAAGCCTTGCAGCAGTAGAAGAGTATAGCTTCCCCCGACCAGGAGTAGATTGGCGATGCCAGCAGCAAAAAGAGTGCGTATCAGTCCGCGAGTCCGACGATCGATATAGACGCCAAGAATCCCCCAGCCTAAGATCCAGCCATATTCCCAGCCCTCTGTCCAGGTCGTCAAGAGCAGGCGTTGATCCAACACGGCGCTGATAATTTGGCTAACGGTGTGTGCCTGAATATCGAGCGAATTGGTTGGAGCGATCGCCGCTGTTGGGATGATGGGACGAATTTTGGGGTCTGTAATGCCGACAATGATGATGCGATCACGCAACCAGTTTGGGTCAACCTTGCCTGCTCTAACATCATTTAAAGAAAGCACGCGAAACGGCTGGTGATGCTGCCGAAAGTTGAGCAAAATCTGCGGGCTACCCGTCCCAACCCCGGCATATGCACCCGATGGCTTCAAGCGCGGCAGTTCGGTCAAGCCAAACCGCATGGCTTCCTTGTCACGCAGCCCATTTTGAAGGGTAAGATTCTTGTCTTGAGCAGTTAAATAGGTTTCAACCAACCGAATCGTGAGTGAAAACTTGTAAGCTTCGGCATTAAGCGGATCGTAGATGCCAAGTAGGGCGCGCCTTACATGGTTATTTGCTCGGTTGTCACCTTCGGGAATCAAGTCGATCAGACCAACCTGTTTGCCAAAAAAGCCTGGTGGCGGCGGAATTTGATCGGCAGCCGTTAGAACGGTCTCAGAGACAATCAGCTTCTGGCGCTGTTTGAAACCGGCAAGCCGTACTTTATCTGACTTCGCAATTTGGTTTTGTAGAATGTGCAGACCAATGACCGCAGGCTTGTAAGTTTGCAGTCTGTTCAACAGGTCTACTAGATCACGTTCTGGAATGGGATAGCCTGTCTGTTGGATGGCAGTAGCGTCGATGCCAACTAACACAATGCGATCGTCTTTCGATTCAGTCGGACGATGACGCAAAAACGCATCCAGCGTCAGCAATTCCAAACTTTGCAGAGAGCCTGTGAGCCGAGCCGCTATCACTAGCCCAATGACAACCATACCTGGCAGTGCCCAACGCCAAAGTAAAGCGGTTGCTCTCAGGCTATTCCAGAGGTTGCGCTGCATCGTCTTCGACTCCAGATTGTGAAAGCTATGGAGACTTACATGTAACGTTTTTAAGCGCTAACAATTAACAACTAACAACGGACAACCAATTAGTCAATCAGTCCTTCTTCCCTGGCGCGAATTTCGGTTTGAATGCGGATATTTTTGCCGTCTTGCTTGTCTTCATCAGGGTAGACTTCTAGCACATCTTGGATCTTTGTCCAGTAGTGCCGCACTGTGCGTTCAGAGACTTGCATTCGTTTGGCGATCGACCGATCTTGCAACCCTTCATGAAACGCAAGCTTGAGTACGGTGATCCAGTCAGGTTTCACCTCTAGCGTACGTCCCCGTCGAATATCTTTGGTGTGAGTAATGCCTTTGAGCGCCCAGTCTACTCGCGTCAGCATTTCGCGGCTGGAAAGACTTTTATCAGCGACGGTAAACCCAGCCTTGTGACGATCGATTTCGGGTCTGATGCGCACCAACGCTCTGACGTGCGTACTTTGAACGGTCAAATTGAGCGTAGGGTAGTTTTGCATCAACGTTTTCAGCAATTGC
The DNA here is from genome assembly GCF_014695975.1 of Leptolyngbya sp. FACHB-321. Lineage (GTDB taxonomy): Bacteria > Cyanobacteriota > Cyanobacteriia > Leptolyngbyales > Leptolyngbyaceae > Stenomitos. Next base: position 3,242 of record NZ_JACJPI010000040.1, read on the forward strand.
ACGCCCGACTCAGCCTGGGCTGCACCGCCGTTTGTTTCGGGTAAGGAAAGGTCTAGCACAATCAGGTCAGGCATCTGTAGTTTTACTTGGCTCAACGTACTCGCGACGGTTTGAGCCGTCAGAATTTCTGCATGTGGGTATTGTTGCTTAAGTAGATCGATCGTGCCACCCAGAACGATTTCGTGATCATCAACCACTAAAAGACGAAGCTTGGCTGGTTCTGAGGGATTTTGGCTCATTGCCGACAACATAAAACGGAAAGAGCGATTGCATAAAGGTACCTTCAACTTTGCCGAAAACTACAGAGAAAGGCAAGCAGTTTGCATGAAGCTGCTTACAGAAAACTGCAAGGCTTGCCAACATTCTTGGCAATGAACTTGGCAGAGAGGGCTAATGTAACGCAACAAGCATTTTCATACAATCTGAGTTAATTCACCCAAACTTCAAATGATCCGGGAAAAAACGGTTGTCTTGGTGAGAAACCTGGACGTGATGTTTGGATGAAGCTTCGGTTAGTCATATTCACGTAAATTGCTCTGAATCACTGAAGCACTACTACAGACCCAGTCATCAGTTTGAAAGCAGCTTTGTACCCTTCTCTAGCCCCGGAGAACTATGCTAAGTCAACTAGAACAAACGAAATCATTCGCTCAAGACAGCACCCTGCTAAAAGGTGTACTTGAAGGTATTACTGATGGCATTTTAATTTTGTCCGATCGCGGTGAGTGGATCTATCACAACTACTACGCTCATTGCATTTGTCAACAGCTTAACCAGCACAACAATCAGGATTATGCAGGTGTGCCCACGGTGCCCGAAGCAATCTGGCAGACCTGTAAGGCATTGATTGAAAGCCGTGAGCTGTATGCTGATCAGCCGATTGTCATGGAGTCAGAAATTGCTTCCACTCGATCGCACACTTATCGGATTCGGGTCCGGTGGCTGACCTTAGATGACCTCAAACGCCCATATCTGGCGGTTTTACTAGAAGATCGGCAGCAGTCTTTGCAAAACCGGGCACTGGCTGAAGCCGTTTTGTACGATCTGTCACCACGACAAACAGAGGTCTGGCTTTTACGTCGTGCGGGATTCACATATCAACAGATTGCGCTCGAGCTTTACATCACCCTCAATACGGTCAAACGACATCTCAAAGATATTCGAGCGAAACAGAGCCTATCGATTGATCTAGAACGTCAAGCGTAAGCCTAAACCGCTGCGTTTGCTTTCTACCTGTTCGACGTTGGCAGCACCAGTACAATGCAAGCCCTTAGCCTCAGGAGAAACCACGATGTTAGCGTTTAATTCCATCAAGGCTTTTAATTCATTCCTCTTTAACGAGCCAATAGAGCAGGCTGCAACGTCCTTCCTTAGCGAAGCAGACCCCAACTATCGGGGACGGGCGATCGTCTCCGAAATCATTGCACCACACAAGCGAGGACGAGTGAAGTTTCAAGGTTCGTGGTGGCTCGCGCAGTGTGAACAAGATGTGACGCTTGCCGTTGGTGAGGTTGTGCAAGTCATTGGACGGCAAAACATTACGCTGCTCGTCAAACCGACTTCGCTATCAGCAGCGTCGTACTAGGAAAGGTTTAGCGGTTAGCGGTTAGCGGTCAGCTATCAACTTTTCGCTGACTACTAACCGCTGATTGCTAATCACATGCCCTTTCTATTCATCCGACCATTACTGCTCTTGCATCAAGCGCAGGTAGTTTTGTTGCAGTCGAATATTGTCTTGCGTCAGGCGATCACCCATTTCTTTCTCAGCATCGCTAATCTGCTCCCAAAAGGCAGTAGAGCGTCGTGCGGTCAATAGCTCCTGCCAGAGTGCGTCGATCACTTCTGCGGCAACAGCGTCTACGGCTAGATCGCTGAGTAGCTGTGCCATGTTTTGGCAAGCTGCTTCTTGCTGGGTCGGATTCCGTGCCAGTGAGAAACAGTCTTTCAGTTGAGCAAGCTGATTCTGAGTCAGAGAGTGGGTCATAATCAAACCAATGCCGTTTTGTTTGAGACCTGGAGCGCTTAGGCTCAGGAGTTTACATTTCTTAACCGTAGCTTTACTTACGGTACAATCAGCCTCACACTGACACGTCTACTTTTGGTTGGATTCTATTTTAGGGACTATGGCGAAGCAGCGGATTCTTTCGGGAGTGCAACCAACTGGCAATCTCCATCTAGGCAACTACCTGGGTGCCATTCGTAATTGGGTGGAGGGGCAACACCAGTACGATAATTTCTTTTGTGTGGTTGATTTGCACGCCATCACTGTGCCGCACAACCCCGCTACATTGGCGCAAGACACGTACACGATCGCGGCGCTCTATCTTGCCTGTGGCATTGACCTCAGCAACTCAACGATCTTTGTCCAGTCCCACATTTCGGCGCATAGCGAACTTGCCTGGTTGCTCAATTGCATTACCCCGCTCAATTGGCTCACGGATATGATCCAGTTCAAAGAAAAAGCCGTTAAACAGGGCGAAAATGTTGGCGTAGGGCTGTTGGATTATCCCGTTCTGATGGCAGCAGACATTTTGCTCTATGACGCGGATAAAGTGCCTGTCGGCGAAGACCAAAAGCAGCATTTGGAATTAACCCGCGATTTGGTCGATTCGTTTAATCACAAGTTTGCCAAGCCCAACCAGCCCGTCCTTAAGAAACCCGATCCGCTTATTCGAGCAGAAGGTGCGCGGGTCATGAGCCTAACCGATGGCACTAAGAAAATGTCCAAATCCGATCCATCAGAACTCAGCCGTATTAACCTGCTTGATCCACCAGATGTGATTCAGAACAAAATCAAGCGCTGCAAAACTGATCCGGTGCGCGGTCTGGTCTTTGATGACCCCGATCGCCCCGAATGCCATAATCTCCTGACGCTCTATATGTTGCTGTCTGGTCAGACGAAAGCAGTCGTTGCAGCCGAATGCCAGGATATGGGCTGGGGGCAATTTAAGCCCTTGTTGACCGAAACCGCGATCGCCCATCTCCAACCCATCCAGGCAAAATATCAGGAAATTATGGCTGAACCAAGCTACCTGGATTCGGTATTGCGTGATGGTCAGGAGAAGGCAGGGGCGATCGCCAATGCCACATTGCTGCGTGTTAAAGATGCTCTTGGCTACTCACGTCTTCCTGTAGTGTGAGGAGGGTGAAGCACCCTGGAGACCTATACTAATTTGTACGAGCGCGAGCTTTTGCGGCTCTTTTTTTGATTTGTATGTCTGATAACGCCACAAACACGACACGATCCCTAGCATCGACCTTCCGCGCTGCTGCTCAACAGGGCGACTTCCTCATTACGGCAGAAGTAATGCCGCCCAAGGGAGGAAACCCCGCTCATATGCTCGAAATGGCGCGATCGCTCAAGGGTCGGGTGCATGCGGTAAACATCACCGACGGTAGCCGAGCGGTATTGCGGATGTCGTCGTTGGCAGCGTCCGTACTTTTGGCGCAGGAAGGCATTGAGCCGATTTGTCAGATGGCGTGTCGCGATCGCAACGCTATTGGCTTACAGGGAGACCTCATGGGTGCCCAAGCGCTTGGCATTCGCAACATTTTAGCGTTGACGGGTGACCCCATCAAGGCAGGCGACCATCCCCAAGCTAAAGCTGTGTTTGAGCTAGAGTCGGTTCGCTTGCTGCAACTGATTCACAAGCTGAATGCTGGGTGTGATTTCAATGACAAACTGTTAACGGATGGCGCGACCGAGTTCTTTGTTGGAGCGGCGATCGATCCTCAATGTGGTAGCTGGTCAGGGTTGCAGCGTCGATTTGAGCGCAAACTAGCAGCCGGAGCGGAATTTTTTCAAAGCCAGTTAATTTCAGACTTCGATCGACTCGAAAAGTTTATGACCCAGCTTGCAGTCGGCTGCAACAAGCCTGTCCTGGCAGGTATTTTCTTGCTCAAGTCAGCGAAAAACGCACAGTTCATTAATCGTTGTGTGCCAGGTGTGCAAATTCCTGACCACATCATCGATCGCCTGGAACGTGCCGCTGATCCACTCCAGGAAGGCGTACTGATTGCAGCCGAACAAGTAAAGCAAGCCCGCCAGCTCTGTCAGGGTGTTCACGTGATGGCGGTCAAACGCGAAGATTTGATTCCGCAGATTCTTGACCTGGCAGGCATTGCACCGTTACAGAATTAGCGATCAGCCGTCAGCTTTCAGCGATTAGCTCTAGTGTTGCCACTGCTTCGATCGATCGCTGGTAAGCAATCAACGTCTACGAAACAAGAGACAATATCCTTTCGGCTGGCTGCTGATCGCTGATAGCTGATAGCTTATAGCTGACCAACCTAACGGTTGAAAAACTGACCCGCCATATTCAGCGCGTCGCCTAGATCAACGCTCCCATCATTATTTTTGTCCAGAAAGGCACTCAAGACAGGATTGCCTGCCTGTGGGTTTTCAGTATGTGCGCCACCCTGGAGGAACTTCAGCGCGAGGGGCACCAGGGTCGGCAGAATAGCTTGAATCGTTTGTGGCGGAAGCCCTGTCCGCTGAATCAAATCTTGTACGACTTGCTGCTGCATAACGGGTCCCAGAACAGCATTTACCGCTTGGGGATTTGGTCCTGTGCCGCTGTATTGATTAACCATTGCCTGTGCTTGTCCTGCTCCTCCAGTAGCCTGCTGCTGTTGTAGCGCCGATTGCACGTAGCCACCAACAACGGACACGAGCGTCTGCGTTGTGCCTGCATCAATGCCATTGCTGTTGCTCATTTGCTGGACAGTATTGAGAATTGAGCCAAGCTGACTTGGGTTTGCCTGCTGACTTGGGTTGCTGACTGCGCTTAAGACTGCATCGAAAAGTCCCATAAGATTCCTCATTCCAACATTTTTGACCACCACTCAAGCTACCAGAGCATAAACCGTCTAGCATCTCTCGGTTAGGGTAACTGTCTCATGCGTTGATCGCGACTGGCTTAATGATCTTTTAGGGCAGTGGACTATTAAGGCTAGCTGGCTTTAAGGGCAGTCAGGCACCTCTCCAAAAAAATCGGGGAACTAGAATGAAAGGCAGATGCACCACAAATAATTCATGCGCCTTTCGCGTCTCCTCACGCTCATTGCTGGACTCGCCCTTATTTTAGGGCTGGTTATCTGGCTGATTGATGCACTCACTCGGCTTTCCTGGCAGCTTTATGCCTACCCGCTGCTGTCTCAGCTCTTGCTGGTGCTCATCGTGACGCTACTGGCAGTTTTGATTGGAGCCTTGATCTATTATCTCTTTGTGCTGCCGCGTGCCTCAAAACGTCGTCAGCAAGCACGACGGCAGCCCCGTGTGCCTGCCGAGAAAACGGAGGCGGCTGAAGAAACACTAAAAGCAGTGCGACAGCAGGTGAGCCAGATTCAAGATGAGGTAGCGCGGCAAGAATTGTTGCAGCGATCGCGCGAAATTGAGCAAAACCTTGCGCGGGGCAACCTGCAAATTGTCGTTTTTGGCACTGGGTCAGCCGGTAAAACATCGTTGGTGAATGCCTTGATTGGGCGTATGGCAGGCAAAGTTGGTGCGGCAATGGGCACTACTGAAGTGGGCGAAACCTATTCACTAAAGCTGAAAGGCTTGCAGCGAGAGATTTTGCTGATTGATACGCCAGGGATCTTAGAAGCAGGCGTAGCAGGGACAGAACGCGAACAACTGGCACGGCAGTTAGCGACCGAAGCTGATTTGCTGCTGTTTGTACTGGATAATGACTTGCGACAGTCGGAATACGATCCGCTGCAAACCCTGGCAGAGATTGGCAAGCGATCGCTTGTTATCCTCAACAAGTCTGACTTGTATCGAGAGGAGGATCTCGACTTAATCTTGGCACGCTTGCAGGCACGTGTGCGTGGTTTGGTTGCGCCTGCTGATGTCATTGCAACGGCTGCTAATCCTGCCGCGATCGTGGTGGATGGTGAAACGCTTCAGCCTGACCCAGACATCATGCCGCTGATCCGCCGAATGGTGGCTGTGTTGCGGGCTGAAGGTGAGGATCTGATTGCCGACAATATCCTGCTGCAATCTCAACGGCTTGGGGAAAAAGCTCGCTATCTCATTGATGCTCAACGCCGACGACAGGCAGAGAAGATTGTCGATCGCTTCCAGTGGATTAGCGCCGGGGTCATTGCCGTGACGCCTTTGCCCGTAGTGGACTTGCTGGCAACGGCTGCTATCAACGCTCAGATGGTTGTGGAAATCGGGCGTGTCTACGGCTGCGATATCAACATGGAACGAGGACGCGAACTGGCGCTTTCCCTAGGCAAAACACTCGTCAGTTTAGGTATCGTCAAGGGTGCTATGACGTTAGTGGCAACAGCCCTAGAATTTAGCCTGGGCGGAATGTTGGCTGGGCGTGCCATTCAAGGCGTGAGCGCTGCTTACCTGACACGCATTGCAGGCAAAAGCTTTATCGAATACTTTCGTCATAACCAGGAATGGGGAGACGGTGGCATGACTGAAGTGGTGCAACGTCAGTTTCAGCTCAACCGCAAAGATGAATTCATGCGTGCCTTTGTGCAGCAGGCGATTACGCGCGTGATCAAGCCGCTTAACCTCGATCGCGACTCGTCTGACACTCAAGACCCAGCCTTGCTAACCGAAGTTAGGCTACCACTTGAACTGAAAGCCGAACTGCTGAAAGCCGAACTCGACTCAGAGTTAGATGATTGGCACCGATCGTAAGAGACACTACCCGGCGTTTTACGGCATTGCTATATCGACAATCAGTGGTAGGTGATCAGACCCAACCTTGCGCCCGAGTTGCGTTTTCAACACTACAAGCTCCGGACTCACCAGGCAATGGTCAATCGGAATCGCTAGCCACGGTAGCCAGCTACGAGGCGACCAACTCGGCAGAATGCCAAAGCCAACGCGGCTGTTTTGCAAGCCACTAGCTGCTTCTAACCGCTTGTAGTAAGGCGACCACATAGTGATATTTAAATCACCGATCACCATAACAGGTGCTGTTTGCGATCGCACATAGGGCACGATCGCAGCCAAAAGTTGATTACGCCATCGAAACAGTTCTTGCCGAATCGGTGGCGGTGGGTGAGCCGTCAGCAACGACAGCGTTTGTCCACCCTTACTTACCTGCGTGGCAAGACTGGCATATTTAAGTTGTCCCAAGAACTGTACTGACGGCTGTTGCAGCGGTAACGCACTATAGATCACATTGCCAAAGCCCGCACTCCTCGGTTCAGCGTAGGTATAGGGCAGCACATCCCGAATTGCCTCCAGCGCTTCCAACCAACGCGCGTTGACTTCCTGAAACACAGCAAGATCTGGCTTGACCTCTCTCACCAACGCAGTCACGCTATCATAGTCGCGATTACGCACCAGTACATTTGAGTGGAGCACGCGCAACGTGATAGCCGATGATGGAGCAATGATCGACGGTGGCACATACCATGGCACCACTTCAACCCCGTTAAGGACAATGCAGAATACGCTCAAGCCGATTAGCCAGCGTTGCCAGCGACACGATCGCCAAAGCCAAAAGCAGACAAACGCGCCGAGACTAACCACCAGATATTGCAGCTTAAAATGAGCCGTCAGATCCAATCGCCAATGGTGACTGCCCCCATTGCCAGCTAGAGACAGCAACGCTATAAGGCTGGTGCCAAGCAGCGCCACGATTGCCAAAGCCTTACTTAAGAATGATCGCTGCTTTGGTAATGCCATCTATACCTCAACCGTTAGCGGTTTATAACGGAGGCTGCCCCTTGCATCATCCAGCCCACAGGCGCAGGTATCATTTCACCACGCATATCCAGCAGTTGCACCACGACTAAATACGCAATGCTAAGTGCTACCGCGATCGCCCCAGTTACAATTGCTACAAGTTTGGAACGATCCATCCTGTTTCCTCTTCGCTCTCAGTACTTAAGTTAGTGTGTGCCTTCATGCACAATCTAGGGCTAGGGTTGAGTTCCTATAAGCTTTGCCCATCTCGATCGTCTTGACGACTAGCTTATCAGTTTGTTCAAAGCCTGTCGTGAGTCGCCTACCATAAGAGATTAAACTCAGGTTGAAACAATCTTGCTTTCAGCATAGTGATTGACTATTGATAGTGAGGTGTCACTACGCAACGCTCTACCAATCTCAAATGTATAAACAAAGTTTAAGCGTTTGGGCAGAATCTTGGCACATGCTCCTACCGCGATCGGATAATCAGCAACAGAAGCAAGGGCTAGTCGAGTTAAAAGATAGTAGTAGGCTCTAGACCAATGTGCTCTTCCCACGCTTCCCCTTAAAGTTCTTCCTACGCCTCAGCACGCCTAGAATAGCGTATTGGTTTTTCCAAAACGGCTCCTGGAATCTCTTGATCAGCAAATCTGCCAGACCCTTATTAGCATGGCTACCGTTCCCGACCCTACCAGCGACGTTTTTACCGTTGACCGCTCCACCGTTGTGGAAACCCACGAACTTAGAAAGACTTATCGCACTGGGTTTTGGCTAAACCAAAAAATTGTTTCCCTTAAAGGTTGCACCCTCAACGTGTTGCAGGGCGAAACGTTTGGGCTTTTGGGACCTAATGGTGCGGGCAAAACAACGCTCCTGAAAACACTCTTGGGGATTGTGCGTCCCAGTGGGGGAGGGGGACGCCTGCTAGGGGTACCACTGGGCGATCGTGCCATTAAGCAACGCATTGGTTATTTGCCCGAAAACCCCTACTTCTACGACTATTTGACTGGATGGGAAACGCTTCAGTTCACCGCTGGGCTGTTCCAGATTCCGCGATCGGTACAGAAACAGCGCATTCTCCAACTGCTAGATCTGGTTGGGCTATCGCTGTCTGCTGCCCGCAAGAAGCAGCTTCGGCAGTATTCCAAAGGGATGCTGCAACGCATTGGCATGGCGCAGGCACTGATTAATGACCCAGAACTGGTGTTTTTCGACGAACCCATGTCTGGGCTAGACCCAATGGGGCGCTATCAAATTCGCGAAATTATTCTCTCGCTTAAAGATCAGGGCAAAACGATTTTCTTTAACAGCCATGTGCTGTCTGATGTGGAACTAATTTGCGATCGCATTGCCATTCTGGCTAATGGTGAGTTGATTTGCAGTGGTTCCCTACAGGAATTACTGGGCACTACAGAAACCTACACCATCAAAGGTCGGGGTGGCAGTCTGGATGTCATCAAAAAACGTATGCTGAACCTGGATTTTCGGGATGGCTACTGGCAAGGGCAACTCAACGGTGATCCCTACGATTTTCTTGCCAGTTTAAGCTTGATGGGTGCCCAAATTGTTTCGGTCGATCTAGCACGCCCCTCCCTGGAAGAATTTTTTATGCAGCAGCTTAACGATCGCGGTATCCGTACGAGTGGCTAGCGTCAGGTATCTCTTGTGGCGGATGTTGCCTGACGCTTTACCTTTTATCTGTAGGTAGTACAGTCGTCGAAAGGGAACAACGCATGGCAAACCTGGTGGAAACAGCCGCTCAGGCAGGTAATTTCAAAACGCTACTGGCAGCCGTTGAAGCAGCGGAACTAGGTGATCTGCTCACCAGTGAAGGACCGATCACTGTACTTGCTCCAACAGACGAAGCTTTTGCAAAACTGCCTGATGGAGCATTAGATGAGCTATTGCAGGATCACCCCAAGCTTAAGCGAGTGGTAATGTATCATCTGCTATCAGGCGATGTGCGATCAGACGACCTGGCACAGATTGACGAAGCGCCGACAGAAGAGGGATCAATCGTAGCGATCGAACACAGCAACGGCAGTACCCAAATCAACGATGCCACAGTGGTAAAAATGGATATCCTGGCTGCTAACGGCGTGATTCACGTCATTGATGCCGTTTTAATGCCTACTATGCTGGGTGGTCACTTGTAACGTTACAGGTTGCGTGTTTCTAGCGCTCTAGAGAGTCGATCGAGCGCGGCGGCTGTACGCTCTTGGGCAACGATCGCTGCATCAAGTACAGGAGCCTCTTCTGCGATCGCTTCCTGACGAGTCAGTCTGTTTTTTGCCTTCTCAAACGCACGGATGATGAGGAAAATGACAAAGGCAATCACCAGGAAGTTGATCACGGTCGCCAGAAAAACACCGTATTTGATGCCGTTTGCTGACAGTTTACTAATGTCATCTGCGCCGACAGCTGTCAACGCCGGTTGTAAAAGCGCTGGTGTGATGATGTCGCTTACTAACGAATCTACAATCTTGCCAAACGCACTACCAATGATCACAGCCACTGCTAGATCAATGACATTGCCTCGAAACACAAATTTGCGAAAATCAACCCAAAAACCACTGTTTGCTCGTGTCATGACTCTTCTGTCTTCTCCACTAAATTGTGGAGCTAGCGTTGATTGGTGCATTGTAAGCTTAAGCAGCTGCCCAGCAAAATAATGCTGGCTCCAGTAGGTGGAAGGCGGCAGGCAAAGGGCAAGGGGCAGAAGGCGAAAGGCACAAGGTGGCTAGGAGCTAAAGCTGAAAGCTGAAAGCTAAAAGTCAAAAGCTGATAGTCTGCCGTCAGAATTAGCTACTATAGAATTAAGGCGGAATCATTCCGACATCAGACATTCGCTGCGAGTATTTAGAGTCATGACTGCCGAGGTTTTGGTCGAGAAAAAGAAATTAGCAAAGCCACCGCTAGAGATTTATCGTCTAGGCGATCGTGTTTTGCGCCAGCCCGCTAAGCGCATTGCTAAAGTTGATGCTGAGATTAAACAGCTCATTCGTGAAATGCTGCAAACGATGTACAGCGCTGATGGTATTGGGCTAGCAGCACCGCAAACGGCTGTAAACAAGCAGCTCATTGTCATTGACTGCGATCCAGAAGAAGCTGCCACGCCACCCTTGGTTTTGATTAACCCGGTTGTAAAGCAGGCAAGCCGTGACCTATCGGTGACTCAAGAAGGGTGCCTCAGTATCCCGGGGGTTTACATGGATGTGAAACGACCGGCTGCGATCGAAGTTTCCTACAAAGACGAACACGGTCGCCCGCAAAAGCTGCAAGCTACAGGACTACTAGCCTGCTGCATCCAGCATGAGATTGATCATCTCAACGGTGTTCTCTTCGTTGACCGAGTAGAGAATGCACTGTTGCTAAACGAAGCGTTGGCTAAACACGGCTTTTCAGCACAGGCAGTTAAGTCCATTGCCTAGCCATCCTGCTTATTGATGCGGTGTTGTTGCAACTGACTCAACTTACCTGTCAATTAACACGTCCTTCGGCTTTAGTGTGAGTCGAAAGCAGCCTGCAAAATTCAAAAATGTGAGATTAAATTAGCGTGACTCCAAAGAGTGGTGTGTTTCTGGGCGGTTCGTGCATTACTGCGATCGCTGCCGTTGGTTCGGTCTTCGAGCTGTCATCGGGGCTACCGCAGTTAGGCTATGGTCTGACCAGTGTAATTCTAGCGATTAGCGTGCCGTTAGCGATCGTGTTTTTCCTTGCGGCTGTAAAGGATACACGAGCAAACCAGTAAGCCACTAGACAGAAGGTAGGGTGTAGGGTGTAGGGTGTAAAGAATAGGAAACGCAACTACCACTGCTCGGTACTTTTTATTGCCTCAGACCCCTTACAAGCTGGCTAGAATTCCCCGACAATGACGGGAACGGATCGCTACACAACATTTTTGCGGCTGTTACCGACTGGTGACAATGCTGGAGAACAAGCCCGCTATCCACTCTCAACAACGGAGAGTGTTGTACTTGGGCGTGATCCACACTGTAACGTGGTTCTTGATCCGCTTGTGCATCGTGCAGTATCGCGGCGGCACGCAGAGGTGAAACCCATTCTTGGGTTCGAGTCACCTGCTGGCAACTGCTTTTGGCAGCTTTGCGACCTTGCCAGCGCAAATGGCACTTTTTTGAATGGAGAGCGGCTGAAAGATTGTCAGGTACTGCAACCGGGCGATCGTATTATCCTGGGGCAGGGTGGTCCTACTTTTGTCTTTGAATGCCAGCCAAAGGCTAATCCTGCTCAACCCCTAACGCCGGCCCCAGCGTCAAGCAACCCACCAACTGCAACGCGACGAAAGCGAACCGCTGCTTCCACCCCACGGTTGTCAGCAACCAGCCCGCCGCCCCGCCGCCGTGAACCAGATGCTATTAGCCTGACGCAGCTCTTCCCCATCCTTTCTACAGGGCGACAGCTAACCCACAAAGCCTATCTGCTGCCGGGCGGCATTACTGTCGGCTTTGTCGTGCTCATGTTTGCGGCTGTTGGCAATCCGCTAGTTTTCAACTTGCTGTTGGCGGCTTACCTAGCTGGTGCAGCGTATTACTTCGTCTATGAACTGTGCGGCAAGCGTAAGCCGTGGTGGATTCTCGCAGGCGCAGCTTTAGTCACGCTGTTATTGCTGGTTAGTCCTGCATTGACGCTGTTTGTCTTTGTTTTTCGGCAGGTGTTACCCGGCGAGTTGCCCACGGGTGATACTCCAGTTGCCTTCCCAATACTGCTCATCAAGATGTTTTTTGGCGCAGGACTGATGGAAGAGCTGCTAAAGGCAGTGCCAGTCTTTGCGGCATATTTTCTAGGTACACAGTTGCGATCGCCCTACCGAGAGCGTATCGGCGTTTGGGAACCGCTGGATGGCATTTTGCTGGGCAGTGCATCAGCCGTTGGCTTCACATTACTAGAAACGATGGCACAGTACCTACCTGAAGTGTACAAAGCCACGTTGTCGTCTGGCGAAGGTGCGGCTCAACTTGCTAGCTTGCAACTGTTGATTCCACGTGTTCTGGGTTCGGTAGCAGGGCACATGGCGTACAGCGGTTATTTTGGTTATTTCATTGGGTTAAGCGTGCTGCGATCGCGCCGTCGCTGGCTTATTCTGGGCATTGGCTACCTTACCTCTTCTGGTCTGCACGCCCTCTGGAATACGGTTGGTAGCATTAGTCCCGTTTTTCTAGCATTGGTTGGTCTGCTCTCTTACGCCTTTCTCGCTGCTGCTATCCTCAAAGCACGGGAACTGTCACCCACGCGATCGCAAAACTTCGCCACCCGCTTCTACAAGTAGTTTTTGGTCGAATGTACACTACTGCACAAGCATCGAGATGTTTTCAGCTTTGCTATAAGCTAACCCGTAAATGCTGATGGCAACGCGTTACAAGCTTATTTGGATAGACGACCTTCTGAGAACCCAAATTCACGGATTTACAAGGCTAAAGACGATGTAGCTAAAGCTGTTTCCATATACTTAGAGAATAAAAGGCAGCAAGAAGCTTCCTAAAACTATCAATCTTTGGCTTACGCCAAGATGCTATGAAACTAACAGCTTTCTAGCTCAGATTTTTGCAAACCAGCCCACACCAACTTCAACAGACTCAATCATTGTTATCTTGACACCAAGTTTGCTATAAGCTAACCCGTAAATGCTGATGGCAAAGCGTTATAAGCTTATTTGGATAGACGACCTTCTGAGAACCCAAATTCACGGGTTTACAAGGCTGAAGACGATGTGACCAAAGCTGTTTCCATATACTTAGAGAATAAAAAGCAGCAAGAAGCTTCCTAAAACTATCAATCTTTGGCTTACGCCAAGATGCTATGAAACCGACAGCTTTCTAGCTCAGATTTTTGCAAACCAGCCCACATCAACTTCAACAGACTCAATCATTGTTATCTTGACACCAAGACCTAGCTCTTTTAAGCGTTCAACTAACTGTTCGCCGTCTATTAAATCAATCGGTGGTGCGCCGTCTCGTGTAGCTTCTTTAATCGCGTCTCTAGTGAATGTACCAGTTGTAATAAACAAACCCTTATCAGTACGCCCTTGCATCGCCCCACGAAAGTCTCGAATTTGACCTGCTGTTACTGACCCCTGATAGCGTTTGCATTGGAACAGCACATGAAAGCTTAAGAAGCCGTTAATACGAGCAATTCCGACACCATCAATGCCACCATCGCCAGCTTTGCCCGTAACCTGTACCTGGATAAAACCAGATTCACGTAATAATCGCTGTGCCAAACGCTCAAATGCAGATGGATCAAGCGACAGCAGTGTTGTGTGAAGTTCTTGGTGCCACGCAAGCGCTTCTAAAGCTTCGATCGCTCCAACAGCTTCATCTGATGAACCCGAAGAGGCAGACTTATTTTTGTCAGCATCCCGAACTGCTCTAACAATCTCTTTAGCATCAAGATCAGCGAGATTGATAGAAGTTGAAATTAAAGACCAAACACCACGTGCTGAATTTTGCAAAAGCCCATACTTCTTAAGATACGTTCGGCTCCATGCAAGTCGGTATTCAACCTCGCTTTGTGATGTACTACCATGCAGAATCTCAAGTACTTTGTTAGAGAGGCTAAGAAGCTGCACTACTTTTTCATAAATCTCCTCAGTCGTACCAGACCCACCCAAAAGTTGTAAAGCCTGAATTGTCGGCAGAAGCATTGAGTCAAAGGTTGGAACTGAGGAAGCAGATCGCTTCATGTAGAAATCTCTAAGTGGATTTATAAGGTACAGCTTTGTTCAATATAAATCGCGACTCAAAATATGCCATCTTTTTACGATCGCGCAGTCTCAACATCCCACAGATACTTTTGTGGTGCTACCCTAAACCAGGCATAAAACTAGCTGACAACTGCTTTACTCTTCACTCTTTGCCTCTAGTTCAGCAATAGCATAACGAGCGATCGCCAGGCTTAAACGAGCCTGTTCAACATCAGAAAGCGCGTCCCATTCAACCGAACGGACGCGCTCAAGAGTAGATTCAATGGGTGCGTCATTACCTCGCATGGCATAGGCTAGGGGACGTGCTAATACGTGTAAATCGTCTTCTGCCAGATGAGGGAGTGCTTCTTGAACGCACTGTACGAGCTGATCGGCTAAAGAGATAGAGCTAGACAAAACTTGTTGGGCGCGAGTGGCGATCGCGGTCAGTAATTGCTGAGGAACCCGTGTAGCGAAGCGCTGAGTCAGTGTTTCTTGGAGGGTTGCAGTAGACCAGAGTTGATTTACCTGAGCAAAGAACACATCAGAACGGGTAGCAACTTCGGCGGCGTTCCAGTCATCCAGGGGTAAGGCTTGTTCTAAGGCTGCAAAAAAAGGTTCTGCTTCAGGAGCCGCTGGATTCCAGACGTAAGGAATGGTAGCCTGTGGGTCTTCTGCGACTGTGAACTGATCTTCAGTCAACGGTTCGCCGTCCTTCCAGGCACAAGCAACACCTTCTGCATGCAGCAATGCTGCCCACAAGGCTTGCTCAACCTTAGCTCTTGAATTGGCTTGATCGTCAGAACACATTACCTTACTTTCCATAGTGGGTTTCCTGCATACACTGAAAACAATGACCTCGTTGGTGTTACCTACAGGGGGATCACTGCCTGTTCCGCAACTCAATCTGATTTACGCCATCTGGCTGAAAAGTGACCACTCTACCATCAGTTTCCCCTTAAGCAGCAGTGCTTTCGGCTTCTGATATTACTCTTTAAATGGTGGGGCGAGCGCTAGATGCATCTAACGATGTCGTAAATTCCAGCACCTCATTTTGGGAACTGCCAAATTTTAATTGAGTGCCGGGTTGCAGGGGTACTTCCTGACGATGGACTTTGCGCCAGTTTCTGGAGCCCAGACCAGGCTCCAACATCCAAGTGCCAAAGCGCGAAAAATCTTCGAGAAAGTAGGATATTGCTTCATTGCTATTAGGCTGAGGCTGCCGACAAAAAATAACGGCGTGTTTGCGAGAAACTCCGCCCTGGTCTTCTTGTAGCACTAAATCGTTTTCACCTCGATCGCGACCGACTCGCATAAACCCGCTCTGGATGTGCCAAACTTTTGCAGTCACAAGCGATCGCAACGCTGCATCCGGCTTGGGCTGCCCCAGACGCGTGATGAGCCCTGGCATAGCGGTCAGACTACCCTCAAGCGGCTGCAACAGTTCGCCATCAAATTCGGGATGCATGTAGAGTACCGGCAGTGTCCAGGCTTGCTGGTTAAAGCGGTACAGCGTGAGCAGGTGCTGACGGGCAACCGCAACTGCCTGGTCGATCGGCACTCGTCCTGAGAGCGCTCGGGCAAATGCTTGAATAAAACTCAGCGCTTCTTCGTCGGTGATGGAATCACGCATACCTAAAACGGCAGGAACGCCATGATGAATCAGCACTTCTGCAAGGCTGCTACGCGGCATTGCCTGCGATCGTGATTCTGGTGCCACGGTAGAGTCAGCAATCGTTTCGTGGTCAGGTTGCGCGCCCCAGCAGGCATTAAAGACGGCTAGCTTTACCTGGCAGCGAGTAAGCACTTGCGCTAACTCAGTGCCATTCAAGGTCATAGCCGGTCGTAAAAATAGTAGTCCACCATCTGGAGCCGGAACCCCATGTCCTGCATAGAAAAAGACATTGTACGTCTGCTTCTCAAGCTGACTAATTAGAGCAGCAGGCGTGGGTTGCACGAGCGTATCCACCTGGCAGGGCGTAATCGTTGCGCCGCCAATGCCACTGCTGCCGGAGGTAGTTAGTAGGTGCGCCAGCACATTGGCTTCTTGTTCAAGCTGTAAGGTCTGTAGGGTTTCAGGTTGAACTGTGTTCGCAGAGCTTTGAGAGAAGCCTGACACGGGTTCAGAATCTTGACCCAGGACTAACAGAATTTTGAGAATGTTGTCCGATCGCAGTTCTGGCAAGGAACGGACATCACTCGTTGTACGGCTAAACAAGAGTTGCTGTTGGAGCGAAATGGGTTGTTTGCCCGCGCCATCCTGCATAATTTCCCACGGCAGCGCCACCAAATTGGGATCGCGAACTTCTAGCCGCAGCCGCAGCGGTTTTGATTGACCCATGGCAATCCCCTGACTGTGATTGAGGCTACCCTGGATGGGACCATCAAAAAGCCACTGCCAGAGGCTCATGCCCAGGCTCTGCATCAACCGACCCGATTGGCTTACAGGCGCACCGGGAGTCGGTGGCGGTGTTTCTAGTGGCAAGACAAGATCAGGGGGCAGTTCATCAACTTGTGAAACTTGCGGCACGTCCGGTAGGCTTCTGGCAGAAAACATTTCTTGCCAGCCCAGCCAAAGATGCTGTAAGTTGTCTGACCACAGACAGTCGTGCAAAACGTAGCCCCCTGGGTATGGAGCTTGGGTGACATGAACCGCATAGTGGTTGGCGGTGCGTAAAGGTGCGATCGCCAAATTCAAGCAGGGAATTTCAGACAAAGACATTCCAGGAGTAAGACCAACCCATCATGACGTCAAGATTGTTTTAACAGTCTAGTCCGTGTTTGTCCTAGTTGATAGCGCTAGCAAAGAGATAAGTATAAAGGATGAGTTTTCCCTTTTGCCTTTTCCCTTTTGCCTTCCTCTAATCCGTCTGCACTGGTTCAATCTGGCTAGGACTGGTGATTTTCTTTTTGGGATTGAAGTAGGCTGCTAGCACCTGCCGTACCATGGGCGCTGCAAACGACCCACCGCCGCCACCAGAGTTTTCACCAAATGCCACGACGACAATTTCTGGTTTTGCGGTGGGACCGTAGGCTCCAAACCAGGTATGGGATTCCCGTCCGATGTCTTCTGCTGTACCGCTTTTACCAGACATTGGAGGCAGTGACGCTACATTTAGCGCCTCACCCGTGCCGCCATCAATGACCGCACGAAGCCCTTCGCGGAGTATGCGAACGGTTTCAGGTTTCAGGTTTAGGGGTTCCCTCCAATTTTGGGCGGCTTCATTATCTTTAAGCAGATGTGGCTTGACGAGATAGCCATCATTAGCTGGTACTGCAAACATGACAGCGACCTGAAGTGGCGTAGTTTGTAGAAAACCCTGTCCGATCGACATATTGACCGTATCGCCCAAATACCAGCCTTCTTTGACTTCTTTGCGCTTCCATTCATCGTCGGGTACGAGTCCGGCGCTTTCTTCTTCTGACAGGTCAATGCCTGTTTTGCGCCCAAAGCCGTAGCGCCGTGTCCATTGAATGAGGTCACGATCGCCGACACCCATCCCAATCTGATAGAAAAAGGTATCGCTGCTCCATTGCATAGCACCGACAAAACCCAATGGACCAAAGCCAGCACGGTTCCAGTCGCCAAACTCAATGCCACCGACCGTAATGGATGGGTAAGTTCCCAGTACGGTATCTGGGCTAAATTTACCCGTTTCTAAAGCGGCTGTAGTGGTGACAATTTTGAAGGTGCTGGCAGGCGGAAAGCCTTGTATGGCACGGTTAACGAACGGATGATCTTCGCTTTGTAGGCGCTGCCACTGGGCATCGGTAATGCGGGTAGAAAATAAATTGGGGTCAAAGGTGGGGCGGCTGACCATTGCTAACACAGCACCATTGGTTGGGTCGATCGCCACGATCGCCCCTTTGCGATTGCCCAGTGCCGTTTCTGCCGCCTTTTGCAGCTCTAGGTCTAGGGTAAGCTGTACATCCTTCCCCGCTTGTGTGGGCTTTTTGCCTAGGACTCTAACCACTTGTCCTTCACCGTCAACCTCGACTTGTTGCCCGCCCCACTCGCCGCGCAGCAGCGTTTCATAAGTTGACTCAACGCCCATTTGACCAATGACATCGCCAAGCCGATAGCCTTCGCTCTTCCGCTTTTCGAGCTCGCGATCGTCCATTTCACCCGTGTAGCCAAGTACATGAGCCGCCAAATCCCCATTAGGGTAATAGCGTACTGCTTCCGCATCGACCTGCACACCCTCCATCTGGCTGCCGTATTCTGCCAGCGCTGTCACCTGTGCCGGACTCACACCACGCGCAATGCGAACCAAAAAAGGAGAGTTGTAGCCTGCTTGTTCCAGACGATTTTTGATAGTTGCTTCGGGTACGTTGAGGATTTGCGACAAACGCTGCAATGTAGTTGCCCATTCTGCCTTTTTACGAGCGAGAGGCCAAAGGAAGACAGAATGAGACAAACGGCTACCAGCCAGCATTCTGCCTTTACGATCGAGGATTTTGCCGCGCTCTGGCTGTTTGGGAATTAAGCGAATACGATTATTCTCAGCCAACTGTTGATTGCGATCGCCCTCCACCAGCTGTAGGTATACAAGACGGCTACCCATGCCCACCATCATGACTAGCGAAACGCCCAGCATCAAGGCGATCGATTGGTAGCGCCGTCCCACCGTACGGGGCGTGGTCTGAGTAACAACAGTAGAAGGTTGAGTTAAAGTCATACAGGCATCAAAGTAGCATTAGCTGCAAGGTAGACGAGCCATTTGCCAGGTTGCTCGATCGCCCATGAGCCGTTGGTAAAAAAGTTGGGCAATCTAAGGTAACGCACTGTTCCATCCCACTCCCCCTTTATGCTGCAATGTAGTATCACCAGTACCGTATCCTGAGATTAATTAGTTGCTGAGAAAAATAGCTCATTTTTGCCAGCAGGCGATTACTTCAAAGGTTGAAAGCAGATTATAAGGGTAAGGATCGGTCATTGAGTCAACGTTCGATCGGTAGAATAAACCAGCAGGTACAATCCGTCACTTTATCAGAAGATGAGCTGATATTTCTCAGTACAGGTTCCAAAGCACCTTTAGCTATAAACTTATAAACTCCTTCCACGCCTCAATTGCCCCCTGCATTGTGTACGGAATCAACCATAGGGAATCGCCGCTATGTCTCAAACCATCACGCATAACCAGCGCTCTATGGCAACGGATACTAGGTTTGATGTTGAGCTCCGTAAGGTCTTCAAGGTTTTCAATGGCGAAACCGCAGTGCAAGGCATTGACCTTTGCATCCGTCGCGGCGAGTTTTTTAGTATCCTGGGTCCCTCTGGTTGCGGCAAAACAACCACGCTGCGGATGATTGCAGGGTTCGATACGCCATCTGCAGGAGAGCTGCTTATTCAAGGTCAGTTGATGACTCAGGTGCCGCCCTACCGTCGTCCTGTCAACACGGTGTTTCAGAGCTATGCCTTGTTTAGCCACCTCACTGTGCGCGAAAATATTGGTTTTGGGCTACGCATTAAGCGACAGCGTAAGGCAGAAATCGCTGATCGCGTCCAGGAAGTAATGCAGCTCGTTAAGATGGAAGCGTTTGCCAATCGCTTTCCGGCTCAGCTTTCTGGCGGACAGCAGCAACGAGTGGCGCTGGCACGTGCCCTTGTTAATCGTCCGGCTGTGCTGCTTTTGGATGAACCCCTGGGTGCACTTGACCTTAAGCTGCGTAAAGAAATGCAGGTCGAACTGTCAAACTTGCATCAGGAACTGCAACTGACGTTTGTCATGGTGACTCACGACCAGGAAGAAGCGCTGAGTCTTTCTGATCGCATTGCTGTCATGAACCGTGGCAAAATCGAGCAAGTGGATACACCCAACCGGATCTATGAGCAGCCGCAGACTCCTTTTGTAGCTGATTTTATTGGTGATACCAATCTCTTTCCTGCCAAGATCGAAGGTGCCCATCCAGCGATGCTCTGGATTACGACCGCCAACGGGCTGAAGATGAAGGTAAGACCGATCGAAACAGCGATCCCTTTAACATCAGGGTCAGTTGTCGTCAGTGTGCGTCCAGAAAAAATTTATGTCAGCCGCACTATTCCTGGCGACATGGTCAATTGTTTTGAAGGGCGCTTACGGCACGTGATGTACCTGGGTACCCATGTTCACTATGTTGTCGAACTGCTCTCTGGCGATCGCCTCACCATTATGCAACCCAACACAATCGACGGTTTGCCGGGTGCCGATACACCCATTTATGTCCAGTGGGCACCGAACGATTGTTTGGCGATTCCAGCCGTGAGTTAGAAGCTAGCCGTCGACCGTCAGAACCAACTCTCATGTTCTAGCGCAGTGGTGCAATCAAGACTCAAAACTTTCAGCCTTTAGCCTTTAGCCTTATTCCCCATCGTGCCTCCTTCCTTTTACTCAACGCCAGCTTCGTCCTCATCCCGTCCTGGCAGGATGCACCGATCGCGGCGAGCGTTTTTGCAGGCAGCGGCAGGTGCCTTGTCTGGTCTGACCCTTTCAAGCTGTGGTTGGACGTTAGCAGAGGTGCGACCACTGCAACCCAATGCTAAAACAGCGAATGAATTACGTATCTACACGTGGTCAAGCTATATCGATAATGCCTTGCTAGAAGGCTTTAGAGCGCAAACGGGCATTCGAGTCATTGCCGATACATTTGACTCGAATGAAACGATGTTGGCAGCCTTTCAAGCTGGGAAGGGAGCCGCCTACAGCGTCATCTATCCCTCCGATTACGCTGTGGCAAAGATGATTCAACTCAAACTGCTACAACAGCTTGATCTAAGCCGTATTCAGGGTTTGGATAATATCCTGCCAAAGTTTCAGTCGTCTGCTCATGATCCAGGCAATCGCTACCATGTGCCGATTAGCTGGGGCACTACTGGTTTGATTTACAACAGTGTAAAGCTGAAGCCTGCACCAACTGATTGGAGCTATCTCTGGGCAGAGCAGCAAACCCTGTCTCGTCGGATGACGTTGATTAACGACACGCGAGAGGTGATGGGCGCAGCCCTGCGATCGCTCGGCTATTCTTACAACTCCACCAATCCGCAAGAAATTCAGCAGGCATACGAAAAGCTCGCCCTTCTGAAACCAGCGATCGCCTCTTTTACTACAGATGCGTGGCGCGATCAGCTGATTGCTGGGGATTTGCTTCTTGCGATGGGGTATTCGGCAGATGCTATGTCTGTCACGCTTGCCAATCCCGACTTGAAGTACGTCATTCCCAGTAGCGGCACCTCCCTTTGGAGCGACACAATGGTGATTCCCAAAAACGCCCCTAACCCCGATGTTGCTTATGCCTGGATTAACTACGTGCTGCAACCGTCTGTTGCTGCCCAGATGACTGAGCGCCTCAACTTTGCCTCTCCCAATCAATCTGCTTTCGACCAGTTGCCAGCCCCTTTACGCAACAATGAGATTCTCTTTCCGCCAGAAAGCCTGTTAACGAAGTGTGAGGGCGTTGCACCAGTGAAAGCATCGATCGAAGAGCTATATGAAAAATATTGGACTCAGCTCACTAGCAGCTAAAGGTCGGTTGTTAAAAAGCAAAAGGTAGCAGTCGGCGGTCAGCCATCAGCTTCAACTCAAAACTCATCCCTCAGTCTTCCTCCTTCATCCCTTCCTCTATGTCCCAAGCATTGCCTCCTGCCCCGTCAAATGCTCCGTCCCGCGATGATCGCACAGAGTTGCCTCGGTGGATAGAGCCACTACTGCTTTTGGGACCTGCTGGGATCTGGCTAGGCTTACTGCTGATTATTCCCACATTGTTAATTGTGGAGCTAAGTCTGGTGCCTAGCATACGACCGGGGCAGGTCGTGAATCCGTCTGGGTTGAACAACTATGCGCTCATTTTTCAGCCGATTTATCTTCAAGTGCTGGGGCGATCGCTGTTCTTTGCGTTAGGAACAACAATTATCTGTTTGCTGCTAGGCTTTCCTGTTGCTTACTGGATTGCTCTCATGGTGCCAAAGCGTTGGCAGAATCTACTCGTCGTCGGGTTTGTCCTACCGCTGTGGACATCATCCCTGCTCCGCTCTTACGCCTGGATTACAATTTTGCGCCCAACGGGTGTCCTTAATTCACTGCTTCAAAGCATCGGGCTACCTGCACTCGACATTCTCAATCGAAGTCCAGCGGTACTGGTGGGCATGAGCTATAGCCTGTTGCCGTATATGGTGCTGATCCTTTATGCCTCGCTAGAGAAGCTTGATCGATCACTGCTAGAAGCTGCCGCTGATTTGGGTGCCTCACCTTCACAGGTCTTCTGGCGCGTGACCGTACCACAAACCATCCCTGGCATTACTGCTGGTGCGCTGCTGGTGTTTATTACGGGACTGGGTGATTTTGTTGATCCAGAATTGCTAGGCGGCGCTTCTAGCATGACGGCTGCCCGCCTTATTTACAACCAATTTTTGGGTGCAACGCAAAACTGGGGCTTTGGCTCTGCCCTTAGTACTCTGCTCATTCTGGCAGTCAGCATCGCGATCGCACTGCTGCTAAAGTACGGCGATCGCAACACCAGTAACGTTTAGGGTTTTAAGGTCAGTAAGTAATATACAGTAGCCAGAATTAACTCAGAACGTCCCCTTGCCTCCTGCCCCTTTCCTTTCTATCTTCATGTCTTCCTCCAAACCCAAACTCCCCGTTTCCTGGCAGTCGCTCTTCTCGCTGCTAATGTTTGGCTTTATGTATCTGCCCATTCTGGTGCTAGCGTTCTACAGTTTCAACCAGTCACCCTACAGCGCTGGTTGGACAGGCTTTACGTTAGATTGGTATCGCAAATTTTTTAGCGACGAACGCATTCTTTCGGCGTTGGCAGATAGCTTGAGGGTCGCGTTTTTTGCAGTTGGGATCGCCGCTATCATCGGCACATTAATGGCAGTGGGGCTAGCACGCTACCGGTTTCCGGGCAAAAACCTTTATCGAGGTGCTGCTTACCTGCCGCTGATTATTCCCGATATTGCGATCGCAGTCTCGACACTGGTTTTTCTAGCTGCCGTTGCGATCCCGTTTAGCGGGGGTCTAGTGCAACTGAGTTTGTGGACAGTCGTAGCAGCCCACGTTGTTTTCTGCCTGTCCTACGTGGCGCTTGTCGTTTCTACCCGCCTAACCGATCTAAATCCGCATTTGGAAGAGGCAGCACTTGATTTGGGTGCAACGCCAGCGCAAGCGTTTGTACAGGTGCTGCTGCCGGAACTAATGCCCGCGATCGTCTCAGGCTGCTTACTGGCATTTGTACTCAGTATGGATGACTTTCTCATTGCCAGTTTTACAGCGGGCGGCGGCACCAACACCCTGCCGATGGAGATTTTTAGTCGCATCCGTACCGGAGTAAAGCCGGATATCAACGCCCTGAGCGTCATCCTAATTCTGGCATCCGGCTTACTTTTCTTTGTAGCCGAACTTATTCGCTACCGCAGTGATAAAAAGCGGCTAGGCGAATAATGGCTATCGGTAGAAAGACCGATTAATTTCTTAACGATGACGAGAGAACGAACTACTTAAAGCGATGTTTGCGCTTGGCGATCGCCTTACGCTTGCGCTTTTCGATCGGGGTTTCAAACTGCCGCAACCGCTTGATATCGGCAAAAATACCCGCCTTAGAAACCTGCCGCTTGAACCGCCGTAACGCCGATTCAATACCTTCGTTCTCGCCTAAAACTACCTGAGTCATGCTCTCTCCTAATCTGATCAATCAACCAAAGCGCTCCAGCAAACCGTCTTACAAACGGCTTCACTGGAGCAAAGACAGTGTTATCACCAATTGCCATTCTCAAAGCCGGCTAATGATCCTAGTAGCCGCCTCGACTGCTGGAATAGCCTCTGCCCTCGCCGCCACCAGACGGTTTCCGGTCTTCGCGTGGACGTGCTTTATTGACTTTAAGATCGCGCCCCATCCATTCTGCACCGTCTAAGGCTTCGATCGCGGCAGTCTCTTCTGCATCGGTTTCCATCTCAACGAAACCAAAGCCGCGAGGACGACCCGTCTCACGATCAGTGGGTAGCTGGACACGCTTGACCGTGCCATACTCTGCAAAAACACCGCTGAGATCCTCTTGTGTAACGGCGTAGGAAAGGTTGCCTACATAGATTGACATGAAATATCTCCGGAGAGTAATAGGTGTTGGGGTTTAAATCCGGAGAGAAGCCTGCTGAAACCAAGAACAAACACTGCAACCGAATCAAACTCTGCATCCTAGATTAGCACAGGATTAAGATTCGCAACCCCTACTTACCGTACTGTGAAGGAGCTTCACCGTTCTAGCGCAACGAAATATCAACGCCGCCTTGCTCGTCTTTAACCCTAACCTGAGCAGACCGTGGCTGCAATTGTGCACCCTCGACTTTGCATTCAAAGGTGTCTCCTGGTTGCGCGATACGAATCTTACCGCCGCAATCTGCTGTCACATCAGGTCCACCTTTCGCACGAATGCGATTCTGGATAAATTGCTCTAGCTTTGGTAGGACGAGTAAGCCTTGAGTATTCCACTGAAATTGACCATCTGGATTCGTTAGCTCCACCACAAGCGCGAACGACTGACCGTCTGATGTTGCCTGGCAGTTGAAACGGTTGCCTGTCTTGACATCAAATTGTGCTGGGCAATCAACTGAATTGATTGGAACTTTTGTCGCATCGGTAAACGCTTTGCTTAAGCGGCTTTCCAAATCTTTTGTTGCTTGCGATTTGCTGGTCGCTGTAGGGCTAGGCGTAATCGTAGGGCTAGCCACAATGGAGACAGAAGGGGTTGGTATACTGTTCCCGCCACTTTGGGGTTGGGTTGTACATCCTGCTAGAAGAGCGACGGTAAAGAGGGCGATCGCGCTGCCCCATCGCCTAATCGTGCCAGCATGACCGAATGCAAGCCGTTCTGCCGTTGGTAGACTGTAATGCTGACTCATGAACCTGCTCGCTGCTGCACTGCCTATCGTAACGCAAACAGTGAGCGGAGCTTTTTAATCAAGCTTGAATCGCCACTTGCTTATTCTATATAAGACAGCACTTCTTGCTCGGCTTCAAAAATGTAATCGTAGTCAAAGATCAGCGACTGGGAGTGGCGAATAATGGAGAAGCCCAGATTAGTAGTGGTTTCAGTGGTGAAGGTGGCGATCGCCAGTTCAATCAACTTTCTTTCGCTGATGGCAGGTTTTTGGACAAAATAGTCGCGTCGTGCAAAAAACAACCGTTCGTCTTTCGGCACAATAATGCGATTGATCTTGTGCGTATGCTGAATCGGTCGGATATAGGTGTTGATAAATTCATCCTGATTTCGCTGTAGCCGATAGAGCTTTTCATGCTGAAACCAGCTCATCCGAAACATCATTTTAATGAGTTCAAAACCCAGAATGTAGCTGAATACGTTATTGCGCTCTGCGGTATTCATGACCAGTCGCAGCGCTGATTCTAGATACAGATCGGGTTGCCCCCGCACATCTTGCGCGGAATGGATGTAGAACTGCCGAATGTAGAGTCTTAACGCGATCGGATCTAGCTCTGTTTTGACGTTAAATTCTTCTAAGTAATGGCTGACTTTTTGCTTTGTATCTCGGTCTTCTAAAACTTTAGAAATCAACCCATCGGCTGTGTAATCGTCTAAAAAACCAGCGCGCATTTCAGGCGTGGCAGCACACATGAGATGACAGAGTGACAGCACAAAGCGACGCTGGTTCCAGGGTAAGCTTTCCGCCCACTGCTGTGCTTCGGGTGGCAGCATTGAGAGAATACTTTCAGCACTCGATGCTGCGTTGGGAACGGGGTTGCCTGTTTGCTTGCTCATGAGTGACCGAAAAAGGGGCGATCGGTAGCTCTAGTGTTCCCATCCGAGACACTGATGAACAGGAGAGGGGGAGGAAGGCAGAGGGCAAAGGGCAGAAGGCGGAAGGCAAAGGGCACAAGGCACAAGGGTCGTTAGTGGTCAAAGCAACTCAAAACCTTCAGCCCTCATCCTTTATCCTTCAGCCCTCATTCCTCCCCCCGATCCAGTAGCTCCAGTAGTTCTGCTTCAGACAATTGGGCGACGCCTAGCGTTTGCGCTTTTGTAAGTTTGGAGCCTGCATCTTCGCCTACAACCAGATAATCAGTTTTCTTGCTTACAGAATCAGTAACTTTGCCGCCTGCTGCCTGGATCATGGCTTTTGCTTCGTCACGCTTGAGGGTGGGTAAGGTGCCCGTGACGACAAAGGTTTTGCCCGCGATCGCCGCACTCACTTGGTCAGAGTCTACCACCTCGCCAACGAACTGTAGTCCAGCAGCCTGCAAGCGCTGAATTAGCTGTTGGTTGCCAGGGTTCTGGAACCAGTCATGGACTGATTCAGCAATTTCGGTGCCAATGCCAAAAACGGTTGCGATCGTCCCCACATCTGCTGCTGCTAATGCCTCGACGCTGGTAAAGCGCTGGGTTAAAATTTGTGCGTTAACGCTGCCCACATGGCGGATGCCCAAGCCATAGAGCACTCTTGCCCAGGGTTGCTGTTTGGAGTCAGCGATCGCCCCGACCAGCTTTTCGGCAGACTTTTTGCCCATGCGTTCCAAAAGCAGTAGGCGATCAACCGTAAGGTCATACAGATCGGCAACGGAGCGTACCAGGTCAGTATCCACAAATTGCAGTACCAGCTTTTCGCCCAAACCGTTGATATCAAGTGCCTGCCGGGATGCCCAATGCACCAGTGCGCCACGCAGAATAGCGGGGCAGGAGGCGTTGATACAGCGAGTAACGGCTTCGTCGTCGGGCTTAACCAGTGGTTGACTACACTCGGGGCACTGGCTTGGCATCTGAAATGGCGTTGTCTGCTCAGGGCGAAGGTCATAGAGCACGCGCACCACTTCAGGAATAATCTCGCCTGCTTTACGAACGATGACGGTATCGCCGATACGGATATCCAATTCGGCGATGCGATCGCTATTGTGTAGGGTTGCTCGCGCTACTGTGGTGCCTGCTAGCTGTACGGGACGCATTTCCGCCAAGGGCGTTACGGCACCTGTGCGACCCACATTCACGCTGATGCGCTTGACGATCGTCGGCGCTTCTTCCGCTGGATATTTAAGGGCGATCGCCCAGCGGGGAAATTTCTGTGTAAAGCCTAACTGAGCTTGCAGCGCTAAGGAATTAATTTTGACGACTACGCCATCGGTCATGTACCGGAGCTGGGTGCGATCGAGCGACCAGCGATCGCAATACTCTTGCACCGCCTGCAAATCAGCACATTGCTGCCGTTCAGGATTGACACGAAAGCCCATTTGCTTGAGGAGTTCGAGGCAGTCCCACTGAGTTGAGGGCGTAAGGAGTGGGAAGGGAGAAATAGGCGGCGGAAGAAAGTTTTGAGTTACTTTTCCCTCCGTTGCTGCCTCTACTCCCCCTGCCTCTCCAATTCCCCCTGCTACCCCATCTACCTCTGCCTTCTGCCTTCTGCCTTCTGCCTTCGCTCCCCAATGCAGCGTGTAGGGAAAGAAATCAAGCTTGCGGCGGGCAACGATTTTAGAGTCTAGCTGGCGGAGAGTTCCAGCGGCGGCGTTTCTAGGATTGGCAAAGAGTGCTTCGCCTGCTTGTTCGCGCTCCTGGTTGATTTGCTCAAACGATGACAATGGTAAAAATGCCTCACCACGCACTTCTACAACAGGTGGTGGATTGTCTAGATTCAGCCGCAGAGGGATTGATCGAATCGCCTTCACGTTTTGAGTAATCTCTTCGCCTGTAATGCCGTCGCCGCGAGTCACGCCACGCACCAGAATGCCGTTCTCGTAGGTCAGTGCCAGGGCGTTACCGTCAATCTTCAGTTCGCACACGTAGTCAAATAGCCCATCTGCTGATGGCTGACCGCTGACGGCTAATAGCTGCCGTTGCCACCGCTCCTGCCATTTCACCAAATCCTCGTTGCCAAAGGCGTTTTCCAGGCTGTACAGCGGAATGTTGTGCTTGACGGAGACAAACTGGCTCGCGGGACGCTCACCCACACGCTGCGTCGGGCTATCAGACACAATCAACGCTGGGTAGCGTGTTTCCAGGTCTACTAATTCTCGATAAAGCTGGTCATAGACGGCATCCTCCATTGTGGGCGCATCCAGCACGTAGTATTCGTAGCTAGCTTGCCAGAGTAGTTTCCGCAAGTCCTGTACGCGCTGTTTGATTTCAGGAGTGATTTCTAGAGCATTCATAACCAGCGACCTGAGGAATTCAGACCCTAGTTTAACGTGAGTTTGACGAACAGAAATTGACTCCAGAAGAGCTGAGACTGGCTTTGAAGCATCGGTTTTAGCTACGAACACAAGCGTCTCGCACTCATTCTTAACCGAACGTGGGGCTAGTTGAGCCAACGCTTTGGCAGCGGCAGAATCACTGCAAATATCGCTTAGTCAAGCTGATTGCTGCGTCTACTTGCGGGCTAGCTTTAGCAGGTATACCGAATCTAGGGAAATAGCCCCTTTAGACTGAGAGGCTAAAGACCTACCCGTGCTGCCATCCAGTTTTTTCTAGTCCTCAAATTAAAAACCGACTTTCTAGCGATCAAGCCTTAGTGTTGAAACACCTTTCTCGATCCAGAAAGTCGGTTTTTGTATCACTTTGTATGACGTATGGGGGCAGAGGGACTTGAACCCTCACGACCTTGCAGTCAACGGATTTTCATCCTCTTGCAACTTTCGCTGCTGCCAACAGGGGGTGCCTGCTGGTTTTGAGAATTGGACTCTCCCTTTACCCTCGGCTGCACGTTAGGGTAGCTCCCGTCGAGTCTCTGCACCTTCCAAGGTACGAAGTTTTGAGTTTTGAGTTTGCAGTTTTGAGTTAAAGCAGTCACTCAAAGTCTGTAACCCGTCACTCAGCACAACTACTTCGGCTTGGCTCAGGATTGCCTTGTTGAGGATGGGTTATGGGGCTTAGGAGTCAGGAGTAGAGAAAAGAGGCAGTTCTGAGTTCGCTCAAAACTTTATCTATCCCTTCGCCTTTATCCTTCATCCCTCATCCCTAATTTAGGTTTCCCTGAGTTTGAGAGCGGTCACTTGATCGATTTCTCCATCAAGGCTCAGTTGTCTAAGTCCGTTGCGTCTACCATTCCGCCATGCCCCCGTAAATTGAACGTCGATCCGTTGGACGTGAATCCATTGGATGTTAATCCATTCATTTATTGCACCATCAATTGGAGTATTTGTACAACTTCCTTTTGTGTTGCCTCACGATCGCGTGGTGGCGATCGACCCTCGCTCGCATAATCCTTGTCAACAAAAACGCAGCGTTGACGACGGGCAAGCGGTAGAATGTTGTGAATTCCATCCCTTACCATCTCTATGGATATTACGGTTGCCCTTCTGTATCTGGTTTTGGCTGGTGCCTTTTTGCTGGTTATCCCGGCTGCCCTCTACTTCTACTTAAATAAGCGCTGGTATGTCGCAAGTTCGTTTGAGCGGGCATTTATGTATTTTCTGGTGTTCATGTTTTTCCCAGGGCTGTTGCTGCTAGCGCCGTTTCTCAACTTTCGTCCACAGCGCCGTGAAGTGGCTGGCTAGGGAGGGCGCGATCATGCCTCTCCGTTCTTCCCTGATTTACCCTTTTTCAAAAGGGTCGAGTCTGCGTTCCTACTTGTACATACTAAATGCGACGGATTGATGCTCTTGGAATTGGCTTCGGAGTGTTCGCAGCCGGTGGACTGGCTTACTTGTTCTTGCAAGGTGCAGGTTTAGACAGCACGACCGCAGGTATCTGGACGCAGGTTGCACTCGTGGGTGGGCTGCTCGGCTGGGTTGCTACCTACGCACTCCGCGCTGTGACAAAAACCATGACCTATAACCAGCAGCTTAAAGATTACGAGGAAGCCGTGCTGCAAAAACGCCTGGAAGAGCTGACGCCAGAAGAATTAGCGAAATTGCAGGCAGAAATTGAGGCAGAGCGAAAAGGATGAGGGGCGGTGGAAGCCAGGGCAGACGGGAGCGCTAGAAAAGCGAGGGAAGTGTTTGTGCCGTCCTTTATTTGCTTCTCCAGTCGTCGCTGTATCCTCCGCCTACCAATGCTAAAAACTAACTACTAAAAACGATTCAAATGACTTCGATCGCTCAACGCTTTGAAACTCTGCGCGACCATGCCCGTTGTGCGCTCATTCCCTTTATTACGGCGGGTGATCCTGATCTGGAGACAACGGCAGAGGCGCTGCGGGTACTTGATCGCAGTGGGGCTGATTTAATCGAACTGGGAGTGCCCTATTCTGACCCGCTGGCGGATGGTCCTGTCATTCAGGCGGCAGCTACGCGGGCATTGAAGCGGGGTACACGGCTAGATCAGGTGCTGGAGGTGGTGCGATCGGTTAGTCCGACATTGCAAGCGCCGATCATCCTGTTCACGTACTACAACCCGATTTTGAATCGCGGCATTGAGACATACTTGCAGCAAATTTCGGCGGCTGGAGTGCGGGGGTTAGTCGTGCCCGATTTGCCGTTGGAAGAGGCAGAAACGTTGCTGAAGCCAGCGGCAGAGTTTGGTATTGATGTGACGCTGCTGATCGCGCCGACGAGCCCGAAGGAGCGTATTTTGGCGATCGCAGAGCAGTCGCAGGGCTTTATTTACCTGGTGAGCACTACAGGCGTAACGGGTATGCGAACGCAGGTGCAGTCACGGGTAAAAGATTTGCTCTTAGAGCTACGCACGGTTACAGACAAGCCGATCGGCGTAGGGTTTGGCATTTCGCAGCCGGAACACGCTCGCCAGGTAATGGAATGGGGCGCAGATGCAGCGATCGTTGGTAGTGCCTTTGTCAAGCGGTTAGCAGATGGTTCGCCAACAGAAGGGCTACAGGCGATCGAGACGTTTTGCCAGAGTTTGAAAGCCGCGATCGCGCCTATGTAGCCCTGCCCGTGTAATCGCCTAATTCGTGAGGATGGCTGCTGCTCAACGTCTTTCTGGGAGCGCAGTCACTAATTTACAGTGCAGTGTTAAGATTTTTACGGAAATATTAAGTTTTTTAACTTTCCTGCGGAGTTTATATTTTTCTGGAAGATTATAACTAGATTCAGTACGATTACTGACTTGAGTGTGTTCCTAGCCATATCCTGATCGTTCACGGTCAGTTGCTCAAGTAGGGGTGAGAATTCTGCTAATAAAGGGTTTAAGGCTTTTGTTGCTTTTGAACAATCCTGCTGTAGATTTGTTCATCAGGGGTTTGCATCGACGTTTCGCTTACATCAGTTCCGCAGGATTACTGAACTGAGTTTTCGCTAAGTGTGAGGAGTGCATTTTTTGAAAAAACTGCCAGGACTGGGGTCTCTCCACGTCTTAGCAGCTTGGGGATTGCTTGGAGGCATGATTGCCTTAGCTTTGCCTGTGGTTGCTGATGACGTTGTGATCACGAATACCGCTTCAGCTCGCTTTAAAGACAGACCGGGTGGCGCTGATCGGACTGCAAACTCTAATCCAACAACCCTTACAGCAGTACCAAGCCGATCGAGCCTAGAAATTATTAAGACTGCCGATCGTGCCGCTGCTGAACCGGGCGATACCGTTGTGTATCGCTTGCAAATCAAAAATACGGGTGCAACAACCGTATCGCCCCTGCAAGTGATAGACACCTTGCCGCTGGGGTTGCAGTTTATTGCAAAATCGGTGAGTGGCTCAATCGGGACGGGTGGCAATGCGACACAGGTGGCAATCGCAGCGCCGACTGTCAGCGGACGCACGGTTACGTTTACCTATCCCAGCCTTGCTCCGCAGCAAACACTGACGCTGGTATACGCAGCACTCCTTACGCCCGATGCTGTTCGGGGTACAGGCAGAAACCTTGCGGTAGCGCAGGGGCAAACGGCAACCATTCCTGTACAGAGCAATACTGCCAGCTACAGACTGCAAATTCGCCCTGGCATTCTGGCGGATTGCGGCACGGTGATTGGGCGTGTGTTTGTTGATAAAAACTTTGATGGCGAGCAGCAGCCGGGAGAGCCGGGAGTTCCCAATGCGGTCATTTTTATGGATGACGGTAACCGCATCACAACCGATGCTGCTGGGCTGTTTTCACTGGCTTACGTGATTTCCGGCACCCGCACTGGCACGCTGGACTTGACGAGCCTACCAGGCTACACCATTGCTCCTAACTTGTACCGCATTGAGGCAAATAGTCCATCCCGTCTGGTGCGGTTAGCTTCCGGCTCAACCGTGCGGATGAATTTTGCTGTTACGCCTAGCTTTAAGGAAGGGGGACAGTAGGATGCAAAATGTAACCCTGGGTCTAGCATTGCTGTCCTCGTTGTTGGGTGCTGTTGCCACGATCGCACCCGCCCATGCCCTTGAATCAGACAGCCCTGTTCTAGCGAGTTCTGATACAGTCAGTTCCACACCAACGCTTGATGCAGCCAGTCCTGATCCGGATCATCGCAAACCAGCTAGCACTCCAGCCAATGACGCACCCAGTCACGATCAACTGCTGGCTCAAACGTCTCCGCCACCTGAACCAGCACCGACTCCGATCGCCCCGGTCGTCCGCATTCTGGCACCGCAGACAACGACAATTGGAGAACGATCGACCAACCTGATCGTGCAGTATCCAGCCACGACGAAGGTGCAGGTCACGGTGAACCAAACGCCGATCGACCCTGCCATTCAAACCCAGATTCAGGCTGGTGCAGATGATGTTACGCAAGTCTGGTACGACATTCCGCTACGGTTTGGTGAGAATACGCTGACGGTACAACCGGAGGGTGGTACGCCAGTAAGTGTTGTGGTAACGGTAAAGGAAACAGCAGCCCGTCTGGAGTTTTTGCCGACCAGCGATCCGCGCGTTCCAGCTGATGGGCGATCGTCCGTCACGGTGGAAGGTCAGGTTGTAGACGAAGCCGGACAGGTGATTACTCAGGATGTGATCGTCACGCTCACTGCCAGTGCAGGCAAGTTTGTCGGTGTTGATCAAGATACAGAGCGTTCTGGCTTTCAGGTGTTGGCGCGAGGCGGCAAATTTACCGCACAGCTTCAGTCTAATTTGGCACCCCAAAAAGTTCGTATCCGGGCGGCTGTCGCTTTACAAGAGGCGAAACTGCTTCAACCGGACGGCTCCAACCGTCCCCTGCCACCGATCCAAAAGGCGAACGATGGGCGATCGCGGTCTGCCCCTGTCCTTAGCCCTGCGCCTCGGACACCACTGCCGGGTCGTTCTGCCCAACTACCAGAACTCGAAGCCTATACGCAAGTTGAGTTCATTACCAATTTGCGCCCGTTCATTATGTCGGGTTCCATCAATTTGCGGCTGGGTGCGCCGGGAACCGACTATTACGGCAGCTTCCGTGATTTTCTCAACCCCGATCGCCTGAATGACGGTTCGCCCCGGTTTGACTTTGGTGCCGCTGCCTTTGCTACAGGTCGCATTGGTGAATGGCTGTTTACGGGTGCATTCAATAGCCAGCGTCCGCTCAACCAAACGTGCGATGGCACCACTAACCTGTTTCGGAATACCCAGGCGTGCGATCAGGTCTATCCCGTTTACGGCGATAGCTCGACTACCGATTTTCTGGCTCCCTCGATCGACAGCCTGTATCTCAAGCTGGAGCGCACGTCTAAGGTGCCCCAAGCCGGATCAGACTTCTTTATGTGGGGCGATTACAGCACACCAGAACTGGCAACGGCATCGCAATACTACACGGCAACCAACCGCCAACTGCACGGCTTCAAGGCAAACTACAATCTGGGCAATTTCCAACTGACGGGCTTCTACGCCGACAATCTGGAGGGCTTCCAGCGCGATTCGCTTATCCCCAACGGCACTAGTGGTTACTACTACCTCTCGCGGCGGTTAGTGAAGGCAGGCAGCGAACTGGTCTATCTGGAAACGGAGGAACTGGGTCGCCCCGGTACGCTGGTCGATCGCAAGCAACTGTTTCAGGGGCAAGACTACGAGTTTGACTACGATCGCGGCTCACTACTGTTCCGTCGCCCGGTTCAGACGACTGAATTTGACCTGTTTGGACGGACGCTGGTACGCCGTATCGTAGTCACCTATCAGTATGAAGGGCTAGGGCAGGATACGAGCTTGTACGCTGGACGGGTGCAGTACAACTTTGCTCGTACGCCAGGGGCAGAAAGCTGGGCAGCAGCCAGCTACCTAAACGAAGACCAGGGCGGTAATACCTTTGCGCTGTTTGGCTTGGATGCGCTGATTCCCTTGGGCAAAGATGCCAGATTAATTGCAGAGTATGCCCGATCGACCAACGATTCCGTTTTTCGCGGCACTATTCGCGGCAGTGCCTATCGGGTAGAACTTAACGGCAAACTCTCACCGAGCATTTTGGCACGCGCTTATTATCGATCAGTCGAAGAGAACTTTGCCAACGATGCAACCTTTAGCTTTGCACCGGGGCAGACCAACTACGGAGCAGAAGTGTCTGCCAAAGTAACACCCACAACCAGCTTGCTCTTTCAGGTTGATCGCGAAGTCAACTTTGGTATTGCTACAGCAGTACGCGGTTTCACGACCTCGACTGGTTTAACCGACCTGTTTAACCTCAGTCGAGACCCTCTTCCGGGTACGCGGGTCGATAACAGCTTGACCACCATTCGGCTGGGTGTGCTGCAAACGCTGGGCAAAGCAGAAGTGGGCGTTGATTTTGTGAATCGCACTCGCGACGATCGGATCGCTCCCGGTCTCTTAGATCAGGGCAGTAGCCAGTTAGTCTCTCGGCTGAACGTGCCGCTGGCAAAAACGCTCTTGTTTCGCGCCCAGAACGAAACCAACATTGCTACACCCGATCCGCTCTACCCCAATCGGACAACAGTGGCGCTTGATTGGGCAGTGATGCAAGGTGTAACGATGCGGCTGGCACAACAGTTTCTCAGTGAAACAAGCGTCTACCGTACCAACTCCATCACCAGCCTGGATACGATCGTCGATCAACGCCTGACGGAAAATACCACCTTCACTGGACGCTACTCCATCCTGACGGGTGTTAATGGGCTGACTAATCAGGGGGCGATCGGGCTGAATCACCGTATCAAAATCGCGCCTGGTCTACGGGCAAACCTTGGCTACGAGCGCATCTTTGGTGATATTTTCGCCTACACTGCCGCAGGACAACAGTTCGCCCAACCTGTTGCAGTGGGACAAAGCGCCGCCTCACTGGGCATTACAGGCGGTGACAGCTACAGCATTGGGCTGGAGTACACCGACAACCCTAACTTCAAAGCAACGGGACGTTATGAATACCGCACCTCCAAAGCAGGCAACAACACTGTCATCTCTGCCGGAGCCGCTGGTAAACTATCGCCAGCACTCACCGCACTTGCACGTTACGACCAGGGCAATTTTGCCAACCAACTGCTGGTCGGCTCTGGGTTAGGCGACACGATTAACCTCAAAGTGGGTCTGGCATACCGCGACCCCAGCAGCGATAAGTTCAATGCGCTGATGCGCTACGAATATCGCCAAAACCCCGCCTATACGCCTGATACGCTTCTGTTTGGCAGCGGCACGGGTTCGACAGTGAATCTGTTTGCGGCAGAAGCGATTTATGCACCTAACTACCGCTGGGAGTTTTACGGCAAATTTGCGTTGCGAAACACCAAATCCTACCTGGCAAAAGATCTGCTGGGCACCAACTCCATTACCCTGGCGCAGTTCCGCACGAGCTATCGCTTTGGCTATCGCTGGGATGTCGCGGGCGAAGTGCGCTGGATTGGGCAACCTGCCAGCGGCTATCAAGAGGTCGGTTTTGTCGCAGAACTTGGGTACTACGTCACGCCTAATTTGCGCGTAGCAGCAGGCTACAGTTTTGGCGATGCTCAGGATCGGGACTTTGGCGATCGCGATCGGGGCGGCTTCTTCGTTGGTCTTAGCCTGAAGCTGGATCAGCTCTCTGACATCTTTGGCTTTAAGCGCAACATCGCCCCGCCGCAGCAACAGGAGTCGATCGTTAAACCCATAGCAGGCGCTTCCGTGGCTCCAGAAGCAACGCTCAATGGAGGGCAAGGTCAATGAGCAAACTGTATCAGGGTGGTATGAATCAGCGGGCAGAAGGCAAAGGGCAGAAGGCAGAAGGCAGAAGGCAGAAGGCAGAAGACAAAGGGCAAAAGGCAAAAGGCAGAAGGCTCTATCAGGTGCCGCTTTTGCTGATGGTTCTGAGTGTTTTTGCAAGCGGTGTTGGGGTAGCGCAGACAGCAGATACAACGGCAGCGCAAGTTCTACGGGTGACGGTGAACAGTAACCAGGATGGAGCCGTGCAAGCAGATGAGGGCTTGACGCTGCGGGAGGCGATCGCGATCGTCAACGGCACATTACCCCTCGATCGCCTGTCGCCTGCTGAACAAGGGCAGGTAGAACCGCTTACAGGTAATGCGTCATCGCAGATTGCCTTCCAACTGCCAGAGGGGCAAACGACCATTCGCCTTGTGGATGTGTTGCCTGCACTCCAGCGTAATGGGTTGCTGCTTGACGGCACCACGCAACCCGGCTATCAGGCTGAGCGATCGACGATTAATGAACTGCCAATGCCCGTTCCTGTAGTTGCGATCGCCCCAGCAGAGGGCAAAGAAGTTTTTCGGGGGCTAACCGTTGCCGCTGACAACATTACCATTCGCGGCTTGAGTCTTTATGGCTTCACCTCGACTCACCGCGAGACAGCCAGCACGCCTCCTGCGGATATTTTCATCACCCATCGCTTGCCCCCACCCGACATCAGCAAACAGCGAACCCCTGCTAACTTTGCGCCGTATTACAAAGATGATGTGCCTGCGCAGAATGTGGTGATTGAGAACAATTGGCTGGGCATTCCACCTTTGTCTGGAGAGTCGGGAGTCGGGAGTCAGGCGTCGGGAGCGACTCAAACGCCCCGCTCTGCCTTTGGTGTGTCAGTGTTCAATGGCGTTAATACCACCATCCGCCGTAACTGGATTGCAGATCACGACGGCAGCGCCATCATTACCTCAGTGAACGCACAAAATTTACAAGTCAGCGAGAACGTGCTTATTGGCAATGGCGTAGCAGGGATGCCAGATGCGATTCGGCTGGAAGGTGCCGTCAACCAGTCGCAGATTACAGGCAATCTCATCTGTGCAAATGATGGCAGCGGTGTGTATCTCTTTAAACCCAGCGGTGCTGTGCAGATTAAAGACAACCAGATCATATACAACGGCAGGCGTTTGCGACGTGCAGCCATTTACCTGATGGGCAGTAATCATCAGGTGACGGGCAACCAGATTCGCTATCAGACGGGTCCCGGTGTCGTGGTCGCTGCTTATCCCACCAGTCGCCAGAATCAGATTGAGACGAATCGGTTCTCCAATCTAGAAGGGTTGAGCATTGATCTAGTCACGCGGCAGGGCACAGGCGGATCGCAGTACGCTGATCCAGTGGTGGAGTCAGGAACGGATGTGTCCGACTATCAGCGCGGCGATGGTGTCAACCCTCAGCGAGATACGTCTAATCGCCGCAAAGAAACCGGTAATGAGGCGATCGATGCGCCACGCTTTGCTAGCAAAGAGTTTTTTACGCTGGATGCAGCCGCTGCAAAACCATCGGTGCAGGTTTTTGGCAAGGCAGACCCCGGCTCCAAAATTGAGCTTTACCAGGTGTCCGGCAAGGATGATGGGTATGGCCCGTTGAGTGAATCGATCGCCACAACCGAAACTGACGCAAACGGCAACTTTAGCACCACAATCGCTGCTTCTGTGGGTGAGCAGATTAGTGCGATCGCCATTGACCCCCGCTACGGCTCCTCTGAGCCTGCCCGTCTTGCCGTTGTGCGTGCGATCGCTCCTGCTGCGTCTCCCGTGCCCGCTCCTCAATCCCCTACGTCACCGCCCCGCTGTACGACCCCCGTTGCTCAACAGCCGCCCCCCCAGCCAGAACCACCACCGGACGTTGTGCGGCTCACGGTGCCCAAAAACATTCACTTTGCGCTCGACAAATCCACTATCAGCGCTGCAACAGCTAGAGTACTCGATCGCATTGCTCAAGTCCTGGTCGAGAACCCGTACATTCTCGTGACGATTGAAGGGCATACTGACCCCCGTGCTACCGATACCTATAACTTGGCGTTGGGTGAACGACGAGCCATTGCGGCGCGTAACTATCTGCTGCGGCGTGGCATTGCACCCGAGCGCCTGACTATTCGATCGTTGGGCGAGCGCCAGCGGGTTGCTCCTGGCAGTACTCGACTGGATTATGCCCGCGATCGACGCGCTGAATTTATCTACCGCGATGTCAGAGATATTGAAGTAATCATCCAGGAACAAGATTTGCAGATCGAACCCTGAGCCGATTACACCCTCAGTTGAAGTGCGATCGTGTTAACCCCATTCGAGTATTTTTCCTGTGTGAGGCTTGATGAACCGTCCCCTAAAGAAAATTTTTGCTCTATCATCTGTCAGCCTGCTACTGGGCTCACAAGCGTTCTTGCCCACACTGCCAGCCCACGCACAATCGGCTGTTGGTCCCAATGGCTGTCCCGCAGGCACCCGCGAAGGGCAGCTCAATTTAATTAACAACGGCACCTTTACTGCTTCCCCTGGTGTCGTCGGTCCCCTTCCTCCTAATAATCCGGCTGGCTTTACTAGCAGTACGCCGTATCGCGGTGACGGAGTGTATCCCAGCGACAACGTAGGAGGGCTTTCCATTCAAAATGGACCGCTGACCGATCCAGCAACGCCTAGTGGGATTGTGAGTGGTCGTGGTGTTACGGCAGCAGAAGCGAGTCGGGCAGGTCTTGGCAATACTCCTATTAATACCTATCTCTATTCCAACCCCAATGCGAATGCAACCACGCCTGGGGTACCACAGTCAGCCTTTCCGAATCCAGTGGTTTGGCGACAGACCTTAACAACGCTACGCCCCAACACTACCTACAACTTCAAGGGGTTGTTCTTTAACCTGCTGGTAAATGTAGGACCACCAGGTAGTAACGGGGTGCCGCCAGAGATCCGCTTGCAGGTTAGTTCACCTGTAGACCCAACCGGCTTTATCCAGCCCACAACGCAGTTAAGAGTAGGCGATCCAGCTCAGGCTGTGCCAGGGTTTGAGGAGCTTCCCAATGTGCGACAGTCATGGATTCCCACTCAATTTGCCTTTACAACGGGTGCAACACCAAATCCAACGACGTTTCAAATTCTTGACGAGGCAAACGATACTTTTGGTGATGACTTTGGTTTTACCGCGCTAGGCGTGCGGGAATGCCTTCCCACGCTGGGTGTTTCCAAAAGTGTGGGAACTCCGGTGCTAAACGCTAACGGTACATATACCATTCCCTATACGGTGCTGGTGCGTAACTTTGCACCTGTTGGGCAGTCATCGTTTGACATCACTAATTTGCAGTTGACCGACAATCTGGCGCAAACATTTGCCAATGCAACACTTAATGGCGTTACGAGCATTCAAAGCCCAACGTTGACAGTAAACACTGCATTTAACGGCAGCAGCAACCAAAATCTTTTACAGGGCACAGATACGCTGCCCTCAGGCACCACTGCAACGATTACCTTTAGCGTTAATGTTACGCCTGGTACAGGAGCTAACGGTTTAGGTCCGTTCCCTAATACCACGACTGTAGCGGCAATCAGTCAGGGCGGTTCTCCACTCAGCGATCAGTCTAACGACGGTGCTAATGCCGATCCAGATGGAGATGGCAACCCAAACAACAACAACACACCAACTGTTGTTTCGCTGTCTCCAACTTCTGGTGGTGGTGGTAGCGGTGCCTTTCGCCTAGTGAAACGGATCACGAATGTAACTCGTAATGGCACATCATTAAGCGGCATCAATTTTGG
Organism: Leptolyngbya sp. FACHB-321; assembly: GCF_014695975.1. GTDB lineage: Bacteria > Cyanobacteriota > Cyanobacteriia > Leptolyngbyales > Leptolyngbyaceae > Stenomitos. The sequence continues at coordinate 43,289 of NZ_JACJPI010000040.1, forward strand.
CACCTTTATTGATGCGCCTGGGGATGTTGATAATACGCCTGGGTTCACACAGCTTCAGCCAGGCGGCGCACCGATCGGGCAGATCAACCTTGATCCCGCATCCATTAAGCTCCAGAGTGGCGATGATGTGGAATATACGGTCTACTACCTGTCTGACGGTACGGCTCCGGCGATCGGCGTGAGTCTCTGCGACCCAATTCCCTTAAGCACAACGCTCATTGCCAATACCACGCAGGTGCAGCGCAATAACGGCGCGATCGCGGCTGGCGGTACTGTCTTCGCGCCATTGGCACCCCTGCCGGTTGGCAACTCCTGTACGGATGCCAGCAACCAGAATGGGACAGTCATTTTTGACCTGGGCGACATTCCTAACACCGTCGGCAATAACTTTGGCTTCGTGCGCTTCCGGGTCAGAGTCAATTAATAGTTGGTTGTTAGTGTTTTAAGGTTTGATAGCCGTGTAGAGTGCTGTATAGGCTTCGCTATCAAAGAAAAGCTTCAGCGTAACGCACTGTCTCTTTGGGCTAACCCAATGAGTCAATGCATGTCAACACTGATGTCTAAAAACTAAAAACTTCCCAGCGTGTCCTACCGCTATCTGCTCTTTCATAAACCCTATGATGTGCTGTGTCAGTTTACTGATGATGGCTCGAATGGCGTGCGGCGTACCCTCAAAGACTACATTCCTGTAGCAGGTGTTTATCCGGTTGGGCGGCTCGATCGCGATAGTGAAGGCTTGGTGTTGTTGACCAATCATGGCTCACTACAACATCGCCTCAGCGATCCCAAATTTCGGCACCCGCGTACCTATTGGGTGCAGGTTGAACGTCTGCCCGATGACGCGGCTCTTAAACAACTGCGGCAGGGTGTGCTCATTCAGGGCATCAAAACCCGTCCTGCGATTGTCACCTTGCTAACCGAAGAACCGACTCTACCACCACGTGACCCACCCGTTCGGTTTCGTAAAACAGTGCCGACTGCCTGGCTAGAGCTAACGCTGACCGAAGGTCGTAATCGACAGGTACGACGCATGACAGCGGCGGTCAATTTTCCCACACTGCGACTAGTGCGGGTGGCGATCGCCCACCTTCAACTCGACGGGCTTGCCCCCGGACAATGGCGCGATCTCACGTCCGCAGAACTCCGCCCACTGGAAGCCCTTTGTCAGTAGAATAGAAACCTATGGAACGCGAAGTAATTACTCTCCTGTCCCCACGAGAGATCGATAAAATGCGTCAGGCGGGACACCTGGCAGCACAACTACTGCATCACCTTTCGTCGCTGGTGCAGCCTGGTGTAAGCACTCTTGCACTTAATGACGAAGCCGAACGCTGGACGCAGGCGCATGGTGCAAAAAGTGCCCCATTAGGCTACAAAGGTTTCCCAAAATCCATTTGTACCAGCGTGAACGAAGTGGTTTGCCACGGCATTCCCAACGCCAAGCAACTTTTGAAAGATGGCGACATCGTTAATATTGACGTGACGGTAATTTTGGATGGCTATCACGGCGATACCTCCAAGATGTTTTTTGTGGGAGAACCATCGCCGATCGCCCGTAAGCTAGTCGAAGTTACCGATGAATGCCGACGACGCGGTATTGCAGCCGTGAAACCTGGTGCCAAGATTGGCGATATTGGCGCTGCCATTCAAGAGTATGCCGAAGGGCAAGGCTTCTCGGTCGTACAAGATTTTGTAGGGCATGGCATCAGCCGAGTGTTCCACACTGCACCTCAGATTCCGCATTATGGCAAAGCCGGTACTGGCAAAAAGCTAAGACCCGGCATGGTGTTTACCATCGAGCCGATGATTAATGAAGGCACTTGGGAAGTCGAAGTTCTTGCTGATAAGTGGACGGCTGTCACACTCGATCGCAAGCTCTCTGCTCAATGCGAACACACGATCGCCGTTACCGAAACAGGCGTGGAGATCCTCACTCCCTATCCCGGCGAAGAGACTTCAGAAGCATAGTTAACTGTATGAAGCTGTCGCAACACTGGTAGAAATAACTGAGATGCACTGAGTTGGGCTGATGGTCAAAGTGACAATTGATCAGATTTAACGCGATCCCTGAAAGATCTACAGCAAGTAGACGCTGGTTATTGTTCGATCTAAGACACCGATCGCGGAACTCAGGCTAATCGCCATAGCTAAACAACTTTGCCTCTCTGGTTTATGTGCAGGCGAGTTTACCTTCCAGATGATTTCGATGCGCCTTTAAAGGAGTTTTGAGTGCCATCAACCCGACTTGTACAGCAAATGCAATTCGTGATTGAGATCGATAAACTCAAGCAAGTGCTGCGGCAGACGTTGCTGACCGATGGTTCCCGACGCGAAAACAGTGCTGAGCACTCCTGGCACATTGCGCTAATGGCGATCGTTCTGACAGAATATGCTCCGGCTCCCCTCGATCTGCTGCACGTTATTAAACTATTGCTGCTGCACGATCTGGTCGAAATTGATGCGGGCGATACCTTCTGCTACGACAATAAGGGCAACCAGAGCAAAGTCGATCGAGAAACTCAAGCAGCCGATCGCCTGTTTGGTTTATTGCCGCTCGATCAGAGCAGTGAGTTTCGCGCTTTATGGGATGAGTTTGAAGCACAGGAAACGCCTGCGGCTAAATTTGCGGCTGCCCTTGATCGCCTTCAGCCCATTCTTAACAACCAGCAAACGGGTGGCTATAGCTGGAAACTGCATGGCATCACGAGCGATCGCGTCTTGCAGCGCATGGCTCCTGTTCAAACAGGTGCACCAGAGTTATGGTCTGTAGTGCAGCAGGTAATCGAGGACTGCATCGCTGCTGGCTACCTAAAAGAACCCGCGTCGGAAGAAGAAGTCGCGATCGGTAATCTGGATTCGCCCGTAGCCTAAAAACTGACCGTACGGCTGCTCCCCCGTGGGAAATGCCGTCACGCCATACAGGTAAACACCACCCACGTCGGGGTTGCGCGTAGCGTACAGCCCAATCCTAACCTGGCTACCTGGTTCAATTGGTGGATTAAACGTCACAGTAATAGCACGTGTTTTGGGATCTTCAGTTACGTCCTGGATTGAAAGTCTCGCTTGGCGATCGCCCAGTTTGCCTACTGCTTCTGTTTGCCGGACATCAAAGCGGGCACGAGAGGGTGCGGCTTCAGGTGCAATCATAACCCGTTGTAAGGACTCCCCCGCATTCTCAGGCACGGTCAGCGTAAAGTAGTAGGTCGAACCCCAAGAGTAAGCTGTCTTTTGCGTTGCCGTTGCACCCTCAAACCGTGGTGGTTGCACAAAATATGTTTTGCCATTTGCTAACTGCACCGCCTGCATCGGTAAGCCGATACCACCGCTTGCTGCTAGCACTAAGACTGCACTTAAGCACAATTTACCGATTTTCATCTCATCTTCTTATCTTGATACTAGGTAGCAATCTCTACATCTACAGCCTATCCGTATGCCTGCACACTGCCTAGCGATCGCATCCATCTGCCCTGGCGGAATCACTAAGAATCCTGACCACCATCGTAGATGGGGATGCGTCCGTAGCCCAGGAATTGTCCAGACGACTGCTCGCCTGCTGGAAAAGCTGTAACGCCATAAAGGTAGGTGCCACCCAGATCAGGGTTGCGGTCAGCATAAAGTCCGATCGTCACCGTTTTGCCGACTGCGACTGCTGGGTCAAAGGTGACTGTAATCGCTTGCGTCTTAGAATCTTGTGTCACTGATTGAAGCGGTAGCTTGTTGCCTTCTCGATCGAACGTGCCTTCAAACGCCTCTGTGCGATTGACATCAAACCGTGCACGATCGGGCGCTTCTTGAGGCGAGATCACCACTTTTTGCAATGACTCTCCTGCATTCTCAGGTAACGTCAGTGTGAAGTAGTACGTTGATCCTAGAAAACGGGCAACTTTTTGGGTCGCCATGGTACTCTCTAAACGCGGCGGCTGAACGAAATGGGTTGTGCCATTTGCTAGTTTGACTGCCTGCGCCGAAACACCGACTAGCGCGACAGTGCTAAGGGAAAGGGATAGTGCGGTTGCTAACTGTGATCGCCAGTTCATAGCCTGCATCCTGTGGTCTACACATCTGTTCTAGCAGGTTCAAACGGGAATTGCCGTCTCGCTTTTTGATGAGGTGATTGTGTGATGGTGACAACAAAAAAGCCAGGGCAAACCCTGGCTTCTCTAATAGTCTCTAACAGATTAAGTGGAAGCAGTTAGCGATCGACCGATCCCATCACCACGTCAACGCTACCCAGAATCGCAAAAATATCCGCGACCTTGTGCCCCGTTACCAGGCTTGGTAGAACCTGTAGGTTGTTGAAGTCACCAGGACGGATTTTCCACCGCCAGGGGAAGACAGTATCGTTGCCGATGATGAAGATGCCCATTTCACCCCGACCCGCTTCAATACGGACGTAATGTTCGCCTTTAGGAATTTTGAAGGTGGGCGCAATCTTTTTGCCAATGTACTGGTAGTCAAAGCCGTTCCATTCAGATTTGGGACCTGCTTCCATGCGCTTCGCTTCCAGGTTCTCGAAGGGACCACCTGGCAGACCCGCGATCGCCTGCTGAATAATCTTCACCGATTCGCGCATTTCTGCCATCCGCACTACGTAGCGTGCCAGACAGTCTCCCTCAGTTGCCCAGGCAACCTCCCAGTCAAAATCGTCATAGCATTCGTAGTGATCCACCTTCCGCAGATCCCACTGCACACCGGAAGCTCTTAGCATCGGACCCGAGCAGCCCCAGCTAATAGCTTCTTCACGGGTTAAAACACCGACCCCTTCCAGACGGCGACGGAAAATCGGATTGTTGGTGATTAGTCTTTCGTACTCATCAATAACGGGCATGAAGTACGTGCAGAAGTCTTCACACTTGTCTACCCAACCGTAGGGCACATCAGCAGCGATGCCACCAATGCGGAAGTAGTTGTGATTGACCATACGATAGCCAGTTGCCGCTTCGTACAAGTCAAGGATCATTTCACGATCGCGCAAGGTGTAGAAAAACGGCGTTTGTGCACCCAAATCCGCCACAAATGGACCTAGCCACAGCAAATGGTTTACCACTCGTGCCAGTTCCAGCATGATCACGCGGATGTAACTGGCACGTTTGGGCACGGGCACGCCAGCTAATTTTTCCACCGCATTAACGGTGACAGCTTCGTTAAACATCCCGCCGTAGTAATCCCACCGGCTGGTGTAGGGGACGTACATGATGTTGGTACGGTTTTCGGCAATCTTCTCCATGCCCCGATGCAGGTAGCCCAGAACAGGCTCGCAGTCAATGACATTTTCACCATCTAACGTCACAACCAGCCGGAAACATCCGTGTGTCGCAGGATGGTGAGGACCCATGTTGATCACCATGGGTTCTGTCTTGGTCTCGATCATTGACATAGGTGAACAGTCTCCCTCTGAGCGGTTGGATTAGTTTTTAGTTTTTAGTTTTTGGTTGTTAGTGAAGAGGCGACCGAACAACTAACACCTAAGAACTAACAACTCATAACTGCGTTCTCTTTAGATTATACGGATTGATCGACGGCAGAAGTGTCGAAGCTGACGGCGATCGGTATCAGGCTTTGAAAGGAAAGCGATAGAGTAGGGTCGAACGACCCGATCGCATTCCTTCTTACCCTAGACCCGCTACATGGCACCTGTACAAGACCCACCCGACGACGCATCTACTTTGCCTGATCCATCCTCAGAAACGGCATTTGTACATATTCCTGTTTTGAGCCGTGAGGTGCTAGAAGGGTTGGCGGTGCGCTCAGGCGGGCATTACCTGGATGCAACCGTAGGTGGTGGTGGGCATAGCGCGTTGATTTTGGCTGCTGCACCGGATGTACGGGTGACAGCGATCGACCAGGATGAACAGGCGATCGCAGCAGCTCAGGCAAAATTGGCAGAGTTTAAAGATTGCGTGCAGTTTTACCGTACTAACTTTGCCTCGTTTCAACCAGGAGCACAACGTTTTGACGGAATTTTAGCGGATCTAGGCGTGAGTTCTGCACAGTTCGATATCCCCGATCGTGGCTTTAGCTTTCGCCATGCTGCCCCCCTCGATATGCGGATGGATCAGCAGCAAGACCTCACCGCTGCTGACTTAATTAACCATTGGGACGAAACGAAACTCGCTGATATCTTTTATACCTACGGCGAAGAGCGGCTTTCGCGACGGATTGCCCGCCGGATTGTCGAGCGGCGACCCTTTGAAACCACAACTGCTTTGGCAGAGGCGATCGCCTACTCCGTGCCCAAGTCCTACCGTTACGGACGTATCCATCCTGCTACTCGTGTCTTTCAGGCGTTACGCATTGCAGTCAATCAAGAACTGAGCGTTTTGGAGACGTTCATTGAGCGTGCTCCTCATTGGCTTAAACCAGACGGCAAAATTGCTATCATCAGCTTCCACAGCCTCGAAGACCGCATTGTCAAACATCGCTTTCGCGAGTCAGAGTTACTCAAAGTGCTGACCAAAAAGCCAATTCTGCCCCAGGAGGATGAAGTGGCAGAGAATGTGAGAGCGCGATCGGCAAAGCTACGTATCGCTGAACTATCTGTATAAAAAGGGGCTTTATAGAAAAGGGCTTTGAAGTCGAAATGTTACCATTGTGTTAACTAATATTAAGCTTTGAAACGCGAATTTTCAGCTTTTAGTTTTGTCGCTCTATTGTTGAGATAGAGCAGGTTTTAGGGCATCTCTATCTTTAGGGAGTAGTGTTTTTCTGAACGTTCTCCAGCTAGCAGAAGGGATGTCTATCATAAGTAAGGGGGCAATCATTTGATTGATTTGGCTCTCCCTCTAAAGCCATCTGGGCTTGCCGAGTGTCCTCGTATTGAAGCATCAGCCGTTTTTTGCCTTGCAGAAGTGGCAGTACCCCTCAAGCCACACCTCAAGTCAGAAAACGCAACCTTCGCCACACAGCACTTCAATCTCTAGGGTCAAAAATGAGCGTATTACGGTCTGTTGAAGAGGTAGCGAGACTTGAAGCTCTCTACCAATACAAAATTCTTGATACTGAACCGGAAACAGTCTTTGACGATATTGCGCGTCTTGCTGCCTATATTTGCGGCACGTCGATCGCGATCGTCAACCTTATTGATGAAAAGCGCCAATGGTTTAAGGCAAGGGTGGGGCTAAATGTTTCAGAAATGCCGCGCGATGTGGGTCTCTCCTATCTTTGCGTCGAGCATGGGGATGTTATTGTCGTGCCGGATACAGTAGCAGACCCTGTTCTTGCCAGTAATCCTCTAGTAACGTCGTATCCCTACATTCGTTTCTATGCGGGTATGCCGTTAAAAACACCAGAGGGACACACCATTGGAACGCTGTGTGTCATTGACTCTGTACCCAAGCAACTCGCTCCAGAACAGGTAGAGGCACTGCGAGCGTTGAGCCGCCAAGTGGTTGGTCAGCTAGAACTCAGACGAAATTTATTTAGCCTGTCGCGCACCACAACCCAATATCAGCAGGCAGAAGCCTCCCTTCGGCAGGCAGCGGCAGAGAACCTCAAATTGGCGCAGGCGATGGCATCGGTCTCAGATGGAGTGGTCATTACTGATCCGCACCAGTCTGATAATCCCATCATTTACTCTAACCTTGCGTTTTCTCGCATTACGGGTTACTCAGCTTCGGAAATTGTAGGTCGCAACTGCCGCTTTTTACAGGGTGCTGGCACCGATCGCGCCGTGGTAGCAGATATTCGAGCCGCCATGGACGAACAGCGCGAGATTCAAACGACGCTGCTAAACTATCGCAAAGATGGCACACCCTTCTGGAACGAGTTAAAGCTTGCTCCTGTTCGATCTAAGCAAGGAGCGTTGCTCTATTTTGTCGGTATCCAGACCGATATTACCGATCGCAAGCTGGCAGAGGAAGAACGTACCCAATTTTTGGAGCGGGAACGGCTAGCACGGGCAGAAGCCGAAGTTGCCAGAGAACGGATTACCAATATTCTGGAAAGTATCACCGATGCCTTTTTTGCGCTTGATGATGACTGGCGCTTTACCTACCTAAATCATCAAGGCGAACACTTGCTTCAGCGATCGAAAGCTGACCTGCTAGGCAAAAGCTTTTGGGATGAGTTTCCAGAAACGGTAAAAGCCAGTTTCTACGAAGAGTTCAAACGGGTTGTTTTAGAACAAGTTAGCGTCCAATTTGAGACGTTTTATCCGCCTCTCAATTCATGGTTTGCTGTCCATGCTTATCCTGCCAAAGCCGGTCTATCCGTTTATTTTCAAGACATCACAGAGCGTAAGCAGCATGAAGTCGAACGGCAGCAAGCACAGTTAGCGTTGCAGGAAAGCCAACAACACCTCAAGCTGACCTTGCAAGCGGTAAAGCTTGGCTTCTGGCAATTGGACTTGCAGACCAATGAGCTTTCGGTGTCAAACCAGTGCAAAGCGAACTTTGGTCTTGCAGCGACAGCAGACTTTTCGTATCAAACCTTCTTTGAGCGAATGCATCCAGACGATCGGGCACGGGTACGAGAGTCAGTCCAACAAGCTCTGGCAACCCTCTCCGATTACGAAGCCGAGTACCGCTGCGTGTGGTCCAATGGCAGCATTCACTGGATTTTGGCGTTTGGGCGACCCACCTACAACAGCGATGGTGCATTGATAGGGATGGATGGCATCACGCTTGATATCACCAGCCGTAAGCAGGCAGAACAAAAAATTCTTGAGCAGGCGGCGTTGCTCGATGTCGCCACTGATGCCATTTTTGTACGCAGCCTAGACCACCAGATTCTTTATTGGAACAAGGGTGCCGAACGGCTGTATGGTTGGCAGGCAGCCGAGGCATTGGGTAAGAATGCGATCGAGCTACTGCATCGAGACGACCTGACGCAACTGAACGAGGCGCTGAAAATTGTTGTTGCGCAGGGCGATTGGCAGGGAGAGTTGACTCAAGTTTCCAAAACTGGTCAAGCCATTACTATCGCCAGTCGCTGGACTCTCATGCTGGATGAAACGGGCGTGCCAAAAGCCATTCTGATTGTAAACACTGATATCACTGAGAAGAAACAGTTAGAAGCGCAGTTCCTACGCGTGCAGCGGATGGAGAGTATTGGCACCCTGGCAAGTGGTATTGCCCACGACTTGAACAATATCTTGACTCCCATCTTGTCTTCGGCGCAATTGCTGCTAATGCAAAACACGCTGACCGACGATCGCAAGCAGCACTTTATGAAAACGATCGAATTAAGCGCCAAGCGGGGTGCCTCACTCGTTAAGCAAGTGCTGTCGTTTGCCCGTGGAGTAGAAGGAAAGCGAGCTGTTCTACAAGTACGTCATCTGATTTCAGAAATTCAGCACATCGCCTTTGAGACCTTTCCAAAGTCTATTGATCTGAGCGTTGATTCTGCCAATGATCTCTGGCTTGTTTCTGGCGATGCAACGCACTTGCACCAAGTCTTCATGAATCTCTGTGTCAACGCCCGTGATGCGATGCCTAATGGTGGCACGCTGAACATCGCCGCGAACAATTTCATGATTGATGAAAGCTTTGCTCGTATGCACATTGAAGCTCAGGTGGGTGCCCATATTCTCGTAACGGTTTCAGATACGGGCACGGGTATTCCCGCCGACGCGCTTGGTCGCATCTTTGAACCATTCTTCACCACTAAAGATCTAGGTAAAGGCACAGGTTTAGGACTTTCAACCGTGCTTAGTATTGTCAAAAGTCATGGTGGTTTTATCGATGTGGTGAGCGAGATGGGACGGGGTACTCACTTCAAGGTGTATCTACCAGCCATCCCAATGCACGAAGCGCCACCCGTGCAGGACAATGAATTGCCCCATGGGAAGGGTGAGTTGATTTTGGTCGTAGACGATGAAGCGATGATTCGCCAAACGACTCAAGCCTCGCTCGAAGCTTATAACTACCAGGTTTTAACTGCCAGCGATGGCATTGAAGCGATCGCGCTCTATGCTCAGCACAGAGATACGATCCGTTTAGTGTTGGTTGATATGATGATGCCGTCAATGGATGGCATGACAACGATTCGTACACTGCTGAAAATGAACCCTCAGGTGAGAACGTTAGCCCTGAGTGGCTTGCTCTCAAGTACCCAAATATCTGAACTGGAAGGCATTCATACGTCAACAGTACTATCCAAGCCCTTTACCACTAAAGAGCTTTTAGAAAACATTCATCAAGTGCTTGAGGCTCAAGCAGACATTGCTTGAAACGCTCGATCGCTCAACTATAGTTTTGACAGCAGCATTGCAGCACTTGATGCTTGCTAGAACTGTCTTGTGCCATCGCAACTTTTGAAGGCGTTAACGTTATGGCAAACCAAACGATCAGACTTGACGACCAACTGTACCGCTACTTGCAGTCTGTCTCCTTGCAGGAACCAGCCATCCTCACGCAGCTACGGCAGGAAACGGCGCAACAATCCATGAGCCAGATGCAGATTGCACCAGAGCAAGGACAGTTTATGGCGCTGTTGGTGCAATTGATGGGCGCAAAGAAAACGCTGGAAGTTGGAGTTTTTACAGGCTACAGTGCGCTGGTCGTTGCGCTGGCGTTGCCTCCCGATGGCAAAGTAGTTGCCTGTGATGTCAGCGAAGAATACACCACGATCGCCCGTCGCTATTGGCAGCAAGCAGGTGTAGCAGACAAAATTGACCTTCACCTTGCCCCAGCTTTAGAGACGTTAGATCAACTGCTGGCAGCAGGGCAGGCAGACACCTTTGACTTTGCGTTTATTGATGCCGACAAAAGTAACTACGATGGCTACTACGAGCGATCGCTCCAACTAGTGCGATCAGGTGGACTGGTGGCGATCGATAACGTCCTTTGGTCTGGACGTGTGGCTGATCCTCAGGTGCAAGACAACCGCACTAACAGCATTCGCGCTTTTAACCAGAAAGTGCATGAAGATGCGCGGGTAAGCCTTAGCATGGTGCCGATCGGCGATGGTCTAACGCTGGCACGAAAGCATTAGGCAATTTGGTTCAAAATAATGGTTTCGTCTGTAGGGATGCTACATGTAACGTCCCTACAGAAAGGTCTTCTCGACGGTCTCGCTTAACCTCTGTCAGTTGGTTAACGCAATAAGGGCAGGCAATGCCGTCTTCATAATCTGGAGAAGCCTTATCCGCCTCAGAGATGGGATGTCCACAGCTACGGCACATGGCATAAGTTCCGGGTGCCAAACCATGCTGCACGGCAACCCGTTGATCGAAGACAAAGCATTCGCCTTCCCATAAGCTTTCGTCGGGCGGCACTTCCTCCAAATATTTTAGAATGCCGCCTTTGAGGTGGTAGACTTCCTCGAAGCCTTGCCCCAGCATGAAGGCAGACGCTTTTTCGCACCGAATGCCACCCGTGCAAAAGAGCGCCACTTTTTTCTGCTTTGCCGGATCAAGGTGCGTGCGAACGTAGTCTGGAAACTGGCGAAACGATCGCGTGTGTGGGTTCTCTGCGTCCCGAAAGCTACCGATGCTGACTTCGTACTCGTTACGAGTGTCAATGACGGTCACGTCAGGATCAGAAATGACTGCGTTCCAGTCATGAGGGTCAATATAAGTACCGACTTGAGCATTGGGATCTGCTTCAGGTACGCCGATCGTGACGATTTCTGCTTTCAGGCGAACTTTCATGCGGTCGAACGGTTGCACATCAGCAAACGATTCTTTGTGCTCCAAATCGGTGAGTTGGGGATCGCTACGTAAAAAAGACAGCACCGCATCGATCGCCTCTCGTGCTCCCGCGATCGTGCCGTTGATCCCTTCTTCTGCCAGTAGGATCGTGCCCTTCACGCTCTGCGACTGGCACTGCAACAGCAATGGCAACTGCTTTTCGGCAGCATCCAGAAGCCTGACAAATTTGTAAAACGTAGCAACAACCAATGTCATGTCTTTGTCAACCACAGCGCCGAAAAATCTAAAAGTGTCTGAATTCCTTGTGAGGAAGCCAGGATCAGACCGATGGCGAAAATCTTTCAGCCAGTTTCGATATTCTAGTGAAAACGATCGTATTGTGTAAGCGCTAGAACTTAGTGATATGACTTAAGCAAGCTATATAAAGAGTTTGTTATGCGTCGCTCTAGCTACTGCTAACGATGGAGATTTGGCAGCAGTGCCGAAAGAAGAACCATTGACGCTTATAACTAAATGAGGAAATGAGGAGAATTCTAGATGAATAATCAAATTCAATCGCAAGCTGCAAGAGTTTGGGGCATTATCAAAGATCCAGCAACAGGCGCAACTTATACTCAAACGGCTACCACAACCTGGCTCATCTTAAAAGAAACAGGCTATCTGCTTTGGCTCGTCGTTTGCCTGACGCTGGTGTTTGGCGACTGGCTGTGGCGCACTGGCTACCGCACTGGCTGGAGCACCCGCGAATGGATCAACAATTTTGAAAAACCGGACACCGAGCGCGTGGCACAAGATGCGGGTCAAGGGTTGCTAGAAGCCAGTAAAGCAGCTTTTTCTAACGCGATCGCTACAGCTAAGAGTCAGCTCGGCATTGAAGACAAGGCAGAACCGCTCTTCGCAGGCGCGCTATCTGCTTCAACGCCACCACCCCCCCCCACCCCTACACCTGCACCCACACCGACACCGGAGCCTCCGTTTACACCCTCAACACCCCCAGCACCAAACACAGAGGAGTTAGATTCTGATTAGTCTGTCTTCGTTAGATTCTGATTAGGCAGCTACGTGCCCTGCCTTACCTACGCCAGCCAGATGGATGCGATAGACTAGCACTTCAGAAACGATTGTGAGGTCAAAAAGAATGGGGGCACGTGCTGCAAAGGCTAGCTTGAAAACGGACGCGACCGATACAGCCGATCGACAGGCGGCAAAAGCAGCGCTTCAAGCAAATAACGGGATCAAAGAGACAGCGGTGAACCCCTCGACTAATGGCTGGTCGATCGAGAAAAGCGAGGAACTCTACCGCATTACGGGGTGGGGCGAACCATATTTTTCGATCAATGCGGCTGGACACGTCACCGTCTCTCCCGAAGGCGATCGCGGCGGCTCCCTTGACCTTTTTGACCTTGTTAATGCCCTCAAACAGCGGAACCTGGGGCTGCCGTTACTAATTCGCTTCTCCGACATTTTGGAGGACCGTATTGAACGGTTGAATGCTGCCTTTGCGAAAGCGATCGCTCGCTACAACTATCCTGGCGTGTATCGTGGTGTGTTTCCCGTCAAGTGCAACCAGCAGCGGCACTTAGTCGAAGCGCTCGTTCGGTTTGGCAAACCGCATCAGTTCGGCTTAGAGGCAGGGTCTAAACCTGAACTTATGATCGCGCTGGCAACGTTGAAAACCCCCGGTGCGTTGCTGATCTGCAACGGTTACAAAGACCGGGAATACATTGAAATGGCAATTCTGGCACAGCAGTTGGGGCAAATTCCCATCATTGTGCTGGAGCAAGTTGAAGAAGTACCGCTGGTAATTGAAGCAGGTCGTAAGCTGGGCATTCGTCCTATTTTAGGTGTGCGCGCTAAGCTAAGCAGCAAGGGTGTTGGACGTTGGGGTACTTCAGCGGGCGATCGTGCCAAGTTTGGCTTGACCGTTCCCGAAATTCTCAGCACAGTGGAGCAGCTCAGCGCGGCGAATATGCTGGACTCGCTGCAACTGCTGCATTACCACATCGGTTCGCAAATTTCGTCGATCGCCGTTGTCAAAACTGCCATTCAAGAAGCCAGCCAAATCTATGTGGAGCTGGCAAAGCTTGGCGCAGACATGAAGTATCTAGATGTTGGCGGTGGCTTAGGCGTAGACTACGATGGTTCCAAAACTAACTTCTACGCCTCCAAAAACTATAACGTCCAGAACTACGCTAATGACGTGATTGCTGAAGTAAAGGAAGCCTGCGACGAGCGCAAGTTGCCTGTACCGACGCTTGTGAGCGAAAGCGGACGCGCGATCGCCTCTCACCAATCCGTCCTCGTATTCGATGTCCTTAGCACTAGTGAAGTGCCCTCCGGTGTGCCTGACCCTGTTCAGGAAACGGAACATCTCATCATCCGTAACCTTTACGAAACTTACGAATCCATCACTGTCGAAAACTACCAGGAGGCATACCACGACGCAACCCAGTTTAAAGAAGAAGCCATCAGCCTTTTTAACTTTGGTTACGTCAGCCTACCTGAACGCGCTAGAGCCGAACGCCTCTACTGGCTGTGCTGCGAGAAGATTCTGGTGATTGCCCGTCAGCAAGAATACGTCCCCGATGACCTGGAAGATCTAGAAAAGATCATGGCATCGATCTACTACATCAACCTCTCGGTGTTTCAATCGGCACCGGATAGCTGGGCGATCGACCAACTCTTTCCCATTATGCCCATCCATCGTTTGGACGAAGAACCCACAAAACGTGCCACTCTCGCTGACCTCACCTGCGACAGCGATGGCAAAATCGACCAATTTATTGACCTGAAGGATGTGAAACCCGTGTTGGAGTTGCATCCGTTGCGTAAGGCAGAAGGCAAAGGGCAGAAGGCAGAAGTGGCGACTCCTCACTCTCACGAACCCTACTACCTGGCAATGTTTCTTGGTGGTGCCTACCAGGAAATCATGGGCAATCTGCACAACTTGTTTGGCGATACGAATGCGGTGCACATTCACCTCACGCCCAAAGGCTATGAAATTGAACACGTTGTTAAAGGCGACACAATGACAGAAGTGCTGGGCTATGTCCAGTACGACTCTGAAGACCTCATCGAAAGCATTCGTCAGCAAACTGAACTGGCATTGCAAGAAAAGCGCATCACGCTGCAAGAGTCCCAACTGCTGCTGCAAAACTACGAGCGTAGCTTGAGCCGCTATACCTATCTCTCTGCCTAAGATTCAGCGCATGAATAGGGTACACTCCGGAGACTCGATCGCGCTGATTGTCCTAAACGCCTTCAGTAAACACCATGACCAGCAATGGAAACCCCAACGCACCAGACAAGCTAGATATTCTGATTGACCAGGTTGGGCATTTCACTGAAGGCTTAACAGAACTCAGGATCTTAGTGCAAGCACAGGCAGAAACAGCCCAAAAGCAGCTTGAGGCGATCGACAAGCAATCTGCCGCGATCGACAAACAATCCGCTGCGATCGAGAAGCAGGGCAATCGCTTCAACCAGATCGATGAACGCCTTGATCGAATGGCTCAAACTGTCGAGCACCAAAGCCATAATATCGAGCGTATTGTCTCAGCTATGGAAGCAAGCAACCGTAGCCAATCAGAGGCAACTAACCGTCTGGCAGCGATTGTTGATTGCCTGTTACCACCACAGCCTTAGTCAAAAATTTGGCTGGACGGATGGCTTCAGTTACCAAGGTGCCAGCTAGAAAGTAGCCAGAAGATGAAATAATGACAAACGGATACCCAACGTTACGTTGCGATTGATCGCAGCCAGTTGACATCAACTTAGCCCTTCAGCCTTCCTCAAAACCTTGGGTATAGACCTCCGCAGCTACGTTTACATTGATCGCCTGCAAGCCCAGCATGCGGCTTACATGGGAACCGTTTCCATTGGGTTTCTGCCACTCCCAGGCGATGCGTCCCTCTGGATCGAAATCTCTCCTGGTATTGAGATCAATCGGATTACGGATGTTGCGCTGAAGTCGGCAGTCGTTCGTCCTGGCGTTTTAGTCGTTGAACGACTATACGGGTTGCTAGAAGTGCATTCCAGCAACCAGGGCGAAATTCAGGCAGCGGGTAGAGCTATCTTGGATGCATTGGGTGTGCGACGGCAAGACTGTCTCAAGCCTCGCGTTCTCTCTAGTCAGATTATTCGTAACATTGACCCGCATCATACGCAGCTCATTAACCGCAATCGACGCGGACAGATGATTATGGCAGGGCAAACGCTGTACGTGATGGAGGTTGAGCCTGCTGCTTATGCGGCACTTGCTGCTAACGAAGCAGAAAAAGCAGCGATGATCAACATCCTCCAAATTTCGGCAGTCGGTAGCTTTGGGCGACTCTATCTGGGTGGCGAAGAGCGTGACATCATCGCAGCCGCTGGAGCCGTCGTGGAGGCAATGGAAAATGTTTCTGGACGGAGCCATCCCGACGATCGCCGTGCAGAGTAGCTTTCATCAGCATTGATTCGTTAACGCCCTGAATTCGCTCGCAAAGGACGCAAGTATGGCAAACCCAGAGCATCTTGCACTGCTAGACCACGGTGTCGCCCAGTGGAATGAATGGCGAGTGCGATCGCCCCACACACTACCCGATCTCAGCGACGCTAAATTGAGCGGCAAACAGCTTACAGGCATTAACCTGAACTGCGCCAACCTGAATGGAGCGCTCCTTTGCAACACTAATTTGAACGGCGCTAATTGCACAAAAGCCACATTCAAC
Organism: Leptolyngbya sp. FACHB-321; assembly: GCF_014695975.1. Lineage (GTDB taxonomy): Bacteria > Cyanobacteriota > Cyanobacteriia > Leptolyngbyales > Leptolyngbyaceae > Stenomitos. Next base: position 59,591 of record NZ_JACJPI010000040.1, read on the forward strand.
AACGCCAACCTCATGCGAGCTAGCCTCGAAAAAGCAACCTTGAAGCAGGCTGAACTTGTTAATGCGACCCTCAGTGTTGCCAATCTCAACAGTGCTAATCTTTCTCATGCTGTCCTTATTGGTGCCGATCTAAAAGTGGCGTTGCTACGTGATGCGGATCTCAGCCATGCTGATTTAAGCGCGACAGAACTCTATGGGGCAGATTTACGATCGGCGGATCTGGATGAGGCGAATCTCAGCCGCGCTCATTTAAGCACCGCAATGCTGATTGCCGCTAACCTCAGCATGGCAAACCTGACTCGTGCAAACCTCGATCGTGCCGAAATGGGGCAAGCAACCCTCTACCGTACTAACCTCCACGCTGCGAGTTTAATTGACGCACATTGCGTAGGGGCGTTTCTGTCAGGAGCTGACTTGAGCCGTGCCAACCTGTCAGGAGCCGATTTTTCCTGGTCAAAGCTCAGTCGAGTTAATTTGGCTCACGCTGATGGTCGCAAAGCTAACCTACGCGGTGCTGACCTGCGCCATGCTGATTTAAGCGCTACCAATCTCATAGAAGCAAATTTACGGGGAGCTAATCTTAGCGCGGCAATGCTTACAGATGCAGTCTTAGTTGGCGCTGATTTGAGTGATGTAAAGTGCGATCGTACTCAGTTCGACACAACTAAGCCTGACAGTAACCGACCCCGCTAATGGAGGAGAGAATGCAGATAATCGCAACCTTTAGTCTGTCTCTAAAGGTGCTGGGGCATCCCTCTCCTGTGCTAACTACCCGGGAGCAAAAGTTGCGATCGTCCGGCGATCGAGATTCCATAAGCAGCGGGCAAGACGCTATAGCCTGCCGGACGCGATCGCTCTACACTCCAAGCTTTTCACGAATGACTTCGGGCTTGTCTCTAAAGCCGACCAGTACAGCAGCGCCATCTTTAACAAAGAGTGGGCGCTTCAGCAGCATGGCATCATTGGCAAACGCTTCCACCCATTGCTCATCCGTCCAGTCATCTTTGGTGGTGCCTAGGGCGCGGTAGGATTGCCCAGAAGTATTTTTCATGGGTTTAGAGCCGAGCGCTTCGACCCAGCTTTGAATGAGCGATCGCGAAGGTGGCGTCTCTTTGGTGTCAACGAACTCGTAGGCAACACCGTTACTATCTAGCCAGGTAAAGGCTTTCTTACAGGTGCCGCAATTGGGGATACCGTAAACTTGGAGAGACATGGGAAAAAAGGCGAGACAGCTTTTCCTAGTTTAGGCGGATGGCGGATGGTTCATGATTCCAAGTAGTGCGATCACAAGCTTAATCACTGTCCAAAGAGAAGCACCAAGGAACGTTGGGCATGAAGTCTAACAGCGATCGCTAACAGTTGTGCCCCTGCTTCCTACTGCCGACTGCCTGCCTCAGCCGTTGTAGCCAGCTCCGTTAAGAACCGGAGCGCCTTTGCCACATAGCTCGCGCAATCGTACGGCGAACTAGCGTAGAACGATCGCCATGCCCCAGCCTTGTGTTCGTCGTAGCGATCGTGTTGGTCGGGATGCTCCTCTAGCCAAGCTAACCGAACAGCGTGACCCACTAAGACATCCAGAACAATGTAGTCTTCGATCAGTAGGTTGGGGTTGCCCTCCGCGATCGTGCTCAGTTCCATCAGCGCTTCGATATTGACCTGACGGTATTCAGGAGCCTGTATTTTGTTGAGCAGATGTTCCACTTGCAGGGCAAAGTTTTTCTCGCCTGGCGTTGTTTCGGACAGCAGCACATCGCTATCCAACCGATTGCGGCGTTCGAGCTTGTCGCCAATCACCAAACCTTTGCAGTGTTTCAGCACGTTCCACACGTTTGGGTAGAAGTTTTTGGGCACGCGGTTGAGAGACCCATCGAGTTGGCGTTTGCGCCACCAGTTTTCGACAGCAGGCTGTGTCTCATCTTCTTCTTGCTGATCCGATCGCACTACCCATTCAATATTCATCTGTCGTTGGTTGACAGGCAGCGACTCCTGGCGGAACAGGGCTTTGTCCAAGCTTTGATAGCCTTCTAGCACATGCTGGAGACGCGTTTGAATTTCGTAAGGACTAAGCTGCATCATGCGTTCATAGGCTTCATCCTGAGGAATGCTAAGTTCCCATGCCAGTTCGCTAGTGATCAGCAGAATGAGATAGCCGACTCTGAGGGTCAGCAGCCCGTTGAAGAGAGGCGGTCGCGCTTTAATCAGTAGGCTGAGGTAGACCAGAATTTCTTGGGTGAGCATCCGATCGCGAATGTCTTCCCGACAAAACTCGGTGATTTTTTCCATCACTTCGATCGGTGAAGCTGGGCGCGTAATCAACGATGCTTCACTGTAAGCACGACCCACCGCAATTTGCTTCTGGCGTACCAAAATGTCGATAACGGCATCGGCAAGGCTGATGTCAACCTTATTGCAGAGTCCGGCAGCCCGTCGTACGATCGCCCACTGTTTGAGCCTGCCCGCTTTGACATAAACTTCATCCAACAAGTTGCCGACTGTGACCGTTTCGGTAGGCTGCCCAAACCCGGTATCAAACGCAAACCCCTTTAGCCGCAGCAGCGTACTGAGCAGCTCAATTTGCTCGTAAAGGTTGGCAGACTCCTTCAGGCTAGAGAGCAACAGCGTGATGTTAGTCTCGCATTCCAGCCTGAACTCTTGCGTGATGCTGAGTGGCACTAGCTTCTGGGGCTGAAAGTTGAGGTATTGGGTTTCGGGTAGTGCATCCTGAACCGGTGACTGGGTGAAATCAAAATCATGCAGAAAGTCAATGCGCTCGATGGCGGCAGTAAGCATCAGTTGGTTGAGTTGCCCCAACTTGACTTGCACGCCGTTGCAGTTACCGCTATTAAGTTCTTGCAGCAGCGTGAGCAGAGGCATGGTATCGCTGGCTTCGGGGTCGTCCGCCTCGAGCATTTCCTGATCCAGCAGTAAGGTCATGGTGGGTCGTCCAAGCTGGCTCCAGTGGCGCTGAACATGTGCCAACTCGGTGCGAATCTGCGTGGCTAGAAAATGTGGATCAAGGGTCAGATAAAACTGCTGTTTATCCAGCAAGGAGGGCAAAAAGACAATGCGATCGCCCCGAATCTGAAAAATGCGTGAGGTAGTTAAACTTCGTAACCGCCGCGCTGGGCGACCACTCAGGTTAAGTTTATCGTTGCGCCCAATTTGGGTATAAACGGCTGCCAACTCCTGCGCTTCTCGTACCTGAAATACTTCTGCCTGGGTTGGTGTTTGGGTCGCAATGCCATATGCTGCCAGCGTTGATTGAAGGGCTTCATCTTCTGCTAATAGAGCGACCTGCACCTGAGGCTTGCGCTGCTGTCGAATGTGCAAATGGCGACCGAGTGGATCAATATCGCCAACAGCCAAGAGATTTTCGCTGAGTAGCTGCCCCAACAAGTACAGGCTTTGCGCCCAGACAAGAGGAACGTTTTCATTGGGCAGGCGCTTCTGGCTTTGCGGTGCAGCTTGTTCTGCTTCCACACAATTCGCAGGAACGTAATAAAGCTCTGGTAGCAGGTGTAACCCATCGCGCTCCACCAAAACAGCTTGTAGCCGCGCCTGATAGTCCTGGATTTGGTCACGATCGCCCCGAAACACTGCATCCAGCAGCAGGTAGGTAAAGAAGAGGGGCCATTCGCATTCGATATGTTCAAATTGCTTTAGCTCCCACGGCTCGTAGTGCAGGCGGCTAGTATCTTCTAGCACTGTCTGATGCCCATCGCGCAAAAAGCGCTTGCAGCCGTACTTGCCCTGAAGCTTCTGGATAATGTCATTACGGGTGCGATCGCGCAGTGCCCCATCATCTACCGCAAACGCCGGAAAGCCAATCACACTTAACAATGCCGCATCCACTTCTTTAGAACTGGATTCTCTGGGTAGCATTGATTCAAGCGTAATGCGCGATCGGGCAATTTCGTCTGGTAGCACATGAATCACAGAGTTTTGATTGCCATGCACCCCAAAGAGGTTTAGCCCACTCATTGCCTCTAGCGCCGCTTTTGCCATACCAACGGAACTGGCATTCAGTTCTGGGTTGCCGTGGTTAATTTTGTTACCTCGCTCCCAGATGCCAAAATCCGGAGTGCGGTAGGCGCGTCCAATGTAATAAACCAGATTTTGAACGAAATTGACCTCATCCGTGGTGAACACAATATGCAGCCCTGAAGCCGTCATCTGCGCCAGCACCAGCAAATAAATTGAGGTCGCATCAAGCTGCAAGTGTCCCCACTGGTCATCACCCACAACGGTGGCACCTGTCTGGGTGTCATACTTCGCATGCAGTGCATCCAGTGGCGATTGGGTTACTTTGAACTGCTCAACCTTCTGTACTTGCCGCATCATGGCAAACAGCAGCCCGCGCATTAGCTTGACAACGCTATGTTCTAGCTCAAAGGTGCGCCCACGATCGTCATCTAGCCGTCGATACGCTAACCCCAGCCCCCACACTGCCAGAATGCTGTACACGTTATCACGCACCCAGGCATCAGTGTAGTCACCGTGGGCATTAACAGCCGTACTAGCAGGCAGCAGACCCGTAATGGGGTTCTGACGAATCAAAATGATTGTCCGAATTTGCTCGTAGTACGTGTCTAGCCGTTCTTGCAGCGTTGCAGTTCGCATCGACATACTCTGTTCTAACTGATTGAGATTCTAGGGACGCAAACAGAGCTTGTTAAAGACAGCACACACAAAAGAACAAAAGATATAAAGCAGAAACCGCCCTAAGCGTTGGGTGGCAATTCGTTATTTTTAGTGTTCCTATTATCGTCTTTTTCTAGGACACTATAGTTGCCATTTACACGGAGAGCCTGCCGAAACCACGCGTTACTGACAGCACACGCAAAAGAAGACTGCGATCGCGCTTTCCGCGTTAGAAGCACTGGCTAAGATCCAGCAGAAGAAGCTGTCTTTGGCAGAGCTTGCGTCCTTATGGCTGAAGGCTATGCCCACTTCATCTCGCCGCTCAAAAATCAAACGTTGCGCTCTTCTTTCCGGATACTGCTCCAGCGTTTAGGAACAATAGAGTGGTAGATGCACCCTGATAATAGCCCCTGGCTCTTGTAGCCAGGGCTTTTTCTTTGGAGCCGCGAATCGCACGTTGCTCTATGGAAGAATCGTGCATGTGAGCGAGATGTAACAGATTGCAACGTATAATGAGAGCAATCAACCTTGAAGAAGTTTAAAGAAGCCACATGCGAGTTGCGATCGCTGGAGCAGGTCTGGCAGGTCTTTCCTGTGCCAAGTACCTGATCGATGCGGGACATACCCCCATTGTTTTGGAGAGTCGAGATGTTTTGGGTGGGCTAGTAGCTGCCTGGAAAGACGAAGACGGCGACTGGTACGAAACAGGGCTCCACGCCTTTTTTGGGGCATACCCCAATATGCTGCAACTAATGGCAGAACTGGGCATTGAAGACCGGCTCCAATGGAAGCAGCACGCGCTCCTCTTTAATCAACCAGACAAGCCTGGAGTGCTGTCTCGTTTTGATGTGCCTGATATTCCTGCCCCCTTTAACGTCATTGTTTCGATCCTTCGCAACAACGACATGCTGACATGGGAGCAGAAGATCCGGTTCGCTATTGGGTTGACTCCTGCGATCGTGCGCGGTCAAAAGTATGTCGAAGACATGGATCAGTACAGCTTTTCGGAGTGGCTGCAACGGCAAGGCATTGGCGAAAAGGTGAGTAGCGATGTTTTTATTGCGGCATGCAAGGCGCTCACGTTTATTAACCCCGACGACGTTTCATCCACTATTTTGCTTACGGCGCTGAATCGCTTTCTGCAAGAACGCTACGGCTCTAAGATTGCCTTTTTGGATGGTTCACCAACTGAGCGCCTGTGTCAGCCGATCGTTGATTACATTACCGCTGGTGGTGGTGAAGTACATCTGCAAAAGCCGTTAAAGGAAATTCAGCTTCATGATGATGGTACGGTGCGTGGGTTTCTGATCCGTGGCTTGGATGGTGCGCCTGATACAGTGATCACGGCTGATGCTTACGTCTCGGCGATGTCTGTGGATGTGATGAAGGTACTTACCCCCGCGCCCTGGAAGTCGATGGCATTTTTCCAAAAGCTGGAGGGCTTAGAAGGCGTACCTGTGATTAACCTGCACCTGTGGTTCGATCGCAAGCTGACCGATGTAGACCAGCTTCTCTTCTCGCGATCGGACTTGTTGAGCGTTTATGCCGATATGAGTGTCACCTGCAAAGAGTATGCTGACCCCGATCGCTCCATGCTAGAGCTAGTGCTGGCACCTGCCAAAGATTGGATTGACAAATCGGATGATGAAATTATTGCCGCAACCATGACGGATCTAGAGCGGCTCTTTCCGCAGCATTTTGGGACGGAGAACCCTGCCAAACTACGAAAATTCAAAGTAGTCAAGACGCCGCGATCGGTCTACACGGCAACACCAGGAAGGCAAGCATACCGTCCTGATCAGGTAACACCCATCGCAAATTTCTTTCTTTCAGGCAGTTACACAATGCAACGCTATCTTGGCAGTATGGAGGGTGCCGTACTTTCTGGTAAGCTGACAGCGCAGGCACTTGTGAACAGCCAATCGTTGACTGGTGATTCCATAGCCAGCAAAAATAATCAGCCCCAACCAGTTGCAAACGTGTGAACATTCGCTGTTTAATGCTCACACGTTTCGTTAAAGCTGGTTTCTCCACTAAGCAGACAGCTTGATGGTTCATTAAACTGTCTGCTTGGGGCTTAGGGCAATGGCTGCGTCTTTTAGAGCAATCTAAACAGCACGTTATCTGCCTCCCCTGCGATCGATTCGCTCCCTGCCTGAACCTGCTCACCTGCTATGTTCGCCAAGCGTTCTCAAGGAAATGCTGAAATTGCCTGATTATTCTTGCGTGAGGACTCTGGTTTCTCTGGACGATGCCTACGAGCTGTGTCGTCAGATCACGGCAAAGTACTCGAAAACCTTCTATCTGGGCACGATGTTGATGCCAGAGGCGAAGCGTCGAGCAATCTGGGCAATTTACGTCTGGTGCCGTCGTACCGATGAACTGGTAGATGGTCCGCGTGCAAGTCTAACCACGTCTGAAACGTTGGATGAGTGGGAAAAGCAATTAGAGGCAGTGTTTGACGGTCATCCAGTGGAAGATCCAGATGTAGCGTTAGTAGACACACTGGAGCGCTTTCCAATCGACATCCAACCGTTTCGCGACATGATTGCGGGTCAGCGGATGGACTTGCATCGATCGCGCTACGAAACGTTTGAGCAGCTTGAGCTTTATTGCTACCGCGTTGCAGGTACGGTGGGTTTGATGACGACCCCAGTAATGGGTATTGATACGATGCCACGCACCACTCCCTGGGATCTCTATGGCACGGTTCAAGATGACCCAACGTCTGAAGCCGTTGCTCTTGGTATTGCCAATCAACTGACCAATATTTTGCGCGATGTCGGCGAAGATGCTAGCCGCGGCAGAATTTATATCCCTTTGGATGAACTAGCCCTATTTGGCTACACTGAGGAAGACTTATTCAATGGTGTAGTGGATGAACGCTGGCGCGAACTGATGCGGTTTCAGATTCAGCGTGCCCGTAAGTTTTTCGTCTCTGCCGAACGTGGTATTCGCTCACTTAGCCGGGATGCTCGCTTTCCCGTTTGGGCTGCACTCATGCTCTATAGCGGCATTCTGGACGAAATTGAACGTAATAATTACGACGTGTTCCGCTATCGGGCGTATGTGCCGGGCTTCCGTAAGTTGACGTGCCTACCGATCGCTCGGCTCAGAGCAGCCGTCCTCTAGATTTTGTTAGGGTTAGGTCATGAGTGATCTAGGGAAAGCAAACTTAAAACTCATCACTTAAAACTCCAACTTTTTGGCACGTCTCATGTCTCTCTCCTTACAAACATCATCGCTACAAACAGCATTGCCATTATTAGGCAAGTCTCTGGCTGAGTTAACCGAATGGGTGCAGCAGCAGGGGCAGCGACCCTATCGGGGCAAGCAGTTACATGAATGGCTGTATCAGAAAGGGGTGCGATCGCTCACCGATATCTCTGTTTTCCCTAAGCAGTGGCGATCGGAGCTAGAAGGCCTTGACATTGGGCGATCGACCCTCCATCACCGTTCTGCTGCCCCCGATGGCACCGTCAAATTTCTACTGCGTCTCTCAGATGGTCAAATCATTGAAACGGTAGGGATTCCAACATTTAATTGGGATCAGGAGGAGCCAGAAGGCAGGAGGCATGTAGCAGAAGGGGCAGAGGAAGCAGAATCAACTCAACCCTCAACCCTCAAAACTCAAAACTCCCTTACCCGTCTCACTGTTTGTGTTTCCTCCCAGGTTGGCTGTCCGATGGCGTGCGACTTCTGCGCTACAGGCAAGGGCGGCTTTGTTCGCAATCTGACAACGGCAGAGATTGTGGATCAAGTGCTGACGGTGCAGGCAGATTTTCAGCAACGGGTGAGTAATGTTGTCTTTATGGGCATGGGCGAACCGCTGTTAAATACCGATAATGTGGTTGCCGCATTGCGCTGCCTGAACCAGGATGTGGGCATTGGGCAACGCACCATGACGGTTTCGACTGTGGGCATTCCCGGTCGCATTCGTAAGCTTGCTACAAGCCAGCTACGTGCCACCCTTGCTGTCAGCCTCCATGCGTCTAATCAAGCGCTGCGTGAAAAACTGATTCCCAGTGCCAAGCAATATCCGCTAGAAGCGTTGCTCGATGAATGTCGTGAGTACGTCCAGCTAACCGGGCGGCGCGTCACGTTTGAGTACATCCTGCTGGCTGGGTTAAATGACTGCCCAGAACATGCGATCGAGCTAGCGAAGCATTTGCGCGGTTTCCAGAGCCACGTCAACTTGATTCCCTACAATCCGATTTCTGAAGTTGACTATCAGCGACCTAGCCCCCAGCGCATTCAAACCTTCGTTAATGCTCTCAAAGCCAAGCACATTGTAGTCAGCGTCCGGCAGTCTCGTGGTCTAGCCGCAGATGCAGCCTGTGGGCAACTGCGTGCCTCTGCAACCAAAGGAGCCGCTTCTGCTTAAAGAGCAGCGTTGTTGCTTGTCTTAATGCTGAAGCAAACGTGTTGAATGTTCTCTTCACGATCGCGCTCACGCTTGGGGGCTGTTAACAATTAGAGTATTGAGAGCAGCATTCAGGCGAATCGATGACCAGCTACCAGTTTCCTGACAGCTTCCTCTGGGGGGCTGCTACCGCGTCTTATCAGATTGAAGGTGCCGCGACAGAGGATGGGCGCAAGCCGAGCGTATGGGATACCTTTAGTGCCAAGCCAGGACGAACGCTGAATGGGGATACAGGTGCCGTTGCCTGCGATCACTATCACCGTTACGAAACCGATGTGAAGCTCATGGCAGCACTGGGCATCAAGCATTATCGCTTTAGCATTGCCTGGACGCGGATTATACCTGATGGACGCGGAGACGTGAATGAGGCAGGCGTTGACTTCTACAGCCGTCTAGTGGATTGCTTGCGTGAACATGGCATTACCCCTCACGCTACACTGTTTCATTGGGATAGCCCCCAGGCGCTAGAAAAACGCTATGGCTCGTGGCGCAGTCGGGAGATGGCGCAGGACTATGCAGATTATGTCACCGCAGTAGTGAGCCGGTTGGGCGATCGCATCACCAACTGGATGACTATTAATGAAATTTCGTGTTTTACCCACCTGGGCTATGCGGTAAATGCCGACCCGCCCCATGCTCCTGGTACACGAGTCAAACGTCGTAAAGACATCTGGCAGACCTGCCATCATGCCATTCTGGCGCATGGGCTGGGTTGTCAGGCTATTCGAGCGGCATCGCCCGTGCCATGTTCTGTTGCCCTAGTGGATAATCCAGCCGTAACCGTGCCGATCGCCGAGTCGCCAGAACACGTTGTTGCGGCACAAAAAGCCTTTCCGACCTGTTGGGCAAATGGCGGCATTCTGTATCCTGTGCTGACGGGTGCCTACAGTCCAGTGCTATTGGAACAACTGGGATGGGATGCGCCAGAGATTAAGGCAGGTGATTTAGAAACTATCCACCAACCCCTTGATGCTCTGGGACTAAACATCTACACGGGTACGTATGTTAAAGCCGCCGACAATCCTAATGGCTACGAATGTCTTGATTTTCGTGACAGCTATCCTCGCCTCAATATGCCCTGGCTCTGGATGCTACCAGAAGCACTGTACTGGGGGGTGCGGCACATCAGCGATACGCTAGAGAAGCCCGCTTTGCCGCTGTTTATTACCGAAAATGGCTGCGCTGCTCAAGATACGGTGAACGCGCAGGGCGAAGTTGTTGATCTAGAGCGGATTGCGTATCTGCGGCAGTATCTCAAAGCAGCGCATCGTGCTGTCGCGGACGGCTATCCTCTGCACGGCTATTTTGTTTGGAGTTTGCTAGACAACTTTGAATGGGCATGGGGCTACGATCGCCGCTTCGGCATTACCTATGTCGACTATCCCACCCAAAAGCGCATCCCTAAAGCGAGCTTTCACTGGTACGCAGAGTGTATTCGGCAGGGAAGGGTGGTTTGAAGCGAAGGCTAAAGGATGAAGTATAAAAATTTTGAGTGAATTCTGGCTTCTGACTTCTGTTTTAGCCTTTAGCCTTTAGCCTTCTCCTCAAGCGCTCATCTCCAACATGCGCTGAATCGGCTTCAGTGCTGCTTGTTGCGTTGCTTCAGGTAGCGTAATTTCAGGGGTCTGGTGCTTCATGCAAAGGTAGAGTTTTTCCAGCGTGTTCAAACGCATATGGGGACATTCGTTGCAAGCGCAGTTGTTGATGGGGGGAGCCGGAATGAACCGCTTGTGGGGAGCAACCTTTTCCATTTGGTGAATAATGCCGGGTTCGGTAGCAACGATGAAGCTTTGGCTGGTGCTTTGCTGGATGTAGTTGAGCAAAGCAGTGGTCGAACCAATGTAGCTAGCATGGCGTAGAACGGCAGGTTCACATTCGGGATGGGCGATCGCTTCTGCTTCGGGATGCTGGATTTGCAACTGCACCATCTTTTTCTCAGAAAAGGTTTCGTGTACCATGCAACTCCCCTGCCACAGCACCATCTCTCGTCCCGTTTGCTCCATGACGTATTTGCCGAGATTACGATCGGGTGCAAAGATAATTGGCTGATCAACTGGAATCTGATTCACAAGCTTCACTGCATTGGCGCTGGTGCAAATAATGTCACTCATTGCCTTGATGTCGGCAGTGCAATTTATGTAGGAAATTACCAAATGGTCAGGATATTTTGCTTTAAAGGCAGCAAAGGCGTCGGGTGGGCAACTATCTGCTAAAGAACAGCCCGCCTCCAAATCTGGCAGCAGCACAAGCTTGTTTGGGTTGAGAATCTTCGCGGTTTCTGCCATGAAATGGACGCCAGCGAAGACAATCACATCCGCATCGGTCTGGGCTGCCTGCTGCGATAAACCCAGCGAATCGCCCAGATAATCGGCAATATCCTGAATATCATTATCTTGGTAGTAGTGCGCCAGGATGACGGCATTGAGTTCACGCTTCAGATCAGCGATCGCTCCAAACAAATCACTCGGCAGTTCAGTCCTGGGAGGAAGAAGGGTACTTGTAAACACAATAATGTCTATTGAAGTAGAAGCTCAACTTCCTAATTATAGTTTTATCCACCAAAATCAGCAAACACTTTCTATCTTTTCATACCAAAATAGCCTTACTCCTTATTCCCCATATTCCTGACCAACGCTGCTAGCTTCCGTCGCATCACAATGCCTGGTTTATCCGTTGCCATGTGCTGTTCGGCGCTAAGGCTCAAAGGTACGTCATAATCGGTTCCTTCCAGAATCATGCGGTCTTCTAGCGTAACAGCACGATCGAAGGCTACGACACTTTCAGCGGTGACAGCCTCCTCCGTATCATTTCGCAGGCAGAACTGGACGATTTGCGAGGAGCAATCGTCGATCGGTGTCGCAGCAGTAAAAATTAGATGAATCAAGCCATTCGGATAGGTAATCTTGAGCGTGCGGATGAACGGCATAAACCATGTGCCTTCGCTAATTCGCACGGTTCTACCTGCCTCCATCTGCAAATTTTGCTTCTGTAGGTCACTGTTGAAAACAGGCAGCACGTAACGCATACGGAAGCCAAACTCGGTTTCTGTAAACGAGTCGGGCTGGGGTGGTACAGGTTCTTGCTCTACACCAAACGTCTTTGCATGAACAAAGTGAGGATGGGCATTGTCAAAGGAGTTTTCCATCAGGCGCAGTCCGGCACAGTGCCACGTCTCGTAGAATTCGGGAATTTGACGAAACTGCGGATCTGTTGCTTCAGGAATGTTAGGAATCGCCATCAGCGGCTCCTCTAGACAAACCCAGACATAGCCGTAGCGCTCTTGACAACGAAAGGCATCCACCCGATAGGTTTTTGGGATAGTGCCATTGCTAAGCTGCGGTACGTTTGTACAAGTGCCCTCTGCATCAAACGACCAGCCATGATAAGGACAGCGAATCGCATCATTAACCACTACGCCTAGTGATAGCCGTGCCGAACGATGGCAGCAACGATCGCGTACCGCTGCAGGCTTGCCAACTCCATTCAGCCATAGTGCCAGGGGTTCTCCTAAGAGTTGGAAGGATTGTGGTGTCACTGCCAGATCTGCTATGGGCATGACTGGATACCAGAACCGCTTCAGTATGGGTTGTTGGGTAACAAGCATAGAGGGACAAAGGTGCGATTGCTGGCATATGTGTGATTGAAAAGTTAAAGGCTGTGAAAGCGTTTTGGTTGAATACTGATAATTAGGACGAACGCAAATGTAAAACTCAACAGTGACAAAATTGTGGCGCGAGAGCAGGGCGATCGCTGTAGCCTCAAACACCCTCTGCAAGCGCTTCCACGTTCACTGTAAGGCAATTAGGATTAAGAACAAGCTCATCCTTTTGGTTAATCAAGCTCACCTCTATGGGTAGAGCTTGTTCGTTTGAAAAAGAAACTAGGTTGGATACAGCTAATAAATGTGAACAAAAAATGGGTGCTAGACAACTACTAGACTTTATGTTTGCTAAGTCTTTAGGTAGATTTTGTTCACGTTAGAAGCACCTTTTCAAGATGAGTTCAACAAAAGAAAATGTCAAACTTTAATCCTAATCCCGTCGATCCTGATCCTAATCGCGTTAGAACTAGCCGTGATGTTGCTCTAGATAACCAGCTTATCCGCGAGCAAAATATTGAAATGAAGGAGCAAAACCGTGCCATTCGTGAAAATGACAGTGCTGCTACAGGTTTAATGCTGGGCATCTTGCTTTTCGGGCTGGCAGCACTTGGTTTTGGTGCGTACTTCATGACCCAGCGCCCTACAGCAACACCGACTCGCACGATCATTCAGCGCGAACGTACAACTGTCACGCCAGCCCAGCCTTCGCCTGCCAAACCACCTGATGTCAATATCACAGTGCCTAACCCTGCACCGCCTAATGTGAATATTGCTGTTCCCGAACGCGCTGCCCCAGCTGCCCCCGCTCCTGCTGCTCCAGCCCCAGCCCCAGCTGCCCCTGCTCCTGCTGCCCCCGCGCCCGTTGCCCCCGAGGCGAGCACGCCCCCAACAACAGAAGCTCCCTCTGACACGGCACCGCAGCCTTCTCCGGCAAACCCATAATTTTGCAATTCACAATTTTGTACGGTTGCTACAGTTAGCTACTTTAAAAGCACAATAACGACTTAGTTGATTCTGTGACCATCCTGCTTGACGGGGTGGTCATTTTTTATGCGGCTAGAAAGATGAGGACGGTATGATCATCATGACTACTTTTCCTTGTCGATCGCTCTATGAGATGGCTAACAAAGCAGCCGCTTTTATTTTGCATATCGCTGTCAAGCAGTCTTTGTTTTGTAGGCAGCGCTGAGAAGTTGATCGCGAACACGCCTGCAACAGCCGGGTTGCAGCAAGAGCAGCCGCCGAGCGTGCAAAACATTCGGCTAGCAGCACCCGCCTTAGACCAACCTGTAGCCAGCCCCCCGCGATCGCACCGTGCTCCCTCGCAATCCTCACGTTCGTCGATCGCCCCTTTTCCTACCTTTAACAGCCAGCAACTTGACCAGCAGCTACAGCGCTATCTTCGCTTTGTCGCCCAGTCTGGGTCACCCGATATCCTCATTGTTGGCAGTTCGCGAGCCTTGCAGGGCATTGACCCAATCGTGCTTCAGCAAACGCTTGCCCAGCGAGGTTATCCCAAGCTAAAAATTTTCAACTTTGGGGTGAATGGAGCCACCGCGCAGTTGGTTGATCTGATCGTACGTAAACTGCTCGCACCCGACCAATTACCGCGCTTGCTGCTCTGGGCAGACGGTGTACGAGCTTTTAACAGTGGTCGTGCTGATATCACCTACAACCGGGCGATCGCCTCCCCTGGTTACCAACTGCTAGCGGCTGGCATTCGTCCCGTCCTAATGCCTCCATTGCTTCAGAGGGAGCCGCTCTGCATTGCCCTGCCATTGCAACGTTCGACCCGTGACGCGCTTAGTCCGCTCAAGTCTTTCAATGTTGTGCCGTCTTTCGCTCCAGCGTACCAACAACGCCTGTGGTGTTGGGAACCGTTAAGAGCGCTCAGTCAGCCTGAAGCTCTCGTTAAGCCAGAGGAACGGATAGTCGATGTTCAAGAGACGACTGGCTTTCAGCCGCTATCAAATCAGTTCAAACCTGATGAGTATTTTCAACGCTATCCTAAAGTCCAAGGCGCATACGATGGCGACTATCGAGACTTCACGCTCAATGGTAAGCAGACGCAGGCACTTAACAACGTTGTCATGTTTGCCAAAGCTCGCCAGATCTCGATCGTTTTTGTTAATCTGCCCCTGACGCAAATTTATTTAGACGAGACGCGTACTGCGAACGAACAGCAGTTTCGTACCTATTTGCAGCAGTTTGCTCGATCGCAACCGTTGACCGTTCACGATCTAAGTCAACGATGGCTGTATCAAAACGCTTATTTCACAGACCCCAGCCACCTGAATCGTCATGGCGCTGCTGCTGTCGCTACTCAACTTGGCAAAAGGCTCATACTTCCTTCCGTTCAGCCCTGACAACGCATCGCCCATTCATTAAGCCTCAGTAAAAGCTCTGGTTTGCAGGTGTCATTTAAATTAACTTTCCTAGAGAAAAACACTGAAACTTCATACTACTCAGTAGGAGTTATAAAGATTGAGCAAACGTACTTATAGACACTGGGCAACGCTAGGTGAAGTTGCGTATCTTTAGTGGAAGGCAAAGAGAAACCTAGTAAAGCCAATTACGAACGTGATGATTACTTCTGACATTCCAACTGCTCTCCGAATCGCTCTCATTAAGCGTGACAAAGAAGCGGGTCAGGCTACCAGCGTTCCTCCTCAGGAATGTGTTCGTACAATTCATCCATCCGTTACCAGCAAAGCCAAGCGTTTAGTTGATATTGTTGGTGCCCTAGTCGGGCTGGCAATCACCGCAATGGTTGCTATTCCAGTGGCGATCGCAGTGCAATGCGATGACCCTGGTCCCATCTTTTACAGTCAAATTCGCTGCGGTTTAAAAGGCAAACCCTTCCGCATCTGGAAGTTCCGCTCGATGGTGATGGATGCAGACAAGCTGAAGCATCTCGTCAACAATGAAGCTAAAGGTGGCATCTTTAAGAATAAGAATGACCCTCGCATCACCCGTATTGGTCGCTTCCTACGCCGCACCAGCCTTGACGAACTGCCGCAATTCTGGAATGTGCTGCTAGGGCACATGAGCTTAGTTGGCACTCGTCCGCCTACAGTCGATGAAGTTATTCGTTACGAGAAACATCATTGGGAGCGTCTTAACGTCAAACCTGGCATCACAGGTGAGTGGCAAGCAAATGGTCGATCAACTGTGATCGATTTTGAAGACATTGTGAAAATGGATGTCGAGTACCAGCGCAAGTGGTCGATCGCTTACGACCTACATTTGATTGCAAAAACTATCCTTGTTGTTCTGGATAAGAAAGGTGCCTGCTAAGAACGAAATAAGCTAGAGCGCTGCTGCAACAAGTTATTGGTTTGATGTAACGGCTACGGTTTAACACCATGATCATCTGCTAGGGATATCTGCTAGGTCTTTCAACTGCCATTGCTCCTGAGAACATGAACGATTAGGACAGTCTCTAAGAGGCTGTCCTCTTTTTTGCGCTGAGTTTAGACTGTGGACGTTGTAGGTTAGACGTTATGGCAGTAGTTAGATTCGTTAGGATGACGTGCAAGGTGAAACCTTTGAGGCAACGCCTCCTGCGCCCTTTGATCTCAATGTCCTAACCCTTATGGCGATCGCTATAGTCCAAGATGATGTTAGTTCAAGATCAAGTTAGTTCAAGATGAACCTGCCAACCTGGATCACAGTTTCTCGTTTGCTGGCAGTGCCATTACTGCTCTACGGTTTACGGACCCCAACGATCGAGGGGCGTTGGTTCATGCTGGTTGTTTTTTTAGTGGCAGCGGGCACTGATTGGGTAGACGGCTATCTGGCTCGCAAGCTCAATCAGGTGACAGAACTGGGCAAGTTCCTCGACCCATTAGTAGATAAGTTGCTGGTATTAGCACCATTGCTAGCTTTGATTGAATTGGGTCAGGTGCCTGCTTGGGGCGTGTTTTTAATTTTGGCACGTGAGTTGACGATCGCTGGCTGGCGCGTTAATCCCAGCCTTCAGGGCAGTACAGCTATTCAGGGCGCAAACCTATGGGGCAAGTTGAAAACAGTGAGCCAAATTGGTGCGATCGCACTACTCATTGCACCACTGGCTGAGACTTGGCAGCTTCCGGCCCTCGTTGCTTTCTGGCTCTCTGTAGCGCTCACCCTGGTTTCAGGTGTAATTTACCTGCTGCCTCAGAAACAAAGCGATGAAAAAGCCTCAAACCTGACATAGAGGTTACCAAACCACCTCATTTTGAGCTTAAGAGTACCCTTACTTTTCGCATATGTCTCTTTTAGTGGAAACTCTGAATAGAATTGTTGCTTTTTTAGAAAGTAGCCATCCAATAATGACTGACATCGCTCGATCTTTGCAGCCCGGTTTGTCATACGAAGAAATCACATCAAAACTTGAAGATTTTCCATATCTATTACCTACTGAACTGATCGAACTGTATCAATGGCGCAATGGTCAAGCAGGAGCTTATCCGGATGAATTCGCGCCATACTATCGGCTTCTATCTTTGGAAGATGCTTTAAAGGAATATAAATGCCAAATTGAACTGGCAAAGGAGTTTAGTGAAGACGATTTACCTTGGCAAAAACTATACGACCCTTGCTGGCTTCCTATCTTTAAAGAAGATTCAAACTTTTATGTTATTCCTACGTCCCTAAAACCTCAGAAACACTCACCTATTCTGGATAAAAGTGAATATTTTTGTAGTGACGATGTGTGGAAGTCAGAAGTTTTTCCAAATCTAACAAACATGATGCTTGCAGTTGCAGAATGCTGGGAGTCAGGAGCTTACCATATAGCAAAAAATATTTATGGAGAAGATTATTTAAGTATTCGTCTCAGCAATACAAGTATGATCAACCTCAAGTATCGACCAGGACGAAAGAGGTCAGTTGAACTGCTACTTAACGCCCAAGAATCTGAATTATCCAAGGAAGAACTTATTGGTGCTTACCATGAGCTGGTAGCGATTAATCATCCAAGAGCAGAAGAGACTTTAAAGCGGGGTTCTCAAAAATATGCCAGGATAGACAGCGATTTGTCAAACAGCTTGGAGTTCCTCTTGAGCGATTTAAAGAGGCAACAAGAATCAGGTTGAAATGAAGAGGTTTAGAGTTTTGCTAACAGTCTAACAAGCTGATAGAGCGGCAGGCGCAGGATCGCGTCAGGGTATGAAAGCCCTTTGCTGCTTATCATCTCTGTTATTAATGCTTGTCTTACAGCAAACTGAGTTGGAGATCGCCAGGTTCCGGTTTGGGTTTACGACGGGATGCTTTACGAGGTTTGACCTCTGCGTGAGCCACAAACCAGGTGCGTAGTGCTTGTGCTTGATGGGGGTCGATCGCATCTAGATCGAGCGGCGGCGGGAAGAGGCTATGATCCGAAGCCGTCGCCCAACTTACTTCAGTATCAAAGCGTTCTGCTCCAAAGGGCAGGAGACTAGCTGGCAAGCGCGATAGGTGTGGTACGACGTTTTCCAGTCCCAAAAATTGTTGACGCTGTTGCTCTAGCTGCTGGACTCGTTGCTTTCGAGCCTGTTTGTAATCGAGGATGGGAGTCGGATAGCCCTTCATTGGCAGCGGTGAACCGAGACTTGCGGGCGGCAGGTGCTTCAGTTCTGGTAGCCAGCGCTTGATGAAAATGCCGTCTGGATCACAGCGATCGACCGCCACTTGCCCAGGGTTATAAATGCGCGTCCAGGTTTTATCAACGCAATGCGTAACACCCGATTGCATTGCCCACTGATAATGGTCGATCGGGCAATCACCATCAATCAGGTGACGCATGAAGTGCAGTGCGCCGTAACGCCAGTCCATTCCCAGCAGATTGCTCAAAAAGCTGGAGTAAAGAGCACGGATGCGAAAGTTGAGTTCTTTCCAGCCGCCAGTTGCCTGGAGACACCGCGCTGCTGCATCGACGATCGGAAAGCCCGTTTCGCCTTGCTGCCACGCGCGGTAAAGCGTTTCGTCAAACGCCCAGCCATCATCATCAAAAATGTTGTAGAGCGATCGCAACTCTAGCTGCGGCAGGTAGCGAAACCGTTGGGCAAATCCATTGCCCCAACGCAACCGGGCGATCAACTGCTTACGGCTCCGCTGCACCCGCATGTCAGGCGAAGCTTTGAGCTGCTGCGCCATCTGGTAACATTCCCGCACAGAAATCGCACCAAATTTGAGGTATGGACTCAAACCTGTAGTCGCTTCGGCGCTGGGATAGGAAAGCTGCCAGTAGTAGCGATCTGCCTTCTCACGCAGAAATTCCTGCAAGAAGTTTCGTGCTGCCTGAGTGCCAGCAGGCGGAATTTGCTTGGCATCGGGCAAATGCCCTACGTCGGTAAGCGTCGGTAGGGGTTCGCTAATGACATCGGTTGGTACATGGATGTGACCAGGTGTGGGCACCATAGCCGCGTTCATGTCAGCGTACCACAAGTCCCGATAGTCAGGGTAGGGAATCAGGTCGGGCGTTGTAGCAAGCGGCTCAAACCAGCGAATTTTGAGGTTTTCTTGCGCTAAAGCGTTGTTCAAGCGGGCATCTCGCACCCGACCATAGATCCGCTCAAAGTCGATGTGGGCATAGATACCGTCTGCCTGAGTTTCGCGGATCAGTTGCGGTAGTACCTCTACTGGATCGCCCGATCGCAAAATCAAGCGCCCACCGCGATCGCGCAAGTCTTGATCCAGCGATCGCAAGCACTCTAGCATAAATGCAACCCGCGCTGAACCTGTTTCGGGATGATGTAGGAGGGCACGATCAAACACAAACACGGGAATGACCTCACCCCGCAATGCCGCACGATACAGTGGCGCATGATCCGCGACACGGAAATCCCGACGAAACCAGACGATCGTGCGGTTCATAGCTCAAGCTTGCACTAAGGGCACCCTCTCAGCTTAACAAGCCTTAAAGTTCTTAGCAGTTAGATCCATCGCTTAGAACGCAGCGAACAGTTAAATGCGTAGACCAGGGAACTTTCTAGCTTCCCTCGACCATACGTCGCCTAGCAGAAAGCTCAAGGATGATATGTCGCCGCACTCAACTGCAAATGATGGGTCGTATGCTCCCAGTGCGGATGAGTTCTGAAACCTAATGACTGATAGAACTGAGCGACTGCTAGAGTATCAGTTCGCAGCGTCAATAGGTGATAGTGCTGCTTGGCTCCGTGAATAATCTGATGGACAAGCGAATCGACCAACTCCCTGCTTTCGCCAGCCTGACTCAACATAACAAATGCCGCAATCGCCCAATGTAAGGGTCATTTAAATGGGGCTCTCGATTCAATCCGCTAATACCTATGACCGCACCTTGTACGGATGCTTTCAGTAAGATTTCATCTGGCTGATCAAAGCAATTCAAGCCACTACGGTATTCTCGAATCAATCGTTCAAAAAACTGAAGCTCTTGAGACAAGCTTTCCTCAACGAGATGATCGATTAATCCCAATTCAATCTTTGAAAGGCGAGTAATCTCGATCACTTGCATGGCTCTTAAGATGCCTTGAAAGACCGCTCACCCCTTCGTCTGTTGCAGCAGTTTTTTCACAGCAGCCAGCAAATCGGGTGGATGGTAGGGTTTTGTGACGTAGGCATCTGCGCCTTGCTTCATGCCCCAGTACACATCAAATTCTTCACTTTTACTGGTGCACATGATTACAGGAATATGCTTCGTTTTAGGATCATTTTTAATCCAGCGACAGAGTTCGTAGCCGTTTTTGCGCGGCATGACAATATCAGTCACTACTACGTCAGGAGTTTTTGCTGTAATCTTTTCAACGGCTTCTGCACCATCCACTGCCTCAATAACACTGAAGCCGCTTTTGCGAAATTGCTCTGAGACCATTTCCCGCACAGTGGGGCTATCGTCTACGATCAGAACTATAGTCATAACTCCATAACGGCTCAGTGATTAAGGGGCGTGATTGCGATAGTTTAGCGTGTTTGTAGAGCGAATAGTTGCCAGTTTCCCAGTGCTGCTTGCCTTACAGAAAACGGCACTGGTGCTGTAATCGGTTCGCTCTCATATGGTCAAGGCGTGCTCTTGTCTGCAACTTTCTTCGTACTTGTTTAATGCCATTCCTGGTCATTTATAGAATCTTAGTGAGATTAAATTGTTTTAAGCGAAAAGCTCACCATATAAGTGAACGAAAGGCTCACTACTTAGGTAAAACTGCTTAGTACAACCAGGGAATGAGCTTTTTGACGCGCTGCTGATAAGCACCATACTCAGGGTATTTTTGCCTCAGCCAGGTTTCTTCGAGGGTCGCTTTAGCGTTAAAGAAAACGAAGATGACGATCGCGCCAGCCAGATGACTGAGGCTTCTTTGATAGAGTGCCCAACTAAGCGCTGCGACAATCAAGCCGCTGTAGAGTGGATGCCGCACCAGACTATAAACGCCCGATTGCACGAGTTGGGCATCATCGCGTGGATGTGGTAATGGCGTAAGACTGCGACCCAGGTCAAGCAACCCTTTTGCCATCAGTACCAGAGCCAAAACCCCTAGCACTCCTGCCGCAGCCCATAATCCGTAGAGTGTTGATAGCGCTAACGTTCGTGCGGGAAGGGGATAGACTGGCAGCACCATAAAGCTAACAATGATGGCTGCTTGCGCAAAGACCCAATATTCGCCCCGTTGTCCCTGCCAGCTATTGACGCTAAAGCCCCAGTCGGTAAGGAGTTTCATAGTGCTAGTGTGATTTCATTTCCAGGCTTGTGTCGCGCGATCGAGCGTCTCAATTTCTTGCTCAGTTAAGCTCCAGCCCAGTGCACCAGCATTTTGCCGCGCTTGTTCTGCATTCTTTGCACCCGGAATAGGAATTACACCTTGAGCAATTAGCCAGTTGAGGGCAACCTGGGCGGGAGTCCGTTGATGCACTGCGCCAATGTCCTGAAGTAACCGAATGACAGGGGCGATCTTCTCTAGACCACTTTGATTGAAGCGGGGATCAATACGACGGGCACCCTGAAGTGGTTGAGCCTGGTGCGCTCGTGCCAACTCAGCCGTGTATTTTCCTGTTAGCAAACCTTGTGCCAGTGGACTGTACGCCAGGATAGTGATGCCTAGTTCGCGGGCAGTGTCAAAAATACCGTTGCTTTCAATCTGGCGAGTGAGTAACGAATAGCGCACCTGATTGACTGCCAGCGGTACGCCTCTTGCTGCCAGAAATTTGTGTGCCTGTCGCATTTGCTCTGCTGAGTAGTTGCTTACTCCCACTGTGGCGATTCTGCCTTGCTGTACTTCGTCTGCCAGGGCATTCATGAGGGCGCGCTTACCAAGGAGAAAGTCAAACGGTTGATGCACTTGATAGAGCGCAACCTGCGACACTTGTAACCGCTCCAAGCTAGCCGTTAATGCCTCAGAAACCGATCGAGCAGTGAAGCGCCAGGGCACCGGGAAGAATTTTGTGGCAATCTGCGCAGGTTTGTCAGTCTGCCGCATGAATTGTCCGATGAGCCGCTCGGATTCGCCAAAACCATAAATTTCAGCCGTGTCAAAAAAGTTAATGCCTGCCTCAAGCGTGGCATCGAAGGCTTCATGCACCTGAGCAGCACCGTAGTCGCTGCCGTAGCTCCAGAAGAGTTTGTCGCCCCATGCCCAGGTGCCAATACCAAGGGCTGTGACGGCAGGACCATCTTTGCCAAGTGTTACCGTTTGCACGCGATCGCTCCCTGTTTTTGGTTGGGTATATCTGGTCTTTAGTGTATCGCTTGGGTGAGGAGTGAGGGTGGCAGAAGGAAAGGGGAGGAGTGAAGGCTGAGGGATGAAGGCTAAAGGGTGAGAGATGAAATTTAGAGTAAGGGTGATACGTTTGAGCCTAATCTGGAGATAGATGTTGGCTATCGTTTGAAGGTATTTGAGGAATCGGTCATGTCAACGAGCAACGTGTCTGACTCACAGGCTTATCCATCGCCTTCGGAGGCTCCAATCTCCAAAATCAGTTTGCTGACAATGTTTCGGCTGGGACTCTACCAGATGGGACTGGGGATGATGTCTGTGCTGTTTTTGGGCGTGTTGAATCGGGCAATGATTGGCAATCTAGCGATTCCAGCCACGATCGCAGCAGGGGCGATCGCAGCGCACCAGTTTGTAGCACCCGCACGGGTTTGGTTTGGGCAGATGTCGGATAGCAGACCGATCGCAGGCTACCATCGCACAGGCTATGTGTGGCTTGGGACAACGCTGTTTGCGATCGCGTCTTTTCTGGCGGTGCAGGTGATGTGGCGCTTGGGTGCAGCCGTACAAGCGGCAGGTGGCTGGGCTTGGAATACCGAGACATACCTTTGGACTGCCTTACTTGCAGCCGTCTTTGCGCTATATGGCATGGCGCTGAGTGCAGGCTCAACACCCTTTGCCGCGCTACTCGTTGATGTTTCGGATGAGACAAATCGTCCTAAGCTAATTGGCGTTGTCTGGTCAATGCTGATGGTGGGTATTGTCGTGGGCGCGATTCTCATTAGCATCTTGCTGAAGCGCTTGACTCTGAACACGCCGCTAGATATTTTGCAAGCGGCAATCAATCGTGTGTTTGTGATTGTGCCAGCGATCGTCATTGGGTTAGCAGTGCTGGCAACAGCAGGCGTGGAGAAGAAATATTCGCTGTATGGGCTGCGATCGTCCTTAGCCGATCGGGAAGACAAAATCACGTTGGGCAGAGCGTTACGAGTTCTAACTGCTAGTCGCCAAACGGGCATTTTCTTCACTTTTCTGCTGGTGATGACTATTAGCCTATTCATGCAAGATGCCGTGCTAGAGCCTTACGGTGCCAAAGTCTTTAGCATGGAATTTTCTAAAACCACGTTGCTAAATGCCTTCTGGGGGACAGGAACACTCATTGGCATCAGCAGCGCTGGCTTTTTAGTGGTGCCACGTCTAGGCAAACAGCAAACCGCTAAAGTAGGCTGTCTGCTGGTCGCAGCGTGCTTTGTCTTACTCATTGCCGCCGGATTCACTGCTAATCAGACGGCACTCAAAGCAGTTGTCTTCGTGTTTGGTCTCGCATCTGGCATTACCACTACAGGTGCCCTCAGCCTCATGCTAGATCTCACTGCTGCGGAAACCGCCGGAACGTTTATCGGAGCCTGGGGTTTGGCGCAAGCGATGGCACGGGCACTATCTACAGTTGCAGGTGGTACGGTTCTAGATATCGGTAACAAGCTCTTTGCAGTGCCCGTGTTGTCTTATGGGCTGGTGTTTGCAGTACAAGCCGTGGGCATGATCGTGGCAGTAGGGCTGCTCAGTCGCGTGAATGTGGCAGAGTTTCAGTCGAATGCAAAAGCGGCGATCGCCACCGTTATGGGCAACGAACTTGACTGAGGGCAGTTGTTCGTTTTTAGCCATTAGTTGTTAGATAGAAAGCAGCAAACAACTAACGACCAACAACCAAAGACTTTTCTATGTCTGACTTCTGGACTCAGGTGCTCAACTTTGCCAAAACCACAACTGCAAACGTCGGTAAGCAACTGCTGCAAGACTTTGGGCAGGCGCTGGCAGCAGAAAAGGCGGATGGAAGTTTGGTCACACAGTCCGATCGCTGGGCAGATGAGGTCTTGAGAGCGGCGATCGTCCAAGCCTTTCCCGATCATGGCGTTCTCAGCGAAGAAGTCGAACATATCTTTCCGGCAAACGACTGGTGCTGGATTATTGATCCCATCGATGGCACCACCAACTTTGCAAGAGGGTTGCCGCTTTGGGGCATTTCACTAGGACTGCTCTACAAAGGTACGCCTGTCTTCGGCTACGTCCATCTACCGCCATTGGGACAATCCTTCTACGGCTATTGGCATGATGACTCTCAGTTAGAGGGTGATCTCGAGATGCCAACGGGCGCTTTTTTGAACGATCGCCCCATCCACTCCAGCACCGATACGCTCACCTCGAATCATTTCTTCAACCTCTGCACTCGCAGCACTGGTTTGCTTAAAAATCCCTTTCCCTGCAAAATTCGGATGCTGGGAGTTGCAACCTATAACCTGCTTACTGTCGCTGCCGGAGCCACAATGGGCGGCGTCGAAGCAACCCCAAAAATCTGGGACATTGCTGCAGTCTGGGCGATCGTCCAGGCAGCAGGCGGCATCTGGACACCGTTAGACCCCAAACCGATCTTTCCGCTTCAAGTGGGTCAGGATTATAGCGATCGGGCTTACCCCACATTGGTTGTCAGCCAAGCTGCCTTGGTGCCTACCTTTTTACCCCTTGTGCCGACTGTAGAGCGTTAGGCAAAAGGCAAAAGGCTGAAGGATAAAAGATCTAGGAAGGACAAAAAGATTCGCCCTAACCCTTAGCCCTTAGCCTTGCATCCCCCATGCTTCCGTCTTCCCGTAGAATGCTAACGGGGAGAGCAATTGTAGGGATAAGAGATACAAGGATGAGGGGTGAAATTTAGCCTTCTGCCTTCTGCCCTCTGCCTTCCCCAAAATCCCCTCGCTAGTTTGGAGAATTGCTATGGATCTGACCCGTATACCTGCCCAGCCCAAGCCTGGTTTGCTAAACGTCCTGATCGAGATTCCTGCCGGGAGTAAGAATAAATATGAGTTCGATAAGGACTTGAATGCGTTCGCGTTAGACCGTGTGCTCTACTCCTCGGTGCAATACCCATACGATTATGGCTTTGTACCCAACACTCTGGCTGATGATGGCGATCCCCTGGATGGCATTGTGCTGATGGATCAACCGACTTTTCCTGGTTGCATCATTCCTGCACGCCCTATTGGAATGCTAGAAATGATTGATGGCGGCGATCGTGACGAGAAAATTTTGTGTGTTCCTGACAAAGACCCCCGCTATGCTCAGGTTAAACGGCTAGCTGATATTGCCCCTCACCGCCTGGATGAAATTGCCGAATTTTTTAGGAGTTACAAAAATCTAGAGAAAAAGGTGACAGAAATTTTGGGCTGGAAGGATGTTGATCATGTTTTACCATTGGTCGAACAGTGCATTAAAGCGGGTGCTGGCAAAGGCTAAACCAGCTCGTGATCATGGATGGCTTACTTTAAGTAGAGCCACGCTGAAGCATAGCGCAGTGCATATAAGCTAACCCCATGTGCAAAGCCTCACCTCGCCTTCGACACCTTGCTTCCTGAGGTGAGAGAATAGGGGTGAGGTTTTAGTCTTTTTGAATGCCGCGCCTTATTCCTAAGCCTGCCAAAAATATTTATACTCAGGAAATATTGAAGATTGTCCTGATTGGTTCGCAGAAATCCAGTTTTAGGAAATTACGGACAGGGCAATCGCTCAACTGGTATTAAGGGTGCGATCGCTAGCAGTTTGGTGTTTTTCTAGTTTTATGTTTTTAGAGTTCTCTAAAAGTTATGGTTCTCTAAAGTCGAGCAAGCAAAGGAAGGGGGGATTTGTCCTCAAGTCCTCTTTTAATGCCCGTTAAATGCCCATTTTTAGAGGTTCTAACAGCGTTAGGATGACGTTGCCTCAGAAGAAGGAGCTAAAATGCTTGTTCCGTTTCGTTAAGGCAAGGGTTGGAATAAGGGCACTGCTGACCACTTATCCTCGGAGACAGCCACACCCCTCGTGTAGCCTTTCAATGTTGCTCTCTACCAACATTAAGGGGTTGGTCGTATGACAAACAGCGCGAACAATATGGGTAGCATAAGAATTAATGCAACATTATTGAACGCAACGGGAACTCTATTCTATAAGGACAAGATAAGAATGAGCGCTACATCGATATGGAGATGGCGTTTGCATCGTTAACCCGAAACCGCAAAGCCTTGACGCAGTTGCCACGCTCGCTCAACAATTGCCTGCCCTCATTGCACCTATCATCGTTGCATCACAGTCTACACCCGAAGTCTGACAGCGTATGGTTTCACGTTTTTTCTTTGAGGTCGCCCTCATTATCCAATCGCAGTTTGCCCGTTCCTAGATTCGTCCGTCTACAGATTCCTTAAAATAAGGCTAATCGGATCAACAATGTCACACCCTGATTCATCTGCATCCCACCCACAAACTCATAGTGAAGCAACAGAAACAATGACTCAGGCTCCCGGTTTTGTGGTCGAGTTTTGGGGTGTTCGAGGCAGTATTCCTGCTCCCGGCAGTGAAACAGTACGCTATGGCGGCAATACATCCTGTGTCGAAATGCGGGTGGATGGCAAACGGCTGATCTTTGATGGCGGTACAGGGCTACGTATGTTGGGCAAGCACTTGCTCAAAGAGATGCCTGTAGAAGCATATATGTTCTTTACGCACTCTCACTGGGATCATATCCAGGGGTTTCCGTTTTTTGTTCCCGCGTTTGTTAAGGGCAACTGCTTTCATATCTATGGGGCGATCGCGCCGAACGGTGCCACGATGAGGCAACGGCTCAGCGACCAGATGCTACACCCCAATTTTCCGGTGCCAATTCAGGTGATGCAGTCTGACCTGAAGTTCTACGATCTGTTCCCTGGCGATGTGATGCAGTTGGGCGACATTACGATCGAAACAGGTCCGCTGAACCATCCCAATACATCAATGGGCTACCGCGTTACATGGCAGGGGCACACGGTTGTCTATGCGACCGATACAGAACATTACCCCGATCGCGTAGATGAAAACCTGCTGCACCTGGCTCGTAATGCCGATATCTTAATCTACGATGCTTGCTATACGGATGAAGAGTACCACGACCCTAAAACGCCCAAGATTGGCTGGGGTCACTCAACCTGGCAGGAAGCCATCAAGCTAGCAAAAGCAGCAGGCGTGAAAAAAACGGTCATCTTCCACCATGACCCCAACCACAGCGACGACTTTTTAGACGGTGTAGAAGCGCAAGTGCGAGCCGTATTTCCTAATAGCGTGTTGGCGCAAGAAGGCATGATCTTGCCGGTTGACCTGAAGGAAGGACAGTACTGACAAGGTTCTAGTCTTGCTTAATGACGGGCTGGCTTTCTACCGTCACTTTCACCTTTATCAGCAGCAGCGTTTAATTTGTTTAATTTACTATCTATTGCTGTAGCTGCATCGCGAACTCGGTTTGGGCATCGTGTTCTGGCACATCCTCTGCTGGTTGTCGCTGCACGTATGTCCCATCTGGCTGCAAATCCCAGGCATGACGGTTGTCTGCTAAAAGCGTATCCAGAATGGCGCGGAGTTGTGCTGCCAATGCAGGCTCTTCGACAGGTGTGATGGCTTCGACACGGCGATCGAGGTTACGGGGCATCCAGTCGGCACTACCAATAAAGACTTCTTCCTCACCATTATTGTGGAAGTGGAAGATGCGGGAGTGTTCGAGAAAGCGACCGACAATGCTGATGACACGAATGTTGTCGCTAACGCCTGCAACACCAGGACGCAAGCAACACACACCGCGAATAATTAGGTCAATCTCTACACCTGCCTGAGAGGCAGCATAGAGCGTTGCAATGATTTGTGGATCGACGAGAGCGTTCATCTTGGCGATGATGCGACCAGGTTTGCCGTGGTGACGATGTTCGGTTTCCCGCTGAATAAGGGCAAGCATACGATCGCGCAGATTCACTGGAGCAACTAACAGTTTGCGGTAGGACTGCTGCCGTGAGTAGCCCGTCAAGAAATTAAATAGATCGGTTAAATCTGCGCCCAGATCTTCCTTGCAGCTAAATAGTCCTAAATCGGTGTAGAGTTTCGCTGTCTTAGAGTTGTAGTTACCCGTGCCAATGTGAATGTAGCGACGTATTGCCTCTCCTTCCTCACGCACAACTAGCACCACTTTAGTATGCGTCTTTAACCCCACCAAACCGTAGATGACGTTTACGCCTGCTTGCTCCAATCGTTGCGCCCAGTGAATGTTGTTTTCTTCATCGAAGCGAGCTTTGAGTTCGACCAGCGCTGCAACCTGTTTGCCATTTTCCGCCGCGTTAATCAGTGCTTTGACGATCGGCGAATCACCTGAAGTTCGATACAACGTGATCTTAATTGCCAGTACCTTGGGGTCGTGCGCCGCTTGCGTAATGAAGTGCTCAACGGACGCTGTAAACGACTCGTAGGGATGGTGGACGAGCAAATCTTGCTCACGAATGATTGAAAAAATGTCTTCGTTTGCCTCTGGCGATGAGGCAAGATCTGATGTGTCGTCGTTAAGGTGACGTAGACGAGACGGCACTGCTGCGCCCCAGGGCTGATCTTTGAGGGCTGGCAGTGGTATTGCCATAAGAGACATCAAATCTTTGAGATTGAGCAGCCCTTCAAGTGCGTAGACATCGCGATCGGTAAGGTCTTTTTCGCGCATCAGCCGATCGCGCACTGCTTGAGACGCAGAGGCTTCAATCTCCAGCCGCACTACTGCTCCGCCCAGTCGTCGCTTCCGTAATTCTTGCTGAATCAGCACCAGCAGATCATGGGTCAGGTCTTCTTCTATCTCCAGATCGGCATCACGGGTGATGCGAAAGAGCGAGTATTCCTGAATGTTCATGCCCGGAAACAGTAGCTCCAGATTGTGAGCAATGATCTGCTCCAGCGGCACACCGACCCAAACGCTGTTGCGATCGACTGGCTCAATGTCTGCGGGAAAGGTGATAAAGCGAGGCAGGCTATTCGGCACTTTCACTCTGGCGAACAGCTCTTTCTGGGTTACAGGGTCTTTGACGAGCACTGCCAGATTGAGGCTAAGGCTGGAAATGTAGGGAAACGGATGGGCTGGATCAACTGCTAACGGTGTCAGGATGGGAAAAACGCGCTGCTCAAAATAGTGCTGCAAATAGCGTCGCTGCTCCTGATTCAAATCCATGTAGTTGAGGATGTGAACCCCTTTCTCTGCCAGCAGGGGACGAAGTGTGCGATCGAAAAAGCGATGCTGTTCAGTCACCAATGGGCGTAACTGCTGACTAAGTGCATCAAGCTGCTGCTGCGGCGTTTTGCCATCGGGGGATACTTTATCAACCTGTGCCTCCACTCGCTGCATCAGAATCGCCACCCGCACCATAAAAAACTCATCTAAATTGGTGCTAAAAATCGCCAAAAACTTCAAGCGCTCCAGCAATGGTGTACGTGGATCAAGCGCTTCATGCAGTACGCGATTATTAAACTCAAGCCAGCTCAACTCGCGGTTGAAGTAATACTGTGGATCGCTCAGGTTGATTTCTGGCGTCGTTTCACTGGTTCGCGTCATGGCTTTCTATATGCTTTCTACTGCGATCGTGGCAGAAATGGCTTTGAAAAGAAAGTGTTGCAGGACATACCTAGAGAGAGGGGCGAGGAGTTTTGAGTGTTGAGCTTGCTTCTACCTCCGGCTCCTTATATTTCGTATAGTTCCAAAGGCAATCCATCGGGGTCTTTGAAGAAGGTAAAGCGTTTGCTGGTCAGTGCGTCGGTACGGATGGCTTCGACTGGGATATTGTTGGCAGTAAGGTGGGTGACGGCAGCCTCCAAATCATCAACTTTGAAGGCGAGGTGTCGCAGCCCGCAGGCTTCTGGTTGGTTGGGACGATCGGGCGGATTAGGAAAGGAAAACAGCTCGATCGCCCCTCCATTACCAATGTCTAAATCCAGCTTGTAGGAGTCGCGATCGGCTCTAAACGTTTCCTCAATTATCGGCAAGCCCAAAAGATTGACGTAGAAATGCTTCGAGCGATCGTAGTCAGAGCAAATAATCGCGACGTGATGAATACCGTTGGTGAACATTGGTCATACCAATTTAGAATTTGACAATCGCAGTTAGCAATGGCAAATCACCTCTAGCACTTAACGAAGAGGCTCAATACGACGATATGCTATGGGCTATTTAAACAACAAGTAGTGACGCATTTAGAACACTACAGAACTAAAGTTCAGGTTGACGAAACTCAAACTCTCCACACCAACTAATCTCAGGCACAAGCTTAGGTAACGGAGGCTCCGTTTCAAGAGGGGCTAGCCTAATAATGTAGCTAATGCCATCGATACCAGGACGATTAGCTTGATACCACTGTCCTAACGCCTTGTTCTCTTGCAAATGACCCTTGTCATCGTATTCTTCAAGCGATAGCTGTACAGTCATGCTAGATAGATAAGCATAAACTTCTACCAAATACTCTGCGGGTGCAATGTCGATAACCTGAAAGATTTGATAATTCGGCTCAGGCAGTTTTCCTGAAATGGCATCCGTTAACTCGTCTGCATCACCGCCGCCACAAAGAATGATGAACTTGCCGCAAGGAATGTTTAATTTCCAGGAAAGCCGCCCAATCCAATCGTGTTCTTCTTGGTCAGTTAATTCACCCAAGACGAAGACCGTTTCACCATCAAGAGCGCAATCACCATCAAAAAATAAAGGAATACAAATTCCCTGTCTAAGGAGTCCTTCTATTTCTTGGTCATTTGCATGACCTAACATATGAGAAACCGCTTCTGGTGTGAGACCACTACCCCCTAAACTTGCAGATGTAAGAACGTAGTAGTGACCATCGCAGAAGAACTCTTTTGCTATAGGAATTACTTTACGTGGTCCTACATTTTTAGACATTTTTTTAGTTCGATCAGTAGAGATATGTCAATGCCTAAATGATCTTAAGCACATGAGTGGCTATCTAACGGTTCGTTTCACTGGACGGTTTTAATATCTGAATTAGAGGCGATAGCGTATAGCTCCGTTCTGATGCAAGCACTTGTTGGGAGGCTTTCTAAACATCCCAACAGGAATAAGTTGGTCAGGCTTATATAGCAGTCCTAAATCAGTTGTGAGCTTGAGAGGCTTTGTAAGAAGGGATTCCACTGAAATCCTTTCTCACAATCCAGATAGGATCGCCATATATGTCAATTAATTCACAATCTTTTGTGGAGGCGGTACGCACCGCGTGACAAGCTGACCAACTTATTGCTCAACCCTTAAAGCGACATCATTCACCTTATTTTTGGGTATAAGGAAGTGAGGAGTGGTGCAGAATGATGCGTAACTTACCGCTATCATCCTTAAAGAACTGCCAAGTCTTATCCACTGTAGTGATCTTGCCGTTTTTATCGGTGATCATCACGTTGCCCATCGTAGTCGCTGTATTGCCAGAAATGAAGATCCCTGCATTCTTGATTTCTACTTTTCGCCAGCTGTTCAATGCAAACCCCTTGTCCGTTGGAAAGGCTGGGTCACCTCCTACAAAATAAGCCAAAGCTCCCGCATGAGTGGTTCGGAATGTCTGTGGAGCCACAGTAAGGGTTGGCTTGAAAAGAACAGCGCCAAATTGGTAGCCGTAGGCTTCGTCAATTACTTTTTTAGCCAATGCTTTGGCAGCTTGTATGCCCTTCGTTTCATGTGTTGTAGAAATAGCCACCAATGCTTCTCCCCAAGCCTTTTGAGCAGCCAAGACCTCGCTCTCGGTGATTGCTCTGCTGACGACTGATGTCTTCAGACCTGAAGGAGTTGCCATTGAGCCATTGGAGTCTGCGATGGCTGGCTGGACAGCGAGTAGAGCACCAGAGATAACTGTAACCGTAGTAAAGAATGCTGAAATGCTAGGTTTCAAGAGCTTCATAGGTAGATGTTTAACTTTTCCTGGCTTATCTTCTCACAAACTGTGGATTCAAATATCACTAAGCAAATCGTTACTAGCTCTATGGTCTACAGCATTACTTATTGCCTTATTCGCAGTGCTATTGATCCTAATTACAGTTTTCAGTCTGCCCAACAACTTATTACATGAATATTTTTCGGGATAATGGTGCGATCGGGCTGTTATCGAGAGTTTTTTGGGAGCTTTACCCAAAAGCAAACATTATCAATACTTTTTCGCACGATTGCTCTGGTGTAGGACGTGCTCGAGAATCTGTGTAGGTTCACTCAACTATTGCTATGAAAAAGCCCTACACCGTTAAAGTGCAGGGCATAAGAGTAGAATCCACGCAACCTTTAAGAGACGATCGCCTCTAACAGACGTTCTGGTTTTATAGTTGTGTGAATGGCGATATTGTTGTCGTCATCCAGATCCACGATCGCGGTATCACCGTCTTGGATGGTTCCCGATAAAAAGGCTTCTGCCAGGGCATCTTCGAGCAAGCGAGTAATGGCGCGACGGAGCGATCGAGCACCGTAGGCAGGACTATAGCCTTCAACCACCAGGCGGTCTTTCACGCGATCAGTGACTTCTAGAGCAATGCCGCGATCGGTGAGATTTGCCCCTACTTCTTGGATGAGCAGGTCAGCAATCTGCCTGACTTCATCACGAGTGAGTTGCCGGAAGACAATAATCTCATCCAAACGGTTCAGAAATTCGGGACGGAAGAACTGCTTGAGTTCCTCATGCACCGATGTCTGAATGCGGTTGTACTGTGCGTCTGCTTGGGTCGCAAACTCAAAGCCAAGTCCATTGCCGCCTTTTTCAATCACTCTGGAACCAACGTTAGAAGTCATGATTACCAGCGTGTTGTTAAAGTTGACCGTCCGACCTTGAGCATCGGTCAAGCGACCATCATCCAGCAATTGCAGCAGCAGGTTGAAGACATCAGGATGTGCTTTCTCAATTTCGTCAAAGAGGACGACTGCATAGGGCTTGCGCCGTACTGCTTCCGTCAACTGCCCGCCTTCGCCGTAGCCCACATAGCCAGGAGGCGAACCGATGAGCTTAGAAACCGTGTGCGCTTCCATAAACTCAGACATATCAAGCCGGATGATGGCATCTTCAGCACCAAAGACATTTGCTGCCAGTGCTTTTGCCAATTCCGTTTTACCAACGCCTGTAGGACCAGAGAAGAAGAAGCTAGCAATCGGGCGATTAGGACTCTTCAACCCTACTCGTGCCCGCCGCAGTGCGCGCGAGGCAGCTTTGACCGCTTCATCTTGACCGACAACTCGCTCATGCAAGGCATCTTCTAGATACAGCAGTTGCTCCGATTCTGACTCGGTGAGCTTACGCACTGGCACGCCAGTCCAAGAGGCGACAATGTGGGCAATGTCATCTTGAGTAACGTGAGGAGTGAGGGGGGCTGGATTTTGCACTGCTCCCTCTGCCGCGCCTGCCACCTCTGCCGTCTGCCCTCTGCCGTCTGCCTGCTCCCCTTTGATTTGTGCTTCTAGCTCTAACTCACGATCGCGCAGCTTTCCAGCAGCATCAAAATCCTGAGCGCCAACAGCCGCTTCTTTCGCTTTTGTAACCTCCCGCAGTTCTTTGCGGAACGCTTTGCTAGGCGAGTGCTGGGTATGCGCCAGACGAACGCGAGAGCCTGCTTCGTCGATCAGGTCAATTGCCTTATCGGGAAGGTAGCGATCGGTGATATAGCGATCGGACAAAGTCGCAGCCGCCACCAGAGCCGTATCGTCGATTTTGACCTTGTGGAACTGCTCGTAGCGATCGCGCAAGCCAAACAGGATTTCGATGGTTTCAGTGACGCTGGGTGCGCCAACAGTCACAGGCTGAAAGCGACGTTCTAGGGCAGCATCGCGCTCAATATATTGGCGATATTCATCCAAGGTTGTGGCACCCAGGCATTGCAGTTCACCACGGGCTAGTGCTGGTTTCAGCATATTGGCAGCATCCATACCGCCCTCATTGCCACCTGCGCCAACCAGGGTATGCACTTCATCAATCACCAGAATCACGTTGCCACTGGTTTGCACTTCGCTGATGACTTTCTTCAAGCGCTCTTCAAAGTCGCCCCGGAAACGCGTACCAGAGATCAGGGCACCCATATCCAGGCTGACCACCTGCTTGCCTTCGAGGTTTTCAGGCACGTCGCGGTTAACAATGCGCTGAGCCAGTCCTTCGGCGATCGCAGTCTTGCCTACGCCGGGTTCCCCAATCAATAGTGGATTGTTCTTGGTGCGGCGACCCAGAATTTGCACTACGCGCTCAATTTCAGTTTGGCGACCAACAACCGGATCGAGCTTACCTTCAGCAGCGAGCTTGGTCAGGTTTGTACTAAATTCTTCCAGAGTTGGGGTTTTCGCGTCGCTGTGGGTGCCAACTGTCTCGCGTCTGCCTCCAACGGCGGCGGCTACAGCTTCTCCTGTGGTTTGTGACCCGATCGCTTGCAGCAGGTTCTCTTGAATGGCGATCGGTTCAACATTAAGGCGTTGCAGCACTTTAATGGCAACCGTTTCATTGCCTTGCGTCAGCGCCAGGAGCAAATGTTCAGGACTTACGTGGTTTTGCCCAAACTCTTGCCCTAACCGCGTCGCTTCGGTAAAGATCCGCTTTACTCGTGGTGTAAACGGTAGTTCTGCCGGAATGGCACCCGTCCCGCGACCCGTAATTTTTTCGCACTCAAGGCGGGCAGCCGCTAGCGTTACGCCTAATTTCGTCAATAGTTGAGCGGCAAGGCTCGTGCCCTCGCGCACAATGCCTAACAGTACTTGCTCTGTCCCGACTAGGTTGTGCCCCTGCCGACGCGCTTCTTCCTGGGACAGCATGACCGCTCGAATGGCTTTTTCTGTAAACAGTTCAAACATGATTGGTTCTCCTACCACGCCGTTTGTAACGATAGAAACAACTGACAGATTCAGAGGCAGTGGTTAGAAGTCCATCGCTGTCATCTAGCTTCTTCAGTTGCAGTGAATTGAATCTGGGGTTCGGCTCCCCTTGAGACCGTATGTAGTTTCGTGAACCGATGTATTGCTACTCTATCGCTAGCGCTTGGCTGACAGCAGTAGGGAAAGCCGTATGTACTGGGCGGTTTTTGGGATCGAGGAGTGAGGGGAGAGGTAAGAAGAGGGGCAGGGGGAGCAAGGGGAGAGAAGAGAGCAGAGTCGGTGTGTGGTGTGGGATGTCGGTATACTCGGTGTGGCGGATGTGCGATCGCCCCTAAGTGCTCGTTCAGCCGCCGCTTCGATCACTGCCCAGTTCGCTCTGTAAAGCAATTTTCAGTTTGCGGGTTGCGATCGCGTTGTACTCTCTTTCGCTCCTGACGATTTACTAGTGACCATTGAATCCTGCTATCTGTTTAAGCTCAACCTCTATGTCTAACCAAAGTCGCCTCATTAGTATGGTGCTGTCTCCAGCAGTGGGGCTTTGGCTACGATCGCAGCTTGAACACGTAGAAGACCTGCAACTGACCATTGAGGCGGGCGATCGACAGCTTTTGTCTGGCTGCATCAGTCGGGTAGTGGTTTCGGCTCGCAATGCTGTCTACCGAGGTTTGCATCTGAGTCAGGTGAGCCTAGTAGGAGAGCAGATCCGTACAAATTTGGCTCAGGTAGTGCGTGGTAAGCCGTTGCGGCTACTCAAAGCGTTTCCGATCGCGGGGAATGTGCTGCTGTATGAAGCGGATTTAAACAGGTCGCTACAGGCTCCGCTATTAGCGCAGGGTGTAATTGAATTTTTGCTGACCTTGCTACGAGCGGATGGCGATCAGTCGGATGGAGAAAACGACGAGTTAGCGCAACGCACGCCGCAAGAAATTCGGTTGCAGGACCCGAAAGTCATACTGGGCGATGGTCTGGTGACGCTCTCAGCTACGTTAGCTACCGTCAGCGGTCAACCAACCAGTGTGGTCATTCGCACCGGGCTACGGTTAAGCAATGGCAACCAACTTCATCTCGATCGTCCTCATTTGCTTCCTCACGCAAACGCGCGTCAAGGTTTTCCCCTCCGCGATCTCGATGGATTCGCCTTTGATCTCGGCTCTGAGGTGGCGCTGCAAACACTCAGCCTGCAAGCAGGGCAGATTAGTTGTCAAGGGCAAATTATGGTGACACCGGAGGAAGGCGCGGGAGAAAACTTCAAAGAAGGGGTGAAGGAAGAAGGGCCAAAGGATAAAGGATAAGAGTTGGAAGTTAGCGTTTATGGCTTCTGGCTCCGCTTATCTCTAACTTTACTGCGCTAGCAACGGCAACACCAAAATCACAAAGTAGTACACCAGGGGAGCCGTAAACACGTAGCTGTCCGCACGATCGAGGATGCCACCGTGTCCAGGAATGAGCTGCCCAGAGTCTTTTACGCCTGCGTCGCGCTTCATCATTGATTGGGTCAGATCGCCAAGCAAGCTAGCAATGCCGATGAGTAAACCGAGTGCCGCGCCAGTAAGGGGCCAGCCTGACCAGCGCAGATACCAGGAACCGACGATCGCCACTGCAATACTGCCTAAGACCCCAAACACGGCACCTTCAACGGTC
Source organism: Leptolyngbya sp. FACHB-321 (assembly GCF_014695975.1). Lineage (GTDB taxonomy): Bacteria > Cyanobacteriota > Cyanobacteriia > Leptolyngbyales > Leptolyngbyaceae > Stenomitos. Next base: position 96,217 of record NZ_JACJPI010000040.1, read on the forward strand.
TTTTTGGGGCTGATGTTGGAGAGGCGCGTACGCCCAAAAAACTTGCCAAACATATAAGCGCCAATATCGGCTGCCCAAATACAGCTAAAGGCTAGCAGTGTGTTCGTCAAGCCCTGGGGCATGGCGTGCAGGTCAAACCAGGAGTGTGGTAGGTAGCCATCTAGCGGTAGATTGCTGACAGCTCCCTGCCCCAGCGATCGCAGCCGCACCCAGTAACTTGGCAAATAGCCACCATAGAACAAGCCCAGGATGGACGTTGAAATATCAGCGATCGTCGCGAGTTTGGGTTGAAACAATAGGTAGAAGCAGATAAACGTACCAGCCACCGGAAAGACCGCATCGGCAAGGGTTGGGGAGACGGTTGAGATTACGAGTAGCGCTTGACTGACAACGAGCGTTGTTTTGGCAGCAGGTGCAATGCCTTTTGCATGCACGAGCTGAAAGTATTCCAACTGCCCTAGATAAATGATGATGCCAAACCCGATCGTAAAATACCAACCACCCAGCACAATCATGCTGAGTGCTAGAACGATCGCGACAATGCCGCTCAAAATGCGGGGCAACGGTATCGCACTAGTCGCTTGCGGCTGGCTTTCTTTGGACGGCGATTGGGCTGAACGATCCAACGTCATTAACGAAACCCCACTTGAGAGCGACAAAACTTTAGCGTGACAAAACGGAATGCTGCCAGGACTTAGCGGCTGAGACTAACGTTTCCCTGCTCACGAAACTATCTCTACTAACCAGGCTGGATACTGCTCAAAGCATTGCTGCAAACATCAAGAGGTAGTGTTACCTGTCACCGTAGCGCCACCGCATAACCAGAAGCCCAGGTTAGTGCAAGATTAAGAAGGTTAAGACGCCTTTGGAACACTCTAGCTGAGTCTAGCGCTCTCTCAGACTATATCTTTAACGCTTTTAGCTGCTTACTACAGAATATTGGTCAATGCCAGCGGTTACAGTGCCTTAACGTTGCGATCGCGAGCGCTTAACGTTTCATTGCTAGTCAGCTACCCTTAAGCGCGACTGTCCAACCACTCACCCACGCATCTAGTCTAACTTTTCCCCACTCAGGACAAAAATGGGGTCGATCGAGGCAAACGTCTGGTTAAGCCCCCGTTTCTCCAGACGGTTCACGGCTGATTGCACCACTTCAATCTGCCGCACTTGAAGCTCCGCAAAACTCTCTGAAACCTGGTAGAGACCTTCTAACGTGGCTGCGGTTGCTACAATGCGTCCCTGCGGTTCCAACTGTTGCCAGGTAGCGTTCAAAATGGCTTTAATCGAGCGCCCACCTTCAATACAAACCCGATCAGGAGCTTGCTTGAGCGTGCTTAAACAGTCAGGTGCGCTGCCCTCTATCACCTCTACATTGTCAACGCTAAAGCGATCGCAGTTCCGCCGAATGAGATTTGCGACTTCTTCATCCCGCTCGATTGCGATAATCTGCCCTTTCGGACACAGCAAGCCCGCCTCAACTGAGATGGTGCCTGTGCCTGCGCCAATATCCCACAGAACTGAGTCTACCTTAAGGCGCAAGGAGGAAAGTATGAGCAGCCGCACTTCACGCGGACTCATGGGAATACCAGGCAACCGCTCGAACAGGTCGTCGGGGATGCCAGGAGTAGCGTAAGGCCAGAGAGGGGAAGGCATGGGGAAGGAGGGAGCAGAAGGGCAGGGGAGAGTGCTGAGGGAGGCTGTCTGTTCAATCACGATAGCAATCAGGTTCAATCTTTCCCAAGCCTATCGGATCGCCCTAAATCCTGGTGTTCTCAATGTCACATCAGTCTCGCCTGATTGCCAGTCAAGGACGATCGCCATGTGGCTCACTTGAAACCCTACTTCACGACCTTTAACGTTTTTAGGGTCAAGTCAGCACAGCCGCTCATTGTACCGCCCAGTGCGAGGATGGCTTGCAAATGGGCGATCGCCGTTGCTGTAACCACCTCCCCTGGCATCAAAACTGGAATCCCTGGCGGATAGGGGCAAACCAGTTCGGCACTGATACGGTTAACCGTCTGAGCGATCGGCAGGGTTTCATTGGCAGCAAAAAAAGCGGCGCGAGGGGAGAGAGGAGAGGGGGGGAGGCAAGGGAGATAAGAGGGAGAAAAAAGAGTTGATTGAAGGACTTCCCCTGCCTCCCCTACTTCCCTATCCCTATACATCATCGTTGCTAAAGCCTCAAAAGACTGTACCAACTGCTCAATGTCCTGTTTGGTATTGCCCAAACTGATCATAAAGGTCAAATGCTGAAGCGATGGTAATTCAGCAGTGACCCCCAGTTGCTCGTTGAGAATTGCGTCTGCCGTGAAGCCGTCGATGCCCAGATCTGAAACAGTGACAGTCAGGCGAGTGCGATCGAGCGCCATAAAACCAGCGCTGCCTGCCTGCTCCGGTTGCAGCGTGGAAAGTCCAGGGATCTGGTTGAGGTGCGATCGTGCCTCGTCTGCCAGTTGCAGCGTCTGTTCTAGTAGAAGTTTTCCTTGCGTTGCCATTTGATAACGTGCTGCATCCAAGGAAGCTAGTAACAGATAGCTAGGGCTAGTGGACTGCACAAGCTGGAGTGCTTTACTGATACGATCACCATCGACTCGATCGCCCCTTGTATGCAGCATTGCCGCCTGGGTCATGGCAGACAGCACCTTATGAGTAGACTGCACCGCTAAATCGGCTCCGGCTGCAAGTGCGGCGATCGGTAGCGATGGATGAAAGGCAAAATGAGCGCCATGCGCTTCATCTACCAGCAGGGGAATGTTGTGCTGATGGGCAAGGTGGGCGATCGCCGCAACATCCCCACATACCCCGTAGTAAGTGGGATAGACCATCAGCACTGCTTTTGCATCAGGGTGTTGTGCTAGCGCTGTGGCAACGGCTGTCGGCGTAAGGCTGTGAGCTAGATCCAGATGTGGATCGTACTCTGGCTGCACAAAAATCGGCACAGCACCAGAGAGGATCAGCCCTGAAAGTGCGGACTGGTGAATATTGCGAGGCAGAATCAGCTTGTCGCCAGGGTTGCAGGTTGCCAGGATCGCCGCAATTACTCCAGATGTGGAGCCGTTGGCAAGAAACCAGGTGCGATCGGCTCCGAATGCCTCTGCTGCCAATGCCTGCGCCTGCTGAATGACCCCTTGTGGTGCAAACAAATTATCTAGCTCTGGCAGTTCTGGTAAATCAGCCTGAAAGACTTGTGCCCCTAGCAGCTCAACCAGTCGCTTTGCACTGCCTCGCCCATGCTTGTGCCCCGGTGCATAAAACGGTGCATGTGGTTTGTGCACGCAAGACTGGAGCGCAGCCAGCAACGGTGTTTCAGTTTGCGGGTTAAAAGCGTCGTTTGAGCCGAGTGACATAGACAAGTGACATAGAGTAGAGCGCCCTTGCACGAGCTTTACTCCAATATCTCATGCCGATCGTGTGCTAGATGGTGATCGCTGGAGCCATTGCAGTTATGTATAGCAAAAGGATGAGGGATGAATAGAAGCCTTTGCTCAAAGGAAGTTTCAAGCTTATGTCTGTCCTAACGTTCTCTTCGACTGCTATGGGAGAGCAGTGCGTACGCTACAACGAGCATATTTAATTAGGGAGATGTAATTCTTCCTCTGACTTTCTAAGTTGATAGGGTTACCTGTTTTGGGCAGACTCACATGATTTATACACCCGACCCCTCGTTACCTGAGCCGTCGATCCCATCGATCCCAGGGCCAGATACGGTGCCAGAGTCTATTCCGGGCCCTGCACCAGAACCAATTCCAGGTCCTGCACCAGAACCAATTCCAGGTCCTGTGCCGGAACCTGTACCAGGAACGATTCCGCAAACTGTACCAGGAACAATTCCACAGACAATTCCAGAACCTGTTTAGTTGAAACGGGTTAGCGCTTGTAGCTACGTTTTCGATGACTTGGCAATCGTCCTTAACGGGCAATCAATGATTTAGATTGAAACGATCGAGTGGAAAAATCGAGCCAAAACCTACAATGATTATGAGTGCTGGCTCTGTTCAGCAGACGACTCAATCTAAAATCACCCATCTAACCGCTAAAATCGATGCTGAGAGCCGGGATTGTTGGACTACCCAACGTCGGAAAATCTACTTTGTTCAATGCCCTGGTAGCAAATGCTAAGGCGCAAGCTGCCAACTTTCCGTTTTGCACGATCGAACCCAATGTCGGTGTAGTCGCGGTGCCAGATGAACGGCTGCAAGTGCTGGCAAAGATTTCGAGTTCGGCGGAAATTGTGCCTACACGGGTCGAATTTGTAGACATTGCTGGACTTGTAAAGGGAGCCAGTCAGGGAGAAGGCTTAGGCAACCAGTTTCTGGCAAACATCCGCGAGGTCGATGCGATCGTTCATGTGGTGCGATGCTTCGATGACGACGATATCATCCATGTTTCGGGTTCTGTAGACCCCGCCCGCGATATTGAAGTGATTAACCTGGAGCTAGCGCTGGCAGATTTGGGGCAGATTGAAAAGCGTATCGATCGCGCTCGTAAGCAAGCCCGTGGCAACAAAGAGCTACAGGTTGAAGTAGATGCGCTAGAAAAGCTGACGGCTGTGCTGAATGAAGGCAAACCCGCTCGTCAAGTTGACCTTACTGAAGACGAAGAAGCCGCTGTCAAGGCGCTCGGTTTGCTTACTCGTAAGCCAATTATCTATGCCACGAACGTGGCTGAAGATGATCTGGCAACAGGTAATGCCTGGGTAGAGGAAGTACGAGCGATCGCGGCAACCGAAAATGCTCAGGTCGTAGTCATTTCAGCGCAGGTAGAATCTGAATTGGTTGACATCCCGGAAGCTGATCGCGCTGACTTTCTTGAGTCGCTAGGCGTAACGGAAGGTGGACTCAAGTCTCTGATTCGCGCCACCTACGAACTGTTGGGGCTTCGTACCTACTTCACCACTGGACCGAAAGAAACCCGCGCCTGGACAATCCACGCCGGAATGCTGGCTCCTCAAGCGGCAGGTGTCATCCACACCGATTTTGAGCGTGGCTTCATTCGTGCTGAAACCGTGGCTTATAAAGACCTCACAGCCACTGGTTCTATGGGTGCTGCCAAAGAAAAAGGGTTGGTTCGCAGCGAAGGCAAGGAATACACGGTGCAAGAAGGTGATGTGCTGCTCTTCCGCTTTAACGTGTAGTCCCGCGATCGCTTCTTCGTTCGCTCATATTGTGCCACTAGCGTTTCTACATAGGCTGCTCTGAGTGGAAAGCTGTTGCTCTAGATCACGCCAACGTTCTTCCCAACTCTGACACTGCTACGTCTAGAATCCTTTTGGGCATACTGAAGCAGGACAGCAATGGATGGGTGCTGTCTTGCAGTGGTTGTAACTGCTTGTTCTCGGTATCTGTACATAAGTAAAACACCCCTACTCTCTTATTGAGAACTCCTTATTAAGGGCGACACTATCACTGGGGTTGCACAAGGTGAATTTTCACGTTTAGTCACTTAAGCAGCTATGACGCGGTTAGACGCATTGACCAGATTACTGCCTTGACTGCACAAGTAAACCAGAGGCATTATCAGGAGCGATCGCATCATCATAGCTTTACCTTTACCCAGTTTCAGTGATAGCCAGCAACCCCTTGCAGGCACGACAATTGAAGCACCAGTATGGTTTGCACTTGGCTCCACATTTAGCTCCGCACCACGAGGGGTTTTACACCGAGAGAGTGATTGCGCCATATCGCTACCGCACCAGATATGAGCCAAGCATCGCCCGCGCCCATGAACAGCACAGACCTTGACGGCATGAGAGCAGACATTCTTATCGTTGATGACACGCCCTTAAACTTGCGTCTTCTTTCCAACATTTTGACCAAAGCAGGGTATCAGGTTCGTCAGGCGCTAAGTGGCGAAATGGCACTACGAGCGGTTCAAGCGTTGCCACCTGACCTACTTCTGCTCGATATCATGATGCCATCGATGGATGGTTATACGCTTTGTCAAACCTTAAAGGAAAACTCAGCTACTGCAAGCATCCCAGTCGTTTTCTTGAGTGCGCTGAGTGATGGTTTGGATAAAGCCAAGGCGTTTGCGGTCGGTGGCGCAGACTACATTACCAAACCCTTTCATCTCGAAGAAGTGTTAGCGCGGGTGCAAAATCAACTGGCGCTCAAGGCGGCTCAATACGACAATCAACAGCTTAACGCCCAACTTGAAGCGCGTGTGAAAGAGCGTACCCACCAACTTGAGATCGCCAACCGAGAACTCTACCGCGAAGTGCTTGAACGCAAGGTACTTCAGGCGCAACTCCTAGAAATGGCACACCACGATGCGCTCACAGGTTTACCCAATCGTGCGTTCTTTCTCGATCGCACAAAGCAAGCTCTAGATGCTGTAAAGGCAGATCAAACGTCGCAATTTGCCGTGCTGTTTCTCGATTGCGATCGCTTCAAAGTCGTTAATGATTCACTGGGTCACTTTATGGGCGACCAGCTTTTACTAGCGATTGCCCGCCGCCTCAGAACGTTGCTACCAACGACCATAACGTTAGCGCGGCTGGGTGGTGATGAATTTACCATGCTGCTGCCACGCTTCACCGATCAAGCCAGCGTTATCCAGATAGTGAAGCAAATTCTCAATGCCTTCGCCCAACCCTTTCAGCTCGATCAACACGAGGTTTTCATCACTGCCAGCATTGGGATTGCGATCGGCACCGCCGAGTACAGCCTACCAGAGCATCTTTTGCGTGATGCCGATATGGCAATGTACCGTGCGAAAGCATCCGGCAGCGCACCCTTCCAGGTCTTTGACCCCACATTGCACCAGACTGCCATTCAGCGCTTACAGCTTGAAATCGATCTCCGTAAAGCGCTCTATCAGCAAGAATTAGTGGTTCACTATCAGCCAATCTTGGCGCTCACGACCAGCAAGTTGGTTGGGTTTGAGGCACTTGTGCGCTGGCATCACCCCCAAAAAGGGTTAGTATCACCCGCCGTTTTTATCCCCATTGCCGAAGAAACTGGTTTAATTACACAGATTGGTCATTGGGTGCTCAAACGTTCCTGCCAGCAGTTGCAGCAGTGGCAAGCCGAAAAGCGCTTTAGCGCTCCCCTTACTATGAGTGTCAACCTATCGGCACGTCAATTCACGCAACCGGATTTAGTGGAGCAAATTGACCAGATTCTGGCTGAAACCCAGCTAAACCCTCGCTACCTTAAATTAGAAATTACCGAAAGCGCTATTATGCGAAATGCCGAGGCAACCACGAGCGTCCTCCAAGAGTTAAGAAAACGGCATATTCAGCTCAGTATTGATGACTTTGGCACAGGCTATTCTTCGCTCAGCTATTTACATTCGTTTCCAGTAGATACGCTCAAGATTGATCAATCGTTTGTGCAACAAATGGGTGAGAATGCAGATAGCTTAGGGCTAGTTCCTTTAATCATTAACATTGCCCAAAAAATGGGGATGACAGTTGTAGCTGAAGGCATTGAAACTCAGACACAGCTTGATCATCTCAAGGCTTTAAACTGCGACTTTGGGCAAGGCTTTTTCTTTTGCAAGCCGCTGGAAGCAGACAAAATTAGCGCTCTGCTTGCTTCTAAGTTGTAATCATTCGGCATGATCCAACGTGAGAAGAAGTAATGCCGCTCCACTCGCCTTGTGCTCATTCTTCACTAAAAATGTCTAGCTGCTCGATCGGTTGCTCTACTGGATAAACTTCACCATTCTTTTCGCGGGTGGAGTGATTGGTTTGATTGCCTTTGCGTAAGTCGATCGCGATTTTGCTGTGTTTCTCAATTTGCCCCATTACCTGTCGTGCCCGTTGAATAACCGATGCAGGCAAACCAGCTAACCGTCCTGCTTCAATGCCGTAAGAGCGATCGGCACCACCGGGCTGCACTTTATGCAAAAAGATAATTTGATCGGGCAATTCTTTCACGACAACTTGATAGTTAGCAACGTTTGGCAAAATCGACGCTAGCTCGTTGAGTTCATGGTAGTGGGTCGCAAAAATTGTACGAGCGCGGATTTCAGTTGCCAGATGTTCTGCCACTGCCCAAGCGATCGACAGACCATCAAAGGTTGCCGTACCGCGTCCAATCTCATCCAGCAAAACGAGCGATCGCGGCGTAGCATGATTCAAGATATTTGCCGTTTCATTCATTTCCACCATGAACGTGGATTGTCCCGTTGCCAGGTCATCCACTGCCCCGACACGGGTGAAAATGCGATCGCAAACGCCTAGTGTCGTTGACTGTGCCGGAACGAAACTCCCCACCTGTGCCATCAGTTGAATCAGCCCCACCTGACGGAGGTAACAGCTTTTGCCGCTGGCATTGGGTCCCGTAAGGACAATGAGATCAGGGGAGGGCTGAGGGGAAGAGTTTTGAGTTTTGAGTAGCGCTAGCTCCGAAGGAGCCACTTCGTGTACGCGCCGCGTTACTAGAGAGTTTTGAGTTTTGAGTTTTCCTTTGACTTCTGCTTCCCCTACTTCCTCTGCCTCCCGACTCCCGACTCCCGACTCCCGACTCCCCATCGCCGTCGAATTAGGCACAAAAAAGCCAGCAGGAAGGGATTGCTCCACCACGGGATGTCGACCTTCAAGGATATGGATTTCGCGGTTCGCAAGCATCTCTGGACGACAGTAACCCTGATATACTGCCACTTCAGCTAACCCACAGAGGACATCGATCGCTGCCACTGACCGTGCTACGGTGCGGATGAGTTCTGCCTGTTCGCCGACTTGCGATCGTAATTCGGCAAAAATTTCGTACTCCAGATGGTTCAGGCTTTCTTGCGCCAGTTGAATGCGATTTTCTCGCTCTTTCAGATCTTGGGTGATGTAGCGCTCTTCGTTGGTGAGGGTCTGTTTGCGGGTGTAGCCGTCGGGTATCTGCTGACCGGCTTTGGCGCGAGAAATGCTGATGTAGTAGCCAAAAGTTTTGTTGTAGCCCACTTTGAGGGTTGGAATGCCTGTGCGATCGCGCTCGACTACTTCCAGATTTCTGATCCACTCCTGATCGGCATCCACCTGCTGGCGGAGGGAATCTAACTGAGCGTTGACCCCCGGTCGAATTAAGTTGCCATCGGTGAGGTAGAGCGGTGGTGTCTCCACTAGATGAGCGTGGAGATGCTGACCCAGATGTTCTAGAACGGGGGGGACGGTCTGGAGGTCTTGCAGGTAGCGCGATCGCGTGCCTTCTACCAGTCGTCCCAGGTCGGGCAGTTTGTCGAGCGAATCTGCCAGAGCCACGAGATCGCGGGCATTTGCCGTGCCTGAGCCAGCGCGACCAGCCAGCCGTTCCATGTCATAGATTTGCTTCAGCAAGCGTTGCAGCGTTTGGCGCAAAGAGCCGTTTTCAACGAGTTCGGCGATCGTCTCTTGGCGATCGTGAATCTGTTTCAACTGGAGCAACGGTTGTAGGAGCCAGCGTCGTAGCGCTCGACTGCCCATTGCCGTTACGGTTTTGTCGAGTGCCCACAGCAGCGACCCGTGATAGGTGCCATCCCGCGCCGTTTGTGTAATTTCGAGATTGCGCCGGGTCTGGTGGTCAATCACCAAGTATTCAGTCAGCGTGTAGGTACACAACGGCTGCAAGGGAAAGGTTTTGAGGGATGAAGGATGAAGGATGAGGGATGAGGCGTTACTCTCACCTTTTGCCTTTTGCCTTTTGCCTTCATCCTTTCCTGCCCCTTTCTCTGTGCTGGTTTCGACATATTCCAACAGCCCACCTGCTGCCCGGACAGCCAGCGGCAGATGCTCGCAGCCCATGCCTTCCAGCGATCGCACGCGAAAACGTTGCAGCAAGCGATACCGTGCTTCTGATAGCACAAAGGGAGCCTGCGATCGCAGCGTGTAGCAAAACTGAGGTGGCAGGCACTCTGGTAAATGGTCTGATTTTTCGCCGGGTCGTAGCAGACTCACGAGATCGGGCGCGTTGGTGGGAAACAGCACTTCTGACGGCTGTAAGCGCAAGAGTTCCTGGGTCAACTGCTCTAGCGATTGCGCCTGCGTGGTGAGGAATTCGCCGGTAGATACATCGGCATACGCCAGACCCCAATGATTTCCTGCAATCACCACCGCTGCTAAAAAGTTGTTGCGGCGTGCATTGAGCATCCCTTCTTCAAGAATGGTGCCAGGCGTAATGACGCGAGTGATTTCGCGCCGCACCAGTTGCCCCTGCGCGCCAGCCGCGTCTTCCATCTGGTCGCAGACGGCGATCGCAAACCCTTTCTCAACCAGCACGGCACAGTAGCGATCGAGGGCGTGATGGGGAATGCCTGCCAGAGGCACTTTGCCCACGTCCTTACCCGCATCCTTCGCCGTTAGAATTAGCTCTAGCTCACGGGCAATGGCGATCGCATCCTGGAAAAACGTCTCAAAAAAATCCCCTACCCGATACAGCAGCAGCGCATGGGGATATTGATCTTTTAGTTCCACGTAATGACGAATCATGGGCGTGAGGGAAGCGCGATCGACCGATCGATGGTCGGCATAGCGTACTGCGTGTTTCACCAACCGTTCCGGCAACCCATTTGTAAACTCAGAGGTAGAAGCAGCATCCGTCATGAATCAATGCTAGAGCAAGGGCTTCAACCACTTTAACGCTGATTCGCCACCGTCTTTAGAGGGAACGTAGGGTTCTACTAGCGGCGGGGATGCCTCACACCGTCTCAACTCAACTTCAAGCGTTTACGAACCTGAACGCTCCTTTTAAAGCGGTAGCAACGGAGCTATTTCTATAGTTTTTTGAATAGTTGACAGAGAGAGCGTAACGTTTCCTCAACCTGCTGCTACAGTGAATCAGCCTGCAAAACCTCAGGCAATCGCTGCATCTACATAGAATCACTTCAAAATAGATGTGCCTAAACGGTTGGCATCTTCTATACTGCTTTCGTGTCTTAAATTCCTTAACGAGCAAACTATGTCTCAGGATGCCAGCACCCGTACCAAACTTCTCAAGCCGTCTGAAACATTACCTTTTTCGTCAGAACGATTAGGTGATGTTACGGAATCCGGTAGCTTTCCGGTCGAATCCTACGCCGATCGCTTGATGGACGATTTGTTTGGTGATGTGGAACGCTTGTTAGATAGCAGTGCGACGTTAGCCGTTGAGCCTGAGCGTGTGGAGCCGTCTGCACCATTGGCTAAAGGAACACCCCTCGACAACCTGGTTGGTTTGGTGTCGCCTTTGATGCGTCGTGCAGACGTTGATGGGGCTTTAACGTTAGATGAGCAAGATGCGGATGCCTTGCTAGCCAACCGGGATATGACGGAACGATCGCTCACGCAGCAGCCCTTGACTACAAGCATTGGTCAGCCTACACGCTCGTACGATCGCCTTTTGTTGGGAGTCGGCTGCCTTTCGATCCTAGTTACGCTTGCCGTTTGGTTCCTTAACCAACAAGCCGCCCGCCCGCCAGCGCCTGTTGCCGTTGCGCCTCAAGTCCCGGCAGGCAATGCCGCTCCACAGAATCCAACGGCAAACGATCAGTTTGTCAATTATTTGCAGCAAGCGCTCAAGGCAATCGAGCAAAAGCAGGCTGGCTCATCCCAGGTTGCCAGCAGTGGCGCACTACCTAATATCCCTCTTGTGCAGCCTGGTAGCCCTACCCTTCAGCCACCTACAACAAGTGTGGCGACTCCCCGCCCTACCCTCCGCCCTGCTACTGGTCTGTCGCGTCTTTATGGACCAACTTATCAAGCGCCGCAAGCACAGCCCAACAGTCCATCGGTTGCGCCTTTACCGCCTGCTAATGCACCTGCTAGTGCACCTGTAGCGGTGCGTCCGCCAATTCCGCTTTCGATGCCTGGTATTCCTAAGAAGCTCGTTGGGGTGCTGGAGTTGGGCGATCGCTCGGCTGCCCTGATTGAAATCAATGGTGTTACCCAGCGCTATCGTATCGGCGAAAGCATTGGCACCAGCGGTTGGAGCCTGGTAGAAGTTTCCAAAGATCAGGCAGTACTCCGCCGCAACGGTGAAGTGCGATCGGTCTTTATGGGTCAGAACTTTTAGAAGATGTTAGCTGATCTCAGAAGTTGTTAGTTTTTAGTGGTTGGTTGTTAGAAATCAGGAGTCAGAAGTCAGAGGTCAGGAGTGAATGCAAAAACCAAAGCCTCTTTTTATCTTTTAGCTTTCATCCCTTAGCCTTCTGGTTTCTTACGTCGCTCTAACAATCGAAAACTAACCACTAAAAACTGCCTGCGGAGTACACACATGGGTTTATTTGATGATTTCAGCAAGTTTCTCGAAACACGACTTGAGGAATTTTTGCGCGATAATCCGCAATTAGAGTTACTGGTGCTCGAAGAGAAACTGCGCGACCAGGAAGAAGAAACGTTGAAGCTGATGACGAACCTGAAGCGAGAGGAGAAAGGGCTTCAGGATGAGATTTTGGCAATCGCCCGCGAAATTCAGCTTTGGCACGGTCGCATCGAAAAAGCCAAAGCATCAGGACGGCTTGACCTGGCAGAACCGGCTCAGGAACATGAGGCAAGCCTTTTGCGAAAGGGCAACCAGCGCTGGGGACAGATGGAAGTCTTGAAGGAACGCCTCAAGCAAACGCAGCAGTTGCAGCAACAAATCCAACAGCGCCGCAAAGAAGTACAGGTAAAAGTGGCTCAGGCGCAGACAACTCGTGCTGCTGCCTCTACCACTGAACAGAAATGGAACAGCGCTGGCTGGAACCAGATCCCCACTTCAGCTAGCAGCGTGGGCGATTTGGAACATCAGTTTCGCCGTTGGGAAGCCGAAGAAGAGCTACAGGAACTCAAACGCCAAATGGGACGGTAAGCGCCTCACTTCAACTTCTTTGCATCAGAACCGCAATTAACAACGCCATTACGGTAGGTCGGGTTGAGTTGGACAGTTCCACGCTCCTTAGCCTCGCAGAGCACTGATTGGGTCGTTACTTCATCTGCAACCCGCTGGGTATAAGCGACCCCGGCATAGCTTCGAGATGTGCAAGGAGTAGAGCTTAAACAGGGACCACTATGACACCTCGTTTGCAAGAAGGAGGGGAGCCAGTCATATAGAGAAACCTTACAAGTGCGGCAGTCTGGACGAGTGGTGCCGTACTGAAAAGCAGCATCGGTTGTCACCCGAATTGAATAGTCAACCTGTTTACTGATGGGTTGCAAACCCAGCAGCCCTAACGGACCCAGAGAGTCACTAAATTTGCCTTTCTCTAGATAGTACGCTTCTTGCGCTCGATTCATTGAGCTAACGTTCTGCTTCGTCTGTTTCAGCGCCATGGCATCCTTCATATTAGAACAGTTCCATACTCCTACCCATACCCATAGCCCCAGTATCAGTGGAACAAGCCCTAACGCACGTAACTGCGCGCTGCCTGTGCGGTTAAAGAGCAGCACTAGGGCAATGATAAACAGCACTAGGGTGAGCATCGGCTGACTCCAGAAATGCAGAAACTTCTGAAAGTTTACCCAGTTCGATCGCGTCACTTCACCTTCTTTGCATCAGAACCGCAATTAACAACGCCATTGCGACGATCGATAAGGTCGCGTTGAACGGTTCCGGGTGTGTTCTCTTTGCAGTCCACTGTTTCTGACCACCCTTCACCAACTATCGTTCGCCTGACAGAAATCGGCTTTGCATTAGAACCGCAATCAACGATGCCATTACGGTAGGTCGGGTTGAGTTGGACAGTTCCACGCTCCTTAGCCTCGCAGAGCACTGATTGGAACGTTACTTTATCTGCAACCCGCTGGGTATGAGCGACCCCGGCATAGGCATAGCTTCGAGATGTGCAAGGAATAGAGCTTAAACAGGGACCACTGTGACACCTCGTTTGCAAGAAGGAGGGGAGCCAGTCATATAGAGAAACCTTACAAAGGCGGCAGTCTGGACGAGTGGTGCCGTACTGAAAAGCAGCATCGGTTGTCGACCGAACTGAATAGACAGCATATTTACTTATGGGTTGCAAACCCAGCCCTAGCGGACCCAGAGAGTCACTAAATTTGCCTTTCTCTAGATAGTGCGCTTCTTGCGCTCGATTCATTGAGCCAACATTCGTCTTCGTCTCGCGAAGAGCGAAGATTTCCCTTATATTAGAACAGTTCCATACTCCTACCCATACCCATAGCCCCAGTATCAGTGGAACAAGCCCTAACGCACGTAACCGCGCGCTGCCTGTGCGGTTAAAGAGCAGCACTAGGGCAATGATAAACAGCACTAGGGTGAGCATCGGCTGACTCCAGAAATGCAGAAACTTCTGAAAGTTTACCCAGTTCGATCGCGTCGATTAAGTTTCTGGCGGATGGGGCTTGCGGATAGTGAAGGAGATTGGTTGCCGACCAGTACCGCTCACTGCATCGCGCACGGGCTTCTGTACTGGAGCTTGAGATGCGTCAAGCTGAGCAACGGGGCTATCCTCTTGCAGCGCTTCTGGCTTCTCGTAGTCGAGGTGAAACGGCATATCAGTCAGCTTGTCGTAGTTTGATGCCACCGCCAACAATGCACCGCCCAAAAGAAGCATTGGCAGTGGCAGCGAAAACTGCTTGACCCATTGCAGCAGTTCCGTCGCGCCAAACAGCAAAACAAAGATAGCTAGCCAAACCTTCATCATCAAACCCACGCTACCGAAAGGGCACTCATTCTATCGCCAGGCATTACATCGCAGCATAGCCGAAAATTCCCGCTTTGATCGCTGCCTCGCTGCCTTGCTACGGTAACCACACATCCCCATCCATCACTAAACTATGGCAGTCGAAGAGAACGTTGGGACAGACACAAACCTTGAAACGTCTTTAGAGCAAGGGCTTCGATTCATCCCTCATCCCTCATCCTTTTGCTACATACTCGCTAATGAGCTTTTCTGGGGTTAATTTAATACGGTCGGTAAGGTGAAGTTGCCATCGGCATCAGGCTCAAAGTCGATCGCCTGCGTCACCGCATCTAAATTGAGCGCACCGTAGAGATGAGGAAAAGATTCACCGTGGGCTGCTTCGTAGCGGATCTCTGGCTCGACGCGATCAGTCTCGATGCAGAGCAATACCAATCCTGACTGACCGTGATAATAGGCATTAGCAGTACCCACTACCTGCGCTGGGGTAGAACAGTGGATAAAGCCTTCTGTTTCTAGAGAATCAGCACGATAAGCACCTTCCTGCTGTGCTGTTTGCCAGTGCGATCGGGTTGTGATGTGTAAAATCAAGGTCATCAGTTAAGCGGCAGCGGTTAAGGGAGTGTCAATTTGAGATCAACTGGTGGCAATGCTGGTTGTACCGTTATTTGAGCAGGTTTGGCTTCAATGAACCCGTTGTAGATAAGAATGCTCAAGACGACAGTGATGGCAACGGCTCGGAGTAATTTGTTGAGCATTTTACACCTCTAGCAGTGACGGCGATCGACTGTACGTTAGCTGTAGTTTAGTCAACAGTAAGAGATCGCACTTCCTCTCTATGGCTCACCCACTGGGAGGACTTACCATGCGAGTGCCAGTCCATCAGCTCTTGGCTCGGAGGCGGCAACGAGAACGCCGTTAGTGCTCAAAATCATTTGTCCTCTGCCGAAAAAGCTTCCCTGTCGAATGGTGTGTCCGCGATCGACGAGTGCTGTGGCGATCGCTGGAGAAACGGTTGGCTCTAGCAGCACCAGATTGTCGCGAATAAACTGCCAGCGGGGTGCATCCAGCGCTGCCTGAGGATTCATGCCGTAGTCCACCAGATTAACCACCACCTGAAGGTGTCCCTGAGGTTGCATTGCCGCACCCATCACGCCAAACGGTCCTAGCGGTTGCCCATCACGGGTGAGAAACCCAGGAATAATGGTGTGAAAGGGACGCTTGTTAGGCGCAATTTGATTTGGGTGTCCCGCTTCTAACGTGAAGCCTGTAGCGCGATTGTGCAACGCGATTCCCGTTCCTGGGACAAGGATGCCGCTGCCAAAGCCCATATAGTTCGACTGGATGAATGACACCATCAGCTCGCCATCAGATGCTGCCAGGTAGACCGTACCGCCTTTTGGCAAACCAGGTTCCGCAAGGGGCAGAGCAGTATGGCGAATGAGCGAACGACGCTCGCGTGCATAGTCTCTACTCAACAAAGCCGTGGGAGGGAGCGTCATCGTGCCAGCATCGGCAACATAGCGATGGGCATCCGCAAACGCCAGCTTCATGGCTTCAATTTGCCAGTGATAGACCTCGGTTGATTCACGCGGATAACGGCTGAGATCAAAGCCTTCCAGCAGATTCAGCGCCATCAGTGCCGCAATGCCTTGACCATTAGGAGGGATTTCCCAAACGGTTGTGCCGCGATAGTCAGTGGCGATCGGCTCGACCCAATCGGCTCGGTGTATGGCAAAATCTGCTTGAGTTAATAGCCCTCCCGTTGCAGCCGCAAAGGCAGCGATTTTTTCTGCCAGCGCTCCGGTATAAAAACTGTCGCCCCCACTCTGCGCGATCGTCCGTAGCGTTTCTGCATGAGCGGGACTGTGCCAGACTTCACCTGCTGCGGGTGCGCGATCACCCAGAAAGAAGACCTCTTTAAACGCCTGAAAGGCTTCTCCCTGAAGCGGCAAGTAGGTTTTTTCTGCCTGCTTCCACGCAAGCGCCGTCTCTGGCGAAACGGGGTAGCCCTCCTCGGCGTAGCGAATGGCGGGTGTAAACAGTTGCTCAAACGGTAGCCTTCCCCACCGCTCCCACAACGATCGCCAGGCTGAAACTGCCCCCGGCACTGTCACACTTAGCCAGTCGTGCTGCGGGACGTGCTCCATCCCTGCAAAGTGCTCCAGCGTTAGCGCCTGGGCACTGCGACCAGAGGCATTCAAACCATGCAGCTTGCCATCCCAAACTAGCGCGAATGCATCGGAGCCAATGCCGTTAGAGGTCGGTTCCACGACAGTAAGGGCGATCGCTGTTGCCAGCGCTGCATCCACCGCATTACCACCCTGCCAGAGCATTTCCATCCCTGCCAGTGCTGCCAACGGCTGACTGGTGGCGATCGCGCCCCGTTTGCCCATCACAACACGCCGTCCAGAGGGGTAGGGGTAGCGAGTGAGATTTTGAGCACACATGAATTAGGTCGCTGATAGCGCAGAATTGTCCACCAAATCTCGTTTCTGGTCAATGGCTGAGTCTACCAGATCGAGCGTAAACGTCGTTTGGTTAGACGCACTCTCAACGTGGAGCACTGCGCCTATTTGTGCCGCTAATTTTTGCACAAGAGTTAGCCCTAACCCGGTGCCACCTTGCTTCCAACGATCGCTGCCCACAATCCGATAAAACTTTTTAAAGATCTGGTTCAGTTCACCAGGCTCAATTTCAATGCCCGTGTTCCTCACTTGCAACTGCACGCTGCCAAATTCCATGCTTCCAATCACCATGATTGTCTCGCCGGGGGGCGTGTACTTACAAGCATTGTTGAGCAGCTCGGTGAGAATGCGCTCCAGACTCACTGCATCAACCGATAAGGTAGGCAAATCGGGCTTAAGTATGACGTGCAGCGTTTGTTGACGACTTTGAGCACGTTCCTGGAACCCTGCTACAAGCGACGGCAGCCAGTTTTGCAAACAAAGTGCTTCACGTTCAGCGACATACGTGCCTGCTTCTAGACGCTGCAAATCAAGCAAATCATTGATAAGGATGATTTCGCGATCGCACTCGTCCCGTAAGATCTGCAAATATTGAGCTGGTTTCGGTTCCAGGAGTACGTTGGGGGTCAGCCGCGACAGCGCCAGCTCTAGCATACGAATCGACATCTTCATGTTCGACACTGGGGTTCGTAGCTCGTGCGAAACGGTACTGAGAAAGTCGTCTTTGAGCTGGTTAAGCGCCTCCAATTCTTCTACTTGTCTCTGGGCAGCATGATAAAGTCTGGCTTGTCGCAAGGCGATCGCACACTGATTCGCAACCTGTTTTGCTAGCCGCAAATCCAAATCTTTGAAGCCGTAATCGCGATCGGAGATGAGCCACAAATCGCCCAACACCTCTTGATGGTCTTCGATAGGACACGCAAGAATAGCTACCCGTCCTCGCATCGGGCTGATATGCAAAGGACAAAACTGACAATATTGCCCTGCCAAAAGTTGTGCGTATAGCGCTGAATACTCAGACATCTCAGTCACGTGTCCTTTAAAGGACAGGATTGACGGGTTGTATTCGTAAGCGATCGTGGATGTCCCTGCGTCCAGATCGTAGAGTCCAGCATTACAACTATTGACCCCCATACCGACACCAAGCTCCTGCACCGCTGCTTGCAGAATTTGGGCTTCATCCAGACTGTCGCGCACTTTATCGGTAATGCGTTTGAGTGCGGCTTCAAAATCTGATGCCAACTGTAATTGAGCCGTGCGCCGTTGCACTTCTAGCTCTAAGTTAGTGTTGAATTGCTGCGCTTGCTGATAAAGTTCTGACTGCTGCTTTGCGCTTCGTTCACGTCCTTCAAGGTTCTGGCTAGTATCTTGAAGCTTGCCACACAGTAGACTCGTTAAAGTGCCACTGACACCAAATAGTCCCAAAGCAACGGCATTGTCACCACTACTGGCTAAAGACTCTACTGGGTTTAGAAAGTAATAGCTGTAGACTAGAGCTGATGTTCCGGTAGCCAGTAGCCCTGCCCCAACGCCACCATACCAGGCGCTCAAAAGCACGGCGATGAGACACGCTAAGAGCGAAATGGGAGCCACGATCGCCCAAGTGCTAAAGAGTTGTGTCAATAGCCATGCTGTGAAAACAGTTAACACACTGACGGCGTATCTCAACCACTGAGAGCGCAATAACCGAACCATGAGATCTCTAAGCAACAAGTGACCCTACAGCATGATGTCTCATACTAACTGTTGGCTAACTTAGGGCAATTTTCTTTCAGCGCTACCCCTTAAAAAATGCTTCAATACATCTTGCAAAAGGTAAAATTAACGCTATTGAAAATCGATCTAGAAGCAAAGAGAAAGCTTTGAGTAAGACGAATGCATCCTCTACCCTAGAGTCGGCTTATCACCTTTGGCATTCGACCTAAGAGAGATTTGGGTGTTTTAGCTTAATACTTGCGCTCCTGCGGTTGAAACATCGTAATAACTACAGGTTTATAGCTGATATCAATGCCTGCCGGAGAGTAATATGTCAGCGTGTGCTTCAGGAAGTTTGCATCATCGCGATCGGGGTAATCTTCGCGAGAATGAGAGCCTCTGCTTTCCTGACGGTTTAACGCAGCAGTGAGAATCATCTCGCCTACCAGCATCAAGTTACGTAGCTCCAGTGCTTCCGTAATTTCTGTGTTCCATAGCTTACCCTTATCGTCCAGACGCACCTGGCTGTAGCGCTGCTGAAGGGCTTTAAGCTGTGTCAAACCCTCGCGCATCACGGCATCGGTACGAAACACGCCGCAATGCTCGGTCATGCAGTCTTGATACGCCTGACGTAATTCGGCAATGCGATACTGTCCCGGTTGGTCTAGTAGTGTCTGAATCTGTTTCTGTGCTTCGTTGAGATAACGCGCTTCGTCTACATCAGGCAGTTTGCGGTCTTGAATGTAATGGGCGATCGCGGCACCCGTCCGCCGTCCATACACGACGCACTCTAGCAAAGAGTTACTACCCAGGCGATTGGCTCCATGCACCGACACACACGCCGCTTCACCTGCTGCAAAGAAGCCCTCTACTAGCTCATCGGCGCTACGTCTGACTTGCCCATCTGTGTTGACTGGAATCCCGCCCATTGAATAGTGCACGGTGGGGCGAATTGGCATTGGCTGCGTCACAGCATCCACATTGACCAAACGATGCGCTTCTTCCCAGCAAAAGGGCACGCGGCTCATGATTTTTTCCCGACCCATGTGGCGCAGATCCAGATAAACACATGGTCCTCCTGCTCTGCCATCAGGATGCACACCCCGCCCAGCACGAATTTCGCGGGTGATGGCTCTGGAGGTGATGTCACGGGGGGCAAGCTCCATTCGGCTAGGCGCATAGTCTTCCATAAACCGTCGCCCATCGCTGTTAATCAGGTAGGCACCTTCTCCCCGCACGGCTTCAGAAATCAGTACACCAACGGGATACAGCCCAGTGGGATGGAACTGCACAAACTCCATATCCTCTAGGGGCAAGCCTACCAGTGCCGTCATGGAAAGCCCGTCACCTGTTGAGGCATAGTCATTAGACGTGGTGTTGTAGACCCGCCCGTAGCCGCCTGTAGCGAACATAACTGCCTTGGCGCGGACGATCGCCACCTGACCATCCTCAATGTGGTACATCACCACACCCTTCGCCTGTCCGTCCTCTAAAATCAGCCGCAGCACATACCATTCGTCGTAAATGGTGACACCGCGACTCAGCAGATTGCAGACCAACTCATGCAAAATGGCGTGTCCCGTTTTGTCGGCAGCGTAGCAGGTGCGGTTGTGGGTGTGTCCGCCAAACGCTCGCTGTGCAATCCGTCCATCTTGCAAGCGGGAGAAAAGCACACCCATGTGTTCGAGATCGATCACCACATCGGGGGCTTCACGAGTCAGTAGCTCAACTGCATCCTGATCAGCCAGGTAGTCAGCACCTTTAACCGTATCGAAGGCGTGTGCTTCCCAACTGTCGGCAGTGTCTACATTCTTGAGTGAGGCAGCCATACCACCCTGAGCCGCGACGGAGTGCGAGCGAATGGGGTGCGTCTTTGCCACCATTGCCACATTCAACGTTGGATCAGTGCGAATAATTTCCAGGGCTGCTCGCGCTCCCGCCAAGCCACCACCCACAATGATTACGTCGTGCTCAAACATAGTGCGATCGCCAGAAAAAATAGCTTTATCTATCCTGCCAAAATAGAAAGTTCCCTGCCAAAAGACAAGGAACTTTTTTGAAACGTGGGGGCAATGAATGCGGAGTGAAGGCCAGAGGAGGGCGGGAGGAGTAAGGACTATCGAGGGAACAACGCAAACTTTGAGGCTCAATTGAAGCGCCAGAGCAAACTCAAAACGTTCTCCCTACTCCTACTGCCCACTCCCCAAGTTGCTCATCCTGCTGCTTGGACTGGACGCTGATTAGGGTTCGTTGAGGTCGGGGTCTTGCTCCGACTGGCTGCTGGGTCAACGGCGTTCAGTTCAATGTGATTCAGTAAGGTCGTCACGAAGGCAAAGAGCAAGAACGGTAGAGTTAGTACTAGAATTAAGCCAACGACAGAAATTGCATAAATTGGCTTACTGGCTCCCATCAATGCTAGTGCTGATGCCAAGCTCAAAAAGATAACGATCAACCAGACAATGATCTGACCGTAAATGTCGCCGAATGATAGGGTGCATACTAAACGATATCTTGAAATGTTGCTCATAGCCTACCTCTAGGACGGAATGTAAACCTATACGGTAAGGCTTTCTGCTTACTCCTGGATCATTTCTCAATCTTTCAGCAACGAATGTTACGCAGCTTCATATTTAGATCATTTATCCTTGCAAATCCTCTCAATTTAAGCCTGATTCTCACCCTCTTTTTTATAATGCTGCTATGGCTGCCCTCCCTCCCTTTCTAATTTTGCTTGACATCAGTGCGCTCATGGCGAGTGGTGTAAAACACTGGCAAGAATTTTCGCGCCTTGGAGAATGCTTTATTCCTAAAGCGGTGCTAGAAGAAATTCAAATGCTATGTGACCACGCGATCGAGCCTGCTCAGTCGCGCACCGCAAAGGAATTTATCCGCTTTTTCCCCCAGAGTGGTTGGAAAGCTACGACGTCGATCGCCCAACATTCCGCCCTCAAGCCTGCTGAAGGTCACACGTTAAGTAAGAAGAGTCGGCTGTCGTTAACAACAGCTCAAGCGGCATATGGGCTGGCGCGTAACCGTCCAGAAGGTTTAGTGGTTGTAGCCGCCAATGATCAGGGGTTGATTCAACGCTTGCGGATGTTGAACACGCATAACCTGTGTGGACTACCGCTAACTGTGCTGGTGCAATGGAGCCGCTCGGCACGTAAGCCGCCCGTTGTGGCAAACCAACTCCATCTAATGCGTTTAACGGTTGGAGCAGTCGTACCAGCGACCGCCAGTAGAGCATCATCGGCGGCGGTTGTAACACGACAAAAGCCGAGTCAGCCTGTACAGAGCTACTCTCAACCAGTGATTCGACAACCAGTGGCTCGGCAACCAGTGGCTCGGCGATCGTTTCGTCCTGGACAAATCTTTTACAATCTGCTGACGGTGGCGCTTGTGGCGGTTGCTGTCTTAGCCGCGTGGCGAGTCTTGCACCCCGCTACCTTTAATAAGCTATGGCAGCAGATCCCAGTCGTAGGACGAAGCCTTTAAGACGATCTTCAAGTTCTGTTGCTTACCGTCAAACGGTTTGGCGTTAGGGAATAAGCGCTTCATTTGTATGAGGCACCTACTGTTGCAGCCCTTCTCCGCTCCGTTACGATCGCGGTTTCTATCCGTCCTACAGCGATTGAAGCGAGTTGGTCTGTCGATCGTGTTCTTGGAGCTGCTGCTGTTGCTGGGACTGCTACTGCCATTCCGTGCGCTGGCTCAACCGATCACGTTCGTTACAGTTGGCACAACACTGGGTAGACAGAATTTTGCAGGTCAGTCGATCGCAAGTGTTACAAGCGAAATGCCTGCGATCGTAGTGGCTCGTCTGCGTCAAGACTTGAGCCAACGCACCCAATTGCCGCTGGCAAAGCTAAAGCTTATTGAAGCCAAACCAAAGACCTGGAATGACGGTTGCTTGGACATGGCAGCACCAGAGGAAATCTGCACTCAAGCACTGGTTAAAGGATGGCGAGTGGTTTTCGCGAATGCCAACCAACGCTGGATCTATCGCACTGACCACCAGGGGCGAATCCTGCGTCTGGAACGCTAATAGTCACCCTGAGATGTCTTTGGCAACAGCGAAAACACTCCAAAATCAAGACCCTCTAGAGACTAACAGTGCTAACACCTCTAGTGAAATCTACTCAAATAACCATGAAGCTTGCGCTAAGAGCTACGTAAGGATAGCGCACTTGCTGAAGAGTCGATAAATTGCTTGCCATGATCAGGCGTTCTACAACAAGTTGAATTAAACTTCAGCAAAAGCAGCATTTTTGTCTCAATCACTGCTTCTATTGAGGTTTGCCTCCTCCGGTCAGATGAATCTACAGTTTTCTTATCGGAATAGGGTACTCTAGGTTGTAAGATCGCTCGAAGCTTTTTCGTCCCACTCCCCCTAAACGTAATGGTCAAATCCTTCGATCGCAGCAAAGCACAGGCTCCGTTGATTGCCCAAGAGACCGTTCAGCAAACGCAGGTTCACCCTATTGAGCCAACGTTTTACTACTTTGCCTATGGTTCTTGCATGTGCCCTGTTGATTTAAAGCGCACGCTAGGTGAACTGACGCATCCGTTTGTGCTGGGACCCGCCACACTGAAGGGTTATAGGCTTGGCTTTTACCGTCGATCGCTTCATCGCAACTGTGGCGTACTAGATGTAGTGAAGGACCCAACCGCATCGGTAGAAGGGGTTTTGTACCAATTGCCTTGGCGCTTGAGCGATCGCCTGGATGAACGTGAAGAGGTTCCTAGCGGCGGCTATCGGCACGAAACAGTTGAAATACACTTCCAGAACCAACCGTATGCCAATGTACGGACGTATGTAGTGGTTGATAAACTTGACGAAGAAATGGCACCCAACGACTGGTACTTTAACGTCGTACTGCGGGGTGCCGTTACATGTGGCTTACCAGAGCAATACTGCTGGCAACTGTTTAACCATATGCATCAGCTTCAGCAGCGCCATTGGCAGACCCAAACACTGCGGTCTGCATAACTCTGCTCTAGTGAAGGGAATCCATAAACTCTGATAAGGCAGAAAAAGTTTCCAAGGTGCCAATAATTAGATCGCCATTAGCGTCCATTGAAAAGTCTTGCCCTAGCGTAAAGCCACCCTTAATCAAAAAGATGACGAGTGATAGCTTGAAGTCGTCCATAACCGTTGCTGAGAAACACTTGAATCCAAAGTGACACAAGTGCCTGGTAGAAACCATCTACCTGTGGGACTAGAGCCGTTCTTGGCTGAATGTGCTCTTCGATCAGAGTTAGTAGCAGACGTAAGTAAACTGAGGCTATTGGGGCGACGGCAACCCTTCTGTTTACAAAGTCTGAGCGCTATCGGCTGACGTCTCCTGTCTGCACTAAAGCAATTGCCCCACCGCTAGATCTAGCAATGGGGCAAGGAAGTTGTTAGTGGCATTAATGGGTTTTCTCGATCGCTGCTTCTACGTTTAATGCAGCTAATGTCTGATGGCTGACTAAAGAAAACGGCGATCAATTGCAGTTGGGGATCGAGATTGTTCGGCTCTTTATCGTCATGCTGAAACAGATGTTACTTGCTGCCTCAGCCGCGTCTGCCGAACGAATTCACACCTTTTCATTCTGCATTAGTTACGGGTTACGCAAGCCCTGTGTTCGCTCCAGGCTTACCTGTTGCTAGTTCAACCTTAATAATTTTGCCGCCCTGTTTTTGAATGCGTTGCTGCTCACGAAACCAGTTATCGTAGGGCACTAACTTTGTAAAGTAAGTGTTTTGCAGTTCTCGCTGCGTGCGAATGCGAGTCTGACTAGGAACACAAGCAGTAATTTTAAAGAAGCGCATAGGAATGATTTCTCCTAAGTAAGGGCGTAACAGTAAGGGCGTAAGGGAAGAAATTTTGCATCTGAACAAAAGTAGCCGTCATTACCAGGAAACAGTTGCTTTCTTTCAACTAGCAGTTTCATCTGATGGTCTAATGAACGGTTTTCAACCAGCTTTAGAGGCGGTTGGAGGAGAAGTTTGGAAGTCGAAAGTCAATGTTAGATCGTTAAAACCAAGCGCTTACAGCAATTAGCCTTTGACAAGCTAGCACTCACCCTAGACTTCCAAACCTTCTAAAAGCGTTGAAGGCTAAGTTTTGAGTTTTAAGTTAAAGCAACCTATGACTCACCACTTGCTATGCATCGCTTTTCAGGACTAGCTCAAGCCAGAGGAGATGTAGTCGAGGTAAACACCCAACTCTTTACCAGCGTCAGAACCAACCAAACCAGCCGCAACTTCTTTGATAGCTTGGATTGCTTGAATGGTCGCAGCAATGGGAACGCCCAAGGAGTTGTAGGTTTCTTTCAAACCGTTGAGCACGCGCTCATCCAGGATGGAAGGATCGCCAGCCAGCATGGCGTAGGTTGCGTAGCGAAGGTAGTAGTCGAGGTCGCGGATGCACGCAGCATAGCGACGGGTGGTGTACATGTTGCCACCGGGACGAGTGATGTCAGAGTACAGCAAGGACTTTGCCACTGCTTCTTTGACGATCGCAGCCGCATTTGCGCTAACGGTGCCTGCTGCCCGAACCCGAAGTTCACCAGTGTTGAAGTATGCCTTCAACTTTTCTAGTGCGCTGCTGTCCAGGTATTTGCCTTGAACGTCAGCGGAATTGATTACAGAAGTGATTGCGTCTTGTGCCATGATTTTGAGTCCTTAGAATTTCGTAATCTTCAAATACTTAGCAGTATGCAGAAATCCTTACTGCATAGCGCCAATGACGTAATCGAAATAAGCACCAGCTTCAGCCGCATCTTCACCAGACAGTAGCCCAGATGCAACACTCTTCATTGCACGAATGCCTTCTGCAACAGCAGGGATGGGGGTGCCTAGAGAGTTGTACATCTCACGTACGCCGACAATACCGATTTCTTCAATCGGAGTTACATCACCAGCAACCACACCGTAGGTCACCAGACGCAGGTAGTAGTCGAGGTCACGCAGGCAAGTAGCGGTCATTTCTTCACCGTAAGCGTTGCCGCCGGGCGAAACAATGTCAGGACGCTTTTGGAACATTTGATCGCCAGCTTGCTTGATGATGCGCTCGCGGGATTCGGTCAACGTTTGGGCAATCCGCAATCTCCGTTCGCCGGTGGTGACGAAGTTCTTGATGCGATCGAGTTCGCCAGGACCGAGGTAGCGAGCTTCAGCATCTGCATTCACGATCGATTTCGTGACAATACTCATTGATGGATTCCTCCAGAAGAATGTAACCGTTGGTGTTACTGACTGTGGTTAGAGGGAAAAACTTCCACTCAGGCTGAATCTATCCTGAAACCAGGGCAGCCTCGCCGGGACTACTGTCGCGGATGACCACAATGGTTTCGATCGATACGCTTGCAGCACTCAGAAACATCTGCATCCAGACAAGCATTAAGCATACCTGAACGCTTAGAGAACCTGAACACGTGAGTCACGCACCGATGTCAGACTCAATTACCACTCGTAGTTAATTTTGCGGCATAGAGCTCCCTGTCCCTGGGGGGACGTAATAGATTGTAATATTATCCTCATGTTTAGCGGGAGCACGCTCGTCTGTCCATTAGCACGTTTTACGCCTCTACACATGCTTCCTCGCTCGCGATTTTGTTTTTTGCAGCAGCGCTGGATTATCTGATTGGCGATCCTAAAGGCTGGTGGCATCCAGTACAGGGGATCGGCTGGATGATTGCTCACTTTACCCGATTAGCGTTTTCTGCTTTGCACACCCCAGCTGCGTTGCGTTGCGCTGGAGTCGTTTTGGGTAGCAGTTGCATCGTGGGCAGTGGGTTGGGGGGTTGGTTAGTGGTAGCGATTGCCAATCACCTTGAGCCGCTATTGGGCACCGTTGTTGCAACTATCCTACTAGCAAGCTGCTTTGCCGCCAGAAGCCTAAGAGACGCAGTAAGCGACGTGTTAGAACCGTTGGCAGCAGGGGATCTAGTCAATGCCCGTTTGCGCCTGAGCCAGTACGTGGGTCGTGACACCGATCGCTTGACTATTTCAGACATCTTACGAGCCATGTTTGAGACCGTGACAGAGAACGCAACAGATGGAGTGCTTGCGCCGTTGTTCTACGCTCTAGTAGGAGCCATGCTGCCGGGTATCGGTAGTGTACCGCTAGCGCTGGCATACAAAGCCTCTAGTACGCTGGATTCAATGGTTGGTTATCGTGATGCGCCTTACACCGACTTAGGCTGGTTCAGCGCCAAAACAGAGGATGCCTTGACCTGGGTTCCCTGTCGGCTGACGGTGCTGACGATCGCTCTGCTCTCCCGAAGACCGCTCCACGTCTGGCGGCTTTGTCAGCGCGATGCACCCCAAGACCCCAGCCCCAATTCTGGCTGGAGTGAATGTGCCTATGCCGCCGCTTTAGACGTTCAGGTGGGTGGAATCAACTGGTATCAGGGCGTTGCTAAACTCAAGCCGCTACTAGGTAATGCCGTGCAGCCCATTACCGCAGACACCCTCGATCGCGCCCTCCAACTTACCCGCTGGAGTGTCTTACTTTGGCTTACCGTCTTCGCGAGCGCCTTTCAACTGTGGAGAGTTTTGGGTTAATTTAGCCTTCAGCTTTCAGCCTTCAGCCTCCTCTCCCCTCACCGCCCATGAAAGCCCTGAATAAAATTGACTAACCCAGTCAACGAGGGAAGAATGGGTGCAGCCGTGGAGCGAGGGGCGATCGTCCCTACAGCGGGATCAATTGCTATCATCCGTTTGCCAAAGAGTGGATGGCTATACAAAGGCAAGCTTTGATTGGTGGAATTAACCAGCGTTGTTTTTGTTGGAGCCTGAAAGAAGGGAATCTTACCAAGTGCTTTCAGGGAACCCTCTGAGAGCTTAAAATCACTGACCTGCGTCAGCGTTTGCGTCAGCGTTGTTTTGAATGGTTGGAACCAGTCCAGCACAGCAAATCGCTCCTCTATTTCCACCGACAGCAGCAGTTTCAGAAGGGCGATCGTCCGGCTTTGGACTTCTAGTGCATCCTTAAAAGGCAACAGGGCAAAGCAGCACATCAAAAAAAGCTGATCATCGCGGTGTAGCTCAAACGTTAGCGTTGTACGGCGACGACCAACCTGAATATGAGGCGGGTTAGCTATCAGGTTGTAGTGCTGTGCCACCTGCCGATACGTGACCGCCAGCGCATAATGGGCATCCTGGTTAAAAACCTCATCAATAATCAGGCGCACCGTGGGCGGCGCAGCATGAAAAAATGTGGTTTCCTCACCAGAAAAGCGGTAAATACTGCTCTGATCCCCGATCGGGCTGAGGTCAACCCACTCACAGATCATGCCATCAGTTTTTACACCAAAGCGCGGTACATCGTAGAGCTTTGCCCCTGTGAGGGTGGCACCACTGAGATCAGCCCCTACCCAGTCTGCGCCAATGAGGTTTGCCCGTGTGAGATCGACATGTACTAACGTAGTGCCAATTAGGTTCGTGTTGCTCAAGTTTGCGCCCGTCAAGTTTGCGCCGCTCAGTTTGGCCCCACTGAGATCAGCCCCACTGAGGTCAGCACCGCTCAGGTCAGCCCAACGCAGGTTCGCACCACTCAAGTTAACCCCTCGCAGATTGGTACGACTAAGGTTCGACTGTCGTAATTCGGTGCTGCTGAGGTCGGCACCACTACAATCGGCGCTGCTGAGGTCACTACCGTGGAGGTTCGCTTCAGCAAGATTTGCGCCCGTAAAAACAGTCCATTTAAGGTCAGCGCGGCTAAGGTTGGCGCTGCTCAAGTCGGCATTTCTGAGTTTGGCATCTTTGAGGTCGGCTCCACTTAAATTGGCGTTGCTCAGGTTCGCACTACTTAAGTCTGCTCTAGTCAGTTCCGCTCGTACAAGGGATGCTTGGCTCAAGGTAGCGCCCGTTAAGTCAGCAAGTGTGAGATTGGCAACATTCAGAATGGCTTCGTGCAAGTTCGCGTTGGTTAGGTTTGCGCCACTAAGTTTTGCCACGTTCAGTTTCGCTTTGCTTAAGTTGGTGCCGCTTAAGTTGGCTCCGCTCAGATTTGCCACGCTCAAGTTCGCACCACTCAAATCAGCCCCACTGAGGTCAGCACCGCTCAGGTTGGCTTCGTTTAAGTTGACGCCAGCGAAGGTGCGTTCACCTGCTGCATATTTTTTTAGGACATCCTCAGCTTGCATTGAAGAGTTACCGTTGTGACGATCGCACGTTGCTCCGAAGCTATCCCATGCACGTATAGAAGTCTCTAAGTGTATCTATAAATGATTCAAGCGTGAGGGGCAACCAACGCTAGAATGCCCGCATTTCAAGTCAGATTGGCATAGCAGTATGAAGATTGGCATCGTTGGGTTGGGATTGATTGGTGGTTCGTTGGGTTTAGCGTTGCGATCGCACGGTCATACGGTTTTGGGTGTGAGTCGTCAGGCGCAAACGTGTCAGCGCGCGATCGCCCGTGGAGCCGTAGATGATGCCAGCCTTAGCCTTGCGCTGATGGCAACGGTTGATGTTGTCTTTCTGTGCACGCCGGTGGCAGCAATGCAGGCAACGGTTGTCGCGCTCAAGCCTCATCTGGTACCTGAGACGGTGCTGACGGATGTTGGGTCGGTGAAGGGCTGGGTCGTGAAGACGATCACGCCGCTCTGGTCTAACTTTGTAGGAGGACACCCAATGGCGGGTACTGCCGATAGCGGTATTGAAGCAGCGCAACCAGATTTGTTTGTCAACGCAGCCTATGTGCTAACTCCTACTGAAGCAACCCCAATAGCAGCAGTACAGCGTATTGAAGACTTGGTGCGTCCGTTGCAAACACGACTGTATCATTGCACTCCAGAGGATCACGATCGCGCCGTTGCCTGGATTTCTCACCTGCCTGTCATGATTAGCGCTAGCCTCATTGCCGCTTGCCGTGAAGAAACCGATCCAGCCGTTTTGGCATTAGCACAAAAGCTTGCCAGTTCTGGCTTTCGGGATACTAGCCGTGTGGGCGGCGGCAACCCCGAACTTGGTGCCATGATGGCGCAATATAATCAAGCTGCCCTGACACGATCGCTTCATGCCTACCGGGATCAGCTTAACAAGGTCATTACCCATGTTGAGCATGCTGACTGGCGATCGCTAACAGTATTGCTAGAACAGACGCAACAAGCACGATCGGAGTTTTTACGAGAGGGGGGAGGGAGTGAAGCAGTGACGGAGTAAAGAAGTAGGGGCATAGGGAGTGGTCTGAAAGCTAAAAGCTGAAGGCTAAAGGCTGAAAGCTGAAGAGGTGCGTTGGCAATGGTGGCTCGTAATGGTTGACTGACCACCGAAGGCGCTCCCTCTAGCCTTGCTTCAACTGATGCCTCTGGAAAAAGTTCCAAATTTCTTCACTGCCATTGAGCAAAGCTGCTGGCCCAGAACCACCTCTGGGCCAAACGTGCCCAACCCCTTTTAGCGTCACTAGCGCGACTTCTGAGCCACCCTGACAGTTGGGATAGCGGGCAATCTCGACCCGATCCCCGACTAAGCGCTTAACCGGTGCTGAGGATGGGCAGTTGTTGTAACGCTGCCAGAAGTCGATCGTGCCTGGTACAGACAGAATCGAGCCATACCCCAGGTTACCGCCTTGCCAGGGCACCTTCTGATCATCAGTACCATTAATCATCAGCATGGGCACAGGCGTTTGGGGGTTGCAAGAGTCTTTTAGCTGGCTAGGAAGGGTAGCAACTACCGACGCAAAAGCAGCGATCGGAGACGACGTTTCGCAGGCAAGACGCTGTACCAGAAAGCCACCATTCGACACACCAGTGGCATAAACTCGGCGCGAGTCGATCGCACGATTGCGCTTGATATGTGTGATCAAAGCAGGAACAAAGCCAACATCATCAACGCCGGTCAGCATCTTGTTGAGTGGGTTCCAGCGGCGCTTGATGCCATCGGGGTAAACCACGACAAAACCCTTCTGTTCTGCCACTTCGTTCAAGCCAGAACCGTTCGCCAAATCTTTGCCCTGTGACCCATAGCCGTGGAACGCCAACACGAGCGGCGGAGGGCGATCAGGTCGGTACGCTTTTGGTGTATAGAGGCGATACGTTCGCTGTTGTCCTTCGTAGGTCAGCTCGCCTGTGGAGTCTCCGACTGCGAGCGGTTGAGCCGCAGACACAGCATCTGGCTGTGGTTGATTAGCACGATCGCTTACTTGCGGCTGGCAAGCAGCTAAGTAGAAAGCGATCCAGATCGCGATCGGTAACGGCATCGATCGCACAAAGTGCCGCTTACAACCAAATAAATTCATTACTAGCTCCGTTGAGCGTTAAGGATTCAACTGTACTAAAGCAGTATCAACGCAGTGCTTAAACCACTTCATAACGTCAAAGTTTTATCGAGTCAGCGTAACAACAATTTACAAAACAGAGGTCTGTCTCTAGATTGATTGTTCCGCCAGCACGTATAAGGGTGCAGCTAGCTCAAAAAGGGTATGCAAGCCGTTCATCTCTGGCTACAATGTGCCAACAAAGGGCGGTCAGTCAGAACGTAGCGGCTTTAGTGACGCTGCTTTAAACCCCATGAGGCAAAGCGCAGAATGGCTATTATTGCCCTGAAAGCCTGGTATCTCCAGGAATATGAGCCGATCAAAGAATTAGAAAAGCGTCCCCATGATCTGCGTCTAAGCAAAAATAGCTTGCTAAAGTCGGGATTACGGGCTGACTTCTTAGAAGACAGTGCGGATGTTAAGCAAGCTGTTTGGTTTCAGCGTTATCTAGAAGGCGAAGCCGTCGAGTTTTACATTGAGGGCAGCGGTGGCTATGCGATTGCCAATATTGACCTCCAAAGCCATGAGATCTACTTCTCTAAGCAAGATGCCCTGACGCATCTGGAGCCAACAATTTTTCTCTGCTACCAAACCGAATATGCCGAGTCCAGCGATTTGCTGCGCGAAGCGTTGCAGTCCCTTTTAGAAAAGATCAACCCACGCTCGCGCCTGCCCTTAACCCTGGTCGAGTCTCATCGCCTGACGGATGGACCCACGCGCTTAAGCAGCAAGCTCATGCGATCAATTCGCCAAAGCTTGCTGTTTATTGCCGATGGTACGTCGATCGCCTCTATTGACAGCACGCCGCCCCAGCTCATCCCTAGTCCTAAAGTCTGTGTAGAAGTGGGCTATGCCTTGCAATGTAAACGCGCCGAGCAAATTATCCTCACTCAGATGGAGCGCTCCGACCTGCCTGGACAGTTCCCGTTCGATCTCCCCAGTCAACATCGCCTTGTCTTCAAAGACAAAGCCCAACTCCATAAAAGCTTGCCTACTCTAGTGCAGACACAGCTTCAGCGGTTTAATTTGTTGCCGTGATGCGGCAGAGGGCAGAAGGCAAAAGGCAAAAGGCAAAAGCTGCTGGCTCCCCCTTTCTCTTCTTCACTCTTCTACTCCTTCAATCTTCCACTTCTTTATCCCTAGTCCCTACTTCTAAGATGCTGACCTTTGAACACTAATAGCTGACCGCTGATAGCTGATTGCTGATTCTGGGCAATGTTTAATGTAATCAACTCATGCAATCAACCCAACTACACCGATAATTGGGAAGGTTCTCACGCATTTAAGGGAACGGACTATGACAGGTAACATCAATCAACCACGACCAGGCGATGCTGTAGCAGGTGCTACAGGTGTGCCTAACCAGGGAGCTGCTCCGGGCGATCGACGGAGTAAATATGCCCGCACGCCTACTGAGTATGCGGTTCACCTCTTAATTGATGGTGGGCATCGCGAAGAAGTGCGGTTTGCCACGATTCAAGAATTTCAGAAATGGTACAGCGGCGAACTAGTGCCCAAAGCGAGTTCCAACGACTTCATCACAGTGCCGATTAAGAATGTGCAGGGAGAGTACATGGTGCTGCGTCCTTCACGTGTCTTGGGCGTGCGAGTGGAGCCAGTCTTTAGCTCTAGCGTCGAGCGGTTTTGAGCAACGGCATGACGAGGGCAATGCTAACGGCTAGTCAGTGGACGATCGCCTATGCAGGATGTTTGCTGCTGGGCGGACTGCCGTTAGCCCGATCGCAACCAGTACCAGCGCCGTCAAAAGCGCCGCCCGATCGCCCGTCGCCTGTCCTGCCTAAGCCGACTAACACCGCGAAACCGCTACTACCGAGTGCGCCATTTCCAAAGAAATCACAACTTCTGGGTGACTTCAGCACACGGGAAGATCGTCGAACGCTGCTAACGGCACTTGACCACAGCTTGCGCTATCTGCAAACAGAACGGGCGATCGCAGGCTATCGCCAGTCTCGTGTCTCTGGTATTTCCCGCGAGCGGGTCTATCAAAGCCTCAAACGCTTTCGGCAGTTGTTGCTGACTCAACCATCGGCAGCAGCGTTACAGGCGGCAATCGAACGAGAATTTGTGGTTTATCAAGCGGCGGGCAATGATGGTCAGGGCACTGTAGCTTTTACAGGCTATTTTGAGCCTGTCTATACCGCTAGTCGCCTGCCGACTGCAGAGTTTCGCTACCCATTGTTTCGGGTGCCGCCAAATCTAGCAAGCTGGTCAAAGCCGCATCCGACTCGCCTCCAGCTAGAGGGAGCCGATGGTTTGCAGCGCCACAGCCGACTGAAGGGGCTGGAACTTGTGTGGTTGCGCGATCGCCTAGAAGCCTTTTTGATTCAGGTGCAAGGCTCGGCGCGACTGCAACTGACTGATGGCAGCGTCATGACGGTGGGGCACGCTGGCACAACCGACTATCCCTATACTGGAATCGGGCGCGAACTGGTGAAAGCAGGCAAATTCAAGCTCGAAGATCTGACGTTGCCCCGGCTGTTGCAATACCTGACAGACAATCCTGCTGAGCGCGATGTGTATCTGCCCCGTAACAACCGCTTTGTCTTTTTTCGACCAACAGGCGGTGCTGCTGCCACAGGCAGTATTGGCGTACCTGTGACGGCAGAACGGTCGATCGCCACGGACAAAACCAAGTTTCCACCCGGCGCGATCGCCCTCATCCAGACCCAGATCCCCTACGTCAATGCAGCAGGGCAATTAGAAAATCGTGTAGTCAGGCGCTATGTGCTGGATCAAGATACAGGCGGCGCGATCAAAGGTGCGGGACGAGTCGATCTGTTTATGGGCACGGGTAAACTAGCAGGCGATCGGGCTGGACTCATCAACGCGACGGGGCAACTCTATTACTTGCTGCTGAAGTGAGTGGTTAGCAGTCAGCGGTCAGCAGTCAGCAGCCAGCAGTCAGCAGTCAGCATGAAGACCTTTAAAGCCGTAGTTTCTTCCCAAAGCTCCGGCTGATGGTTAAAAGCTGATAGCTGATTGCTAATCATCATCCAGATCCAGCAGTTGTTGATCGAGCGTTTGGATGCGCGATCGGACGACATCGTCTGACAAAATTCGCTTACGGAGTGAATCGTTAAGGGCATCTTTCTCTGCCAATAGCAGACGACGGCGAATAGCATCCAGGCGAGTCATTCTACCGCTGGCAGCAGTCAGCTTATCCGGTCGGCGGTTGTAAAAATCGCGCAAAGACCGTTCGGCAGCAACGAGCCGTACCTGGTAGCTGGCACGCATTTCTTCGTAAACAGATTTGGGCAATACACCCGTTTTCAGTAGCGTCTCCAGTTCATCTTGCGCGGCTTTGGCAGTAATGAGCTGAGACTGAAGCGCCTCGATCCACTGCTGCGATTCGGAGGTGTGGTCAAGGTTAAGGCGGCGCACTAGCCAGGGGAGGCTCACGCCTTGCCCAACCAACGACAGCAAAACCGAACCAAAGACTAAGGCAATTAACGCTTCCCGGTTCGGTAACGTGGGCGGCAGGCTAAGTGCCAGTGCCATTGACAAAGAGCCTTTGATATTGCCAAAAAAAAGTACGTGCTGCCAGCGCAACGGTAGGTTGCGATCGACCTGTTTGACGATCGCCAGCAGTGGATACACCGACAGAAAGCGTCCAGCTTGATACGCAAATACTGCCAACAGCACCGCAGGCAACGTTCTCAGCAGGGTTTCTAGATTGATCTCAATGCCAATCAACAGAAAGATGAAGGTATTAACCCCAAAGCCTGCATATTCCCAGAAGCTCAGAACAGTAATACGGCTGGAGGCAGAAACCGTCTGCGATCGCTCCAGATTGCCCACTACCAGACCTGCCACTACCACTGCCACTACGCCTGACATTCCAAAGAACTGGCTGAGTTGAAACGAGCCCAGGGCAATCGCTACAGTTAACAAGATATTGCTAAGTGAATCGTCCGATCGGGTGTAAAGCCCTACCCCCAGATAGCCCAGCGCCAGACCGACCAAACCACCACCTAGAATCACCACCAGCAGTTCTCGAATGCTGTCTGCAACGGTGAGTGATCCCGTTGTATTTACCTTCAAAATCAGGCTAAACAGCACCAGCGCAATCCCATCGTTAAACAGGCTTTCACCTTCCACAATGGTGATCAGTCGCGATGGTACTGTCACCTCCTTAAAAACAGCAATGACAGAAACGGTGTCGGTAATTGCCAAAATTACGCCTACCAGTAGCGCCGACACCCAGGGCAAGCCCAAGCCAAACTTGAGAATCACTGAAGTTACACCAGAGGCAATGATGACCCCTGGACCCGACAGCAAAGCGACTGGTTTTAGTGTGCTGCGGAGGCGGCTGATGTCCGTATTGATTGCGGCTTCAAAGAGCAGAATGGGTAAGAAAAGATTAAGAATTAGCGCTGAATCGAGTCCAATTCGGCGCGGCAGTAACTCTGCCATTAACAGACCGGCGACAACTAGCCCTGTCACGTAAGGAATGCGAAGCCGACGCGAAACCAGCGCTACAGCAGTTGCCACTAAAAGCAGAATAATCAGCACCGTGACCAACTGAGAGGCGTTTGATTGTTCGCCGCTGATAGCTGCAAGGAAGAATGTCATGAGAACGTAACCTGTGAGCCAGCCTATGGGACCGGCAAATGGATAAGCTATAGTCAGGTTCAGTGCATGAAACTTGAGCGCTAAATACCTGAGGTTAGACTAAACGAAATGTTGTGTTATGAAAACCTGTGCGCAGTCTAGAGTTTAACCTCCAACAGTCCAAAGTCTAGAATGTACTCTCTCTTTGTCGTGTCAGTTTGAGGAGCTATTTCGGTGAGCCCAGAAGCGCTAGTCCAAACCCTACCCACGATCGCACCACCGCTTCATGCCAACAGTCCCTTCGACGCAGCGGACTTTGACGAGTATGTGATGACGACCTATGCACGCTATGCGGTCGCGCTTGAGCGAGGCACAGGCTGTCGCGTGTGGGATACGGACGGACGCGAGTATCTGGATTTTGTCGCTGGCATTGCTACCTGCACACTTGGTCATGCACATCCAGCGATGGTGCAAGCGGTGACAGAGCAAATTCAAACGCTGCACCACGTTTCTAACCTGTATTACGTGCCCCAGCAAGGCGCATTGGCAAAGTGGTTGGTTGAGCATTCCTGTGCCGATCGTGCGTTCTTCTGCAACTCTGGAGCCGAAGCGAACGAAGGTGCGATTAAGCTGGCGCGGAAATACGCTCACGAAGTTCGACACATTGCTGATCCGGTCATCATCACGGCACAGGCAAGCTTCCACGGACGCACACTGGCAACTATAACCGCGACCGGACAACCAAAATATCAGAAAGGCTTTAGCCCGCTGGTGCCCGGTTTTCATTACGTCACCTATAACGATATTGCGGCTCTAGAAACAGCACTGGATGAACTGGACAGCGGTGAACCGCGAGTGGCTGCCATTCTGCTCGAAGCCTTGCAAGGTGAAGGTGGCGTACGACCCGGCGATCGTGCTTACTTCCAGCGTGTCCGAGAACTCTGTGACGATCGCGGCATACTGCTCATCCTGGACGAAGTGCAAGTCGGTATGGGCCGCTCTGGTAAACTTTGGGGCTACGAAAATCTGGGCATTGAGCCAGATATCTTTACCTCGGCAAAAGGTCTGGGTGGCGGCATTCCGATCGGTGCCATGCTCTGCAAATCCTTCTGCAATGTCTTTCAACCCGGCGACCACGCCAGCACCTTTGGCGGCAATCCTTTCGCTTGCGGTGTGGCACTAGCCGTTTGCCAAACGATCGAGCGGGAAAACCTGCTGGCAAATGTACACGATCGCGGTGAGCAATTGAGAGAGGGACTGAGGGCGATCGCGCAGAAGTTCCCCGCTTACATCGCTGAAGTGCGCGGTTGGGGACTCATTGACGGTCTTGAAATCAAAGCCGATTCTCCATTAACCGCACCAGAGATCGTCAAAGTAACAATGGCTAACGGGCTGCTGCTAGTACCTGCGGGTCCAAAGGTGCTTCGTTTTGTGCCACCGCTGATTGTGACTGAGGCTGAGATCAACCAGGCGTTAAGCGCGGTAGAACAAGCCTTTGCCTCTCTCTAGCTTTAACAAGCATTCCTTCTGTAGGGACGTTACATGTAACGTCCCTACTTTTTTGAGAAACACGATTTAAGTCGTGTCTCAATCACTGCACCAAACCTAAACATGTGCGGAAAGATTCTGCCTATCTACCCAAATAAGCATACTGCGCGGAAAGATTCTGCCTATCTATCTGATTTAGGGTGTTATACGGAAACTATCTGTCTATTCACCTGTTTTGGGGTGTTATACGGAAAGTTTCAGTCTAATAAGTTGTTAGACTCTCTTGTCTCATCAAATTAGAATATCTGACGGATTCGACATCGATCACCCCATGCCATGTCTTCCCATTCTCGCCGTTCTGTCAGTCTGGTTGCCTGTCTAAGCGCTCTAC